>CAWHLB010000014.1:0-320333 GCA_963830115.1 uncultured delta proteobacterium
TTCCCTGATGCCGTTCCCGGCCCTCATGAAGACCGCCGTGCTGCCAGCCGTCAAACACCACGGAAATTGGTGACGGGACCGGCGGCGATAATGGGCCAGCAGTTCCAGCAAGGCTTCCCGGCCGGTCTGGAGGTCCATGGCATCCAGGATCTGCAAACGGGGTGATTGTCTGATGACGTCTTAACCGTCGACAATGAGGTGCATGCTAATATCATACTAGAATAATACAATAAAAGACCATCATCTAAAAATATTGTTGTAAATGTGAAGTTTCTTTGCTATAGTGAGCACCTGTTACGTTATATCGCTGTAATGGGGGAGGATGTGGAAAAAATGCGTAACATATTTTACTGCATGTGCGCGGTGCTGCTGTTGGCGGCAGGCGCAGGGTGCGGCGGGGGGTACCGCGGCGCTCAGATCTTCGAGGCCCTGGGCCTCGGGCCCGAGGTGATCGACGCGTTCTTCCCGGGCACGCCTTCGCGCCTGTCGGGGCTCGACCTCGAGGACATCGCCGAAGAGACCCTGGCCCGGCACCGCGAGGCCTTCGCGCCCGAGACGGTCGGGCTCGCGACCGGCGGCCGCTACACATGGCGTCGCGACGGTGAGGCGCATCAGTACGACCCGCACGTGGTCGGTCTGCTCCAGCACGCGGTGCGCTCCGGCAACCGTGCCGTCTTCGACAGGTACGCGCGCCACGTGAACGAGCAGTCGGCGCGGGCCCGCACGCTGCGCGGCCTGCTCGATCTCGTGCCGGGCACGCCCGTGCCCCTCGAGGAGGTCGAGCCGGTGGGCGCGATCGTGCAGCGCTTCAAGACCGGCGCCATGAGCTTCGGCTCCCTGTCGAAGGAAGCGCACGAGACGCTGGCTGTCGCCATGAACCGCCTCGGCGCGCGCTCCAACAGCGGCGAGGGCGGCGAGGACCCGGCACGCTATCGGCCCGACGCGCGGGGCGACTCGCGAAGGAGCGCGATCAAGCAGGTCGCCTCGGGGCGCTTCGGCGTCACCATCGAGTACCTGACCGAGGCCGACGAGCTGCAGATCAAGATCGCCCAGGGCGCCAAGCCGGGCGAGGGCGGCCAGCTCCCGGGGCACAAGGTCGACGCAGCCATCGCGCGCGTGCGCCACGCGACGCCGGGCGTGCCGCTCATCTCGCCGCCGCCGCACCACGACATCTACTCGATCGAAGACCTGGCCCAGCTCATCAGCGACCTGCGCGCGGCCAACGACCGGGCGCGCATCTCGGTCAAGCTCGTGAGCGAGGTGGGCGTCGGCACGGTCGCCGCGGGCGTGGCGAAGGCGGGCGCCGACACGATCCTGGTGAGCGGTCACTCGGGCGGGACGGGCGCCTCGCCGCTCAGCTCGATCAAGCACGCGGGTGTGCCCTGGGAGATGGGCCTCGCCGAGGCGCAGCAGGTGCTCATCGCGAACGACCTGCGCGGGCGCGTGCGCCTCGAGGTCGACGGGCAGCTCAAGACGGGGCGCGACGTGGTGGTGGCGGCCCTCCTCGGTGCCGAGGAGTTCGCGTTCGGTACGGCGGCGCTGGTTGCGAGCGGCTGCGTGCTCATGCGCGCCTGCCACCTCGACACCTGCCCGGTCGGCGTGGCGACCCAGGACCCCGCCCTCCGCGCGCGCTTCCGCGGCCAGCCCGAGCACGTGATGAACTTCATGATCTTCATCGCCGAGCAGGTGCGCGAGATCATGGCCGAGCTCGGCTTCCGCACGATGGACGCGATGATCGGGCGCGTCGATCGGCTGCGCCCGAAGGCGCCCGAGGCGCGGGAGGGCAAGGCGCGCAAGGTGGACCTGAGCGCGCTTTTGCACGTGCCCGCCGCACCCGAGACGACGGCGCGACGCTGCGTGGCCGAGGGCCCTCGGGGTCATCGTGCCGGCGCCCTGTCGGCACGGCTCCTCGAAGCGGCGCGGCCAGCCATCGAGGGGGGCGCACCGGTCGAGCTCTCGCTGCCGATCCACAACACGGACCGCACCGTGGGCACCCGCCTCTCGTCGGCGATCGTGCGGCGGTGGGGCGGCGGGGGGCTGCCCGCGGAGACGGTGCGCGTGCGCTTCACGGGCTCGGCGGGCCAGAGCTTCGGCGCATTCCTCGCGCCCGGCGTGGACCTGGTGCTCGAGGGCGAGGCGAACGACGCGGTGGGCAAGGGCATGAGCGGCGGCCGCATCGCCGTGCGCCCGGCGCCCGGCACGACCTACCGTGCCGAGGACAACGTGATCGTCGGCAACGTGGCGCTCTACGGCGCGACCGGAGGCGAGCTGTACGTGCGCGGGATCGCCGGCGAGCGCTTCGCGGTGCGCAACAGCGGCGCGACGGCGGTGGTCGAGGGCGTCGGCGACCACGGCTGCGAGTACATGACGCGCGGCACGGTCGTGGTGCTCGGGCGAACGGGGCGCAACTTCGCGGCCGGGATGAGCGGCGGCTTCGCCTACGTGCTCGACCAGGACGGGGCCTTCGGCGCGCGCGTCAACCGATCGATGGTGGACCTTGTGCCGCTCGACGAGGCGGACCTCGCGACGGTGCGGGCGCTGATCGCGCAGCACCTCGAAGCGACCGAGAGCGCGCGGGCCTGGCAGATCCTGAGCGGCCTCGCGCACTACGCCCCGCGCTTCGTGAAAGTCGTGCCGCGCGACTACCGGCGGGCGCTGGGCGCAAGCGAGAGCGCACGCAGACCACGCCTCGTGGGGGTGTGATGGGCGACCCCCACGGCTTCGTGCAGATCCGCAGGAGGGGGGCGCCGAAGCGCCCCGTGGTAGAGCGCGTCCACGACTACCGCGAGGTGGAGGGCGACCTGCCGATAGCGGCGGTGCGCGATCAGGCCTCGCGCTGCATGGACTGCGGCATCCCCTTCTGTCACCAGGGCTGCCCGCTCGGCAACCAGATCCCCGACTGGAACGACCTCGTCTACCGGGACGAGTGGCGCGAGGCGAGCGAGCGGCTCCACGCGACGAACAACTTCCCCGAGATCACCGGCCGCATCTGCCCGGCGCCGTGCGAGGAAGCGTGCGTGCTGAACGTGAACGACGACCCGGTCACCATCGAGCACATCGAGAAGCAGATCGCCGACCGCGCGTGGCGCGAGGGGTGGGTCGAGCCCGTTCACGCGCGCCGCATGACGGGCAAGCGCGTCGCCGTCGTCGGCTCCGGGCCGGCGGGCCTCGCCGCGGCCCAGCAGCTCGCGCGGGCCGGGCACGGGGTGACCGTCTTCGAGCGGGAAGACCGCATCGGCGGCCTCGTGCGCTACGGAATCCCCGACTTCAAGCTCGACAAGCACGTGATCGACGCGCGCATCGCACAACTGCGCGAAGAAGGCGTGCTGTTCGAGACCGGCGTGAACGTCGGCGTCAATGTGACGCTCGAAGCCCTGCGCGCGAAGCACCACGCCGTGTGTCTCGCAACAGGCGCCCAGAAGCCCCGCGACCTACGTGTCCCGGGTCGCGCCCTCACCGGCATCCACTTCGCCCTTCCCTACCTGACGCAGCAGAACCGCGTCGTGGCGGGTGATTCCATCCCGCGCGAGGAGCGGATCGTGGCGGCCGGCAAGCGCGTCGTGATCCTGGGCGGGGGCGACACCGGCGCCGACTGCCTCGGCACGGCCCACCGCCAAGGCGCCGCATCGGTGCACCACTTCCACTACAAGCCGGCGCCGCCGGGCGCGCGCACCGCGGACATGCCCTGGCCCTGGTGGCCGATGATCCTCCGCGAGACGAGCGCCCACGAAGAGGGCGGCACACGTGAATGGAGCGTGGTCGCCAAGGGCTTCGAAGGCGACGGGCAAGGCCACGTGCGGCGGATGCGTTGTGTGCGCGTGCAATGGGAACCGAGCGACGACGGGCGCCTCGAAATGCGCGAAGTCCCGGACAGCGACTTCACGGTCGACGCCGACCTGGTGCTTCTGGCGATCGGCTTCGAAGGCCCCGAGCAGGCCCTCGGCCTCGCCACCGGAGGCGGCCGCTTCGCCGTCGACGGCCACTTCGGCACGACGGAGCGGGGCGTCTTCGCCTGCGGCGACGCCACGCGCGGCGCATCGCTGGTGGTGTGGGCGATCTGGGAAGGCCGCCAATGCGCCCACGCCATCGACACCTACCTCATGGGCGAGAGCAGGCTGCCCCTGTCCCCGAACCCGGTGCCGCTTTGAGTACACCGATCGAAGCCACCTTGGGTTCTGGATGCAGCCCGGTACCGGCTTGCATGTCATGACCTCTGCTCGGCCTTCTTCGTCCGCCAGCTTCCCCGTTCACGCGCTTGCCGCTCACCACTTCTTGGTCTGCAGCAGCACCCGGTCGCCATCGGCCGGCTCGAGCCAATGGTGAAGAAGGGATGTCGTCAGGAAACCCGCCAATGCGCGACCGACAGCGCCTCACTCGCGTCCTCCCAGCCGGGGCAGCCGCTTCTTCCGCGCAAGGCGAAATCCCGAGCCGGAAGGGCACCGCCGCAGGCTCGTAAGCTCACGTACACCCTGGCTGGCAAGGGCATCGGGGATGCGCCCGGCACGACATGGTCGGTGAGCGCGAGGGACTCCTCAGCGACAGACGGTGCCTCGGTCGCCGACGCGCCCCTTGCGGCGTACGCGGCCCGCGGTTCGCGGGCCGTGGGTGGGCGTTTGCGCTGCATGAACAGCTCACCGTAGTCGCGCTGGGCTTCGTAGGCGTTGTGGGCGCGGCAGCGGAGGGAGAGGTTTTCGACGCTGTGCTCGCCGCCTTTGGCCCAGGGCTCGAGGTGGGCGTATTCGAGGGCGCGGGTTTCGTTGCAGCGGTGGCCGTCTTCGCCGATGAAGGCGCAGCGGCCGCCGTCGCGGGCGTAGACGGCGCGGCGGATGGCGGCGGGGATCGCGCGGGAGCGGCGCGAGGGGTGGAGGGACGTGGTGCGCGGGCGGTCGGTCTGCGCTGTCTTCTTCTTGCGGCTTTGCTCGACCAACGCGTGCAACGCGCGCTCGACGATGGCGGCGGGATCGCCGTCGGGGATCTGGTGGGCGAGCAGGTCTGTCAGCTCGGCGAGCGCGTCGCGCGCCTCCTGACCGATCGTGACCTGGAGCTTGTACCGGCGCGGCGATAGCGGAACGGGATCGGGCGCCCGCGGCGGCGCCGACACTTCTACAGGCCGCGCGGCCTGTGAAAATTGCTCGGAATTTGGCGTCGGTTCGGCGGCCGTCGGCACGGCTTGTGAGAATTTCTCAAAACTTGCCGGCGGCTCGCGGGGCGTCGCTGCAGGTGGGCGTGCAGCCTGTGAGAGCTGGTCGGGACTGGTCGGCTCGGATAGCGCGCGGAGGCGCGACGGGGCGTCGGGCTGCGGGGCGACGCGCGCGACGATCAGGTCGATCTCGCGCAGGGTCTTGTGGCGGGCCTCGGCGAGGACTTCACGGTGGTTGTCTTCGGTGAGGTGTTTGGCGAGGCGATGTAGGCCGCTCAGGTGAATGTCGCTGCGCGCCAACATGTCGAGGACCACGGGCAGTCGCCGCGCCGTTCGAGCGGCGCGGATGCGCTTGGCCGCGATCGACTCGGACATGTGGAAGCGCCGGACGCACAGGTCGAACATCGACGGATGGCCGAGCCTCGCCCACAGCTGGCGGCGGTCGACCTCCTCGATGGCTCTCACGATCTCGGCGGTCCGCGCGTGGTCGCGTCGCACGAGCTCGCCGAATCTTCGCATCAGCAGGCCGTCGTCGAGAGTCCGCAGAGAACCATCCGTCGGCATGCCGTCCCCCTCCCAGGAAAAGCAAAACATGCCACACTTGCAGATCTCGTCAAGCCGTATCAGACAACAAAATCAAACCTTAAACACATCGCCGCGACTCGGCACACGCGACCGTGCAACGGAGCTTCGCAAGGACTCAGCGACGTCATCGTCGCCCGCCCCCAAAGAGCCCGGCAGGCGTGCGCTCGGCGTCTCATGCGTCACGCTATCTGAACAGCCCGTCCGCGGGTTCGCTGTCCGCAGGCCGTCCATCCCCGTGTCGCGTGGACCGCCTGGCGGCTCGCCGAGCTCACCGCAATCGGCGAGAGCTGCTACGGGTTGGACGGCGCCCCTTGTGCGGGGGACGGCGGCGGCGGTGCAGGTTGGGTCGGCTGACTCGACCGCGGCATCATCGTCCCCATGTGGTCCGGGCGCGGGCGCTTCGCCAACGCGTCGTAGATCAGGATCCCCATCGCGACGAGCAGCGCGACCATGACGAGGCTGCCCCCCCACTTGGAGGGCCGTCGGGGGCTGTCGACTTCGATGGTGGACATAGGGAGATGTTCCTCATCCGAGTACGTGGGCACCAATCACGGGCGCGCAAGGGTCCGCGCTCCCCGCGCTCCCCGCGCTCCGGCGCCCTCGTCAGCGCAAGGACGGCGTGGGGCGGAGCCGGCCTTCGCAGGCCTCGACGAGCGTTCGCACGCGCGCCTCATCCACCGGTGCGCGAACATCGCCGCCCCGCTTGATCCACGTGCCGACGATGGCTCCGTCGCACAGGGGCGCGAGCACCGGGGCCCGGTCCGGGTCGAGACCGGAGCCGAGGAAGACGGGACGCTTGCCCGCCGCGTTCCGCACCCGCTCGAGGACCGCACGGTCGACCGGCGCGCCCGTCGCGGTGCCGGTCACGATCACCCCGTCGGCCAGGCCACGGTCGAAGGCGTCGTGGACGGCCTGCTCGGGGGAGAGGAGCGCGAGGGGAGCGGCGTGCTTGACGAGGACGTCGGCGAGGATCGCGACGCGGTCGGCGCCGAGGGCGCGGCGGTAACGCAGGGTGCGATGGGCTTCGCCTTCGATGACCCCCTGGTCGGTGACGTAGGCGCCGACGTGAACATTGACGCGCACGAAGTCGAGGCCCGCGGCCGCTGCGATGCCGATCGCCGCCATCCCGTCGTTGCGCAGGCAGTTGACGCCGACCGGGAGCGACACGCGCCGCTTGCACTCGGCCGCGATGAGGGCGAGGGCCGCCACCTGGTGGGGCGGCAGCCGATCACTCGCGTCGCCCTTGGCAAAGGGCGCCGAGCCGAAGTTCTCGACGATCATCCCGTCGACTCCGCCGGCGGCGAGGGCGTCCGCGTCCCTTAGAGCGGCCTCCATCACGCCGTCGAACCCGCCGTCGTCCGACCCATGTCGCGGGTCCCCCGGCATCGCCCCGAGATGCACTACACCGATGAGCCCACCGATCACACGCCACCTCCGCGCTGTTGCCACCCTGTCACGAAAAGGCCCTCTGTCGGATCGGCGCGCCTGTCAGGCTTCGCCCTGGAAGTGCGCATCCCATCGTTCGATCTCGTCCAGCAGCCCGCGACCGACGGGCGTTGGGCGCGCGTGGGCGAGGACCAGCTCCGCGCCTTCGTGGTTGGTCTCGATGATCTGCGCGAAGCGGCGCGCGAAGGCCGGCGTGCGCGCGAGGGGATCGCCCGCCGCGCGCATGGCTTCGTAGAGGCGCGCGATGGGCAAGAAGGCGTGCACGGCGAGCAGCACGCCGTGCAGAGGGCGCGGATCGGGACGCACGGGCGAGCGGTAGCGCTCGTCCGGCTCGTTCTCGACGACGGGGTCGAGCTCGAAGAGCGCGTTGAGCTTGTTGTGGGAGAGCTCGTGGACGAGGGCCTCGGTCATGGTCATGGGCTCGGGGTGCAGCGACAAGTAGACCGTGCCGATCGCTTCCCGATAGGAGGCCGACAGGTGCCGCTCGGCGTCCCACCCGACCGGCACGACCGCCTGCAGAACCAGCGCGGCCTCACCGCGCAGCTCGGGCATGTGCGCGCCGACGCGGTCGAAGGCGTCGCGCAGCGCACTCGTCCAGTCCTCTACCGGCCGACCGCCGAGATCGATCGCGTTGCCGCCCTTGTCCGGGTGCGCCTCGAACATCGCGAGGGGGTTGTTGTCGACGCAGGCCAGCAGGGCGTCGTCGGCAATCGGGTGAAGGCGGCGCATCCGCGACGCATCCGCCAAGTCGATCGCGCGCTCACCGACCGCAACGCGTACACCGGGACCGAGGGCCACGCGAGACGAGGGAGGCACGTCGATCACGCGCCCGGTCGCCAGCGAGATGAGCCGCGGCGGCGGCGCCTCGAGGACGACCTCGCGCCCGAGCGCACCGCCGAGGGCGAGCTCGAAGAACGCCTGCCCGACCAGCTCGCGCACGAGCCCATCGGCCTCGCCGCCGCTCCCGTCGCGCAGGCACCGGAGCGGCGCACCGACGGTCGGCCGGCGAAGCACGCTCGCCACCGCGCCCGCATCGCGTCGCAACAGATCGGCCACCACCTCGCGGAGCACCCGCCAGCCACGCGCCGCCGCAGGCGACACGCCCACAGGCAGGCGAAGCGCACGGAGGTCGCCGAGCAGGCGCCGGATCGCGGCGGACAACACGCGCCGTGCCGTGGTGGATCCCGCTTCGGGGATGGTCAGGTCGCGGGGAGGCTCGAGGGGCACGCCCCGCGACGATAGCGCCGGCCCACACGCGCGCGCCAGCGCGCGGTCGCCAGGATCGGATGGGTGACGGTCGCTCGCGCCTTGGCGAAGACAGTCAAGCAATCGCTTAACCTTTGTTCTTCGCCTCGGGGCCGGGTCGGACCGAGACCTGGACCGCAGCCGCAGGCGAAGGAGCCCGGGGCGGCGTCACGATCGGGGGGCACGCCTCGCACGGCGCCGGCGACGCCAGACCACCATCATGAAGACACCGGCCCAGAGCCCGACGCCGAAGGCCGGCTCGGGGGCTGCCCCCACGCGGCACCCGCACCCGCCTGCGTCGGTGTGCGCCACCCCTCCGCCATCCGCCGACGCCGCGCTGCCGTCGAGGGCTACCCCGCCCTCGTTGCCCGCGCCGCCGTCGCTCCCCGACCCGCCGCCGTCGACGCCCGCCCCGGCGTCCCCCGCCATCGCCGCCCCGTGACCGACGAGCGTCACGACGCCGTAGCCGGGCGTCGGGACCGTCACTTGCCCGCCCGTCGCGTCGAGGCTCGAGGGCTGCCAGTAGCTGCCGTCGCTCGAGGTCCAGGCGTCGAACGACGTGATGCCGGCCGGCATGGAAGGGACGTCAATCGTGGGCGAGACGGTGCTCGCGCTCGTGTTGACGAGCACGATGGTCAGCGTGCCGTCCGCATCGTGGACGTAGGCGCTCGCGAGGAGCGTCGATGCGCCGGTCCCCGAGACGTCGGCCGTCACCCGCACCGCGCCCGGACGGATGGCGGAGAAGAAGTGCTTCACGGCGATGTACTTCGGCGAGCCCTCCTTCATCGTGGCGTCGGTGAGCGTCTCGCGGCCGACGTCGTGGCCGTCGGTGAACTGCCAGTAAGCCACGCACTCTGCTGTCCTGCGGTCAGCGCCTGGTGGATCTTCATGGCGATACTGAAGGCGCCGTTGCTCGGGAAGCCCTGGAAGGCGAGCAGCCAGGCTGCGGATTCCCCGGAGGTCTCGGTCATCCACGACTTCTTGCCGTAGGACGTAGCCGGCGACAGTTCGCGGAATTCCCGCCGCCGGGCTGGTGGTCCAGCCGTTCAGCCCACCAATCCCACGCGTGCGGGGTGGCCCCGGCTGGCGGTGACGCCGTCGTTGGCATAGCCGTGGATGCAGAAGCAGTCGAGGGCGTCGCGGCGGTCCGGATCGGCCGCGATGTCCTGCAGGAACTTGAGGTTCTTGTGCGTCGCGATGGTGCCGCCCCCGTACTGCCAGATGCTATACGGCGTCGCCGCCCATCACGTCCTCGGGCCCGATGAGGCGGATGCCGGCCAGGTCCGGGTACGTGTCGAGCTCGGCGCGCACGGCCTTGAGCGCCGCGATGTACTCCGACGAGAGCTGGTAATGGCAGCTGTTGTAGAACTCCTCGAAGTCAGCTCGTTCTGGATGCTGACCGCGTAGAACTGCACGCCGAACGTGTTCTGAAAGCCGCGCAGGTAGGCGGCCGGGCGCGCGCGAACTGGGTGAGGGCGCTCGTCGGTCCCGTGCCGCCCAGGGACGAGTCGTCGAACACGGCGAGGGGCGTCCCCGAGACATCGAGCTTGCCGCCCGAGAAGTTGCCTCCCCAGATGAAGGGCCAGGCCGTGCCGTTCGCGGGGAGGTTGCCACTTTGCCCATTGATCATGTGGCCGGTGCTGACTTTGACCCAGGGCTCGGGGGACCACATGGTCCCGTAGAGCTTGAAGTCCCCGAGCTCGGCCTTCTTCGACGTGCCGAGGGCGGCCATCATGCCCTGGGTCTGGGGCGTGTCGGTGGTGTAGTCGAAGAGCGTGACGTTCTGGTCGATGTCGGGGCCCATCACGGCGATGGGCGCGCTCTGGCCGGCGAAGGAGCGGCTGTAGTCCGAGGGCCCGGTGTAGGTCCGCACGTTGTTCCCGTCCGGACCGGGGAAGGTGATGCTGCCGCCGTACCAGGGGCAGACGTAGAGATTGTCCGAGTAGGGCGAAGCGAAGTGGGGCGTGATGTCGACGCGCAGGATCGAGGCGCGCAGGTCGTCGAAGTACATCTGCTGAAACCACGACTGTTGCCCCTCGGTGCCCGCCAGGCACGTCCCGAAGCCGTCGATGGTCTGCTGGCTTCCCCCGGCGGACGTGTCGATCGAGATCTGCTGCGCGCGGGCAGCCGGGGCGATGAGCAGCGACGCCACGCCGAGCGAAGCAGCGAGGGCAAGGCGGACGCGGCGCTCATGGGTCATGTGGTGTCCTCTCCGGCGGTACACGAGCCGAAAGGATATCGCACTTCACTTCCAACCGTAGGCGCGCAAGAACGCGTGCAGCCGCGGGTCGTCCTTGCGCACCGGCGTGAGGTAGTCGCCGATCCGCGTGCGCGTCCACCACGCGCGGGAGCCGTCGCCGAAGCGCGTGAAGCGGTAGCTATAGAACGACGCGCGCACCCATCGCGGCGGCGCGTGGGGGAAAGGATCGTTCGCGAAGAGCGGCTGGACGGTCCGGTCGCCCTCGAGCAGCTTCCACGTCAGGTGCACGATCCAGGGCTCCTGCGCGTAGTCCGACAGGGCGGCGAACCACATCTGCCAGTCGAGCCGCGGCTGGTAGGGCGCGGCGATGCACGGCATGCGCCCGGGGTCGCCCGGTTTGCACGGAAGCTCCCAGGCGCGCCATCGCGTCTGCGGCCCGAGGACCCGGTCCGCGGTCCCCTCGAGCACGACCTCGTAGCGCTTCTCGTTCACGGTGCCGAAGGCGCCATAGGTGTTGACCAGATCGAAGCGGTCGAAGGAGCCGTTCATGATCTGGCGCGGCGAGATCAGGTTGACCATCGGCTGCACGCTCAGGACGAGCACGACCGCGACGAGGGCCCAGCCGGCGCGTCTGTGACCGGGCGAAGGCTCCCGCTCCGCGATCCGCGCGGCGCGCAGGCGTGCGGTGGCGGGGAGGAGGCGCGCGAGGAGGGCATCGTCGAAGCACGACAGGGCACACACGATCGTCAGCCAGTTCAGGAACGACAGGTTGCCGCTGACGATCAGGATCGATTGGAAGACGACGATGAGGCCGCCCGCAACGTGACGCGCCCGACGGGGGCCGAAGACGAACCAGGGCGCGACGATCTCCACGAGGTGGTTGAACAGCACGCCCAGCTGATCGAACCAGGGCGGTGCTTGCGCCAGGAGCCAGCTCGCCGGGTTCGGCAGGGGCTGGGTCGTGTAGTGGTACTCGAGGCAGGTGAGGTGCACCCAGCACGGGTCGCCGCGCAGCTTGATGAGCCCGGCGCCGAACATCACGCGGAAGACGAGGAAGCGGTAGAGCCAGATCACGCCGACCGGCGGCGGCGCGTCGGGCAGCGGTCGCCACTCGCGCAGGGGGCAGAGGAAGATCGCGAGGAAGCCTGCTTCGAGGAGCAGAAGCTCCCAGCCGTAGCCCCAGAACACCTGCCCCACGTGGACGTAGGACATGTAGAGGAACCAGAGGACCGCCTGCAGGACGGCGTTGGTGACGCCCGCCATGGCGAGGAACGCGAGCCCCACGCCGAGCCAGGCGCCGACGACGAGCAGCCGGTCGGGCGCGCCCGAGAGCCAGAAGATCGACGGGAGGCGGAAGAACGCTGCGGTGCGTGTGCCTTCCTGGCCCAGCACCTGCGTCATGAAGTGGTGCACCGGAAGCAGGCCGTCGGCGCCGAGCAGCGGCACGACCTGCAGGGCGAGCGAGAAGAAGGCGACGAAGTAGATGAAGCCGAGGCCGCGCAGGATGAAGTAACGCGTCGCGACCCAGCGCGGCGCGGGATGGGGCACGAGCCGCGCGAGCAGGCCGCCGCGAAGGCCCCGGGCGAAGGCCTCGTCCTCGTCGTCGTCGGCGGCTCGCTCCATGGGCCTCGGGCCGAGCTATACCACCTCCGGCGCGCTTGCGATCAGCGCCGGTCCGCGCGGCTGCGCGGAAACATCATCGCGTCGCACGTAGCCGAAGCGGGCCGGCGTAGACGCCGTCAAAGGTGCGGCGCCACCATCGCCCGGTCTGACTGCGAGTCTTCGGGTCGGTGTAGAAGTAGTGGTACTCGACCGCGCGCATGTAGCGCGGCGGATGGTGCGGGAAGGGGTCGTGGCCCATCAGGGCGATCACCGCGGGGCGCCCTTGCAGCAGGCTGAGCATCAGCCGCACGAGCCATGGGTTCTGGCGCCGGCTGCCGAGGGCCGCGAACCACATCTGCCAGTCGACCCGCGGCATGTGGGGCTCGACCCAGCGCGGGGCCTCATCGAGGGCGACGGGCTGGTAGCGGTAGCCGTACTCCTTCCAGGTCACGCCGTCGTCGCTGCCCTCGAGGATCACCTCCGGCCGGTCGGTGGTCATGACGGCGAACAGGCCGTAGCGATTGAACGTCTCGAAGGCGCCGACCCGGTCGAGCACGCGGGCGACCGGCTTCGGCACGAGCGATCGGCCGTGCATCGTGATGAGGAGCTCGAGCGCTGTGATGACGATCACCGCCCCTCCCGCCACGCGGCGCGCCACCACGCGCGGCCTCGATGCGGGCGCGGCCTCACCGCGACCGAGCCGCGACAGACGTGGGCGTAGACGGCGCGGCGCGAGACGCACGAGGAAGGCGTCGTCGAGCAGCGGGATGCACAGGGCAATCGTCAGCAAGTTGAAGAACCCGTAGTTGCCCGTCGCCGCGATCAGCACCATCAGGCCCGCGATGAGCGCCGCGGCGGCGCGACGCGGCCGGCCCGGCGCGAAGATCAGGAAGGGCACGAGGAGCTCGATGCCGAACACGACCGCCGCCGAGGCGACGTGGAACCCGTGGGGCATCTGGTAGGCCCACCAGCCGAGCACGGTCGGCAGGGGCTGGGTCTCGTAGTGGTAGGTGAGCGCTGTCAGGTGGCGCCACGTGGGGTCGCCGCTCGCGAGCTTGACGACGCCCGACGAGAACATCAGCCGGAAGAGCAGGAGGTAGAGCAGCCACCGCCCGAAGCGCGACGGCGGGCGCGCGTCGGCGGGGAGCGACAGCAGGCGGAAGCGCGCGACGAACAGGGCGGTGAAACCGACCTCGAGCAGCAACGCGTCCCACTGGAACCGCATGAAGGGGCCGCCGATGCTCACGATCGAGAGGTAGAGGGCCCAGCACAAAAGGAGGGCGGGCCAGGGCAACACGCCCGCGGCCAGCATCACCGACGCGATCACGCCCGCAGCGCAGATGTGGCCGAGGGCCGCGTTGCCCGCGCCGAGCCACGCGACCGACGGCAGGTCCCAGAAGCCGCCGGCCTCCGGGTGTGCCTTGAGGAGGTCGATGAACTGCTCGGCGGGCCAGATGCCGTGTGGGCCGATGAGCCCCCCGGCCTGCGTCCAGAAGGACACGAAGGCGATGCAGAAGACGATGCCGAGCAGCCGAACGAAGAGCCAGGTGCTCAGGGTGTAACGCAGAGGAGCGTCGTCCCTGCCGCTCTCGGCCTGCGCAGGCGCGGCAAGTGCGTCCGGCTCCGCTTCGCCGACCCGAGCAGCCTGCGTGTCCTCGGGCTCCTCACCCGATGCGTCCTCCGCGCCGGGCGCATCGTCCATCAGATCGGAACCCGGGGCTCGTTCGGATGACGCCGGTAGAGCACGAGGACGCGACCGATTTGACCGGGGACGTGGGCGCCGAGCCGAGCGGCGAGGGCCTCGGCCGCGTCCGCGCGATCGAGGGGTGCCGACTCGAGCACGCGCACCTTGATGAGCTCGTGGTCCTCGAGCGCCTGGTCCACGGCCGCGAAGACGGTGTCGGTCAACCCGTCCTTGCCCACCTGCACGATCGCATCGAGGTGATGGGCGAGCCCGCGGAGCTTACGCCGCTGCGCTCCGGAAAGGGTCGGCGGACGCAGGGTGACGGGGTGATCGCTCGACATCGCCGGCCGTCTACCAGAGCGGTCGCGCGTCGGCAAACCGAGCGACCGGCGGAGGGCCCCCTGGCCGCGAGCAGACCCGCGGCTCAACGCATCGTGAAATGAACGATGTCGGTCCGGGCGGGCGGGCTCACCGTCACGTTCCAGACACCCAGGACGCTCCCATTCACCGACACCGTCACCGACGCCGTCGTCGGCTCGATGCTCTGGGCGCACCCCTGGTCGGCCCGCAGGGTCACGACGAAGGCGCCTCGCGGAGCGCTGGCCCCGCCGTAGTGCGCGCTCTCGAGGCGCGGATGTGGCTGCCCCGCGTCGCAGACGCCGCGGGCCGCGTGGTCCAGCACGCCACCGACCGCAGTGCGCGGGTGCGTCGGCGAGAGCGTCTCTCCGGACGGGTCGGTCACCTCCAGGTTCACGTCGGCGTCGGTGTTCCAGGCCGCGGCCACCTCGATCGGCCCCATCACCGCACCGCACGCGTCCCCTTCGTCGATGTTGCCGTCGCAGTCGTCGTCCACCGCGTCGCATCGTTCGGCCGTGTCGTGGCTGCACACGACGTCCATCGGCGTCGTGCCGGACGCCGCCGTGACGTCCCCCACGACAGCCGGCCCGGACGGCGGGGGTGGCGCCGTTGCACGATGGACGGGGGCGACCGGCGGGCGGCCGGCCGGCCCGCAGCCCGCCGCCAGGAGCGACACGAACGCCGCCATCGGCAGACTCGTCCAGGCCATCACGGCGCGCATTGAAGCACCGGTCGCGGGGGTGTTGCAACAGGCAGGATCGGTGCGGCGAGCTTGTTACGCACGGCCCAACCGGACGATACTGGCCCGGCGGCGTACGCCGCGGAGGACTTTCATGGGCATCGACTATCGGGTGGAGCTCGCCTGCGCGCCAGCGCAGGAGCTGTCGACGCCCGAGCTTCTGTCGAGGCTCGAAGCCCGGGGCCAGGCGGAGGCGCTGAGGGAGCTCGCACGTCGCGAGGGGGACCTGCGCCCGGCCGAGCAGATCACCTTCGAGATGGTCGTCCACAGTCCGGAGGGGGTCGAGCGCCGCCGCATGAGCCTGGCCTCGCTGCGCGCGCGGGCCACCCCGCTCGACGCCCTGTCCCACCACTGCGAGAGCTGCCCGGCGAACGTGACGCGGACACCCTTCGGATGCTCGGGGCAGCTGCGTTACCCGATCCTCGGTGACACCGAGGAGTGGATCATGTCGCTCTTGCCGGACGACCTGGGCTCGACGGCCGGTCAGATGCTGTGTGCGGCGGTGCGGGACTTCGGCTGGGACGGCAAGCCGGCCAGCCAGCTCCGCGCGCGCGGAGAGATTTCTTCGAGCGCCGCAGCCCGGTGCGCCGGACCTGGGCGACGGATGAGTCGGCGTTCCGCATCGACTCCGACCAGCTACTGCACATGATCCTCGGCCTCGGCCCCCTGCGGCCCGCCCATGCCCTCATGATGAGCCTGTTCCTCGGCGTCTTGCCTCACGACCTGCCCCGGGAGGAGCTGGGACGCGTCGCCAATGACGCCACGCGCTACGGACAGCTCGTGAACTTCGGGCGGCTCGCCGCGCCCGATGGGCAGTCGAGGGATCTGGGCGCCCTGCTGCGGGCGATGTGCGCAGCGGTGGCACTCGACGTGCGCACCTGGATCGACGGCTGAGCCTCAGTGCCCCATGACGATCAGGTAGTTGACCAGGAAGGTCAGGAGGATCGCGCCGGGGATCACCAGGGCGAACGCGACGTCCCCCCAGGTTGTCACCTCGTCGGTCTTGGATGCGGTGACGCGCGCGGGGCGGGCGTCCGCCTTCTCTATGGCATCGGGAAAGTGAATGGGGGTGCCGAAGTGCTTGGCCATGAGGTCCTCCTCCAAGGAGGACCTAGTGCAGATCGCGCGCCACCGACTTGATCCACGTCAAGCGGCGCGAAAGCGGCGCGAAATTGCCCAAGCTGGGCAGGAGCGGCGCACGACTTGCGCGAGACAGGCCGATCCGCGCAGATCCTATCGCGTCGGTCCGCAGCGACCGGGCGCGAGGGCCCCTTCGACCAAGCGATAGCGGCCCGCCACGTGGCTGAACCCGATCCCCGGACGCTGGTCCCCGTCGCCGTGGGAGCGCACCAGCGCGAGCCGCCGCCCATGCGTGAAGCGGCCCGTGCGCCGGCTGAACCATGCCTCCCACGCGAAGTCGAGTCGCAGGTCGATGCAGCCGACCGACAGGACCCGCGCCCTGAAGTAGATCCGCCACGCGTCGCTCCGGTCGTAGAACCGGGTGAACCCGTTCTCGCCGACGCGTGACAGCACGTGACGCACGAGCCGGTCGCCCGCGGGCTGAAAGAGCTCGAGGGCGAGCTCGTCCGCTTCCGGGACATCCAGCGAGCCGTTCTCCTCTCCCACGCCGGGCTCCGACAGGGCGAGGACGACCCCCGGCGCCAGCGCATCGGCGAAGCGCGCGTCGAAGATATCCTCCTCCTCGGGAGCGTCGGCGACGACGGTGGCGCCGTCCCGAACGACCAACACGGACCGCTCGAAACCCTCCGCGTCGCGCGGAAGGTGGACCGCCGAGATGCTGCGCGAGCCGCTTCGATCGACGAGGGCGACCTCGACCTCGCTCGGTGCGGCCAGCCAGCGCGCGACCTCGGGCGTCGAGACGGCGGGTACGGTCGCAGGCGAGGTGTCGGACGGAAGGACGCGCCGCTGCTGCGCGAAGAACGCGACACCGTGGCGGTTCGCCGAGGCCGCGCTGCGATACCAGGGAGCATGGAACGGGACATCGCCGATGGCGAGCGCACCCCGCGCCGGACGCGCACGATGCCGCCCGCGCCGGACGTCGAGCACGACCCCTTGCGGCTCGTAGAGCCGGACGTGCGCCTCACCGTCGGGCGTATCGAGGGGAAGCATGAGCGCAGGCGCCTGACCTACCATCACTGCACGCGTCGGTCCCACGCCCAGCCGCGCTCCGGCCTCCCGAAAGCACGCCGGGGACGTTCGCGGTGCCGGAGCATCGTCGGGCGCGGGCCCGTCGACGCACACCTTCACGCCAGTCGCGTCCTCCACGGCCACACCACGAACAATGCCGTCGTCGTAAACGTCGCCGGCGGTCAGCACCAGGGCGCGCACCTCGGGATGCGTCGTGACGAATGCGAGGATGCCGGCCGAGTCGTCGTGGGGGCGGACCTCGTGTGCCGCTGCGATGCCATGGGGGGCTGGCGGATCGCTCGGCGCTGCGTTCCTCCGGGCAGGTGGGTCGCACGGGCGCACGGCGCGAAGGTGGGACCGCGCTTCGCCACCCCTCGCAACCGACGCCGCGGCGTGGGGCACGATGAGACCCGCCGGCTGCGCTTCGTCAGCTCTCGCACCGGACGCCGGGGCGCGAAGCACGATGAGACCCTCCGGCCGCGCTTGGGGCCCCGATGCCACGGGTCCCGCGCACGCGCTCGCCGCGAGCACGAAGGCGAGCGCTGTCCCCCTCGCCGCGGGCTTCACGACCGCCCCCCCTCGTCACGCTGGCCGAGCGCCGTCTCGAAGAGGCTTGCCTCGGCGCTGGTCACGCGGGCCCGCCGCACGACGTGATACTGGTCGAGGAACCGATCGGGATCGACGATGCGCTCGAGGTCGACCGGACGGGCGCCGCACCGCGCACGCAGCCGGCCCAGCACCGTGTTGAGGCCGAACTGCTGACCGTACTCCCGTTGCACGCCGCGGTAACGCACGCCGCCCGGGGCGCCGAAGGCGATCTGGATCGACATGCGGCGCGCGTCGTCGTGGAGACCGTCGAGGGCCCGTTGCCCAGCTTCGGGACCGAGCTCTTCGCGCACGGCGGTCTCCACCCGTCGCCAGGCCGCCTCGATCGCACCCGCGTAGGCGCGGATCTGATCGGCGCGCGGCATGTCGACCATGCGGATGGTCTTGTGGTGCTCGTTCCTTCCGTCGCCGTTTCCGGCGTGCCATCGCTCGACCTCGTGCGCGGCGAAGAGCGTCCGGTCGTGGAGGTGCGCCGCCAGGCTGTCGAGCCCTCCGTGGAGGAACGTGTTCACCCGTCCGCGCGTGCCCTCGAACACCCGTCCCCTCGTCTCGCGCGCCGCCACGGCGAGGACGAGCGGCGCATCGATGCGGCCGTAGCGGTCGCGCGCCGCTTCCAGCCCGCGGGCGGTGGCCCGGTCCGCATCGGGGTGAGCGGCGAGGTTCGCCGCCGACGTCTCGACCAGGAGCTCGCCCTGGGCGACGAGCCCGATCCGGCGCGCGTCTCCGTTGCTGTAAGCGACCCAGCCGTCGACATGACGACCCCATCGGGTCGTGCGCTCCTCGGGGATGCCGTGAAGGATGCGCAGGCCCGCGGCGCGCATCTCGATGTTGCCTTGCCTCACGGCAGCGCCGAGGGCGGCCCCGGAGAGCCCCCGCGTCGACATCGGAAGCGGACCGCGCGTCGCTCGATTGTAGCTCGCGATCGCCTGGTCGACCTCGCCCATGAGCGCCTGCCGCGCCGCGACACTGCGCGCCGCCTCGTGCCGAAGGGCGCTCGTGGTCGCAGCATCGACCTTCCCGCTCTCCGGCAGACCGGCTGACGCCTGAAACGCCGCGAGCGCACCACGCGTCTCTCCGTCCAAGTCGCCCGACGTTCGCACCCGCTCGTAGCCGGCGACCTCGTTCAAGAGCCGTTGCACCTCGGCCGCTTCCATTGGCGGCGGCGCGCTCACGCTGCGCCCCGTGTCGACCGGCATGCTCCGGCCAAGCCTCATGTCGTCCATGGCGTCTGCTCCCTGCCGGACGAGATGCCCGGCGCGCCGGACCCGCAACGGATCCAGATCGTTCACCCATCGGACGATGCGCCGCGCGGTTTGTGTGGCCGGCGTCTCCCCTGTGGGGGTCGCTCAGCACGAAAAGGCGGGCACGACCCGTCGGCGCCAGGTGTATCCCCGGGACCGTTCCCCCCAGCGGCATGCCAACTTGGCGTGGTGTAGTCGCCGTTCGAAGGCGCGGTTCGTCGAAGGATCTCGGGTGCTTGGCGCCGCGGCGAAGCAATGGAACGGCCGTTGCTGCAAACGTTCGTACGGGCGCCCGCGACGGGGGCCGGGAAGGCGCCGATGGGCACGCGAGCGAATGGTCGGGGGCTCTCACGGATCGTGGCGGTGGCCTCGTGGTGCCTGGTCCTTTCGGCGTGCGCCAGCGGCCGCCTCGAGCGCCAGTCGTCGGGCGGCCAGCCGTCATCCCCCCCGCGGACGGGCGCGCCGACCTTCTCCGGAGACGGGGCCGTGGCCACGGACGGCACCGCAGGCGCCGACGCAGGGACGCCGATGCCCGGGACGCCGATGCCCGGAACACCGGCGCCCGCGGACGGCGCGGTCGGCCCGTACTGCCTCCAGGGCATCACGTCGGTGAACGCGGCCCTGGACGTCCGCACCGAGGAGAGCTGCGCCATCTGGAACAGCCTCGCCAAGATGATGGGGACCGCGACCGTGACGGGCAGCGGCGACATGCTCACCATCGACTTCGGCAACGGCGTGATCTTCGCGGGGACGGTCACCGACGGAAACGTCTCGCTCACCTACATCCAGCACCATGAGTTCGGGGACGGGTGCCTCTGGCAGGCCGCCGAGACGCTGGCCGGGCAGCTTCGAGACGACTGTGCCCTGTCCCTCACCTACACCTACGTCGAGTCGGTCGCGGTCGACCGGGGCCATTGCGCGAGCCCGTGCTCGGCCACCGCCGACGTGTCTCTGAAGCTGACCCCGATCATCTGACGAGCCCGCGACGGAACGGTGCGACGTTCGGAGAGGGAAGGATTCGGCAGGGGCCCCCATGTCACGCTCGATCGCATTTGTGCTCCCAAGCCTTCGGGGGCGCCAAACGTCGTATCCTCGTGCGACCACGTCCGCGGAGGAACGGCATGTCCCGATCGATCTCTCTTTCCCTCGTCTGCCTGCTTCTCGCCACGGCCTGCCACGCGAGCGACCCCGCCCCGCGCACTGCGACCCCGGAGTCGCACGGCGGCGCGTCGCGCGAGCGGCAGACCCAGACGCAGGCTCCGCCCGCCCATTCCGACCCCACCCCGGCGCGATCGAACGGCTCCTCCTTCGAAGACCAGGCCGAGGTCGCCAAGGGCATGAACGCCTTCGGTGCCGCCCTCTACCAGAGGCTGCGCACCCACGACGGAAACCTGATCTGGTCGCCCGCCAGCGTCGCGATCGCGCTCGACATGGCCTACGGCGGCGCCCGGGGCGCGACGCGATCGCAGATGCGGAGCGCGCTCCACCTCGGGCTCGACGACGC
Organism: uncultured delta proteobacterium; assembly: GCA_963830115.1. Lineage (GTDB taxonomy): Bacteria > Myxococcota_A > Polyangia > Polyangiales > CAWHLB01 > CAWHLB01. The sequence goes on from CAWHLB010000014.1 coordinate 20,498, forward strand.
GAGGCTGCACCGGGCTGCAGGCGACCTCTTGAGCAAGTGGAACGCGCCGAACGATGGCTACACGCTCGACGTGGCGAACCGGGTCTATGCCGACCGCTCCATGACGCTCCTTCCGTCCTACGTCGACCTGACGCGAGACCGCTACGGGGCGCCGGTGGAGGTGCTCGACATGAAGGGCGCGCCGGGACCGAGCGCGAGCCGCATCAACGGCTGGGTCTCGACCGAGACCCACGGCCTCATCCCGGAGATCATCTCCGCGCCGATGCTGGCGAACGACCCGCTGCTCGTGTTGGTCGACGCGGTGTACTTCAAGGGCCAGTGGGGGACGCCCTTCGAGCGTTCCGAAACGCAGAACAAGCCCTTCACGCTCGCCGGCGGGCGCCAGGTGCAGGCGCCGATGATGCACGTGGACGACCACTTCGGGTACACGGCGCTGGCCGACGGCACGAAGGTGCTCCGGATGGGCTACGAGGGGGGGATGTTCGAGATGGTGATCGCGCTGCCGGCCAACTCCGATGGCCTCGCGGCGCTCGAGCGGAACGTGAACGGCAGCACGGTGTCGGCGTGGGTCCAGCAGATGGAGGAGCCGGAGGTGCAGGTCCACCTGCCGCGCTTCCGCGTCGCGCCCCGGACTCCGATCCAGCTGGGCTCGGACCTGCAGGCCATGGGCATGCCCCTCGCCTTCTCGAACGACGCCGACTTCTCGGGGATCAGCGCAGCTCAGCGCGCGAAGATCGGCGCCGTGGTGCACCGGGCCTTCGTGGCGGTCGACGAGAAGGGAACCGTGGCGGCGGCGGCGACGGCCGTCGTCATGGACACGGCCGGAGCGGCCCCCCCGCCCAGTCGGGTGGAGACCTTCGACGCCGACCACCCCTTCCTCTTCTTCATCCGCGACGACGTGTCGGGCGCCATCCTCTTCTGGGGCCGCCTCGTCGACCCCACCGCCCATTGACGTGCGCTCAGGACAGGTAGGGCTGCACCCACGCCGTGCTGCGTGCGTGAAGCGCGTCCCCAAGCGCGGGGTCGAGCGATGGTTTCGATGGCACCTTCGGACGCTCGCGGTCGTAGTAGAGACCGCTCTCCTCGGCGAGCGCGGAGTCGGTCGCGCAGCGTAACTGCGTGCGGGCGCCTTCTTCGACGGAGATCAGGAAGGGACGCATCAGGATGGCCAGAGGCCCGAGGCGGCGACCCCAGATGTCGCTCGCGACATCCCCCGGGTGCAACGCGTACGCGGTGAGCGTGGTGCCCCTGAAGCGCTCGGCGAGCTCCTTCGCATGCAGCACGTTGCACAGCTTGCTCACGAAGTACTCGGGCATCGCCGTCCAGTGTGCGGTCGGCTTGAGCAGCGCCTCCCAGTCGATGCCTTTCGCGTAGTAGTGGCCGCGGCTCGACACGACGACCACACGCCCCTGGGGCGCGCGTTCGACGAGCGGCAAGAGCTTCTCGGTCCACAGGAAGTGGCCGAGGTGATTCGTTCCGAAGGCGAGCTCGAAGCCGTCCTTCGTGATCCCTCGGAGGCCGGCGACGCCCGCGTTGTTGATCAGCGCGTCGACCGTCCAGTCGAGCGCCAGCACCTCGTCCGAGGCGCGCCGGACGCTCGCCAGATCCCCGAGGTCGATCGCGATGAACGCGGTCTCGAGGCCGGGCCGCGCGATCGCGTCGAGCACCGGCTGGGTCTTGTCCCGGCTGCGCGAGGCGATGAGGATGCGGCTCGCGCCCCGAGCGGCGAGCGCCTCGACGGTCGCACGGCCGATCCCCGTGTTCGCGCCCGTGATGACGAACGTCTTGCCTTCGAGCGCTGCGGTGCTCATCTCGAGCACGAGTGTGTCGTCGACGGAGAGGACTGTCGAGCGTCCGCCGCCTGGAGTCGCGCGACACTCGTCGCTCGCGCGCGCCACTTGCGCTACAAGTGAGCTTCGTGATCGACGCTCACGGCAACGCGCGCTCTTCGAGCGGCGCACCTTCGCTGCGTCTCCGGCATGAGCGACATGGCGGAGGTGCGCCGCCGTCTGCAACGGCGGGCCGACGCGCGTCTGGCCTCCAGGCGCCGATGCGCGATGCGCCGCAGGCACGAGCACCTTCGTCGAGTCGGACGTGCGAACAGCCGGTCCTGACGGCCAGCGCGGCCGTGCGCTGCTGCTGCGGCCCGGAGCCCGCGCGCACGCAGCACAGATGCTCGTCCGTCCCCAGAGCGACGTGGTATGGTGCGACACATGAAGCGGTGCGCCGCGTCATGAAGGACGAGGTCGTCCCGGGGCTCGATGCGCTCGGGCTCGGCGCTTCGCTCGCGTGGCGACGTCCCCGCCCCGGTGCGCCGTGAACGGGGCACGGTGGGGCGCGCTCTCGCGGCGCCTGTCGACCGAGCAGCGGCGCTCGATGCGCACCTATCTGCGCGCCCTGCTCCGCTGGCACGCGTCCCTCGACCGGTGGCCACGGCCGCCACGCGCCCCGGACGCGACGCCCTTCGTCACCCTCTACGCCGGCGGCCGCATACGCGGATGCTTCGGCGTCGCCGAGGGCACGCCCGGCGAGCGTATCGCCCGCGCCTTCCTGCGCGCAGCGGCCGACGAGCGCTTCGGCGGCGTGGCGGCGGTGGAGCGGGGCGCCCTGGTCGCATCGGTGTCCTATGCGCGCGGCGCGCTCACCGTCTCGGGCGAGGAGGCGTTCGAGGCGCTCGAGCCCGGCACCCACGGCGCAGTGCTCGTGCCCGACGGCGCGTCCCCGACGTTCCTCCTGCCGCAGGTCGCGCGCGACGGCGGGCTCGACGCACGCGCGTTCCTCTCCGTCCTTTCGCAGAAGGCGGGCCTCGGCGCCGACGGGTGGCGCGATGCCACCATGGTGCTCTTCGAGGCCGAGACCGTCGGCTCACGCGACGTCGTCGAGCCACTGCGCGCCCGCGATCGCGCGGATGCCGCCGCCGCGTGGCTCGCCCGGCGCATCGCACGCGATGGCTCCGTGTCCTTTGCGGTCGACCCCCGGACCGGCGCCCGCACCGACCGCGGGCCCATGTTCCACGGGCGCGCGTGCACGCTCGTCCAGGCCCTCGCCGCGCACCCCGCAGCGTCGTCGCGCGCCGCCACGGCGCGGGCACGTCGCTTCCTCACACGCGAGATCGCCGAGGGGCTCTCCGGACGGCCGCCGCGGAGCTGGCCGGAAGACCCCGCGCAGCTCGGCGGGACGCTCGCCCTGGCCGTGCTCGGGGGGATCGACGTGCGCGCCGATCTCGTCGCGCTCGCACAACACAGCGATTGCGCGGCGGGCTCTCCGTGGCACGCGGCGCAGATCGCGCTCGCCCTCGGCGCCGACACACCCGCTCGCGTGTGGCGGACGGCCGTGACGGCGCTCGACACGCAACCCTTCGCCCCCTGGACACTGCTGGCGGCGCGCGGCCGCAGCGACTCCGCCCAGGTCGTCGCGCGTTGCGAGGCCGCGCTCTCGGCGGCTCTCCGCGAGGGCGGCCCTCACGCGGGCGGTGCGATGGTGACGCCCATCCCCGAGACCGCGCTCACCGCCATCGCCGTCGAGGCCCTCGCTCCCCTCGGGCGCGCATCTTCCCGCGCGCGCGCCGCCGTCACGCGCGGGCGCGGCTTCCTCCGGCGCTGGCAGCTCGTCCCGGGCCGCATCCCCGCCGCGCTCGATTCCGGACCTGGCCCTCGGCGCCTTCCCCGCTTCGCCCGTGAGCTCGTTCCTGCGCTGCGACATCACCGCCCACGCGCTGTGTGCGCTCGGTCGGTGACGCGACTGTCTTCGTGGCGTGGGCGAACTTCGCGGGTGGCCTCCGGGCGACGGGCGGGCACGACGCCCACATGATTGTACGTCACCGCGAGTCGTGAGCTTCCCCGCGCGATCCTGACCCACCTCGAAGAGCGCCAGCGGTGGCGCCACGGCGAGGCGTCAGAGCAAAAAGGGACGCAGCGCTCAGGTGGGAGCCGGGAGGTTCTTGTAGGCGTCGACGTACCTTGTGACACAAGCGCCGATGCTCGGAAGGCAGCGGCGAAGGGTCGACGGCGCGGCAGTCCTTGCCGCGATCAAAGGAGGAAGTCATGAGGAAGAACCTGAGCACCTGTTTCACGTTGGCTATTGCGGCGAGCCTGACGGCCTGCTCGGGCGGCCTGAGCTTCGGCAGCGGCGTCTCGCCGGGACCCGGGGCGGGCTCCACCACGAGCAGCAGCGCCGCACCCGCATCGTCGAGCGGCGGCGAGACGGCGGCCGCGGACCCGCCTGCCGGGCCCCCTGGCAACTGGACGCTCAAACAGCGCTCGCAGTGGCAGCACATCAACGAGGAGCTCGCGAGCGAGCTCGCCAGCGCCAAGGAGTCCTGCGGGAGCAGCAACCTCGACGCGACGTACGCCTACGAGTCGTTTCGCGGTCAGATGAACCAGGATGAGGAGACCGGCCTCGACGCGTACACCCAGTCGACTTGCGAGGCCATGCTGAGCGCGGTCGCCGACATCTGCTCGGACGGTGACATGCAGAAGCAAACCATCGCGCGCGAGCTCCATCACCTGGACTGCGCGTGGGGCGACAAGGGCTTCGCCATGCAAGGCGACACCTTCCACCTGACCTTCAACACGGCCCACGAGAACGCCTCGTCCTACCAGGCCGACATCAAGCAGTTCATCATGTCCCACCTCAACTGATCGCGTTGTCGCGAGATGCGTCTGCCCCGGCGGCCTCGTGTCGTCGGGGCAGCACGCGTCGAGGCTCCCTCGCACCCTCCCGCGCTAGCCCACGGCTACTGCTCGAGACGGTAGAGGCGGTACGTCGCCTTTGTGCACATCGGCACGCTCGATTGGAAGAAGAGCTCCCCCGCGAGGCGGTCTCTCCTTTGGCGCCGAGAAGGCGCGGCAGGTCGACACCAGTCGTCTCGCGCAGCAGCTCCGCGGCGACGGTCGCCTTCGCCGAGAGGTCGTGCTCATTCGGAGAGCGCATCGCCCCGGAGGAACTTCTGGTAGGCCGCGATGGCGTCCGTGCCGGCGACGGCCATGGCGAAGGTGTTCGTGCCCCCTGCGTCGCCCCACCCGAACAGGTCCACGTAGGCGCCACCGTGATTGAACACGGCGGCGAGGTACTGCTCCATGGTGCCGTCGACGTGCTCGGTCGGGTGGGTCGGATCGGGGAGCGCCACGTTGTTGCCCTCGGACGTGCCCCAGGGCGGTGTACCGTGGGAGGCGAGGATGTCGTGCAGCGATGAGAAGCCGCCCACGCCGTACATGGTGAAGCCCGGGTTCGAGTAGTCGTTGAAGGCCGTGACGTTCGGGTCGGAGTCGTTGTAGAGCATGCCCAGGATGTTGACCCCCGGCGGGGGGTTCGTGGGCGGCGGCGGGTACGCGATGTGGGTGTAGATCTGGTCCGTGGGAACGCCCGCGCTCGAGAGCCCCTGATCCCACAGCGTGATCCAGTCGCTGACCACGCCCTCGAGCGCCAGGTCGAAGTCGTCGGGCGGGCTGCTCTCGCTGTAACCGAGGTTCGTGAGCGCGCAGTAGCCGTAGGGAACGTGCGGGTCGTGGCTGTCGTCCTGCATCCGCGTCTCCCACCCCGTGATCACTCCGCCGAACAGGTTGGGCTTGCCGATGGACGCGAGGTGGTCGATGCCCTGCTTGATCGCCGGGCCGATGACCTCGCTCGCGATCCGCGTCGTCTCCGCGACGATCGCGGGGCTGTTGAAGCATATGGGCGGTGCCATGATGGGCATCCCGCCGGCGACCCACCCGATGATGCGGTGCGGGACGGGCGTGCCGGACCAATCGCTCCACTCGACGTTGTCGTTGTTCGACCAGAGGTCGTTGCGGTTGTACCAGAACATCGAGTCGTCGATGTGGAACCCGACGGCAACGCCTTCCTCTTCCGCGGCGGCGAAGGCGTTCTCAATCCACGTCGTCATCTGGTCATCGGTCAGATCGAACATGACGGGCCCGATCATGAAACCGAGCTGTCGGGTCGTGCCGTCGCCGCTCTGTCCGATCGCGTTCTTGATCTCCTCCATCTGGCTCTCGATGTCGGCCTTGCTGATCGTGACGTGTCCCGAAGCGCCCATGAGCGAGGGCGTGACGTCGCCGATCTGGAAGAGGAGGTATTCGGGCCCTCCCCCGTCGGGAGGCGTGCTCCCATCGGCGGGAGGCATGCTCGCGTCAGCCACACCGGCGTCGCCGAGCATCCCACCGTCGTCCAGGGCCGCACTGCCGCCGCCGCAGCCCAAGGCCGCGAACGCGAATGCGAACACGAACACGAAAAGCGAGGTGAAGCTCTGCACGTGCCGTCGCGAGATCCCTTCAGACATTCGTCGAGAATAGGCGCTCCGGCGGCACTCTGTCGAACGGCAGACCCCCCGCGCGAGGAACGCGTCCCGGCGGCACGAGGCGCGCCGTATTGGCGGTCAGCTCGCGCTGGGCGGCAGGCCGAGCTCGTGGGCGAAGAACGCGAGGGCGGCGGCGGTGTTGCCCACGCGCTGGCTGAAGGACGCGGTGACACCGTGGCCCTCGTTCATGCGCGTGAGCAGCAGGATCGGCTGGCTCGACGAGGTCGCCGCCTGCAGCGCGGCCGCGAGCTTGCGTGACTGCCACGGCGCGACGCGCGGGTCGTTGACGCCCGTCTCGAGCAGGACGGCCGGATAGGCCTCGCCCGCCTTCACGTGCTGCAACGGCGAGTAGGCGTAGAGCCATTCGAAGTCGGCCTTCCGTGCGACGGTGCCGTACTCGCTGACGTTGTAGCGGCCGTTGGGCCAGAGCTCGGAGCGGAGCATGTCGTAGATGCCGACGAAGCTGACCACCGCGCGGAACGCGTGCGGGGTGCTGGGTGAGCTCGGCGCCCATGAGCAGGCCGCCGTTCGAGCCGCCGACGATGCCCAGGTGGCCCGTGTCGGTGAAGCCCTGGTGAACGAGTGTCTGGGCAGCGGCGAAGAAGTCGTCGAAGCCGTTCTGCTTCGTGCCGAGCATGCCGCCCTTCGTGCCAGCCCTCGCCGTACTCCCCGCCACCGCGAATGTTCGCGACCGCGAAGACGCCGCCGCGCTCGAGCCACGCGAGATAGGAGCCGGCAAAGCGGGGCCGGAGGCAGATGCCGTAGCCGCCGTAGGCCGTGAGAATCGTCGGGGCGATGGCCGTCGGCCCTCGTGCCCGCGAGCGACAGCACGGTCACGGGCACGTGCGTCCCGTCCTTGGACACCGCGGTCAGGACGCGGCTCTGCACCTTCGAGTAGTCCGCCGCCGCCGTCATCTGGAAGACCGTCTCGAGGTCACCGTGATGCGTGTCGTACTTGGCCCATCGCTCGGGAAAGCTCCAGCCCGAATAGGTGAGCAACACCTGGTCCGAACCCTCGCTCGTCGCGACGTCGCCGAGGCCGACGCCGTGATCCGGGAGCGGCGCGCTGCGCACGCGGTGGCCGCTCGTGTCGTACTGGTCGAGCCGCCACGCGGGCCCCGACACCATGGCCAGCAAGAAGCCGCCCTTGAAGGCGTAGACGCCGTTCATGGCCCAGTCCTGCTGGGGCACGACGACCGAGGGTGTGCCGTCCGCGGTCACGCTGACGAGCTGTCCGCGCGGCGCGTCCTGATGGGTGATGACCAGGAGACGGTCGCCCTCGAAGGACGCGGCTCCACCGTGCGCCAAGGAGTCGCCGGCGCGCACGTTGGCCTCGGGACCGAGCACGCGCTTCCAGGCGTCGCCCGAACGCAGATAGACGCGGTCGGGATTGCCGTCGCCGAAGTGGACGAGGATGGCCGTCTTGCCGTCGTCGGAGACGGTGAAGGAGTACTCGGCGACCTTCGACAGGCCCTGGCCGAAGGAGAGGGTGTCGGCGGTGGCGGGCTGGCCGAGCACGTGATGGTAGAGCGCCGCGCCGAACTGCAGCTCGGGCGCGGGCACCGTGCCGGGCAGGGGCAGACGCACGTAGGTGAAGCCCCGGCTGTCCGCGTCCCAGGCGAGGGCCTGGGGCGTGGTGCCGCCACCGGCATGGGGCATGGCGTCGGGCAGCGTCTTGCCGTCGGCGACGTGCACGACGTGGATGGTCGTGGCCTCGCTGCCCCCCTCGGCGGTGCCGTAGGCCACATAGTGTCCGTCGGGCGACGGCCAGTAGTTCGGTGATCGCGGTCCCGTGCGACTGGTTCGGATCGACCAGGATCCGGGGCGTGCCCTCGGGCCAGGCCTGCGTCGAGAGGACGGGCTGGGGCTCGGGGGGCGTCTCCTGCATGAAGAACAGCTGCCCGCCGCTGAGCTCGGCCCGAAGCGCTGCACGCCCGTCAGGGCGAGCTTCTGCACGCGCTTCGCGATGGCGGTGCGCTCCGGCATGGCGTCGAGCACCTGATCGGTGTGGGCGTTCTCCTGCGCGATCCAGTGCCGGACGTCGGGTGCGTCGGCCTGCTCGAGCCAGCGGTAGGGATCGTGGACGGCGACGCCGAAGTAGTGGTCGACGACGTCGTGCTGCGGTGTCGTCGGCGCACCCGCCTGGGGCGCCGGCTTCGACGACGCGGCGGCCGCGGCCGTGGGCTCGAGCTTCTTGTGGTGGGTCGTGCTGCAGGCGAGCAGCACGGTTGCGCCCGCGATCGCTGAAACCCAGGTGACTCGGCTACCGATTCCCATCACGCGTCCGCCTTTCGCAGTTGCGCGGCCTTCCTAGCGCCCCCGGGCCCGCGGCTCAACCCCCGCGCCCTCCGGTCCCGGCTTCCGTTCGCTACGTCGCATTGCAGCGCCGCGTCCCCTGAAGGCTCCCCGACTCGCAGACCGGCGCCTGTCGACCGACGCGCCGGCCTCGGCTGCACTACCTGTGTCGGCGAGGCTCGCGTAGAATGGCGGTGCGATGATCGTCGAGTGCCCAGGGTGTCACCTCCGCTATGACGTCACCGGGAGGCCGCCGAACACCCGGGCGCGGTGCCGTTGCGGCACCACGTTCCCCCTACCCGCGCCGGCGACGCAGGCCGAGACCCTCTCCTGTCCGAGCTGTGGCGGACCGTGCTCGCCCGACCAGAGCGCCTGCTCCTACTGCCACGCCGTGCTGGCGACTGCCCGCTGCCCCCGTTGCTTCGCGCTCCTGTTCGAGGGCGCGAAGCACTGCCCGAGCTGCGGCTCGGCGGTCGAGGTGCCGGCCCAGGCCCTCCCGGACGAGAGCTCGGGCGAGAGTGCCCCCGTTGCTCGCGCGCGAGCGACGCCGTCCTGGTGGCCAATCTCGTGGGCGAGACGCTCCTCGATCAGTGCCACGGGTGCGGTGGCGTGTGGGTAGACCTGGTTGCCTTCGAACGGATCGTCGAGGAGAAGGAGCAGCAGCCCTTCGTGCTCAAGGCCCTCGGCGAGATCGAGCCGCGGCACGACGTGACGGCCGAGGCCGCGGCCGTGAGCTACCTGCCGTGCCCGGATTGCCGCTCGCTGATGAACCGCAAGAACTTCGGCGAGATGTCGGGCGTCATCGTCGACATCTGCAAGGCGCACGGCGTCTGGTTCGACCGCAACGAGCTACCGAGCATCATCGAGTTCGTCCGGGGCGGCGGGCTCGAGAAGGCGCAGCGGCGAGAAGTTCGAGAGGCTGAAGGACGAGACGCGTCGCGCCCGCAACGAGCGGCTCGCCGAACAGACGCGCGCGCAGCTCGGCGGCACGCCCTACACGGGGCGCTACGATCTGACCAGCGATCGGGCGATCTTCGACGTTGCCGGCTTCCTCGCCAGCCTCTTCTCGTGACCACGGCGAGCTGCTCGCCCGCCGCGGTGCCGTTGGAGACCTGGACGCACGCCTGGTCAGGAGGCCTGGAACCGTTCGAGCTCGCGGCGCAGGGCCTCGTGATCGAAGGGCCTTCGGAGGAGGGGCCAGCCGGCGTCCTCCGCCTCCGCCGGAGGCCGGGCGTTGGTGCCGATCATCAAGATCACGCGGTCACGCGACTCGCGCCGGTTCTCCCGGAGCCAGCGCACCACCTCCCCGCCGATGCCGTCGGGCAAGTGGACGTCGAGCAAGACCGCGTCGAACGGTCCCTGCTCGAGGGCGGCGATGGCCGCGGCGCTGCTGTGCACCAGGGTGACCTCGCATTCCTGCAGGGCGTCGGCGATGCTGCGGGCGAGGTTCCCTTCGTCCTCGGCCACCAGCAACCGTAGCCGCTTCGGGTGGGGGCCTGGCGAGGCGCGATCGTGCAACGGAGCCGTGGGCGTCGAGTGGACAGGCCGGCACGGCAAGACGACACAGAAGCGCGTGCCATGGGGTTGGACGGGCTCCACCTCGATGGTGCCGCCGAGGCCGGTCACGATGCTGTGGGAGATGGACAGCCCGAGCCCCGTTCCTCCGGTCGCCTTGGTCGTGAAGAACGGCTCGAAGATGCGCTCGTAGAGCTGCCTCCGGGATGCCCTCTCCCGTGTCCCTGACCTCCACGACCACGCGGTCCGGCCCGACGCGCCGGGTCTTGATGCCGATCTCGTTGGCGTCCGGGTCTCCGTCGGCGATGGCCTGGGCGGCGTTGACGAGCAGGTTCAAGAAAACCTGGCCCAGGCGCGGCTCGCTCACCGACAGGACGACGGGCGGGCCGTAGTCCCTGACGAGCCTCGCCCGGCCCCGGATCTCGTGCTCGGCCATGTGGATACACATCTCGAGCACGCGCTGCAGGTCCGCGCCCTGCACCAGCTCCCGCCTCTCCACCGGAGAGCGACTTGAGATCGCGTACGATGTCGCGGACGCGGAGCGCGCCCTCGCGCAGGATGTCGAGCCTCTCGCAAAGCGTTTGCCGCAGATCCGGATCGATGCCCCTCGAGCACGCCAGATCCCGCTCCAGGAGCTGCACGTTGCCGAGGAGGTAGGCGAGCGGGTTGTTGATCTCGTGGCCCACCGATGCGGCCAGACGACCGAGCGCCGCGAGCCGATCGGCAAGCACGAGCTGCGCCTCCATTCGCTTGCGCTCCCGGAGATCCAGCCCCATCGCCAGCACCGCCGGCTGGCCGTCGTACTCGAAGGGGATGGCGTTGACCTCGAGGGGCATCAGCGTCCCGTCGCGTCGCACCATCCACCCCTCGGCCGGGGGTGTGGGGAGGCCCTGCCCGATCGTGGCGATGCGGCCCGCCACGCGCGACCAGTCGTCTTCCGGAATCAAGTCCTGCAGCATGAGCTCGCTCATGTCGTCGTCTTCTTCGTAGCCGAGCTGCTTCCTGGTGGCCGGATTCATGTACAGGATGCGCCGTCCCTGCGCATGAACGATGACGACGATGGGCATGTGCTCCACCAGGGCGCGAAAGCGTGCTTCGGAGCGAACCCGCCGCTGATCCGCTTCGAGCCGCTCGCTGATGTCGTTCATCACGGCGTACATGAGGACGCGTGATTCGAGCCGCAGCGTGCCGGACGTGATCTCCACGGGGAACACCTTGCCCGCCCGGTCGCGGTGCCAGCGCACGTCGATCATGGCGCCGCCGGTCTGCTCCGCTCCCCGCACCGCTTCGGTGGTCGCCTGGGGCTCGGCGCTCACGTCCTGCACGCGCATGCGGCATGCTTCCTCGCGGCTGTAGCCGTACTTCTCGAGCCAGGCGTCGTTCACCTCGACGATGCGGCCGTCCTCGGGGGTGAACAGGGACATGGGCCGGCGCCCGTGCGAAAAGATCGCCACGGCCCCGCCGCCCACCTCGACCGCAATGCCGTCGCCGTGGCTCTTGTCCGGAGCGATGGACTCGAATCGCGCCACCGCCGGGAGTATAGCGCGGGTTGCCCGGCGATCACGCCCCGTGAGGGGTGGCGCGAGGGGCACGTCCGGCTCACTTCTTCTCTGGGTCCTGGGCGTCCTCGCACCCGCCGCACGCCACTTGCTGCTTCTACCTCCGGGCGGTCACAGCCGATGTGATATGAGGGGAGGGTGAACCCGACCCAGAACATCCACGTGGCCACCGACTTCTCCCACGCTTCGGAGCTCGCCGTGCAGGCGGCGCCGCTGCTCGCGCAACGGAACGGCGCGCGCGTGACCCTCGTCCACGTTCTCGACGTCGACCTCCTCGACGACGGAGACCTCGAGCAGGTGATGCCCGAGACGCGATCCCTCGAGGTCGCGGTCCACGAGCACCTCGACCGCCTGCGGACCGAGCACCTCGCCGACGTGGAAGAGGTCAAGACCGTCCTGCTCCGGAGCAAGAGCGCCGCCGAGGCGATTCTGCGAGTTCGCCCAGTCCGACGACGCCGACCTCATCCTGATCGCGACCCACGGCCGAACGGGCATCGCCCACTTCCTCATCGGCAGCGTGGCAGAGAAGGTCGTCCGCCACGCCCCCTGCCCGGTCCTCGTGTTCCGCTCCAAGCGCCGCGACTGAGCGAACGTCTCGCCCCGATGGACCGCACAGCCGCACGATCTCCGAACAGCGGAGACCTGGTCGTCTTCCTGGCGATCGCCTTCGGCGGCAGCTGGGGTCTCGCGGGGCTCTGCGCCCTGCTCGGCTTTCACCTCGGCGGATGGCACACGTACGTCATCGGCGTCCCCTACATGCTCTTTCCCGCGCTCGGCGCGCTGGTGGCCGAGCGACGACGCGGCGCGCGCGTGCGCTCCTCCCTCGCCATCCGGTTCCGCCCGAACACCTGGTGGATCGTCGGCTGGCTCGGCGCCTTGGCCGTTGCCTGGCTCGCGGTCGCCTGCGCCCTCCTCCTGCCGGGCGTGCACTTCATCCACTCGTCGAGCGAGATCCTCGACGCCCTCCCGGCCGGGCTCGTGAAGGACCCCGCGATGCTCGCCCAGGTGAAGGAGAAGCTCGCGCACCTTCCGCGGCTGGTTTTTGTCGCCACGACGTCGGCCCAGGCCCTCGTCGCGGGCGCTACCGTCAACGCCCTCGCGGCGTTCGGCGAAGAGCTCGGCTGGCGAGGCTATCTGCAGCGGGCCGTGTCGAAGGCCGGGTTCTGGAAAGGCTCGTGGCTCGTCGGCCTGGTGTGGGGGCTCTGGCACGGGGCGCTCATCATCCAGGGCTACAACTACCCCGAGCACCCCCGCGCGGGCATCGCGCTCATGACCGTGCTCACGGTGTTGCTGGCTCCGCTCTTCGCGGCCGTCCGCCTCCGCGGCAGGTCGGTCATCGCCTCGTCCATCGCCCACGGCACGGTGAACGCCACCGCCGGCATACCGGCGTTCCTCGTCTTGGGCGGGAACGACATCACCAAGGGCATCACAGGCGTCGCCGGATTCGTCGCCCTCGCCGTGGCGAACGTCGTCCTGTTCCTCTGGCTGCGCGGCCATACGATGCCCGACCCGGACGCCGATCAGGGACCCGCTGGGCCACCCCAGAGAGCCGCGTCTTGACGCGAAGCGCTTTCGGGGGCCCCGTGCGACCCGAAGCGCGCTGAACGAGGGGGTCGACCACTTGGCTCGGGGGGGGCACCCTTTGTTCATGCTCGGCTTGCCCCCACGTGCCATCCCCTGGGCGGCTGCCCTCCTCGTTTCTCTCCTGGTCGGCTGCAGCGGAACCAAGAGCCCGTCTTCGGGCTCTGCGTGCGGCGTCTCGACGGACTGCGCAGCGAGCGAGATTCTGCGTCGACGCGCGCTGCGTGGCTCGGTCCGACGCCGGTCTGGTCGGCCAGGACGGGGGAGCCCGCCAGGACGGGGGAGAGGATGCGGGACCCGCGTGCGAGACGGGCGAGACGCTCTGCGGAACGGCGTGCATCACCGGCAGCGACTGCAATCACGCCGTCCGCGCCGACCCGCCCGCAGCTGCGAACGTCTTCGTCAACGGCGCGAGGTTCATCGAGCTCGCGACGGGCGAGACCGATGACGTGACGGGCGTGCGGGTGGCCGACGCCGTCGTCGCGTTCCACGCCGTCGACGCGACCCACCTCTACATCGAGGTGCCACCCGGCGTGGAGGGACCGGCCGACGTCACGCTGCAGACGGCGGGGGGCGACGCGATCACGCGGCGCGCCCTCACCTACCGGCGGGCGCCCGAGGGGTCGAGCTGGACGAGGAAGACGATGAGCACCGCCCGGGGCGGCTTCCCGGCCATGACGACCACCTTCGACGACCGAGCCTTCGTCGGCGCCGGGTACACGGTGCCCGACGTCGCCGCCTGCACGGACACGGCGGACCTCTTCGACCGCAACACCGAGATGAGCACCCCTGCGGCAAACACCATGTCGACCGCACGCTGGACCGCGACGGCGACGACCGTGCTCGACGGGACGACCATCATCGCGGGCGGCTGCTACACGCCCGGCTGCGTGTACGACGCGACCCTGATCGACCGCTTCGACCCCACGACCAATCGCTTCTCCCCGGCGGCGGCCACCATGTCGGTCTCCCGCGGCTTCCTGCGCGCCCTGCGACTCGCCGATGACCGCATCCTCTATGCGTCCGACGAGTCGCCGCACTTCGAGATCTACGACCCCGGGGCCGACACCTCGACGATGGTGGCGGGCGGCGTCTTCTCGACGTCTTCACCGATCACCGGACAGATGGCGCGCCTGCGCGACGGGCGCGTGCTGATCGTCCCGGGCGGCGGCGGCGCGGTGTCGATCTTCGACCCCGTGGCCCTCACCTTTGCGCCCACCGGCGACGCACTGCCCCAGTACCCCGACGCGCTCGTGACCATCGGCGACGGGCGCGTGTTCGCCATCGGCGGCGTCACCGCGGTGCCGCAAGCGGGCTACCTGGCGTTGACGACGACGGATGCGATTCGACGTCTTCGACCCGGCCACGGGGCACTTCGCTCCGTGGGGGCCGACGCTCGTCACGAGCCGCTACGCCAGCACCGCCGTCCTCGCTCGCGACGGGACCATCTACGTGATCGCGGGGGCTTCGGGCACCATCCGGTCGAACGCCGGATGCGCCAACGACAGCGACGTCGCAGGGCTGACCTTCTCGAGCTCGGTCGAAGTCGTCGACCCGGCCACCCGCTCGGTCGCAGCGGGGCCGAGCCTGCCCGAGGCGAACCTGTCGCTCCGGAGCACGATCCTCTTCGACGGCTCGATCATCGCGGGCGGTGGCACGCCGTGCGGCAGCCACGCCGTGTCCTACCCCAGCGTCTACTTCCTCGAGGCTCCCCTCGAGTAGGCGGCCGTGGTCCCATCCCCAGCGAGCGCGCCCGCTCGCGTCGTCGGGAGGCCCCCCGCCGGTCGGCACCCCCGGCGCAATCGGCTGTTCGGGGGCGGTGCCGCTCCGCGTGTCGCGCACGCACAGGAGCGCTCGGCGTCGTCCCGGAGGGCCTTGGGCTCGCCGGTCGGCTGCGTGTCACACTTTCGTGCATGGCGGAGCCCTCACCCACGCTGCCCCGTGACGCGCTCGGCGTCGGGCTCAGGCCACCGCACTACCCGTACCTCTTCGAGCACTGGCCCGACATCGATTACCTCGAGGTGATCAGCGAGAACTTCCTCGGGCCTGCGCATCCGCCCCGCGAGCGCCTCGACCAGGCCCGCACGCGGTACCCGGTCGTGTTGCACGGCGTGGGGCTCAACCTGCTCGGCCATGCGCCGCTCGACGAGGCGTACCTCGATGGGTTGTGCCGGCTCGCCGATCGCATCGACGCGCCCTTCGTCACCGACCACCTCTGCTGGACGGGCGCCCACGGGGTGGGGCACCACGATCTGTTGCCCGTGCCCTACGTGCCCGAGCTGGTCGAGCTCGCGGCCGAGCGTGCGGACCACGTGCAACGGCGGCTCGGGCGCCCCTTCGGGATCGAGAACCTCTCGAGCTACGTGGAGATGCGGCGCTCGACCATGAGCGAGTGGGAGTTCTACACGGCCGTCGTGCGCGAGGCCGGCTGCTTTTCGCTGCTCGACGTGAACAACATCTACGTGTCGAGCCAGAACCACGGCTTCGACCCGGACGCCTACCTCGCCGCCGTCGACTTCTCGCGCGTGCTCGAGGTCCACGTCGCCGGTCACGCGCGGGAGCCGGACGGCACGCTCGTCGACACGCACGACCACGCCCCGCCCGATGCGGTGTGGGCGCTCTACGCACGTGCCTGGGCTCTCGGCGGTCCGTTCCCGACGTTGCTCGAGTGGGACGCGCGCATCCCGCCCATGCCCGAGGTCCTCGCCGAGCTCGGCCGGGCACGGGAGGCGCGCGCATGAGCCGTCGGCCCGCGCCCGACTGGCTCGCCGAGCTACAGGCCCGCTTCGGCGCCGTGCTGCGCACGCCGCTCGACCGCAGCACCGGCACGCTGCGCGCCACGACGGACGTGTACGCGCCCGAAGCCGTGCTCGACGTGGTCGATCGTCCGGGGGCGCCGGCGCCGGACCGGCTCGCGGTCTACAACCGCCAGTACTGGTTCCGTCTCTTCACCACGCTCCAGACCGCGTTCCCGCGCGTGGTGCGCGTGCTCGGGCCGTGGCACTTCAACGCGCACGCCGCGCGCTTCCTCCTCGAGCACCCGCCGACCGGCTGGGACCTCGAACGCGTGCCGGACCACTTCGATACGTTCCTCGCCGGGTCGCTCGAGGGCGTCGCCGAGGGGGAGGTGGTGGTCGAGGCGGCCCGCATCGACGCAGCCTGTCGCGCGATCCTCCGCGCACCGCCGGCGGAGCCGTTCCGCCCGAGCGCCGAAGACGCGGCGCGCCTGCTCGATGCGCGCCTCGAGCCTTCGCCCGCGACGACCGTGATCGTGGAGCACTGGCCTCTCGTCGACCTCGAGCGCGCGCGGGCGTCCGGCACCACCTCGCCGAGCGACGCGCGCGCGCGTGGTCGAAGCCGCTGCCCGAGCCGCGGACCTGGGCCCTCGTCCGCGAGACGGGAGGCATCCGCTGGTTTGCCCTCGAGCCGCGCGAAGGAGAGCTGCTGCTCCTGCTCGGCGAGCTCACCGTTCGTGAGGCGCTCGCTCGCCTCGATGCGGCCTGCTCGGAAGACGAACGCGCCGATTTGCCTGCGCGCGTTCAGCGTTGGCTCGCCCGCAGCGCGGCGTGGGGCCTGTGGTGCGGCCTCAGTCGCTCCTAGGCGTCCACGACGGCAGGATGCAGCTGTATCCCGCGCAGGTGTTGAGGAGGGCGCATGTGTGCTCGGTCAGGACACCGGTATCGGACCGGTAGGAGATCCCCCGGCAGGTGTTGTGTCCCCCACACTCCGGGTGGACCTCGATGTAGCCACCGAGCCCCTCGCACATCGCCGTGAACTCCTCCTGGGTCATGCCCAGGCCGGCATCACTCGTGCTGGTGACGCGGCGCTCGGCGGGCGGGAGCACGTCGCAGAACGCGTCGACCGGCGCCGGTCCGGCATCGGTCGGCGTCCCCGCATCCATCGAGCCCGCATCCATCGAGCCCGCGTCCATCGCGCCCGCGTCCATCGAGCCCGCGTCCATCGAGCCCGCGTCCATCGAGCCCGCGTCCATCGAGCCCGCGTCCCGCGCCGCACCCGCGTCGGACGCCGCACCCGCGTCGCGTGCCCTGCCCGCATCCTGCGCCCTACCCGCGTCGACAGCCGGTCCACCGTCGCGGCCCGCATCGCGCGGCGCGCCGTTGCCGCTCGATCCGCACGAAGCGGAGAGCCATATCAGGCCGGAGAGCGCAGCGGAGAGCAGTGTGTCGCGGGCCGTGCGTCGAGGCGGAGGCCGGTCGTCGAGATGAGGCATGGAGTTCAATCGTATCGCGCGCTTGCCTCCCGGGGTAGCACGTCCTCCGCGTTGGCGCTCGACGAGCGAGCCCGAGCCGAGGACCCGGGTGCTCGTCCGCGAGACGGAGGAGCATTCGTCGCTTCGCCCCTCGAGCCGCGCGAAGGGGATCGCCTGCCCCTGCTCCGCGATCTCAGCGTGCGTGATGGGCTCGCGCGCCCCGAGGCGGTCTGCCCGAAGGACGAGCGCGCCCCGTTTCCGGCGTGCGTAGAGCGCTGGCTCGCCCGCGCCGCCGAGCGCGGTCTGTGGTGCGACCTCGGGCGCCCGTAGGGTGCGTCTCGTCACCGACCGACGCGGACGCGGTCGCGGAGTGGGCTCGTGAAGGTCGGGTCGACTGGACGCAGCTGAAACCCGTGCAGCTGTTGAGGCCAGCGCAGGTGTGGTGGGTCAGAAGGCCGCTGTCGGTCCGGTAGGAGATGCCGCGGCAGGAGTTGTGCCCGCCGCACTCCGGATGCACCTCGACGTGGCCGCCGAGGCCGTGGCACATCGCCGTGAACTGCTCGCGGGTCATGCCGGGCTTCGCATCCCTCGTGCGGGTGATGGCCCGCTGGGCGGGCGGGAGCATCTCGCAGAACGCGTCGACCGGCGCAGGCCCCGCATCGTGCGGCGTCCCCGCGTCCCTCGAGCCCGCATCTATCGAGCCCGCAGGCCGCCTCTTGCCCGCGGTCCGGGCCGCGCCTGTCGCCCGTTCCCTGCCCGCGGCCCGTGCCTTGCCCGCGTCGACCGGTCCACCATCGTGGCCCGCATCGCGGGGCGCACCGTTGCCGCTCGAGCCGCACGAAGCGGAGAGCCACATCAGGCCGGAGAGCGCAGCCGAGAGCAGCGTGTCGCGGGCCGTGGGCCGTCGAGGCGGAGGTGGATCGTCGAACGAAGGCATGGGCCGCAGCGTATCGCCTGCTCGCCCCTCCGGGTAGCGCGACACGCGGCTCACGGCGACGGCGACTCCCTGGCATCGAATGGTTAAGTAGTTGCTTCACTGTTCTGTCTTCGTGCCGCGCGCGGAGCCTGTGCTGCCGAAATCGAACGATGCGATTGCGGCGGTGCCTGCCGGTCCCCGCCCTGCTCTCCGGAGGCGGCGGAACCGGCGGCTACTACGGCGGCTGCGGCGGCGGCGGTGGCGGCTACTACGGCGGCGGCGCAGGCGGAAGTGCGGGCGACAACAACAGGGGAGCCGGCGGCTCGAGCTACGTCGGAGGGATTGGTGTCACGTCCGCCTCGACCTCGCCGGGAATAGGACAGACGCAGGGAAACGCCACCAGCGCGGACTGTGGGGGCGCCGGTCTGGGAGGAGACGTGAACGGTGCCGGGGCGGACGGGAAGGTGCTGCTGTGCTGGTAGGGCGCGGTTGCGCGCGAGCGGAGTCGGCCGCCGACCCGGCAGCGCAACGACGGCGGCGGAGACCACGTTCGGGTAAGCGCCGTCTTGCGCCGTTTCGCGGCGGTGTGTGTGGCTGACGCGCCGAGGGGAGAAATCGGGACAGGAGCGCAATGCCTGCTAGAGTTAACGGCCCTGATGGCCTGCGACTCCTCGACGAAGGTGCGGCTGGCTCGTCTCCTCGGCTGCACCCTCTCGGCCCTCGCGCTCGTGGGCATCGCCTCGACCGCGTCGGCCCAACGACGGACGCGGATCGTCGTCGAGCCCTTCGGCGGGCCCCAGGGAGAGTCCATGCGCGCGCTCCTCGTGGCCAACCTCGCGGAGCAGCCGGGCATCGAGATCGTCGCCGGGGGCGAGGTGGCGCACACCATGCGGCGCCTCAGCCTGCGGCGCCTCGATCGCGACGGCTCCGCGCAGTTGGGCCGCGCGCTTCACGTCGCAGCCTTCATCAGCGGCTCGGTGTCCCGCCGGCGCAGGCGCTGGTCGCTCACGGTACGCGTTCGTTCGGGCCAGAGCGGCCTGCTGCTCGGAACCGCCACGTGGGGCGGACGGACGGTGGGCGCACTACGGGCGGTGCGCCGCTCGGGCTTCGGGCGGCTCAGGGACTACCTCGGCTCCGCGTCCGCTCCTTCCGGCGGCGGGCGCCACGGGAGGTCGGGACGCGACGGCGGTGGGCAAGACCAGGGGAACGGCAGGCCGGACCGAAACGGCGGCTCGGGCTACGGGAACGGCAACGGTGGACGCGGCAACGGCAACCGCGGGCGCGGTGACCAAAACGGGGGTGGGAACTACAGCAATCGCGGGGGTGGTCACGAACACGGTGGACGCGGCAACGGCAACGGTGGACGCGGCAACGGCAACCGCGGGCGCGGTGACCAAAACGGGGGTGCAGATTACGGCGGCGGTGGGCAGGGCGGTGGGCAGGGCGGTGGGCAGGGCGGCGCGGAGGACGGATCGGGCCAGCAGGGCGATGGCGGCGAGGGGACGGCCGCAGGCGACCAGGGCTCAGGAGGTGGACCCGACGGTTACGGCGGTCCGGGCGACGCCTACGGAACCGACAACGAGCGCCCGCCCGGAGCCGGCGGAGGCGATTCGGGGCACGCAGGCGACGTGGCGCCGGCGGCGGACAGCAACCGCTACCTCACCTGGTCGATCCAGCTCCTCGGAAGCTTCGTGCACCGCTCGATCACGGCCCAGGCGCTCGTCTACCAGGTGTACCGCGACCCCAGCATGAGCACCGTGGCCCCTTCCGCGAACGACCAGACCATTGCCGAACAACGCAAGTACGCGAGCGGCTCCATCGGTCATTTCGAGCCTGGCATCGAGGCGGAGATCTACCCGGGGGCGTTCGGTCAGGACCAGCCCGTGCCCTGGTTCGGCGCGGTCTTTCGCTACAGCCACTCGCTCGGGTTGAACACGTCGGGCTTCCCCCCCTGCGCCGCAAACGGCACCTGCCCTCCGCCCATCCCGGTGGCGACCAGCCAGAGCGCGGTCTACCTCGGGGCGCGCGGCCGCTTCCGTCTCGGGCAGGGAAGCAAGGCGGTGCGCCTGGTCGCGAACATCGGCTGGGGCGACTTCACCTTCGACTTCGATCCCAAGGATGTGTACCAGCTCGACCCGTCGACCCGCGTGCCGCCGCTCACCTACTCGTACCTGGCCATCGGCGTGGGACTCGCCGATCGCGTCGCGCAGCTCGCGCCCGGCGTCAACCTGACCCTGTCGGCCCATGGGTCCTTTCGCCTCGGCCTCGGGCTGGCTGACACGCATCTGCTGTGGGGAGACGAGACGTCGACCACCAGCGGCTTCGAGCTGGGCGCCGAGGCGAAGATCGATCTGCCCATGATCGCCGACGGCATGTTCGCGTCCGTCTACGGCCAGTTCTTCCAGTTCACCACGACCTTCCGTGGGCAGACGGGGTGCTACATGAAACCCGACAAGTGCTGGGAGGACTGGCCGACCAACCCACCACCGGACATGCCCCATGCTCTGAAAGAGGGCGCCGTGGTCGTCGGTGGCATCCAGGATCCGGTGAACGACAACTACTTCCGATTCGGCATCGGCGTCGGCTACGCCATGTAACGTGGCCACGCCGTCGCGCGCGCGCCGCGCCCATGGGCGCCCCGCAGCGGCCGAGCGGCACCCGCGTTGCTGCCTCCACGATCCGACACCCAGCTAGCACCTTTCGCGCGGTCCCTGTCGCCGATATCCTCGAGTCTGGCGGGTGAGGTGGGACGAGTCCTGAGAGCGCTTGCCATCGCGTGGATGGCCTCGACCGTGGCGGCCTGCGGTCATGGAGACGGGGCTCCGTCGCCACCACCGCCATCGCAGGCCGGCGTCCTCGAGGCCCCGCCTTCCGCCATCGATGTGGTGCACCCGTCGATCGCCGTCGCCCCCGACTCCCTCCCGGCCGCCGACCCGAAGCTCGATGGCTTCGACGGTTGGCCCCTGCGCTTCGATGCCGACCACGCCCTCGGGCGCGGCTTATCCTGTCAGGTGACCATCGCCCGCGACGGGACGAGCCTGCGCTCGCTCACCGGCCTCCTCGACGCGTCGGGCTGCATGGCGTCCTGGGACGGGCGCGATGGGAGCGGCGCCTTCGTCACGCCGGGCACGGCGAGCGTGGCGGCGAGCCTGGTCGACGGGTCGGGCACGACCCGCGCCCGCGCGACCGCAGCCATCGAGGTGGTGCGCGTCGGCATCTCCGAGGTCCAGCTGAGCGCCGGCGACACGGGCGAGCGGGTGTCCTTGCTCTACCCGGCCGTCGGCGGGACGCGCGGCAGCTTCTACGAAGAGCCCGCGGGCACCGCTCCCTTCCACATGGCTCCCGACGGGAACGAAGGCGCGGCGGCCGTCGCCCTCGAGCTCGCGAACGGAGCCCCGCGTCCCGTGCCTCCGCCCTGGAGCGACCTGCGGTCACCGCCCCTCGACACGGCCAGCGCCGACGGCGTCGAGGACGGCACCTTCAACCTGCCCACCGCCTGGGTCGCGGGATCGATCGTGCGCGCCGCCGCGACCCTGAGCGCGTCGTCCGTCGACTCACCCACCGGTACACCAGAAGCCGCCGTGCTCCGCGTCGTGCCGCCCGAAGGCACGATGCTCGCCACGGGAGACACCGCCTTCGCCGACGGGGCGACGGTGACGGTGGACACGGAGACGTCGCCCGTCCCGGCCGTCGGCCGCTACGACCTGTCCCTCGTCTGGACCTTCGAGGTCCGCGCGGCCGACGGGTGGCTGCCGATCCCCGGCGCCGTCACCACGGTCCATCGCCTCTACGGCCTCGCCGGCGAGCCTACCTTCGACTATTCGAGCATCCCGCACCGGGCCTGGGTGGACGTGGTCGACCGAGTGACGGGCTGGGTCGACGGCACGACGAGCGACCCGAGCACGGTCGCCGGCGACATCGTCGATCACGTCTACCACGACCTCGGGCTGCACTACGACCGGGTCCATGGGGCCTCCGCCTACACGACCTATCCCACGGCCACCTTCGCGGGCGCCCACTTCGATCTGTCGCACTTCGAGGACCTGTCCTACGGGACGACGATCAACTGCTCGGACGCCGCGTCCATCGTCTCGACCTACGCGGACATGGTCGGCGTCGACCTCCGCTACCACATCCTGCAGCACCGCACGGCGAGAGCCTTCGACCTGAACTTCATCGAGGCGATCGGCACCACGGGCTTTACCGAGACGCCCTTCACCAGTGGCGCGGGGGCGTTCTCCTACCATGCCGTCACGGGCCCGCCCGACGGCACGTTCTACGACGCCACCCTGGCCCTCGACGGTGACGGCGACCCCCTTTCGCTTCCCTCGACGGCGCTGCTCGCCGAGGGCATGGCGCCGAACGACTACCTCTACGACCTGTCGAGCGAGTGGATGCAGATCGCCGTCACCGAAGACCAGAAGGTGTGGGTGCAATGAAGCGCGCCCTTTTGCTGTCGATGCTGCTGGCTCCGCTCCTCGCGCTCGGCCTGCCGGCCACCGCCTCGGCCCAGGCACGCGACGGCGTGGACGTGAACGGCCTGGTCCCCGCCGGTCTAGCGGTGATGGACGTGGTGGTCTCCGACGTGGCCGGCGCGCCGCTTCGGATCGCCCTCGCACCCCCGGGCCAGACGCGCGCAGCGCTCGTGGTCGACGTGGCCGTGGCGCCCGATGCGGCGCGGGCGCGAGCGGCCTTCGACCACTGGCGTCGCTTGCTGCAGGTCGAGCCCCCCACCGTAGGCCATGTCGGCGATTCCGCCGAGGGCGACCGGGACGTGGCGGCGCTGGTGCGCGACAACGTCTTCGTGGCGGTGCGGCGCGTCGCCGGCGGGACGAGCGCCCTTTCCGAATTGCGGCGGGCCGACGCCGCCATCCTCGCCGCGCCGGCGCACGGCCTGCGCGGTCCCGTCTTCCGCATGCCCCGTTCCTCCGGCGCCCCCATCGGCACACCGGTGCGCCTGTCCATCCCAGGCGCCCCCTACGCCACGTTCCTCACCGCCACCGGCGATGCGACCGTGCGGCGGACGCCCGCCGGCTGGGTGCTGACGCGCACCGGCCAGGGCGCCTTCCAGGTGCTGGGCATCGGCTGCGACCGTCGCCTGCGCTGTGCGCCGGTGCGCTGACGCCGCAGCGTGACCGGTCACGGACGGGACCGACCCGCCAGCGAGGTAGCCGTCAGCTCGTGCAGCAGAAGGTCTGCTGGGTCGTCAGGGTCACCATCCCCTGCGGCATTCCTCCATCGGCCGGACACCCCGCGTCCGGGGCGTAGTCCACGTGCGCGTAGTAGTCGTTGGGTGGCGATATCGCCACCGCAGGCGTGCAGCCGGAGACGTGTTTGACCTCCGTGCCGATTTCCAAACAGCCGTTGCCGGAGTCTGCGCTGATATCGACGAAGCCCGTGCACGAGCCTCCGACGGCCCCGCAGCTGCACGTGGAGCAGTCGCGCGTGTCCTGCAAGTCCGTGACTGGATCTACGTGCTTGGTGGTGACGAGCTTGGTCCCGAACGCGGCGGGACACGTAGCATCGCCGTCGACGTAGATGCAGAGCTGCCGGCCCGCGTCGCGTGTCGGCACGCAGATCGAGCTTGCACCGCAGCTCCTCGTGTCGAACCCGCATGGGCGATACGACGCGCTCCACCCGACCGGAGGCTTCGTCGTCGTGTGATTCGGCGTGCAGGTCCCCGATGACGGCGTGAACGCCGGCGGCCTCAAGGTCCAGTTGCCAGTGCTCGCCAAGCCGACCAGCCCGCACATGCCGTTCGCGATCGTCGCAACGTCCGTGAGGCCGGAAACGAGGCTGCACATCGAGGACTTGTTCTGCAGCGTTGCGGAACCGCAGCTCCCCACGGGTGACGGCGGCGCGCAACTGCAGGTGCAGGTGGCGGGGTCGGCCATGAGTCCGCTGTACACGATCGGCCCATCCATGAACGGCGCGTTGGTCGGGCAGGACGGAGGCGATCCGTCCCCCGGACCCGTGAGCAAGACCACCGGGCCATTCCAGCCGGGCGGCGGCATCGCCGGAGCGCACTCGAAGAGGGAGGGGCATGCAGAGCCCGCGTCCAACGTGCCTGCTTCGCCTGTACCTGCTTCGCCCGATGCCGCGTCTCGGCTCGAGCCGGCGTCGCGACCGGAGCCGCCGTCATGTCCCTGTGCGGCGTCCCTGTCGCCCCCGTCCGCGACGGCTCCGGCATCTCCGGCCCCACCCTGGTGGCGCGAGGGCGCGAGCAAGAGACTGCAACCCGTGAGCGGGAGAAACAGCGCGAAGACGAGGCCCATCCTGCGTGACATCAGAACCTCCCTCGGGCGGCGAGCCCGCCGCCGCCTCGCGGCGCGAGCCATGGCGTGACGACAGCCGTCTGCTCATGCCCCGGCGACGATCGCCCCATCGTGAAGAGCAGCACCATGCCGGTCGTCGCCGCGACCGCGGCAGTGATCCAGCTTACGTCCGCCAGGAGATCGAACGTGCCGAGCGTCGACACCTGGGCATCGGAGCACGATGTGCTGCAGCTCTTGGTGAGCGAGCCGTCCTGGGCGAGGGCGAGCCCCCCGAAGACCGCGAAGCTGACCAGGCCGACGCCGGCCACGCCGAACCCGATGGCGGCCGGTAGGACGTCGCCACCGCGATGCGTCGCGGGACCGGCGGCGGAGCCGGTATGGGACGCCCCCCCGCTCGAGCCCGTCGCCCTCGATCCCGTCGCCGAGGAAGCCTGGCGGGCCGAGAGGGCCCGGCCCTCGCGCAGGTCCTGAAGGCGCTGCTGAAGCGAAGCCCGGCGCTGGGCATCGGGCGAGCCCTGAGCCAGGTAGCGCTGGAGGTAGTCGATGGTCTCGTCCCGTTGCCCGAGGCGATCGGCGGTGAGATAGAGGTTGTATAGCAGCGCGGCACGACCGCTGAGCTCGGTAGGCGGCCTTGAACTCGCGCTGGGCCTCGTCGTACTCGCCGCGGTCGAAGTACAACCGTCCGGACTGGAAGTGGGTGTGCGCTTCGTCGTCCCGCGTCTCCTGCGCGCGCGCGACCGGCGCGAGGGACCCCGAGAGCAATAGCGCGACGAGCATGTACCTCACGAGCAGCATCATCCGGCTCCTCCTGGCCAAGGCAAACAATGCCCGAACAGCAGCCGCGAGCACAAGTCGAGGCGAGGCCAAGAGAGGCTGCCGAGGAGGTCCCACACGAAAATGGCACCTCGCCGCGGGAGAGCGCATCGCGTCGCGCGACTGCCGGTCTCGGCCTACGGGCAAAGAGCGACGAGGTGTCCCGCGTACGCCAGGTCCCCGGCGCCCCACATGGCCGCAACGCCCGTCCCGGTGGGAACCAATCTCAAGCCGCCGAAGAGAGCGGAGCCCGTCCAGCTCTCCGTGTCGATGATCTGAGGACCGGAGGCGAGCGGTTGGCCGTCCGTCCCGAGAACATCGAGCACGACCTCGAAGCCCGGGGTGGTCGTCCATCGGTAGTAGGCGACGACCAGACCCGTTGCGTCCCACACCACCGTCGGCAACGGCTGATCGGTGGTTCCCAGGTCGGCGAGGGCCGTCGGCGCGTCGAGCGGCGAGAGGGCGGCATCGAACGCCGCAAACGAGAGGGTGGTGGTGGACCCGGGCCACCAGACCGCCGCGAGCTCGCTGCCCGTCCACGCAACGTCCGCCTCGAAGGAGAAAGGATCGGTATCGATGTCGACGGAAGCCTCGATACGCGCGCCGTCGTCCGACACCAGCGTCATGCGCAATGTGAGCGGAGTGCCTCCTGACCACAGGATGCCCCAGCGCGAGCCGACGCGGAGCACGCGCAACACCTGCGCGTTTCCTGCCTGGGGCTCGAGGGGCAGGGCCGGCGTGGCGCTCGTGCCTGCCGCGTCCACCACGCTCACATGCGCCTGCTGGTCCGCGGCGCGCCCGCTCGGACTGTCCGCCCACGCGACGGCCCAGCGTCCCGCGTGGTACGCGAGCGCCGGCGCGTCGGCATAGCGCGGGCCGAGCGCGAGTGGCGTGCCGAGCAGGTTCCCGGCGAGGTCCATGCGAACGAAGCGCGCGACGAAGCTGTCGTCGACCCACGCGAAGCCGAGCTCGCTTCCGGTCCACACCAATCCCAGCGTCTTCCAGTTGCCCGTGATGGCGAGGGGCACGGGCGACCCGACGGGCATGCCGTCGATTCTGGTATCCGTAGAGCTCGGGCCCGGAGCTGTCGCTAGCGATGAAGCCGAGCTCGCTGCCCGTCCACACGAGATTCGAGTAGCTGTGCAAGATGGGCAGGCTCGGGGACATCGCGGAGGACATCGAGAAGGCGGTGCACGGGCAGCCGTCGTCGACGATTCCGTTGCAGTCGTCGTCGAGGCCGTTGCACGTCTCGGGCGCGGGCACACAGACGCCCGCCGCGCCGTCCATGCTCGAGCCGTCGAACGCAGCGCCGTCACCGGTGGCCCCGTCCCGCGGCCCGGGCATCGCATCTCGGGTCATCGTGCCGGCGTCCTGGGGGAACAGTCGCTCGAACCCGATCCGGCCGCAGCCGACCAGCGAGACGAGGCCCAAGGCGAGCATGGCGGTCGTCCGCGACAACCGCACCATCGTAGCCGTCCCGCCGTGGTCCGGTAAACGAGCCAGGGCCGACGAAGCGCCGAGTGAACGTGGTGCCCGGAGGGGCGTTGCGCCACATGGCGGCAACGCCCGTTAGGCTAGTAACCCATGTCACTTTCTGTACACGCGGCCGCTCACCCGACCGACGGGCAATCGTCGCCGCTTGCTCATAGGACTCGGTGACCGTCGCACGCACGCGGATCTGCACGATGGTGGCCGCTGTGCTCATCGATCCCAGCTTGCCCTCTCCGGCTCACGTAGCGACCCTCGCAGAGCGGATGATGGCGCGTCCAGATGCTGGTCGGCTACAGTGGTATCGGCGTGGACGACGAGGCGCGCGAGCTGGTCCGGGTGCTGTCGGGGTTCGATGCCGCCGCTCCGGCATCGGACGAGGAGATCCTGCGGGCTGAGCAGGCGCACGGCCTGCCTCGCCTCGTGGGCGTGGCGCTCGAAGGCTACTGTGGTGCGCCCGAGTCGGGCCGGCTTCTCGCCTACGCGCACGACGCGATCCTTCGCTCGGACATGACGACGAGCAGGTCGGGGGCGCGGTCGAGCCGCTGCTCGGGCGTCTCCCGCGTCTGCCTCAACGGGCCGGGGACACCGCTGTCGCCTTTGCCCAGGGGCTCGTGCTCGACGGGCGGCTCGACGCGCCTGTCCTGGGGCCGCGAGCCCGATCCCGGGGGCTTCGTCGCCGGCGCGGAAGCGGCTCCCCTCGAGGCGGCGCGCTCGCGTCGCTCGGTCGCCCGCGCGAGCAGATTGTGGTGACGGCGAAGGTTCGCAGGCGCGTCGGCCCGGAGCTGAGCCAGGTGGGGCCTCTCGCGCGCGCACATCCTCGCGAGCATCGACGCGAGCCTGTCGCGCTTGACGCTCGACCCCGGGTCAGCGCTCGTCGCGGAGGCGGTGGATGACCCGTCTCCTCCTCGGGCGGGAACCGCCAGGCGGTCACGATGTCGGAGGCGCAGCGCTCGTCCGCCGTCACCTCCGTCGGCACACCATCCGGGCCCACCGTGAAGGCGACGCGCGCGCCGGAGTTACCCTTCGCCTCCGGGCAGCACTCGAGCTCGCGGCTCCGCTCGATGATTGTCCCGAGCCACGCCCGGGGGCTGCACGGGGAGCCCACGTAGAAGTTGTCCGAGGGGACGTCGGTGAGGTCGTCGAGCGCCGCGGTGTGGATCACGCACACCGCGGGCCCGTGGCTCCGAGGGCGCTCGGCGACCGCCTCGACCAGCTCCCCCGTCACCGAGAACACCTTGACCACCCCCGCGCCCGAGCACGCCAACCCGGCGGAGGCTGCGCCCACGAGGAGCGCCAGCCCCGCGAGCCACGCTCTCCCGCTCCATGCGCCGGTACTCATCACGCCCCATCTACCAGCCACCATCGACGTGTGACAACCGCCGCACGTGCGGCCGTCGAGCCTGCGTCGACGAGCCCGCGCCTTGGACGAGCCCGCTCAGCGGTCCGGTGCGGCACCGCACCGTCGGCGTGTCGTAGGATGGCCTCTCTTGCGCGCGCGAGATCTCGTTGGAGTACGAGCTTAAGCATCTCATCCGCTCCGGGATTGCCGGGCAGCGGGGCTCCAGGGACTTCCACTTCCTGACCCTCGATTGTCGTGAGCACGAACTTCGGCGGGCTGATGGTCCCATCCGGGTTGAGGACGTTGAGGTCCATGTCCTCCCCCCAGTGCTTGAAAGCGACGAGGACAGCGCGACGCGGGCCCGCTTCCAGCTCCTCCCAATCCGCAGGATTGTCGAGCTTCTCCGTGAAGCGACGAATTCTCCGTGCGAATCTCAGCGAATGCGGCGCGCGCGCGATTGACATCGGAGGCACTCATCTGGCCGCCATCACGACGTCGAACGATCAAGCTCACTCCGGCATCCGCCACGAGCGCACGTCCAGCGCCACGAACTCGTCGGGTCAAGAAGCGCGTTCCGACATGGCACCCGAGGGCCTACACCGAAATCCTGACAGTCTCAGTAAGCGTGCGTCGAGGGCCTGCGAGGCTCGGGAGGTCGGGGCACGACGCGTCGGCGCCAGGTGTGCGCGGGAGCGAGAGTCTTCTCGACAGCTACGGGTAGCGAAGAAGGGCGTCGCCATCGCCAACCGCCCAAGTTGTCATTTCGTCGCCCCAGACGCCGTGAAGTGACGATCCCCCAGGACCAGGTGAAGCACCGGTCCATACGCTGCTCCACGTGGTTCCGTTCCAGAGAAGAATCGTGCTGGAATAGGATCCCCACCGTCGGTGCTCGCTGCGCCGACCGCCCACACGTTGCCTGAATCAGAACCCCATATCGACCTCAGCTCGTAGGCGGTGAAGCCTGTGAGCGCGCCCGTCTCACGTACGCTCCACATCGTTCCATTCCAGTGGAGCGCGGTGAACGTACCGACCGCCCACACGTCGTTCGCTGCATCGCCCCAGATGCCATACAAGTCCTGATCGATACTGCTACTCGTGATCGTCGACCAGTCCGTGCCGTTCCAGTGCAGGACCGTACCCCCGGAGCCTGCTGCGGTGCCCACTGCCCAGAGGTCGCTCTCGGTTGCACCCCAGGTGCCGCGCAGCCTCACTCCGGTCGATCCTGTCCACACGCTCGACCACGTCGCTCCATCCCAGTGCAGGATCACGCCGTCGCCGACTGCCCAGACATTCGTCGGGGAACGCCCCCACACACCTGTGAGCCACGTTGCCGCCGTAAAGGCCGCGGACCAGCTCGAGCCGTCCCAGTGAAGAATCGTCCCGTGAAACGAGCTTCCTCCGTCTGTGCTTTCGTTACCAACCGTCCATGCGTCATTCGTGCTCGCGGCCCATACATCCGAGAGCGTGGGGGTGCCGGACCATGCGCTCGACCAATCGCTTCCGTTCCAGTGCAGGATGCTGCCGCCGGAGTAGGGTGCGGAAGCCTGGAAATTGCCCACCCACGATCCACACATCCGACGAGCCCGTACCGTGCACACCATAATAGCCGATGCCGCCAAATCCTCCTCCCATGACGTAGCGCCAGCCAGGGCTCGACCCCGCATCGACTGCAGCACCATCGACGCTTGCATCGTCGGCCCCGGCTTCGCTCGCATCGATTGGGCGTGCGTCTAACTCACTTGCGTCTCGGGCGCCTGCGTCTCTCGCTCCCGAATCGAAGGTCGCCCCGTCCGGTTGTCCGGCCTCCATTCCTCCATCGGCTTCGCTCGCATCGCTTGGGCGTGCGTCTAAGCTCACTTGCGTCTCGGGCGGCTGCGTCTCTCGCTCCCGAATCGAAGGTCGCCCCGTCCGGTTGTCCGGCCTCCATTCCCCCGTCGGCCTCGCCACGGGAGCGGCCTCCACAGTTGGCACAAAGCGCGAGCGAAAGCCCGACGACAGAAGCCAATGCAAGTCTTTCAATCATGCTTTCGTTCCTTGGACGCTAGCCAGGCGTGCATCCCCCATTTTTCACACTGTGACGGTCCGATTCACTCCCTCGAGGAGAACCTGGGTCCACGGGATGCTGCGCTCGACGATGCTGTGGCGCAACCGCACGCTCGGCTTGCGCTGGTGGCCCCACGTGGGCGCCTCTAGGACATCCGAAGCGACAAAATTGCGTGCGAGCGGTGCCCTCGGGTCGACGCGGGGCGCGTTGGTGGCGACGTCGACAGGTGGCAAGTCCGGGGTGGGCCGGCCACGCCCCGCAGCACGGGCGCACTGCTATGGGCGTGATTGGCGGCGGTGCGAGTTCGTCCCGTGCCGCGTGTTGGGCGGTCGCACGATCTGGACCCGACCCGCGTCGCACGCGAGGCTGTCGAGATCGAGCGCTCGCGAAGCGTCGAGGTGGAAGTGGAGCAGGACGACGATGTCCACTCCCTCGATCGGGTTCGGAACGCGTGCGCCGACCATGCACCGGAAGCCGCGATCGTCCGGCTCGCACGCGCTCGTGGGACCGCCCGTGCTCGACAGGAGCGCGTGGCCGAGCGCGCCGATTGTTTCGGCGCCGAGCTTGTCGGCCGACGGCGGCACAACCCCGTTCCTCCGGAAGCGCTGCGTCCGCATCGCCACCGAGGGCGCGGAGGAGCGCGTCGGTCGGCGGTGGCGACGCGGTCGGTGCGCGCATGAACGTCTGGGCGAGCTGGGCCGCCACCCGGCGGTAGGCGCGCGCCGTGGGCCGGGTGCTCGGGTCGTCCATGGCACACCGGGACTTGTCCATGACCTCGGCGATCCCCTCGCTCACCTGCGCCTCCCGGCTCGCCGGATCGGCGTTGAGGGCAGCGGAGAAGAGGTGGTCGAC
Organism: uncultured delta proteobacterium; assembly: GCA_963830115.1. Lineage (GTDB taxonomy): Bacteria > Myxococcota_A > Polyangia > Polyangiales > CAWHLB01 > CAWHLB01. The sequence goes on from CAWHLB010000014.1 coordinate 51,686, forward strand.
GGTCGTGCCGAGATCGTCGAGGCAGCGCGCGGCCGGGCCGCCCCGGATCACCGGACCGATGGGCCCCGGGTCGCGACGGGCGAAGCGCACCGGGCCGGACGTGTCCGGCGCGAGCGCGCCGAAAGCGATATTCGTTACTAACGTGCGACCGGCGAGGACCGTGCGTGCGTGGACCCTACCGAGCGTGCCGAGGAGCACCCGAAAGCGCGGATTGAAGGCGTGACCGAGCGACGAAGACAGGGCCCCGAGGTCGCCCTCCGCCTCGAGGACGACCCCGTGGGGAAGCGAGGCCCGGAGCCACGCGGTTGCGCCCGCGGGGACGGGTGGAGCGACATGCCAATCCTCCTCCAGCCGATGCCCGGCGGCGTAGAGGCCGAAGGGACGGCGCAGCGCCCACTCGACGAGGCAGTAGGATTCCGCACGCCCCGAGGGTTCGCGCGATGGACTCGCTGTCGCCTGCCGTCGGCGGGGGGACCGCCGCGTGCCGGAGCGCATCGAGGCCGAACGCCGAACGGACGACGAGAGGCGCGTCCGTCGGTGCGGGCCGGCGACTCCCGTGCCCGCTTCCGAGGGCCACCCCGAGCACGTGCCGCCCATGGGGCGTGAGGCCGTCGAGGAGGTCGAGGCGTAGGCCGTCGTGCGGGAACGACACCCCGAGGGCCACGTCGTCCACCTCGGCCCCGATGGGCAAGGTCGCGTGCAGGGCGCGCAGGATCTCCCCGGTGCCTGCGATCTGCATGGGGAAGCGTGCCGACGGATCCGCGTACGTGAGCGCCCTCGCCACGTCGCGCGCGTTGGCAAAGGCGACGACGCGACCGAAGAGCCAAGTGCGTGCGTAGAGGCGGAGGGGAGCGGTGCCCCTCTCCAGATAGGCGAGGGCGGGCGTGAGCACCGAGGCGTCCTGCGCCGTCGGCCAGGGCGGGGCCGCGCTGGTCGGTCCGTCGCCGAAGCGGGCCCGCACCCAGCCGGCGCCCCGGTCGAGGGCCACCCAGGAGTCGTGGCAGCGGAGCAGAACGTGTCCCGAGGTTCCCGCGCCCGGTCTGGCGTGCGCCGCACCGGCGTCGCCGTCGGAGGCGGGCCGGTCGGGCTGGCAACCGTTGCGTGAGAGCATGGCCCCGATCGAGCGCTCGAGGCGGGCGGCATCGGTGGCCGGCAGCACGAACCGGTTCCGGTATTCGCCCGCCTGGGTCGGCACCCACGACTCGTCGAGGGCGTCGAAGGAGCTTCCCCTCCGGCGGCTCGAACAGGGCGAGGACCAGCGGCCGGTGAGGGTCCCAGCCGTCGAGGGTCTCGGGCAGACCCTCGCGCGCGTGGGGCGGCGCGAGGGCACGCAGCGCGGCCCACGCGTCCGTGGCTCCGAGGGCCCTGCGCAGGGGACCGAGGTGGGGCCAGGCGTCCAGGAGCCGCGGCAGCAGCGAGCCGCGCACGGCGGACCACTGATCCGGCTCGAAGGCGACCTCGAGCAGGGCCTCTTCGCCGGCCGCGGCGAAGACCGGATTGGCTGCGGGCGCGGCGGGCTCACGGGCCCCCGCGCCGCTACCGGCCGCGGCGCCACAACCGGTGAGGGAAGCCAGGAGGACGAGGTACCAGAGGGTGCGCGTAGCCACGCGCCCTACCTATCACATCGTGCGCCTAGGACATCCGAAGCGACGAGATTGCGTGCGAGTGGTGGGCTGAAAGGTTCCGGCGTCACGCCACCGCGCCTCCCGCCGAAATAGACGATCTTCGTTCCGTCGGGCGAGAGGTGCGGCAGGAACTTGAACGTGCCGTCGTGCGTGACCTGTTGGAGGTCGGTACCGTCGAGGGGGACGCCGATGGCTGTCGCATTCAGCGAGAGATGGGTGTCCCCTTCATCCCCTGAAGGTGGTCCAGTCGCGGTCCATGTTGATCAGGATGCAGAGCTGCTTGCCGGCGCTCGAGTCGTAGTAGTGGATCATCAGGTGGCGGTTCGACCAGTCGGTCTTGTCAGTGTTGTCCGCCTCCTTCCAAGCGAAGGGCGCGCCGTTGTCCCAATGGGTCGGCGCGAAGGCGTAGAGGTGGTCCTTGCGCAAGCACATCGCCTTCCGCACGAAGTCGTGCGTCGTGCATGCGGTTGCGCTCGTCGCTCGCCTGCCACTCGCCCCGCCGAAACCAGTTCCACTCGCTTGTCCGCGCCGGTCGAGTAGGCGTTGTTGTTGCCGAGCTGCGTGCGCACCCGCTCGTCGCCGCCGAGCAGCATGGGTGTACCGTGGGAGCATGGGTCGAACTACGGACGGTTCTCTCAAGGAGGGCCTCTCGAGGCCCTACGGAGCTGGGCAGCTTTCACCAGTGCAAAAACCCTGAATCGCGCAGCTCTGGCAAAAGCAGAAGCTGTACGGGTCGTTCGGGACGCAGTTCATGGGGGGCCTGCACTCGGCGTCCGAGGTGCAGGGCTTGCGGCAAAGGCCTCGCTCGCAGAACGCACCCGCCGGGCAGTCCGCATCGGTGTCGCAAATGACGGTGTAGTAGCCATCCGGATACCCCCCTCCCCGTAGGCATATCGGTGTCCCCGGCACTGGAACGCCCCCATTGGGGCCGGCATCCGGCACCATCCAGATCGGCTCGGGGGGGCCCGCATCCGTCGTGGCCTGGCCGCCTTCGGCGATGCCGCCGTCTCGAGGCGCGAGATCGCTGAAGTCGTAGCACGAATCGCCGACGGCCGGCCCCGCGACCGCGGAAGGCGAGCCGTTCGGTGGCGAGCTCCCCGGCGTGCTCGCGGCGCAGCCGATGAGCCAGAGACCGCACAACGCAATGGCTCGGCAGGTCGTCATCTCGATCTCGTCAGGTAATCGCACGTGCTGGGCAGCGGGGCGTTCGGCAGCGGGGCAGGCGGAGGGAATCAGGCGACGAAGTCGAAGGTGGGGTCGCGAGCGCGGGCGAGGGGCTTGGGGTCGGCGGGCTGGCCGAGGTGAGTGAGGAAGCGTCGGACCTGAGCACGGTCGCGCACGACAGCGAGCAGGCGCAGCCGTCCGTGACATTGCGTACAATCGGCGAACGCCTGCTGGTCGACCGTTTCATCGCCGCCGGCGGAAAGGTCCCCGATTCGCTGGCGTCGCGCTTGGCGGCGGCAGGCCGTCGCGACGCGCCGGACTTCGACGCCGCGGCGTGGGTCATGGCCTGGGGTGCCGACGATTCCGCGTTCGCGTCGGCGGAGCTGCCCGGGGTTACGCCCGACGTGGCGGACGAGCTGCGCTTCAGCGTTGGCAACGTGCTGCATATGCTCCACGACTCCCTGGCCGTGGCCGTCGAGCGCAGCCGGGCCTGGAAGCGCGTGGATACGCTGGCGCCGCGCCCCATCGTGCTGGCTGACGCCCTGGGCGTGTTGGAGCGGGTGGTCACCGTGCTGCGCGACGCCGCCGCGCCCGACTTCCGCAACTCGGTCGAGTTCGAGCTGCGTTCTGCCGCGGCCCTCGACGCCTACTTCGTCGACCTGGCCGCCTACCAGCACGCGCTCGAGCGCGCAGCCGACGCCTACCCCGCCCTGGCGCAGGACGAGATCGACGAGCTGGTGCTGAGCACCTCGCCCACCTTCGGCCCCCACGCCGGTCTCGTGCGCCGCGCCGCGCTGGAGATGCCCGACTGGCCGCTCGACTTCGGCACGGTCGCGTCGTGGCGCGCCATCGACGTGGCCATCGAGGAGCTCGAGGCGCCGTCCCGCCGGGCCGCCGCCCTGGGCGAGCCCGACCGGCGCGAAGCCCTCCGGCGCGCGCTGGAGACGGTCTGACCCATCCATCACTCACTCACCATTGCACCGTGCCCACTCCGGGCAGATGGTCTCCGCGCTCTTCACGCGTCGAGAGCCGTTCGCGTTCAGCCGTAGGCGATGTCGACCGAGCACTTGCCAGGTCGATCACGATCGGCATGCCAGCTCGCACGCTTGATGCGGCGTCCGAACGTGGAATGTAGCGCTGCGACCTCGGCGAAGGCGGCGGCCAGCGCTTCGCCTGGGACGAGGGTGACCGGGAGGGCTGGGCGCTGACGCACCACCACGTGCAGACCAGGGCGCGTGGATCCTGGATCCGCGTTGTAGCCCAGGGCCGCGAAGTCCCACTCGGGTTGGGCGGCGAGCACTTCCCGGAGCCCGGCGGCGATCGCTTCGTCGAGTGGCTTGCGCGCTTTGCGGAGCCGCTTGTGGTTCTCCGCCAGCTCCATCGTGATCTCGTGTTGCCAAGCCTTGCCTTCCCGGCGGAACCGGACCTCGATCATCCGGATCGCGACGCCACCCTCGAGTGCCTTCACCGCGATCTGACGGATGATGGTCGACTTCAGATCATGGTCGTTTACCGGGGGCTTGTAGGGGATCATGGAGAGCGCGGAGCCGATGACCGAGCTCTCCAGCGGGCGGCGCGGATCCTCGAGCTCCATGTGGCTGTAGGCCTCGCTCTGCGGGCGCTGCGTTTCCCCGAGCCGCGCGAGCAGCTTCGCGACGAAGTCGTCGAGCAGACCAGCCGCCGCCGGGACTGCCGCTGCGGCAGCTGGATCGAGCACTACCGCACCCATGGCGGCACCGGCGACGCGTGCGTGATCTGCCGTCGCCGGCCGGTCGTCGGCGGGCACGTGCGGGTCCAACGGTCGGTGCTCCTCGGGATCATCGAGTGGCAGGAGGTGGGCGAGCACATCGTCCCTCTGTGTGGGGCCTGCAACATGAGCGCGGAGTGGATGGACGCGTTGCTGAGCTTCCCCCTGATTTCGGCGGACACCCAGAGGATGGGCTGCGCCGTTCGCTGAGACGCCGCGCGGTCCCGCGGCGTGACCGGCCGGGGGGAACACGCAATCGGGCGAGGGGTCGCCCGAGGTCAACCTGCCGCATTGCGTAGGCGCCGAATCGTCCTCTCTCAACGAAGCCCAGATGGAAAAGCGCGGAGCGGCCAGTGTAAGATTCGTCGCCGCCGGGCCTGTCAGTCGACGATGGCCGCGGGCGTCCTGGAGAGTGCATGAGCGACGGAAGCGCGATCGAGTGGACCGATGCCACGTGGAACCCGGTCCGCGGCTGTACGAAGGTCAGCCCCGGCTGCAAGCACTGCTACGCCGAGACCTTCGCTGAGCGCTGGCGCGGGGTCCCGAACCATCCGTACGAGCAGGGCTTCGACTTGCGACTCGTGCCCGGCAAGCTCGGCGAGCCGCTCGCGTGGCGCCGGTCGCGGCGCGTCTTCGTCAACTCGATGAGCGACCTGTTCCAGGACGGCGTGCCGGGGGCCTTCGTGCGGAAGGTGTTCGAGACGATGGCCCGCGCCGACTGGCACGTCTACCAGGTGCTCACGAAGCGCGCCGACCGCATGCGCGAGTTGGTCCAGCGGCTACCGGCGCGGCTGACAGGCCTGCCGCACGTCTGGCTCGGCGTCAGCGTGGAGGATCGACGCCACGGCGTGCCTCGCATCGACGTCTTGCGCGAGATCCCGGCCGCGGTGCGGTTCCTGTCAGTCGAGCCGCTGCTCGAGGACGTGGGCGAGCTCGACCTCTCGGGTATCCATTGGGTCATCGTCGGAGGCGAGAGCGGCCCGGGGGCGCGGCCCATGCGAAGAGAGTGGGTCCTGTCCGTTCGCGACCAGTGCCGCGCGCAGCAGGTGCCGTTCTTCTTCAAGCAGTGGGGCGGTGTGCAGAAGGGGAAGAACGGTCGCACCCTCGCCGGTCGAACGTACGACGAGCTGCCCGCGCTCGCCTTCCGCAGCACAGAGCGACGCGCTGCCGGCGCCGGGGCGCAGTGACGTGGTCGAGGGGGGATATCAGGGCAGGGAGCAGGCGCTCGTCAAGCACACGGTCCTGCGAAGCTACCTCCAAACGCTCGCCCTGAAGGTCGGCCAGTTTCAGAGCGGGACGACCCTGAACTACATCGACGGCTTCTCCGGGCCGTGGGACGCCGTTCGCGACGACGATGGGGACTCATCGCCGGCCATCGCCGCGCGCGAGCTGGACGCGGCGCGCCGCGTGCTCGAAGACGGCGGGAAGCGCATGCGAGTGCGCTGCATGTTCGTCGAGAAGGATCCGGCGGCGTTCGGGCGGCTCGGGGCGCTGTGTGCGCGGGTGCCGGTGCAAGACACGGTTCCCATCCACGGAGAGTTTGAAGACCACATTGCCGAGGCGGTCAGCTTTGCCGAGCACGGTCCCCACCCGTTCGCCTTCGTCTTCATCGACCCGACGGGCTGGAGCGGTTACGGGCTCCAGGCGATCGCGCCGCTGCTGCGCGTTGAGCCAAGCGAGGTGCTCATCAACTTCATGCTGAAGGACATCCTTCGCTTCATCGACCATGGGACCTCCGTCGCCCTTCCCTCGTTCGAAGCCTTGTTCGGCCAGCGCTCGGCAGAGTACCGCAAGAATTGGAAGGGCCTTGCCGGCCTCAATCGCGAGGACGCCATCGTCACCGCCTACTGCGAGCGCATTCGAGACGCCGGCCGCTTCCCCTACTGCGTCAGCACGATTGTGCTCAACCCGACGGCGGACCGCACCCAATACCGCCTGGTCTTCGCGACACGCAGCCGCAAGGGGCTGACGACGTTTCGGAACATCGAGCGAAAGGCCCTCTCGCAGCAGCAGGAGGCGCGTGCCGGGGCGAAGCAAGCCGAGCAGGAGACGAGGACCGGACAGCTAGGCTTGCTCGAGCCAGCGGACATGGACACGAACTACTTCAGCTCTCTCCTCGGCCGGTACCGCGGCCAGGCCCGCGCGGCGGTCGGAGACGCGCTGCCACCTGGCGTGGCCGTCCCCTACGAGGGAGCTGGTCGACGAAGCGCTGTCGTTCCCGATGACCTCCGAAGCCGACCTGAAGGCCTGGCTGAAGGAATGGAAGAAGCACGGCTTGGTCGAGCTCGTAGGGCTCGGGCCGCGGCAACGAGTTCCACGGCTGGGTGCTGGCCATCGGCTCCGCCGGAGAGGGCGTCACCCCGGATGAGCCGACATCGCCGACGGGCCGCCCAGTGAGGTGCATGCGAGCTCCAGCGGGCGCTCAGGAGCGTCAGAAGGGCGTGCCAAACAGCCGGTCGAGGAACGAGAGCGATGAGCAGTAATGAGACAGGCGACGAAGATCCGTCCGGCGGCGGCCTGCGTGCGCCGCGGCGGTGGAATCCGTGGCGCGAATGGCGACCGCTCATCGCGGAGCAGCCCACGGAGGAGTACCTGCAGCTCTGCGAGCAGCTCCAGGCCATTCGAGACCCGAGTGTCCGAGCCGTGTCGGCCTACGTACAGGTTACCTCGGCGCCCTGCCTGGAGTTTGTCTTCCTTGCAAACTTCGTCGACGCGACGAGTCCTCAGCATTACCCTGGCGGTATCGTCGCGGTCCCATGCGACGACGTGCTCGCGGCCAGCCGCAGCGAGTTTCTCGCGCCACCTCCCCGCAACGAGCACATCTACGACGCCGCGATGCCGCTCGAGGGTGCCGACGCGGCCACGATCTCAGCGGCGCTCGCTCAAATCGATGAGTCCCTCGGCGCCATCTCCCATGTGTGGGGCGTGTCCATTCGTTGGGTGCCGAAGTACATCGAGACTGTCTCGACGCTCACGGCCCGTCGCGGCCATGGGTGGGAACCCCCCGTTCGGCCGGCAACGCTGCCGCTGCCCCGACTGGAACCGGCGGCACTGCCGTCCGGAGTGCCTACCCGCCACCCACCAGCTCGAACGCGCCGGTGTCGTAGCGCGTGCCCTGCGGCCGCATGGTCCCGATGAGGTCGGTCGTATCTGGGTTGAGCGTACAGCCGCCCCACGTCCCGTGCACTCGAGGGGTCAGATTGCACCAATTGTAGGTCCCGATCGATGCGCCTGCGCCGAAAAGAGGAGAGCTTGCGTTGATGCGATAATCGCCGGTTGTCCAGGAAACGAAGGCCGCGGACGGCGACACATCATTGACGATTCCGCAATTGCTCGGAACCAGCGAGCTGGAGCCGGGAGCGCCCATCCAGTGGGCACAATAGGGTTGACCTGTCGCGAAATCCTGCACGAAAACGGTCCACCTCCCGTTTCTAAATCCCGAGACGGTCGTGGCCGGGAAGTCACTGCCATCGCTCGCCGCGATGTCGGTCACGTTGTGGGTGCCCTGCCACGTCGCACAAGCCCATGCGTGAGACGGATCGTCGCATCGTGTCGGCAATCCGCCGCTGATGGGCGCAGTTGCGATAAGGTGCTGAAAGCCGAAGATGGCGTTCCCGCTCATCGTTACGCCATTCGGGTCGATCCAGTCCCAAGTATTCTGGATCGCGGTGGTGCAAGTGCCGGTGCAAACGATGGTGGAATCATAGAGTCTGCCGCCATAGTCGAAAATCACGGCCCCGGTAGCGGTCCCGCGCGCGATGAAGAGATCGTTGTGGAACGAGGAGAAAGCGCCCCACGAATCGATCCCCGGCGAGTCCACCCCTCCCACCAGGATGGAGTGGTCCGCAACACAGTAATTGCAGGCCCGTCCCGATGTGGCGCCGTCTACCGCGATGGAAGACTCCGAAATAATTTGGAGCCCATGAAGAATGTAGGAATTGTCTTGTATATTCATGCCGACGACTTGGGTCCCCGTTCCGCGGATGCCGACGCCATGGTTCGCGTTGTATCCACTGAGCGGGAGATCTGCGTTTGCGGCGTAGGTATCCATGAAGCTCTCACCCGGTGCGGCCTCCATGGTGATGGGCCATCCATACCCCGTATCGGTGCTGCTTGGCGGGGGCATCGTGGCGATGCTGTCGTTGAAACGGAAGTTGTGATACGAAAGGTAAAGGGGAGAAGTCTCGCCGTTTTCGCCCGACACATACTCGCGATCGTTCCAGAGCTGCGCGACGTACGGCTTCTGGATGTTAATGGCGGACAACCCCTCGTTGGTAGCGAACATGGACTCGCTGGCCACGGTCTGGGAATTGTTGACCGTATAGCCGGCGCCGGAAGAGCATCCTGAAGCCCCTGTCGCAGTGATCTTGGTCCCCGCCGTTACGCCCGCGCCGCTGACGAACCACTTGTGGAGCGCAAGCGGCGGGCCGGTCGTGACGCACAGCAGCGTCCCCGAGATGCTCGCGGTGATCGGACTCGTCGTGAATGTCTGGGTCGGCATCGGGACCGCCCCCGACGTGTAGTTGATGTGCCCGAGGAATTGCCACGAACAGCCGTCGGCAGTGCTGACCGTGCCGCTGGTGTTGGTCGGCCGGATGGTGCTGACGCACGCCGCCTCCTTCTGCGCATAGGCGGCGAGCGGCGAGCCGGTCTGGACGATGTCGAAGAAGGCGTACGTTCGGCCGGAGGCCCAGGCGTTGCCGTTGTCCAGCGACCACCCCGTGATCGACGTGTAGTCGACGCCGGAGATGTATTTCCAGGTGCACGTACCGTCGTGGATCGACAGGCTGGTGCCCCAACTGGGGTCTTGCGTGGCGGCGCTGGTGCAGGTTCCGGTCGAAGTAAGCTCATAGGCGTTGAGCGGCTGCCCGGGGTTGTAGGTGCCGCCCGAGGCGGTCCAGCCGGGGCCGTTCAGGACGCGTGTGAAGGGCGCGGTCGGTGGCCCACTGGAATACGCGTAGGTGGTATTCGGGCTCCAGCCGGGCGCATTGTGGATTTGCGCGTAGACTGGGGCTGGGCCCGGGTCGGTGGCCGCATCCCCGCTCGAGGCATCGCCGGGCCCCGCATCCCCGCTCGAGGCATCGCCGGGCCCCCCATCCCCGGGCCCGCCCTCCGTGTGGGTGCCCGCCTCGAGGGTGCCCGCATCCCCGCTCGAGGCATCTCCAGGCCCCGAGCTCGGACCGCCGCACCCCACAATCAGACTGCATAAATACACCGTGTAGACCCGGCAGAGCCGCCTTCGTGTGTTGCCCATCATGCGCGACAGTACAATCGCTACGCGTGGCCGGTCAAAGGGGGTAGACGCACTGAGAGCCCGTGGCGCGCGACTTTCCTCGGAGTCGGTGGCGCCGGCGCGTCCGGGGTCGCGCCGACGTGCATGAACCCGTTTGCGGCAATCGAGGCGCGGCGTGAAGACCGGGGCGCGAGCGCCGTCTGATGCGGTCAGCTTGGGGGGCCTGAATGAGACGAAGCCTGGTCGAGATGCTGCTGCGCGTCGCGGCCCACCCGGAGTGCCCTCCGGGCCAGCCGCCGGCGCTGTTCGACTGCCTCGGGATCCACGATCCCGCCGTCGACCCCCATGGCGCTGCGGTGATCTACGGATCGCGGCCAGGCAGTCACCCTGTCGAAGTCGGGGAGATCGATGTCAGCACGGAGCTTCTTCCGGGCCTACGAGTCAGGATTGTGGGTCGCGGCACCGGCACGGTGTGGTCAACCTATGCCTACTTCTGATCCAGCAGGCCGTTGGTCGGAGTGATATGGGCGCCGCCATGAATCGGCGGTTGCTCGCACTTCTCCTGTTCTCGTTGGTCGGGGGCTCCTCCGGCGGCTCGTGCCCCGAGCTCACCGCGGACGATCGATCTCAACGCTCGACGGTAAGGGCATCGGAACCCTCGACGTCTTGCTCGAGTTTTTGTAACGACCGTTACGCTGTTGGAAGGCGACGGCGGCCTACAGCAACCGTGCCCGGCGGGCCCCCCAGGGCGTCGTCACCGACGGCGTCCAAGTCTACTGCTCACTGTCGGACCGCCTCGACGAGATGGCCATCGACGGTTCTGCGCACACGACTGTCTACACGCCCACCTACCCCTACCGCGTGACGGCCATCGCCCTCGAGGGCAGCTACGTCGATTGGATCGATCAGGACGGCGCTCGGGCTCGGCCGCGCTCAGCCCCTCCGGTACATCGTGATGACGCAGGCGCCGCCGAGGCCGAGGTTGTGTTGCAGGGCGACCTTGGCGCCTTCGACCTGGCGCTTGTCGGCCTGGCCGCGGAGCTGCCACACGAGCTCGGTGCACTGGGCGAGGCCCGTCGCGCCGAGGGGGTGGCCCTTCGAGAGCAGACCGCCGCTCGGGTTCGTCACCCACGCGCCGCCGTAGGTGTTGTCCTCGTCCCAGATGAACTTCTCGGCTTCGCCTTCGTTGCACAGGCCGAGGGCTTCGTAGGTGAGGAGCTCGTTGGCCGTGAAGCAGTCGTGAAGCTCGATGACGTCCACGTCCTTCGGGCCGAGGCCCGCCTGCTCGTAGGCCTGCTCGGCGCCCTTCTTCGCCATGTCGTAGCCGACCATCTTGATCATCGAGCTCGCGTCGAAGCTCGAGGTGTAGTCGGTCGTCATGGTCTGGGCCGCGATCCACACGGGGTTGTCGATGCCGTGCTTCTTCGCGAACGCGTCCGAGCACAGGATCGCCGCCGCCGCGCCGCAGGTGGGCGGGCAGCACTGGTAGCGCGTGAGCGGGTCGAAGATCTCCGGGCTCGCCATGATCTCCTCGACGGTCAGCTCCTCGCGGAACAGGGCGTAGGGGTTCTTGGCGGCGTGCTTGCGCGCCTTCTCGCTGATCTTCGCGAAGGTCTCGCGCTTGGTGCCGTACTTCCAGCGGTACTCGCGCCCGGCGCCGCCGAACATCTGCGCGGCCGGCGGAGCCTGGTTGAAGCCCTGCAGGTCGTTCATGACGTTCGCGTGCTTGTCGAGCGGGTTGGTGCGGTCGGTCCACTTCGCACCGAGGGCGCCCTTCTCCATCTGCTCGAAGCCGACGGCGAGCGCGCACTCGACCATGCCGCCCTCGACGGCCTGCTTGGCGAGCATGAGCGCCGTCGAGCCGGTGGAGCAGTTGTTGTTGACGTTGAAGACGGGAATGCCCGTCACGCCGACCTCGTAGACCGCGCGCTGCCCGCAGGTGCTGTCGCCGTAGACGTAGCCCGCGTAGGCCTGCTGTATCTCTTCGAAGCCGACACCCGCGTCCTCGAGCGCGGTGCGAATCGCCTTCGACGCCATCACGTTGTAGTCCTCGCTCTGGCCCGGCTTCTGGAACTTGACCATCCCGACGCCGACGACGTTGACCTTGCGTCCCATGTTCACTTCCTCCGTGTTCGTTCCGTTCCAGAGGCCGCGCCTCAGATCAAACCCTTCATGAAGCCGAGGCGGTGGGCGACCGTGATGTCGCCGTCCACCCGCAACTTGCCGCGCTGATAGAGCTCCTGCGCACCCACTTCGCCGCGCGCGAGGGCGCCCAGGTCGTCGTCGCTCACGATGAGCTTCGCCGTTGCAGCCTCGGCCTCGCCCTTCTTCAGTGACGGCGTCGCGCTCGCCAGGTCCACGGCCCACTCGCCGTCCGGATCCTTGACGTAGAACTGCACGACGGCCTGCACCTCGCCCCGGAGCTTGGGGTTTTCGGCGAGCCGCTTCTCGAGGGCCGCGAAGACCCTCGGCGCCACCGGCTCCTTCGCCGTTGCGGGCACCGCTCTGGCCGCGCTCTTTCCCGGACCGCCCGCCGCACGCGCCTTCATCACCGCCGCCTTCGCCTCCTCCGGATCGATCTTCTGGAGGAACTCGAGCTTCTGGGACGCCATGATGTTGCCGGAGATCCTGAGCTTGCCCGTGCTGAAGAGCTTCATGGGGTCGCTCTTGCCGTTGCGTCATGTCCATGAAGTCGGAGTCGGCGATCTCGAGGGTGCAGTCGGGCTTGTTGCTCTCGCCTTCTTCGACCGAGCCCTTGCCGTTCTTCAGGTCGACCGTCCAGGCGCTCGCCGGATCGGTGAGCTGGAAGAGGAAGACGTTCTGTACCTTCGCGGCGAGCTCCGGATGGCGTTCGATGTGGTCGCGGATCGCGATGAACACGTCCCAGCTCGTCGGCTCGGCCGCCGCCCCTGCCGCGCCGCCCCCGTCGCCCGCCGCCGGGGCGCCGCCCCGCTTCTTCATCCGCTCCATCACCAGCTCGGGCGGGATCTTCTTCAGGAACTCGAGCTTCTGGGACGCCATGATGTCGCCCGAGATCTTGAGCTTGCCGGTGCTGAAGAGCTTCATGGGGTCGGCCTTGCCCGTGCACATGTCCATGAAGTCGCCATCGCTCAGCTCGAGGGTGCACTGGGGCTTCTGGGTCTCGCCCGCGGTCACGCCGCCTGGCGCGTTCTTGACGTCGATCGTCCACACGCTCTCGGGCGCGCTCAGCTTGAACTGGTAGACGGTCTTGATCTTGCCGCACATGTCGGCGTCGGCCTTCAGGAACGTGTCCATCGCGCCGAAGATGTCGGCGCTGATCGGGCTCGACCGGCGCCGCCGCGGTGCCCTTCGCCTCGGCGGGCTTGGCCTTCGGCCTTTCGCTTGGGCACCTCCGTGTAGAGCTCCACCGCCGCGTTCGAGATGACGACCTTGTCGCGCTCGGCTTCACCTTGCAGCGGAACACCACGCGCGTGTCGCTCTCCTTCCACATCTCGGTCACGAGCGTCTCGCCGGGGAACACGCTGTCGGCGAAGCGCACCTTGATGCTCTTGAAGAAGTCGCGGGTTGCCCTCGGGCGCGAACTTCGCGAGCACGTGCCGCCCCGCGTAACCGAAGGTGCACAGGCCGTGCAGGATCGGCCGATCGAAGCCGAACGCCTTGGCGAAGCCCGGGTCGGCGTGGAGCGGGTTCCAGTCGCCGCTCAGCCGGTAGAGCAGGGCCTGCGTTCTCCGGGATCTTCTCGGTCACCACCGCGTCGGGCGCGCGATCGGGCGGCGCGTTGACGTCGCTGCTCGGCCCGCGCTCGCCGCCCCAGCCGCCCGCGCCGCGCACGAAGCTCGTGATCTCGTTCTGGATCAGCTCGTCGCCGTGCTCGTCGTAGCTCTTGACCTCGGTCACGACGACGGCGCCCTTGCCCTTGTCCCAGATGTCCAAGATGCGCGCCCTGTGCGTCAGCTTGGCGTGGGTCGGGAGCGGCCGCAGGAGCTCGGTGTACTGCTCGCCGTGCAGGATGCGGTCGAGGCCGTAGTGCATGCCCGGCGCCTGCTTGCCCTCCTTGGCGAGCTTGAGGATCATGTTGATCGCCGGAATCACGCCGTAGGTCGGCAGCGCCTTCATGCCGCCGCCGTACATCTCGTAGACGAGGCGCAGGTCGTGATCGTCGCTCGGGTCCTTCGCCGCGCCGACGCCGAGCGCGTAGAGCGAGACGATCCCGCTCGTCGTAGCTCGACGTGACCTCTGGGCACTCGTAGCCGAGGGCCTCGTCGACGTCGATGAACTCGTTGCCGCCCTTGCTCGGGCCGGCCTCCACGTTGGCCAGGATGGGTTGCATCGACGCGGCGATGCTCTCCGGGTGCTCGGCCTCCTCGAAGCCCGGTGATCGCGCCCCAGGCCCGGTCCACGTCCTCGATGCGGATCGTGCGGCCGAGCCGGAAGAGCTTGCCCAAACGTGCGCTCCCAGCGCAGCTTGGCGAAGAAGCCGCCGCCGACCTCGAACAGCCCGCCGGTCTCCTCGCTGTCCTCGTGGACGAGCGCGCGCGACGAGCGGCGAGACGTACTCGGGCGCGAGCGCTTCGAGAGGTTCGGCGGCAGCACCGTCTCGGTCATGCGCGAGCCGGCGATGGGCGCGATCGTGTTGACCAGGATGTTGCTTCTTGCGGCCCTCGACGGCGAGGGTGCTGCGCGAAGCCGAAGAGGCCGAGCTTGGCCATGGCGTAGTTGGCCTGGCCGAAGTTGCCGTAGATGCCGGCGGCCGAGGCGGTCATCACGATGCGCCCGTACGCCTGCTCGCGCATGATGGGCCAGGCGGCGTGGGTGACGCGGAAGCTGCCGAGCACGTGGACGCGGTAGACGAGGTCCCAGTCGTCGTCGGTCATCTTCTGGAACGAGACGTCGCGCAGGATGCCGGCGTTGTTGATCAGGATGTCGAGGCGCCCCCACGTCTTCGATCGCGGTCTCGACGATCTTCGTCGCCGTCCTCGACCGAGTCGTAGTTGGCGACCGCCTCGCCGCCCGGCGGCCTTGATCTCCTCGACGACCTTGTCGGCCGCCGAGCTCGACTTGCCCTCGCCCTTGAACGCAGCCGCCGAGGTCGTTGACCACGACCTTCGCGCCGCGCGAGGCGAGCAGAAGCGCATGGGATCGGCCGAGCCCACCGCCCGCGCCCGTGACGATCGCCACCTTCCCGTCGTACCGAAGCTCCTTGGCCATGTTCCTCTTTCCCCTTGCAACGAGGGTCGACTCCGACCCTACCCACGCCTTCCCAGGATTCCCCCGGGCCGGCTTACGTCCTCGGGTCGACTCGTCGCGTACCCCATGTACGCTCCTCGCCGGCCCTGCGGGCGCGCTCGCTCCGGGAAAATCCTGGAAAGGCGCCCTTGCATCTAGCGTTCACGGAGCCCCCACCAGGGAGGCGAATACCTTCTTGGACCGCCCGACCAGGGCGGTGAAGTGCGGGTGGTGCGGCTGCAACATCGACGTCATGGCCGCCCCGATCATGAGGTTGAGGGCCAGCTCGAAGGCGCCGTCGAACTCGGGATGCGACGCGATGTCCGGGCCGAAGAGCTCACGCGCGAGCCGCAAGATCTCGCGGCGCAGCGTACGCTCCTCCTCGGCGAGGGGGCGCGCAGCTCGGGATCGGTGCGCGCCGCGACGCGAAGGTCGAGCGACACCGAGAAGAGCGGCCCCGAGAACGTCTCCCACAGGGAATCGAGCACGCGGTCGACCCGATCGCCGCCTTCGGGCAGCTCGGTGGCGCGCCTGCGCAGCTCCTCGCCGCGCAGCTCCGCCATGTAGTGCACGGCCTCCACCATCAGCTCCGCCTTGGACGGGAAGTGGTGAAGCAGCGCGCCGCGCGACAGGCCCGAGCGGCGCTGCACCTCGAGCGTCGTCGTGCGCGCGTAGCCGAGCTCGGTCAGGGCCTCGACCGTCGCGTCGAGCAGGGCGCGCCGCGTCTCGTCGCGCCGCTCCTGCTGCGTCCGCCGCACGCGTGCCGTAGCCCCGTCACCCATCGCGGTGCCGATCTAGCGCCGCACAAACAGTCAGTCAAGACGGTTTGTTTGCGGCCGCGCCGCGGCACGGTCGCTTTCCGTCGCTTCGCGTCGCTCCCTGTCCGCAAAGCTCGCTCAAGGAGCTCTACGACGATGCCGGGTTCGAAGCGGCCGAGGAGTAGCAATGCATTCGAGGATTTCTGCCGCCGGCCGAACTGAGCGCGCTGTAAGGACGCGTTCGAGAAGGACGGCTTCCTCGTCGCCGAGCGAGCTCCCCGGACGGGATCGATCGCCGAACCACCACCTCTCGCTTGCCTCCTGACTCGTGCCGCACCATCGACATGACTTCGGGCTTGGTCGGCATGCCACGTTCCGTCGCACAAGATTCGCTTCGGCGAACGTGGCCGAGAATCCTACGTATCAATCCGCACCGCGAGGACACCGATGTGAATCCCCTGGCGCGCCGTCGCCATGACGAGCACGACTTTGCTTGCGCCATCATCGGCGCAGAAACGAATCGAGGCCACGGGTCCGATGGCCTCGAGCACTTTCGCTGCTGCTGCGAGCTTCGTCTGCTCGGACTTACCTACGTAGTCGTTGATCGACGCGAAGTCGCTGTCGTCGAGTTGTGAACGACTGGCCGCTGGCCTCGCGCGGCTCGCTTCCAGGAGCACGTGATGCGCCCTCGATACCGCAGCCCGCGACGACCGGTGGGCCGGATCCGGGCGCCCCTCCTTCACCTCAGCCGTTCGCCCGAGCGCGGGCTCGCGTGGACCGCCTCGGCGACGTTGCGTGACCCGCGGTGACGCCCGGGATGAGCGCAGGGTCGAGCAGGCCGTACCTGCGCCAGCCGCGTCGCAGGAGCCACGTGCGCGGCGGCGGATGGGGTGGCGGGCCGGTCGCGCTTTGCCGGACGCGCCGCCTCCATCCGTCGAACCAGGCGGCGCTGCTCCGATCGTCGATCTCGTCGCGGCCGTACTGCGGGAGACACGCTTGCTCGAGGTGATGGCGAAGGTTCTG
Source organism: uncultured delta proteobacterium (assembly GCA_963830115.1). Classification (GTDB taxonomy): domain Bacteria; phylum Myxococcota_A; class Polyangia; order Polyangiales; family CAWHLB01; genus CAWHLB01. The sequence continues at coordinate 68,444 of CAWHLB010000014.1, forward strand.
CAAGACGTAGGCGAGGGCGTGATGCGTTTGGCGCGGCGTGCGGAGGACCTCGGCGTGGTAGCGGTCCACGAAGACCGTGCCGCGCCGGCCCGCCGCGCGGTTGATCGCGCGGGCGAGGCGCACCATCAGCCCATGCATGCCGCGCAGGAGCGCCGCGCGGGCGCTCACCTCGGCGATCAGATGGATGTGGTTGACCTGCACCGAGTGGTGGACGACGCGGAGGCCGAGCTTCGGGTTCGCCTTCTGGAGCGCACCGAGGATCGCCTCGTAGGTCGGCCCGGAGCGTAGGTCCGGCAGCCCCTCGGCGATGCGCATCGTCACGTGCACCGGCTCGTGCCGGCCGAGCTTCGGCCGCGACAGATGGGAGACGCGCCGGCTGGTCTTCGGCCGGCCCGCACCCTCGCGTCGCCCGCCGTGACGCAACCGATCGAGATGGAGCTGTCGCTCCCGCCGCCGCCGCTGACCCACCGCTTGAATAGGGCAGATAACTTGGTAGCGGCAAGAGAAAAGCGACCCGACATCGTGGGTCCGGTCTACAGACATGGGTGACGGGATCGGTGCTGGAGATCGGTGACCCGGGTGACGGATCTTATCCAAGGACGAATCGTCTCCCATCTCCTCGAACGCTCACGTTTGGAAGACGGACCGCGCTGGACCCGCTCGTCGAAGCCCTCGGACCGGCCCCGAATGCACCGTCCCGACGGCCGCGGGCGCGACCTCCGTCGATTCGATCGGCGCCCTCGTTGCCGCAGGGAGGATCGGGGCAGCCGGGCGTCTCCCACGCCGTGGAAGCGTGGAAGCTGTCACCGGCCCTCTCTCCCAGGACCCGGCGAACAACCGCGCGTCGGTTCTCGCAGAGGCCGAGTGACAGCTCGAGTGTCGGTCGTCGGGTCGACTCGCACGATGGTCAAGTGAGTGCTTTAGTGTCACGAACGGGCAGGTCGCAGGAACGTGGCATCCCACGAATGGAGTCGCGCACCGACGGCCGCGGATCACGCAGCGATCGGCGTTCGGTGGGCACCGTCTCCACCCGGCCCCCGCTCCTGGCAGCCGCTCAGTCGCGCGGGTTGCGGGCCACGCCGCTGGTCGGCAGCACGGCTTCGTAGGGCATCGCGGGTGCCGCCTCCCTTCGCCCGAGGACCCGGTCCATCGCCGCCTGCAGGTACGCGGCCAGGACGGGGACGTTCGGCTCGTGCAGCACCTCGTGATGGGCCCCGGGCACGGTGTGGCAGTCCACCTTGCGGGCCAGCGGGCTCCAGCGAAGGGTCGGGTGGTCGATGGTCCCCGGACGCGGCTCGGTCCCCCGCAGGATCGTCAGGGTCCCGTCGTAGTACCGGGGACGCCACATGCGGAAGGCCTGCATGTTCATCTGGGAGACAGCGTTGCGGTTCGCGAGGGGTCCCTCGCCGATCTCGACGGCGAGGATCTCGGAAGAGGTGCGCTCGTCGACGCCGACCCGCCGCGCCCTGGCCATCACCCAGTCGGACCAACCCGTCGGCCCCATCTCCCACAACGCGCGTCCGATCTCCCCCGCATAGCGCATGGCCGCAGGCGCGGTGCCCGGCCACGGCGCCATCGCTTCGATGAGCGCGACCATCCCGACCTGCTCGCCGCGCACCAGGAGCTGGCCCGCCATCTCGAAGGCCACCATGCCGCCGTAGCACCACCCCGCGAGGAAGTAGGGACCGCGCGGCTGGACCAAGCGCATCTGGGCGATGTAGTGGCGCGCCATCGCCTCGATCGTGTGATGGGCGAGCGTCGGGTCGTATAGGCCGAGGGACTGCAGGCCGTAGCAGGGCTGGTCGGGGCCGAGCCGACGCACGAGGCGCGCGTAGCCGAGCACGTCGCCCGGCGTCGTGTGCACGAGGAAGAGGGGCGGTCGGGTGCCGGTCGTCCGGAGCGCGACGAGGCAGGACCAGTCGCCGTCGCGGCCTGCCGAGCTCGTGCGCACGACCCTCGCGAGCTTGGCCACCGTGGGATAACGGAAGAGGGTGTCGGCGCTGATGTGCAGGCCTGCGTGCATCGCCCGGTCGATCACGCGTAGCGACAGGAGCGAGTCGCCCCCGAGCTCGAAGAAGTCGTCGTGCACGCCCAGCTCGCTCGCGCCGAGCACTTCGGCGAAGACGCCCGCGAGCAGCTCCTCGGTCGGGTTGCGCGGCGGCACGCGGTCCCGGGCGCTGTCCCCGGACGCGTGGCGCGGGTCGGGCAAACGCGCCCGGTCGACCTTGCCGTTGGGCGAGAGGGGAAGGTGTCCACGAGGCCGAAGGCCGTCGGGACCATGTACTCGGGCAGTCGATCCGAAAGGAAGTGACGAAGGGCCTCGACCGTCGGCGCGCGCCCGGATGCGGGCCACACCCAGGCGACGAGCTGCTTGGTCCGGTCGGCCGCCGGGAGCGCCGAGACCACCGCCTGCCGCACCTCGGGATGACCTTCGAGCACGGCCTGCACCTCGCCCGGCTCGACCCGGAAGCCGCGCACCTTCACCTGATCGTCGAGGCGTCCGATCACGTGCAGCTCGCCGTCGCCCGTCCAGCGCGCCAGATCGCCTGTGCGATAGAGGCGCGTTCCCTTCGCCTCGGGGAACGTCGCCTGCACGAAACGCGCGTCCGTGAGCTCGGGACGCTCGAGGTAGCCGCGCCCGACGCACACGCCGCCGATGAAGAGCTCGCCCGGCACGCCGAGGGGCGTGGGCGCACCTCGCTCCTCGAGCACGTAGAGAGTGGCGCCCGCAATGGGTCGTCCCACCGGCACGTCGTCGGGCACCTCCGGGGCGCTGGCGCCGAGGGGCAGCTCCCACGTGGCCACATCGACGGCGCACTCGGTCGGACCGTAGATGTTGATCCAGCGTGCCCGCTCGCGACCGACACGCCGAAAGGCACGGCACGCCTCCGCCGAGGCCTTCTCGCCGCCCGCGACCACGACCCGCAGAGCTTCGGGCACGGTCGCGCCGGCTTCGTCCAGATCGCGCACCCACGCGTGCCAGCGGGCCGTCGGCATACACATGGCCGTGATGTGCTCGCGCTCGAGCCACGCGCCGAGCCGCTCCGTGGACTGCACGTCCGCGGGGCGCGTCACGACCGTCCCGCCGGTCGCCCAGGTGCCGAAGAGCTCGAGGATTCGACAGGTCGAAGCTCAGGGAGGCCGAGCTCGGCATGCGGTCGTCCGGGCCGAGACCCACGAGGCCCGCCATCACGCGCGCGTTGTTCGCGAGGGCGCGGTGCTCGAGCAACACGCCCTTGGGCGTGCCCGTCGAGCCGGAGGTGTAGATCACGCAAGCGACGTGGCCGGGGCCGTGCACGGGGGACGGGCGATCGGCGGGCTCGGCGTCGAGCTCGGCCGCATCGGCATCGAGCTGGACCAGGCGCGCGCCGCTCTCGGGGAGCACCGCCGAGAGGCCCCGGTGCGTCACGACGACCGGCACCTTGCCCTCGCCCAGCATGAGCGTGAGGCGCTCACGCGGGTAGCCCGGGTCCAGAGGAAGCCAGGCGCCGCCGGCCTCGAGAATGCCGAGCACCGCGACCGCCACGTCCGCGCTCCGGTCGAGGCACATGCCGACGGGCGTGTCGGGGCCGACGCCTTCACGCCGCAGGAGATGGGCGAGGCGGTGGACGCGTTCGGCGAGCTCGCCGTAGCTCAGCACGCGATCGCCGTCCTGCACGGCGGGTGCGGCCGGATTGCGGGCGACCTGGGCTTCGAAGAGGGCGTCGAGGGTCGTCTCCTCGGCGACGGATGCCTCCGCACCGCTCCACGCATGGAGCAGGCGGTGGCGCTCCTCGGGGCTCGACAGGCCCAGGTCCCCGATGCGGATATCACCGCCGATCGCCATCGCCTCGAAGAGCACGCGAAGGTGATCGAGCAGGCGCGCCGCGGTGGCGTCGTCGATGCGCCGGCGATCGTGCTCCACCGACAGCACGATCTCGCGGCCCAGGTCCACGAGCAGCATGAGCGGGTAGTTGGACCACTCGCGGACCTCCACCTCACGCTCGAGCCACGGGCCGCCCTGGTCCCGGAGGACCGCCTTCCAGTCGTAGCTCTCGGCCACCAGGAGCGTCTCGAAGAGCGGCGTCCCGCCGCGCAGCCCAGCCCATTCCTGGATGCGCGTCAGGGGCGCGTGCTCGTGGGCGCGCAGGGCGACCCATTGTTCGCGCAGGGCGCCGAGCAGGTCGCCCAGCCTGCCGTCGGGGGAGACGGATGCACGCACGGGCACCGTGTTGATCGTCATGCCGACGACCGAGTCGGCTCCTTCGGTGGTGCCGTGACGGCCCGCGCGGGTCGCGCCGAAGACCACGTCGTTCCGCCCCGAGTAGCGGCCGAGCAGGATCGCCCACGCCGCCTGCACGATGTTGTCGATCGTCGCGCCGCTCTCCTTGGCGACACTGCGCAACCGCCCGGTGAGCTCCTCGGAGAGGTGCGCGGTGACGCGCCCGGAGATCGATGCCTCGTCCAGGTCGAGGGGCTCGGACCGATCGACGCCGAGGGGCGTGGGCAGGGCCGTGCCTTCGAGCAGGGTGCGGAAGTGCCGCTCGGCACCGGTGAGATCCTGTGCATGGAGCCAGCGCACCCAGTCGCCGAAGGATGCGTGGTCGGGCAGCTCGGGGCCCGTGCCGGCGTGCTTCGCATCGTAGAGGAGGAACAGCTCGCTCAGGATCGTGAAGAAGGAACGGCCGTCGAGCAGGAGGTGGTGGAAGGACCAGATGAAGCTCCACGTCTCTTCGCCCGTGCGCAGGAGTAGAAGGCGCATGCAGGGGGGCTCGTCGAAGGCGAAGCCGCGGCGCCGGTCCTCCGCCAGGATCTCCTCGAGGCGACGCGAGCGATCCTCCCGCGACAGATCGCGCAGGTCGTGGTGTTCGACGGGCAGCTCCGCGCGTTCGTGCACACGCTGCTCGGGCGCCGGCAGGTCGCGCCAGCGAAACGAGGTGCGGAGGATCGGGTGGCGGTCGATGACCTGGCGCCACGCTTCGAGCAGGGCAGACACGTCCAGGCGCTCCTCGGACTGGAAGACGAGCTGCTCGTGATCGGCGCCGGGACGGAACGCGGGAAATGCCGTGGAAGAGCATCCCCGCCTGCATGGGCGTGAGCGAATAGGAGTCGACTACCTGAAAGGTGGACATGGGTCGATGCGCGATTCTGCGTAAGCCCGGTCAAAGTAAGGTGTGTGCCCCAGGACGTCGACCCCGGGGCCGGCGCCGATGGGGATCAGTGCCTCGACGCCGGGACCTCCGCAGGAAAGAGGGGCGGACGGTGCGTCCCCGGCGCGCCCAGGGGCGCTTTGGGATCACGTGCGTCCCGGAGCTTGGAGCGATCATCGCGCGGGTGCCGCAACCAGGCGGCCAGGGCCTCGGGGCTCAGGGGATGGTGCCCGCTGATCGGCTCGAGGGTCGTCTTCGCCACGCGGTGGCCGTCGGGGTCGAGCACGATGAGCGTCGCGATGCGATCGATGGCGTGCTCCTTCATCAGGGCGCGGTGTCGGTCGAAGCGGCCCACGTTGACGTAGACGGTGACGTAGCGCTCCGAAAGGACCTTTCGGGCAGGTTCCAGATGCGAGACCCGCACGACCTCGCGGCAGTCCTCGCACCAGGGTGCCACGAAGTCGAGCAGCACGTCCTGGTCGAGGGCCTTCGCCCGGGCGAGCGCGGCGTGCAGCTCCCGGGTGAGGGCCGCGTCGCTGACCTGGCGCCACGGATCGGCCGGAGGAGCCGCGGGAACGGGCGTCGACCGGGAGCAGCCAAGCGCGAACAAGACCGCCAGCACCACCGTGATCCCCGTCCTCGTGTGCACGGCTCCGAGACTGCCACGGGTGCGGCGTGCATGCATCAGGGACGACCCCGCGCGGGTAGGTGCCCATGGACGACCAGGGGCCACCTCTGGGGAGGCTGGGGCAAGCGGACCTCGTGGAGCCTGACCTCGAGGCAATGGCGCACCGAATCGGGCAGGGTATTCGACCGGAGCCGAACTCCGCCCACATTGCCGAGGGGACCCGCCGGAGGATGATGGTGACGCGGGCGCCGCGGTGGGGCGGGTCCACGTTGCCCGTCCAGCACTCGAACGCCGTCCCGCGGACGGGTCGCCCAGCGGGATCGGGATTGCTGGCGGCGTGGGGGCCGCCACCTCCGGGCGCGGGCGGGGCGGTCGGGGGCTGCACCGGGCGATCGGCGGGAGGCGGGGAGGCAGCGCTCCCTTGATGCGCACCGGAGGAGCCTGCGGCGCCGTCCGACGCGGCCGTCGCCTCGGCGCGCGATGGATGTGCGACGGCCCCGGGGGCGGCGGGCTTGGCCAGGGCGTCTCCGCTCGTCGCCGCCGCTGCCACGGGGTGCGCGGTCTCGGCCGCGGCGGCGCCTGGCAACGTGGTCGCCGCGAAGGCCACCGGCGACGCGGCGTTCGGCGCGCGCTCGGCCCGATGCGCTTCGCCGATGGTGCGCGCAGGCGACTCGGCCCCGGGCTCGAGCAAGGCGACCAGGGCGTCCACGGCCTCGCCCGCTTCCCGAAAGCGTGCCGCCGGATCGCGGGCCACACAGCGGGCGAACCAGGCATCGAAACTCGCCGGCAGCCCCTCGAGCCGCCCGATCTCCTGCGCACGCTCGGTCGCGGTCGGCAGAGGGTCAATCATGATCTCGACGAGCAACGCCGTCATGGTGGCGCCCTCCCTGCTGGGTGAGCGCCAGTACAATCCTCCCGTGAGCACGTAGAAGGCGATGAGCCCGAGGGCCCACACGTCGGTCGCCGTGGTGACGCGCCCCGCGTCGGTCTGCTCGGGCGCCATCCACATCGGTGAGCCGACCCCTGCGGTCGTCGTCGACGCGCCGCGCGCCTCGAAGACGAGCTTCGCGATCCCGAAGTCGAGCACCTTGACCATGAACGGGACGCCCGAGAGGCGCGGCGTGGCGAGGAAGAGGTTCTCGGGCTCGAGGTCGCGGTGCACGAGCCCGGCGTGGTGCGCCGCAGCGAGCGCGTGGCCGAGCTGACGAAACACCTCCGCCGCTTCCCCAAACGAGAGGCGCCCGCGCTCGGGCACCGCCTCGGCGAGTGTCTGCCCCTCGAGCAGCTCCATGCAGAGCCACGGGATCCCCGTCGTCGCGTCGACGCCCGCCGCGATCACTTCGACGATGTGGTCGGAGGGGATACGCGCCCCGACGCGCGCCTCCTGCTCGAAGCGCTCGCGGCTGTGGGCGTCGCCGGCGAGGAGCGCATGCATGAGCTTGAGCGCCCGCCGCCGGCCCGTGCCGAGCTGCTCGACCACGTACACGGCCCCCATCCCGCCCTGGGCGAGGAGCTTCTCGACGCGGAACTGCTCGGCGAACAGGGCGCCCGGGCGAAGAGGTCGACGATGCCGGCCATCGGGGTCCCGATGCTACGACGGATGGACGAGGTGCGTCAGGTCTTCGAAGGGATGGGTGCAGGGGGCGCCGTCGGCGAAGAGGAAGTGCTCGACCCGGCCCTCGCGGGCGGCGAGGATCGTCGACGACCGCGTGCCGTAGACGGGCGTGTGGATGCACACCGCCTGGAGCTTCTGGACGGTGGCGTGGTCGAAGCGCGAGCCGGGCGGCGGCTCGGGCACGCGCTCGAGGGGCGGGAGGGTGTGATCGGCCAGCATGGCGGCGAGCCCGGCGGACAGCTCGAGCCAGGGCGCACGCACGAGGGGGCGCAGGAGGGCCTCGACGCGCTCGGTCTTCGGGAACCCCGGGGCGCCGATCCGATCGTTCGTCAGCACGTGGACGCCTTCGGGCAGGGGCTCGAGCTCCACGCGCGCCGCATCGTGCCGCCCGTAGCCGACCCAGAGAGCGCGCGCATCGCCGAAGACGACGTTGAAGGCGTTGTAGTCGCGCGCATCGAGCGAGCCGAAGAAGCTCGCCATCGCCTCCACGCTGCCCCGATGCACGGCCTCGAGCGCCAGGAGGCCCCGCGAGGCCAGGGCCGGGTCGGGCTCGCGGAAGGTGCGCTGATTGGTCACCCCGAGGAAGGCGCCGCTCTCGGTGACGCCCATCCAGGTGCCCCCCTTGACCTCGTCCCGGCCGCCGACGACGCGCGGCTGCTCGTCGAGGACCTGGGCCGGCGTGGCAGGGCGCGCGTACCACTCGTCGCGGTTCGCCGCGACGACGAGCGGCAACTCGGGATGGACGCGAAACAGGACGGCAATCGTGCACATGCTCGCTCGGAGCGTGGCATACGTGGCGAGGTGGGCCAGCAGGCGCACGGCGATGGGCGCGCGGCGTCGCGCGGACGTGGAGACGCGGAAGCGAAGCCTCGCGTCCTTCCACGTGTGACGTGCCCGCTGGAGCCCCATCAGGTAAGAGGGGGTCCATGGCCGACGACATCTGCGCCCACATCCGTGACATCGAGACCATCAAGCAGCCCGAGCGCCGCGAGTGTGCAGAGTGCGTGCGCATCGGCGCCACGTGGGTGCACCTCCGGACGTGCCAGACGTGCGGATCCACCCTGTGCTGCGACGACTCGCCGAACCGCCACGCGACGGCCCACGCCCACGCGAGCGAGCATCCGGTGATCGCCTCGGCCGAGCCCGGCGAGCGGTGGCTGTACTGCTACCCGGACGACGCTTTCGTGGAGTACTGACCGGGCCTCAGGGGCGCGCCACGGGTCGTGGGGCACCGGGCTCGGCGGCCGCGCGCGAGGGCTGCGGCGGGTAGTGCTCCGTGACGAAGCCGAGGGCGACCTCGGCCACCGCGCGCCAACCCGCATCGATGGTGAGGGAGTGGCCCCGGCCGTCGATCACGCGGAGCTCGGTGACGCCGGGGTTGTGCCGCTGCCTCTCGTAGGCGGCCTTGGCCATGACGGGAGGCACCGTGTTGTCGTCGGCGCCCTCGATGATGAGGAGCGGTCCACGCAAGACGCTCTCGTGGTCCACGCTCGCTTCGGTGCGCGGAGCGAGGTTGGCCGCCGCCGCCTGGAACAGGGGTGCGCCGGGAGCGGGGACGGCGTGCTCCTCGTAGAGCGCCTTCGCCTCTTGCTCGGGCACGGCATTGGCGAAGGCGAAGCGGAACTGGTCGAAGGTGAGCGCGACGGCGCGCTTGTAGTTGACGGGGTTTCGGAGCACCGGGAAGGCCGCCTTCAGAGCGGACCAAGGCAGCGGGACCACGCCTCTGAAGGGAGCCGGATCGATCGCCACCGTGGCCTGCGACAGGCCCATGCCGGCGAGCTTCTGGGCGATGAGCCCGCCGAAGGAGTGCCCGACGATCGCAGGCGGCGTGGCGAGCTGGCGGATCACGTCCGCGAAGTGCTCGGTGGTCCTTCCGATCTTCTTGTGTGCAAACCGCCCTGGATGTCGGCGCGCCTCCTCGACCGACTCCGGCTCGTCGGGCCAACCCGGTGCGAGCGTCGCGTAGCCGCGGTCCTCGAAGAGGCGCCGCCATGGGTCCCAGCTGGTCGCGAGCAGCCACAGCCCGTGCACGAACACCACGGGGGTGGCGCCCGACGCGTTCGCACGATCGATCTCCCGCACCTCACGATTGGAAACCGCGCTCATCGCTTCAACTTTCCGGAGAGGCGGCGACGCGGCTCGTTCACCGCGCGGGCTCGCGCTCCCTGTGGACACGAACATAAGACCCGAGCGGCCCGGAGGGAGGGGTCCGGCAGCCCCGCGTCGGTCCGGGGGTCGTCGCCGCGGGAGCGATCGGCTTGCTGGGCGCGCACCGAGGCACCCTGCCCGAGGCCGTGGTCACCCGCCGTGGGCGTGCGCTCGAGGCGCGACGTGTACGGGAGGCGCGGCGTGTACGGGAGGCGCTCCATTCGCTCGGGGCGCGGCGGGAGTCACGCCGCAGCGCAGGGGGCGGTCCCCCTCGTAGCGGACGCGCGGATGAGCCGGGTCGACGAGCTGGTCGGCGCGCAAGGTGCCGCCCCGCGTCTCGAGCTCGTGCACGAGGACGTCCCGGATGCCTTCACCGGCGATGTGGATGTGGTCGGCGCCGAGGGTGCTGAAAAGCGAGTCGCCGCCGGTCGCCAGGAAGTCGCTCGCGATCAGCGTCACGTGGGCGTGGTCTCCGATCGGGCGGCCGTTCTTGCGGAGCACCTGGACCACGAGCTGACCGTGACGGCAGCGCGCCGTGGCCTTCACGCCGGCGATGGACAGGAAGCCCTTGTCCGACTGGAGGTTGTGCACGATGAGGGCGCGGAGCTGGGCACCCGTCAGATCCACGGTGGCGAAACGGTTGTCGAAGGGAAAGGCTTCGTACATTTCGCCGTAGGTCAGATTGCCCGCGGGGAGCGATGCCCGGAGGGCGCCTCCATTGACGACCGCCGCGTCCGCGTGGGGCCGCGCCTCGAGCATCAGGTCGGCGAGGAGGTTGCCGAGGGCCGACTCGTGGTCGTAGTTGCGCGGGATCGGCGTGTCGAGATGGACGCCCAGGTCGTGGCTCTGGAGCGTCTTGGCGCGCGCCATCCACGGTGCGATTGCCTGGGCCACGTCGTCCTGGGGCACGACCGAACGGCCCGCGTAGTCACCCGGGTTGCAGCTCCCGACCGGTGCGTTCGCCGGACGGCACAGGTCGTGGGGTGGAAAGACGTGCACGCCCGTCACCCGATGGGTCGTGCGATCGAGGGTGAGGTCCACGCGACCGAAGGCCCGGCCGTAGGAGTAGGACTCGATGATCGGGATGCCGTGGACGATGTGGGCGATGCCCTTGTGGGTGTGGCCCGCCACGATCACGTCCACGAGCCCGCTTGGCAGGGCGTTCGCCACCTCCCAGATCTCCTGGTGCGAATCGCAGGACGAGAGGTCGTGGGGATCGTCGAAGCGGTCGCAGTGTCCCCCGCGTGGGCGAGGACGACGACGATCTTGGCGCCGGCCGCGCGCAGGGCCGTGGCCTGCGCTTTCACCGCGTCGACGATGGGCTCCATGCGCAGGTCCGACACGTTGGCGGCGATGGTGGTGTGGAGCGTGTCCTCGGTCGTGACCCCGATGATGCCGACGGGCACAGCCGCCTTGGTGACCGTCACGGACGCGTGCACGCCCGGCCACTGCACGCGGTGGCCCGATTGGGCGTCGAGGATGTTCGCCGACAGGATGGGGAAGTTGGCCTGGGCCACGCGGGCGAGCAGGGCGCCGCGCGGGTTGTCGTTCGGCGTCTGGGGCGTCGGGGCATCGCCGACGGGGCCGTAGTCGAACTCGTGGTTGCCAATGGTCGCCGCGTCGTAGCCGAGGGCGTTGTAGGCGAGCACGACCGACTCGCCCTCGCCCAGGTTCGACACGAGGGTTCCCTGGAACATGTCGCCCGCGTCGACGAGCAGCACGTCGCCCCCATCGGCGGCCCGCTGCTGTCGCAGGTTCGCGACGTAGCCCGCGAAGATCGGCAGACGCTCGGCGTGGCCGTGCAGGTCGTTGGTGCCCACGATGGAAAGGACGACGGGGCCCGCGGGAGGCGGGGCGGCCTGCGCCTCTCTGGGCGCGGCGGGGGCAGGCGCCGGGGGCGGCGCCGGGGGCGGACCCGAGACGGCACCACCGCCACAACCGATGAGCAAGAGCGCCGTCAGCCAAGGAACGAGCTGCATTGCGTGCACGTCACTCCTCCCAGATCGAAACGAGGCGCGAGGTGTCTGCGCCCGCGAGGCGTCGCACTGTCACACCGTCGGCGCACAGCACGTCGTCGCCCTTGAGCACGCGGTGGGCGAGCACCAGGGCGCCCTCGTCGGTGACACCGACCCGACGGCTCTCCACCGTGACCGTGTCGCCGACGGCCACGCCCGCGCGGAAGGTCATCTTCTCGGCCACGGGACAGAGGGCGACCGGCGACAGGCCGTGAGCCGCCATGACGCGCGAGACGTTCTCGTCGCAGAAGTCGACGTAGGCCGGGTGGTTGACGTGGGCGAGGGGGTCCATCCACACGTGCCAGGGCTCGAAGCGGAAGGTGTGGGTCGCGCCCGGGCGCTGCTCGAAGGCGGGCATGCGAACGGGATCGCCCTCCTCGTGAGGCGGGAAGCACTCGACCAGGGCGTCGGACGCGCGCGCGGGCTTGAGCGTGGCATCGACGTGCACCCAGTCCTGCGTCGCGGAGGCCACGGGCCCGGTCTCACCCTCGAAGCGCACCTCGCGCGCCGAGATGATGCCGCGCTTGAACCCATGCACCCAGGTGCGCGCCCTGAGCCGCTCGCCGTAGGCCGCCTCGCGGTGATGGCAGACCGTCATGGCGCGGACCACGAAGGCGGTGCCGACTTCGCGGTAGCGCAAAGGGGGCCACCCCGCCCGGGTCGACGCCTCGACCGCCGCTTCCTGGAACGCACGCCACACGTCGCCAGCGCGCGCCGCGTCCCGCGAGGAGAACGCATGACGCGGCAGGATCATCTCAGCTTCCCAGACCGGTCGTGTCACCGAGCGGGGCTTTTACCAACTCCCCGCCGACCGGTCGAGCGGGAGGGCCCGCGGCCGAGCTGCGACCCGTACTGGCCCCATTCTCGCCCTGCGTGGTAGGTTGCGCGCCGACGCACGGCCGAGCCGGCGGTGGAGGCTTCGCATGACGCTTCGTGTATGGGTTCTCGCAGGGATCTTCGCATTGATGGGCTGCGGCGGTGGCGGTGGCGGTGGCGGTGGCGGTGGAACCGATGCAGGGCCCCCCTCCCCGCTCGTTGGAACCTGGACGCACGCGTTCTCGGGTGGGGGCATGATGGTGACGATCGCCCTGACCTTTGGCGCCGATGGGAACGCGTCGGGAACGATCAGCGAGACTGGTTGCACGGGCATGGTGTCCGAGGGCGGATTGATGTGGACCGCCACGGACGGAATGCTCGACCTCACGGGCATGCAGTCCTGCAGCGGAGAGGTCGATTGCGGGGGCATGCCCACGATCACATGCACGGCGGCGTCCATGCTGCCGACCAACAACTGCTCCTACACGCTCTCCGCAGACAACAACACGCTGAACCTGACGTGCGGCGACGACGGCGGGACAGCCTTGATGTTGATGCGTCAGTAGGCGCCCGAGCCGGGCTGGCCTGTCGAGCCCAACCCGTGGGGCCGGCCGGCGCGGCTCAGTTCGTCCGCATGTTCCAGGTGCGGACGACCTTGCCGGACGTGTCGAAGCCGACGATGAGCAGGGGGGCCTGCGCGGCACCTCGACCCAGGGTGCCGACGGTGTAGTACCAGTCGTCGTCCTGGAAGCCGAGCTCGCCGCACTTGGGATGGCGCGAACAGTCGTCGCCGACGCCGATCGCCTGGCGCACCTGTTCCTGCGTCATGCCCTGGAGCGCGTTCGAGTCGACGACCTTCTCGACCACGCGGCTGTTGTCGGCGCTCTGGGCCCGCGTGTCGACGGGGTGGGTGATGCGCTGGCGGAGGTCGGGCAACAGGCGCTCGCCCTCGGCGCGCGACATGCCGCCGCAACCGGCGACGACCAGGGCCGCCAGGACCCACCCCGCTGCCAACCCGGCGATCCACGTCGCTCGATGTCCACCCATGGCGCCGAGCATACCCGGAGCAGGGGCGCACGGGGGAGAGGTTTCACGCGAACGGGGGATGGGCCGGAGGAGGTTCTCGAGTCGCCGTCACCGCGCGACCACCTTTGCGGCCCATGGTGTACGGTGAGACCCCATGGGCATGCTCATCGACGGATCGTGGTCGACTAACGGGTACGTTCACGACCGGCAGGGCACCTTCCTGCGCGACCCGACCACGTTCCGCAGTCACGTGACCGCCGACGGTGCTTCGGGCTTCCCGGCGGTCGCCGGTCGCTATCACCTCTACGTCTCCTTCGCCTGCCCCTGGGCCCACCGCACGCTGATCCTGCGGGCGCTCCGCCGGCTCGAAGAGGTGATCCCCGTCTCCGTCGTCCACCCGTTCATGGGGGCGTCGGGCTGGTCGTTCGACCCGGGCCCGGGCACGGTCCCGACCCGATCGACCACGCGCGCTACCTGCACGAGGTCTATCGCGCCGCCAAGCAGGACTACACCGGCCGCGTCACCGTGCCGGTGCTCTGGGATACGGAGCGGAACACCATCGTCAACAACGAGTCGCGCGAGATCGTGCGCATGTTCGACGACGCCTTCGCCGCCCTGGGCGACACGTCGGTGAGCTTGCACCCGCCCGAGCTCCACGACCGGATCGAGGCGACGATCGAACGCGATCTACGGGCCGATCAACAACGGTGTCTATCGCGCCGGCTTCGCCGAGAGCCAGGAGGCCTACGACGAGGCGGTCGTGAGCGCTCTTCCGGGCGCTCGACCACTGGGAAACGGTGCTAGCGGGCCAGCGCTACCTCTGCGGCGACGTCCTCACCGAGGCCGACGTGTGCATGTTCACCACGCTCGTGCGCTTCGACGCGGTGTACTACGGGCACTTCAAGTGCAACCTGCGGCGCATCGTCGACTACCCGAACCTGTGGGGCTTCGTGCGTGAGCTGTACCAGGTGCCGGCGGTCGGCGGCACGGTGCACCTCGACCACATCAAGCAGCACTACTACCGGAGCCACGCGAGCTGAACCCGAGGGGATCGTGCCGATGGGTCCGACCATCGACTTCACCCTCCCACACGGCCGCGACCACCTGCCGAAGCGCGATTGACCGAGACGCCCGGTCCCGGGGGTGTGCGATGGCGCCCCGATGAGACGGCCGGACCTCGGTCCGTGGTTCACGCCGGGTGCGATTTCGCCGTACTTTGGGGTCGGCACGCCCGTTGCTCGAAGACGAGTGGGCAGCCGGAGAGGACGCCGGCGCCGTCGATACCGTGAGGAGGTGCCATGGGTGAGCTTCAGATGAGTCGTTTTATCGTGGTCGCGAGCGCGGTCGTCGCGCTGACGGCGTGCAAGCAGACGGGGGAAGCCGCCTGGGCGTCCCAGGCCGCCGATTCGAGCGATGTGGTGCACGGCGAGTCGGCGATGCTGATCACGGCGACGGACGGCATCGACTCGACCATGTCGTCCGAGCAGGCGGCGGGCACCGCAGCCGATCACGTGGGGACGTTCTATCGCCCCGCTGGCTGCCTGACGAAGGCGCTTTCCGGGAACGTGCTCACGCTTACATTCGATGATTGCACCGGCCCCTACGGGCTCGTTCACGTCACAGGCGTGGTCGAGGTGACCTACACGATCGACGCCGGTGTCATCGGCTACCACGCGACCAGCACGGGACTGCACGTCAACGGCGCCGTCGTCGACATCGACAACGAGGGCACCTACGCGAAGACCGGTGACACGGCGACGATTGAGGCGAAGACGGGCGGCGCGGGCGTTGGCCCCCGGGGCAACCGGATCACGCGCAACGGCACCTACACGTTCGGCTGGAATTCGAGCACCTCCTGCATGGACCTGGACGGAAGCTGGATGACGACCGTCGGGGCCCTCGACTGGACGACCACCGTCAGCGGCTTCCACGGTTGCGACGGCACCTGTCCCGCCTCGGGCTCCATCCGCTGGGAGAACAGCCACAACGGCCTGACCCTCTCCTTCGACGGCACGTCGCACCCGGCCTGGTCCACCGACAGCGGCAAGAGCGGCACGGTGAGCCTCTTCTGCCAATAGGCGTGACACGTGCGATGGGGCGACGGGCGGGCTGCCACGAGGCGGTCCGCCCGTTGTCGTCGTGCCCGATCCCCGAAACCGCGGCCGCGCAAGCGCGCGGACGGTCAGACGAGGCGGCGGCCGAGGGCGTCGAAGGCCGCCAGCTCCACCGTCGCACAGGGCGTGTGGGGGTAGTCGTCGACGGTCAGGCAGAAGCTCGCGCAGTCACGGAATGTACCGTCGGCCCAGGGCAGGCGGCGGCGCAGGACGCCTTCCTCCGCGAAGCCGAGCTTGGCCGGGATGGCCCGGCTCGCCATGTTGCGCGGATCGCACCGGATCTCGACCCGTGCCACCTCCATCAGCTCGATGGCGACGCGCGTCAGGGCGCGGGTGGCCAGCGTCGCGAAGCCACGACGTGTGTGATGCCGATCGATCCAGTAGCCGATTCTCGAGGCCGCCGTAGCCCGCGCGCGTATGCAGGCCCGTGCTGCCCACGAGCTCGCCGGCGAGGAAGATGCCGTAGGTGAAGTCCAGCCCGAGGTCGAAGCGGCCGCGGTACGAGCGGATGCGGTCGAGCTTCTCGTCGAGCGTCTGGGGCTCTTCGATGGCGAAGGGCATGAACCGGAGCAGGTGGTCCCGGTTCTCCGCCGTCAGGTCCCTGAGGGCGAGGGCGTCCTCCGGCTCGTAGCACCGGAGCTCCAGGGGACCGACCACGATCCGATACGCGATGCTGCCGCGCACCGACCAGACCTCGCTCACGGCGTTCCCCCCAATCCGTGCGCCCGGCACCGCTCGCCATGGGGAAGGTTGACCGCGCCCTCGATGTGGCCGGCCACGGGATCGATCGGCTCCATGTCCCCCCGGTAGCGCTCGGCGGGGCGTGCGTCGAGCAGTCGCACGCTCCCGTCGTCACCCAGGCGGTCGACCGCGTCGAGCTCCACCGTCGGAAGGCGCAGAGGATATCATCGGGTGTCTCGGCTCCAACCGCCGGTGCCACGCCGACGGCCCGTTCCCCTGTGCGGCGGCTCCACGGGCCACCGGCAGGTCGAGCTGCCGATCGGGGGGGGTCCTCCGACCCCGCCGGAACATGAAATGCTCCATGCCAGTCTGGATCATGTGGGGTCTTCGGCGGAATATTCAATGATTCCGGATCAGCCAATGCGCACGAAGCGGCACGGTTCTGCCGGGGTGTGTTGACCCCCTGAGGGCACGAATGTTGCTCCGACGCGCTGCCATGCTGAAAGCTCTCCTTGGTCTCGACCTCCTCTTCTGTGCCCTGGCGCTCGTAGGCTGCTCCACGAACACGCTACCGCAGGCCAACGAAGAGGGCTCCACCGGAAACACGGTCACGGAAGCCGAAACGGCGGGCATGACGGTGCAGCAGACGTCCTCGCGCTTCTGCTCCACGACCGCCGTGCGCGGACTCTCCCGGGAGCTCATCGCCGAGATGCAGTGCGTCCGACCAGGACAGCTGGTCTCGATCGAGGGCTCGGGCGTCTCGGCGTCGGACGGGGTCTATCCCTTCCTGCAGTCCGACGCGGCCGACGCCCTCGCGAGCGCGATTGGACGGCGCGGCGGCACCATTCACATCACGTCCGCGCTGCGCACGCTGCCGCAGCAGCTCCTGCTCTACCGGTGGTACCAAGCCGGCCGGTGCGGCATCGGTTTGGCCGCCCAGCCCGGGCACAGCAACCACGAGTCCGGCCTCGCGCTCGACACGAGCGACTACTCCTCGTGGCGCTCGGTGCTGGCGTCGCAAGGCTTCTCGTGGGGCGGGAGCCCCAATCCCGTGCACTTCAGCCACAGCGGCACGGACCTGCGATCGGTGAGCGTGCTCGCTTTTCAGCGCCTGTACAACCGCGCCCACCCCGAGGATCGCATCGCGGAGGACGGCGTCTACGGCTCACACACCGAAGCGCGCCTCCTGGCCGCGCCGGCGAACGGCTACGGGATCGGCAGCTCGTGCGGCCCGACGCCCACGATGGATGACGCGGGCATGCCCACGATGACCGACGACGGCGCCATGCCGGTGATGGACGACGCGGGCACCGATTCGGACGCTGGACCGCCGCCGCCGCCGCCGCCGCCCGCCGACTGCTCGGGCGCGCGGACGTGCAGCGATTGCGGCGCCATCTCCGGCTGCTCCTGGTGCGGCTCGGCCGCCCGCTGCCAGGCCGCGGGGGGCGAGTGTGTCCTGCCGGATTCGAGCTGCGGTCCCGTCAACCCGTGCGCGAGCGCCAGCTGCTGGAGCCCGTCCCTGACGCTGCCCATGTGCGGCACCACGTCGGTCGACCAGGACTTCACGAGCGGACGCTACGGCATCCATCGCTGGTCGATGGCCGTCCAGCCGGGCGGGCCCATCGACATCTCGGTGACCCGCACGTCGGGAAGCTGGTCGCCCGCCCTGGTCATCACCGATTCCTTCGGCGGCCTGGTGTACGGCGGCGAGATCGGGAGCCCCAATCCGAACGTGTCGGTGACCGCGGGCACGGCGTCGAGCGTGACGCTCGAGCCCCACACGGCCCTCGACCTCTCCGTCTACGTGACGGGGACCGACATCGTGGCGGCCAACTTCAGCGGCATGCTGCCGACCAGCGCCCACTACCATCTGAGCGCGACGCAGAGCTGCGCTTCGATGCCGCCCCCTCCCCCGCCGCCGGGCGGGAGCAATCCCTACCTCGGCCTCGACGAGTCCGGGCAGCACATCCCGCGCGCGGGCCTGTCGAACAACACCCTGCGGGGCGCCCTCGGCGTCAGCGTCGAGCCCTACGGCAGCGTCGTCAGCGCGGACGGCCACGATTGGGTCGACGGGAAGCTGAGCTGGTTCGGCGGACCCAACGACACGGGCGTTTCGTCGACGGAGACCGGCTCGGTGTCCGGCGAGGTGCTGCGCAGCCTCAACAACCCGCTGCACCCGTCGGCGTCCTATCTCGCCTCACACCTCGACAGCTACTACTTCTGCGCGATGCGGTGGGACTACTCGCCCAACGGCGTCACGTGGTGGCGGTCGGCGCGCATCGAAGTGGTCAACCCGCGCACGGGCGCACGCATCGTCGTCCGCCCCGTCGACTGGGGGCCCAACACCAGCACGCGGCGCATCATCGACCTGTCGCCCCAGAGCCTCGTCGACCTCGGCGTCACGACCGATGACACGGTGAACGTCGCCTTCGCCGCCCCCGGCACGCCCCTCGGTCCGGTGCCCTAATCCCGCGCGAGCGGCGCCCGCCGCAAGCCACCACGAACGCGACCCCGCCTCGCCCCAATCGACCATCGGTGGCGGGGCGGACGCGCAATTGGCGAGCCCCGCGGACACGGGCGGGGCGGGCTGCCCGCCGTCAAGGGGTGGCTTCCCGGGTCTTCGACGTCCGCGGGTCACCCCGAGCGCTTACTGTCTAGTGTCACTTGACACTAGACGAGATCTGGGCTCTGCTTGGCGACGTGATGGTTGGATCGTCGCGCCGCCGACTATTGCCGCGAAGCTGGGCAGAGCGCTTCGACGCCGGCCGCCGCGACCTCTCGATGCTGATCGCCGGCCTCGCGGGGCGCCAGCCCTCCCCGCTCTTGCCCCTCCGGGCGAGGCGGCCCGGCCGCGAGGCTGAGCCGGTCATGGCCCGTCCCGTGCGGGTCACGGAGGTCGTCCGCGAGACCCCGGACGCCGTCTCGCTCCATCTGGTCGAGGCCGACGGAAGCCCCATCTCGTTCGTCCCCGGCGAGTTCCTCACGGTCGAGGTGACGCTCGACGGCCGACGGCTGCGCCGCGCCTACTCCCTTTCGAGCGCGGTGCTGCCTGGCCACTCGGTCCGCGTCACGCCCAAGCGGCTGCGCGGCGGCCGCGTGAGCACCTACCTCAACGAGCGCGTGCGCCCCGGTGACCTGCTCCGCGTGCTGGGCCCCTCCGGCACCTTCGCTCTCGCGCCCGAGCCCACGGCATCCCGCCGGCTCGTGCTCCTCGCCGGAGGCAGCGGCATCACGCCCCTGGCCTCCGTCGCCGAGTCGGTCCTCGGCCGCGAGCCCGAGAGCCGCGTCGCGCTCATCTACGGCAACCGCCGCCTGACGGATGTGATCTTCCGCGCACGCCTCGACGAGCTCGCGCGGGCCCACGGGAATCGCTTCGTCGTCGACCATGTGCTCGCCGAGCCCCCCGACGGTTGGACGGGGGCCGTCGGCCTGCTCGACGTCGAGACGATCGCCGCCCGCCTCGACGCGGTCGGCATCGCGGACGGGCCCGATGTGCTCTGGCTGCTGTGCGGCCCGACGCCGATGATGGACGCGGCGCGCACGGTGCTGCGGGGTCGCGGCGTCGACGGGTCGCGCATTCGACAAGAGCGCTACCTGCGCCCCGAGTCGCGCACGCCCCCCGGCGACCTGCCGACGACGCCCCAGCCCATGACGGTGCGTTCCGGCCAGGGCGAGCGGACGATCCGGGTGCAGCCCGGCCAGACGATCCTCGAGGCGGGGCGCGCCGCCGGCCTACCGATGAAGTTCTCGTGCGCCATGGGCGGCTGCGCCGCGTGCCGCGTGCGCCTGCGCGACGGTGCGGTAGCGATGGACGAGCCCAACTGCCTGAGCGAAGCGGAGCGCGGCGAGGGCTTCGTGCTCGCCTGCGTGAGCCGCCCGAGGGGCCCGCTTGCGATCGACCTGGTGGACCCATGAGCGAGCCTGGGAACGAGCCCGAAGAGGGCCACGCCGAGCGACGCCCGTGGCGTTACCGCATGAAGGACCTCTGCGAGTCGACGGGGCTGCCGCGCCAGGCGATCCACTTCTACATCCAGCAGGGGCTCCTGCCGCCGGGTCGAAAGACGGGGCGCAACATGGCGCTCTACGGCGACGAGCACCTCGAGCGCCTGCGCCTCATCAAGAAGCTGCAGCACGAGCGCTTCCTTCCCCTCAAGGCCATCAAGGCCCTGCTGGACGGGCGCGGCGAGATGTTCACGCCGAGCCAGCACCGCTTCCTCGTCGAGGTGAAGGAGCGGCTCTCCGCCTCCCTCGCCCGGCCCGGCCAGAGGGCGTCGATGGACGCCGAGCAGCTGCTCGCCCGGACGGGCGTCACGCGGGTCGACCTCGAGCGGGCGGTCGAGCTCGGTCTGCTCGGCGCGCGTCGGGACGATGACGGGCACCTGCAGATTGCAGAGGATGACGCGTGGATGGTCGAGCTGCTCGGGGAGATACGGCGCATCGGGTTCACCGAGGAGCTCGGATACACGCTCGACGACTTCGCCTTCTATCAGGAGGCCATGGACCGGATGCTCGAGCGCGAGATCACCTTGCTCTCGTCGCGTCTCGCCGGGCTGCCGCCCGAGCAGGTCGCGCCGATGATCGAGCGGGTCCTGCCGCTCATCCACGCCTTCCTGACCCGCTACCACGCGGACCGGTACGTGACTTCTTCGAGGCCATGCCGACGGACCGCAGCACCGCGCAATGTGCTCGAGCGACAGCGAGGGCATCGACAGAGAGGTGGGTCATGCTGAACGTGGACCGATTGTCCCGGAATCCTCCCGCGCCGCGTACGCCAGCAGCTCGACACGTTTCTCGAGACGGTCGCGGTCATCGGCGAGATGCGTGACCCGCGTGTCGCTCTCGTCCCTCGGCCCCTCCGCCATGCGCGGCCTCGCTGATCCTCCAGCGCGGCAAGCAGGGCGCGCCGACCATGGTGCCGGCCGACCACGACGCCCACTTCGACTGGATCTATCCTCCGACCATCCCGAGATGGCCGACCTCTATCGCCGGGCCAAGGAGGGGCAGTGGGACGGCGACTACCTGCCCTGGGCACCGCGTCGATCCGCTACGACCCGGACCGGCCGCTCCTCCCCGACTGCTTCATCGACTTCAGGTGCCGAGCGCCACGGCATCCGGCTCGACGCCGCCGAGGAGCGGCGCTTGGTCGGCCACAGCTGGCCGCCTGGATGCTCAGTCGCAGTTCCTCCACGGCGAGCAGGGCGCGCTGTTCGCCGCTGCCAGGTGACCGAGGCGGTCGCAGTTCTTCGACGGCAAGCTCTACGGCGCGACCCAGGTCGTCGACGAGGGGCGCCACGTCGAGGTCTTCCACCGCTACCTCGACGACGAAGCTCGAGAAGCTCTACCAGATCAACGACAACCTCTTCGTCATCATCGACGCGCTGATGAGCGACTCGCGCTGGGACATGAAGTTCCTCGGCATGCAGATCATGGTCGAGGGCCTCGCGCTCGGCGCCTTCGGCACGCTCTACGACGATCACGCGGGAGCCGCTGCTCAAGGAGCTGCTCAAGATGGTGATCCAGGACGAGGCGCGCCACGTCCACTACGGCGTCCTGCGCGCTGCGCGACCACATCCGGAACGAGCTCAGCGAGTCGGAGCGGCGCGAGCGCGAGGACTGGGCCTTCGAGGTGGCGCTCCTCATGCGCAACCGCTTCATGTCGTACGAGGTCTACGAGGAGTGGTTCGAGCCGCTAGATCACCGCGCCGCAGTGGCGCGAGATCGTGTACGCCTCGCCGGGCATGGAGGAGTTCCGCCGCGTGATGTTCAGCCGGCTCGTACCGAACCTGCGCGAGATCGGGCTGCTCACGCCGCGCATCCGGCCGCGCTACGAGCGAGGTGGGCCTGATGCGCTACTTCGGCGGGGCCGCGGCCCCCGATCTGAGCCGGCGAGCAGATGCTCGCCGAGCTCGACGGCTGACTACCGTTCCTCCCGTCAGGGGTGAGCGCGGCCACGACGGCGGCGGCGTGTGAAGAGCGCTACCGCCACGAGCCCGAACAACCCCGAGGCGCCCCACGGAGCGCG
Source organism: uncultured delta proteobacterium (assembly GCA_963830115.1). Classification (GTDB taxonomy): domain Bacteria; phylum Myxococcota_A; class Polyangia; order Polyangiales; family CAWHLB01; genus CAWHLB01. The sequence goes on from CAWHLB010000014.1 coordinate 90,638, forward strand.
GTCGCCGCTGCCCGGCGCCCCCACGCGACAGGCGCAGCCGGGCGACGTCCGGGCGCGCGTGACCCCCGCGTCGCTGCCGGCATCACCCACCGCGCCGTCCCCCTGACCGGCGTCGGACGTGGCGGCATCGCCGAAGCCGGCGTCCGACATCGTCACGCCCGCGTCGCTCGACATCGTCCCCGCGTCCGAGCCCGCGTCCGCCATCATCCCCGCATCCGCGGGGGGCATGCCGGCGTCGGTGCAGACGTCGCTTCCGCCGCCGCACCCTCCGGCGCCGTCGCAGGTCTCGCCGGCCGTGCACGCGTCGCCGTCATCACAGCTCGTGCCGGTGGCGGCGAACGCGTCGCCGGGACACAGGGGCGAGCTGCCTGTGCAGCTCTCCGCCTCGTCGCAGTCCCCTGCTGCGCCGCGGCACACCGTCGTCGACGGTGCGAGCGCGTCCGCCGGACAATCGACCGACGTGCCGTCGCAGTTCTCCGCCACGTCGCAGGGACCCGCCGCAACGCGGCACACCGCCGTCGACGGTGCTACCGCGTCCGCCGGGCAATCGGCCGAGCTGCCCGTGCAGTCCTCCGCCACGTCGCAGGCCCCCGCCGCCGCACGGCACTGGGTCGTCGGCGGTGCAAACCCGTCCAGAGGGCAGTCGGCCGAGCTGCCCGTGCAGTCCTCCGCCACGTCGCAGGCCCCCGCCGCCGCACGGCACTGGGTCGTCGACGGTGCGAACCCGTCCAGAGGGCAGTCGACCGACGTGCCGTCGCAGCTCTCCGCCACGTCGCACGGCCCGGCGGCCGCACGGCACTGCACGGTCGTAGGCTGCACCGCGTCGGTCGGACACGCGCCGCCCGTCACTCCGTCGCATTGCTCGTCCACGTCGCACGGACCCGCTGCCGGACGGCACACATGGCCGGTCGTCTCGGGCGCCGCGGCCTGGTCGCACAGACCCGTGCCGTCGCACTTGGCGACGTCGCAGTCGTCCGGGGTCGTGTCGGCGCATGGCGTGCCGAGAGGGGACGGTGGATGGCAGCCGCCGAAGTCGGGGTCGCACATGTCGCCGGTGCACGGGTCGCCGTCGTCGCTGCACGTCACGGCGCTCCCGCCCATGCAGAGGGCACCGCCCCCGGCCGGCCGGATGCACGTCTCGCCCACCATGCAGCGGCTGCCCGTCGAGCAGGGCGTACCGGGTGCCGCTGGCGCACCGGCACCGTCGAGGCAGGCGCCTTCGACCGCTTCGGGCGTCGGTGTCCCGAGGTCCGTGAAGTCGACGCTGCAATCGTCCGTGTCGCCCCGCACCGGAGAGCGCGCGATGGAATGGCCGGCCGCCACCCCCGCGTTGGGCACGAGGCCCCCGAACGCGCCGCTGCCCCAGGTGACGAGATCGACGATCGTGTAGGAAGGGTCGAGCAGGAGCACCTGGTCACCGGCGTTCGCCAGGTTGACCGAGCCCGTGGCCCAGGCCGTGTCGCGCGTCATGTCGGGAACGAGTGGCGCCGTGTCGTTCAGCTCGTAGTCCGGGTCGAGCGCGTAGAGCGCGGAGAAGCCGGTCGCGCGCTGGGCGACGACGGCGGCGTGCCCTGGGAGGAGCGTCGCGGTCGCGGGGAAGCCGTACATGCCCTCGCCCCCGCCGGGGGTCTCCTCGTCACCGACATCGTAGCCCGACAGGGGCAGGTCGACGGCCGTCGCGTTGTAGAGCTCGACCCACTCCTCGGCTGTCGCCGAACCGACGGTGTTGTAATATACCTCGCTCACCGTCAGGGGCGAGGCGGGCTCCTGGTCCGGGTCGAGGTCGAACCACACGTCGAAGTGGTAGTCGACGACACCGTCCGTCACCTCGTCGTAGGTGTTGTGGGCGGAGCCCGGCGCGCCGTAGTTGGTCACCGCGTCGAGCGCGTTGCTCACGCCAGCGCCCCCGATGTCCCAGGTGTCGTCGGTCGCCGTGGCGCGGAAGGCGGCGACCGTGAAGCGCAGGGGTTCCGACGGCGCCGCGGACAGACCGAGGTTGGCCCAGGGGATGGCAACCTCCAGGTAGGTGGCTCCGCTCGAGGTCGCGATGGCCTCGCTCGCTCCGCTCGCCACGTCCGCACCGCCGCTCGTCGCGTAGACGGCCGGCGGGCTCACGGACCCGGCCGAGGACGAGCCGAGGCGGGTCTTGACCAGGTACTCCCAGGCGGCGCTGCTCGCGACGTCGGTGTCGGCGAGCCCCTCGAACGCGGTGCTGCCGCTGCCGTCGACCCGGTCGATGTCGACGGCGATCTGCACCATGGGAGCGCCGTTGCCGTACATCGTGGAAAGGACGGTGCCGTAGCGGACGAGCACGTAGAGGTGGGTGCCGTCGCTGGTGATCCGGAGGCCGGAGATGTCCCCTTGCGGATCGGGCGAAGCGAAGTCGGTCCGCTCGTCGCCGGTCGCATCGCTCCACGCATATTCGCCGTGCGACGCCCCATCGCGGGCGATCTGGCCCAGGTCGGAGCCGAGCACCGGGGGGGTGATCCAGTCGCTCGGGTCGCCGTCGACCGTGATCGTGTTGGCGCTGGCGACGGCCGCCGACACACCCCACAGGACCATCGTGGACAGGAGAACAAGAAGACGTCGCCGCATCGCACCCTCCGAAAGCCGAGGCCCATGCTACGCAGACGAGCGGGGCGTTCAAGCGACCCGTCGGTCCGGGCCGCCCGGGACGGGACACCATCGGTGTCGATTTGTGGAAGAGCCCGGCAACGAGGGACGTTTCTCGTCCGGCGCGGAGGTGCTTCATGGGTGACGACGCTTCGGATTGGACGCGCAGGCGGTTTCTCACGATCACCGGCGCCGCTGCGGTCGGGACGTGTGTGTGTGGATGTGCGCCGGGCGGCAACGTGGATGTGCTGCACAGCGACTTGACGGTGGCCATCGCCGATCATCCCGAGCTGATGACGACGGGTCGGACGGCGCTCGTCGACGCGGGCCTTTTGTCACCTCTCGCCGTGACGCGGATGTCGACGTCGACCTTCCTCGTCACCGGCACCGAGTGCAACCATCAGCACTGCAGCGTGCAGCGTGCCGGCTCGGGATGGGTCTGCCCGTGCCACGGCTCCCAGTTCGCCCTCGACGGCACCCTCGAGCGGGGCCCGGCCACCGCCGGCCTGGCCCTCTACGACTCGACCTTCGACGGCACGACCCTCACGATCCACGGCATGTGAGCCGCGTCGCGATCACGGCGGGTCGGCGAGCAGGTCCTCGGCGAAGACGCGGGCCAGGGCCATGATGGTGTGCTGCGGGTTGACGCCGAGGTTCGTCGGGATGGCGGAGGCGTCGGCGACGACGAGGTTCGGGCAGCCGTGGACGCGGCCACGACCGTCGCACACCGAGCGCGACGGATCGGTGCCCATGACCGCACCGCCGAACAGGTGCGAGAGGATCGCCACGTAGGCGCGCGGATCGAGGGGCCCCTCGCGGATGCGGTTCACCTGGTCGGGGCCGAGCTCGTAGGGCAACCCGTGGATGCACGGCAGCACCTTGCGCGCCCCGGCCGCGAAGTGGGTCTTGGCCACGAACCAGAGCCCCTCGCGAAAACGGACCATGTCGGCCTCGTCGAGCCCGTAGCGGATGACCGGCCGGTTGCCGAAGCCGTTGTGCACCGTGCCCGACGATTCGGCGCGCACCGCTTGCACCCACATGGCCAGGTGCCGCATGTCCCGCACGCGCTCCATGAGCTGGACGCCTCCGCCCGACAACCGGCTCGCGACGAGCTCGGCGGGATCGACAGGCTCTCGAGCTTGAAGCCGGGCTCCTCGCGGAACGCGACCGACGCCCAGCCCTGGGTCGCGCCCAAGTTCATGTCGACCGGATCGTCGTAGACGCCGAAGATGCCGGTGCCGGGATGGGCGCGGAAGTGGCGGCCGAGCGTCCGGTTGCGCACGCCCGAGCGCTGGAGCAGGGCGGGGCCGTGGGTCGCCGACGCCGCCACCACCACGCCGCGCCGCGCCCGCACGACGAAGCCGCTGCCCCGCGTGCGCCGGACGGGATGGCGGAAGCGACCTCGCACGCCGACCGCGCGACCGCGCTCGATCAGCACGCGGTCGACCGGCGCGCACGACAGCACGTCGCCGCCGCGCGCGAGCACCTCCGGGACGAAGTTGAGGTTCGTGCTCTGCTTGCGCTCGTTCCGGCACCCCTGCAGGCACTGACCCGCGCCGAGGCAGCCCTTCACGTAGCGGCGCATGACGTGGGCCTCGTAGCCGACGGCGCGGCTGCCCGCCATGGCCAGGGTGTTCAATCGCCCCGCCGCGGAGTCGGGCACGGGGGCGACGGACAGCTCCTCCTCGAGCACGTCCTGATGGCGCCACACCCGCTCGGCGAGGGCGTCGCCGCCGACGCCTTGCTCGCGCAGCCAGCGATCGAAGATGTCGCCGGGGGTACGCACGCAGATGGCGGAGTTGATCACGGTCGAGCCCCCGACCGCGGATCCCTGGACGATGGGCCACAGGGCGCGTCCGCGCGCCACCGTCGAGCCCCACGCGTCGAACAGGTCGCGCATCACGCCGTAGACCGAGCTCGGGTAGTCGGCGGGATCGCGCCACGGCCCCGCCTCGACGATCACCACCTTCGCGCCACCGCGCGCCAGGACGACGGCGGCCGACGCGCCGCCCGCGCCGCTGCCGACCACGACCCAGTCGGTCTCGAGGCAGAGGTCCGCGCCGCGGGGCTGGAATGCCAGATGCGTCATGACTTCAATGGTGGGGGCGCCGGTCGCGTCGTCCCGGGGCGGGTGGACGCGACGAACGATGTCGGATCGGCCGGTCCGGAACGTGCCGGGGTCTTCCGGATAGGGCGGCAAGGCGAAGGCGGCTCGGACGTCGGGGTGCGCCGCCCAGCACCACCCCGCGGCCATCTTCACGAGGAAGACGATCTGACGCAGGTGGTAGAGCCGGCTGGTGGCGATCCGGTGCGCGTGCACGTCGAGCAGGCGTCGCGGCAAGAGGAACGCCGGAAGCGGGATGCCGAGGGTGAGGATCGGCGTCAGGGCGAACAGCACGCTGCCCGCGATCACGCCGAGCCACATGACCGGATCGCACTCGCGGCGCAGGCGCCAGAGAAAGGCGTCGAGCCCCGTCTCTCGCACTCCCGGAAGGTGCGCGGTCGGGGGCATCATCGCGCACATCGCGGAACGGACGATCCAGATCACGGGACTGAAACGCATGAAAACCCGCAATGATTCCGGGAATCCCAAGGACTCCGGTGGACGAAGGGGCGCTCCGGGAACGAAGGCGCCCCCCAACCCATCAGAGTGTCGGAAAAGCGGGGCTGAGGGAAGCGGACCAGACGTGATCGCAAACCACTGGCGCAAGCCGACCGCGAGCAAAGCGAGCCCGAGGCCGAGCGACAGCGAGGTCTCGAGGGGGCTCGGGGGGTCTCCCCCCGGGAGGACTACGGGTGGGGGTGGGCGGGTTGGATGAAAACGTCCTCACGGGGGGAGACCCCCCGAGCCGCCGCGGGCGAAGGACCAGCGCGTTCTCGACGAGGCGGCGGACTGGGTCTTGTGAAACCGTCCTCACGGGGGGAGACCCCAACCGAACCTCTCCAAGCACTCCCCTCACGCAACCGGGTGTAGCAATACATCCAGACCGGGGCGGAGGCCGGCGGAAGGATCCGCGCGGCGTGACTCGCTCTTGCGCAGACTGCTAGAGTAGCGCCATGCAGAAGGTTGCTGTTCTTGCCCTCTGCGCCGTAGCCATCTCCAGTCTCGGCGTCCCCTCCCCCGCCCACGCAGCCGACTTCGTCCTCGGCGCCGTCCTGCCCGACGGATTGCAGGCCGGTCTGTGCACCGCGTTGCTGCTGGTCGGCCTCCTCTTGCTGCACCGTTCGAGACGCAAGCGGTAGTCGGCCGGCGCCGGCGCCCTCAGCCGAGCAACGGCGCGAGGAAGCGGCCGGTGTGGCTCTTGTTGCTGCGCGCGATGCGCTCGGACGTCCCGGTGGCGACCACGCGCCCACCGCGGTCGCCGCCCTCGCGGCCTGCGGTTCACGCTCCCATGGCCACCGCTCTCGCCGACGTGCCGCGGACCGATACTCAGGGGCCGTGGCCCGCCGACTTCGAGCTGATGGCTGCGAGTGAGGGTGAGGACGTCGTCGTCGTGTGGGATGACGCGCGCGCGTCAGCGCCCGGCGTTTACGCGCGCCGCCTCCGATGCACGGTGAACGGTTGATGTCCGTTCTCGCGGACTGTCGGAGGCGGTGGGCGAGAGTGGTCAGCCTCTCACATCGACATTGTACAGCGTGGTGGCTTACTATCGCCCGAGTGGCTGGGGAGCACGTGGCCGTGGCGGGGGTATTGAGCTGTTGGCAGCGGAGACCTACTGGTTACGACGCGCAAGGGGAGCGAGAATGACTGCCAGGCACTTCGGATGGTGGGAGACGACGGCGCGAACCCGCACCTCGCTCCGTGGCAGCTTCCGTGTTTCACCGGCGGCCGGAAGAGCGCATTCGTGGAGCCGGTTGAGCTAGGGCGGAACGCGCTGGTCGTTTGGAGCGAGCGCCCCAAGCGGCTCGCCCGCATTACCGCCTTGACCACCGACTGGACCGAGTCCATCCGCGCGGCGCTCGTGACTGCGGACGGTCAGCGCGGCAGCGACATCGTGACCGTCACGGATTCCCCCGGCAACTGCGCTCGCGGACGTGCCACGGACCGACACTCTGGGGCCGTGGCCGGCCGATTTCGAGCTCATGGCTGCGAGCGAGGGGCAGGACGTCGTGGTCGTGTGGGACGACACGCGGCCGTCCGCGCCGGGCATCTATGCACGGCGATTCGAGTGTGTCTTGAACGGTGGGTAGGGGCGGTTTGGGACAAGAGGGGAGGCGGGCGATGTGGGAAGAGAGGTTCTGGGCAGGGCTGACGACGGCCGTGGTTCTGCTCGCAGGCACGACGACAGGCTGTCGCGATCTCACGTTCGACACGGCGAGCCGGATCTCCGACAACGACATGCTCGGCGGCCGGCCGAGGACAGCCATCGAGCGATCCGAAGGGCGCTTCGTCAGCCACGACGACGACCTGGTCCCGTTGAGGGACGCGATCGCGGCCCACGCGAGCGGACATCTGGATCTGTTCGGCTCGCTCTCGGCGGCGGCGCTCTCGGGACCAGCGTTGTGGGATACCTGGATCCCGCGCACGGGCCCGTCATCATAGGCGGCGCGCCAGGTGCAAGGGGCGGCCGTGGGGCAGTCGTCGCCTTCGACGCGCGTGGCAATCGTATGTGGACGGTCGTCGGGGCGTCCGGCGAGTCCCTCGGCAGCTCGCTGGCAACGCCGGCAGACCTCGATGACGATGGGTCTACCGAGATTGCCGTGGGCGCGCCGAACGCTGCGGGAGGCGTCGGCGCCGTCCACCTGCTGACCGCAACCGGATCGAACCTGGAAACCATCAGCTACCGGTTCGGGAGCGGTTTCGGCGGGCACGTCGCTGTCCCGGGAGACGTCAACGGTGACGGGCTTCCCAATCTCGTCGTGGGTGTTGACGCCCTCGCTCCTTCGTTCGGCCCCGACTTTGGCCGCGGAGCATTCGTGGTCTTCCCGGGTCGTGGCCCGCAGTGAGGTCGGGGCGCCGGCTCGCGGGGCTGCTCGCGGGCGCCACGGCCGTGGCGGCCGTGGCGGCCGTGGCTTTGTCCGGTGAACACCGACCGGACGCGACCGGACGCGAGGTCGGTTCGGCTCCCGTGCCGCCCCGCGCGCCGGCGAGGCCTCCCGTCCATCGTCGGTGAAGCGCGGGCCCCGCTCGTCCTTGGTTGCGCGTCCGACGGGCTGTCCACATCCATTCGTGCCGACCGCGCCGGGATCGACTCGTGAATACCGCATAGCGGGTCCTGGGGAGACGGCTGGCACCGTCGACTTCCGTGTCGCTGGGTCGTCGCGCGACAGCGACGGTAGCTACCAGGTTGACTGGACCGGTTCGATGGCCTTTTCCGCGGGCCAGCTCGCCGGGCGGAGGATGCGGGTAGGCGGCAGGCGCCGCTGCGTTCCCGGACGGGGCGCTCAGGAGCCGTGGTTCGGGCTCTTACCGGCCATGCCGGGGCTCGCACTCGAATCGCAGGGTTGGTTGTGGCCGGAGCGACTCGTCGAAGGGGAAGAATTCGGTGGACGCGCTCGATTTGGGTCGGACCAGGGCGCCTGGGGCATGGAGCTCCGACGCACGCACCGAGTCGTGGGTGACGAGACCGTGGAGGCGCCGGCCGGCGGTTTCGACGCGTGGCGGGTGGACATCGACGGGGAGGCCGTCGTAGCCGGGCGCCACGTGGAAAACACTGGCACCGAGTGGGTGGCACGTCACGTTGGACTGGTGCGTTCGATTATGGGCAAAGGTCCTACGCGGCAGACGTACGAGTCGTCGCTTGGCACGGCGAGTGACCCGCAACGCGCCTCGTCCTTCCGGGCTCGTCAGTGGCCTGGGAGGTGTTGCACCACCTGGAGGGCGCGTTGGGCGGCGGCGGGGTCGGCGGGTAGGACATGCAAACGGCTTTCGTGAAGCGGCGGGTGAGCGGCGCGGGTCGAGGAGGGTGAGGATGGGCTTACCAGGCATGTAAGGGCCGCCAGAAGAACGGCAGAGGAGAAGCCGTTAGGTGCGTGTCGCCCGGAACGTCAGCCGAGCAGCGGCGCGAGGAAGCGGCCCGTGTGGCTTCGCTTGCTGCGTGCGATGCGCTCCGGCGTCCCCGTCGCGACCACGCGCCCACCGCGATCGCCGCCCTCCGGACCGAGATCGATCACGTGGTCGGCCCGCTTGATCACGTCCAGGTTGTGCTCGATGACGACGACCGTGTTGCCCGAGTCGACGAGCAGGTCGAGCACGCCGAGCAGCTTGTCGATGTCCTCGAAGTGCAGGCCCGTGGTCGGCTCGTCGAGCACGTAGAGCGTGCGGCCGGTCTGCCGCTTGCCGAGCTCGCGGCTGAGCTTGACGCGCTGCGCCTCGCCGCCGCTCAAGGTCGGGGCGGGCTGGCCAATCTTCACGTAGCCGAGGCCCACGTCCTCGAGGGTCTGCAAGATGCGCGAGAGCATCGGGTGGCTCTTGAACAGCTCGTGACAGGCCTCCACGCTCAGGTCGAGCACGTCGGCGATGCTGTGGCCCTTGTACGTCACGCCGAGGGTCTGGGCGTTGTAGCGGAGCCCACCGCACACCTCGCAGGGGACGTAGACGTCGCTCAGGAAGTGCATCTCGACCTTGACGACGCCGTCGCCCTTGCACGCCTCGCAACGGCCGCCCTTGACGTTGAAGCTGAAGCGCGCCGGCGTGAAGCCGCGCGCCCGCGCTTCGGGGAGCTGGGCGAAGACCGCGCGCATCTCGTCGAACGCCTTCGTGTAGGTGCCCGGGTTCGAGCGGGGCGTCCGCCCGATGGGCTTCTGGTCGATGACGATCGCCTTGTCGATGGCCTCGAGCCCCTCGACCGCGCGGTGGGCGCCGACGCGATCGGTGCTCTTGTGCAGGGCGCGCGCGAGGGCCGGTAGCAGGATGCCGTGGACGAGCGAGCTCTTGCCCGCGCCGCTCACGCCCGTCACCGCGACCAGCACCCCGAGAGGCACGTCCACGTCGATGCCCTTGAGGTTGTTCTCGGCGGCACCGAGGATGCGGAGCGTCCCGGTGGGCGCGCGTCGCTTCGCCGGCACCTCGATGCGCCGGCGGCCCGACAGGAACTGCCCCGTCGCGCTCGGTCCGTAGCGCTCGAGGGCCTCGCACGTCCCCGAGAAGACCACCTGACCGCCGAGCCGACCGGCGCCCGGCCCGAAGTCCACGACCCAGTCGGCCGAGCGCATCGTGTCCTCGTCGTGCTCGACGACGATGACCGTGTTGCCGAGGTCGCGCAGCCCCTCGAGCGTGCGCACCAGGCGCTGGTTGTCGCGCTGGTGCAGGCCGATGCTCGGCTCGTCCAGGACGTACATCACGCCGGACAGCTCGCTGCCGAGCTGGCTCGCGAGGCGGATGCGCTGCGCCTCGCCGCCGCTGAGCGACGGGCCGGCCCGGTCGAGGGTGAGGTAGTCGAGGCCCACGTTGAGCAGGAAGCCGAGGCGGCTGTCGATCTCGCGCAGCACGCCCTCGGCGATGCGGGCCTTGGCATCGCTCAGCTCGAGCTTCTGGAAGTGGGCGTGGGCGTGGGCGACCGTCATGGCGCTCACCTCCGCGATGCCCACGTCGGCCACCTTCACCGCCAGGCTCTCGGGGCGCAGGCGCTGTCCGCCGCACGCGTCGCACGGACGCTGACTGAAGTAGCGCCGGTAGTGCTCGCGCATGCGCTCCGAGGTCGTCTCCTGGTAGCGCCGCATCAGCGTGGGGAGAACGCCGCGGAAGCGCACGCCGAAGGTGCCGTGGCTCGCGCTGCCCTTCTTGCCCCAGGTCACGCGGATGCGCTCGTCCCCGAGGCCGTAGAGCACCTGCTCGCGCTGCCTCTTCGTGAGCCGCTTCCAAGGTCGGTCGAGGTCCACGCCCGTCGCCTTCGCCATGGCGTCGATGACGCGGAAGGTCCACCCCTCGCCGCGCTCGGCCGACGTCTTCCACGGTGCGATGGCGCCTGCGCGGATCGACAGGCTCGGATCGGGGACGACCAGATCCGGGTCCACGTCGGTGCGCGTGCCGAGGCCGTTGCACGCGGTGCACATGCCGAGGGGCGAGTTGAACGAGAAGCCCGACGGCACCGGCTCCGGGTAGGACACGCCGCAGCACTGGCGCGGACTCGCTGAAGGCGAAGCGCAGGGCCGCGTCGTCGGCGCCCTCGACCACGACCTCGCCCCCGCCCTCGCGCAGGGCGAGCTCGAATCCCTTCGGTCAGGCGCGCCCGCTCGCCCGCGCCCACCGCGACGCGATCGATGACGAGCTCGATGGTGTGCTTGTGCTTCTTGCTGAGAACCGGCGGCGCCTCGAGCCGATGCACCTCGCCGTCGACGCGCACGCGTGCGTAGCCGCGCGCCGCGAGGTCGGTGAACAGGTCGCGGAACTCGCCCTTGCGATGCACGACGAGCGGCGCGAGCAACAGCACCCGCGCCCCTTCCGCCTGGGCGAGCACGTCGCCCACGATCTCGTCGGCGCTCTGCCCCTGCACGCGCTTGCCGCACGCCGCGCAGTGCTGCACGCCGGCACGCGCGTAGAGGACGCGCAGGTAGTCGAGGATCTCGGTGATGGTGCCGACGGTCGAGCGCGGATTGCTCGAGGCGGTCCGCTGCTCGATGGCGATGGTCGGCGACAGCCCCTTGAGCCGTTCGACCGCCGGCCGCTCGAGCCGTCCGAGGAACTGACGCGCGTAGGCGCTCAGGCTCTCGACATAGCGGCGCTGTCCCTCGGCGTAGAGGGTGTCGAAGGCGAGGGACGACTTGCCCGAGCCGCTCGGACCGGTGAAGACGACCAGGGCGCGCTTGGGCAGCGAGAGGTGCGGGATGTCGAGGTTGTGCTCCCGCGCGCCGAAGATCTCGATGCGCTCGGCCTCCGCGGTAGGGACGGCTGCGGGCATTGCGTGGGGGCCCGATCCCTTTCGCTGCGACCTCGCCCGAGCGCCACCGCGCTTCGTGCCGCTCGCCTGCCGCGCGCCCTTCACGTCCGCCCCTCCTTGCCGTCGCGACGACGGAGCCCGTCCGGTCATGGGGGCGATCTAGCATGCGCCCGCGAGCCCGTACAAGTGTTCAGTGCACGAAGCGCCCCCTTCTCCGATGAGCCCCACGGCTTGCGTTCCTAATAGACATAGGTTATTACCTATTGCAGATAGACACCAACGACGGCCGCCGTCGCTCGAGGGCGACGACTCGCACGAGGGCGTGCCGCTTCGTCCGCCCCGCGCCACGCGCGCAGATCACGCCACCCTCAGAAAGGATCCGATCATGTCCCAGCCCATGCTGCGTCCCGCTCTCTCCACCCTGCCCCTCCCCGTGCTCTTCAACGTCGCGCTCCGCGGCGCGATGGAGCTGGGCCTCGTCCTGGCGCTCGCCTACTGGGGCTATCACGCGGGAGAGACACGGCTCACGAGGTTCTTGCTCGCCACGGCCGCACCGCTTCTGGTCTTCGGCTTCTGGGGTGCCGTGGACTTCCACCAGCTCGGGTCAGCCGCCGAGGCCGTGCGCCTCGTCCAGGAGCTCGCCCTCACCGCGCTCGCAGCCTACGCGCTCCACGTCGCCGGACGGCCCCGCGCCGCCTGGGCCCTGGCCGGAGTCACGGCCCTGCACCACGTCCTGGTCTACGCCCTCGGCCGGCGCCTCCTCGTCGGTTAGCGCGGCGACGTGCACGCGTGTCGAGGCCCCCCGCCGACCTTGCACCGGCCCAACACACGGGCTGCCGCATCGCGAACGTCCATGAGACAATGCCGCGTTCCCGCTCGGGGGGTGCTCGTGACTTCGCCCGTCAAGCCGTCCACCAACGAACTTCTCGCCGATCGTTACGAGTGCATCCGCGAGCTCGGCACCGGAGGCATGGGCGTCGTCTGGGAAGCCCTCGATCGCTCGCGCAACGTGCACGTCGCGCTGAAGCTGCTCCGGAGCGCAGGGCCCGAGACCCTGCTGCTGTTCAAGAACGAGTTTCGGGCCCTCGCCGGCATCTCGCACCCGAACCTCGTCTCCCTCTACGAGCTCAACACGGCGGCCGAAGAGCCCTTCTTCACCATGGAGCTCCTCGAGGGGTGCGACTTTCGCTCATGGGTGCTCGAGGTCGTCGATCACCCCTCGGTCCGGCCCGAGACCCTGGCGACCGAGACGGCGAGCCACATCGACATCGCACCGGTCGCGACCCTCGACATCGATGCGAGGATGGCGCTCGGGCGCTACGTCGGCGCTCCGGGCGAGCCCGCGCGGCTGCGGGCCGCCCTCGAGCAGCTCGCCCGGGGGCTCTTCGCGCTGCACGAGATGGGCAAGCTCCATCGGGACGTCAAGCCGAGCAACGTCATGGTCGGACCGGACGGCAGGGTGGTGCTCCTCGACTTCGGGGTGATCACCGAGCTCGCCGGAGACACGTCTCCCACGGAGGGCCGCATCGTCGGCACCCCCGCGTTCATGGCGCCCGAGCAAGCGATCCTGGAGTCCGCGCCATCGGCCGCCAGTGATTGGTACGCGGTCGGTCTGATGCTCTACGAGGCGCTCACGGGGCACATGCCCTTCGGCGGCAACGTCGGCACGACGCTGTACCGACGCATCCATCTCGACCCCGTGCGCGTGGAGCGCATCAACCCTTCGGCGCCCCAGGACCTCGTGAAGCTCTGCCACGACCTGCTCGCGCGAGCGCCGCGCGACCGTCCCTCGGGCAGGGAGGTGCTCGAACGGCTCGGCGTGTCGGTGGACGTCGCCGACCAGAACCTCTCCCACTCGGTGGGACGCGCTCGAGAGCTCGCCCGCCTCCGGGCGATGGTGGAGCGTGCCCGCGCGGGCAAGGGGAGCGCGGCGCTCATCGGTGGCACGTCGGGGTTCGGCAAGAGCACCCTCGCACAGGACGTGCTCTCACCCCTCGAGCACGACGGCAGCTCCCTCGTCCTGCGCGGTCGCTGCTACGAGCGGGAGACCGTCCCCTACAAGGCGCTCGACCCTTTGGTGGACCACCTCGCCCAGGTGCTCGCGAGGCGTCCGGCGGCGCAGGTGGCCGCCGTGCTGCCCGCCGACCTGTCGCCTCTCGTACGGGTGTTCCCCGCCCTGCGTCGGGTGGAGGAGATCGAGCGGCGCACCGCCCGTGCCGCGGAGCAGGAGGACCCGGCCGACGCCAGTCAGCAGCGACGCGCCTTCGACTCGCTCGTCAAGCTCTTCCTGGCGCTCGCGCGAGACCAGCTGCTCGTGCTCTACATCGACGACCTCCAGTGGGGCGACGCCGAAAGCGCTGCGGTCTTGATGGAGCTGCTCAGGGCGCACGATGCGCACTTGCTGATGGTGGCCTGCTACCGCACCGAAGAGATCGAGCGGAGCGAGCTGCTCGCGCAGATCCTCGGCGCCGGGAGCGGCCCTCACCTCGAGCATATCGTGCTCGGCCCCCTCTCGGAGCAGGACATCGTGCAGCTCGCCGAGGAGGAGCTCCGTGGCACGAGCATCCCGCGCGAGCTGTCGGCGCGCGTCGCCCGCGAAGCTGGCGGAAGCCCCTTCTTCGCCCGCGAGCTCATCCGCTACGCGCGCAGCGTCGGCGGGAACGCCGACGGCTCGTCCATGAGCCTCGACCAGGTGATCCGTGCCCGCGCCGATCGGTTGAGCGACGCCGCGCGAGAGCTCATCGACATCGTGGCGATCAGCGGCGGGCGCACCCCCTGGCGCATCGTCGAGCACGCCCGCGGGCAAGCGACGGACCCGCAGGCCCTGGTCGAGCTCATCGCCCAGCAATTCGTCAGCGCCACGGGCATCTCCCCGGGCGACAGCGTGGAGTGTTTCCACGACCGCGTCCGGGAGAGCCTGGCCGGAGCCATCGATGCGCCCCGGGCGCGCACACTCCACCTCCGTCTCGCCGAGAGCCTCGAAGAGCACGGCGACCTCGAAGGCGACGACCTCTATCGCCTGGTGGCCCATTACCTCGCTGCCGCGCCCGAGGATCGCCAGAGGCGCGTCTACGAGACGGCCTTCGAGGCGGGCCGTCGTGCCGCCGCGACCTTCTCCTACGAGCAGGCCCACCGCCATCTCGTCGCGGCCGAGACGGCGGCCGACAAAGCGAACATCGCCCTCGGCCCGGCCTTCCACCAGCTCTTCGGGGACGTGAGCGCGCGGACCGGTCAGATGGAGCTCGCGATCTCGCACCTGCGCGAGGCGCTCGCGGGCTCCAAGCAGCCGGTCGAGCGGGCGGATCTGCGCTTCCGGATCGCGATGGTGCACTACGGTCAGCTGCACATCGAGGACGCCCTGTCGGACATCGACGCGGGCCTGTCCGAGGTGGGTCTGCACTCGCCCCGGGGCACGCCGCTCGATGCGCTGAGGTCCGCCGGGGCATGGCTCCTCACGCTGCTCGGCTCGTGGCTCGGGCTCCTGCGCGAAGAGAAGAACGAGCAGCGCAGGCGGCGCCTGGGCGTCGTGCTCCGCCTCTACCAGGCCTTCATGACGGTGGCCTACTTCCAGATGCTGCCCATCCCGCAGCTCCAGGCGGCACTCCTTTCACTGCGTCCGGTCAAGAAACTCGGCCCGGGTAGACATCGGATGGAGTGGAGCAGCCTCGCGGCGCTCTTGGCCGCCATCCTGCACAAGCGCCGGCTGTCGGAGCGCCTTCGCCAGAAGGCGATGGCTCTGGCCGAAGCGAGCCAGGACCCAGTGGCCCACGCCTTCGCGCGGCACATGGCCGCCCACGGCCCGCACTTCCTCGGAGACACGGCCGGGGGGGAGAAGGTCCTCGGGGAGGCGCTGAGGGAAGAGGGGCAGTGGCTCGAGAACGGGGACTTCCTCACGGCCATCGCCGCGTTCGCCTGGAACACCATGATGCGAGGGCGGGCACGTGAGGCCGTGGACGCGGTGGAGCAGGGGCTTGCCCGCGCGGCCCTCGACGACAGCCTGCTCACCGAGGGACACACCTACCGCTGCTACGCCGGACCCAGCATGGCCATGCTCGGACGGGACGAAGAGGGCGGTCGGCACCTCTCGGAGTTCCGGGCGCACATGGACGCGACGCCGCCCGACCGCTGGCGCACGGCCCAATGGGCCGCCCACTATCTCCTGTTCTCGGCGGAGATCGGCGAGCGGGCGCCCGAGGTCGAGGAGGCGGTGACACGCTTCGACGCGCTCGGCCTCCACGCCAAGCGCGTGCCCCTGGTCATCCGCCACTACTACGTGGCCCTCGCGCGCTGGGCGTTGACCGATATCGCCGACGGCGTGCCCGACGCCATGGCGAAGCTCGACCGAGCGCTCGGGCTCCTGCGGGCATGCGCGAGCCACCCGACCCTCGAGGCCCACCTGCGCATGCTCGAAGCGCGACGCGCCGTCGTCCGGCAGGAGCCCGCCCGCGCCGAGCAGGCCCTCGACGCAGCGCTCGCCCTGGCCGAGTCCTCGGACAACGACTGGATCCGCTGGGAGGCCCTGCTGGTGCGGGCGCGGCTCGCACCGGAAGCCGAAGCCACCCGATTGCGGAGCAAGGCGCGCGCCTTCGCGACCGACCGTGGCTGGTCCCGCCATCGCGTCGAAGCCGCCGACGCAGTCGGTCGCCTCTTCGGCTGACGCGCACCCGAGCGGGCCCGGACCCCATCACTCAAGCATCCACTTTAGTTTACCCCGGGGCCCCTCGGCCGGCCCCGCCACGGACGCCGTTGATCGCCGCGCCCGCATGGCGTAGTCAGGGGGCGGCCCAGCCGTGAAATAGACCGGCGGCGCCCAATGTTGTGGGCACGCCAAGGCTTTGAGACGAACGGGGGTTCGGGCGATGATCGTCGTCGACCACGTGACCAAGTACTACGGGTCCCAGCCGGCCGTCCGGGACCTGAACTTTCGCATCGACGAAGGCGAGTGCGTCGGCTTCCTCGGCCTCAACGGTGCGGGCAAGACCACGACCCTGCGCCTTCTGAGCTGCCTGCTCCTGCCCACGTCCGGCCACATCTCGGTGCGCGGGCTGGACGCGGAGCGGGAGCCCCATGAGATCCGCAAGCTCATCGGCTTCCTGCCGGACACGCCGCCCCTCTACCCGGAGATGACCGTCGAGGACTTCCTCGGGTTCGCGGGTCGCCTGCGCCGCATGGGCAGAGCCGAGATCCAGAAGCGCATGCCGGACGTGCTCGAGACGACGGGCCTCGTCCAGGTCGCCGACGCCGTCATCGACACCCTCTCCCACGGCTACAAGCAGCGCGTCGGCATCGCCCAGGCCATCATCCACGACCCGGCGCTCCTCATCCTGGACGAGCCGATCAACGGCCTCGACCCGGTCCAGATCGTCGAGATGCGCGAGATGATCCGCCGCCTGCGCGGGCGGCACACGATCCTCTTGAGCACGCACATCCTGTCCGAGATCGAGCAGACCTGCGACCGCATCCTGATGCTGCATCGGGGGCGTATCACGGCGCAGGGTAGCGAGGAGGAGCTGTCGGCACGCATCGGCGGCGGCGTCGCCATCGAGCTGCGCGTGCAGGCGAGCGAGGAGGCTGCGCGGGCGGCGCTCGAAGGCGTCGACGAGGTGCTCGAGGTCGGGTGCGAGGCAGCCAGCGGAGACACGGTTCGCGTGCGCGTGCGAGCGCGCGAGGACGTGCGGCCCGCGGTGGCGCGGGCGGTCGTCGAGGCCGGCCTCGGCCTCCTGTCGCTCCAGCTCCTGTCGAGCGGCCTCGAGAGCATCTTCGTGCGCCTCAGCCAGGGGAACGAGGACGACGAGGGTTCCCCGAACGCCGATGGCGACGCGGCGAGCGCGACGGCGGCGGAGGCAGGCACGGACGACGACGCCGGGGCGCGGGCAGCCACCGCCGAGACGGCCGGTGACGATGCCGAAGGCACGGCTTCCGCCGAGACCGGAGGCTCGACAACCAGCGAACCCGAGGAGGTGACCTCGTGAGAAACATCGCGCTGATCGCCCGACGCGAGCTGTCGGCGTACCTGAGGACGCCGAGCGGCTACGTGATCGCCGCGGTGACCCTCCTGGTGGAGGCGCTCATCTTCAACGGCTACGCCGTGGGCTCCGAGCCCGAGTACTCGACGGTGGTGCTCACGCGCTTCCTCGAGGTTTCGGGGGGCATCACCATCGTGGCCGGAGCGCTCCTGTCCATGCGTCTGCTCGCCGAGGATCGCAGCACCGGCACCCAGACGCTCCTGTTCACCTCGCCGGTGCGCGAGCGGGAGATCGTCGCCGGCAAGTACCTCGCGTCGCTCCTGTTCCTGACGGTCGTGGTGCTGCTCAGCCTCTACCTGCCCGCGCTCATCTTCGTGCACGGCAGGGTGAGCATCGGGCACATCGCCGCCGGCTACATCGGGATGATCCTGCTCGGCGCATCGACCCTCGCCCTCGGCACCTTCGCCTCGGCCCTGGTCAAGCACCCCTTCCTGGCGGTCATCCTGACGGGCGCCTTCGCCGGCGTGCTCGAGCTGATGTGGTGGGTCGCGCGCATCACCGACCCGCCGCTCCAGAGCGTGCTCGGCTACTTCGCACCCTACTACCAGCACTTTCAGCCCTTCCGCCACGGGCTCTTGCAGCTCAGCGACTTCGTCTTCTTCGGCTCGCTCATCTACGTGTCGCTCTTCGCGGCCACGCGGGTGCTCGAGAGCCAGAGGTGGCGATGAACCGCCGGGGCATCTGGACGAGCGTCCTCCTGGTCTGTGGCCTGGTCCTGATCTTCATCGCCCGGCGCGTGCTGGGCGAGGGAATCACGCCGAAGGTCGTGCTCGTGGCGGGCGTGGCCGCCGTGCTCTCCGCGGTGAGCATGCGCGCCTTCGTGCGGTCGAAGGCCGAGGGCGCGGCGCGCGTCGTCGAGACGGGGCTGCTCCTGGCCGACATCGGCGTGCTGGTCGCCCTGCTGCTGTACGCGGCCTCGACCGAATGGGGCCTGGGGCAGATGGGCCTGCACGGCGATGCGGCCGACCACCCGGCCACCATCCTGACGGTCCTCTGGCCGGCGGTGCTCTCGGTGTCGCTCGCCGCGCTGCTCTTCATGGAGCTCGCCTACCGGCGCATGCCGGTGGCCGAGTCGGTGGAGCTGCGTCGCGTGCGCGCGGCGGCCTTCGACGGTCTGGCCATCGCTCTCGCCCTGGTCTTCGTCGTGTCGATCAACTACTCGGCCGAGGTGCGGGACATGCGGACCGACCTGTCCTACTTCCACACGACGAAGGCGAGCCACGGCACCCTCGAGATGGTGCGGCGGCTCGGGCAGCCGGTGAAGGTCATCCTCTTCTACCCCGAGGTCAACGACGTCCTCGAGCGGATCCGTCCCTACTTCGCGCAGGTCTCGGCCGCCTCCAAGAACCTCACCGTCGAGGTGCGGGACCACGCGCTGGTGCCCACGCTCGCCCGCAAGCATCACGTGCGCGGCAACGGCTTCGTGCTGCTCATCCGCGGCAAGGGCGACGCGCAGCAGGCCGAGCAAATCGAGATCGGCACGACCCTCGAGGAAGCCCGCGGCCGGCTCAAGACCCTCGACGGGCGCTTCCAGCGCTCGTTCATGCAGCTCGTCACTCGGCCCCGCGAGCTCTACCTGACGACGGGGCACGACGAGCACACGGGAATCGGTGCCGACGGCGACACGCCCGACATGCACACGCGCCGGCTCTCCGCGGCCCTGTCGCGCAGCAACATCACGACCCACCCCCTCGGCATCGCCCAGGGCCTCGCCGACCGCGTGCCGAAGGGAGCGCCCGCGGTCGCCGTCGTCGGGCCGCGCAAGCCCTTCCTGCCGGAGGAGGCGCGATCGCTGCTCACCTACGTGCAGCACGGCGGCCGGCTCATCGTCATGATCGACCCCGACGTGGACACCGGGCTCGAGCCCTTGCTGACGGGGCTCGGCCTCGAGATGAAGCAGGGCGTGCTCGCGAGCGAGAACAGCCACATCGCCCACACCCACACGCTGGCCGACCGCACGCTCGTGTGGTCGAACCACTACTCGGCGCATCCGACCGTGACCGTCGCGAGCCGCCACCAGGGCCAGCTCGCCACCATCTTCATCCGCGGCGGCGCCCTCGCACGCCACCACGGGGGCGACGTCCTTCCGGGTGTCCGCGTCGACTTCCCGATCCGCTCGTCGACGGATGTGTGGCGCGACCTCAACGGCAACTTCGAGCGCGACTCGACCGAGCCGATGGAGATGGCGAACATGATGGCGGCCGTGACCGTCCCGGGGAGCAAGGGTCACCCCGAGGGGCGCGCCGTCGTCGTCGCCGACGGGGACTTCGCCACCGACGCGGTCATCGGCAATCCGGGCAACGCGCTGGTGCTCGCCGACGTCATGCAATGGCTGCTCGGCCAAGAGCACATCGTCGGCGACACCGCCTCGGCAGAGGACGTGAAGATCCAGCACACGCGTGACGAGGACAGGGCCTGGTTCTACGGCACGAGCTTCGGCGTGCCGCTGCCGATCCTCGGCCTCGGCCTGTGGGCGGCGCGGCGTCGCAAGCGGCGCAAGGCCTCACCGAAGAAGCCGGCGGACGGTGCTTCGACGCCGAAGGGCGACGCCGGGGACGGGGGCAAGAGCGCCGAACGGGAGGCAGCATGAAGGGCGTCATCGTTCACGCGGTGCTCGCGACCCTCGGGCTGCTGCTCGCGTGGGTCGTCTGGACCGCGCCGGCGTCCGAGGCGGATTCGCCGGACACGGTGGAGGTGCTCGACTGCACGCCTGCCAGCGTGCGCGCCGTGTACCTGAAGGAGAAGGACCGGGACGTGAAGCTCGTCCCCGAGGGCCAGGGCGACCACCGGGCCTTCTGGATCACGGTCGACGAGCACCCACAGCGCGGCAAGGCGAAGCACACGGAGTTCGCCGGAAGCAAAGACGTCACCGCGTTCCTGAAGTCCATCGCCCCACTCCGCGCGACCCGTTCCCTCGGGCAGCTGCGTAGCTCCGAGCTCACGGAGCTCGGCCTGAGGGGCTCTCCGGCGCCCTCCCAGCTCACCCTCACCTGCGGCGGGCACACGACCAAGCTCCTCGTGGGCGGCACCGCCTATGGCAGCGGCGCACGCTACATGCGCGCCGCGAGCGGCGGCCCCGTCTTCCTGATGCCTGGCGAGATCTTCTCCAAGCTCGAGGGCGCCGAGTTCCACCTGATGCAGCGCGAGCTACAGAGCTTCGACCTGAAGGACGTGCAGACGCTGGTGGTGCGGGCTCAGGGGCACGAGCGGAAGCTCCTGCACCGCGACAGGCTCGATGCACGGCAGGCCCAGTGGGTGGACGCGACTACGCCCGACCAGCGCAACGAGCTGTTCGGCAACTGGCTCGACCTGGTGGGCCGGCTCAGGGTCATCCACTACCTCGGGCCCCACGCCCAGCCCGGCTCCGACCTGCCGAGCGTGAGCGCAGCGCCGACGCCCGTGCTCACCTTGAAGTACCAGGACGCCGACGGTAAGGCGCTCGGCAGCCTAGAGCTGGTCCGCGTCGACGGCCAGACGCCGATGTACTACGCGCGGACGATGGCGACCCACTCCTGGGTGCAGGTGCCGGCGTCGGTCGGACAGCGGGTGGAGCGCGACGTGGGACCGGTCGTCGGGCTCGACGCGGCGAACGGCGGCGCGAGCACCCCGGGCGCGACGGGCAGCGGCACGACGACCGCGACGAGCACGGGCACGGGAGGCGCCGGCACGACCGCTCCGCCCCCCGCCCCCGCCTCCTCACCGGCCGCCCACCACCCCTGAGCCCGACACGATCGTCCGCTTCGGCGCTTCGCGCGCGCCAGGGTCGCTCGCCATCAACGGACGGCGTGGCTGCGAGCGCGACGGGCTGCTACTCTGAGGGGCGTATGCTCACCGCCGGGTGAGCGATCCCATGGCTGTACCGGGTCGCATCGAGCGAGTTGCCTACCGTGCCCAACACCTCTCGGTGCTGGCGCAGTGCCTCGCCGCGCATCGCCTGGTGCGCATGATGACGCGCCGGCGACTCACTCCACCGCGCGACGCGCTCGAGGCGTTCCGGCGCCGCTACGAGGCGTTGCTCGCCCGCGACCTCGCGAACGTGGAGCACGGTGAGTACCCGCAGCAGCTGCTCTCGCTCCCCCTCGCCGATTACGCCCAGCGGGTCCCGTCGCTCCTGCGCGACCTGCCGAGGGCCGCGCGTCGCATGCGCGCCGGGAACTACCGCGACCTGCCGAGGGACGTGGACACGCGCCGCTACCCGCCCTACTTCCGGCGCAACTTCCACTGGCAGACCGACGGCTACTTCAGCCGTCGCTCGGCGGAGCTCTACGATGTCGGAGTCGAGCTGCTCTTCCTCGGCATGGCCGACGTCATGCGGCGCCAGGTCATCCCGCCCGTCCGCCACTTCCTCGAGGCCGAGCATGGGGCGGGCGGACGTCTGCTCGACGTCGCCTGCGGCACCGGCCGCACCCTCTACCAGCTCGCGGCCGCCCTACCCGACCTGCACATGTACGGCGTGGACCTGAGCCCCTACTACCTGCAGGTCGCTCGCGAGGTCCTGGCCCACGTCCCCGACGTTTCCCTGGTCGCCGAGAACGCCGAGGACATGCCCTTCCGCGACGGCTTCTTCGACGTCGTCACGAGCGTCTATCTCTGCCACGAGCTGCCACGCAACGCCCGCCACAACGTCTTGCGCGAGATGCATCGGGTGCTGCGGCCCGGCGGTCTGCTCGTCCTCATGGACTCGTGCCAGGTCAGCGAGAGCGCCCCCATGGCGTTTTTCCTCGACTCCTTCAGCCGCGACTTCCACGAGCCGTTCTACGCCGACTACGTGCGTGACGATCTCGAAACCGCCCTCCGGGAGTCGGGCTTCGAGATCGACCGCGTCGAGACCCACTTCGTCTCGAAGGCGGTCATCGCGCGGCGACCGGCGGCGGCGGGTCAGCGACCGATCAGGGCGTAGAGCAGCTCGGCGAGCTCGGTCTGGCTCGCGTCGGCGGCCAGCCGGGTCCAGCCACCCGGGCGGGGGGCGATCTCCTCCACCTCGCGGGCCACGGAGTCGGGCGCGCCCCAGAGCACGAAGCGGGCGCGGCGCGGCATCGTCCCGAGCATCCTCGCGAGGGCGCGCGCGTCCACCGACGGCGTGCAGCAATCGAGCACGACGACGTAGCGGCGGCGGCCGAGATCGTGAGTCGCGACGAGCAGCTCGTAGATGTCTGCGACGTGCCGAACCTCCACGGCCGTACCGAGCAGCCGCGCGACGCCCGCCATGTTCGAACGGTCCATCGTGGCCATCAGCACCGGGATCGGCCCCGACTTGACGGCGACGTGCGTCGGGGTGACGTCGTCCTCTTCCCACTCGCCGAAGGGCTGCGGCTCGGCGAATGGGTCGTAGGGCGCAACCGGCGACGACACGGGACCCACGCGCGCCGTGGGCCGCGACATGGCCGCGGGCTGGGCGTCGCCACAGGCCATGCGGAGGATCGGCTCGAGCTGGTCGACGACGCAGGCGGCGACGTCGAGGCTCGCATGGCGGTGCAACGACAGGCTCAGGGGGCCGTCGACGAAACGACGCACGCGCGAGGGGTCTTCGGGAATGACCTGCTCACGCGCGAGCCGGAGCGCCGCATCGAGGACCTCCGCGGCGAGCCCCGGGGAAAGGACGGCCTCGAGCGCCTCGCGAACGGCGCGTCCCAACATTCCCTCTGCCTGCGCGTGTTGCGCCACCCCTCGCTCCTGACTGAGCGCCCCCGACTTCAGAAAGCATAGCCTGGGAGGGGGGCGAGACCAACCCGACCCCGTCGATCTCTGGCGGCGATGTGGGTGGTTGTGGGCAAGCCGTGACGCGCTCGGCGGTCCTTGCGCCCGGGCGCGCCCGGGCGCCGAATGATGCGTCGATGGCCACGCCCGTCCATGCCCCCGTGCGGCAAATCGGCGCCTTCACCACGATGCTCGTCGTCGTGGCGAGCATGATCGGCACGGGTGTCTTCACGACGACGGGCTACCTCGTTCGGGACCTGGGCTCGCTGCCGGCGGTGCTCGCGGCTTGGGTCATCGGGGGCGTGGTCGCGCTCTTCGGCGCCCTGGCCTACGCCGAGCTCGTCGCCGCCCTTCCCCACAACGGCGGCGAGTACCAACTCCTGTCGCGCATCTACCATCCGGCGGTCGGCTTCACGTCGGGCTGGACCTCCCTCGTCGTCGGCTTCTCCGCGCCGATCGCCGCCTCCGCCATCGCCTTCGGCAGCTACCTGCACGCCCTCTTCCCCGTCATCCCGGAGGGAGCGTCGGCCCTCACCCTCGTGGGCGTGATGTCGGTGATCCACGCCGTGCGCGTGACGGTCGGCGGGAGGGTGCAGAACGCTCTCACGGTCGGCAAGGTCGTGCTCATCCTCGTCTTCGTGGCGGGCGGCCTCGCAGTGGGTGACCTGGGTCGCATCACGACCTCCCACGGGCGCCCCTTCGCCGAGGCCGTGCTCTCCCCCGACCTGGCCATCGGCCTCATCTACGTCTCCTTCGCCTACAGCGGGTGGAACGCCGCGACCTACATCGCGGGCGAGGTGCGGAGGCCCGAGCGGAGCCTGCCCCTCGCGCTCTTGGCGGGCACGCTGCTCGTGACCCTGGTCTACCTCGCGCTCAACGTGGTCTTCCTCGCCTCGGCGCCCGCATCGGATCTGTCGGGCGTGCTCGACATCGGCCACGTCGCCGCCGTGCATCTCTTCGGGCAAGCCGCCGGCCGCCTGCTCACGGCGACCATCGCCCTCGGGCTCGTGTCGACGGTGGGCGCCCTCATCATGACCGGCCCCCGCGTCTACGAAGCGATGGGCCGCGACCACGCGTGGCTCAGGCCCCTCGCCACCCGCAGCGTGCGCGGCGGGCCCGTCGTCTCCATCGCGGTCCAGGCGCTCATGTCGGGTGCCATGGTGCTGAGCACGAGCTTCGACACGCTCCTCACCTACATCGGCTTCACCCTCTCGCTCTTCGCCGCGCTCACCGTCGTCGGCGTCTTCGTGCTGCGCGTGCGCGAGCCCGGTCTGGCGCGCCCCTATCGCACGTGGGGCTACCCGCTCACGCCGATCATGTTCGTCGCGCTCATGGGCTGGATGATCGTCTACGCGATCGCGAAGAAGCCCGAGGTGAGCATCGCCGGTTTCGTGACGCTCGCGGCGGGCTTCGTCGTGTGGGCGGTCGGCACGCGCCTCCACGCGGTGCACCTGCGACGGCGGACACCCGAGGCCCCCTGAGCCGCGATGGGGGCGCAGGGGGGTCAGGGCCTCGACGTGGATCGGTCGGTCGATCGAGCGCGACCGCGCGGGGCGGGCTAGCGTCGATGTCCGATCGGCGTGTCGGAACGACGGAGCTGCCAGGTGCTCGTCAGGACCGGCGCACCGTTGGGGACGGCGGAGTAGAACACCCCATCGTCGCGTAGCCGCCACCGGGGACGGCCGAGTTGCGGGTCCAGTGGACGTAGTTCGTCGAGTCCGGCAGGTCGGTGGGATAGATGGCTCGCCGCAGCCACAGTCGCTCTACGCATCCTGCTCTCCCTTCACTGCCTGCCGCTCGGAGTCGGCAGTCTCGTCGTGGTTCACGGCAGCGGAATGGGGCAACATCCGTGCCGCGGGATCCGCGTCGGATGGGGGGCGTGGGGGGCGCGAGGGGTGAGAGTTGGTCTCCTCACCTGAGGCCGCGCACACTCACTTCGCGCGCGCCGTGTGGGGCGGCGCAGCGGCACGGGAGGACGCCCGAGCACCGAACGAAAGGGCGGGTTCCCCACTCGCCTCGACCCTCGCGGTGAAACGCCGACCGCGATCCCGGAGAGGCTCTGCGCCGCCCGAGAGCGTGGCACGCGCGTTGCTGAGCTACCGCGCCATGAGACAAATCACGATCGCGGGCCTGTGTGCCCTGGGCATGGTCGAGCTCTTCGGGGCCTGTGGCGGAGACGCCGGCGGAACGATGCCGGAAGCATCGATGGTCAACGACGGAGGTGCGAACGACGGAAGCGCGAACGACGGAGGCGCGAACGACGGAAGCGCGAACGACGGAGGCGCGAACGACGACGCGTCGGTCGACCCCGGCACGTGCCCGATCGAGGGACCGACCGCGCCCGGAACCGTCGCAACCGAAAGCGGCCTGGTCCGCGGCCAGACGGACGGCATGACGTGGGCCTTCCGGGGTATCCCCTACGCCGCACCGCCGACGGGCGACCTGCGCTGGCGGCTGCCCCAGCCCCATGCCTGCTTCGACGGCGTCTTCGACGCCAGCTCCTTCGGCAGCGTCTGCCCGCAGTACCAGAAGAACATGGACGGCAGCTACAGCGTCGTGGGCGATGAGGATTGTCTGACGCTCAACGTCTGGGCGCCCGCCGCCCCCCCGTCCTCCCCGCGACCCGTGCTCGTGTGGGTCCACGGCGGCGGGCACGTCCAGGGATCGGCCTCCGACAGCTACTACGACGGGCAGCGCCTGGCGGAAAACCAAGGCGTGATCGTCGTTACATTCGACTATCGCCTGGGGCCCTTCGGCTTCCTCGCCCATCCTGCCCTCACGGCCGAGGGCGGTGAGAAGCGCTCGGGTGACTACGGAATGCACGACCAGATCGCCGCGCTGCGGTGGGTCCGCGACAACATCGCCGGCTTCGGCGGCGACCCGGCGCACGTCATGGTGTTGGGCGAGTCGGCAGGCGCCGTGTCGGTGTGCCGTCTGGTGGCTTCGCCGCTGGCGCATGGTCTGTTCGAGGCGGCGACGATGGAGAGCGGCGCGTGCGTCGCCACGTCCCTGGAGACGGCGGAGGCGAACGGCATGACGGTGGCCTCCGAGCTCGGCTGCACGGATGGCGCCGATGTCCCCGCCTGTCTCCGGTCCAAGTCGACCGCGGACATCATGGCGACCCTGACACCCGGGGTGGACGTCACCCACCTCGGTCGCAACGCCTACGACGGCGTCGTCGACGGGTATGCCCTGCCGATGGCACCGCGGGACATCATCGCGGCAGGCGCCCACAACGCGGTCCCGATGATCATCGGCTCCAACGCCGACGAGACCGGCAAGTCGGTCGGTGCCGTGCGCACGCAGGCCGACTACGAGACCGCTGTCCGGACGTTGCTCGCCGGGCTGCCGGACTCCGTCGTGACGGCGGCCCTCGCCGAATACCCCGAGAGCGACTATGGCTCCTACCGGGCCGCCTTTATCGCCATGTCGAGCGACGTGAAGTTCATCTGCACGGGGCGCCACGATGCTCGCCTGATCGCCGGCGCCCAGGAGGCGCCCGTCTTCCGCTACCTCTTCGAGAAGGTGCCCGACCACGCGGGCCCCGGCGCCCAGGCGTACGGTGCGTTCCACGGCATCGACGTCCTCTATCTGTTCGACACGCTCCGCGACCTCGGCATGACCGGAGCGGGCGACCAGAGCGTCACCGACGCCATGGAGGGCTACTGGGCGCGCCTCGCGGGGAGCGGCGATCCCAACGGGATGGGCGCGCTCGCCTGGCCGCGGATCACCGCCGCGGATCATCGGGCCCTCGCCCTCGACGCGCCGCCCGCGGTGGTCGACGATCCGCGCGGGGCGCAGTGCGACTTCTGGAACTCCCTCGCGCCGAGCATGTGATGCACGAGCGCACCAAGAAGGGCCCGGGGATGTCGATGGGAAGCGACCCAGGCCCCGGGCCACGTCGCGGTGAGGGGCGCCCGCTGCGAACACCCGAAGGCGGTCTTTTGGGCTACGTCCGGTGGGCCCTTCCCATCGCGGGTGCAGCGAGGATCATGTATCCTTCCGAGGGTTTTCTCCGCGTGCCCCCGATGAATCGCGACGGCCCCACACGGACGCTTCCGCTCGAGAGCCCGCCGCCGGACCGCGTCTTTTCCTGCTACACGCTGCGGATCGGCGCATCGGCCGAGCGGGTCGATCGTCCGTTGCTGCGCGTCGGCAGTGGGAGCGCCGTGGACCTGCATCTCGACGATCCGTCCGTCAGCCGGTTGCACTTCGAGATCGAAGCGACCTCGCTCGGCTACCGGCTGCGGGACCTGGGCAGTCGCAACGGGACCTTCGTGAACGGCTGCCGGGCGGTAGAGGTATTTCTCGAGCAGGGGTCGCGCATCGTCGCGGGCCGCACCGACCTCCGCTTCGAGCTGCTGCGCGAGGACGCCATCGTTCCGGCGAGCCCCGACGGCCGCTTCGGTCCGCTCGTCGGGCACAGCACCGCGATGCGCGAGCTGTTCGCCGTGCTCGAACGCGCCGCTCCGACCGACGCGACCGTGCTCATCGAGGGTGAGAGCGGCACCGGCAAGGAGCTCGCCGCCCAGGCGGTTCATCTGCACAGCCGACGCGCCGGCAAGCCGTTCGTCGTCTTCGACTGCGCGGCCGTGCCACACGGCCTGGTCGAGAGCGCGCTCTTTGGCCACGAGAAGGGCGCCTTCACCGGCGCGTCGAACCGCCACGTGGGCGCCTTCGAGGAGGCCGATGGGGGCACGCTCTTTCTCGACGAGCTCGGAGAGCTCGCACCCGATCTGCAACCGAAGCTGCTCCGCGCGCTCGAGACCCACACGTTCCGCAGGGTCGGGGGCACGGCCACGTTGCGATCGGACGCGCGCATCGTGGCTGCCACCAACCGGGATCTGGCGCTCGAGATGAACGCCGGTACGTTCCGCGAGGACCTCTACTACCGCCTGGCCGTCGTGCACGTGCGCATCCCGCCTCTGCGCGAACGCCCCTCGGACATTCGGCCCATCGTTCGTCACCTGCTCACGAAGCTGTGTAGGAGCGCCGACGATGCGGAAGGGGTGTTCCAGGGCCTCTCCGAAGAGACCTGGTCTCGTCTCGAGCGCCATCCCTATCGCGGCAACGTGCGGGAGCTGCGCAACCTGGTCGAGCGCGGCCTCGCCCTGAGCGATGACGGGACACCTCTCCTCGAGCCGACGGCTACGCATGCATCACCGGCTGCTTCGCCGTACGGCGCCGAGCTTCCGATCGACCTCGATCGCCCGCTAATGGAGCAGAAGGCCGAGCTCGTCGCGCGGTTCGAACGCTGCTATCTGACGGCGATCCTGGAACAGCACGACGGAAACATCTCGCAGGCGGCGCGGGCTGCAGGTCTGGACCGCATGTACTTCAAGCAGCTCCTGAAGAAGCGCTCGATCTCGTGATGTCCCGCTGCGCGCACCTCTCATGGCTGATCGTCACGTGTCTGCTCCTGGGCGCGCCAGGGGGAGCGAGGGCGGACGACCGACCCGCCGGGGCCGTCGTCACCTTCGGCGACCTGAGCTCCCGCCGGGCCTTGGCGGCGGCGCGGCACGCCGGGGGTGCCCACTACCGGGCCATGCCGATCACCGACTTTCGGCCGACGACGGCGCGCCCTCCCACCGAGGCCGTCGCCGCCCTCCGCCGCCTCTACGTCGATGCGGACTTTCTCGGCTGCCTGACGCGCATGCAAGCGGACGACCTCCGCGTGGACAGCCTGCTCCAGCGGGGATTTCGCCACGCCGCATCGGAGGTGTCGGTCTTCGGGGCGGCCTGTGCGTTTGCGGCGGGCGACGAGGGGCTCGCCAAGCAGGTGCTGCGAAGGGCCGTGGCGAGCGATCTCCCGATGCGCTCGCTCGCCGAGGCCAAGCCGGAGGTTCAACAGCTCGCCGAGCAGATCCAACACGAGCTTCTCGCCGCCCATCACGTGGCCCTGTCGCTGCGCTCGAGCCCGTCCGGAGCACGCGTTCGCGTCGACGGCGACGACGCCTCCTGTCCTTCGACCCCCTGCCGCATCGATGTGCGCCCGGGGCACCACGTTTTCGTGTTCGACCGCATCGGGAGCCTCGACCGGACGCTGGCGGTCGACGTGACGAAGGACGGCGCGCGGACGGTGGCCCTCGATCCGGCTCCCGCCGCCACGCTGCGCGCTCAAGTCGCCGGTCGCATCGCCGCGCACACCGCCCATGACGATCCCGACCTCGCCCGCGCCCTGGCCGGCGGCGCCGAAGCCCGGGTCGTGGTCCTGGTCTGGCGCCAGGGCCCCAGGGGCGTGGCCGCCGCCGTCTACGATCGCGGGCTGCACCGGTTCGTCGCGCGCAGTCGCGCCTCCGGCCAATCGGCGCTCGAGACGGCCGTGGGGTCGGTCGTCGAGGAGTGGCGGGGCATCGTCGAGCCGACTCCGCTCCTGGCACGGCCGCTGTTCTGGGTCGCCGTCGCCGGGGCCGTCGCCGCGACCGCCGCCACCGTCTACTTCGCCACGCGCCCACCGAAGAGGAACTATGTCTTGGCCTTTCCGTGAGCCGCTGAGCCGGCGGATCGCGCTCGTGGTCGCGTGCGCTTGGCTCGCGGGGTGCACCGCTGAAGAGACGTTCGTGACGCCCGTTCAGCTCGGCAACGCGACGAGCGACTCGATCAAGGCTTGCATCGGGCCCCAGGGCGTCGACGTCCTGCTCGTCGACCTCATCGCCGTCAATCTGCCGGCCAGCACCAACCAGGGCATCGCCGTCGATTGTTCGCAATGCGCGTCACCGGACGTCCATTGCTCGCTGATGGAGCGGCAGTGCCAGTGCGTAGGGAACCGTGCCGACGGGAACGGGATCGCCGACGCCCTGTCGGGAGTGCAATTCGAGAACCTCGACCCGAGCCAGAAATACTGCGTGCGTCTCATGGGCCTCGAGACGGGAACCGGGGAGGGGCCGAGCCAGGGCCCCGGCGCCGCGTGCTCCGATGCTGCCTCGTGCGATCCGCACTCCGGGCAGAACGTCGCCGCGTGCATACTGAGCGCGGTCGATGCGGTCAACAGCAGCCAGGTCCCCTTTCGGTTGACGCATTACTACTGCACCGCAGGCAACCTCAACGGTCCGAGCGGTTGGGACCGTTGTGTCGCCGCGTTGGGGATGATGACGTGCTGCACGGAGGCTGGGAAAGCCTGCGGGGGCACGGCGACCATTCCCGGCATCTCCCAAGAGACGGCTTGCCTGCTCACTCTGGGGCAGTGCATGGGTGGCGTCGAATTGCTCGGCTCCGACGTGTCGACGTGTTCCGACCTTCCCCTGGAGTGACCCGGTGCGTCGGCGTGAGCTATGCTAGCGGCCATGTCGCTCGCCGGTCGCTATGAGCTCGTGCGCTTGATTGGCGCGGGCGGCATGGCCCAGGTGTTCGAGGCCGTCGCCGTCGGGGCGAACGGCTTCCGGCGCACGGTGGCCATCAAGCGGATCGTGCCCGAGCACATCGACGACGAGGCGATGCGACGCATGTTCCTCGACGAGGCGAGGATCGCCAGCTACCTGCACCACAGCAACATCACGCAGGTGCTCGACTACGGCACGGTGGACGGCGGCCAGTTCCTGGTCCTCGAGCACGTCGACGGCCCGGATGCGGGGCGCGCCGCGCGGCTCGGACGTGAGATGGACCACCTCATGCCGATCCCCGTGGCACTGTACATCATCGCGCAGGTGGCCCACGCGCTGCACTACGCGCACGAGCGTCACGACGGCAATCGGCCGCTGCACATCGTCCACCGCGACGTGAGCCCGGGGAACATCCTCCTCTCCAACGACGGCGACGTGAAGCTCACGGACTTCGGGATCGCGCTCGCTGACGCGCGCGAGGAGCGCACGCGGACCGGCGTGGTGAAGGGCAAGCTGCACTACATGCCGCCCGAACAGCTCCTCGGGCACAAACTCACCGGCGCCGCGGACGTCTATGCCCTCGGTGGGACGCTCTATGCCTTCCTGTCGGGCCGCGCTCCCTCCAAGCGCAACCCGACCACGGACGAGGAGCTGGATCTCCCGCCGGAGGTCAGGGCGATCCTGGAACGGTGCATGGACCACGATCCGGAGCAGCGGCCGACCGCCGCCGGTCTCGCGGTAGAGGCGGAGCGGGCCGTCGCCGCGCTCGGGGCGATCAACGGGCGAAGCGCCCTGTGCAAATGGCTCGCCCTCCTCCAGCCTCGGCTCGACCGCGTCGCCAAGCGAGCCGACGCCTTCGACCGGATCATGGGTGCATGCCTGGTGCCGACAGCGGCAGGCCATCACGAGTTCTCCGTCACGCAACCGTCGCCCGCCCAGACGCAAGCCCTGTGGAGGACTGCGAACGAAGAGCCGGCATCCACCACGGAGAGCGCACAGACCGCGGAGCGCGCACAGGACCCACAGACCGCGGAGCGGACCTCGGAGACGCGCGCGGAGGTAGCGCGCACGCCATCCTCTGCCGACGAGGCAGGGCATCGGGACATGGAGGTCGTCCCCGCCGCGCCTCGCCACGTTCGTCTGCTCGGTCTTCTCGCGGCGGTCGCCGTCCTGCTCCTCGGGGGCGGCGCCCTCGTGTGGGCACGTGCGACCGGCGCCGCGGGCGAGCAGGCCGCGATCGCACAAGCGGCCCAGGCCCCCCCGGGTACGCCCCCGAGCACCGCGCGCGCCGCGGCCAGAGCCCCGACGACCCCGACCCCGGCGCACACCGCGCCGCCAGCGGACCGCGTCCTACCGACGGCGATCACGGGCCCCGCCAGCGTCTCCCCGGCTGTGTCGAGCCCCCCTCCGCGCGCTCATCCCCACCCGAGCCACACGCCCCGAACGCACTCCCACGGTGCCACCCATGCCGACCAATCACCGGATGCCCCGGCGCCGGCGGCACCGACGGTGACTGGCTGGGTACGGATCGGTGGCGAGACCCTCTCCCGCAGCCCGGTCGAGATCGACGGTGCGCGCCGCGGCTTCGCTCCGCTCGAGCTCACGCTCCCCGCGGGCCCCCATCATGTCCGAGTCGTGAACACACAGTCCGGCGTCGTTCTGCTCGACCGCATGGTGACGGTGACCGAAACCAATCGCCGCGCAGCGCCGCTCCGCATCATCGAGTAGCTGAGCGCGCGAAGGACTTCGCGCAGCCCGGAGGCACGCCGCCCGCGGAAAATACTTGCCATCTTGATCACTGGATGATCAAAGGTAGAGGTGCGGCGCGACACCGGCATGGAGGAGACGATCGTCGCGAAGTACGCGGCGATCAGCGGCGTGCTCGACGAACGCGCGCGTCGGCTTTGGGCGGCGACCGAGTCGCGCGCGATCGGATATGGTGGCGACGCGTTGGTATCGTCGGCGACGGGCCTGGCGCGCGCGACGATCCGCAACGGCCGGCGTGAGATCGATGCCGGAGTCAGGCTCAACGGGCGAGTGCGGGGCCCCGGCGCCGGTCGCCATCGATCGAGCAAACGCAGCCCGGCATCAAGGCAGCGCTCGAAAAGCTTGTCGATCCCGCTGACGCGCGGCGATCCGGAGTCGCCGTTGCGTTGGACGTGCAAGAGCACCGGCGATGCTCGCGGCGGCGATGGTCAAAACGGATGGTCGGTGAGCGACAAGACGGTCGGGAAGATGCTGAAGGATCACGGCTACAGCCTGCAAGGCCGACGAAAGCATCGAAGGCACGGAGCATCCCGATCGGAACGCACAATTCGAGCGCATCAACGCGACCGCGGACGAGTGCATGGCGCGCGGCAGTCCAGTGATCTCGGTCGACACCAAGAAGAAAGAGCTGGTTGGCAACTTCAAAAACGGGGGACAAGAGTGGCAACCGGCGAGGACGCCCGAGCACGTCGACGTCCACGACTTCCCGACGGAAGGTATCGGGAAGGCGATCCCGTACGGGGTTTACGACATGGCGCGCAACGATGGCTTCGTCAGCGTCGGCGTGGATCACGACACGCCGGCGTTCGCTGTCGCGTCGATCCGGCGATGGTGGAAGACCATGGGGCGACGTGCGCTATCCGAACGCGCAAGGAGATCTTCATCACGGCCGACGGTGGCGGCAGCAACGGCTACCGAGCACGTGCGTGGAAGACGCAGCTGCAGCGCCTGGCGGACAAGCTCGGGATGCCAATCAGAGTGTGCCACTTCCCGCCCGGAACGAGCAAGTGGAACAAGATCGAGCATCGGCTGTTCTCCCACATCACAATGAACTGGCGCGGTCGGCCGCTGCGGACCTACGAAACGATCGTGAACCTGATCGCGAACACGGTACCTCCACCGGTCTACGCGTGAAGGCCAAGCTCGACACCGCCGTATCCGCCGGGCGTCACGTCACGATGCGCACATGAAGATTTGCACTGCACAGCACTCTTCCAGGGGAGTGGAACTACATCCCATGAAGCTGATAAGGGTAATTTCAATGGCCGCCTTAGCGTCCGCCTTGGGTGACCACCGCCGCGGGCCCGTTGCATGCGGAACCGACGGACCCAACCTGGCCCACGTAGGGGCACGGCTACGAAGGGAACGTTGCTCGCGTGAAAGGGAGGCCGAGCGATGGACCGTGGGGCAGGAGACGCCGAACGGGCAGCGGAAGACGAGCCTGTGATCGCCCCCCCGAGCCCAGTGAGGGCGACGCGGTTGGGAACGTGGGCGGAGCCCGATCCCGGTGCCATGCATGGGGCCGTCCCGCTCCTTCACGACTACCTCGCCCACTCGGCCGCGCGACGTCCCGACCACGTGGCGCTCGTATGCGGGGAGCAACGGCTGACCTACGCCCAGATCGCCGAGCGGGTCCATGCCTTCGCCTGGGCCCTCGTCGAACGGGGCATCGGAGGGGGCGACCGGGTGATCATCTTCGGGGACAACACGGTGGAGACCGTCGTGGCCTTCTGGGCCGTCCTCGAGGCCAACGCCGTCGTCTCGGTCGTCAACCCGCTCACCAAGAGCGACAAGCTCGCCTACATGCTGAACGACTGCCGGGCCGCGGCGCTCATCAGCGACGCCCGCCTGCTCCCCACCTTCGAGGAGCCTGCCGCGCGCTCCGATCACCTCCGGGCCACCATCGTCTCGAGCCCCGTCGATGCCGATGCCCTCGCGCAGCTGCCCGGCGGCGTGTCCTTCGACGAGGCGATGGAGTGTGGGCCGCGTGACCGGCCACCGCCGCGGACCGCCCTGGACGTCGACCTGGCGTCGATCATCTACACCTCCGGCTCCACCGGGGAGCCGAAGGGCGTGATGCTCACGCACCGCAACATGCTCACCGCCGCGACGTCGGTCAGCTCGTACCTCGAGCACTGCCAGGACGACATCCACATCTGCGTGCTGCCCCTCGCCTTCAACTACGGCCTCTACCAGATGATCATGACGTTCCGCTGGGGTGCCCGTCTCGTCCTCGAGCGCTCCTTCGCGTACCCGGCCCAGGTGATCGAACGGATGGTCGAGGAGCGGGTGACGGGCTTCCCCGGCGTGCCTACGATCTTCGCGATCCTGGCCGAGCTCGGCTCGCTCGCGCAATACGACCTCTCGCGCGTACGTTACGTGAGCAACACGGCCGCACCCCTGCCGGTCAAGCACATCGAGATGCTGCAGCGCGCCTTCCCGAACGCGAAGATCTTCTCGATGTACGGTCTGACCGAGTGCAAGCGGTGCACCTACCTGCCGTCCGACGACATCGGGCGCAAGCCGACGAGCGTCGGCATCGCCATCCCCAACACCGAGATCTGGGTGGTGGACGAGGAGGATCGGCGGGTCGGCCCCGGGGTGATCGGCGAGCTCGTCATCCGCGGCGGCACCGTGATGCGCGGCTACTGGGAGAAGCCCGAGGCGACGGCGAAGCGGCTCCGTCCCGGTCCCCTGCCAGGCGAGCAGGTCCTCTACACCGGAGACCTCGTGCGGCTCGACGAGGAGGGCTACGTCTATTTCGTCGGGCGGGTGGACGACATCCTCAAGTCGCGTGGCGAGAAGGTGCCTCCCAAGGAGGTCGAAAACGCGCTGATGAACATCGACGGGGTGCGGGAGGCGGCCGTCATCGGCGTAGACGACGAGATCCTGGGCCAGGCGGTCAAGGCCTTCGTCGTCCTCGAGCAGGGCGCTTCCCTCAGCGAGCGGGACATACAGCGCGAGTGCCAGACCCGGCTCGAGTCGTACATGGTCCCGCAGCACGTCGCCTTCGTGGCCGACCTGCCCAAGACCACGACCGGGAAGATCAAGCGAATGGGGTTGTCGTGAGTGAGTCGGTCTTCGATGGAGCAACCATGGACATCAGAGATCAGGTTCGAACGTTCATCAGCGGCACCTTCTACGTGGCGGACCCCGCCCTCCTTCCGGACGACGCATCGCTCCTCGAACGGGGCGTCGTCGATTCGACCGGCGTCCTCGAGGTGATCGCCTTCATCGAGAGGACCTTCGGCGTGACCGTCACGAACACGGAGATGCGCCCCGACAATCTGGACTCCATCGCGAAGATCAGCGCCTTCGTCGCGCGCAAACGCATCTGAGCAGGGCGCGCGCCCTCGCTCAGAGGGGCGGCTCCACGTGGCAGCCGATCGCGGAGGGGATCGACGGGGTTCGTCGGCAGCTCGACCTGCAGACCTGGCCCGGCACCGCTCCCGATCTCGCACGCGAGGCGCTCTCGCGGCGGCCCCCCCCACATCCCCCGGCCGGTCCAGACGAAGCGTCGGTCCGGCAGGTCGACGCACAGGCTCCAGTAGTCGCGACGGTCGCCGAAGGCGATCACGGGGTCGAAGTAGGTCGGCGCCTCGAGCGCGAAGCGACCGGCGGCATTCGTGCGCGTCGCCCCGTCGCCGCGGCAGGCCTTGGCGGCGTCCGGGCTCAGGCCGTGGTCGAGGTGCACGGTGACGCCTGCGACGGGAACGCCATGCCGGCGGACCACGCCTTCGACGGCTGGCGCAGCCCGCTCCATGTGCGGAAAGGGAACGCAGCCGCCGAGAGCCACGAGGCCCCAGGCCGAAAGGACCAGGCCCGGTCCGCCCCGGCCGCGCGATGGGAGAGAAATGCTCATCGAGGAAGCAACGGCGCCGCAGCGTGACAGCTTTCGCCCCGCCCGTTGTGGGTC
This sequence comes from uncultured delta proteobacterium, assembly GCA_963830115.1. Taxonomy (GTDB): domain Bacteria; phylum Myxococcota_A; class Polyangia; order Polyangiales; family CAWHLB01; genus CAWHLB01. The sequence continues at coordinate 126,795 of CAWHLB010000014.1, forward strand.
TGGTCGTCGTCGTTCTCGTAGCGGACGGTCACCGCTGCGAACGCCACGCCAGCGATGGCCACGATGCCGGGGATCGTTCCGACCCCGATGAGCTTGCCCATGGAGTGCCTCCTTCGTGGGGACGGACAAGATACGGTGGCACGTTGCCGTTTCTTCCCCGGGCCGAGCACACGCGGGTGGACAGAGCCCCCCAATCCTCCGCTCAGCCCCCTGACGCTTCTTCGTCCCCGAGCACGATGAGCACCTGGTCGGCGTCCACCTGGTCGCCCTCGACGACGCGGACCGCATCGACGATTCCGGCGCGCGGCGCGTCGACCGTGTGCTCCATCTTCATCGCCTCCATCACGACGAGGGGTTGGCCAGACTCCACCGCGTCGCCCGATGCAACGGCGATCCGGATGATCTTCCCGGGCATGGGTGCGAGGCAGGAGCCCGCCGCCTTGGTGGCGGTCACGTCGGGGAAGCGCGGCAGGGCACGCAGGCGTAGCGAGACGCCGGATGCGCTCACGTAGGCGACGTCACCGTCGAAGACGACGCGGGCCCGGCGGCGGACGCCCTCCGATCCTTCCACGACGATCTCCGTGCCGTCCCAGGCGACGAGCGTCACGTCGGAGGCGAAGGCATCGCCGCCCACCGTCACGTGGAAGCGCCCGCGGCCGAGGCTGCGCCACGTGGCGCGGAGGGACTCGCCCTCGTGGTCGTAGTCCACCCACGCGTCGCGGAAACGGCTGTTCCTGTAGTCGCTCGGGATCGCCGGCAAGAGCGTGCGTGCGGCGCGGCGACCCTCCCAGGCGGCGAGCGTGGCGGCGACGACGGCCCGGTGCACGTCGGCCGGTGCGGGAGACGCGCCGAGGGCATCACCCATGTGCGTCTCGATGAAGTGCGTGTCGAGGTGGCCGGCGAGGAGCTCGGGGTGAGTCACCAGGGCATGCAGGAAGGCACGGTTGGTGCGGACGCCCTGCACCGAGAGGGACGCGAGGGCCTGCGCCAACCGTCGAAGGGCCTCGGCCCGGTCCGCGCCGTGGGTGATGATCTTGGCGAGCATCGGGTCGTAGTCGATGCCCACGACCGAGCCCGTCTCGACGCCGCTGTCGACCCGCAGGCCGTCCATCGCGGGAAGGTGGAAGTCGACGATGCGCCCGCTGTCGGGAAGGAAGCCGTTGGCCGGATCCTCGGCGTAGAGGCGCGCCTCGATCGCAGCGCCGTGCTGGTGGAGATCGTCCTGCGTGAAGTCGAGGGGTGCGCCCTCTGCAACCCGGATCTGGGCGCGCACCAGATCGAGGCCGACGACGAGCTCGGTCACCGGATGCTCGACCTGCAGGCGCGTGTTCACCTCGAGGAAATAGAAGCAACCGTCCGGCGCGAGGATGAATTCGACGGTGCCGGCGTTGCGGTAGCCGATGGCGCGCCCGACGGCGAGGGCGGCCTCGCCCATGCGTGCCCGCAACGCATCGTCGAGGGCAGGCGACGGCGACTCCTCGAGGACCTTCTGGTGGCGGCGCTGGATCGAGCACTCCCGCTCGAAGAGGTGGACGAGGTGGCCGTGGGCGTCGCCCAGGATCTGGATCTCCACGTGGCGCGGCCGCTCGACGTACTTCTCGATGAGGAGCGTGCCGTCACCGAAGGCGTTCTCGGCGACCCGCCGCGCCGAGTCGATCGCCTCTGCGAGGCCGCCCCGCTCGCGCACGACCTGCATGCCCTTGCCGCCGCCGCCCGCGCTCGCCTTGAGCAGCACGCGGGAACCCGACCTCCTCGGCCTTGGCGGCGAGGGTGGCGGTGTCCTGGGCCTCGCCGTCGTAGCCCGGGATGACCGGCACACCGGCCTTCGCGGCGATGCGCTTGGCCTCGCGCTTGCTGCCCATCGTGCGAATGACGTCGGGGGGTGGGCCGACGAAGACGAGACCGGCCACGTCGCAGGCCTCGGCGAAGGCCGCGTTCTCCGAGAGGAAGCCGTAGCCGGGGTGCACGGCATCGGCACCGACGCGCTTCGCCGCATCGACGATGCGCTCGATGGACAGGTACGACTGGGCGCTCGGCGCCGGCCCGATGCGCACCGCCCCGTCGGCGTCGCGCACGAAGGGTGCGTCGGCGTCGGCCTCGGAGAACACCGCCACGGTGGCGATCCCCATCCCGCGCGCCGTACGCACGATCCGCCGCGCGATCTCCCCGCGGTTCGCGATCAGAAGCTTCTGGATTGGCTTCACGGTCACGGTCATCCCAGCGAGCGACGCAAGCCCGGCTCCGAGCCACGCGAGGGGCCGAGGGGGGGCTCGGGGGGTCTCCCCCGGGAGGATTGCGGGCGGGCGGATGGTCAGAACAAATCTCGCGTGGGTGGTCAGAACAAATCTCGGGTCAATGCCGGAACACGCCCCAGGACGTCGTGCCGCGCACCGGCGCGTTGTGAGCGGCGCTCAGGGCGATTCCCAGGATGGTACGCGTCTCGCGCGGGTCGATGATGCCGTCGTCCCAGAGGTGTGCCGTGGCGAAGTAGGGGCTCGACTCGGCTTCGATCTGCTGCTCGACCATGGCCTTCATGACGGCGAGCTTCTGCTCGTCGACCGGCACGCCCTTCTTCTCCGCCGACTCGCGCTGGATGATGTCGAGCACGCCGGCGAGCTGCCTGCCGCCCATGACGCCGATGCGGTGGCTCGGCCAGGTGAACAGGAAGCGCGGGTCGTAGGCGCGGCCCATCATGGCGTAGTTGCCGGCCCCGAAGCTCGCGCCGATCATGAGCGTGATGGCGGGGACGGTGCTGTTCGAGACGGCGTTGATGAGCTTGGCGCCGTTCTTGATGATGCCCTCCTGCTCGTACTTCTTTCCGACCATGAAGCCGGTCGTGTTCTGCAGGAAGAGCAGCGGGACGTCGACCTGATTGCAGAGCTCGATGAACTGGGCGCCCTTGTTCGACGAATCGCTGAAGAGGACGCCGTTGTTCGCCACGATGCCGACCGGGTAGCCGTGCAGGTGCGCCCAGCCGCACACCAGAGTCGTCCCGTAGAGCGGCTTGAACTCGCTGAAGCGCGAGCCGTCGACCACGCGCGCGATGACCTCCCGGGCGTCGAAGGGGACGCGCATGTCGGCCGAGGCCACGCCGAGCAGCTCCTCCGGATCGTAGAGCGGCTCCTCGGGCGCACCCACCGGCGCGGGCCCAGCCTTTCGCCAGTTGAGATGGGCGATGATCTCGCGGCCGAGGCGCAGGGCATCGAGCTCGTCCTCGGCCATGTAGTCGCTGACGCCGGAGATGCGCGAGTGCACGTCGGCGCCGCCGAGCTCCTCGTGGCCCGCCGTCTCGCCGGTGGCCATCTTCACGAGCGGCGGCCCCGCGAGGTAGACCTTCGCCTGCTCCTTCACCATGACGACGTAGTCGCTCATGCCCGGGATGTAGGCGCCCCCGGCCGTCGAGCTGCCGAACACGAGACAGACGGTCGGGATGCGCGCCGCGGACCGGCGCGTCAGATCCCGGAAGCCGCGTCCGCCGGGCACGAAGATCTTGTGCTGGTTCGGCAGGTCTGCGCCAGCGGACTCGATGAGGCTGATGGCGACCATCGCGTTCTGCTCGGCGATCTGCGCGAGGCGCCCGCTCTTGTGCATGCCGATCTCGGTCACGGCGCCGCCCTTGACCGTCGCCTCGCTCGCCGAAATGACGCACTCGACGCCGGACACGAGGCCGACGCCGCCGACGACGCTCGAGCCCGTCGTCTCGCCGGAGACTCCGTGGCCTGCGAGCGGGCTGATCTCGAGGAACCAACCGTCCGGGTCGATGAGCCGTTCGATGCGCTCGCGCGGCAACAGCTCCCCCTTGTCCTGATGGCGGCGGTTGTACTTCTCGCCGCCGCCCTGGCGCGAGGTGCCGAGCGCCTCGGCGAGGTCGGCGACCGCCTTCAGGTTGGCGTCGTGGTTGCGCCGATAGGCTTCGCACCGCGTGTCGACCTTCGACCGCAGGACGGGGTATGCCTCATCACGCGCCGCCATGGGGCCGGCATCCTAGCAGCCCGCACGAAGGCCTGCAGCGCGGGCGGGGGGCCGTGTGCCCACCGGGCCCCGAAGCGAAATTTTCGAGCCCGACCGTGCGGTCTCGCGCGGGCGGATTTCAAATGATTTCAGGGAGACAGGGCAGCTGTTCACCCCTGAGGGTGGCAACCATCCCCATTTAGGGGCCTCCGCGTTCGGTGTCTGGTGCCGTAGGATGGGATCGATGGGCGGCTCGATCGACGATCTCCTCGAGGAGTACATCCACGATATTGAAGAGTTGGAGCGCTCCTCTCGCAACCGTCGCCTGAACGCGCCGACCGAGCCGCCGCCGCCGACCCACTCGGGCGTGCAGTTCGGGCGCAAGGCCCTGCCGGCCCTGCCGGCCCTCGACGAGCTCAGCATCGCACGCCGCAAGAAGGGCTGAGGCGGCTCCTCGGGTCCAGACTCGGTCAGCTCGGCTCGGGGGCGACGCGCGTCAAGACATCGAGGTAGGAGAGCATGCCCACCAGGTGCTGCTCGTCGTCGACGATCGGCAGGGCGCCGAAGCGCTCGTCCAGGAACGCCGAGATGGCCTGGGACAGGTGCTCGTGCTCGTTGGCGATGCGGGGGCTCGGGGTCATGGCGTCCTCGACCTTGAGGCGCCCGAGCCGTGCGGTCGGCCCATCCTCGTCGAGCACGCCGAGGGGGTTGCCGATGGCCGTCCGCACGTCGCGGTCCGACAGGATGCCGACCACGCGGCCGAGCCCGTCGATCACGGGCAGGTGGCGCGTGCCGCGCTGCACCATGCGCGCCGCCGCATCGAGCAGCGGCTCGTCGGGCATGACTGCAATGGGGTCGCGGGTCATGATCGCGCCCACCTCCGGGTCGCGCTCCTTCGCCGGCGTCGGCGCCACGAAGCACTGGGCCTCGTGCGCCAGCAGATCGGTCGTCGTGACGATGCCGACGAGGGCGCCCGCGTCGACCACCGGCACACATCCGAGCTTGTCCACGGCCATCATGGCTGCCGCGTCCGCCAGCTCCTGATGCGAAGAGAATCGTTCGAACGCGCCCGCTCATGGCGATGCGGACCTTGCCCTCCATGTCGTAGAGGCTCTCGCCGCGGCCACGGTGGGCGAGGATGTCACGCTCGCTCAGCACGCCGACGAGACGCCCGTCCTGCACCACTGGCAGATGGCGGATCCCGTTCCACAGCATGATCTGGAGCGCAAGCGACAGGTCGTCGTCCGCGGTCACGGTGATGGGGTTGGGGCGCATGACCTGGCGTACCTGCATGGCGGGCCTCCTGCCCTGCTCTGGTAAGCGCACCGCGCACCGTGTCAACCGCGGCACTGGACGCACCCCCCACCGTGTCTATAGTCCTCTGCATGGGTTGCTTCCTCGGTTGCCTCGCGCTCGCTTTTCCGCGGATCGCTCTGGCGCTCTTGTGGCTCTTCGACGCTCCCTACCTGACCGCCGCCTACGGCCGCGCGTGGATCTGGCCGCTGCTCGGCTTCTTCTTCATGCCCCTGACCACCATCGCCTTCGCCTACGCGATGGACTCCCTCGGTCGACCGGGCGAGGTGCCTCCCCTGGGCTGGGCCCTCATCGTGCTCGCGGGGTTGCTCGACCTCGGGATCATCGGCAACGGTGGGCGCGAGGCGCGGCGACGGCGCTGACCGGACCCCGACGGGCCCGGTCGAACGCCCATGCGTCACTCGGCCGCAGCGAACTGCGTCGGGGTGAGGCCACGATGGTGGCAGATCCCTGCGAAGGCGTGGAACACCGCGTCACGGTGGATGGCACCGGCGGCCGCAGCCAGGGACAGGTCGTTGATCGAGACGATTCCGAGCAGGCGATCCTGGGTGTCGACCACCGGAATGCGGCGGACCTGGGCGCTGCGCATGCGTTCGAGGACCGCCGAGTGGCTCTCGATGGGACGCGCCGCGTGGACGATCCGCGACATGCACTCGCCGACCCGGATGTCCTGCAGCCGACCCCCGCGCGTATAGGCGGCCATACACGTGTCGCGATCGGTGATCATCCCGAGGATGTGATGGTCGTCGTCGACGACCGGGACACAACCGCAGTCCTGCTCCCACATGAGCTGGGCCGCGCGCTCGAGTGTGTCCTCCGGCCCGACGGTGGCCACGTTCTTCGTCATCAGCTGTTCGACGTTCATCGCTCTCTCCCTTGTCGGGTGGCGCGGAGGGCGGTGGCTCGAACCCCGCCACGCCGCTCGGCCGATCTAGGCACGCCCTCACGCCGGTCAAGCCGTTCCCGGTCCGCTTGGTCCTCGCCTTGGGGAGCCGCCCTGGTTCCCCCCTGCTCGAGGCCATGCCTTCTCCTCACGGCATCGTATGGATCTCTCCAGACGGTCGGGTGGTGCGCTCGAACCGTTGCTCGCGGTCGAGGAGGCGCGTCAGCTCGGTGAGCTGCTCCGACATCCAGGCGATCAGGTCGTCGAAGGCCAGGATGCCGATGAGCCTCTCGGACTCGTCGACGACGGGTACGCGCCGGACGCCGCGCGCACGCATGTGCCTGAGCGCCTGCCACACACCCTCGTTCCCGTGGGCGACGAGCACGTCCGGACCGATGACGTCACGGACGAGAATCGAGCTCGGGGCGATCTCCTCGCCGCTCGCGAGCACGCTCACCACCAGGTCGCGGTCGGTGAGCATGCCGATCGGCCCAATTCCGCCCGCGCGATCCTCGACGACCACGAGGGAGCCGACGTGATGACGACGCATGAGCCGGGCCGCGGCGAGCACGCTCTCGTCTGGACGGATCACGACGACATCACGGCTGCATAGCTCTGCGGTGCGCATCGCACCCCCTCGGGCAAAATACCTCGGCCCCATCGGTTGCATCGCACATGCCACGCCTGGCCCGAATGCCCGGCGGCCGGCCGATCGGCCTCGACCGGCGCGAAAGAACCGTCGCGCGCGCTCGGGGCGCCGACCCCGTCGCCCGTCCCCACGGCGGCCATGAGGCGCGAAAGATGTGCGTCGGTCGCGCAAGCACTGCAGCGGATCAGTGTCTCCTGCCCTGACGGTCGTGCCGGGGAGGGATGGCCCGATAGGGAGCGCCCCGCACTTCGACGCGCACGCGGGGGACCGGATGCACGTAGCGCACCTGAGGGTGATGGTGGGGGGCGACCCAGCGACCAGGCACGAAGCGGTACCGTCCGCTGACCTGGATCCAGCCGCTCGGCTGCCACGCGTAGCCGACGGCCGGGACGGGCGCCCAGTAGCCGCGCATCCACTGCCATTGCGCGCCACTCCAGTACCAGTAGCCGTTCACCCAGACGTAGCCGGGACCAGGCGCCGCACCGGCCTCCTCCATGTAGGGCGCCGGCGGGGACGCGTCCGCCCAGGTCGTGTAACCCACGGACCCGTAAGCCGGCACGCAGCCCGCGGGCACGCAAAGCAGCACGGCGGCGAGCACGAGCCACGGAATCTTCCGCATGGATATCCTCCTCGGCCGCGCCAAGACGATCCGGCTCGGCCTCGACGATGGAGGTAGCCACGCGCGGTCCCCTGTCCACGGGCGCGTCTTACCTCGCGGGGCGCGATGGCTATCGTGAGAGTGTGGGTACCGCTGACCGAATCGCGCACTGCGCCATGATGCTCGACCAGTGCCGCGCCCTGTGCGACGAGGGCCGCCACGAGGACGCGCTGCGGCGGGCGCACGATGCGCGACAGGCCGCCATGGAGGCGCGCACCCTTGCGGGCCTTGCCGACCACGAGGACCAGATCGCCGAGCTCATGTCGGCGACTCTGGCCATGCTCGAACGGCTCGAGCGTGGGCCGCGCGGCGCGTAGCGCGGAGGACGCGCGGGGTCAGTCCGCGAGCCCGGCGCGGACGGGGGGGCGACGGTCGAACCAGGGACGCGCCGCTTCGAGCTGGGCCGCGAGCCTGAGGAGCGCTGCCTCGTCGCCGAAGCGCGCGGTGAACATGACGCCGATGGGCAGCCCCCGCTCGTTCCAGTAGAGCGGCACCGACATGGATGGTCGACCGGTGTAGTTGGCCACGGGCGGAAAGGGGATGAACGAAAAGACGCGATCGATCGCCTGGTCGAGAAGGCCGGGAAGCCGCAGCACGGAACGCAGACCCGCCCGCGCGATGAGCCGTTGCGCGGTCTCTTCGATGCCCTTGGCGCGCAGGGCGCCGTGGAGCACCGGCGGCTGGGCGAGGGTGGGTGTGAGCACCGCGTCGTAGTCGGCCCACTCGACCGCGAGGCGACGCGACTCCTCCTCGAGCGTGTGCAGGGCGATCGCCAGATCCGCCGCGGTGAAGACCCTGCCGAACATGGCCGTGAGCTGGGTCTCGGGCTCGAAGTCGTCGGGCGCAGGAGGCCGGCCGACCAGCACCTCGGCGTCGTGCAGGTCAGCGGCAGTCGCCGCTCCGATCACCGTGAAGAAGGCGTGGGCGATGCGCCGCGAATCGAAGCGTGTGTGCAGCTCCTCGACGTGGTGACCGAGGGACTCGCACAACCGCGCGGCGTCCTCGGTCGCCGCAACGCAATCCGGATGGACCTCGGCGGGCAGGGGCGGCGTCGTGAAGAAGCCGATGCGCATCTTGCCCGGGTCGGCGCCAACCTCGTGCAGGAACGGGCGCCCGGGAGGCAGCACATGGTAGGGCGCGGTCGGCTCCACGCCGGTGGTCGCGTCGAGGGCTGCGGCCGAGTCGCGCACCGAGCGGGTCAGGACGTGCTCGAGCACGAAGCCGAACCACTGCTGGCTCGCGTCCGGCCCTGCCGGCGTCCGCGCGCGTGTCGGCTTGAGCCCGAAGACGCCGCAGCACGAGGAGGGGATCCGGATCGATCCGCCTCCGTCTCCGCCGTGGGCCATGGGGACGATGCCAGCGGCCACCGCCGCGGCCGAGCCGCCGCTCGACCCCCCCGCGGTGCGCGACGGCTCCCAGGGGTTGTCCGTCGGTCCGAAGAAGCTCGGCTCGGTGGCCGGCAAGAGACCGAGCTCGGGCGTGTTCGTCTTGCCGACCGCGATGAGCCCCGCGCGCCGGTAGCGCAGCACCAGCTCCGAGTCGTGATCGGGCACGTAGTCGCGGAAGTACCGGCTGCCGCTCGTGAACCGGACACCGCGGACGGCGGTCAGGAGGTCCTTGAGCAGGAAGGGGACGCCGTCGAAGGGGCCCTCGCCGGGCGGGCGGGCGGCCGCGGCGCGCGCCCTTTCGTACATCGGGGTCACGACCGCGTGGATGCGCGGGTTGACCTGTTCGATGCGGGCGATGCACTCCTCGACGAGCTCGACGGCCGAGACCTGTCGCTCGCGGACGAGCTTGGCGAGCCCGAGCGCATCGTAGTGGTCGTAGTCGGTGAAGCGCGCCATGACGCCGCCACGGTAGGAGAGCGATGCCGGCTTGTCTACCGGTTGGGGCTGGGCGCGAGGGCGTGCATGACTGCGCGCAAGCCGTCGACGAGGGGCTCGCTCGGGCGGTCTGCGTCCACGCGGTAGCCACCGGTCGCGCGGCGGCCCTCTTCGGCGAGCCACACGGTCGCGCGCTCGCCGCCCGAGGCCACCAGGGCGATCTCGGCGCGGCGCCCCCCGTCGGCCACCCGCGTGTCGCGCCACTCGAGCCGGCCGAAGGGAGCGGCGCCGCGGAGGCGTTCGAGGCGCGCGGCCACCGAGCGGGCGGGCACGACGAAGGCATCGTCGCCCGCGGGCACGAGCAGGCGTTCGCCCCGGGCGACGAGGTGGGCGACGAGGGCGCGCAGGGCGGTGAGGGCGAGGTTTCCGTCGAAGGGTGCCGAGAGCACGCGCACCGAGAAGCGCTCGAACCGCGCGGCCGCGCCGGGCAGATGCGAGCGGCCGAGGGCGAGGACGAGCGGTTCGGGGGGGCCCTCGAGCACCACGTGCGTCTCGGCGTCGCCGCGCTCGAAGGTGCACGCCGCCTCGAAGGGGGACGGGGGCGCCCAGTCGGCGAGAGTCGCGAGCAGGGGCCGGAGCTGGCGCGCGAGCAGGGCGCGGTGCGGATCGATGAGCACGAGAGCATCGTGGGTCACGGGCACGAGCTCCTCGGTGCCGTGGAAGCGCGCGTAGGTCTCGAACACGCCGCTGCAGGTGTCGTCGAAGACGCAGGCGCGGCAGGAGCCGGGCTTGATCTTGTCGCGCCGCTTGACGAGGTACTTGTCCCAGGGCGCGCTCAGCTCCCGGTCGCCGTCGACGGCGATGGTCTCGGTGGGCTCTCCGTCATGGTGGATGACGTGGGCGAGCTCGGGCGCGATGCAATACGGGAGGTTGCCGATGTTGACGTCGAAGCCTTCGGGGAACCCGCGGACCATGCGCGTGAGGGGCTCCACCATGTCGGAGTAGCGCGGGATCGTCTGGCGCAGCTCCTCCTCGGTGCGCTCACCCGCGTCGAGGGGACGCATCATGTCGAGGTGGAGCTGGGTGACGCCGTAGGGCAAGAGCAGCTCCGGGAAGCGGTCGACCGATTCGCAGTTGGAGCGGACGACGCACATGTTGACGGTGATGCGCTCGCCCCGCGCTTGCAGGGCCTCCATGGAGCGCAGGATGCGATCGAAGGAGCCGCGCTTCTTCGTCGTGCGCTCGTGGGCGTCCTTCGTGGCGCCCTGGATCGAGATGCGCCAGGTGAAGCGGCCGCCGGTCGCGCGCACCTCGTCGATGAACGCGGGGCGCGCGGTCTTGACGCCGTTGGTGAAGATCACGATCTCGTCGAAGCCGAGAGTGACCGCGTGGCGCACGACCTCGAGGAAGGCGGGCTGCAACGTGGGCTCGCCGCCGAGAAGCGTGATCTTGCGGTGGCCGGCCTCGCGCGCCGCCGTGACGCTGGCGAGCAGGGGCTCGAGGGGCAAAGGACGCGCCTCGCCGAGCCCGGTGCGCTGCCCGCTGACGCAGAACACGCAGCGGTTGTTGCACATGTGCCCGAGCTGGATCTCGACCTGACGGTCCGGCTCCACTCCGGGAGCATATCAGGTCCCCCCGCTTCGGGCTCCTCGCGCCCCGGCCGGCCCAAGGGGCCCTCGGACCGCGCCGCGAATGTGCGATCATTACTATTGTTGCCAAAGCGTGGTCACTTACATGCCGGTCGGCCCGGACAGCAGACGGTGAGGTGCCCCTCCCCGATGCGCTGATCTGGGAGCCGAGGCGTCGGGCGGGATCCATCGGGTGAGGGAAGCTCGCTCACACCGTCCGCACTCGCGGCGGGGCCCGGTTTCACTGGACCTGATCCGCGGATAGGATGGCGGCATGCAGCACTTGGCTTCCAGGTACGCGGCGTGGATCGCCGTCTTGGCGCTTGCGGGTTGCGGCGCGCGCACGCCCCTCGGGCTCGGGCCGGCTCCTGCGAGTGGCGACGGAGGGCCGATCGCCAGAGACGGGAGCGTGGGGCAGGACGCGGGGCCACGGCCGGGACGCGACGCCGGGCCGCCCGGGCTCGACGCCGGGCCGCCGCCCCTCGATGCCGGTCCTCCCCCCGAGGGCATGTGCTTCCCGAGCGCGACCCTGTCGGTCGTGACGCAGACGGGGGCGCTGTCGTGGCCGGCCGTGGCGAGCTTCGGCAGCAACATGCTCCTGGTCTGGACGCGCCAGCCGCCGAGCGGACGGGCCAGCCAGATCGAGTCCTTGGCCCTCGCTCCTGGGGGCATGCCGATCGGCAGCCCACACGACGTGATCGCGGGCGAGGGCGGGACCCTCGTGGGCGTGCCGACCGCCATGGCCTTCGTCGCGCTGGTGCACCACCCCGACGGCACCCTCGACGGCGTGCCCCTGTTGCCCGACGGGACCCTCGCGACGATGCCGGGGATGCCCGTGGCGGCCATGACCGACTCGCTCCGCCCAGGCCTCGCGGTCGGCGCCACCACCTACGCGGTCGCCTGGAACCAGGGTACGACCACCCCGGACACGTCGCTCCTCCTGATCGCGCAGCAGTCCGACATGACGGCGATGCCCGCCGCCCTCATGGTCCCCGGCGCCGACCCGTGGATCGTCCCGAGCGACGCGCTCACCGACGCCTACCGCCTGTCGTTCATCCAGGCCGGCGAGGTCCAGGTGTGGACGGTCGACATGAGCGCGACCGTCGTGGACATGCAGGCGTTCCGGGAGCCCGGCGAGAACGTGGTCGCGGCACGTGTCCTGCCGTCCACCACACGGACACTCGCGATGCTCACCTCGCGCGGAAGGGGCACCCGCGTGCGGATCACGAACGGCGCCACGGTGACCACCGACGTCTCCGAGGTGCCGGGCGACCTCGGCGCCGACATCGACCCGGACTCCCGAACGGTCCTCGCGGCCTTCTCGACCACCTCCGGCGGGATGGCGCACATCCGCGCGTTCGCGTCGACGCAGCTCGGCCCCGCCACGGTCGACATCGCCAGCTTCACCGCGATGGGCGGCGACGTCCCCCATCCTGCGGTGATCACGACCGGCTTCAGCCGCTTCCTCGTCCTGTGGGCCGAGCCGATGAGCGGCGGGCGGAGCGCGATCATGATCGCTGGGGTGTCGTGCCCGGTTCCGGTGCGTTGAACCCGGCTGAGGTCGTCGGGGCCCGCTTGACGTGTGCGCTGCCGGTCTGACTCGACTGCTTCCGACCACCTGGGAGTGGCTCAGTCCCGCTCGACCACGCGCATGAGGTTCTCCTGGGCGACCGAGGCGACGAGCGTGCCGTCCTCGGCGAAGATGCGACCGAAGTTCATGCCGCGCGCGTTGCCGGTGGACGGGCTCTCAGTGACGTAGAGGAGCCATCGATCGGCGCGGAAGGGGCGGTGGAACCAGATCGCGTGGTCGAGGCTCGCGACGATGAGGCGTGGGTCGAACCAGGTGAGGCCGTGGGTGAAGATGCTCGGGTCGACGAGCGAGAGATCGGATGCGTACGTCAGCACGCACTGGTGGAGCAGCGGGTCGTCGGGCAGCTCGCCACGCGCGCGGAACCAGACGCGGCGCGGACCGCTGCGCGGCGTCGGGTGCAACAGATCCATCGGGTCCAGGTCGTGCTGCACGATGGGGCGCTCGAGCTTCTCGAGGAACTCGAAGACGCGGTGGCCGGTGCGCGCGCGTCCCTCGCGGATGCGCTCGTCGTTCGAGGGGACGCTGGTGGGCGGGGGCGCCTGGGGCATGGGCACCTGATGGGTGGGCCCGGGCTCGTCGATCTGGAACGACGCCGACATGTTGAAGATGGCCTCACCGCCCTGGACGGCGACGACGCGACGCGTGGTGAAGGAGCGCCCGTCGCGGATGCGGTCGACCTCGTAGATGATCGGTCGCTTCGGGTCGCCGGGCCGCAGGAAATAGGCGTGCAAGGAGTGACAAGGGCGACCCTCGACGGTGCGCACCGCGGCGACGAGGGCCTGACCCGCCACCTGCCCGCCAAAGACGCGGGGCCGCCCGTCGTCGGGGCTGTGACCGCGGAACAGGTCGCGGTCGAGCGTCTCGAGGTCGAGGCGATGGAGCAGCGTCTGGACGTCATCTTCGGCCATGGGCCACACGAATAGCAGGCCGGACGCGCGGCGGCGAGGGCAGTCGGCTCGGCGACGCATCGCGTTCGACTACGATCACTGCATGGGGAGACGCCCCGGCGACGAAGCATTCGTCGTGCAGACGGTCTCGCATGCCGCCGGCGCTCCCATCGACAAGTGCGGCGTCCATCGCGCAGCCCTGCTACCCTCGGGCCCGTGCCGGCCCTTCCGACCCGTATCGTCTCCGCGCTCCTTCCACGACAGATGCCGGCGGGCGCCCGGCTCGCGCCTGCCCTCCCGGGGGGAAGCCTCTTGTTCGGTCACGGTCGCGAATTCCGTGACGACCCCTTGGGCTTCATGCTTCGCGTCCGGGGCAAGTACGGCGACATCGTGCGCACGCGATTCGGCCCCATGACCGTCCACCTGCTCGCGCACCCGGACGCCGTGCGCCACGTGCTGCAGGAGGCACCCCGTGTCTACGGCAAGCAGACGCGCGGCTACGAGAAGCTCTCGATGCTGCTCGGGCGGGGGTTGCTCACGAGCGACGGTGCGCACTGGCTACGCCAACGGCGCATCGCCCAGCCGGCGTTCCATCGCGCACGCATCGAAGCGTTCGCGGAGGTGATGGTGCGGGCGATCCTGGAGATGACCGAGCGGTGGGCATCCGCCGCCGAGCGGGGCACGTCCATCGACGTGCACGTCGAGGTCATGGGCATGGCGCTTCGGGTCGTGAGCGAGACGCTCCTCGGCATCGACGTGAGCGAGCGGGCGAGCGACGTGGGAGAGGCCCTGGGCTGGACCCTCGAGGACGTCAACGAGCGCATCGGCAGCATGGTCGACGTGCCGACACGCATCCCGACCCGGCGCAACCGCACCCTCGGCCGTCACCTCGAGACGCTCGACCGCGTGGTCTTCGAGGTGATCGAGGCGCGCCGGCGAAGCCAGAGCTCCGGCGAAGACCTGCTGGGCATGCTGATGGACGCGCGGGACGAAGAGACGGGCCAGCGCATGGACGACCGCCAGCTCCGCGACGAGGTGATGACGATCTTCCTCGCGGGCCACGAGACGACGGCCAACGCCCTGACCTGGACCTTCTACCTCCTGTCGAAGCACCCGGCATCGATGCGCAGACTGCAAGCGGAAGTGGACACGGTGCTCGAGGGGCGACTACCGACGATCGCCGACCTGCCGCGGCTCGAATGGACGTCGATGGTCCTGTCCGAGGCGATGCGCCTCTACCCACCCGCCTGGGGTCTGGGCCGCACGCCGATCGAGGACGACGTCATCGACGGGTTCTTCATCCCGCGCGGGAGCCTGGTCTTCGTGAGCCCCTGGGTGACGCACCGCCATCCGGACTTCTGGGAGGACCCGGAAGGGTTCGACCCCGAGCGCTTCGCGCCCGAGCGGATGGCGACCATCCCGAGGTACGCCTATTTCCCCTTCGCGGGTGGGCCGCGGCAGTGCATCGGCAACCGCTTCGCCCTGATGGAAGCCGAGCTCGCGCTCGCCGTCGTGGCCCAGCGCTACCGCCTCGACCTCGTGCCCGGCCACCCGGTGGAGCTCGAGCCGGTCATCACGCTGCGGCCGCGGCACGGCATGCGCATGACGGTGCACGCGCGGTAGGCGGCGAGGCAAGACAGGGTGCCCCGCTTCCGCTGACCACGTTCTCCGCGGTTGGTCAGTCCTTGTAGGTTTGACCGCATTCCGTAGAATCTACACGGACACCGGGCATGTCCGCGCTGCGCATACTCTTCCTCGCCACCGAATGGGCATCGGGCCATGGGGGCGTGAGCACGTTCAACCGCGAGCTCGTGACGGCCGTCGCGAGGATTCCGGATGTGGAAGTGTGGTGCGCCCTTCCCCGACGCCCACCGGACCGTGAGATCGTTGGTGCCCGCGACGGGCGCGTTCATTTCTTGCACGCTCGGGAGTGCCCCGTCCCGGAGGGCAACGATCTCTTTCTGCTTGCGGGCCCGATGCAGCGCCTCGACGGCGGCGCGGACGCTGGCCAAGCGGACGCCCTCGCCGGGCTCGACCCACACGCCGTTGTTGGGCACGGACGTTGGACCGGGCCCGCCGCCGTTCAGCTCGCGGCCCGACATGGAATCGCGGTGCGAGGGCATATCGTTCACGTCGACCCTCGCATCGTCGAGGCGAGCAAGAACCGCGCGTCGCCGGGCGCGAGGTCCGATCACCTGTGCGCAGTCGAGCGTGGTTTGGGCGAGCCCACGAATGTCGCCGTCTTCGGGGTAGGTCCTCGCATCACGAGAGGCATGAAGGACGGCGAGGGCTTTGCCCGAACGTGCGAGCTTGTTCCGGGGCTATCAGCGCAACCGGAGCAGTGCGGCGGAAGGGCACGACATGCCTTGCTCATCGGCCGACTAGAGGACAGCCACCTGAAGGGATTGGATGTCGCCGTGCGCGAACTGCATGAAGCTGCCGCGGATGGGCGCGTCTACCTCGAGCTTCGCGGAGCGGAGAACGAGGCGAACCTGACGGAACGCGTCGAGGCACTGCTGAAGTCGCATGGAGATTCTCACCTCGATGGTCGGTTGCAGGTCCTTCCGACGCCCTTCACGACTGACGGCGAGTTCCTGAGCGCGAGCTACCGCAATGCGCAGCTGGTCCTCATGCCGTCTCGAGAAGAGGGATTCGGTCTCGTTGGACTCGAGGCGATCGCCCGCGGTCGTCCCGTCATGATCTCTCAGCACAGTGGTCTTGCTGGCCTATCGCCACGGAAGGTCATGAAGAGACCTACGGCTCATTCGTGTTCGATCCCGACGTCCGAGGTTCGATGGCCGAAAAGGTTAGGGCGGTGTTTGCGGATCCGGAGGGTGCGCGGGAGATGGTGCTTCACCTGCGTGCGCGCCTGGCAGAGGTGTGCGACTGGGACCGGTGCGCGCGAGCATTTGTCGAGAGTATCCGAGAGAAGCTCGGGGAGCAGCCCCCGTCGACGTCCGGACTTGCCGGCACCACGACGGAGCCCCTCGCGGGCCGCGAGCCGCGTCCAGGTTCGGAGGCGGCGGCACCGGCGCCGGAACAAGACGCGGAGTCGAGCGCCACCTACGGACTGCGCGCTTGGCCTCGGGAAATCTCAGGCGTCTGGATCGATCGGCCCGAGGAAGTGCGTATACGAGAGGAGCTCGAGAAGGAGGAGCAGCGCCCAATCTTGCTACTCGGTCCCCCCGGCTCTGGGAAATCGGCGTTGTTGAGTAAGCTCGTCGACGATCTGCTGGGAGACGGATGGACCGTGCTCACCACGAAGGCGGATCAGATTCCCGTCACGGTCCGAACCGAAGCCGAACTTTGCAACTGGCTGGGGCTGCGCGCTGACACCGCCAGTCGAGCCCTCAACGACCTCGTGTCAGAGAAGGGCAGGGTCGCGCTCGTACTCGACCAACTGGACGCGCTGGCGAAGTCTCGTCGATCTCCACACGGGACGCCTTCTGCTCTTGATGAAGCTGATCCGGGCGGCCACTACGGTACCGAGCGTGCGCGTGGTCGCTTCCATGCGCGAATTCGAGGCGCGATACGACCCCCAGCTTCGACGTCTGCAGAGCGGTCGGGATCCCGGCCAGAGCGCGATCGAAATCCACCTCGGGAGCCTGGCGCCCGAACGGGTCGCGGACCTCTGGCGGGAAACCGTTGGCCAGCCGCTTGACCCGGTTCCCCGCCATCTTCTTCAGCCACACACGCTGAAGCTCGCTGTTGCGCTCGGTCGCCCACTCGGAAGTGCGGAGAGCGTCTCCCTTGCCTTCTGGAAAGAACGTTTCGAGAACGCTCCCGCCGAGTCGGTGGCGGCGCTCTGGGCCTTGGTTGACCGCATGGACATGGAGGAGAGCTTCTGGGTGCACCTGCCGGATACGGGGCTGGCGCTGGAGTCCTGGCTAGCGCGGGGCGTTCTGGTTCGGGAGGACGGGGGCGACGGGCGCTATGCCTTCGCCCACCAGAGCCTGCACGAAGAGGCTCGCGCCCGTCGGTGGCTTCACGAGAACCGTGCGAAGCCGCTCACCTCCTGGGTCAGCGAGCGACTCGACACGCTCAGCTACCGCCCAAAGCTTCGAGCGATCCTAGCGCGGCTCCGCGCAGAGCAACCGCGGTTCCACGACGAAATCTGGGACGCGCTTTGGAGCCTCGGCGAGCGCCGACCCAGCCTTCGCGAGCTCCTCGCTGTTCACCTCGCAAACTCGTCTGTGCCGAGCCGCTGGGAGACGGACCGCATGCGGTCCCTCCTTTCGACGCCCGGCGGGATCCGCGAAAGGGCCCTGCAGTGCCTCGCAGGGAGCGAGCCCTGGTTTCGGGCGCTCGAGCCGTGGCTCGCCGCCGAGGTCGCCTCCTCCGATCCCACCTGGCTCGCGGTCTACTTGAGCAATGCATGGGGCTTCGCGGAAGCGACGCTGGATGGATGGCTGGAACAGTGGGCCCTGCACCCGGAGCGTCGAAGGGTCGTACTGGGGATCCTCTGGCGACGAAAGAACTGGACTCAGAGGGGACGCTCCCTGCTCCTCCGTCTGGCCACGCCAGAGGCCGACGAACACCTCCTTTACGCAATCGCCAACCAACTCGAAGACGGGGAGATGCTTCGGAGCCTTGCCGTCCGCTACGCCGAGTCGTTCTGGGCGGCTTCGGCCGACGACGACCCCTACGCTGCGCCCCGCACGTTTCCGTGGGAGCGCGCAGCGGCTACGGATTGGGTTGCGTTCGTGGAGGCGCTGGCCCCCGCCGTGGCTCGGGTCGCCAAGCGTGCCGCCGACGGCACCGGTGGGCGCCACTTCGCGTACGACGGCCACGCCTGGAGGCATCTGGATCCGCTCTTCGGCGAGGATCCCCTCCGCACGTTCAGTGAGGCTCTCCCCATGGCGGCAGCACAGTCAGGCGGATCATTGCAAGCGCTGGTCACGCTTGCCGCAGTCGACAACGCCGAGATACAGCAAATGCTCATGAGCGCGTACCGAGAGGTCGCCGAGCAGAGCACCGAGGCGGTCGTCGACTTCGTACTGGGGGATGAGAGACGGCTGCTGCTGCTTCGAGAGATCGTACCGCTGCTCGCGAGCCTTGGGCGTCACGTGACTTCTGACGACCGGGCTCGGCTACTCGACGCGATCTCGCGGGTTGAATGGTATCGGATCGACGTCGAGGCAAGCGCTGCGGCAGCAGAGAGAGTTGCGAAGCACAACGCGCAGTATAGGGAGACGCTGTCGCGAGCGATCGGCGAGGGCGGCGTCGACTTCCGAACAGAGGACTTCATGGATGACCTCGAGCCGCCGACGCGAGGTGGCATCGTCGTCAGTCCCTACAGGGCCGATGCTTTCCAAAACATGACAGACGAGGAGATCGAAACCACCCTTCTCTATTTCAGCGATCGAGAGGACACCGACTGGGACTGGGACCTCGGCGACGGACTTGCCGGCGGCAACAGGGAGCTTTGCGGTGAGCCTCGAGCGATGGGCCGCCGCTGAGCCTACGCGAGCACACGCGCTCATCGACCGGCTCCTCGCGAACTCGGAGCGTCGCACGCATGGGAGTGGTCCCGACTATCGCCGTGCAATCGCACACCTCCTTGCTGGGTGTGGGGCAGGCACTCTACCGTCCCTTGCAGTTGTCGCAACGCAGCTGACTCGGACGCTCAGGGGGGATCTATTCGAGGGAGAAGATGAGGTCGCGGAAAACGCGCGGTGGTCGGTCGCGTCACAAGTCGTTCCGGCGCTCGTAGCGGGAAGGGAGCCGGTACCCGAGTCGGTGGTCGAACGCCTTCGCTCGTGGGCTGGCAGCGACGCCAGGACGGTCGAGGAAGACTCCACCGATCTGGACCCCGGAAGACCGCTACTGCATGGTTTTGGGGGCGGCGTCGTCCTTCCGCATGGCTCCTATCCTCATCTCCGCGCGCTCGCCCAAGTGCGTCTCCGCGGGGGACAGGGCGGCTGGTCAACGCTGCTCGACGAATTCGAGGCGCTGATCGATCGCGCGGATGCGAAGAGCTGGCGGGCTTTGCTGGGCCTTCCGCCGGGGATGCGACCAGGCTCCGACAACCAGGGCCGGTGGCTAGCCTTCCTCGAGAGCCTGTTCAACCGCCGCACCGAGGTTCTCGCTCACCCAGAGTCCGCATACGTCCTGTGGAGCCAAGTCTGGATCGCCCCGCCAGAGCAGATGCGGCGCTGGCTGACCACGGTTCGCAGCAGCGGGTGGGCCAGCGCAAACCGCTTCGCGGCGGAGCTTGGCACCGTCCTGGCGTGCGTTCCACCGCATGTCGAGTGGGCCTCTGCGGCGCTTGAGCAGCGCCTAGACCACCTCGGCGAAGACGAGTCCTCGCTCGGGGTCGCCCATGGTCTCGCGGTTCTCTGGTCCGACGAAACCGCACGCTCGCGTGCCGACGGATGGGTCGAGAGGTTCGTCGGCGGGGCTCCCCGTGATCTCGTCTCGAGGATGCTGCGGTCGCTGCGGTCCAGCGCGTTCCAGCCTCGGAACGCTCTCTTTCGCGTCATCGACTTGCTGGAGGAACGTGGCATCGACTGGCCCCGTGACCACACCCCGTGGCTCGCGGAAAGCCTCCTCGACGCCATCGACGTGATCGATCTGCCTCGCCTGGCGACAGCGGCAGAATGGCTGGTCAGTCAGGCCGCTGACGCCGCTGCAGGGACGGAAGAGCCGCTCATGCTGATTGCTCTTCATCTGACTCGACAGCCGGCGGACGCAGATGCCGATCTCCGCCGACACGGGATGGACCTCTTCGACGCCATCCTGTCCCGCGGCAGCTGGCAGGCCCGACACGCCCTACAGACGATCGACGAAGCAACAAGGGGCAGGGGCTGAGGAGAAGTCCGACGCCTACACACCGGGTCCGCCTGGGCTAACCTGCAGTTCCCTGTCTTCACCGCTTCGGCGCGGGGGAGTCGTGCACGGAGATGGGGCCGGCTTTGCGCCAGCCTTCGCGTAACAGCCAGGTGTGGGGCGGGGCGACGAGGGGATCGTCTTGGGGCGGGGCGCGGGGGATGCCGCGCTCTTTCCATCCGGTGAACCACGGTGCGGAGCTGGCGGCGTCGAGGCAGGTGATGGGGACCGCGCCCATGCCGAAGCCCATCGGGTGATGGCGGCCGTTCTGCAGGACGTAGACGAGGGCGTTGCGCGTCGCGCGCGGAGTCGTGAGGGGGCGTGCGTGGTAGCGCTCGGACCAGACGGTGCCGCGGCGGCCTAGGCAGTGGTTGATGCGCTTCGCGATGCGGATGGCGAGGCCCTGCATGCCGCGCGACAGGCGGTCCTTGCTCGACGCTTCAACGAGCAGGTGCAGGTGGTCGTTCTGGATGGAGTAGTGGCAGAGGCGGAAGGCGCGGCCGCCGGTGCGAGCGGTGAACGTGAGGAAGAAGCTCTTCGCGAGGACGCGGCGGAGGCGCGCGCGGCGGAGCGGGGGAATGTCGGGACACACGCGCAGGGTGATGTGTACCGGGTGGCGCGTGGCGTGGCGCGGGCGGGTGCGGTGCGGGACCTTGGTGCGCCCGGTGCGGGGACGACCGGCGCCCGGACGGAAGCCGCCGCGGCCGCGTGGCACGAGTGGGAGCTGCGCGGGTGCGTGACGCGTGCGCCGCGTGGGCTGCTTGCGCCCGCCGCGCTGGACCGAGCCCTTCATCCGCTGCCTCGCTGCCATTGATTGAGGGCAGATATCATGCGGGGTGGCTGGATGCAAGAGAAAGGTGGTCGGTGCGGGTTGGGGCGGATCGGCGGAATCGGGGTTCCGGGCTTCGCCCGCTCGCCCTGCACGAACCTTCGCCCGGGTCCCGGCGCACCGGCCTTCGGAGCGCGGCGCCCCTCCCCGCTCGCCCTGCACAACCCCGGACCTGGCGAGCCGGACTTCGCAGCGCGGTGCGCCTCCCCGCTCGCCCTGCACAACCCCGGACCTGGCGAGCCGGACTTCGCAGCGCGGTGCCCTGCTCGCCCTGCACGACCTTCGCCCGCTCGCCCCTCCGCGCTCCGCCGGGACCCGGCGGACCGGCGCGTTGGGTACGTTTCTTCGCGATTTTCGGGCGGGCGCGGCATCGGCGACACCGTTCGCACAATCGGTGAAATAGGACGCGCGGGCGGGCCGTAGGGGTCGGTGCGGCGCGGACGAGGGGGCCAGTGACCCCGTGCGCTGCGCCCACGCATCCGGCGGCCGTCGGCTCGCCGAGGGGAGACTACCCATGACCCATGCACGCCTCTTCACGTTCACCCTGCTCGCCGCCCTCGCCCTCGGGGCGCCGGCCGCCTTCGCCCAGAGCCACGCCGCGTCCCACGGCGACCGCGTCACCTTCGGCGGCGACATCGTGGTGCCCCGCGGCGAGACGGTCGGCTCGGTCGTCACCATGGGCGGCGACGCGCGCATCGACGGGCGCGTGCTGCACGACGTCGTCACCATGGGCGGCGACGCCGATGTCCGCGGGCAGGTGGGCGGTAGCGTGGAAACGATGGGCGGCGACATCGCGCTGCACGACGGGGGCCGGGTCGACGGCAACCTCGACGCGACGGGCGGCACGGTGCACGTCGCCCCCGGCGCCCACACCGGCGGCCGCGTCTCGGCCACCGGCCACGCCCGCCGGTTCGCCGCTACCCGCGTGCTCCGCCACGGTCCGATCGATGACCTGGCCTCCTTTTTCGTCGATACGCTCTCGAGCGCCGTGGGCTACGGCATGCTGTTCCTGCTCGGCCTCCTGATGATGGGGCTCACCCCCGAGCGCCTCGGCGCGCTTCAATCGGTGATCGTGCGGCGACCGCTGCACACGGGCGTGATGGGCACGCTCGGCTTCATCGCCTCGGTCGTGTCGATCGTCGTCCTCGCCCTCACGATCGTCGGTATTCCCGCTGCGCTCCTCGTCGCCCTCGCCCTGCCCCTCGCCGTCTACGTGGGGCTCGCCGCGGCGGCGACCGTGATCGGTGCCGCCCTGCCCGTCACGCACCTCCGGAATCGCCCGGTGCTCCAGCTCGCTGCCGGCGTGGGCGTCCTCTTCGTCTGCTCCCTCGTCCCCGACGTGGGCTCGGTCGCCATCGCCCTCGCCGCGGTGGTCGGGCTCGGCGCGGTGATCGGCACGCGCCTGCGCAAGACGCCGCCGCCCCCGGCCACCGACTCGACCCCCGCCGGCCCCTACCGCACGGCGACCGTCTGACGCCGCCGTTCACCAGGGCATGGGCGCGGCTCGCGCGCCGTCACACATCGCCCGAAATGCGCCGAGCGTTTCATCCGTAGGGAGAGACAGGCATGATCCTCGCCATGGTCGAGCCCCCGGTCCCCACGACCACCGCGGTCGCCCCCGAGCTTCGGGCGGCCACGGCGGCGCGGCCGGCCCACGCCCTCGAGGCGCGCGCCGCCCGGGGCGATCGGGATGCCCTCGCAGCCCTGCTCCGCGAGCACGCCGGCGCCGTCTTCCAGCTCTGCCACCACCTGAACGGACCGCAGGACGGACGGGATGCGGCCCAGGCGGCCCTCGAACGCATCGTGCGGCAGATCGCGCACTTCGACCCGGCCCGGGGCGCCTTCCGTACCTGGGCCTTCCAGGTGGCGCGCAATGTGTGTCGCGATCGGCTGCGTAGGCGCGGGCTCGAACGGGCGGCCTTCCTCGCGGACGGCGAGCCTGCGACGGCGGCGGCACCGGCGGGCGCCCCGGACCCGGAGCGGGTGGCGCTCGCGCGCATCGAGGCGGCGGACCTGGCGGTGGCCCTCGAGACCCTGCCGGAGAACATGCGTTCGGCGATCGTGCTGTTCCATGTGCACGAAGCGAGCTACGAAGAGATCGCGCACGTCCTCGACGTGCCGATCGGAACGGTGATGACGTGGCTGCACCGGGGGCGTAAGCGCCTGCGGGCGGCCATCGAGTCACGGGAGGATCGGTGATGGACCGGCATCTCACGGAGCAGGCCGTAGAAGCGCTCGCCCAGGGGCGCGACGACCTGGTCGACGAATCGAACCGGGCCCACGCCCGGACATGTGCGACGTGCGCGGTCGCAATCGACGAGGCGCGGGCGTTGGCGTCGGCGACGACCACGCGGATGCGCGAAGCGAGCCCGCCCCTGCCCGACCTGGACGCGATGGTGAGTGCCGCCCTCGCCGCGGTGCCGGTGGCCGCGGAGGCGCCCGCCGAGAGCGCGGAGACGATCGTCGTGCAGCGTCCGTCCAGGATCGCCCTCGCCATCGCGGCGGCGGTCGCGGCGCTCGCTGCCCTGGGCCTGCGGCTCGCGTCCATGGGCGGGGTGCCGTCGGTCGCGTCGGTCATCACGTCCGTGCAGAACGCCGTGCACATCGGCGCCGCGGTCAACCGCGTCGTCGGCGTCGTCGTGCCCGGCGGGTGGGTCACGCTTTCGGGGGCGGGCGTGCTGGTGCTGCTCCTCGTCGGCCTGCCGCTCCGACGCCTCGTGCGCATGGCACCGCTGCCGCTGCCGGTCGGGCCCGTCACCGGGATGCTCACCCTCGCCGCCATGCTCGCCGTGCTCGCGGCACATGCACCGACGGCCCACGCCCTCGACTTCCAGGGCGACTGGCCCGCCCACGAGACGCGCGTGACGGTGTCGGTCGATCACCAGCCAGCGTCCGTGGCCCTGCGCAAGGCAGCCGAGTCGGCGGGGCTCGACCTGGTAGCGACGCTTCCCTCGGACCCGGACGTGAACGTGCACGTGCACCACGCGTCGCTGCGCGACGTGGTGCAGGCGGTGCTCGGCGATGCGCCCGTGGTCGCGGAGCGGACCGGAAACATGCTCATCCTGCGACCCGCCGCGGGCGCTGGTGGGACGTCCGCGCCCTCGAGCGCCAGCGGAACGGGCGAGACCGCGCCGACCACGAACACGCACGCGAACGGTTCGCCGGCGGCCGACACCCATGCAGGCTCCGCAAACGCCCCTGGGGGCGCCGCCACCGCCGATGCCCACGGGCAGCCGAACGGGCCCCACCCCGTGCCCGAAGTGATCGCCCCCCAGGCCGATCCGGACAGCCCGCCTGCACCGCCGGCGGCCGCCTCGGACGGCCCCGTGCACGATCGCGTGAGCTTCGGCGGCGACGTGACCGTGCACCGCGGCGAGCGTGTGCACGACGTGGTCACCATGGGCGGCGACGCCAAGATCGCCGGCAAGGTGCTCGGCGACGTGGTCACCATGGGCGGCGACATCCACGTGCTGAGCGGCGGCTCGGTCCTCGGCTCCGTGGTGACCATGGGCGGCAAGCTGAAGGTCGACGACGGCGCCCAGGTGGTCGGCACCCGGACCGGCATGGGCGGGCACCACCATGGGATGTCGTTGCGCCTCGACGACGGCGGCAGCCGCGTCCCGCACACCGGCAGCACCGACGACGATTGCGCGCCCGAGAGCGGGCTCGGCGCCTTCCTGCACCACGCCCTCGGCTCGGCCTCCGAGCACGCCCTACTCTTCCTGCTCGGCCTCGTGCTCCTCGGCATGTCGCCCGACCGCTTCGCCGCGTTGCAGCGCACGATGGTGCGCTCCCCGGTGCGCGCCGGAGCGACCGGCGTCCTCTCGTTCATCGCGGCGAGCGTCCTGAGCATCGTGCTGGTCATCACGCTGATCGGCATCCCGGCCGCCGTCGTCGTCGTGCTCGGCGTGGCCGTCGGCGCCTACATCGGCATCGTCGCCACCGCGTCGATCGTCGGCGGCGCCCTCCCCGTGGCCGCCCTCCGCAACCGACCGCTGCTGCAGCTCGCCGCTGGCGTCGCGCTGCTCTTCGTCGCGTCGCTCGTGCCTGTCGTCGGCACGATCGTGGGGATCGCGGCCGCGATCTTCGGCTTCGGTGCGGTCGTGCTGACGCGCTTCTCGAAGCGTGCGCCCGGGGACCCGCCCACCACCTCGACGGGCGCGGCCTGACGAAGCGCCTACCCTACAGAGCGCCGGCCTTCGCCTTGTCGATCCAGACGCGGATCTCGCGCTCGATGACCTCGATCGCCTGCTTCTTGAAGACGCGGAGCAAGAGCGGAACCTCGAGGTCGAGGGCGATTCGTCCGGGCTCGAGATCGATGGTGCCGCCGAGGTGCATGCCCTTGACGCGGAACGCGACGTTGGCGTGCTCGTCGCTGGTCCAGGTCACGCGCGGATCGTACTTGGCGTACTTCTCGCTGTAGGCCTGAAAGGCGCCGTCGGCCGCCTTGCGGGCGGTCGCCTGGTCGAGGCTGTGGGGGACGACGTGCTTCATCGGACCTCCTCGTCGGCCGAACCATAGTCGCACCACGCGCCAGGGTCGAGCCCGCCCGCTTCACACTTCTTCATGACGCGCTCGCACGTGCTTGACGCGCGGGTCGCAGGTTCTCCTGGTGGCCGCCAGGTTCGCGCGGCCCTGACGCACCTCACGGAGGAGAGCATGTTCGGATTCCTGATCGGAGCCGCGGCGCTCGCGGGCCTTTTCGCGATGCGCCATCACCACCATCACGACGGATGCGGATGCGAGGACGGCGGCCAGTGCGGCCACGGCGGCCACGGAGGCCGGTGCGGCCACGGCGGCGGGTGCGGCCCGCGCGGGCGGCATCGGGGCTGGCACGGCCACGGCCACCATCACCATCACCATCGCGGCCGCGGCGGCCCACCGTGGGCGGGGCTCTGGCGCGTGCACGAGGAGCTCGACCTGAGCGGCGAGCAGGAGCGGGACGTGCGCCGTGCCGTGCGCGAGCTGCGCGACGAGGCGTTGCCCCTGCGCGACAAGCTCCGAGGCGCGGCGGCAGCCGTGGCCGCGGGCCTGCGCAGCGATCCCTTCGACGGAGCGGAGCTCGCCAAGGCCTTCGTCGATCAGAACGCCGCCCTCGAGAGCGCACAGAAGGCCTTCGAGCGGACGGCCGAGCGCATCCACGAGGTGCTCGACGAGGAGCAGCGCCTGCGGCTCGCCGACTTCCTCGAGGACGTGGCGAAGCGCGCCGGCCGGTGGGGCGGGCCCTACCGCGACCGGGGGATGGTCTGAGATGGGACGCCGCATCCTGAAGGCCCTGCTCCTCGTCGTGGCCGTGGGAGGCTTCGCCAGCGGTTTCGCGAGCCTCTCCGGGCACTGCGCGCAACACCGGCGCTCGGTCGAGCGGCACTGGGCCGACGTCTGCGCCCGGTCTGCCCTCGACGCGGCCGGTCACGGCGGCGGGGCGCGTGACGCTCGGGCGGGCCGAAGGTAACGTGCGTGAGGCGCCTGCCCCCCGGGGCGGGCGCGCCTCCGCCTTCGTGGGAGCGACCGGGTGACCCTGCGCGTCCTCTTGATCGACGACGACCGACGGCTCTTCGAGCTGTTGTCGGGCTACCTGCGCGAGCACGACGTCGAAGCCCTCCACGCACCCGACGGGGGTCGCGGTCTGGCCGCCCTCGAAGCGGGGGTGTTCGACGCGGTGCTCCTCGACGTGATGATGCCCGGCCTGAACGGCCTCGAGGTGATGCGACGCATCCGCGCGCGCAGCCAGGTGCCCGTGATCATGCTTACAGCGAAGGGCGAGGAGGCGGACCGGGTCGTCGGCCTGGAGCTCGGCGCCGACGACTACGTGCCCAAGCCCTTCAGCCCGCGCGAGCTGCTCGCACGGCTCCGGGCGGTGCTCAGGCGCGGCAGCCCGGGGCTCACCCACGATTGGCTGAGCGCGGGGGACGTGGTGGTGGACCTGGGGGCGCGGACAGCGACGGTCGGCGGCCTGCCGATGGACCTGACCGGGTTCGAGCTCGACCTGCTCGCGGCGCTCGTCCGCCGCGCCGGAAGGGTGGTGCCGCGGGAGGTGCTGCTCACGGAGGCGGGGCGCGGGGACGTGGCGGTGTCGGAGCGCACGGTCGACGTGCACGTCTCGCATCTGCGCAAGAAGCTCGGCGACGATCCGAAGGCGCCGCGGCGGCTCAAGACGGTGCGCGGCGTGGGCTACGTCTTCGCACGCGAGGCGCCGTGATGCGACGGCGACGGACGCCGCGACGGGCCGACGACGGGCCGGCTCGGGGGGAGCCCGAGGGGCGAGACCGGGACCGGGCGCGTGGGTGCGGGTGGGACGGCGGTGGCGACGCACATGAGCCCGCGCGCGAACACGGACACGACGACGCGCGTGAGCACGGACACGACGACGAGCGTGAGTACGGACACGACGACGGGCGCGGCCCCGGACACTGGCACGGACACGGCCACCTGCACGGGCACGGGCGCGGCCCCGGACACTGGCACGGACATGGCCACTTGCACGGACACGCACACGGCCACTGGCACCGGCGTCGCGCCTTCATCGGCCTGTGGCTCCTGCGTGGGCGCCTGCACCGGCGCGTCTTCTTCTGGTTCACCCTCACGATGCTGCTCACGGCGCTGGTCGTGCTGGGCGTGCCGGCGTGGCTCGGTCCCGGAAGCGGCGCGTCTGGCCTCTTCGGCTCGGCGCGCGTGCTCTTCGGCATGCTCATCGCAGCGGTGCTCCTCTGGATGGGCGCGGGCGTCCTGTCCTTCCGCCTGACCCGCCCCCTCATCGAGCTGTCACGCGTGGCGCGCGAGCTCGGCGCGGGGCACTGGGACGCGCGGATGCGCGTGTGGCGACATCACCGGCGGAGGCGCGGGCCGAGCGAGGTGGAGGTGCTCGCCCTCGTCATGAACCAGATGGCCGAGCGTATCGAACGGCACTTCGTCGCCCAGCGCGAGCTGCTCGCGGCGGTCTCCCACGAAGTGCGGAGCCCCCTGGCCCGGGTGCGCGTGCTGCTCGAGCTCATGCGCGCCGACGGGGCGGACCCGGCGCGCGTCGCGGAGGCGGAGCGCGAGATCCGCGAGATCGACTCCCTGGTGGGTCAGCTCCTGGCGAGCTTCCGCCTCGACTTCTCGAACCTCGTCGTCCGTCCCGTCGACGCCCTGTCGCTCGCGATCGAGGCGCTCGAGCGCGCCGAGGTCGACCCGTCGCTGCTCGAGGCGGAGGGAGACGACTTCCACATCGAGGCGGACGCGACGCTCGTGGCGCGCGCCCTGTCGAACCTGATCGACAATGCACAGCGGCACGCCGGTGGCCTCACGCGCCTGCGGGTCGTCGCGGGACCGGACACGGTGGCCTTCGAGGCCTGCGACGCGGGACCCGGCTTCGACGCCGCGGAGCTTCGAGAGGTCTTCGCCCCGTTCCGCCGGGGCGGCACGGCACGCGACCGCGACGCGGGCACGGCTGCGACGGACCGCGACGAAGCACGGGGGCCGGGGCTGGGCCTCGGCCTCGCTCTCGTGCGGCGCATCGCCGAAGCCCACGGCGGCACGGCCTCGGCCGACAACCTCGAGAGCGATGGGGCGTGCGTGCGCTTCGAGATCGCGCGGGGCGGCGCATCGGACGGGTGACCGGCAGGTGCGCGGCCACCGGTGGCGGGTCACGGGTATATACTGATGGGCTCGTGCTCCGCCCACGCATCAATGCAGCCCTCGTCGCCCTTTCAATCGTGCTCTGTGGCGGCTGTCTCGGTAGCACCTACACGATTGGGGAGGGAGAGCTGCAGAGGCTCGCCCGGACGCCTCCCGCAGAGCGCGGACGCTCGGTTCGCGTGCTGCAGGATCTGAGCTTCGCATCGGAGCCCGCTCCGGCGGCCGAGCGACCGCCTCTCGTCCACACGGAGCTCGCCCTGGCGGTCGCGGTCGATGTCGAATCGTCGCAATCACGGCGCGTCCCGTCCCGCGAGCCGAAGCGGAACGCTGGTCAGCGTGTCGACGCCGTCGGGCGGAACGGCGACGACGACGCACGGCGGCAGCTCGAGTGGCGGGAGCGGTGGAAGCTCGGGCAGTGGTGGCGGTGGTGGTGGCGGTGGTGGCGGTGGCGGTGGTGGCGGTGGCGACGTCGCTCTGGTGGCGCTCGCGGTGATCGCGTCCGGTGCGATCGCCGTCGCGCTCGCGGCGACCGAAGGGTCCCGCTTCGACGGCACGATGCAGCTTCCGCCCGCCCAGCCCCTCCACCTGATGGGGCGGGCCGGGAGATCGGTTGGGTCCCGCTCGCCGCCCTGAGCCCACAGCTCGCGGCGCAGGCGAACGAGGCGGTGATCTCCGAGCACGAGGGACAGGTCGTGCCCCTCCAACGCGCCCCGCTCAATCGGGTGGGCCTGAGCTTCGAGGCGGACCTGATGGCGGTCGGTCTCAACACGCTGCAGCGCGAGACCCCAATCTCCTGGGGCGGCCGCGCCGCGATAGGACTCTTCCCGCTGCAGCAGCTCGGGCTCTACCTCGGAGCCTCCTTCGGGGCCGGCACCCACGCGGGGGACACCCTCACCCAGTGGCGCCCCTTCCTCGAGCTTCGCGCGATCCCGCTCGTGCTCG
Organism: uncultured delta proteobacterium; assembly: GCA_963830115.1. Classification (GTDB taxonomy): domain Bacteria; phylum Myxococcota_A; class Polyangia; order Polyangiales; family CAWHLB01; genus CAWHLB01. The sequence continues at coordinate 156,395 of CAWHLB010000014.1, forward strand.
ACAGGGCGCACCTCGGGGTGTGGCTCTCGGGCGGTCGCCTCTTCGGCACCGAGCGCGACGCCCTCCGCGTGCACCGATCGGTCGACACCTGGACGTGGGGCGGCGGTGCGCTGCTCGAGCTCGACCTGACGACGCGCCTCGGCCTCGTGCTGCGCGGTGGCATCCTGTCGATGAACGGACCGGGCGCGCCCGCGATCACGCCGAGGGCACGATCGGCCTCGCCATCTACTGACCCGGGGCACGATTGCACGACGCGGCTGCCGACGGAGACGACGTGCCGAACCGGCGCGAGGGCTGCTAGGATGGCCGCCGTGGCATCGCGGATCATCCATCTGGTACGGCACGGCCAGCAGGAGCGCCGTCAAGACGACAACGAGCTCGGGCCGCCCCTGACCGAGATCGGACGGCGGCAAGCAACCGAGCTCGGCACCTTTCTGGCGACCCTTCCGGTGGGCCGTGTCTTCTGCAGCACCCTGACGCGCGCGCGGGAAACGGCCGAGCTGGCGGGGCGGCGCCTCGACGGCGTGCAGGTGCGCAGCGACTCCGACCTGTGCGAGGTGCTCCCGACGCGCGTCGATGGCATGCGCATCAGCCGCACGGGCATGAGGAAGGACCGCGAAGCGGCGCTGCGGGCCTTCGCACGCTATTTCCGCCCAGGACGGCCACGCGGTCACGACGTCCTCGTCTGCCACGGCAACCTCATCCGCTACCTGCTCGTCCATTCGCTCCGGGCGCCCAGGCGGCGGTGGCTGGACATGGCCGCCACGTACCACTGCGCGATCAGCACGGTGGAGGTCGAGGCGGACGGCCGCGTGCGCCTCTGTTCCTACAACGACGCGTCCCACATCCCGAGAGCCTTGCGCACGCGCTGAGCAGCGGTGGTATACACGCGCCCATGACACGGGCAGACGAAGAGCTCGCCGCGCTTGCGGACACCCTGGCGGCGAAGGGTGACGACGGTCTCCGGCTCGAGATGGTGCAGCGCGCGCGGCGCTTCAAGCGGTCGTGGGTCGAGATGGCGGAGGCCATCGTCCAGGTGCGCGATACGCAGGCCTACCGGCGCTGGGGCTACCCGGACCTGTACCGCTACTGCCTCGACGAGCTCCAGATCAAGGGCGTCACGGTCGACAAGCTGACCGGCTCCTTCACGGCGCTCACGCGCCACGCGCCGCAGGTGCTGCGGCGTGACGGCGTCGCCCAGAGCATCCCGAGCGTCGACTGCGTCGACTACTTCGCGCAGGCCCTCGGCATCGGCGCGGCGAACGACGGACCGCGCAAGCGACGCGGCGACGGGGCGCGCGTGGAGCCGACCGAGGAGGTCGTCGAGGAGCTGCGCCACGCGGTGTTCGACGAAGGCCGCTCCGTCGCAGAGCTGCGCCGCCAGTTCAACCCGGTGCTGCGGCCGAAGCCTGCGGGCGACGACAGGCGCGAGACGATCGCCAAGGCGGCGACGGCGGCCAAGCGGCTCGAGACGTTGCTGCCCGACATCGACGGGCTGTCGGCCGGACGCGTCACGGAGGTCACGCGTGCTCTCGAAGCGCTGCGCCAGGACCTCGATGCGCTCCGGGCGGACTCCGAAGCGGAGGCGAAGGCGGCCCAGGCGACCGGGTGAGGCGACGCGGCCTCCGCCGCCACGGTGTCGAGATCGGCTTGCCTGCACTGCGCTGGCAGACGCCGTCACAACGACGGGGCGACGAGCTCGACCTTGATGCGGTCCGGGTCCTCGAAGAAGACGGCGTAGTGATCGGGGCCGCCGGCGTGGGGATGGCGATCCTCGTAGAGGATGGGGACGCCGCGCGTGCGGAGGGTCTGGGTGATCTCGGCCACCTGGGCCTTCGACGCGGCGTGGAACGCGAGGTGGTTCAGGCCGGTGCGGGAGCGGTGGTAGGGGGGCTCGAGGTAGGCGTGCGGCGTCTGCACGAAGACGAGGTAGGTGGCTCCGAGGCGGAAGCTCACGCCCGCGTCCCACTCCTGGTAGACGGTGTAGCCGAGCCTACCGAGGAGCCACTGCCAGAAATCGCGCGAACGGCCGAGGTCGCGGACGTTGATCTCGACGTGATGGAGGAGGCCCGTGTGGGACATGGGGCGAAGCTCGTCAGCCTGCGGATGCGGGCGGGCGGCGCGCCACGATGCCGATGCCGATCATGGTGAGCACGACCTCGCCGCGTTGGTTGGTGAGCTCGTAGGCGACGCGCACCGAGCCGCGGTCGGGGCGGGAGCGCGAGGGGCGTACCTCGCGGATCTCGAGGTGCAGGGTGACGGTGTCGCCCGGGCGGACGGGGATGTGCCAGCGCAGCTCGTCCGCGCCCGGCGAGCCGAAGCTCGCGAGCTCGCCCACCATGCGGTCGACCATGAGCCGCATGGCCACGCTCGCCGTGTGCCACCCGCTCGCCACCAGGCCGCCGAAGGGCGTCGCCTTCGCCGCCTCTTCGTCGAGGTGAAACGGCTGCGGGTCGAACTGCCGCGCGAAGGCCACGATCTCGTCGCGCGTGAAGGTGTGGGTGCCCGACTCGAGCCGCTCGCCTTCCCGCAGGTCTTCCAGGTATCGCATCGCCCGCACGATAGCACCGCCCTCGGCCCGCGCCGCCCTCGACCGCCCGACATACTAAAGCGAATGCTTGAGTATATTCCGGAGGGCTCGCGCATTGCTGAAGCGTTCGCTCGAGCGTCGGCCCCAGACCCTCCGGAGCGACGCCGCGGCCCCGGCCTCCGCGGCGCCCCCGCGCCCCTCAGGCCCGCTCGTCGTCCCTTCGGGGGCGGCGGTTACAGGCGAGGATCTTCTTGCGCACGCGCACGGCGTCGGGGGTGATCTCGACGAGCTCGTCCCGGTCGATGTACTCGAGGGCGGTGTCGATCGTCAGGATGCGCGGCGGCGTGAGGATGACGTTCTCGTCGCGGCCGGACGCGCGCACGTTGGTGAGCTTCTTCTCGCGCGTGACGTTCACGTCGAGGTCGTTGGCGCGGTTGTGCTCGCCGATGACCATGCCCTCGTAGACCTCGATCCCGGGGCCAGCGAAGAGCACGCCGCGCGGCTGCAGATGAAACAGGGCGTAGGGCGTCGTCGTCCCCGCCCGGTCGCTCACGATGGCGCCCGTTGGCCGGCGCAGCATGGCCCCGCCGTAGGGCATCCACCCGTCGAAGAGCGTGTTGAGCAAGCCCGTACCGCGGGTCTCGGTCAGGAACTGGGAGCGGAAGCCGATGAGGCCACGCGAGGGCACGCGGTACTCGACGCGCGCCCGGCCGTAGCCGAGGTTCGACATGTGCACCATGACCCCACGCCGCTCGCCGAGCCTCTGCGTGACGGCGCCGACGAAGCTGTCCGGCACGTCGATCACGACGCGCTCCACCGGCTCGCTCAGCACGCCGTCCACCTTGCGCGTGACCACCTCCGGCATGCCGAGGGAGAGCTCGTAGCCCTCGCGCCGCATGGTCTCCGCCAGGATCGACAGCATCAGCTCGCCGCGGCCGTAGACGAGGAACGCTTCGGTCTCGTCCGTGTCCTCGACGCGCATGGCCAGGTTGCGCTTCGCCTCGCGGTAAAGCCGGTCGCGCAGGTGGCGTGAAGTCACCCACTTGCCCGAGCGCCCCGCCATGGGCGAGGTGTTCACGACGAAGCGGACCTTGATGGTCGGCTCCTCCACGTGGATGCGCGGCATGGCACTGGGATGCTCCGGGTCGGCAATGGTGTCGCCGATCTGCACCTCGTCCATCCCGGCGATGGCCACGATGTCGCCCGCCTCGGCGCCGTCGATGCGCACCCGCTCCATGCCCTCGAAGCCGTAGAGGCCGGCGATCTTGTGCAGGGTCTCGCCGGCCTCGGCGAGGAGGCGCACCTGGGTGCCGACGGCGATGCGCCCACCGTGCACCCGCCCGATGGCGAGCCGCCCGACGTACTCGTCGTGCAGGATGTTGTGCACCAGGATCTGCAGCGGCCGATCGACGACCACCTGCGGCGGCGGGACGCGCTCGATGATGGTCTCGAACAGCGGCACCAGGTTCTCGCGCGGGTCGTCGGCGGCGCGCATGGCCACGCCGTCCTTGCCGACGGCGTAGAGGGTCGGGAAGTCGGTCTGCTCGTCGCTCGCCTCGAGATCGCAGAACAGATCGAAGGCCTCGGTCAGCACCTCGTCGGGGCGCGCGTCCTTGCGGTCGATCTTGTTGATGACGACCAGGATGGGCATGCCCTGCTCGATGGCCTTGCGCAGGACGAAGCGCGTCTGGGGCAAGGGGCCCTCGGCCGCGTCGACGAGCAGGATCGCGCCGTCCGCCATCATGAGCGTGCGCTCGACCTCGCCGCCGAAATCGGCGTGGCCGGGCGTGTCGATGATGTTGATCTTGTAGTCCTTCCACCGCACCGAGGCGTGCTTGGCGAGGATGGTGATGCCCCGTTCGCGCTCGAGGTCGTTCGAGTCCATGACGCGGTCCTGCACGACCTCGTTCACGCGGAAGACGCCCGTTTGACGGAGCATGGCGTCCACGAGCGTGGTCTTGCCGTGGTCGACGTGGGCGATGATGGCGACGTTGCGCAGCTTGTCGCGCGGGGTGGGAGTCATGGGCTGATGAACCGTGGGGCCGGGGGAATCGAGCCGGTAGGGCCGCGCGGCTGGTATCACGCCCGAGGGTGCACGGCAATCGCTCGCCCCTCGCCAAACGCACAGGGCCCCGGTTGATCGCGGCGGCCGCCCACGCTATCGACGCGCGGATGAAGCTCACGATTCTTGCCCTTGTCGCCCTGGCCGCCGGCTGCGGGGGCGCATCGTCCGGTCGGCCCGCCGCGACGCCGTCGAGCGCGGCCGCGCCCCCTTCGAACATCGCCGCGACGCCCTCGAACACGGCCACGACGCCCGCGAACCCTTCCACGACGACGGCCACGCCGCGGCCCGAGGATCCCTGCGCCGCGAGCGCGATCGATTTCGACGCGGCGGCCGCGCAGTGCGTGACGCACGGGCCGGAGACGCCGGCGCCCTCGCCCGCGGTCCTTCGCCTGAGCATGGCCGACGTCCGGGCCGCGAGCGGCGCGCCCGCCGAGCTGACCATCGAGATGCGGAACGTGGGCAGCGCGCCCCTGACCCTGGTGTTGACGCCCGGCTGCGGTTTCGTGGTCGATGTCTTCGATCAGGCCGGACACCTGGCGAACCAGGAGGGCGACGAGCCCCCGATGGGCGGCCTCTGCGCCGACGGTCCCTCCATCGGCATTCGGCTCCCACCGAACGGCGTTCTCACGAAGCACATCCATTGGACCGTGCGCAAGAAGCGCTTCGTCTGCGCTGGCGAGGAGTGTCGCGAAGAGGCGGGGTCGCCCATCCCGCCGGGCACCTACCGCGTGAAGGTGGACACGCCCTTCCGCGATCCGGTGCACGGCGAGCGGAGCGCGGTGCGCCCACGCCTGGTGTCCGCCACGCTGACCGTGACGCCCGCAGCGGCGGCTGCCGCGACGCCGGCTCCCTGAAACTCGCTCACGCGGACGCACCGATCGGTGCAGGGAATCGACGCTCGCACGCCTGAGGGAGCGTCTAATCGTTCCTCGGCGGCCGCGTCGTGCCGAGCACGTGAGGGGCCGACGATGGGTGCGCGTGCTATGCCGTGCGCCATGACTTTTCGGGGAGGGCGGTGGGCGATGCTCGGCTTCGGCTGCGCGCTCCTCGCGGGGTGCGGCGCCCGGACGGGCCTCTCGCTCGCGGGCGACGCCTCGGTCGCCATGCCGCCGCCCCCGCCGCCAAACGAAAACGGCTGCACCTCGGCGGTGTCGGGGGCGACCCCGATGAGCGGCTACTGCTCGACCCGCGCGCACCTCGCGCCCTACCCCGCCCCGCGCTCGCCGACGCTGCGGTGGCACACGATGGTGCCGAGCCGAATACAGCCCCTCGAGACGGTCGTCGACGACCAGGGACGCATCTACCTGTCGGTCGAGCCGAACCCGACGATGGTGATGTCGGAGGTGGTGATCGTCGATGCGCACGGTACCGTGATCGGCCAGCACGATTTCAGCCCCGAGGCGGTCAACGATCTCTTCATCGCCAGGGACGGGACCTGTCACGCCAAGGTCGGACTCGAGCTCGTGGAGGCTCGTCCGCATCGATCCGACCGGCGCGGTGACCACGTTGGGCACGCTGCCGCAGAGCACCTATCGCTTCGCGGTCGCCTCCGACGGCTCCCTCGTCGCCATCACGCTCGACGGCCCGCCGAACCGGCTCATGCACCTCGGACCGGACGGCACGATGCTCTGGAGCTGGCAACCCCCCGACGGCAGCTCGGTGTCGCTCCCCGCCCTCATGCCCAACGACGACGTGGTGGTCCTACAGAGCAGCGCCGCCGAGAGCTCCACGGTGACCCGCCTGAGCATCGACGGCACGGTGACGTGGTCGACCCCCATCGACGGGTTCGACGTCACGGGCCCCGCGATCGCCCCCGACGGGAGCATCCGCGTGGTCACGGGCACGGACGTCATGCACCCGATGAGCGCGACGACGATCGTCACCGCCCTTTCGCCCGACGGAAGCAGCCTGTGGCAGCGACGCCTCGACGACGACTATCACAACACCTGGAGCGACGCCCTCGTCGTCGGCAGCGACGGGTCCACCTTCCTGCGCTCCATCGATGCCCTCATCGCCCTCGGGCCCGACGGCCGCACGCGCTGGCACGATCCGATGCCGGGCGGCTACGACTACGATGCGGCCATCGACGCCGAAGGCACCCTCGTGACCATGTTCGGCCCCGTCCACGGGCTCGACGCGCAGACGGGCGCGGAGCTGTGGCACGTCGACGGCCCGAACGCGGGAGGGATGCCCTACGTCGCGGCTCTCGCGCTCGCCCCGAACCGCTGCCTCGTCGGCTGGTCGTCTGCGGGCGGCCTCTTCGGCGCGTGCGATCCCTGATCGCGCTCGGACGTCAGTCGAGCAACGCGAGCAGGCCGTCGAGGTCGCGGATGTCGGCCTCGAGGCGCGGGACGCGCAGGCGCACGGTCTCGGCGTCGAGCGCGCGGGCAAAGGCCTCGAAGGCCGCCGTGGCGCGCGCGTTGGCGGCGGACTCGGCGTCGCGCACGGCGTGGAGCCGCTCGACCAGGGCGACGAGCCGAGCACGGTCCGGCGGGGCTTCGGCGCCAAGGCGCTCCACCTCGGCCGCGGCGTCGCGGTGCGCCATGGACGCGACCGGCAGCGCACGATCGTCGGGCTCCGGGATGTAGGCGCGGTTGAAGACGACCGCGTCGAGGTGCACGCTCCGGTCCACGAGGCCGTCGCGCATGAACGTGGCGTCCTCGAGGCTCGCCGGCTCGGGCGAGGTCACGAGCACGAAGGCCGTCGTCGGCTCCCTCAGGATCGCGCGGGTGCGGTCGGCCCGCATGCTGAGCTCTGCGCGTAACTCGCTGATCACGTCGAAGAAGAGCACCAGCTCATCGACCAGCCCGCGACCGACGGCGAGCCCGAGGAGCTTGACCGCAGCGGACCCCGCGCGCCCTCGCTTCACCCCCGCGCGCTTCGGCAAGAACCAGGTGATGATGCGGTCGTCGAGGAAGCGGACGAGCTTGCCGGGGGCGTCCAGGATGTCGAGGGCGCTGCGCATGGGCGGCGTGTCGAGCACGACGAGATCGAAGCCGCCGTTCTCCATCACGTCGTACACCCGCTCGACGGCGATGTAGGCGTGGGAGCGCGCCATGGTGCGCGACATGGCCTGGTAGACGCGGTTTTCGAGGATGCGGCGGCGCGTCTCCTCGTCGTCGGTGATGCGCGATACCAAACCGTCGAAGCTCGCCTTCGTGTCGAGCATGGCGGCCGACAGGGGCGCCGCGATGCCGGCCTCGCGCAGCGCTGCCTCGGGCACGGCCCGTACCTCGTCGACGAGGGCCCCGATGCCGAGGGCGTCGGCCAGGCGCTTGGCCGGGTCGATGGTGAGCACCAGGGCGCTCCGCCCCTCCCGTGCCGCGCGGGCCGCGATGGCCGCCGCGGTGGTCGTCTTGCCGACCCCGCCCGGGCCCACGCACACCACGAGCCGCCGCTCGGCGACGAGGGCGTCGAACGCGCGAGCCCCGTCGCTCACGGATGCGCCTCCCCCCGCGCGCGGGCGATGGCACCGAGCCGCGCGAGGGCCTCGATGTCGACAGCGCCGAGCTGCGGAAGGACGACCTGGGGCGCCGACACCTCCGCGGCGAGCCGCGACAGCTCCCGGTCGCATGCCGCGTGCATCCGCATGGCCCGCCGACCGAGCGCGCAGTCCCGGACGAGCACCGCCTCGCCGGCCGCCCGGGCCCGCGCCTCGAGCGCGTCGAGGGCCGACACCTCGCCCGGCGAGACGGGGGACTCGACCACCTGGTTGACGAACACGCAACCGACGCCCACGCGCCCCTCACTCTCGATGCGTCGGTAGAGGCTCGATCGTCTCCTGCACCGGCAGCTCCCCCGGCAACGTCACGAGGTGGAGCACGGTGGTGGCGGGGTCGCCGAGCAACGCCACCACGCTGTCGAGCAGGCGGCGCAGGGGCCCCGAGCGCGCGATGGCGTCGAACACACGGGGCATCTCGAGGAACATGAGCGCATGGCCCGTCGCGTCGAGATCGACGAGGATGGGGCGCCACAGGGGCCGACCGCCGCGCTCGGCGAGGCTGAGGGCGCGGAGCTTGTTGAGGGTGGCGATCTCGGCGACGGCCGGTGCCGCATCGAAGAAGCGCCCGAGAGCGCGGTTGCCGAGGATGCGCCGCGCGATGCCGCGCACCCGCACGTGCTCGGTCAGGTAGTCGACGAGGGCTTCCCGCACGTCCACGTTCATGGCGTGGACCCCATGACCCACGTCCTTGGGCTCGTAGCCGATGCCCCTCACGCCGAAGACGGCTTCCATGGAGGCCCGGTGCCCAGCTCCACGACCAGGGGCCGCTGGCCGTGACGTGCGGCGTCGACCGCGATGGCCGCGGCCACGGTCGTCTTGCCCACGCCGCCCTTGCCCGTGAAGAGCTGGATCGGCAGGTCGACGCGATCGTCGGAATGGAGCGGGGCAACCATGAACGGCGAGAACTCTGAGGCAAGCGGGCCCTGGGCTCAATCCCCGAGGGCAACGCGCGCGGATCGGCCGACAGGACAGGATCGCACGGTCGCGGCCGACGGGAGGCGCCGTCAAGTGTCACGGAACCGGAGGGCGGTCGGCGTTAGACTTGCCGCGATGGCACTACCGGCGGACATCCTGACACGGCGCGTCGACGAGGCGGTACGGCGCATCGCGCTCGCCCAGGTCGACAAGGTGACTGAGGAGTCGGACCGCCTGTCGGACCGGAGCGACAGGGAAGCGCTGCACGACTTCCGCGTGGCGGTGAGGCGTCTGCGCAGCACCGTCCGCGCCTACGACAAGCCCCTTGGCCGCGGCGTGTCGGACAAGCAGCGTCGGGCGCTCCGGAAGCTCCAGAGGTGCACGGGTGGGGCGCGGGACGCGGAGGTCATGCTCGCCTGGGTGCGGGCCCACTCGGACGGGCTCGATGCCGAGGAGCAGAAGGCCGTGGACCGTTTCGCCGACGCCCTGTCGGAGCAGACCCACGGGGGCGGCAAGCGCGGCGCCGCGCGGGAGGTGGCACGGGACTGGACGGGGCTCTCGCGCAAGCTCCGCCGGCGTCTCTCGGTGATCGAAATCCCCCTCTCCGCGGCCGCGCCCCCGCTGCCCCTCGGAACGGTGTTCTCGGGGCTCGCGCGGCTGCAGGCGGCGGAGCTGTCCTCCGATCTCGAGCGCGTCGAGTCGGCGGAGAGCGTCGACGGGATCCACGCCGGCCGCATCGCCGCCAAGCGGCTGCGCTACCTGCTCGAGCCGGTGCGCGACCAGGTGCCCCACGCCGTCAATCTCGTCGCCCGGCTCAAGGAAATGCAGGACCTGCTCGGACACCTCCACGACCTGCACGTGCTGCGGAGCGCGCTCTCGGAATCGGACGCCGGCACCCGCGCCGCCCTCGACCCGCGCGCCCTGGGCGAGCTCGCGACCCTCTTCGGGGAGCTCCGGCGACGGTGGCTCGACCACGGCACCGAACGGCTCGTCGACGACGTGGAAGCGATGGCCCGGGAGGTCGAGGAGCGCGCGCCGAGCGACGTCGAGATCGAGCGCAAGTACCTGCTACGGGACGTGCCCCCCGAAGCGCGCGCCGGGCGCATGCTCGAAGATCGCCCAGGGTTGGGTCCCGGGCACGCGGCTGCACGAACGGCTCCGGCGTGTGGATCACGACGGCACGACGACGCTGCTGCGCACGGTGAAGCTCGGTACGGGCGTGGCACGCACGGAGGTCGAGGAGGAGACGACGGCGGACGTGTTCGAGGTGTTGTGGGGGCTGACCAAGGGCCGCCGCGTGCGCAAGCGTCGCTACGAGGTCGAGGAAGGCGGCCTGACGTGGCAGATCGACGAGTTCCTCGGACGCAATCTGGTCCTGGCGGAGGTCGAGCTGCCCTCGGCCGAGCTACGCCCCGCCCTGCCCCCCTGGCTCGAGCCCCACGTGGTGCGCGAGGTCACGGGCGAGCCCCAGTTCGTCAACCTGAACCTCGCCCGCTGACGCGCCCGCCGACTCCCGCCCCGCCAAGCCCCGCGACCGACTCCCCTCCCGCTTGCCGGAGGGGCTGGGGGAGGGCCGGCTCGGCTCGCCACTACTTGTCGCTCGGCTCGTCCTGGCTCGGCACCAGGCCGAGGCGACGGGCCCGCTCGAACCAGCGCGCCCGCGCCAGATCGCGCATGTCGCGGACGATGTCGGCCTCATCGACAATCTCGAGGCCGAGCAGCGTCTCGACCACATCCTCCATGGTGGCGACGCCCGCGACGCCCCCGTACTCGTCGACGATGAGCGCGATGTGCTCGCGCTCGTCGAGCAGGCAATCGAAGAGCGTCGCCACGGGCGCCGACTCGGGCACCACCAGGAGACTCGCGCTGAAGCTCGGCGACGGGACGGTCGAGCTGATCGCGCGCCGCCGCGAGCAGCACCTCGTCCTTGAGCACGTAGCCGACGATGTCGTCCTCGTCCTCGCCCCACACGGGGATGCGCGAGAAGCGCATGACCATCTTGTTCTCGACCAGCGCCTGCACCGTGGTATCGCGCTGCACGCTCACCAGCACGGTGCGCGGCGTCATGATGTCGCGCACACGGAGCGAGCCGAAGTGCAGGAGGTTCTTGAGCATGCGCGACTCGGGCTCGGCGAACAGGCCCTGGGCGATGCCGAGGCGCGCCATGGCCGCGATCTCCTCCCGGCTCACCGCGTGCCCCTTCCTCCCCTTGGCCTGCTTGTCCACCACCTTCGTGACGCCCTCGCTGAGCAGCACGAAAGGGTAGAGCGCGATGATCATCACGGGCAGCACGCGCGCAGCGAAGGGCGTGAGCCTCCGCCAGAACGTCGCCCCGATGGTCTTGGGGATAATCTCGGACAGGACCAGGATGAGCAGGGTGAGGGCGGCGGAGGCGAGGGCCAGGGCGCTCGAGCCCCAGAGCTTCTGGGCCTGGGCGCCCACGCCGGCGGCCCCCGCGGTGTTCGCGATCGTGTTCAGGCTCAGGATGGCGGCGAGGGGCCGGTCGACGCGCGCCTTGAGCTGCACGCAGGGACCGGGCGCTCTTCTTGCCCTCCTCCGCCAGGTGAGCGACGTAGCTCGGCGTGATGCTGAGCAGCACCGCTTCGAGGAGCGAGCACAGGAACGACGCCCCGAGCGCGAACGCGACGTAGAAGAGGAGCAGGCTCATGGCAGCGCGTGCACGAAGCCGACGGTACCCGAAAGGCGGGGCGCTCGCACGGGGGGTGGGCCGACGGGCATCATACCGCCTCGGCCCCGGCCCCGTCGCCCGGCAAAGCCCCCGTCCCTGTCGCCGGGTGCGGCCTGCCCGGCGCCGCCCCGATCATGCGACGCCCCTCCGGAACCGGCTCGTGGCGTCCCGTGATGAGCCGCGCGCCGCGCCGGAAGGTCAGGTACGACCAGAACCAGTCGAAGAGCACCAGGATGCGGTTCCGGAACCCGATCAGGTAGACGATGTGCACGAGGATCCACAGGAGCCAGGCGAAGGCGCCGGCCGTGCGGAAGGCCTTCGTCTGCACCACCGCGCTAGACCGTCCGATCGTGGCCAGGATGCCCTTGTCCCGGTAGTGGAAGGCGGGGCGCTCCCGTCCGTCGAGGTCGGCGTGGATGGCGCGCGCCACGTGATCGGCCTGTTGCATCGCCACCGGCGCCAAGCCGGGAAGGGGCGCGTCCTCGCCTTCGGGGACGAAGCGGGCGATGTCGCCGATGGCGAACACCTCCCGATGCCCGGGGACCGCGCAGTCCTGCCCCACGACAATCTGCCCCTTGTCGAGCTCGAAGCCCAATCGACCGGCGAGCGCCACCGGCTGGACGCCCGTCGCCCAGCACACGGTCGAGGCTTCGATCATCCCCTGGTCGGTACGGACGCCCTGCCCGTCGACACCCGTCACCCTCTCGCCGAGATGCACCTCGACCCCGCTCGACTCGAGCTGCTGCTTCGCCGCCTCGGCGAGCTCCGGGTCGAAGGGGCCGAGCAGGCGCGGGGCCATCTCCACAAGCACCACACGCACGTCGTCCGGCCCGATGTGGCGGAAGTCCTTCGCCATCGACAGCCGTCCGAGCTGGCTGATCGCGCCCGCCAGCTCGACGCCCGTCGGACCGCCGCCGATGACCGCGAAGGTGAGCAGGTGGGCCCGCTCCGTCGGGTCCGACTCGCGCTCGGCGGCTTCGAAGGCGAGCAGGATGCGCTCGCGCAAGGTGAGGGCGTCGCGAAGGTTCTTGAGGCCGCCGGCGTGCTCCGCCCAGGCGTCGTGGCCGAAGTAACTCGTGCGTGCGCCCGCCGCGACGACGAGCCAGTCGTAGGGCAAGCGCTCGCCGTCCTTCATCACCACGCACCGCGCCTTCGGGTCCGCCCCGATGACCTCGCCGAGCAGCACCTCGGTGTTGTCTTGCGCATGGACGACCGAGCGGATCGGCGTGGCGATCTGATCGGGGGCGAGACCAGCAGTCGCCACCTGGTACAGGAGTGGCTGAAACAGATGGTGGTTCTCCTTGTCGATGAGGACGACGTCGAGGGGCAGCTGGCCGAGGCGCCTCGCGAGGCGCAGGCCTCCGAAGCCCGCCCCTACGATCACCGCCCGCCGCCGCTTGCCGTTCATCGTCGTCGTCATCGTCTGCCTCACTCCCAAATCTGGAGTCGGCCGGCGGAAATGGCGACCTGCACCCTGGTGCGCCCCCCAATCGGACGGCTGATGTATCAGGTTGCCGACTCCTTGGCATGCCCCTCGCAGTGTTCCGGGTCGTGGGATCACCCCACCGCCGGTCGTCGTTGGGCCGGCGAAGGAGGTTCAGATGACGACGACCGTCCGTGAAGTGCTCCGACGCAAGGGGCATGACGTCTACGCCATCTCGAAGGACGCGACCGTCTTCGCGGCGCTCGAGGCGATGGCGGAGCACGACGTGGGAGCCTTGCTCGTGTTCGACGGCGGACGGCTCGTGGGCATGATCTCGGAGCGTGACTACGCCCGAAAAGTCGTGCTCATGGGCCACGCTTCCAAGAATCTCCCCGTGCACCGCATCATGACCCCCGAGCCCCTGTGCGTGGCGCCCGAGCTCACGGTCGAGCAGTGCATGGCCATCATGACGGCCCGTCGCGCACGCCACCTGCCGGTCATCCAGAGCGGCCGGGTGATCGGGCTGGTGTCCATCGGGGACGTGGTCAAGAGCATCATCGAGGAGCAGCGCTTCGAGATCGGCGAGCTCGAACATTACATCCAGGGCAGCGCCTGGACGCTCCGGCTGTGATCCCCTGCGGGGCGGTGTGCGCAAATCCCGCGGGATTTCCCACGCTGCTCGCGCAGGCTGTGCGCCCCGGGTGCGGCGGATCCCCCGAGGCGTGCTTACCTTCCGAATGCCGGGGTTAGCCCGGCAGCGCGGAAGAGGGAAGGGAACCATGAGCAAGCAGCAAGCCGACGGGATCGTCACAGTCGTGGGCGTGGACTTCTCCGAGGGATCCGCCGAGGCGGTCCAGTCCGCCCTCCGGCTGGCCGGGGCGAGCCCGGGCACGACCCTTCACGCCGTCCACGTCGTCCCCGAGTCCGAGGGGTGGGCCAAGCACCACCTCGAGGAGAACGCCACGACCCTCGATCGGGTCCCCCCCCGGCTGCGCGAGTTCGTGGCGAAGCAGGGTGGGGCCGTGGGGGGCACACAGCAACAGTGGCCCGACCGGGTCTGGGTGCACGTGCGCATCGGCGCGCCCGTCGACGCCATCCACCAGCTGGCCATCGACGTGGACGCCGACCTGAATCGTGATCGGTCCCCACCAGAACGGCCGCAGCAAGCGCCGCAACATCGGCACGACCGCCGCACAGCTCCTGGCGGTGGCCCATTGCCCCGTGCTCGTGGCCCGGCGCAAGAGCTACGAGGGGCTCGCCCAGTCGCCGCGCATCGCGCCACCGTGCCCTGACTGCGTCCGCGTGCGCTTCGAGACGGCGGGCCGCTCCTGGTGGTGCGAGGTACACGGCCGCAGCCACGAGAGGTCCCACGTCTACTCGAGCCGTGACACGGTCCGGTGGGTCGAGCCCGACGTGGAGACCCACGGCATCAAGCTCTGATGCGCGAGTCTGGGCAACCCTGAAACGGCAAGCGGACCGGCGTCCTCCATTCCACGCCCAACGGGCGGCATCGTCAGGCCGCCGTCGGGCGGCGCGCGTTTCGAAGCGAGGCGCGTGGGTCAACGGCCGAGGTCCACGGCCGGAAGGTTGTCGCCCATCTCGCCCGGTTGGTCGCCCCGGTTGTTGGTGTCGCCGAGGCCGAGCTGGCCCGAGCTGTTCCACCCCCAGCACTTCACGGTATCGTTGTCGAGCACGGCGCACGTGTGGGCGGCGTCGGGGCCGCACCACACTGCAAGGGCATGCCGGCCCGCGCCCAGATCGACAGCCGGTAGAGCGTCGCCCATCTCGCCGGGACTCTCGCCCCTGTTCCTCCTATCGCCAAGCCCAAGCTCGCCGTAGAGGTTGCATCCCCAGCACTTCACAGTGCCATCGTCGAGCAGGGCACAGGTATGGGTCCCGTTCGCCGCGATCGCGACTGCCCGGCGCGCGGTGCCCAGGCCGACGGCCGGCAGGGCGTCGCCCATGTCGAAGGGCGTGCCGCCGCGGCTCCACGTGTCGCCCACTCCGAGCTGACCGAAGTCGTTGTTCCCCCAGCACTTCACCGCGCCGTCGTCGAGCAGGGCGCACGTGTGGAGCCCGCCCGCCGCGACGGCGACCGCCATCTGTCCCGTCCCCAGGTCGACGGCCGGCAGATTGTCGCCCATCTGACCGGGCATGTCCCCGCGGTTCCTCGTGTCGCCCAGGCCGAGCTGGCCGAACGCGTTGTAACCCCAGCACCTTACGGTGGCATCGTCGAGCACGGCGCAGGTATGGGTTTCGCCCGCCGCGATCGCGACCGCGCTGCGCCCCGTGCCCAGGTCTACCGTGGGCAGAGCGTCCCCCATGTCGCCCGAAAAGTCGCCGCGGGTCATCGTGTCGCCCAGGCCCAGCTCGCCGGAAGGCTTCAATCCCCAGCACTTCACCGCGCCACCGTCGAGGAGAGCGCAAGCGTGACCGTCGCCAGCCGCGATGGCGACCGCGGCAGGTCCGGTGCCTAGGTTGACGGGCGGCAGAGCATCGCCCATCTCCCCAGGCATGTCGGCCCTGTTGCCGGTATCGCCGAGCCCGAGCTGGCCAAGATCGTTCCCTCCCCAGCACTTGACGAGCCCACCCACGAAGAGGGCGCAAGCGGTCTCGTTTCCCGCGGCGATGCCGATCGGAGTCTGGCCGGTGCCGAGGTCGACGGGCGGCAAAGCGTCGCCCATCTCGCCGAACGTGTCGCGCATCTCGCCGAACGTGTCGCCCCGGCTCTCGGTATCGCCGAGGCCGAGCTGCCCGTAGTCGTTCGCTCCCCAGCACTTCACCGTGCCGTCGGTCCGGACGGCGCATGTATGCTCTCCACCGATACCGATCATGATTTGACGCGTGCACGAGCTGCTGCAACCGTCTCCGTCGACTCGGTCTCCGTCGTCGCATTGTTCCCGTCCTTCGACGACGCCATCACCGCAGCAAGCGCCGCCGGTGCAGACCGCCCCAGCCGCGCACGCGTTCCCGCACGCTCCGCAGTTCGCTGGATCGGTGCTGAGGTCGACGCAGGCAGTGCCGCAGTCTCCCGTAGAGGCCGGGGCAGAACAGCTCCCCCCATCCACGAGCGAGCCCGCATCGCCTTCCTGTGAAGGACGGCGGGAGCAGGAACACAGCAGCATGCATCCGAGCAACGCGATCCAAGCGATGGGTTCACCACGCTTGGCCGAGCTCGGTCGGGTCGCTTTGCCGCATGGAGCGATGGCTGTCGCCCAACGTATCATGGGGTGTACGGACGCGTCGGTATGCTTCGCCGCATTTGCAGAGGTACCAAGGTAGGCCGACAGGACAATGACACGTGGCTGGGGTCGAGCTGAAAAAGGCAGGTCTGCCTACAGCAGTCTGCTGTGCGCAGGCCGTAGTCGCCGAAGCTGTAGTCGTACCAGACGGTGCGACCGCCGGGCGGGTACTCGTTGTAGACGGCGTCGGCGTAGTGGTCGTAGCTCGTCGTCCCGGTCGAATCGACCATCGAGCTCGGGGTTGTCGCCGAGGTCGTAGGCGAACGACTGCACGAGCTTCGGGTCGTTGCTCGCCGGGCACGAGGAGAGGTTCAGGTCGGCGCAGGTGAGCCGGTCGGCCGAGTCGTGGAAGTATGCCCGCCCGGGTCCGCGGCCACGCGCGAGGCGCCGACGGTCAATGGCCGAGGTCCACGGCCGGAAGGGCGTCGCCCATCTCGCCGGGATTGTCACCGCGGTTGTTGGTGTCGCCAAGGCCGAGCTGGCCGAACTGGTTCCCCCCCCAGCACTTCACCGTGTCGTTGTCGAGCAGCGCGCACGTGTGCACAGCGTCGGCGCCGGTCCAGACTGCCAGGGCCCGTCGGCCGGTGCCCAAGTCGACGGCCGGCAGGGCGTCCCCCATCTCACCGGGCATGCGGCCGCGGTTCCTCCTGTCGCCGAGACCGAGCTCACCATAAAGGTTACCTCCCCAGCACTTCACGGTGCCGTTATCGAGCAAGGCGCATGTAGAATCGGCGCCCGCCGTGATGGCAACTGCCGTTCTGCCGGCGCCGAGATCGACCGGAGGCAGGGCGTCGCCCATCTGGAAGGGGCGATTGCCGCGAGTCACGGTGTCGCCGAGCCCGAGTTCACCGTACTCGTTGTCACCCCAACACTTCACGCTACCATCGTGGAGCAGGGCGCAGGTGTGTACTGTGCCAGCCGCGATGGCGACTGCCGTTCGGCGCGGACCCAGATCGACCCGGGGCAGGGCGTCACCCATCTGGCCGGGCATGTCACCCCTGTTCGCCGTGTCGCCGAGGCCGAGCTGACCGTAGAAGTCGCTTCCCCAGCACTTGACCGAGCCATTGTCGAGCAGGGCGCAGGTGTGGTCCCCTCCTGCCGCGATGGCAACCGCCCTCCGGCCGCTGCCCATGTTGATCGCCGGCAGGGCGTTGCCCAGATCGTCTGCCGCATCGCCCCGTTCGAGCGCGTCGCCAAGGCCAAGCTCGCCAGACGGGTTCAGGCCCCAACACTTCACGGCGCCGTCGTCGAAGAGAGCGCAGGTGTGTGTTGTGCCCGCCGTGATGGCAACCGCCCTCCGGCCGCTACCCAGGTCGACCGCCGGCAGGGCATCACCCATCTCGCCGGACATGTCCCCACGGTTCGTCGTATCGCCGAGGCCCAGCTGACCGAAGCCGTTATCTCCCCAACATTTCACCGTGCCGTCGTCTAGAAGGCCGCAGGCATCTATGTCGTCTACCGCCACGGCGACGGCCATCCGACCTGTGCCCAGGTCCACCGCCGGCAGAGCATCACTCATCTGGCCGGGCATGTCGCCTCGGGTCACCAGGTCACCCAGCCCGAGCTGGCCGTGGTCGTTCTCTCCCCAGCACTTCAGCATCCCGTCGGTCCGAACGGCGCACGTGCTTACGCCACCGATGGCAACGGTCAGCTGCCTCGTGCACGAGCTACTGCATCCATCGCCGTCCACGCGGTTGCCGTCATCGCACTGCTCCCACCTTTCGACGATGCGGTCGCCACACGCCGGGCCGCACGTGCCGGCGCTGCAGACCTCTCCGCTTGCGCACGCGTTGCCGCAGGCGCCGCAGTTTGCGCCGTCAGAGCTCGTGTCGACGCAGGCTTCGCCACACGGAGCTTGCCCGGTGGGACACGTCATCTCCGCGTCTGCGGTCCCCCCGTCCGCCCTCATGGGGCCGGCGTCGGGCGAAGGCTCGCGGTGGCACGAGGTGACCAGCGCGCAGCCGACGAGCC
Organism: uncultured delta proteobacterium; assembly: GCA_963830115.1. Taxonomy (GTDB): domain Bacteria; phylum Myxococcota_A; class Polyangia; order Polyangiales; family CAWHLB01; genus CAWHLB01. The sequence goes on from CAWHLB010000014.1 coordinate 174,732, forward strand.
CGAGCCACAAGGCGGGTTGAAGGCGGCCGACGAGGCCAAGGCTCGACCGTGTCCTCCGCGGACGCCATCCAATGCGCCTCGATGCTGTCACGGGTGGAGGGGGCGACAGGGGAGCGCAGGTCCGTAGGGGATCGGACCCGAGCCTAGAGCCCGCACATCGCAGCTGTAGCATGAGCAGTCTGTCGTGAAACCGGCCGCCGCAGCACACCGATCGCACCTGGCGGAGCCAGGTGGAATCTGATTGATGCGGGCTAAGTCTTGCGCATCGAGACACACAGTCCTCGAAGGAGGGATCTTATAATAAGGTAGGGGTGGGCCGTCGCCACCGATCACTACCTCGGCGTTGCCGACGACGGTAAGCTGAGAGCGCTGGACGTCGGTGGCAGGTGCGGTGGCGTTGGTAACGAGCACGAGGGGGCCCGGCGTGTGGGCTGTGCCAGCGTCGCGGTTGCCAAGCCGGCTGCTGATGGGGGAAAAGCTGCTGCTCAGTTGCCCCCCGAGACGATTCTCCACGCGGTTGGACGAAATGCTCACGCCGGGGCAGACGACCCCTTCGTTTGCCGGAAAGCTGATTCGAACCAGCTCCTCTCCCCTTGGGCAAACCGTTGCTCGCGGGAACGGTATGCAGATGGGTAGGTCGTCGAGCGTCGTACCGGGCCCTCCCGGGTTAATCTCGCCACCCGCCCCGCCGGGGGTGACGCGCGGCACTTGGTTCGAAGGAAGGCCCGCGTAGGGATTCCCCAAGATCGGGGTGCCGGCTTGTCCCCCTACGAGCGGCGTCATGTGCTCGCCGACCTGCGCGTCCCATGGCCTCGCCGCGCCGACGATCAGCGGATCGCGCAGCGTCTGGACGGTCTGGCCGGACCACACCTCGGCCTGTGAGCCCGTCAGGACAATCTGGCCGTCGTAGCGCCACGGAACGAGCGAGGTGTCGCCGCTCGACGAGGCCATGTCGCCGTACGGTTTGTAGGTCGCGCGGAAGAGCTCCGTCGTCGCCTGCTCGGGGCTTGTGAACTCGTATGCCTCGACCGGCAGGCCGCTCGGGTCGTGGAGCGCGTAGAGGCGCGTCTCGCTCGAGAAGCCGCCGTTGACGTATTGCAGGCGCATGCTGCCTGTGACCGCGCTGTCGGCGTCGGCGTAGACGTCGACCGTGTAGGTGGTCGGTCCGCTCGTATCCGGCGTCGTGACGCGCTCGATGGGCCGCGCAGACGCGCTCCAGTAGGTGTCCTCCCACCGCTCGGTGCCCGTGTCGGTGTTCGCGTCGGCGATGGAGACGGGGCGGCCGTCCGGGCCGTAGAGGATCGTGAGCAGGTGGCTGTCGTAGGTACCCGGGGCGGCGCCGGGGCGCTTCAGCGTGACGGTCCTCAGGCGGCCCCTGCCGTCGTACGTGTAGAGCCGCGTGTTGTACGGCGTCCCCGACGTCACCTCGAGGTCGTCTGTGCGCAGGCCGTAGTCGCCGAAGCTGTAGTCGTACCAGACGGTGCGACCGCCGGGCGGGTACTCGTTGTAGACGGCGTCGGCGTAGTGGTCGTAGCTCGTCGTCCCGGTCGAATCGACCATCGAGCTCGGGGTTGTCGCCGAGGTCGTAGGCGAACGACTGCACGAGCTTCGGGTCGTTGCTCGCCGGGCACGACGAGAGGTTCAGGTCGGTCGCGGCGCAGGTGAGCCGGTCGGCCGAGTCGTAGAAGTACGCCCGCCCCGGGTCCGCGGCCACGCTCGAGGCGCCGACGGTCAATGGCCGAGGTCCACGGCCGGGAGGGCGTCGCCCATCTCGCCGGGGTTGTCACCGCGGTTGTTGGTGTCGCCGAGGCCCAGCTCACCGTGGACGTTGTATCCCCAACACTTCACGCTGCCGTCATCCAGTAGGGCACACGTGAAAACAGAGCTCGAGCTGCTCCATACCCCGAGCGCGCGGCGGCCTGTGCCCAGATCGACCGCCCGTAGGGCGTCGCCCATCTCCCCGGCCCTGTCGCCCCTATCCGCCCTGTCGCCGAGCCCGAGCTCGCCATAGAGGTTGAACCCCCAGCACTTGACGGCCCCATCGTCGAGCACGGCGCAGGTGTGGTCGGCGCCTGCCGCGACGGCAACCGCCGTCCGCCCCGTACCCAAGTCGACGGCCGGCAGGGCGTCGCCCATCTGGCCCGGCATGTCGCCGCGGTTTCGGGTATCGCCGAGCCCGAGTTGACCGGCGTCGTTGGCTCCCCAGCACTTCACCGCTCCGTCGTCGAGCAGCGCGCAGGTGTGACGTCCACCCACCGCGACGGCGACCGCCTCCCTCCCCGTCCCCAGGTCGACGGCTGGCAGGGCATCGCCCATCTGCCCGGGCATGCCACCTCGGTCAACAGTATCGCCGAGCCCGAGATCGCCCGGGTAGTTGTCTCCCCAGCACTTCAGCGTGCCGCCGTCGAGCAGCGCGCAGGTGTGGAGCGCGCCCGCCGTGACGCCGATGGCCCGTCGGCCGGACCCGAGGTCGACGGCCGGAAGGGCGTCGCCCATCTCCCCAGGCATGTCGCCGCGCGAGAAGAAGTCCCCGAGCCCAAGAGCGTTGCCGCCGGCTCCCCAGCACTTCACACTGCCGTCGTCGAGCACCGCGCACCCGGCCCCCGTCGACAGGGCGACCACCGTCCGGCCGGTGCCCAGGTCGACAGCCGGAAGCGCGTCGCCCATCTGTCCCGGCATGTCGCCGCGGTTCATCGTGTCTCCGAGACCGAGGCTGCCGCCGGCGTTCCATCCCCAGCACTTCACGGTGGCGTCGTCGAGTAGGGCGCATGCGAAACCGAGAGCCGACGCCGCGATATGGACTGCCGTCATGCCCGTACCGAGGTCGACGGCCGGAAGAGCGGCGCCCATCTGCCCGGGCACGTCACCTCTGCTGGTCGTGTCACCCAGCCCCAGCTGGCCGACGTCGTTGAAGCCCCAGCACCTCACCGAGCCGTCGACCGGTAGGGCGCAGGTGAACTTGGGCCCAACCGCGAGCGCAAGCTGACGTTGGCACGTGCTGCTGCACCCGTCCCCGTCCCTGTGGTTGCCATCGTCACACTGCTCGTGGCCCTCGACGACATCGTCGCCGCAGCAGGCGCCGCTGGAGCAGACTGTGCCGGCTGGACAGGCATTGCCGCACGCGCCGCAGTTGGCGGAGTCGCTGGGGGTGTCGACGCAAGAGGCGCCGCAGCGGGATTGCCCGGTAGGACACGCTGACTGCGCATCGACCGTATCTCCGTCCGGGGGGAGGCCTGCATCGCGGTCGCCCGCATGCCCCCGATAGCAAGAGCACGCGAGCACACAGATCACTAGCCCGACCCAGATGGGCCGAGCGCGGTGGGCCGAGCCGGATGGTGTGTGAGGCAGAGGATGGGTGACTTCAGGGCAAGCCATGCATGTGAATCCGGAATGCGCTCGCCGGTGGCAAGTAGGTGAACAACCTTGGCCAGGAGGCACTGTAGATGGGGCCGGGGGGGGGGCAGGGGAGGTAGAGTTGGGGGCGGATGCTGCACGTGTTGCACTCCGCGCAGGCAACCCTCGGCGACACGTGAAGAGCATCGGCACACACCCTGCATCCAGCCACCGTCCCGGCGTTGTCGTCAATCGCGCGTGCCTGCACCACGTTCAGGCACGCGGTTTGGGCCCCGCCGCTGAGGGGGTGGTAACCGTTGCTTCCTGCGCCCGGCATCCCCCCACCCATGGAGCTGCCGAGGCTGCCGACAAGTCCGGCGTCGCCGAGTGGTGGACCGAGGGGCGTGGCGCCAGCTTCTGGGATGGCGATGGGCACGAGGCTCGCCAGGCAGTTGTAGTCAACAACGTCCGGCGGGAACGTGACCCAATACGGCCACTGCCCGGGCGGGCACCAGATTGCGTTCTCGGGCGCGCACACCGGTACGTCCTCGAGCGTCACGCCGGGCCCAGAGGGGAAGCCGCCCGGCATCACACCCGGCGGCAGCGGCGACTTGCGCCATACCGACGGGACGCCTGTGTACGGATTCCCCAAGGTCGGGGTGCCGGCTTGTCCCCCTACCAGCGGCGTCATGTGCTCACCGACCTGGGCGTCCCATGGCCTCGCCGCGCCGACGATCAGCGGATCGCGCAGCGGCTGGACGACTTGGCCGGACCACACCTCGGCCTGTGAGCCCGTCAGGACGATCTGGCCGTCGTAGCGCCACGGAACGAGCGAGGTGTCGCCGCTCGACGAGGCCATGTCGCCGTACGGTTTGTAGGTCGCGCGGAAGAGCTCGGTCGTCGCCTGCTCGGGGTTTGTGAACTGGTATGCCTCGACCGGCAGGCCGCTCGGGTCGTGGAGCGCGTAGAGGCGCGTCTCGCTCGAGAAGCCGCCGTTGACGTATTGCAGGCGCATGCTGCCTGTGACCGCGCTGTCGGCGTCGGCGTAGACGTCGACCGTGTAGGTGGTCGGTCCGCTCGTATCCGGCGTCGTGACGCGCTCGATGGGCCGCGCAGACGCGCTCCAGTAGGTGTCCTCCCACCGCTCGGTGCCCGTGTCGGTGTTCGCGTCGGCGATGGAGACGGGGCGGCCGTCCGGGCCGTAGAGGATCGTGAGCAGGTGGCTGTCGTAGGTACCCGGGGCGGCGCCGGGGCGCTTCAGCGTGACGGTCCTCAGGCGGCCCCTGCCGTCGTACGTGTAGAGCCGCGTGTTGTACGGCGTCCCCGACGTCACCTCGAGGTCGTCTGTGCGCAGGCCGTAGTCGCCGAAGCTGTAGTCGTACCAGACGGTGCGACCGCCGGGCGGGTACTCGTTGTAGACGGCGTCGGCGTAGTGGTCGTAGCTCGTCGTCCCGGTCGAATCGACCATCGAGCTGCGGTTGTCGCCGAGGTCGTAGGCGAACGACTGCACGAGCTTCGGGTCGTTGCTCGCCGGGCACGACGAGAGGTTCAGGTCGGTCGCGGCGCAGGTGAGCCGGTCGGCCGAGTCGTAGAAGTACGCCCGCCCCGGGTCCGCGGCCACGCTCGAGGTGTAGCCCTTTCGCAGGCCGTCCGATCGGTAGGCGTAGTTGCGGGAGAGCGCGAGGATGGGGTTTCCCTGGGTGCCTTCGCGCGCGAGCTGCAGCGCCGCCAGCGAGCCGTCGGTGTTGTAACCGAGCAGGACCGATGGGTAGCTGTCGTTGAGCCGGTCGTAGAGGCGCGCCGTCTGCAACCTGCCCTGCGGGTCCCGCGTCATGTCGCTCGCCCAGTTGACGTAGTCGTTGCCGACCGACAGCTCGTCGGTGACGCCGACCACCTCGGTCTGGTCCTGCGCATCGCCCTGGGTGGCGTCGTAGTCGTAGCGGACCATGTCTCCAGTTTGCACGGGGTAGTACATTCGCACCAGCCGCCCGCTCGTGTCGTACTGGTAGCTCGTCTGGCGACTTCCGGGGTGCAGCTCCGCCTGCCTGCGGCCGTCGGCCGTGTAGTCGTACTCCACCGTCGCGAAGACGCCGAGCGAGGCTTCGTACTCGGCCTTCGCGAGCCGGCCCGTGCGGTACTGGCAGGGTGTCACGCTCGGGTAGCCGTTCGGGTAGCTGATGCCGCACGCGACCGAGCCGCCGCCGTCGTCGTAGGTGAAGCGGTAGTCCTGCCCCACGAGCTGCCCGTTCTCGGCGTGGTTGTCCTCGTAGGTGAGGCGGCCGACGGCGTCGTAGCTGTAGGCCGTGCGCGAGCCCGAGGGCCACAGCGTCTCGGTGAGCTCCCCCTCCGCCCAGTGCCACCGCTGCGTGCCCCAGTCGCCCGAGGTGCTCTTGATGAGCTCGCCGAAGTCGTCATACGCGTAGGCCCGCGTCGCGCCGCGGGGGTCGGTCACACTCGTCGGGCGCGCGTCGGGGGTCACGTTGCCCGAGCCGTCCGTGTAGGACGACAGGTAGGTGCTCTGGTTCAGGCCGATGAGGCGGTCCCACTCGGTCTGGCGGCCGCTCGTGTCGTGCGACCACGTCTCGGTGTCGCCCTCGCCGTCGACCGACTGCTGGAGGAACCCCATCGCGTTCGGGTCGTAGCTGAACGTGACCGGCGCCTCGGGCCCGACCTGCCCCGTTTTCGCGTAACCGTGCTCCTCGTAGGTCGCCGACCAAGTGTACGCCGCGGGCTGCGGGCTGCCCTGGATGACGCGGTAGACCGACACCTCGGTCGTGCGCCCGGCGTCATCGTAGCTGTACTCCACGCGGTCTCCGCTCGTCGCGCCCGCCGAGTCGAGCGTGTCGAGCTGATAGAGCCGACCGAGGGTGTCGTAGGTGTACTCCTTCCGGCGCCCCGAGGGCTCCAGGATCTTCCTCGAGCCGCCCGGACGGGTAGTAGCTGAAGGTGGTGCCTAGCCCGCCCGCGGTACGCGAGAGCAGGCGCATCCCGCCGAAGTCGTATGAGTAGGCCTCGGTGTCGCCCCAGGGCCGCGCGACCGACTGCGGGAAGCCGGCCGGCGTGTAGCTCGAGTAGGTGGCCGTGACCGCGTAGCTGCCGTCGTGGGCCACGCTGTGCTTCAAGAGCCCGCTGTTCGCTCCCTGTCCGGTCCCGTAGTAGTCGTAGGTCGTCGACTGGCCCGCGGGCCCCGTCACGCTGTTCACCCGGCCGTAGCTGTCGTAGCCGTAGCTGCTCGTCCGCGTCTCTGCGAAGACCGTGTCCGAAAGGTCCCGGCTCTGACCGGTGTCGGCGACCGTGTCGAGCTCGTGGTGCGACCCGTTCCACGTGTACACCGTCGTATCCAGGAAGCCCGAGCTGAGCCGGCCGCGGCTCTTGGTGTCCGCGGGCGAGGTCGGCCACGAGGCGGAGTAGCTCCACGACGTATAGACGCCCGAGGACGGACAGCTCGAGGGGGTCGTCGTCACGGACGTGTCGTTGTCGCTCACGCACTCGGCCACGCGCCGGCCGCGCGAGTCGTAGGCGTAGGTCGTCACCCGCCCGTTGCGGTCTGTCTCGTAGGCGACCTCGGCCGGGTACTCCGCGCCCGCGGCGTTCCACACCATGTCCGCAACGCCGCCCCCGGTATAGTTGCCGGCGATGGTGTCGATCCGCGTCGCGCTCGGCTCGTTGTTCGAGTCGAGCAGATAGCTCTGGCACGCCGCCTGCCGGCACGTGCCCGCATCGCACACGCCGACCTCGCCCGAGGGCACGAGGCTCTGGCAGAACTGGTCCCCGCTCGCGTCGTCGACGCAGGAGCCGCCACCCGTGATGCTCGTCGAACGGTCCACGATGAGCGTGCTGCGGCTCGCGTAGGGGCAGGCGTTGCGCGAATCGCCCGCGTACCGAAAGGCGTAGCTCCCGTCGGACGCCTGGATCGTGCTCACGCTGCCGGTCCCAATGCTCGTCTGCGAGTCGTCGTAGGTGACGCTCATGGCCGCATCGCCGTCTCTCAGGATCGTCGTCAGGTAGGGCAGCACGATGTTGCCCGAGTCGCTTCCGGACGCGTAGGCGTGCTCCGAGTAGGCGTACTCCTCGTCCGACATCGCGCTGCTCACCTCGAGCAGGAACAGGCCCGCGTGCGCGTGGGTGAACGTCGCGAGCACGGTCCCGCCGACGTCCTTCACCGTGTCGAGCTGGTAGCGCGTGCACCCCGTCGCCGCGCAGCTCCAGTTGAACCGGATCTGCTGGTCGAGCGGCGCATTGGCCGTAACGGCGGCGAGATTGCCGTTCCCGTCATAGCTCACCGTCCACCCTTGACCTCGGGTGTCCTTGCGCGAGGTGATCCGGCCCGTGGCGTCGAACTCGGTCGTGACGCCGTCCGGGTCCGCGAGCTCCCAGCGGAATCCGTTCCACGTGAGCGCGTCGAGCGAGCCGTCGGTCGTCGTCCAGATGCCGTCCTTGTTGGGGTCGCTGAAGACGCGGCCGCGGCCGCTCGCGGTCCGGTGCACGTAGGTGTGGTCGTCGTAGTGAACCGGCGCCGAGAGCGCGTCCGAGGCGAACAGCCGCTCGTCAAACGTCGTGAACCACCCCCGCCCGAGCACGCGGTGGTCGCCGAGCGGCCAGCCGTCCTTCGAGGTGTACGACCGCGAGAGCACAATCGGCACGCTGCTCCCCTGGTAGCGCACGTCGGTCCGCGAGCTGAGCACAAGGGCGCCGCTGCCGACGCGCACGTCGAGGCGCATGTCCTGAGATCGATCAGCGGGCACCGGGGCGCAGCCCTCGTCCACGATGCCGTCGCTGTCATCGTCGATGCCGTTGCAGACTTCGATGCCGCTGCCGCAGCTCCCGCCGCATCGGGCTGCGTCGTACTGCCCGTTGCAGGTGTCGCCTGCGCCGCAGTGCGACGCGTCCTTGCAGGGCGGGTCGGTACCCGCGATGTAGGTCGTATCGGCGTGGCACTGGCAGCTCTCCCCGGGGCTGCACGGCGCCGTGCCGTCGCAGTCGTAGACCTGCTCGTTGACGTAGCCGCCGGTGCAGCCGTCCCCCGTCGTCCACGAGCCATCCGTGATGACGGGGATCCCGCACTGTGCGTGCACGTGCGCCGCCGGCATCCATGCCGCTCCGACCGCGACCAGTACCGCGGTGATGCCGACTACGGTCCGCATGCTTCCCCCCTTGTCGCCGCGTTCCATCGTTACCTCCCCTGCCCCGCCGCTACTGCCGCTCGAAGCTGTCCCGCACGAGCTGCACCTGGTGCTCGACCGCGTCGCGCGAGTCCGCCATCGCCTCGACGACCACGTAGTCCTTGCCGACCGGCACGATCACGCCCTCCCGCGCGAGGTGCCGCTTGGGATGCGAGCGGCTGGCAATCCAGCCACGCAGGCACTGGCCGCTGGTGCCCGCCACGCGGCAGGCCCAGTGCTTCATCGCGCCCTTCACCTCGCCAGCGCGGTAGCGCGTCGTGATCGCAACGGCGACCTCCTCGATGCTGTGCGCCTGGCCGCGCGCGCTCGCCCGCGGCGTCCGCTGGGCGACCACCGTCAGACCGCCCTTCACGTGCCACAGCGCGTGCTGACCGTCGCCCTCGCGGTGGCCCGCGTCCGCAAGCTCGAAGCGATACGCCCCGGCCGGATCGACCGCGTCGCGCGCGTGCGATCGGCTACAGCCCGCCGCGCAGAGCAGCGTGCAGGCGAGCACCGCGGCCTTCGGCGCCGACATCACGGCACGCCGTACTCGAGATCGATCGGTGCAACGCGCGTCGCCTGCGCGATGGTCGCCTCCCGCTGCGCGTCGGCGGACACCGCCGCCCGCGATGCGAAGAGGGCCACCTGGGAGTCGGTCGGCGTCGGCCTCGTGCTCCGCGCCCTAGGGGCGTCGGGCGCAGGCGCCGGCCCTTGGGCCAGGGCCACCGTCACGGCGACCAGCAACGCGGCGACGATGCAGCACGCGCCGAGGGCGACGTCGCGTGCGCGCCACGCGTCGGGCGCGGCCACCTCGGCCCACCTCACTGCCCGGCGGCGTGTCCCGATGCGCGTCCCGGGACGCGTGCTCGGTGGGCGGCAACCGGGGTTAGAAGAAGCGCGGCTACCTAGGCCGGACGGCGAGCAGAGCGAGCGAGCGAGCGAGCGAGCAGGCGGTGTGCCATGGGTTCCCCTCCCGGCCCGTACCTTCTCGCGAGCAGACGCGCGCGTCAATCCCATTCGAAAGCGGGACTTCAAAACGGCACACGAGCGATGAGCGTTACGTTTCGGAGATGCAATCCCGGTTGCGGTCACCAATCCGGGGTATTCCGCTGCGCCGGAAGCCGTACGGATCGCTCCTGGATCGCCAAGGGACTCCTGGACTCCTGGCGGGTCGGACGCAACCGGATCCTCAATCGACGGCTCGATGCGCGCCCCTGCCCTGGCACCCACGTCAGGCCGGGCGGGAGGCTTCCCTCGCCGGGGCCTCCGCGCGTGCCAACACGCCTCCGAGCTACCACCCGTGTTGGCGCGCGCGGAGAGGCGGCCTTGCGCGAGCGCTCTCCGACCGCTTCACACGGCTTGGCACGCGCTCGCATCTGCAAGGCCGCCGAGCCCCGGCGGGGGAAGCCTCCCGTTCGGCCGCCATGCGAAGACGCACCCTCCGACCTTCGGGCCATCTCGCGCGTGGCTTCACGGCTTCAGAGTCCGAGCCGGGACCGGCCGTGGCGCCGCGGTCACGCGGGAAGGGTCGTCGCCCCCACGAGCTCGGGTGTGGACGCGCGCGCAGCGGGGTCGCTGAGCACGTCGGCGGGGACGCGATGGATGCGAAGCACGCTCTCCTCGGCCGGCACGCCGACGCGCAGGGGAAAGCCGTAGTGGCCCGTCCCGCGATGGACGTAGAGCCGGTCGGGGCCGCGTGCCCACAGGCCGTGATCGGGCATGCCGGCCCAGGCCGACACGGGCGTCCAGCGAAGGCCCAGGCTCACGAGCCCGACCTGACCGCCGTGGGTGTGGCCCGACAGCACCAGGTCACCTTCGCCGACCGGCAGGTGCGCGAAGGCACCGGGGTCGTGCAGGAGCACGATGCGCAGACGGTCCGTCGCGCGCACATGGCGCCGGCACACCTCCGCCATGTGGGCCGCCCTTTCCGCGCGCGCCCACAGGAAGTCGAAGCCCAGGATCTGCACCGGCCCGGCCTCCGTCTCCACGTCGACGGCCTCGTCGATGAGCAGTCGCACGCCCGCATGGGCGAGGCCCCTGGCGACCACCTCCGGCGCCTCGAGAATCGTGGTTGCCGCGGCAGGCGAAGCACCGTCCTTCGAGCGCGCGCAAGGGCTCGAGCGCCCGACCGAGGGCCTTGTCCGCACGGTTCGACTCCATCGTCAAGAAGTCGCCCGTGAGCAGGATCAGGTCCGGCTTCTCCGCCACCGCGCGCGCGCAGATGCGTCGCAGGCGGCCCTCGGACATGAAGGGTCCGAGGTGGGTGTCTGTGATTTGCACTACACGTAGCGGCCGATCCTCGGGCGCGTGCTCGGTGGGCGCTCCGGGACGGTGGCGCAGGGGGACGGTGCTCTCGATGCGGGGCCCGCCGACCGTGAGGTCGACCTCCTGCCGCCGCGTCCACAGGGCCTGGCCGAGGCCGACGAGGGCGAGGGCGTAGGGGAAGTAGGCCCCCCAGGGCTCGACCCCGGCGTAGATGAGGATCGCGATGGGCAGGCCGAGGAACGAGGCGGCGACGAAGAAGTGGGCCGGCAGGCTCACGGCGATGCGCCACCAGGCCGGGCGCATGCGGGCCCAGATCAGGCTGGCGAAGTGCAGGAATACCGTGACCTGCAAGTAGACGAAGATCGGCTCGGCGATCGGGAACGCGAAGGCACGGCGCAAGGCGATCGACGAGACCGTGTGGACGCCGAGCAGCACCGCGGCAAACATCGCGTAGAACCGCCCGCGGAAACGCAGGGCAGCGAGCACCACGACGGCCGTGGCCGCGACGGAGACGATCGCGAACATAGACACTTGGCCGAACGGGAGTGTGGAGCGGGCCGCCGAAGGTGCAAGCCGGAACGCGGGGTCAGGTGGGGCCGCGCCGGAAGGGGCCGTGGACCGCGAGCTCGGCCATGTGCTCTTGCGTGGCCGCCGCCTCGCGGGGCAGGAACGAAGCCACGGCCGCGCCGAGTACGGGGTGGCGGATGAAGTGGACGCTGTGGATCGGGCTCGGCTCGAGGCCGCGCCGGAGCTTGTGGTGGCCCTGGGCACCGGCCTCGAAGCGCGTCATGCCGCGTTCGATCGCCCGCTCGATGAGGCGGTAGTAGCAAAGCTCGAAGTGAAGCGAGTCGTGGTCCTCGCTGGCACCCCAGTAACGGCCGTAGAGGTGGCGGCCCTTCTCGAAGTTGAGCAATCCGCCGACGGCCGTCTCGTCCCGGAAGGCCATGACCGCGACGGCGCGGTGGGCGAGCCGCGCGGCCACCAGGTCGAAGAAGGCGCGCGAGAGGTAGGGATAGGAGCCGTGGCGCATGCAGGTGTCGCGGTAGAAGTCGTAGAGCGCGTGGAGGTGCTCTGTCGTGAGGGCCTCTCCCGAGAGCACGCGCACGTCGAGCCCCGCCTCGACCACGCGGCGACGCTCCTTCTTGACTTGCTTGCGCATAGCCGAACGGAAGCGGGCGAGGTAGTCGTCGAAGCTCCGATAGCCCTCGTTGTGCCAGTGGAACTGGTGGGTGAGCCGCGGCATCAGGCGCGCGTCGGCCCGGACGAGCTCGTCGCCTTCGCCGGCGCCGACGAAGAGCAGGTGCAGCGACGAGGCGCCCATGCGATCGACCGCCTCGAAGGCGCCCCGGACAATCTCCGCCACGACCGCACCGCGATCGACGTCGGCCGCGACCAGCAGGCGGCGCCCGGTGGCGGGCGTGACCGGAACCATGGACACGAGCTTCGGGTAGTAGGGGATGCCGAGACGCTCGGCGGCGTCGGCCCAGCCCCAGTCGAAGATGAACTCGCCGAAGCTGTGGTCCTTCGCGTAGAGCGGCAGCGCGCCGACCAGGCGGCCCTCGTCCCACACCGTGACGTGGAGCGGCTCCCACCCGCTCGCGCCGCCGACGGTCCCGCTCTGTTCGAGGGCGGCGAGGAAGGCGTGCTCCACGAAAGGGTCGTCGTCGCCGGCGAGCGCATCCCAGGCGGCCGGCTCGAGCTCACCGATGTCTTCGATGAAACGGATGTCCACGGCCCGATGGCGTTCTACGGGTCGCTGCCGTGTGCGTGCAAGCCGGGATGGATGAAGAGGTAGCGGGCGGGCGGCGTGCCCGACGGGACCGACGCGACGCGGAGCAGGGTGCGGTAGGGCCTGGCGCCACGGCGAGCGGCACGGGACGGGACGCCGAGCCCGCGCTCGATGTGCATCCGGCCGGCGAGCACGACGACGATCTGCACTGCACCCGGACCGGTGAGGGCGCGCGCGGTGTTGCGGGCCATGGTCTCGTCCCAGATCACCTGGGCCTCGTAGAAGTGCTCGAAGTCGTCCGGCCCGAGCCCCGGGTGGTGAGCGAGGGCGGCCTTCACCATCGCCCGATGGGCCGCCACGTGGAGGTCGAGCGTGGGGAGCGCCGCGCGTTGCTTGGCGGTGAGCGCGCCCAGGCCGCCCATGGCCACCGCGTGGGTCACCTCCTCGGGCGCGTTGAGCGCGCGCATGGGGATGTGGTGGTCGCGGGCGAAGTCGAAGATGGGGCGATAGAGGGCAAAGTCGAAGCCCCACCGTTCGTGCCAGTGCACGCGCCGCCGCAGCTCCGCCTCGTCGATGCGCCCCGCGACCCACTGGTCGAGGGCCCCCTGGAACGGCGCCTGAACCATCTCGAGACCGATGGCGAGGTTCTGCTCGCGCATCCACAGGGCTTCGATGACCGCGAGCTCGAGCGCATGGTCGATCGGGTCGTCGTGGTCCTCGCCTACGTACACGGCCCGGACACGCACGAGCGTCGCGGCGACCCGGTCGAGCGACGTCCGCCGCCCGGTGTGCGTGTCCACGATCTGGATGCTGCGGGGCTCGGGCCGGCTCACCCGCGGCGCCGCACCACCGCACCCGGCGACGCCCATCGCGAGCACCACGGCACAGGTGATGGTGGAACGAGAGACGCGCACGGGCGGCCGCTTTCGTAGCACGGCCGGCGCGCCGCGTCTGCTCTAGGCGTGCCGCGCTGCCGCGATCATCTGCGCGATGCGACAGGCGAAGGCCACGCTGGCGGCGCTGACCTCGTGGCGCCGTCCACCGACGAAGAGATGGAGCCGACCCGATGAGGCGACCACCGCGTCGGACGCGAGGGCCGTGCTCGAGGAAGGATCGATGGTGAAGCGTCGACTCATGTGTGCCTCCTTGGAAGTGACAGGGGATTTCTGGTGATTGCGTGGAGCGTCGCGCGAAGGTCGTGCACGCCGAAGGGCTTGCGAAGGAACGCGGACGCCCCCAGGTCGCTCGCCCGGAGCGACACCTCGGCGGCGGAGTGGGCGGTGATGAGCACGACTGGCGTGTCGATGCCCTCGCTCCGGAGCCGCGCGATGGCGTCGAGCCCCGAGCCTCCGGGCATGTTCACGTCCGAGACGATCACGTCCTGGAACGGGACCGTGGTCGTGCACCAGCTGTTCGACGCGCTCGACGAGGCGACGACCGTCGGAGACCACCGCCACGTCCCAGCCCGAGCGCCGCAACGCCGCGGCCAACAGCTCACGCAGCTCGTCGTCGTCCTCGGCGAGCAGGACATGGAGCATCGGAGGGCCCGCATCTGTGGCTGTAGCACCCGACTCGAACATGGTGCTCGGGGGTACAGCATGGGGCGTGCCAGGGTAGCGCACGTGTGATTCTGCTGCATTGCCACCGCTTCTCTCGACGATTTCGTCCACTGTGCGCGAGGCGATATGCCACGTGTGACGAATCGCCACATGCCACCGATGGACGTGGGTCAGATTACGCGGCCCTTTCGAGGCGCGCGAGGTCGGCGTCCGAGAGACCGAGCCAACCACCGAGCACCTCGCGGTTGTGTGCGCCGATGTCCGGTCCGGCCCAGTCGGTGCGCCCCGGCGTTTCGGTGAGGCGGGGCGCCATCGCGGGGAGGGCCAGGGGGCGCCCCCCGACGTCGACGCGCTCGAAGAGGCCGCGGGCCGTGAAGTGGGGATCGGCCGCCATGTCGGCGGCGTCGTAGACGCGACCGGCGGGCACGGCGACCGCCTCGAGCGTAGCGACCACGGCGTCCGCGTCGCGCGCGCCGGTGAAGTCCACGATGGCGGCATCGAGCTCGGCGCTGCCCTCCGCGCGCCCGGCGTTGGTCGAAAAGCGCGGGTCGTCCCGCAAGTCCGGCCGACCCACGGCCTCCATCAGGCGGGCGAAGACCGAGTCGCCGTTGCCGCCGATGACGACCCAGCGACCGTCGGCACAGGGGTAGACGTTCGAGGGCGCGATGCCGGTGATGGTCGTGCCGGAGGGACCGCGCACGAGGCCGAGCCGATCGTGCTCGGGGACCACCGACTCGAGCACCGAGAAGACCGATTCGTAGAGCGCCACGTCCACGACCTGCCCGCGTCCGCTGCGGGCACGCGCGGCGAGCGCGAGCAACGTGCCGAGCACGGCGTGGATGCCGCCGAGGCTGTCACCGAGGCTGAGGTTCGGGCGCACGGGCGGCTCGCCGGGGTGGCCTATCAGGTGGCGCAGACCGCCGACCGCTTCGCACACCGCCGCGTAACCGGCGCGGTGGGCGTAGGGACCCGTCTGGCCGAAGCCCGAGACGCGCACGTACACGAGGCCGGCGTGGTCCTGGCGCAAGGTGTCGGGGCCGAGGCCCCACTTCTCCATCGTGCCGGGGCGGAAGTTCTCGACGAGCACGTCGGCGCGGGCGGCCAGTCGACGACACAGGGCGCGGCCCTCGCCTCGTCGCAGGTCGAGGGTGATGCACTTCTTGTTGCGCGCGAGGGTGCGCCACAGGAGCGACGTGCCCTCGTCCATGCCACGCCACGTGCGCGCCGGATCGCCCTTGCCCGGAGGCTCCACCTTCACGACCTCCGCGCCGAAGTAGGCGAGCAACGTGCCCGCGAAGGGACCCGCGATGGCCTGGCCGACCTCGAGCACGCGCAGACCGTCGAGGGGGCGCGTCCCTTCGGCGTTCGGCTCGGGCGCGTCGTCCGCCGTCATGCGCCCCCTTGGTCGCCGGTCGCGCGGGCGGCAATGCGGTCGACGAGCCCGGGTGCGACGAGCCGCACGAACATCCCGACCTTGCCCTGCCCGGTCATGACGACGTCGCGGCGGCGGCGCTCCATGGCGCGGACGATTCGGGCCACGCACGCGTCCACCGACATGACGTGGGAGCCCTGGTCGGGAGGCGCCGCATCGGCGGGGGCGGCACCGCCGTCGGCGCCGAGGGCTTGTCGCTGCACACCGGTCGCGATGAACCCGGGCGAAACGGTCAGCACGTCGACACCCGTGTGGCGGAGCTCGACGCGCAGGCTGTCGAAGAATCCTTGCAGGGCGTGCTTGCTGGCGGCGTAACCGCTGCGGGTGGGCACGCCCGTCTTGCCGGAGAGCGAGGAGATGGCGACGAGCAGCCCGCGACGCGCGCGCACGTGGGGCAGGGCGTAATGGGTGCAGTAAACGGCCCCGAGGTAGTTGACGCGCACGAGGCGCTCGAAGACCGACAGGTCACGCACCTCGTCGAAGCGCGCCCACATGCTGATGCCCGCGTTGTTGACGAGGACGTCGACGCCGCCGAAGGCCTCGACGGTGCGCTCGACCAGGACGCGGCACGCTTCCGGGTCGGTGACATCGGTGGGGACGGCGAGCGCGTCACCGCCGTGCTCGCGGCAGGTCGTGACGAGCGCCTCGAGGGGCTCCTTCCGGCGCGCCGCGAGGGCGAGGTGCGCCCCCCGCTCGGCGAGGGCCACCGCCAGGGCGCGCCCGATGCCGGACGAAGCTCCGGTGATGATGATCGCCTTCCCTTCGAAGTCCATCGTGCGCCGGAGCATAGCAGCCCCCTTTCGGGGACGCGCGCTCCGCACGCCTCAGCTCACGAGACTCGGGTCCAGCTCGGGGGCGAGGGGCAGCTCGAAGGCGACGGTGGTGCCCTCGGCCTCCCGGCTCTCGACCGACACACGGCCCCCGTAGGACTCGACGATGTGGCGCACCACCGGCAGACCGAGGCCGGTGCCGCGGTCGGGCCCCTTGGTCGTGAAGTACGGATCGAAGATGTTGTCGAGCTCCTCCGATGGGATGCCGCAGCCCGTGTCGGACACGGCGCAATGGGCGTAGCTCCCGCCCTCCCGGGCCCGCGCCTCGAGCCGCACCTCGATCCTGCGCGCGCGCCGCCGCACCTCCTCGAGGGCGTCGGCCGCGTTGCCCACGAGGTTGATCATGACCTGCTCGATGCGCGTCGGGCTCGCGACGACGCAGACCGCCTCGTCCGGCATCGACGGGCGGACCTGCACGTCCTTCGTCTTGCCCGCCCCCTCCAGCATCGACAGGCAGCGCATCACCACGACCCGGAGGTCGACCAACTCGACGCGCTCGGGCGCCGGACGGCCGAGGGCGAGCAGCTGGCTCCCGTGCGTTCCGATGTGATCGGCGACGCGCTCGAGCTCCTCGAGGTAGGCGATGGGCGGCGGGTGTCCCTGCTCTGCGAGCCGCCGAATCATCGCGACCGCCCCGCGCTGCACCGTGACGATGTTGTTCAGCTCGTGACCGATACTGCCGCCCAGCGTGCCGAGCGTCGCGAGGCGCTCGATGCCCACCAAGTGCTCGCGCACGCGATGCAGCTCCGCCTCGAGCGCCAGGCGCTGCTCCTCCCGCAGGTCGTGGTAGGCCTTGACGCGGAGCAGGTTGCGCACGCGTGCGAGCAGCTCCACCTCGTCGACCGGCTTGCGGAGAAAGTCGTCGCTGCCGGCCTGCTTGCCGCGCAGCTGGGCGGACGGGTCGTCGATGGCCGTGACCAGCACGACGGGCAACGACAGCTCGCCGAGCTCGTCGCGGATCTTCTTCAGCGTCTCGATGCCGTCCATGTGCGGCATGAGCACATCGAGGAGCACCAGGTCCGCCGCGCCCTGGGAGACGAGCTGAAGCGCCCGAACCCCGCTCTCGGCCTCGATCACCGAATATCCTTCGGGTGTGAGCAGCGCCTCGAGCAGCTCGCGGTTCGCCTGCTCGTCGTCGACGACCAGGATGCGCTGACGCACGCTCATGCCTTCTCTACCATCGGGATCGTCTGACGCGGCAGGGCGAGGGCGGGCAAGTGGATGAAGAACGTCGTCCCGCGCCCCACCTCGCTCGAGAGGTCGATGGTACCACTCATCTGCGTGACGAGGGCACGGGTGAGCGCCAGGCCGATGCCCGAGCCCTTCATGTGGTGCTCGTGCTTGGCCCCGAGCTGCTCGAAGTAGTCGAAGAGGCGCACCTGGTCCTCGGGCGCGATACCGACGCCGGTGTCGGTCACCTCGATGCGCACGTGAGGATCGGCGACGATCGCGCACACCGTGATACGGCCCCCCTCGGGCGTGAACTTGGCCGCGTTCGACAGGACGTTCGTGAGCACCTGCACCAACGCCCGGCGGTTGCCCACGACCTCGGGCAGGTCTTCCGGCACGACGATCTCGAGGGTGTGCCGGCGGTCGTCGATCATGGGCAGCACCAGGCCCACCGCCTCCTTCAGGGCAGCCCGCACGAGCGTGGGACCGAGCATGATGTCGGCCCTGTCCTCCTCGATGCGCCGCAGGTCGAGCAGGTCGTCGATGAGGCTGCGCATGTGCTCGCTCGCCTGCTGGATCTGCTCGAGGTAACGCACCTGCCGGTCGTTGAGCGGACCGTAGGTTCCCTTCGAGAGCACCTTGCCGAAGCCCACGATCGCGTTGAGCGGCGTGCGTAGCTCATGGCTCATGTTGGACAGGAACGCGGTCTTGACGCGGCTCGCCCGCTCGGCCTCTTCCTTGGCGTGCTGGAGCGCCTCGGCCGCCCGCACCCGCTCGCTCGTGTCGCGCGACAGGGCGAGGAAACGACGCGCACCGTCCTCGTCGAAGACGCCGATGCGCACCTCGACCGGCATCCGGCTACCGTCCTTGCGCCGCTGCACGCCGTGCACCGTGATGGGCGCGGCGGGCTTCATCTGACGCCACTGCTCGCGCAGTGACTCGCGTGCCACCCCGATCTCGATGTCGAAGATCGTCATGCCGAGCATCTCTTGTCGGCTGTAGCCGAGGGCGTCGCAGGCGTGCTGGTTGACGTCGAGGATGCGCCCCTCCACGTCGTGCAGGTAGAAGGCGTCGGCCGCCTGCTCAATCAGGTGGCGGAAGCGCCGCTCGCTCGAGTCGAGGGCGCGGGCCGAGCTCTTGCGGTCACCGATGTCGCGCACCGAGGCGAGCAGCCCGCGCACTTCCGGGTCGTCGAGGAGGTTCACGGCGTGTGCCTCGACCCACACCATGCGGCCGTCCTTGCGCTGGAGCCGGGCCTCCACGGCGACGCGCGCGCCCGGTGTGGCGTGCATCGAACGGAAGAGAGCGCGCACTCCGGCCTCGTCCTCGGGATGCACGTCGCTGCTCGGATCCTCCCGAGCCAAGAACTCCTCGGGCGTGTAGCCGAGCAGGTGCTCGATCTCGGCGCTGACGAAGCGGGGCGACCCTGCCGCGTCGAACAGGATCAGCACGTCGACGGAGTGATCGACGAGCGCGCGCAACCAGCCAGCGTCGGAACCCTCCACGGCCTCAGGATGCCACGAGGGGTGCACCGGAGGATACGGTCGACCGGCGCGGGCGCGGGATCCGCATGTCGGGAGGCGGGAGACGTTGCCCGTGCCGAGGCTCTGGGCCCACCGTCCAGAGCAGCGCGGGCGCAGGCCTGAGCATTGGCCGGCCCCAAGGCGAGGTCCGGTCCCACCCATGGGGCGACGAGGGCCAGCGCGTCCCCCACGGGACAGCCGACGTGGTCGCCGGCGCGACGAGGGGCTCGGGCGTGGGCGACGAGACGTCGGGCGAAGGGGGCGGCAGGGCCAGAGCGTCGTCGGACGTGGACGAGGGGATGGCCGGCGCGAGGGGCGGCGGCGGGCCCGGGGGCGCGCTTCCCGGTGGACCGGCGAGGCGCCGAGCGGCGAGCAGGCTCCCGATCTGGCGCAGGGGCGCATCGAGCCGGTCGCGCCCGCCGTAGGCGGCGGCCGCGACGATGAAACGCTCGCCCGTGTCCTCGCGCTTCACGAAGATCACGTCGCTGACCCAGCGCGTCGCGTAGCCGGGCTTGTGCTCGAGCGAGAGCGGCACGTCGCCGAAGCCCGCCCGCACCGCGTCGGTCAATCGATGGGCGCCCGGCGCGGCGTCCTCCGCCATGGCCTGGCGCAGCACCGCGAGCTCGGCGGGCCCGAGGGCGAAGCGTTGCCAGCGCGGCAGCTCACCGTGGAGCATCACGCGGCGCATCGCCTCCGAGAGATCGGCCAGGGTCGTGCAGTTGCCGTTGCGAGGGCACGTGAAGGTGCCGTGGCCCATTCTTTCGGGCAGGTTGCGCGCGTGCCGGCCGCGGCTGACGGTGATGCGCGGCGAGTAGCGCAAGAGGCTGATCGGCGAGCCGTCGGACGACACGCCGTGGAACGCGTAGGTGCGCAAGAGCACGCTGTGGGAGAGACCGTGCCGCTCGGTGAAGAAGCTGCCGTTGATGTCGTCGAAGCCGACGATGCTCACGAGTCGATCGTAAGCGACATTACTGCTGTAGGTCAGGGCGAGATGCACCAGGGGGCCGGCACGGATGTGCGACAGGCCACGGTCGTCGTGGAACACGAGGAAGGCCTGGGGGAGAAGCCCCAGGACCGCAGGCGCTCGAGGGCGGCGACCGCAGCGAAGATCTTCACGGTGGAAGCGGGCCACCAGTTGCCGCGGTCTTTGGCGGTGCCGTGCCAGTCGTAGCGCTTCCCGTGCAGCGTGCGCGGCGTCCCCTGCCCCGGACGCGGCAAGACGACCACCAGCGCCTTGAAGTGCTTCGGCGGTGAAAGCCCTTGCCCTGCGAGCAACGTCGGCAACGTCCGGTGATCGACGCGATGGGGCTGCGCCTGCGCGACGGACGAAGTGCTGACGAGGAGCAGGGCGAGCCCGAAGGTCCGCGTGCTCACCCGGACAGGGTCGCACGGAAAGCGCTCTTTTGCACGAAACGGGTGGCCGAAGCTCACGCCGCGCGCGCGACGCGCAGCACGCTCTCGGCGTAGTCCACCCGGAGATGGCGCAGGGGCACGGGCGGCGGCGTGCCGCGCAGCGCCTCGGCGAGCGCAAGTCGATCGGCGACGCCGATGCGGGTGAACTCGAGCCCGATGCAGTAGCCGGGATCGCCCTCACGCCAGCCCTCGACGACGCGGACCACGGCGGCCTCGGCATCGAACCAGCCCGCCCCGGGCACCTGGAACGAGACGATGACCTCCTCGCCCGACTGCACGGCCGCATCGCAGGCGAGCAGCATGCCGTAGGGCGACAGGTCCAGGTAGCGCTCGCCGAGCAGCCGGAAACCGTCGAGGCCCACGGCCTGGCAGCGACCGCGGGCGGCACGGCGAAGGATGCGACGGGAACGGGGAATGACGAGAATGGAGGCCATGAAGGACATTGTAGGCGACTGTCCTACACGAGTCAATCCTGGCATCCCAGGGGCCCCTCTTCGTTGGCTATTTTGACCCCTCGCGGGCTCCTCGCCCAGCATTCGGGCCATGCCGTCTCCTCCCGATCCCAACCCCGCCAAGCGCACCTGGCGCATGGCTAGCTTTGTCCCGCCCGAGCGACGCCGCGGCCCCAGCGACCGCTGCGACGAGGCCGCACCGAAGGTGAAGGACCGCCGCGCGGGGGACCGCCGGCTCCGTCACGCCCTACGTCGCATCTGAGCCGCGCAGGAGGCCCGCGTCCGCCTTCACTCGAGCACGATCTCGAGGCCGTAGCGGGCGATGTGGTCGCGTATGAGCTGATAGGCGCTCGCGAGCAGGCGCGCTTCGGCCGACGGGTCGATCGAGCCGCGCGCGCTCGAGGACCAGGTGGGCGCGAGGGCGGCCGCCCAGGGGATCGAGCGTCACGTCCAAGAGGACGGCTTCGGGGGGCAACCGCAGGTCGCGCTGCAAGAGGTCGAGCATCTCCGCCCGGAACTCCGCGATGGACTCGTCTTCCATGGCGGTCAACGTAGGCCCGGGGTGGCGAATCGCAAAAGCAAGGGCGGGCGGCCTCGGGCGGGGCCGCGTGCTTCGGTGTTCCACCGTGCGCCACGGCGACGGCCAGGATGCGGCGTGACCCGCTTCGATCGGCTGCTAGCATGCAACCGATGAGGCTCGCCATGCCGCGCCGTAGCTGCGAGCGCGCGACGGTCGTCCTGCCGATCCTCGCCCTCGCCCTGCCTGCCCTCCTCACCGCGGGATGCCCGTCCGAAGGTGGCGCACCGGCCCGAGCGAGCGCCCCCCCGTCCGCCTGTGCCCAGGCACCCAGGATTCGGTGCCGACGGCCCACGCCATGGCCCATCCCGACCCGATCGCCGACCCGACCGCGCATGCCGGCGCCCACGGCGTGGCGTCGGCCCCCGACGACGCCGTTCAGGCCGCAGCGGCCGGCCTCACGGACCGTGGCTCGGCAACCCCGGCCACACCCCGGACGGCGACGCCGATCGTGTCGACCTGCGAGCTACCGCCGAACGGCCGGATGGCCCGGCCGCACATGTGGAGCAGCCTCGTCTACGCCCGCCTCGGCGGCCGTCCCATGCATCTCGACCTGGCCGTGCCGCCTGGACAGGGGCCCTTCCCGCTCCTGGTGATGCTTCACGGCGGCGCGTGGCGGCGCGGCCACGGCGAGGACTGCGACCACTACATCGCGGATGCGGCAGCGGCGGGCTTCGCGGCGGCCACCGTCGACTACCGTCTCGCCGAGCCCGGTGGTGAGAAGTGGCCCGTCGAGATCAGCGACGCGCGG
Source organism: uncultured delta proteobacterium (assembly GCA_963830115.1). Taxonomy (GTDB): domain Bacteria; phylum Myxococcota_A; class Polyangia; order Polyangiales; family CAWHLB01; genus CAWHLB01. Next base: position 196,928 of record CAWHLB010000014.1, read on the forward strand.
TGTGCCGTGCGGTGGCTGCGCGCCCACGCCGATCACTACGGGCTCGACCCCCAACGCTTCGCGGCGGTCGGCTTCTCGTCGGGAGGCCATCTGGCCGCGTTGCTCGCCACTGCACCGGACGCCTCGGAGATGGACGGCGACTGCCCGCTCCACACGCCCTCGCCGCGCGTGCAGGCAGCCGTCGCCTACTTCACGCCCTTCGACCTCAGACCCGGCGCGCCCATGGACATCTTCAGCGATCGCGCCGTGACGAACTTCCTCGGCGAGAGCCGCCATGACGATCCGGCCCTCGCCGCCCTCGCCTCGCCCCTCACCCACGTCGACGCGAGCGACCCGCCCTTCCTCATCATCCAGGGGACGGCCGACCGCGTCGTCGATCCGAGGCAAGCGACGAACATGCGCAACGCCCTCGCGGGAGCGCACGTGCCGGTCACCCTGGTGAAGGTGCCCGGCGCCGGGCACGGCTTCGCCTTCATGAGCCGCAAGCCCGAGCAGCGCGCCGCAGCTTGCACGCTCCTCGCCTTCCTGCACCACACCCTCGCCCGCCCCTGACAGGGCGGCGCTCGCGCGTCGGCTACCCCCGGGAAGCCGCGCGCGTCATGCTGCGCCGCCATCATGTCCCGGTCTCTTCCCGACCAGGTCACCCTCGACCTCGACCTCGATGACGACGTTGACGACGACGCCTTGCGCCACCACGTGGCGGCGCGCCTGCGCGTCGCCCCCGAGGCCCTACCGCCCGTCCGACTGCGCAAGCGCTCCGTCGACGCGCGCGGCGACCGGGTGCGCTTCCACCTCGTCGTCGATCTCGGCGAGGCGCCGCCCCACGATCTCGGCGCGCCCCATCCCCGCGAGGTGCGGGGCGAGGCGCGCGTCGTCATCGTCGGCGACGGGCCGGCGGGGCTGTTCTGCGCCTACGAGCTCGCGCGCGCGTGGCATCGCCTGCACCGTCGTCGACCGCGGCAAGCCGGTGCAGCCGCGCCGCCGCGACCTGGCCGGCGCTGAACCGTCGTGGCGAGGTCGACCCGAAGACAGCAACTACTGCTTCGGCGAAGGGCGGCGCCGGCACCTACAGCGACGGCAAGCTCTACACGCGCGCGCACAAGCGCGGGGGACGTGCGCGACGTGGTCGAGGTCCTCGCCCTGCACGGTGCACCCGAGCGCATCCTCGTCGACGCGCGCCCGCACATCGGCTCGCAACAAGCTGCCGAGGGTGGTCACGGCGCTGCGCGAGCGGCTCGAGGGGTCGGCGTGGAGTTCCGTTTCGGAGCGCGGGTCGCCGCGCTCACGACGACGCTGAGCGGACGGCGACGGCGCGTGACGCGGCGTCGCGCTCGCCGACGGCAGCGAGACGATCGGCGCCGACGCGGTCGTGCTGGCGACCGGCCACTCGGCGCGCGACGTCTACGCGCATGCTCGACGATCGCCGGCGTGCGGCTCGAGGCCAAGCCCTTCGCCCTCGGCGTGCGCATCGAGCACCCGCAGCCGCTCATCGACCGGCTCCAGTACGGCCGCGCCGCGGGCCATCCGCGCTTGCCGGCGGCCGCCTATCGCCTGGCGACGACGGTCGGCGACGCGCGGCGTGTTCTCGTTCTGCATGTGCCCGGGCGGCTGGGTCGTGCCGGCGTCGACCGAGCCGGACGGCGTGGTCGTCAACGGCATGAGCCTGTCGCAGCGGCGGCTCGCCCTTCGCGAACTCGGGCCTGGTCGTCGGCGTCGAGCCCGAGGACGTGGCGCGGCGCGGGCTTGGCGGGGCCCCTCGGCGGCGTCGCCCTGCAGCGGCGCATCGAGCGCGCGGCCTACGAGGCGGGCGGCGGGGCCCTGCGCGCACCGGCGACGCGCGCGACCGACTTCGCGGCGGGACGCGGCTCGACGACGGTGCCCGAGCGGCAGCTACGTGCCCGGGCTACCGCGCGGCGGACGTGGCCGAGGTGCTCGACGCGGCGCGGGCTGCCGCTCGCGTCACGCCTGCGCGAGGCGCTCGAACGCATTCGGGCGGTCCATGCGCGGCTATGTGAGCGAGGAGGCGGTGCTGGTCGGCGTCGAGACACGCACCAGCTCGCCGGTCCGCGTCCCGCGCGACGGCGAGACGCTCGCGTCGCCCGAGATCGGCGGTCTGTATCCCTGCGCCGAGGGCGCGGGCTACGCGGGCGGCATCGTGAGCGCGGCCCTCGACGGCATGCGCGTCGCCGAGCGCATCGCGCGCGACCGCGGGTGAGGCGTCGGCGGCCGGGGCCCGCAAGACCTCGGGCGCGGTGTTCGCCCGGCTGCCGAGAGTCGCCGATCGCCGCCGCGCATGGAGCCCCGCCGGCACAGCGCCCTCCACGGCGTGTTCACTGGCCAAAGGGCCCACAGCAGATCACCCTTGGGGCCCGCCATGGCGCCCTGGCTCGAGACCCTCCTGCACCCGCTGATGCCGCCGATCCGCACGATCCGGTACTACCGGCTCGCGGACCTGCCGCACGACGCCGTCGCCGGCCTCACGGTCTCGGTGGTCGACCTTCCCCAGTCGATGGCCTTCGCGCTCATCGCTGGCGTGCCTCCCGTCTACGGCCTGTACACCGCCATCGTGCTCGCGGCCCTCGGCGCCCTGTTCACCTCGAGCCGCTTCCTCGCCGTCGGCCCGACCAACACCCAGAGCCTCCTGGTCGCGTCGATCGTCTCGCGCGTCTACGGCGTCTCGAACCTGCATTACGTCTATCTAGTGATCGCGCTCACATTGCTCAAGGGCGTGATCCAGCTCGCTTTCTCAGCCGCGCGCATGGGGCGGCTCGTGCGCTACGTGAGCGCGAGCGTGATGATCGGCTTCACCGCCGGCGCTGGCGTACTCATCCTCGTCGAACAGGTACCGAGCTTTCTCGGCTTCTCGGTGGAGGGGACGAAGAAGACGCTGCCCGGCGTCGCCGGCTCCGTTGCGCGCTGGCTCCCGCACCTGCACCAGGTCGACCCGCGCTCGCTCGCCATCGGCGCTGGCGCCCTCGTGGTCGTGCTGGGCCTGCGCTTCGTCTCGAAGCACGCGCCGGGGCCGCTCATCGCCGTGGCGGGCGGGGCCGTCATCGTGTGGGCCATGGGCTGGGTGCACACCCACATGCAGCTCGTGCACGCCCTGCCGCGGGGGTTGCCCACTTCCAGGTGCCGCGCATCGGCTTCGGCACGGCTCCGCAGCGGATCGGCTGGAACGAGGTGGAGGCGCTGCTCGGCGGAGCCCTCGCCCTCGCGGTCCTCGGCATGCTCGAGTCGGTCTCCATCGCCAAGTCGATCGCGGTCAAGACCGGGCAGCGCATCGACGCGAACCAGGAGTTCTTCGGGCAGGGCTTCGCCAACCTGGTCGGCTCGTTCTTCCTGTGCATGCCGGGTTCGGGTTCCTTCTCGCGCACGGCCCTGCAATACGCGGTCGGCGCCCGCACGCGCCTCGCGAGCATCTTCTGCGCCCTCTTCAACGCGGCCTTCTTCCTCCTGCTCGCGCCCCTGGCGCGCTTCATCCCCCTCGCGGCCCTGGCCGCCATCCTCTTCGTCGTCGCCATCGGCCTCATCGATCTGAAGGCGGTGCGGCGCCTCCTGCGCACGAGCCGGGGCGACTTCGCGGTCGCGGGCGTGACCTTCCTGTCAGCCCTCATCGTGCCGTTGAGCTACGCGATCTACGTCGGCATCTTCCTGAGCCTCGCCCTCTATCTCCGGCAGGCGGGGCAGCTGCGCATCGTCGAGATGGTCCCGACCGACGACGGCCCGTTCATCGAGCGCCCCCTCGACGAGAAGTCGGGCGACCGGGACATCCTCTTCCTGCAGCTCGAGGGCGACCTCTTCTTCGGCGTCGCCGACGAGCTGGCCGACCGGCTGACGGCCATCGTCAAGGGACCCGCAAGGGCGGTGATCCTCCGCCTCAAGCGCACCCACTTCATCGACGCGACGGTCCTGGCGGTCATCGAACGCTTCGTGCGCGACATGCACGCGAGGGACCGACACGTGATCCTCTGCGGCGTGCACGGCGAGCTGAAGAGGCGCCTCGAGGGCTACGAGCTCGTCGCGCTGCTCGGCGAGGACAACGTCTTCGAGACCACCTTCGGTGTCTTCGAGGGTGCCAAGCGCGCCATCGCCCACGCCCAGGATCTGACGGCGCACGCGGAAGGTGAGCAGGACAAGGAGCCCGCCCTCCCCGAGGCCGACGAGGAAGACGGCTGGACCTACGACAACTGACCTGCGGCCGCCGTCGCCACGGCGATCACGACGAGTGCGCGGAGCAGGAAGCGACGAAGCGCGATAGTAAAGCGTGCGCTTAACTGTTGTGGGCGGCGCTCACTTCAAGGCGGACGCGAGCAGCGCCGTGAGCCTCGCGTAGGCGCGCTCGGCCTGCTCCCGGTGGTAGACGGGCCGGTCCGGGACCGTCCACCCGTGATGGGCGCCGGCGTAGACGTCGCTCTCGCGGGCGCCGCCCCAGGCCTCGAGGGCGCGGTCGAGCGTCGCGATCGCCTCGGCGGGCATGCCCCGGTCCTCGACCGCATGGCCGAAAAGCAGGTGCGCCTTGATGCGCGTCAGGAGGTGGTGCGGGCTCGAAGGATCGCCCGTCACGAGACCCGCGCCGTGGAACGAGGCGGCGGCGGCGATCCTGTCCGGCCGCGCGGCGGCGGTGGCCAGGGCCATCTTGCCCGTGAAGCAGAAGCCGACGACGCCCATGGGTCCTTCGCTCACGCCCTGGTGGGCGGCGAGGAAGTCCACGTAGGCGCCCGCGTCCCGCTCCATGGCCTCGAGCGAGAGCGGCGCGGTGAGCTCGCCGAAGCGCTTCATGGTGCGCTCGTCGCCGAACTTCATCTCGAACGCCCAGAGCGGCGGCTTGCCCGTACGGTAGAACACATTCGGCAGGAGCACCGTGTAGCCCTCGCCGGCGAGCCGTCGCGCCATGTCGTGGAAGGCCGGTCGGATGCCGCCGATGTCGGTCATGTGGATGACCCCGGGGTATCGCTCGGTCGCGTCGGGCCGGAACACGAAGCCGTCGGCGGTCCCGTCCTCGGTGCGGATCTCGATCTGCTCCTCGATCATGATCTTGCTCCCTCTCGATGTGCCGGACGTCCCATACCACCCGGAAGCCGGCTCGGCGACGGGAGCGCAGACTGGCCGTACCGGTCGCCGGAGGTGGCTCGCGGGGAGTTGACCAGCGCGCGGGGCGAGAAGACAATCACGCGAAGGTCTGCGACCCGACAAGGACCGTGGCGCTCGATGTGTTGCTTGCGCGGCGCCCGATGCAAGCCGACGACGAATGCCGCTGGATTCGGAAGGGGGGTCACGGCGGGGATGGGTCGAAGGCGACGTGGTTCTTCGATGCGGCTCACGCGCGCGGCTCTGCTCGCGGCTCTGCTCGCGGCATGCTCGGCCGCGACCGGTTCCGGCCGGACCGACGGGGGTGCGCCGCCGCCTGCCGACGCCAACACGGTCGACGCCCGATCGCCCGTCGACGCGGGTGGAGGCGTCGACGCTGCCCGGCCGGACGCGGCCGTCTGCCAGCAGCCTCCGAGCCCGGCCGATGCCGAGGTCCAGCTCGCGCCCGCCTTCGCGCCCTACTACCAGGCCTACGCCCTCGGCCCGGTCCCCGGCGTGCCCAGCCCCCTCGGCGGCATGGTCGTCGATTGGGACGACCCGAACACCTTGCTGATTGCGGGCGGTTCCGAGGGACCGGCCGGAGCCATCTACTCGATTCACGTACGCCGTGGACCGTGTCATCACATCCTCGGCTTCGAGGGATTCGGCGACGACCTTCGCCACGACGCCCTATGTCGACGCCAACCTCGTCTACGGGCCCGCCGGTCTGCTCCTGTACACCGAGTGGCCCCAGTACTACCTGAGCCAGCTCTTGCCCGGCGCGACGATGGCCTCCCAGCGCACGGACCTGCAACCGCTCGGCGTCGCCCCGCTCCCCGATCAGGGCCCGGGCGGCATCGGCTTCGTCCCGCCGGATCTCGCGGCCGCCCGCGAGCTGCGCATCGTCACGTGGCCCGACGGCCACTGGTACCACGTGGCCACGACCCTCTCCTCGAGCGGCCTCTACACGATCGACGGCCTCACCGAGATGACCCAGCTCGCGAACAACCCCGGCGGCTTCGCCTACGTGCCCGCGGGCTCGGCGGGGTTCACGGCGCGCAGCCTGATCGTGGCCGAGTGGAGCCAGATTGACACGAGCCACGACCGGGTCGCCGTGTACACCGTCGACGCCAACGGCGACCCCGAGCCGTCGACGCGGCAAGAGTTCTTCGTCCGGTTCCCGCGGCCCTGGGGCGCCTACTTCGATCCGCTCTCGGGCGACTACCTGTTCCTCACCTGGGGCGCCGGCGACGACCGCGTCTACGTCGTGCAGGGCTTCGTGCCGCCCGAGGCGCCCTTCTAGGGTCTGGCGCCTGGCGCAAAAGCGATTGCGGGTCCTCCCGCAAGCGGGAGGGGCAAGCGTCGTCATGCGGGCGGTGCGACGGGGCGGGGCCCGGTGGGGCGCGGCGCGGTGAGGCGGGCGGCGAGGCGCTCGGCGAGGAGGTAGGCGTCGCCGGGCCAGCGCGCGGACACGTACGCACCGTCCTCCACGACGAAAGCCGCACGGTGGTCGTCGCGCGTGCCCTGGGCGGTGAGCGTCGTCGGGCCGCGCTCGAAGGTGCCGGTCGGGCCGAGGGCCCGGCGCACCTCGTCCTCCACGTACTCGGGGTACGTTCGGTAGTAGCGCCCGAGCTTCCAGGCGGTGAGGAAGTAGGCGGTGCGCTCCATGTACTTCGGCAGACACGTGCTGCGCCGGCCCAACAGGATCGAGCGGCCGGTCGCCGGGTCGATGGTGCGCGCCAGCACGATGGTGCCGTGGCAGATTGCCGCGACGGGACGCCCCGAGGTCCAGGCGGCGAGGGCGATGGACTGAACGCGTTCGCTCTCGAGGTAGGGCCGCATGCCGGGCGCGTGACCGCCGGGCAACAGGAGCGCGTCGAAGGCGTCGTCGGCCACGTCGTCCCAGCGGAGCGGATGCGCGAAGGCCGGGTCGTCCTGCATCGCGTGGTAGAAGGCGCGCGGCTCGGGGGCGGCGCGGAGCTGGCCGAAGATCACGCCGTCGAGCACGCGCGGGTCCGCCTCGCCCCGTGCGCCCGACTCCGTAGCGAAGATCACATCGTGGCCGACCTCCGTCAGGAGCCTCCACGGCACGGCGGACTCGGTCGGGTCGAAGTCGCGGTCGGGCAGCAGGGTGAGCACGCGCATGGGCGGCGAAGATAGCAGTCCGCGGCGGCGCTACAAGCTCACAGGCCCATGGGGCCGGGCTCGTGGAGGATGGGGCGGTCGTCGCCCGGCGGCGGTGGCGCGAAGGAGCGCAGGCGGCCGCCGCGCCACACCATGAAGCACGCCCTGTCGAGGCCGCGGGCGTCGCGGAAGGCGAGGCGCGTCGGCAGGCCGTGCTCGATGGCGAGGACGGTGGTCGTGAGCTCACCCACATGCACCACCTGGCCCACGCGCAGGGGCGCGTCGCGGTACATGCGCTCGATGAGCGTGGCCGTGCGCGGGCCGATCGCGCGCAGCTCGAAGCGGTCCTCGCCCGTCACGCGCAACACCTGCGCCTCGGGCGCCATGGACAGGATGCGGAAGCGGTGGATGCGTGCGGCCTTCCCGGGTGTGTAGAAGAGCACTGCGGCGCCCGCGTAGAGCGCGAGGACCGGATCGGAGGCGTTGAGCAGGTAGGCGTCGTCGCCTTCGGGGCACGCGCTCGCGTCGGCCTCCACCGCGAGCCGTCGCTCCGCGTCCGACTCCTGGGCGAGGACGTGCGGGATGCCGACGCGCACGAGGGGCGCAACGCCCAGGTGCACGAGCACGAGGAAGCCCACGCACGCCAAGAGTCCACGACGCGCCGCGCCCGACCGCGCCTTCGCGCGCCGCCAGGTCTCGACGATGATCGAGCCCACGACGGCCGCGCTACCGATCATCGCGAGGGGCAGCATCCGCGGTCCCGGTACGCCGCCGAGCGCGGGCGCGAGACACACGATCGATGCGCTGCCGAGCCACAAGAGCCGCCGGCGCGCGCCCGGGCGCAGGTCCGCGCGCACGAGGAGCCAGGCGCAGACGCCGGTCGCGAGCAGCCCGTAGACGGCGACCGGCACGTGAAGCATCGGCACCAAGCCCGCGACGTTCGACGGGACCGCGCCGTAGAGGTCGGCCAGGAGAAGCGGTCCCCGGAGCACGGCTACGCGCGCGAAGGCGAGCGGGTCGGCCAGGGGCGAGACGTAGCTGCCGCTGTGGTGGGCGCCGTAGCCGGCAAGCACGTAGAAGGCGAGGTAGGCGAGGCCGAGGACGAAGGCCGGTGCGGCAGACAGGACGCGGCGCGCGACTCGCTCGCGGGGGACGATGAGCTCGTAGAGGGCGACGAAGACCACCGCACCGAGCGCGGTCTCACTCGCACACAGGCCAAGGACGAGCGCGATCGGCGCGACGATGGCAGCGAGCAGAGGGCCCTCGGTCCGAAAGCGATAGTGCGCCCACACGGCGATGGCGCCGAAGGTTGCGCCGACGAGGGTGTGACGCGCGGCGAGCCAGCTCGTCGTCATGGCGTGGGCGCCAGCGAGCGCGAAGACGAGGGTCGCGAAGGTGGCGCTCGTGGGGCGCAGCGTGCGCCGAAAGAGGGCGGCGGCGGTGACAGAAAGCATCACGAGCCAGAGCAGGGAGTGGACGTGGGCGGGCAAGGCGGCATCGCCGAAGAGCGCCACGTCGGCGGCGAGCAGGAGCGACGAGAGCGGCCGGAAGAAGCGGACGACGAGCCGCGGATCGGTGAACCAGGGCAGATAGCCGTACGCCGTCATGCGCCGTACGGCGCGCGGGTCCGGCCGCGTGAAGTCGTAGAGGCCGGCGGCCGGGAGGATGAAACCTGGGACGTGTCCCTCGAGAGCGGCGCGGTGCAAGAGGTCGTCGTGCACGAGCCCGACGCCGAGGGCGGGCAGCGACACGAGCATGCCGAGGACGAGGGCGACGCGCGGCCCCCAGCGGGACGCGAGCCAACGAAAGCGCCCTCTGCGCGCGTCCATCGCCGGCACCATCCAACGCCCCCTTCGAGCGGTCAAGGACGGCCGGCGACGATGCCGCTCGATGCCAGCGGAACGCGAACCTCTCGGTCGACCGGCGCCCCCGGAAGCTTACTAAAGAAGCTACTTGACTATTGTCTCCGTGAGCGAATAGTGAAGCCTATGCTCGAGCCTCAGAACGACCCTCTCGACCAGGTCTTCCGGGCCCTGGCCGATCCCACCCGCCGGGCCGTGGTCGAGCGGCTGAGCCGCGGGCCGGCCTCGGTGAGCGAGCTCGCCGAGCCCCTCGACATGACGCTCGCCGCGGTCGTGCAGCACGTGCAGGTGCTCGAGGCGAGCGGCCTGATCCGCACCGAGAAGGTCGGTCGCGTGCGCACGTGCCGGATCGAGGCCCGGGCCCTCGCCGCAGCGGAGCGCTGGATCGCGTCGCGCCGCTCGGCCTGGGAGCGCCGCGTCGACCGCGTGGGCGACGTGCTCACGGAGCGAAAGGTCGAGCGCCGAGAGCGCAAGAAGAAGCCCTGACCCCCGCGCTCTGCGCTCCGCGATCGGGAAGCCTACAGCGACAGGACGCGGATGATCTCGTCCACCGGAAGCTGGCCTTCGGTCGCCCGCTCGGTGGCCTGCATGCTCAGGGTGCGCATGCCCTCCTCGACGGCCGCCTCGAGCAACTTGTGCTTGGGCGTGTCGGCGATGATGTGGTCGCGCAACGTGTCGCTCACGCGCAGCACCTCGAGCAGCGGCAACCGCCCGCGCCGCCCCTTGCCGCGACACGCCTCGCAGCCCTTCCCCGCGAAGAAGGGCCCGTCGTTCGGCACGCCGAGCAGCTCGAGCTGCTTCTTCTGCAGGTCGGTGATCTCGACGGGCCCGGTGCAGTCGGCGCAGTTCTGGATCGCGAGCCGCTGATTGACGACGGCGATGGACGCGCCCGCCAGCTGGAAGGGGTCGACGCCGAGCTGGCGCAGGCGATGGAAGACGCCGACGGTGCTGTCGGCGTGGACGCTCGTCAGGAGCAGGTGACCGGTCAAGCCCGCGCGGATCGCGGTGTGGGCGGTCTCGTCGTCACGGATCTCGCCGACCATGATCACGTCCGGGTCTTGCCGGAGCACCGAGCGCAGGCCGAGCGCGAAGGTCAGGCCGACGGCGTTGTCGACCTGGGTCTGGCTGATGCCGCGGAAGTCCACCTCGATGGGATCCTCCAGGGTCACCATGTTGACCTTCTCGCCGGCGGTGTCGCGGATGTACTGCATGGAGGCGTACATCGTGGTGGTCTTGCCGCTGCCGGTCGGCCCCGTCAGGTAGATGACGCCGTGGTCGCGCGACAGCAGCGTCTTGTAGACGGTGAGGGTCTCTTCGTCGAAACCGATGCGGCCGAGGTCGTAGCGGGCCTCGTCGTTGACCGCGAGGCGGATGACGACGCTCTCGCCGTGGTTCGTCGGCAGGGTCGAGACGCGCGCCTGATAGTCCTCCATGTCGAAGGCGATGCGGCCGTCCTGGGGCTTGGCGCGCACGTGGATCGACAGTCGCGCCATCACCTTGACGCGGTTGGTGACGAAGAGCCGGTGCCGCCGCGCGATGCGACCCACGTCGTGGAGGATGCCGTCGACGCGGAACACGATGCGCAGGCCGTCCGGGTCGGGGGTGAGGTGGATGTCGCTGGCCCCGACCGAGAAGGCCGAGGAGATCAGCTCGCGGACGAGCGCGACGGCGTCGACCGTCGCGGCGGCGTCCAGGTCGCGGATACGCGCGTTGGTCCCTTCGAGGAGCGACAGGGAGGAGGCGGGGGCGACCGTGAGGTCCGCGACCCGCATCGCCGGGACGCGCTGCGGCTTGCCCGGGCGGCGACCCTCACGGCGACCGAAGACCCAGGCGGCGGCGAGCCCCATGGACGCGAGGATGTTGGCCAACATGCCGAAACGCCCGACGTCGCTCACGACCGCGGGCAGGAGGTCGAGGCGGGCCGCCACGATGAGCGCCGTCCACAGGCCGTAGAGCAGGAGGAGCGCCACCGTCAGCACGGTGAACGTGCGCGCCCGGCGGCCGGGGGGAGCCGGGGACGAAGGGGCGAGGGTGTGCGGTGGCATACCGGCCGAGCGTGCCACACCGCGGGGCGTCCTCTCCACCTCGCCGGGCTCGAGGCCGCGGAGGCGCGAAGGAGCCGGCATCGGTCGGCGGACGGTCGAGGCGCCGTGGACAGGTCCCGAGCCCTGGCCAGCTCCAGCGCGCATTGGCCCGGGAGCACACCAGGGCCATGCCGGGCGGCACAGGGGAGGATCCCCGGCCGGTGACGGTGACCGTTGACCCCGATCGGCGTGTTCCATGGCGCATTTCATGCTCCGGCGCCGCGCCCCAGCCTTCCGGGGCGCGCCAAAAGCCGTGTCATTCTCGATCCACAGTCGAACGTGCACGGTTCTTGCTCACCCGTGGAGGCATGAACCCCGCTCCCCAAGGCCGACCACGCAAGCTCGAGACCGTTCGCCCGTCGGCCGTGCACCTCGGCTGGAGCCGCCTCCGCGCCGCGCTGCGCGGAGCGGGGTTGACTCCAAGCCTGCTCGGCCCGGCCTTCCGGGGGCGGCTCGGCTCCTTCAGCACGGTCTGCCCGACCCCCGCAGCGGTGCTGTGGCTGCTCGAGCGTCACTTCACCCGCCTCGGGGGCGACCGGCTTCACGAGGGCCGGTGGCTGTCGACCCGCGAGGAGGCCCGCGACAGCGCACGGCAGATCGTCGCGCGCCTGCGGGCCGCCGTGCCGGAGCTCGGCCCCCTCACCCTCGCCGAGGAGCATCACGGGGGCACTACCCGCCTGGTGCTGCGCGCCCTGGGGGGCCTGCGCGCCGTCGTCTCGCCGACCGAGGTGATCGAGGAGCGGCACGAGGCCGGCGGCTCGGTCTACATCCAGCGCACCGTGACCGTCGCGGCTCTGGTCGAGGCGACCAACGCGCTGCTCGCCCTCGAGGGCACCCATGCCTTCCGCTTCCTCCCGATCGACACGCCCGACCACGCCGAGGCCTGGCTCGCGGTCGACCCGGCCCAGGCCGAGCTCCTCGACGCTATCGACCTTTGGGCGGCGCCCCTCGAAGAGCTGTCGGCCACCGCGCTGTGGAGCGGGGCGCGCGCCGCCTGAGCGGCCCGACCCGGCGCACGGTCACCCTTTCTGGAAGACGTGCTCGCGGTACCAGGCGAGCTCCGCGACGGACTCGCGGATGTCGTCGAGGGCGCGATGGGCTTCCCGCTTCTTCGGCATCGTCTGGACGACGTCCGGATACCAGCGCTTGGCCAGCTCCTTGACCGTCGAGACATCGACGATGCGGTAGTGGAGCCAGGCTTCGAAGCGCGGCATGTAGCGGCGCAGGAAGAGCCGGTCATGGTGGACCGAGTTGCCCGCCAGGGGTGCCGAGCGCTCGGCGACGTGGGCCTGCACGAAGGCGAGTAGCTGCTCTTCGGCGTCCTGTTCGGACACCGTCGATGCGCGCACCCGGTCGGTCAGGCCGCTCGCCCCGTGGTGGGACGTGTTCCACGCGTCCATGGCATCGAGAAGCGCGTCCGCCTGGTGCACGACCAGGTTCGGCCCCTCCGCCACCACGGACAGATCGCTGTCGGTAACGAGGGCGGCCACCTCGATGATCCGCTCGCGCTCGGGGTCGAGCCCCGTCATCTCCAGATCGATCCAGACCATCCTGCCCGCGTCGTGCCCCATGCCTGGGGTTTCCCACGAGGACGGTCGACGATGCAACCGACTCGGTGGCGCTCGAGCAGTCCTGATCGAACGCCGAGAGCAGTACGCGAAACCTCGGCCTCTCGTCGCCGCTCCTCTTCAATCACAAAGATCCGGATCGTTGGTGCTCTTGCACAGCAATCGGTAGACGTCCTGTCCGAGCTGCGTGTCAGGCGACAAGACACCGCCACCGATCACCTGGGAATCATAGTCCCCGCCGTCGGCCTGATAGGTGGTCCCGGTGAAGTAGAGGAACGTTTGGTGCGTATCCGGATTCACCAAGAGTTGGCCACCCTTCTGAGTCTCGTCCCAGCCTTGCCCCGTGCTGGTCGAAAACGGGCGGAGCGCGCTCCACATCCTCGAGCCGGCAGGGAAGTAGAGCTGTTGGAGCGTGGTGCCGTCTGCGAGCATCAGATCGTCGCCGCAGACGCAATAGAGCTCCACGTTCGCAACGCCGACTAGACCTGTCGGCTGCAGATTTGCCGGATCCAGCTCGTTGACGTTGTCTATCGCGATCTTCTCCACACCGGTGGCCACCTCGTTCGTCTCCACCCAAAGCTGGTTCCCATCACGAGCGCGCTCGAGCGAAGGGGTCTCCAACCCCCTGGTCCCCGATCCGCTGCAGGTCGACGCCGGATAGTCGAGGTAATCGTCGTTCTGATACTCGAGCTCGAGTCCGGACGCTCCGACGCGGTACGCCGCGATCCCGATGTTGCCGCAATAGGGCACGGCGTAGGCGGCGGCGTAAACGACATAGATGTACTCCTGACCGCCGATCTTGGTCAGAATGGCCGACGGATCGTTCATCTGAACGAACTCCCTGCCCAGGGTATGGGCCGAATCGCAGACGATCGGGTCGGGCTCGATCACATACCGATCGAAGCTGAAGTGGAGGCCGTCACGCGAGTGGGCCAGGCCGATGGAGTCCCGCGCTGGAGAGCTGTCACCATCCCTACAATAAACGGAAACGCCCATGAACATGTAGTACGTCTCGTTCATGTGAGAATAGACGACGCTCTGAGAGTAGTTGCCGCGTACCAGCGATCCAGGCGTCGAGGACGGGGGCGGAATGTCAGAGCTCGAAGGCGAAGGGTTGTTGGCCGAAAAATCTTGAAGTAGGTCCAGTCGGTCGGGTGCGCCAACCACTCCTGAAGAGTGCGGGCACCCGGCGATGGCGTACCTGAAGTCGCATCTCCCGGCGTCGAGGCGTCCATGGCCGTGGCGTCCATTCTGCCCATGCTCGTACCGCCGTCCGGCGAAGGCATCGAAGCCGAAGGCACGCACCGCGAGCCGGTGCACATCTCGCCCGAGGCGCAGTCGCCGGCGGTGGCGCACGCCCGCGAGCTCGGTGCCGGTGAGCTACCGCAGCCGGCGAAGGCGAGGGCGAGCAGCGCCGAGGGAAAGGGCATGCAACCGAGCCGACGAGAGGAACGCATGGATCGCTTCCACGCAACGCACGTGCCATGGCTCTCCACGCCGGTGGTGGCCGGCATTCGCGTTCGCCCCTCGCGCGATGGGCGGAATCTGCGGAACGGACCCCGTGCAACGGGGTCCTCGGACACCGTTCAGCACACGTGACCCCTGACGAGAGACCCCGGCTCCTCAGCGGCCCATGGTCCCGAGATGCTGGACAGCGGTGCCCTCCGCGTGGGCGGCGGCAGGTTGAATTGTCGGGCCGGGGAGGCTAGAGGACCGGCCTGTCTCCCCTTTCGCTCGAAGCCGAAAGGACGCTCGTGCCAGCGCCCCCTTCCCATCGCCTGACCCACCTCCGCCAGCTCGAGGCGGAGAGCATCCGGATCATCCGCGAGGCGACCGCCGAGTTCGACGATCCGGTCATGCTCTACTCGATCGGCAAGGACTCGTCGGTCATGGCGCACCTCGCCCGGAAGGCCTTCTACCCGAAGGCGCCGCCCTTCCCCTTCATGCACATCGACACGACCTGGAAGTTCCGGGCGATGATCGACTTCCGCGACCGCTTCGTGAAGAAGCACGGGATCCGGCTCATCGTGCACCGGAACGAAGAGGCGCTCGCCCAGGGCATCAACGTCTTCGACCACGGGTCGAACAAGCACACCGACGCCCTCAAGACCCAGGCCCTGCGCCAGGCCATGACGAAGCACGCCTTCGACTGCGCCTTCGGTGGAGCGCGCCGGGACGAGGAGCGCTCGCGCGCCAAGGAGCGCGTGTTCTCGTTCCGCGACCGCTTCCAGCAGTGGGACCCGAAGAACCAGCGGCCCGAGCTGTGGAGCCTGTACAACGCGCGCATCGACAAGGGCGAGAGCGTGCGCGTCTTCCCCCTGAGCAACTGGACCGAGCTCGACGTGTGGCTCTACGTGTGGGTCGAGAAGATCCCCGTCGTGCCCCTCTACTTCGCCGACGAGCGGCCGGTGGTCGAGCGCGAGGGGCAGCTCATCATGGTCGACGACGACCGCATGCGCCTCGAGAAGGACGAAGAGCCGGCCATGAAGCGCGTGCGCTTCCGTACCCTCGGGTGCTACCCGCTCACCGGCGCCCTCGAGTCGGACGCGGACACCGTGCCGAAGCTCATCCGCGAGATGCTTCTCACGCGCTTCAGCGAGCGGCAGGGTCGCCTCATCGACTTCGACGAGGAGGGGTCGATGGAGGCCAAGAAGCGCGAGGGGTACTTCTGATGGCCGTCGACCCGCTCATCGAGCAGGACATCGAGGCCTACCTCGCGCGCTACGAGCAGAAGGAGCTCCTGCGCTTCGTCGCGGTGGGCTCGGTCGACGACGGCAAGTCGACGCTCATCGGGCGGCTGCTCCACGACACGAGCGCCGTCTACGAGGACCAGCTCGAGGCGGTCAAGCGCGCCTCGACGCTCGGCGACGGGCGCATCGACTTCTCCCTGTTCACCGACGGGCTGATGGCCGAGCGCGAGCAGGGCATCACCATCGACGTCGCCTACCGCTACTTCTCGACCGACAAGCGCAAGTTCATCATCGCCGACACGCCCGGCCACGTGCAGTACACGCGCAACATGGTCACGGGGGCGTCGACCGCGAACGTGGCGGTCATCCTCGTCGACGCGCGGCTCGGCGTGCTGTCCCAGTCGCGGCGCCACGCGACCATCGCCTCGCTGCTCGGCATCCGTCACCTGGCCGTGGCGGTGAACAAGATGGACCTGGTCGGCTACGACGCGAAGGTCTTCGAGAACATCCGGCAGGACTTCGCCGTCTTCGCCAAGCCCCTCGGCTTCACCGACGTCACCTTCTTCCCGATCAGCGCCCTCGAGGGCGACAACATCGTCTCGGCGAGCCCGCGCACGCCCTGGCACGACGGGACGACCATCCTCGACTACCTCGAGACGGTCCCGATCGCGGCCGACGTGAACCTCACCGACCTGCGCTTCCCCGTGCAGAGCGTGCTCCGCCCGAACCTCGACTACCGGGCCTTCGCGGGCCAGCTCGCCTCGGGCGTCGTGCGCGCAGGCGACGAGGTGGTGGCCCTGCCGAGCGGCAAGAAGAGCCGCGTGCGCGCCATCGACACGATGGACGGTCGAGCTCGCCGAGGCCTTCGCGCCCATGAGCGTGGCGCTCCGACTCGAGGACGAGATCGACATCAGCCGCGGCGACATGATCGTCCGCACCGAGAGCCTTCCCCACGTCGGGCGCACCTTCGACGCTCACCTCGTGTGGATGAGCGAGCGGCCCCTCGACACCGAGAAGACCTACATCCTCAAGCACACGACCCAGACGGTGCGCTGCCAGGTGGTACGGGTGGGGTGGAAGCTCGACATGGACGAGCTCGAGCACGTGCCGGCCACCGAGCTCGAGCTCAACGACATCGCGCGCGTCTCGGTGACCTGCCACCGCGCCCTCTACTACGACGGCTACGACGACAACCGCACGACCGGTGCGTTCATCGTCATCGACTCGCTGACGAACGATACGGTCGCCGCCGGCATGGTCATCGACGAGGCCCCCGCCGAGCAGGGGCTCGACGAGGCCCTGCGGGAGATCCGCGCGGGCTCCGCCATCCAGCCGAAGACGCAGGTGAGCCCGCGCGAGCGCCGCGAACGCATGGGGCAGAGCGGCGCCACGGTGTGGCTCACCGGCCTGCCGGGCTCGGGGCGCTGGCCCCTCGCCTACGCCCTCGAGCGCCGCCTCTTCGACCTCGGGCGGACGGCGACGGTGATCGACCCGACCGGCGAGGACCTGCGCTCCATGATCTCGGCCGCCAAGGCGTGCTCGGACGCGGGGCTCGTGACGATCTGCGCCTTCCCGAGCTTCGCGCGCGACGCCCGCGAGGAGGTGCGTGCGCGTCTCGGCGCCGCGCGCTTCATCGAGGTGTACGTCAACACCGCCGAGGTCGTGTGCCGCGAGCGCCGGCCTGATGCGAGCTTCGAGGGCTTCGAGGCCCCCGAGCGCCCGGCGGTCACCGTCTCCCTCGACCGGCTCCGGCTCGAGCGCGCGGTGAACGTGATCGTCGAGGGCGGCTCGAGCGGCAGGGCGAGCTCGAGCCGGAGGGCGAGTGAGCGCAGATGATCGGCGTCGTCACCTCCGCCACGCTGCTGCTCGTGATCCTCAACCCCTTCGCGCTCTCGGTCTATCTGATCGAGGTGATCGAGGAACAGTCGTTCGGCGCGGTCGCCCAGATCCTGCTCCGGGCCTCCCTCATCAGCGGTGCGGTCTTCGCCCTCTTCGCCTGGGCGGGTGAGAGCGTCTTCACCAAGGTGTTGCACGTGCGCTTCGGCGCGTTCCAGATCTTCGGCGGCCTGGTCTTCCTGATCGTCGCCCTGCGCTTCATGCTCTCGGGACGCGAGGCGGTCACCATGCTCCGCGGAGAGCCCGAGCGCATCGCCGGCGCGGTGGCCATGCCCTTCATGATCGGCCCCGGCACGGTCAGCGCCGCGATCCTCGCCGGCCTCCACCTCGCCACGCCCCTGGCCCTGATCGCCATCGCGGCGGCCCTCGCCGTCACCGTCCTCGTTCTACTCACGATCAAGTTCGTCGTCGACCGCGTCCGCACACGCAACGCGCGCCTCGTCGAGCGCTACGTCGAGGTCACGGGTCGTATCGCCGCCATCCTCGCCGGCACGATCGCGATCGAGATGATCTTCGACGGCATCGAGGGCTGGCTCACCCAGAGCCCGCTCCTACACGTGCACGGCGGCTGAGCGATCGGCAGCACGTGTCGCGCGGTCGGCGAGGTCCCTCGTGATGGGGTACACTCCCCACGAATGGACCGCGTGGGCTCACTCGCCGCGCTGGCGTGCGCGGCCGCTCTTCTTTCGGCCTGCGTGCCCGGAGCGGTCAACCTCCACGGCAAGCGGTGCCCCTGCGGTCAGGGTTGGGTCTGCAACCCGGAGACGAACACCTGCGTCGAGGCACTGGCGGACGCCGCCTTCGGGTCCGTGGACAGCGGACAGGGCGTCGACGCGGGCCACGCGACGGACGGCCATGTGCCGGACGACGCCGGGGCGTTCGATGCCGCGGCCCCGCCCGACGGGGCCCCAATCGACACAGGCATCATGGACGCTGCGAGCCCCGATGCGGGCCCCATGGACGCCGGAGCAGCCGACGCGGGCCCGGACGACACAGCCTGCGACGACATCCTCTCGGGCGCCCTGTTCTGCAGCGGGTTCGAGCCCCCAGGCTTCGGTGAGTGGGTCTCGGGCGAGATGATGAACGGCACCGAAGAGCGCGAGACCACCGTTACCTATCGCGGGCTCGCCGCGCTCCATGCGAGGACCGATTCCTTCTCGGGGTACGCCGATTGGTATGCGGACTTGGGGTCGACGATCACCGTCGGCGAGCTCTATGCGCGTGTCTACGTCTATGTGCCGAGCGGCTTCACCGCGAGCGCGGCCGACTTCCTCGACGTGGACGGAACCGACAACGGCATGTTCCTGGGCGTCGGCGCGGGTGACAGCGTCTTCGCGTACTTCGACAAGGTGTCACGACAGGCCAGGAGCGGACCGAGCGCCATCGTGCGCGATCGGTGGACGTGCGTTCAGGTGCACGTGACCGTCGGGTTGGGGGGCTCGGTGGATCTGTCGGTCGACGGAACGGTCGTCGCCGGCCAGACCGGGGTCGACACCACCGTATCGGGTGGCTACGACACCGTTGGCGGCGGGCTCGTGTGGACGGACCCCACCCAGGCCAGCTCGGAGGTCTACGTCGACGAGGTGGCCGTCGGCACCTCCCCCCTTCCCTGCAATCCGTGAGCGCCCGCCTCCACGTCCGAGGGGGCGGGCTACGCCGACGTATACGCCACGCCCCTGCCCGGAATCTCGAGCGGGGACATCTACGCCCACGCCTACGTGTACGTCCCGGACACCTTCACTGCCGTCGAGGCCGACTTCGTGTACCTCGGCCAGAGTACGGACCCCTTCGACGGGGCATCCATCGGCATCTCCGCCAACGACAGCGTCGAGCTCTTCATCGACAGCGCCAATCTCGCCCTGACCAGCCCCGCCCACGGGATCACACGCAACCGGTGGACGTGCATCCAGGCGCACATCGTCGTGTCGCACTCAGGCTCGGCGGAGCTCTTTGTCGACGGGACGTCCGTCGCCGCCAACAGCCTGATCGACACCCTCCCGACCGGCGGCTACAGCCGGCTCGAGAGCGGGGTCACGTGGACCGACGATACACAGACGAACGCCGAGGTCTACGTGGACGAGATCGCCGTGGGCACCTCCCCCCTGCCCTGTGACCCCTGAGCGCCACCGGGCCGGCGTTGTGGAACAGGCGCCGCAGTGGAGTAGACTTCGCTGATGGTTCGGGTCGGCCCACTCGCTGCGCTGGGATGCGCTGCCGCCTTGTTGTCGGCAGGGTGCGCGCCCGGTCCCGTCGACCTCCACGGCAAGCAGTGCCCCTGCGGCCAGGGCTGGCACTGCAACACGGCCACCAACGTGTGCATGGAGGGGTCGGGGGATGGGGGCAACCCGATGGGGCCGGACGGCGGCTCCCCCGACGCGGGCTCCCCGGACGCGGGCCCGGCCCCCGTGGACACCGCCTGCGACGACATCCTGTCGAGCGCCATCTTCTGCGACGGGTTCGAGGACGCCACCCTCAGCGCCTGGGAGTCGAAGTACAGCATGTACGGGAGCTTCGGGCAGGAAACCACGAGGGTCTATCGGGGACGCGGCTCGTTGCACGCGCTCACCACGATGGGGATGGGGTACGCCAATCTGTACGATGAGCCGCTGCCGGCGATCTCGAGCGGAGACCTCTACGCGCGCTTCTACGCCTACATCCCGAGCGGCTTCACGGCCGTCCTCGCCGACTTCTTGTACATGGGCTCGACCACCGACCCCTACGATGGGATGTACGTCGGCATCAGCGCCGCCGAGTCCATGAATCTCTACTTCGACATGGGGACGTACTA
The DNA here is from genome assembly GCA_963830115.1 of uncultured delta proteobacterium. GTDB lineage: Bacteria > Myxococcota_A > Polyangia > Polyangiales > CAWHLB01 > CAWHLB01. Next base: position 217,007 of record CAWHLB010000014.1, read on the forward strand.
CGTGCAGAGCGGCGTGGATGCCTTCCCGCGTGACCGATGGATGTGCATCCAGGTGCACCTCGGCCTCTCCGACAGCTCGGGCACGGCGGAGCTCCGCGTCGACGGCGCCGTCATCGCGTCGGACTCGGGGATCGATACGCTCCCGGCCGGCGGCTACACGGACCTGTCGGCCGGCATCGTGTACACGGACCCGACCCAGTCGAAGGCCCAAGTCTATCTCGACGACTTGGCCGTCGGCACGTCCCCCCTACCCTGTGACCCGTGAGGACCATGACAGACATCAGCAGCGACGCGACGTGTGTGGCGACGATCCGGCTCTTCCGGGAGCGCGATGGACGGTACGTGGCCATCGGCGTTCCGGAGGACCGCGACGCGGCCGAGGTCCTCGGCCGGGGAGACTCGGCCGAGGCAGCCCTGCGCGCGCTCGGCTGCGACTACGACGAGGCACCGCCGGTCAATCACCGGACGGTGCGCATCGAGTAGGGGGGGACGGGCATCGCCGACCCTCAGAAGACGCCACGGACAGAGACCGAGCCGGGTCCGACGTCGAGCTGGGCCCGGGGCTGGGACTGGGCCTGGGAAGCGTCGGAATCGGCACCGTTGCCCCCGAGGACGAAGGACACGACCCCCCACCCGATTCCGGCCGCGGTGATGATGCCCCCGGCCACGAAAGCCACGTTGGCCACGAGGGCCCAGCGACTGGAATCCGACGCGGCCTGGGCGGCGCTCTGATGCACCGGATCGTTGACGGCGGCGTCGTGACGGCTCTGGGCGAGCACGCCGAAGACGATGCCCACGCCGACGACGACCACCCCGGAGCCGGCCACGATCCACGGGAGGGGGCCGATGCGCTGGAGCGGCGTGGGCTGGGGCGGGGGTGCCGCCGGGTGGGGCTGGCTCGCGGCGCGCGCTTGCTGCTCGAGCGTGTCCGCGTTGTGTTCGGCGATCTGGCGCCGGAGCGTGCGGATGCGCTCCTCGACGGCCCCCCGATCGGGCGGGTTGTCGTCCTCGTCCAGGTACCGCTGGTAGGCCCCGGCGGCCCCTTCGAGCTGGCCCGCGCTCTCGAGGGCTCGGGCGAGGTTGTATTGGAGGACGGGCTCGGGATGGATGGCGTAGGCCTGGCGCATGAGGGCGGCCGACTTCAGGAAATGGCCCACGCGGTACTCGGCGACACCCTGGTGAAAGAGGGTCAGGGCGTGCTGCCGATCGGCTCGAGTCGTCCGATCGGAGCGGTCCTGAGCGCGCGCCACGGGCGCGAAGGCCGGGAGCACGAGCAGGAGGACGAGGGTACGAGCAATTGAGGCGAGCCGGGGCATCAGATATACCGTTGGGGCCAGGGACTATCGTGGTCGATCACGCGAGCATACCCGAAAGGATCGGTCGGTATCAGGTCCTGGGGCAGCTCGCCACCGGGGGCATGGCCGAGATCGTCCTCGGAAAGCTGCTGGGGCCGGGCGGCTTTGAGCGGGCCGTGGTCCTCAAGCGGGTGCTCCCCCACCTGGCGCAGAAGGAGGAGTTCCGCGCCATGTTCCTCGACGAGGCGCGGATCGTCGCAGGCATCCGCCACCCGAACGTGGTGCAGGTGCAGGAGCTGGGGCAGGACAACGGCGAGCTGTACCTGGTCATGGAGTACCTGGCCGGGGAGACCCTGAGCGGCCTCCGGAAGCAGCTCGCCCGGAGCGGGGAGCGGATCGAGCCAGCCATCGCGGCCCACATCGCGGCCGACGCCTGCGCGGGCCTCCACGCGGCCCACGAACACACGGACGAGCAAGGCCGTCCGCAGAACATCGTACACCGGGACGTCTCGCCCCAGAACATCTTCATCACCTATGACGGGGCCGTGAAGGTGCTGGACTTCGGCATCGCGACGGCCACCGAACGCTACACCCACACGACGACGGGGCACTTCAAGGGGAAGTTCGCCTACATGGCCCCCGAGCAGTGCTCGAGCGGCGCCCTCGACCGGCGCGCGGACGTGTGGGCGATGGGGGTCGTGCTCTGGGAGATGCTGACGGGACGACGCCTCTTCCGCCGGGACAACGAGATACAGGTGGTCCGGGCAATCTGCGATGAGCGGATCCCACGACCCTCGGAGGTGGCGAGGAACGTTTCCCCGGCCCTCGAGGCGATCACCATGCGCGCCCTCGACCGGGACCCGAGAAGGCGCTTCGCCACGGCGGGCGAGATGCGGCGCGAGCTGCTCGTCGCCGCCCGAGCGCTCGAATCCCCTGGGCCTTCCCCAGGAACGCCTCGGCGAGGTGATGCGACACCTCTTCGCGAAGCGCCGGGAGGAGAAGGCCGAGATGCTCCGGCGGGTGCAAGCCGGACGGAGCCTGGGCGCCCTGCCGCCCGCGGACGTGCACTCGGCAAGCGACGTCGCAGACCCGGCCACCGTGCGGGCGACGCCGTCGGGCGTGGTGGACGGCGTCGAAGTGAGCAAGCGCTCAGTCGTGCGCTGGGGTGTGGCGTTCGGGGTCGTGCTCGTGACGGTGGCGACGGCCGCCTTCCTGGCGTCGCAGCGGCCGAGCGACCCGACCGCCCCGGGCGTCACGACGGCTGCGGCCCCTGCTGCGTCGCCCCCGCAGCATGCGCCGAGCCAGCCCCCGGACCGACCCGCGCCCACGCCCCAGGTCGAGCCCCCGCATCCGGCGCCCACGCCCCCGACGCCCGCGCCGACCACGGTGCGCGTGCACATCGACACGACGCCGGCGGGAGCCACGGTCGAGGTGGACGGCGAGACGCGGGGACGAACGCCCTTCAATCTCGAGCTTCCCCAGGGCTCGAGCGCGGTGGAGGTGACGCTCCGTGCGCGGGGCCGCGCGCCGCTCGTCCAGCAGAATCACTCCGGACGTGGACCAGCGGCTCATGCTCGCCCTCGCCCCCCTCCGCTCCCACCGGCGCCACCCGACGCATGGACATACACCCACGACGGGTCGTCACACCCCGCCACCGACTCCGCCCCCCGACCAGACCGGCGGCTTCTTCCGCGTGAACTAAGTTAGAGAGTCGATCGGCTTTCCCTCGGGGCGGCCTTCGGGTGGGAAGGCCATCCTGTTGCGACCGCAGGTGCACGAAGTCGAGGCGCAGGGCATTTTGTTGCCGGAACGGTGTGGAAGCCTCGCGTGCCGGCTCGATACGCCGGCTCACGCGCTCGGCCGCACCATGACGCGGAGCTTGGTGCCACCGGCGTCGGTCAAGAGCGCGGTGCGGAGGGCGAGGCCGGTCGCGAGCGCCAGGCGGCGGTCCGTGCAGGCGAGGGCCACCGCCCAGTCCGGGCCGAGGCGTTCGACCAGACGGCCCAGGGCCTGGTAGAGACGACGCAGGGTGGCGGGGTCGCCGAGGCGACGGCCGTGCGGCGGAATCGGTCACGAGGGCGCCACGGGACGGCGTCGCGTCCGGCGCGAGCATGGGGCTCCGCCCGAGGGCGGCGCTCTCGAGACGCAAATCGCCGAGCACCCCGGCACGCTCGGCGTTCTGTCGCGCCGACTCGACGACACCCTCGTCCCGGTCGCTGCCGGCGATGGGCGCGGGGGATGTGGCGAGCGCGCGAGCCCGCGCTTCGGCACGCACGTTCGCGAAGCGCGTCGCATCGAAGAAGGGAGCCTGCATGAAGGCGAACCCGCGCAGGTACCCGGGCGGGATGCCCCGCGCGAGGAGCGCCCCCTCAATCGGGATCGTGCCGGCACCCATCAGCGGATCGACCAGGAGGCTCGCGCGAATCCCAGCCGGACACACAGACGAGGGCGCGCGCCAGGTCTTCGCGAAGCGGTGCCTTGCCGCCGGCCAGGCGGTAGCCGCGCCGGTGCAGTGGCTCGCCCGAGGTGTCGAGGGAGAGCACGCAGCGGTCGTCCGCCAGGCGGGCCTGCACCACCTGATGGGCTTCACCGGGAGCAGGCGGCCGCAGGGTCGTGTCGAGCCGTCGCTCGATGCCGAGGCGCACGCGCTCCTCGATGGCACCGGTGTGGAAGAGGCGGGAGCTGCGTGCCGTCGCGCGCAGGCGAAGCGGCACGTCGGGGGTGAGCCACTCGCGCCACGGGACCTCGGCCGTGTGATGAACGAGCTGCCCGAAGGTGCGGGCCTCGAAGTCCGCGAGGCGCACGAGCACGTGGGAGGCCAGGCCGAGCTCGAGGTTCAGGCGGTAGACCGTGTCCACGTCGCCGCGGGCGACGACGCCCCCCGCCACACGCTCGACCTCCGCCGCGAGGGGCGACATCTCGGCGGCGAGCAGCGGCTCGAGGCCCGGTGCGCAGGCGACGAAGAGGCGAAGGCTCGACATGGACGGTCGCGCCGCAGGATAGCAGCCCTCGGAGCCGGGGACCCCATCGCACCGGACGGGTCGCCGGTCCCGGCTCAGCGAAGGCCGGTGCGGAGCTGGGCGAGGCGCTCCCGGAGCGGCAGGATGAAGTCCATGCTCACGGTGTGCATGTGGGCGCGGCTTGCCCGCTCGCTGTGCCACTTGGACAGGGCGAGACGCGCGGCGGCGCGCACGAACTCGATGCCCCGATCGCCCCAGCGCATGCGGGCGCGGACCAGGCCAAAGGCGCTGCAGATGAGGTCGAGCTCGGTCGTGCTGAGGTGGCCGAGCGCGACCTCGTCGAGCAGGTGCTCGCGAATGATGCGGCCGCGCCGACGCACGAGGACGATCACGATGACGAAGAAGGCGGCGACGAAGATCAGCCACAGGGGCAGGCTCAGGGCAAGGAGCCACAGACCGCCGCCGCCGAGGCCCTGGGCGATCACGGCCGAGGCGTTCCAGGTGGCGTGCAGGGCGACGGCCCCGATGTAGCCGAGGATCGGTGCGAGCCAGCGCACGGACGCGCGGTCGGTCTCGCGCGCGATGCCGAGACCGATGCCTGTCATGGAGGTGTACAGGGGGTGCCCCCAGGGTGCGAGGACGCCGCGCATGGCGAAGGTCCAGACGAGCTGCACGCCGCTCGGGGCGAGCGCCGCGCGCGAGTAGTAGACGACGTTCTCCACGGCTGCGAAGCCGATGGCGGTGAAGGTCGCGTAGATGATGCCGTCGACCACGCCGTCGAACTCGCGCCGCAGGAAGTAGAAGACGCCGAACACGCCGAGGCCCTTCAACAGCTCCTCGACGAAGGGCGCGCTCATCACGGTGGCAAAGGTGTCGCCGACCTGGCCTCCAGCGAATATCGCGACCGCGCCTCCGAAGAGGCTGTTGATGAAGGCGGCGAATCCGCATGCGGCGAAGGCGCCCCACACGAGGCAGCCGAGCAGCGCGTACCAGGGCTCCGGGTCGTAACGGTCCAGGAGGCGCGGGACAGTGAGGTATATTACTGCTGCTGGAAACGCCAGGAAGGCGCCGATGAACATGGCGAGGTACTTGGCACCTGGGTGCGAGCCGAAGAGCGGTGGCAGGAGGAAGAGGAGAACCAGCAGCAGGCCGCCGCCCAGGACGCCGGTGAGCCAGAGCGCACATCCAACATGGCGCCGCGTGCGCTCGGGGTCGGGGAGGGCCATCGGACCACGATGATAGGCCCGAACGCGGTGATTGGGCGAGATGAAGCGGCGGGCCGGCTCAGGCGCGCCTTCGATCTCGGCGGCAGCAACAACTGGGCGGTGGAGGGCCGCTTGGCAGGGCCGATGGCTACGGCGCTGTCGAGCGGCAGCAGCGGAAGCCGACGTTCGGGGCGGCGAAGGAGTTGTCCGCCACCTCGAAGTTGAGCTGGCAGGTCGTGCCTCCGCTGATGTCGTTGTACGACCCGCCGCGCATCGGGTTGGCTCCCACCGAGCGCGGTTCCGTCCACTCCTGGACGTTGCCCGACATGTCGTAGATGCCCCCGGCCGCCCAGCTCGCGTTGCACATGGGCATGGAGCCCGTCGGCAGAATGGCGTTCTGGATGCCGCTCGTGCCCGAGTCGACGTCGTTGTTGTAGTCGTTGCACCTGCCGCTCGAGTAGGTGCGGCAGCTGCTCTGGTAGCTCCAGTCGCAGGCCGGGGAGGCCCCCGCCTCGCAGGCCGACTGCCACTCCGCCTCGGTGCACAGCGTGCCGCCGACGGTCTCGCAGGCCAACTCGGCGTCCACGGCGTTCACGTTCGTCCAGGGCAACCGTCCCGGCTCGCTGCACGCGCGATGGGTGGCGGAGCCTTCCACCGTCGACGTGCTGTCGGGGCGACTCGCCTCGTACTGGAAGACCCACCGCGGCGAGCCCATGTAGTCGAACTGCACCCAGTCGGCCGGTGCGTCCTCGTCGATGATCCCGTCGCAGTCGTCGTCCTCGTTGTCGCAGGCCTCGGCGCTCGGCGAAGGCCCGGCCGGCGCCGTGCACACGACGCCCGTGCCGGCCCCGTTGCAGGCGAAGACGCCCGTGGTTCGGCATGCGCCGATGGCGCCGTTGTCACAGGAGAAGCCGACGGTCGGGAACGCCTCGTCGGTGTAGCCGTTGCAGTCGTTGTCGAGCCCGTCGCACTTGGTCTCCGTCGACTGATAGGCCGGCGATGTGTAGGTGCACACCCATCCCGCGCCGCCGCCACAGGTCGGCGCCGTGCCCGCACACACGCCGTTCGGGTTGCAGAACGTCGAAGGAGGGGTGAGACCGTCGTCCACCAGGCCGTTGCAGTCGTCGTCGAGCCCATTGCACACCTCGGCGCCGGTGTAGCTGCACGCGTACTCGCACCCGTTGGCCGGATTGCCGTCGCGATCGACCCAACCCGCGTCGCAGCTGCCCATGGAGCAGGTCCCGCTCGAGCACGTCGCCGTGGCGTGGGCGTAGCTGCAGGTGCTGCCGCAGGAGCCGCAATTGCGCGGGTCGTTCATGAGGTCGAACCCGTTGTCGACCGTGCCGTCGCAGTCGTCGTCGACCCCGTTGCACGTCTCGAGCATCGGCCCGGTCGCGCCGGTGCACACGAGCCCGCCCCCCATGCACTGGAGCGTCCCGGCCCTGCACGCACCGACCGAGGACCCACAGCTCGCGCCCCCGCCCGGGTTGCCCTCATCGATGGTCCCGTCGCAGTCGTCGTCGACCCCGTTGCACGTCTCGGTGGTCGGGCCCGTGCCGCCCATGCAGGTGAGCGCACCGCCGACACACTGCATGCGCCCGGGGGTGCAGGTGCCCATCGACGAGCCGCACGAGGCGCCGCCTCCCGGATTGCCCTCGTCGACCATGCCGTCGCAGTCGTCGTCGACTCCGTTGCACGTCTCGGCGGTCGGCCCGGTCCCGCCCATGCAGACGAGGCCGCCGCTCACGCAGTGCATCGTTCCGGTCGAGCAGGCGCCGGTGCTCGAGCCGCAGCTCGCCCCGCCCCCCGGATCGCCCTCGTCGACCATGCCGTCGCAGTCGTCGTCGCGCAGGTTGCACGTTTCGACGCCGGTCGTGCTCGGGGTGCAGGCGTACTCGCACCCCGTGATCGCCATCCCGTCCAGGTCCTGATAGCCGGGGTCGCATGCGCCCAGGGCGCAGGTGCCCGCCGTGCACGTGGCCGCCGCGTGGGCGAAGCGGCATACGCGACCGCACACGCCGCAGTTCATGGGGTCGCTCGTGAGGTCGAAGTCCTCGTCGACCATGCCGTCGCAGTCGTCGTCGCGCCGATTGCACGTCTCGGCGCCGGTGGCGATGCAGTGGTTCTCGCATCCGTTGCTCGGGTCGCCGTCACGATCGAAGAAGCCGACGTCGCAGCTCATCACCTGGCACATGCCACCGACGCACTGGCCGAAGGCGTGGGCGGGTGCGCACACGACGCCGCAGGCGCCGCAGTTCTGGAGGTCGGTCGAGGTGTCGAAGCCCTCGTCGATGACGCCGTTGCAGTTGTCGTCCCGTCCATTGCAGAGCTCGGCGGCGTCCGGCATGCACGCGTCAGGCGACCCGGCATCCACGGGGGCATCGGGAGGACCCGCGTCCCGCTCGACGTGCGCGTCGCGCGGGCCCGAATCCTGGGGGCCAGCGTCCGTCCCGCCGTCGCCACAGTAGAGGCAGAACGGATGAACGGTGCAGCCCGTCCCGAGCACAACGGCGGACAGGGCCAGCGCCGACAATACACTGCGCATGGTCGACCTCATCGTCCGCGCCCGCGTCGGCCGCGCATCGCAACCATCCCGACCAAGAGCAAGAGCCCGAGGACCCACGGGAAGCGCCCACCGGCGGGCGCCCCTGGAACCGAGCACACGCACCCGCCGCCGCCAGTCGCGAAGACGTGGCGCGAGGGGTTCGCTGGCGTCCCGGCGTCCGGTTTCTCCGTGCCGCCGGAATCGACCCCCGCGTCGGGAGGCGCCATCATGGCGCATTCGCCGTCGCGGCAGACCTGATCGCCCGGGCAATGGAGGGTCGCGCAGGGATCGGCCACGCAGGATCCGGTCAGCGGATCACACGCGTCGCCCGAGCGGCACATGTGCCCGCTCCCGGTGCACTGGCTCGCCACACACGAGCCCCTGGTCGGATCGCACACCATGTCGGCCGCGCAGGTGACCGCCGCGCAGGGATCGGCCGTGCACGTGCCGCCGTGGCAGGCTTGCCCGGTCGGGCACGTCGTGGTCGCGCAGCTCGCTTCGCAGCTGCCGAGCCGGCAGGCCTGGTCCGAGGGGCAGGTCACGCCCGTGCACGGGTCGTCCGAGCAGGCGCCGGTGGCCGTGTTGCAGATTCTGACCGCCGGGGCAGCCGAGCCCGCGGCAGTCGTCTTGCACGCAGCGGCCCATGGGGTCGCGCGGATCGCACACCAGGCCGCTGCTGCAGGTGACGCCGTCGCACGGGAAGGTGCACGTGTCGGCGTGGCACACGCAGGTGGACACGGTCGGGTCGCCCGGCGCGCAGGCCACGCTGCCCGAGACCATGTGCGTCTCGCCCGCGCAGGTAGTCGGATCGCAGAGCGGGGCGACGCAGTGGCAGGCTCCCGAGGCGTCCATGCGCGGAGCGCGCCCCGTCGGGCAGGTGTACCCGAACTCGCTCATCACGCAGGGCAGCGCGCACTGGCAGTCGACGCAGTCGCTGCCCGCCGGGCAGAGGCTCCCGCCCGACGGCGGGTTGTCCACCGTGCCGTCGCAGTCGTTGTCGAGGCAATCGCAGATCTCGGTCGAGGGCGGCACCTCGCCGACGCACGTCTCGGTGCCCGAGACGCACTGCAGGGTGCCCGCCATGCACGTGCCCGTGTCGCTTCCGCAGGAACCGCCCGAGCCCACGTCCTCGTCGATCGTGCCGTCGCAGTCGTTGTCGAGGAGGTCGCACAGCTCGGGCGTAGGCCCGATGGCGCCGCTGCAGGTGAGCATGCCGGTCGACGGGTCGCACACGTTGACGCCCGGCGAGCACTCGCCCACGTCGGTCCCGCACGCGGAGCCGACGGGGATGCCGTCGTCCACGACGCCGTTGCAGTCGTCGTCGATCCCGTTGCAGACCTCGGGGGTCGGCCCGGTGGAGCCGCTGCACACGATGGCGCCGCTGACACACATCGTGGTGCCAGCCGTGCAGGCCCCCACGTCGCTGCCGCAGGGCATGCCACCCTCCGGATTGCCCTCGTCCACCATGCCGTCGCAGTCGTTGTCGATGCCGTCGCAGACCTCGGGGCTCGGCCCGACACCGCCGACGCAGGTCAGCGATCCGGATACACAAGTCATCACACCCGGATGGCACGCCCCGACCATGGCCGGCCCGCAGGAGGCCCCGCCGCCAGGATTGCCGTCGTCGATCAGGCCGTTGCAGTCGTCGTCGAGGCCGTTGCACACCTCGGGGCTTCCGCTTGTCCCGCCCGTGCACACCAGGCTGCCGCCGACGCAGTGGATGGTGCCCCGAGTGCACGTGCCCGTCGACGAGCCGCAGGAGGCGCCACCGCCGGGATCACCCTCGTCCACGCTCCCGTTGCAGTTGTCGTCGATGCCGTTGCAAATCTCGGTGCCCGGCCTCGTCCCACCGACGCACGTCCCCCAGGTGCCGGACGTGCAGAGCTGGCTGCCCGGCGTGCAAGCGCCCACGGACGAGCCGCACGAGCGCACTTCGCCGTCGATGATGCCGTCGCAGTTGTCGTCGAGGCCGTTGCAGGTCTCGGCGCTCGGCCCGGTCCCGCTGCACGCGCCCCAGGTCCCCGCCGTGCAGCTCTGGGTGCCGGTCGTACAGACGCCGACGCTGGTGCCGCAGGGCCGCGTCACCCCCTCGTCCACGGTACCGTCGCAGTCGTTGTCGAGACCGTCGCAGATCTCGGCCGTCGGGCTGCAGCCGGTGGTGCACACGCTGCCGCCCCCGGCAGCCTCGTCGATGATGCCGTTGCAGTTGTCGTCGAGGCCGTCGCAGATCTCTCCGGGGTTGGCGCAGAGGCTCTTGGTGGTGACGCCGGCCGGCAGGTTGCAGTACTTGGTGAAGCCCTCGTCCACCACGCCGTTGCAGTTGTCGTCCTGGCCGTCGCAGACCGTCTCGCCCGGATCGGTGCAGAGGGTCGGGGTGGTGATGCCCAGCGGCCGGTTGCAGTACTTGGTGAAGCCCTCATCGACGAGGCCGTCGCAGTCGTCGTCCGCGCCGTTGCAGACCTCGACCTTGATCGCGCTCGCGATGATCTGGGAGAAGGCGAGGGCCAGGGAGGTCTCGTCGGTGGCGTAGGAGCCCAGGTACGGGCCGGGTGCGTCGGTGCCGCCCCCGAGCGCGATGCCCTCGATGGACGCGTCGCCGGGCGTGACGCCAAAGCCGATGGGGTAGGTCTTGATGTCGATGGCCGTGCCAGCGACCGACGTGAGCTGCAGGGCGGCCGCCGCCAGGGCCGGGCTGCCGCCGCAGGTCTCGGCGCCGTCCGTGAGAAGAATTACGATCACAGGACGGCAGCCCGCGTAGGGGTCGGTGCGGATCGGGCTCGAGGCGCCGGTGAAGTAGTTCTGCACCGCCAAGAGCGAGCCAGCGAGAGGCGTGTTGCCGTTGCTGCGCATCTCCACGCCCGTGCCCGTCGTGGCAGTGCACGAGCCGCAGCTGTAGTCGACCCAGTTGAGGATCGAGTCCTGATTGCGCGGGGTGATGGGCACCAGGATCTGGCCGCTGGCGGCCGTGCTGTCACACGTCTGGCTGAACCCGCGGCATCCACACGTGCCGCTCGTGCAGGTGGCGCTGCAGGTGCCGCGCGAGTAGGAGCCCTCGAAGGTGGCGAGGCCGAAGTCGACTTCTCCGTAGGAATCGACGACCCGCTGCAGGACGCACTTGGCATCCGACATGCGGGTGTGCGGCTCGCCGCAGCTGTTGTTGCCGGCGCCCGTTCCGGAGCTCATGGAGCCCGACCGGTCGACGATGACCATGACGTAGGGGTTGATGGTCGACTGGGCGGACGCCACGGTGGGCGCCAGCAGGACGCCGAGCAGGGATGCCGCGGCGAGCCACGGAGCGCCGGCTCCGGCATGTCGCCGATGAGTCTTCCGCCCCCACGCCATCGTAATCAAAGCCACCCAACCTCCCGCTGCTCACGGCGTGTGTTCCGCCGTGCACGCGGCGTCCCTCCAGTATAATCAATCCGTCGTCGAGGTGAAGACGCTTCGTTGCAAAGATCGACAGGCGTGCACGTCGCTGCACGGTGCGCATCCATTGCAGGGTCCCGGTGCGCGGCGCGAGGGTCAGCTGCCCGAGCCGGTCTTCTTCTTCGATCGACTCGCCCGGGGCCGCGCTTTGGTCGGCCCCGCCGCCTTGCCGCCGGCGGCTCTCTCGGCCGCCTCGGCCTTCGGCTCCGCCTTGCGCACGCCCTTCGCCTTCTTGCCCCCGCCGACCTCGGCCTGTCCGAGGCTCGCCTTGAGTGCCTCGAAGAGATCGATGATCTGGGCAGCCGGCTGCGCTGGCGCGACCGTCACCTCTTGCCCCGCCACCTTCTGCTCCACCGCCGCAAGCACACGCGCGCGGTACTCATCCTGGTACTGATCGGGCTCGAAGGCCTTGCTCGAGAGCTGGTCGATGAGCCGCTCGGCCATGTCGAGCTCGCCGTCGCGGAGCTGCGCCGGAGCGCCGATGCCCAGCTCCTCGAAGGAGCGCACCTCGTCGGCGTAGTACACATAGTGTAGGAGGAGGCCCTGCTTGTAGGGGCGCAGGAGGACGAGCTGCTCCTTGCCGCGCGAGGCCATGGAGCCGACGGCGACCTTGCCCGTGTCCTCCATCGCCTTGCTGAGCAGGCCGTAGGCCTTGTCGCCACCCTTGTCGGGGCCGAGGTAGTAGCTCTTGTCGACGTAGACGAGGTCCACCGTGTCGAGGGGCACGAACTCGAGGATGTCGATGGCGTTGGTCTTCTGCGCCTCGAGCTGCTTGAGCTCCTCGTCGGTGAGCTGCACGTACTGGTTCTTGGCGTACTCGTAGCCCTTGACCAGATCCTTGCGGCTCACGACCTCCTCGCACACCGGGCAGAACCACTGCATCTTGATCCGGCCGCCGCACTTTTCGTGGAGCTGATTGAAGCTCACACTCTGGGGCGATGCCGCCACGTACATCTTGATCGGTATCGACACCAACCCGAACGAGATCGTCCCGGACCCAATGGCTCGTGCGCCCATCACGGCCATGATAGATCCGGGAGCACGCGTTGCCGAAGAGATCGACGAGACCCCTCGACGAGTACCGCAAGAAGCGGGATCCGGCGCGGACCAACGAGCCCTTCGGGCCTGAACCGACGCGCAGCGGCGGCACCCGCAATGGCGACTTCGTCGTCCACCTGCACGACGCGCGGCGCCGCCATCACGATCTGCGGATCGAGATCGGCGGTGCGCTCCAGAGCTTCGCCGTGCCCAAGGGGCCATCCATCGCGCCGCTCGACAAGCGCCTCGCCGTCGAGACCGAGCCGCACCCCATCGAGTACCTCGACTTCGAGGACGTGATCCCCGAGGGCAATTACGGCGCCGGGGCGATGATCGTCTGGGACCGGGGACGGATCCGCTACCTCGAGACCACGGCCGAGGAGGGGCTCCGCGCGGGCAAGATCGACTTCGAGCTGTCGGGCTTCAAGCTCCGCGGCCGCTTCGCCCTGGTGCGCACCAAGCCGCGGGGCGGCGAACGGCCCGCGGACGGAGAGAAGAACCAGTGGCTCCTCATCAAGAAGGCGGACGCCTTCGCCGACACCACCGTGGACGTGGTCGAGCGCTTCCCGCGGAGCGTCCTGTCGGGGCTCACGGTGGAGGAGCTGCCCCGGCGCGAGGAGGTGGGCCCGGCGCTCGAAGCACGGGCGACCGTCCTCGGGGCCACCGAAGGCGATGTGCGCGCGCGGCACGTCACGCCGATGCTCTGTGCGGTGGACGGGCCGGGGCTCGAGGCGCCGGGCTGGTTCTACGAGCTCAAGCTCGACGGCGTGCGCATCCTCGCCGACAAGCGGGGCGACGAGGTCAGTCTCTTCTACCGCACCCATCGCCCGGCGACGGCCGCCTACCCCGAGGTCACGCGCGCCGTCCGCGCCCTCGCTCCCGAACGCATCCTGCTCGACGGGGAGGTCCTGGCCTTCGACGAGCAGGGCCGCCCCGACTTCCAGCGTCTCGCGCGCCGCATCCACGCATCGCGGCCCCACGACGTGCTGTTCGCCTCGCGGGCGGTGCCCGTCGTCTACGTCGTCTTCGACGTGCTCGCCCTCGGGGCGCGGGACCTTCGGGGGCTGCCCCTGTCGGCGCGCAAGGCGCTCTTGATGGAGGCGGTGCGCGGGCGCGGCTATCTGCGCGCCCTCGACCACCTCGAGGACGACGGCCGCCCGCTGTGGGATCTGTGCGAGGCGCAGGGGCTCGAGGGCATCGTGGCGAAGCGCGCCGATTCGGTCTACGAGCCGGGGCCGCACAGGAGCGGCGCGTGGGTGAAGAAGAAGCGCGAGCGCGACGACGACTTCGTGGTGGTCGGCCACACGCGGGGCACGGGTGGACGCGCTCGGCTCGGGGCCCTCGACCTCGCCAGCTACGAGGGTGAGCATCTCGTCGTGCGCGGCAAGGTCGGCTCGGGGCTCGCCGAGACCGGTATCGACACGCTGCTCGAGGCGCTCGCGCCCCTCGCCGTCCATGAGCCCGCCGCGGAGGGCGACTTCGGCAGCGCGCCGGACGGGCGTACCTTCGTCGCGCCCGAGATTGTGGTACGGGTGCGCTACGTCGGGTGGAGCGACGAGGGCAAGCTCCGCTTCCCGGTCTTCATGGGCATTCGCCCGGACGTGGTCCCGAGCGACTGCACCGCCGCCCCGCGCGGCGAGACGGCCGCCATGCGCGCGACGCCGCCACCGTCCACGGCGCGCGACACGCGACGGCATCGCGTCGTGCTCACGAACCAGGACAAGGTGTTCTGGCCCGACGAGGGCTACACCAAGGGCGACCTGTGCGCGTACTACGAGACGATCGCGCCGGCCATGCTGCCCTACCTCGCCGGCCGCCCGGTCGTCCTGGTCCGCTACCCGGACGGCATCGCGGGCAAGAGCTTCTTCCAGTGGAACCTGCCGAAGGGCACGCCGCCCTGGGTGCGGTCTCTGCCCCTCGCGCACGAAGAGAAGAACAAGGTCGTCCACACCTTCCTCGTCGAGGACGTCGACACCTTGCTCCTCATCGCGAACCTCGGCGCCATCCCGATCCACGTCATCGCCGCGCGCGCCGAGCACCTCGACGCGTGCGACTTCTTCACGATCGACTTCGACCTCGGGGAGCGGCTCCTGCGCGACGGAGTGACCCTCGCCCTTTCGCTCCGCTCGTTGCTCGAGGACGCGGGGCTCGAGGGCTACCCGAAGACCTCGGGTCAGACGGGCCTGCACGTGCTCGTCCCGCTCGGGCCCGACGTCGGCTTCGACACCGCGCGCCTGCTCGCGGACCTCTTCGGCCGCCTGCTCATCCAGCGCCACCCGGACCTCGCCACCATGGAGCGGCTCAAGAAGAAGCGCGGCGGGCGCATTCTGGTCGACACGGGGCAGACCGGTCGGACGCGCACCATCGTCGCGCCCTGGTCGGTGCGCGCGCATCCGGGGGCGACGGTGTCCATGCCGCTCGCCTGGGACGAGGTGGGCTTCGCCCTCGACCCGCGCCGCTTCGACATCGTGACGGGGCCGGCTCGCTTCGCCGAGCAGGGCGACCCCATGCGTCCGATGCTCGAGGCACGGCCCGACGTGGCCGCGGCGGTCGAGCGCCTCGGCGCGTTGCTCGCGTGAGCGCGCATGTTGGCGGAGCGGTGCGCGTCGTTCAAAACGCGCGTGCCCCGGTCACGTCGCCGGGGTGTCGAGCCAGGGCGCGATGTGGGCGCGGAAGGCGTCGGTCCAGGGAACGGGACGGAAGGTGTCCGGGTCGATGCGCACGACCGTCCGCGTGCCGCGGGCGTGCAGGCGGTCCTCGTCGAGCGGCATCATCTGGAAGCCGAAGGTGAGCGACGTGCGACCGAGCCGCTCAATCCACACGCGCACGCGCACCTTGCCGACGCCGCGGACGGGCGAGAGGTACTCCATGTCGTTCGTGCGTACGAAGTGGAAGCGGTCGGGGTGAGAGGAGTCCTGGAACGAGCCCATGCCGAGCTCCATCCAGAACGACCCGAGCGTGCGCTCGAAGAGCAGCAGGTACCGTGCGTTGTGCAGGATGTGATAGGGGTCCAGGTCGTCGAAGTAGACGCCCATGATCTGCTCGTGGAATCGCGCCATCGCCCTCTTCTCCGGGCCGCCGCGAGTCGACTGGCCACGGCTCGCACGTAGACCATGCGGAGCGCGACCGCAATGGGTGTGTGGCGCTCCGCGGGGCGGCACGAGATCCGAGCGCTCCGTGAACCACCCCGTTCGGCCAATCGCCGACAGGCCGAAGAGCGAGAAAGGAACAGTAAAGCGATCGCTTAACTATCACGGGAGCCCGTCCCCGATCACAGCCGGTGCCCGAGCGCACCTCGACTCCATCGCCCGGGGTGCGCTACCGTCTCGCCCGTAAGGAGGTGGACATGCGCCCTCTGTGCCTCGCCATTCTGTCTGCCCTCGCGCTCACGGGCCTCGCCGGCTGCGGTAGCCCGGCCAACGTCGCCGGGAACTATGCGATCAACGTGACGAACGGGACGAATGCCTGCGCCTTCCCGAACTGGATGGTGGGCACGACCGCCAGCAACATCATGCTGACCATCACCCAGGACAGCTCCACGATCACGGGCAACGTCGGCGGAGTGACGGGGACGGCGCTCCAGCTGACGCTCGGCGATCACGTGCTGCACGGCGACGTGTCGGGCAACGACATCGACCTGACGTTGAACGGCACCCGCGCCGCGACCCAGGGCATGTGCACCTACACGGTCATCCTCGACGCCCACGCCACCCTCGTTGGCGACTTCCTGTCGAACGGCACCCTCACCTATCACCTGGCGACGAACCACTCGCCCGACTGCGGCGCCCTCGAGACCTGCAAGACCCTGCAGTCCTTCAACGGCAGCCGCCCTCCCACCGGCTCCTGACCGCCGATCCCGGCTCGTCGGCAGGGCGCTGAAAAAAAGGCAAGACGGCCAGGGGAGAGATGGCCTTCCTCTTCCGTATCTCGGTCCGAACCCGCACGGGACAGCGAGAGGAACGAGGGAGGAAGACCATGATCAAGTACAACGACGCCTATATCGAGCACATCGTCCGCGCCCACCTTCAGCCGGGCGAGCAGCTCATGAGCCGGACCGCCGGCGTGCACCGCCCCTTGTGGACGCTGGGCATCCGGTTCTTCTGGCGGAACTACCTGCTCCTGGCGACCAACCAGCGCCTGATCCTGGTCGAGCACCGCCGCGGTCTCATCTACGACCGCCTCGAGAAGGTCGAGTCGATCCCCTGGAACGCCTTCACCAAGGCCAAGGTCTCGGGCCTCATGAGCAAGAAGCTCAAGCTCACCTTCGGCGCGCGCTCCCTCAAGCTCCGGGTGCCGGCCCTCTTCGCGCCGATGTCGCGCAACGTGCAGGGCGCCAAGGGGATCGTGTCCACCTGGCAGCAGGGCATGGCGCTCGCCGCCCCGCAGCAGCAGGCCCTCCAAGCGGGCTACCCCCAGTCGGGCTACCCGCAGCCGCAGCAGCCGCAGCGGTACGTCGCCTGACGGAGCCCGTGCGATCGCGTACGACGAAGGGCGGGGTGGCGCCGAGCGGGCGGCCACCCCGCCTCACCGGGCCCGCGGCAACGACGATGCCCTCACGGAGGGTCGAGGACGTCGAGCTCGCTCACGGTGCCGGGCGATGCCGCTTCGGTGACCACGCTGCCGTCGATGAACGTGACGCGGATGTGGACCGTGCTCGCCGTGCCGCAGCCGACGAGCGGCGCGAGCTCGGTCTGGGCGTAGTTGCCCGACTGGGCGGCGCCGACCAGATACGTCGTCACGTGGCCCACGAAGTCGGAGCCGTCGAGGTCGACCTCGATGCGAGCGCCGATCGCGTCCCGGTCGTCCGACGTGTCGCTGTCCGTCGCATCGCCGTCAGGGTCCGTGATGGCGCGGAATCCGGATCGACCGGGCGGGCGCACAGCCGGAGCCGGTCTCGACGGCGTGATAGAGGTGATCGGCGTCGCCGGGGAAGGCCGTCACGTACAGGTCCAGCAGGCCGTCCCCGTCGAAGTCGCCCCACGCCGCGTTGCTCCCCTGGACCAGCCCGGGCACCGCCACGTGGGTGAAGTGGCCGGTGCCGTCGTTCGCGTAGAGGCCGGCCTCGCCGAGCATGGCGTCCATGTCCCCGTCCCGGTCGTAGTCGGCCCAGGCAGCGGCGTCCGAGAGCACCTGATCGAGGCCGTCGAGCCCGGCGGTGGCCGCGGGCTCCTCGAGGAAGGTGCCGTCGCCCTGGTTCACGTAGAGGTAGTCGGGCGCCGAGCCGTTGTGGACGAGGTACATGTCGAGATCGCCGTCGCCGTCCACGTCCGCCCACGTCGCGCCACCCCAGCGGGAGCCGTCGTCGGGACCTCCGATTCCGGCAGCCGTGGCGATGTCGGTCCAGGTGCCGCCGTCGTTGCGGAAGAGGTGATTCAGGGTGCCGGAGCTGCCCGTGGACAGGAACAGGTCCTGGTCCCCGTCGTTGTCGTAGTCGACCCAGGAGGCGCTGTCGCCCTGGAGGTTCGAGGGGGTGAAGAGCGAGGTGTCGTCGCCGAACGGCAGGCTCCCGTCGTTGCGGTACATCGCCGGTGGGTTGAACTCGGACGCGTAGAGGAGGTCGAGATCGCCGTCCGCGTCGTGGTCGAAGAACACGGCAGCGCGCGGCGTGTTCATGGAGAGCACGAGGCCGGCGCTCGCTGCGACGTCGGTGAAATGGCCGGTGCCGTCGTTCTCGTAGAGGTGATTCGAGACGGTCCCGAAGCGCGTGTCGTCGCCGACGAACAAGTCCAGGTCACCGTCGGAGTCGAAGTCCCCCACGGCGATCGGGTAGGCGTTGATGCCGAGGGAGGTCAGGCCGCGGGCCATGCTCTCCTCGGTGAAGTGGCCGGTCCCGTCGTTGATGAACAGCCCGACGCTGCGCACGAACAGGTCCTGGTCGCCGTCCTCGTCGACATCCAGCCATGCAGCACCGGTCCCCTGGGAGGCCGTCGGCAACCCGCG
This sequence comes from uncultured delta proteobacterium, assembly GCA_963830115.1. GTDB lineage: Bacteria > Myxococcota_A > Polyangia > Polyangiales > CAWHLB01 > CAWHLB01. The sequence continues at coordinate 235,416 of CAWHLB010000014.1, forward strand.
CGCGGCGGTCTCGTCCACGAAGGTCGTGCCGCAGGCGGGCAGGACGGTGCACGTCCCGCTCACGCATCGGTCGCAGTAGCCCGGATAGTCGCAGTCGGTGCAGGTCATCCCCTCGTTGCGAGGCACCCCACCGAGGGAGCAGTCGGTCATGACGACGCCCGCATCGGTCCCGGCGTCGGTGCCCGCGTCGGCAACCGCCCCGCCGTCCGCCGACGGCCCGCGGTCCGGCGTCATGGCGTCCGCCGGCGGAGTGCCGCCGTCGGCGTGGGTCGCGTCCATCGTCGCCCCGTCCAGGGGAGCGCCCGCATCGGGAGGTGACGAAGCCGGGGTATGGCCGCACGCTGCCAGCACGAAAACGGTGGAGGCGAGCACCCCACGAAGACCCAGCGACATGGCGCGACGCTATCACGGAGCAGAGCGCCAGGTCTCGCGAGGGGGTCCGAGCGGGACGTGCGAGACGGCGGCGCGAAGTCAGGGCGCGCAGAGCGCGGCCGGGTCGTCGGCCGGGAACTGGGCGAAGCGCACCTCGAACAGCGGTGCTGTGCCGTAGTGGCCTTCTTGCCACACGACGGCGCACTGCCTGGCGCCGCAGGCCATGTCCGGTTCGTTGGCGAACGGGTAGTCCGCGGGGACGCTGCAGACGCTGCCGGCGAACAGGCCTCCCGGGTCGATGGCTGCGACGGCGAGGTGACGTGTCGCCGTGCTCCCCACGTCCCGCTGCACCCAGGCGAGGACCGCGTCGACGAACCAATCGTCCCGCGCGAGCACCGGATCGGGCCCGTCGGCTCCGACGAGGACCGAGGGCATCGTGCTCGTGTAGCTGGCAGGAGGTGGGGTCAGGATCAGGGAGTGCAACATGGAGTCGGAAGACTCGGCGAAGACGGCGAGCAGCGTGCCGCCACCCATGTCGACCGCCGAGCCTTCGGTACCGGTGCCGCGACCGGACACGACGAAGGGGCTGTCCCAGCTCGTCCCCACGTGCGCGACCGACGGACGCCCCGTGACCACGATCGCGCCGTCGCTGGTCTCGGCGGAGGTCAGGTCGCCCAGGTCCGTCGCCTTGTCGACCAAGACGGGCGTGCCGGATGATGACGTGCCGTCCGGTCCGAGGAACAATGCCTCGAGCTCCTCGCCGCCCGCCCCGTCCGAGACGCGGTAGGTCGCCCAGAGACCCGCCGCGGTCCACACGAGCTCGGCGTCGTCGTAATCCATGGTGTCGAGCAGACCGGTGGCGACGACGCTCGCGGTGAGGGTGCGCGAGCCCGCCACGAGGTCCACGAAGAGCGACCAGTAGCCGGCCCCGTTTTGCTCCATCCACCCCACAGCCAGGACGCCGCCACGAACCGCGAGCGTCAGGCTGTCGCGCACACCGTCCGCGGTGGCGAGGCGGCGCATCGAGACCGGGGTGTCGGCGCCCGGCGCGTACCAGCTCAGGACCGGCCGCTGACCGGTGTCGGCCAGCATCCCCACCACGAAGGCGCTCCCGTTCCAGACGACGGCCGGGTGCGCGCCGCGGCCGCCCACCATGCCAATCGCGATGGGTGCCACGACGCGCGGCACCCCCCCGTCCCCCGGACCGGCCTCGTCCCCCGGACCGGCCTCGCCCACGCCGCTGGCGTCCGTAACAGCCGCATCGCCCGCGGGGCCCCCATCGAAGCCACCCGCATCGCGGCGACCCGCGTCGCGCAGCCCGGCGTCCTGGCGACCCGCATCGTGGCGACCCGCGTCGGTCTTCGACTGACCCGCGTCCGACGTCGGCGGGTCCAGGTCGTAGGCAAGGCCACAACCGCTTGCTGCCAGGCAGAGCAGCACCGTCCCCACCACCGTGCGGCGCGTCACTCGATCAGCATACTCCGGTTGCATCGCGATCTGGAGCCCCCCCGCCGGAATGGTGCGGGAGCCCGCCTGGATCTTCGGCACCGACGGTGCGCTGTTCCACGCAACGCCCGAGGCCGAAGAGACGTACCCGTTCCCGGCGGAACGCCGCGGACGTGCGAAAACGGAGTGTGATAGCATCGGCTTGCCTTCGCGATGCGGCTCTTTGTCCCCGTGGTGAGTGTGGTCGTCCTGTGTGGCTGCGGCTGCGGACGAGTCGACTACACACCGACCGACGGCGGCTTCGATGGCAGCGCGCCCGCGGACGGCGGCATGCCTCCCGGTGACGCCGGACCGGTGTCGTCCCCCGGCGACTGCTTCGACGCGGGCTGCTGGTTCAACCCGCAACCGCACGGGCAATCCGGTGCCGCCATGTGGGCATCGGCGCCCGATGACGTGTGGCAGATCGTCTACGACTACGGCGCAGGCACTTCGTCCGCGATCGATCACTGGGACGGTTCGCGATGGACGCGCACCCCGATCGACGTGTCCACAAATCTTGCGGCGATCTCCGGAACGTCGCCGTCGGACATCTGGGCCGCGGGCCTGGTCTCGCACCTGGCGCACTACAACGGAGTCGGCTGGTCGGCTGTCCCCACGCCCCTTGGCAACTGGACTTCCATCTGGGCGGCGAGCCCCACCGACGTCTGGGTCATGGGCAGCTCCGGCGCGGTCGCCCACTCGGCCGGGGCGAGCTTCACCTCGGCGTCCATTCCGACGACCGCCACCATCCACGCCCTCTGGGGCGCGGCGACGAACGACATCTGGGCGGTCGGCGACACCGACACGTTCCTCCACTACGACGGTTCGACGTGGACCGCGGTGCCGCCGCCGGTCACGTCGACCAATCCGTGGGTGAGTGTGTGGGGCTCGAGCGGGAACGACGTGTGGGTCGTGGGTCAGGGGGCGAGCCACGTCTACCGCTGGAACGGCTCGGCGTGGACGAGCCCGAGCGCACCGTCCGGCGAGTACGACAAGGTCACGGGCACTGGACCCAACGACGTGTGGCTTCTCGGCGTGGACGGCTCGGCCCACTTCGACGGAACGAGTTGGTCGACCCAGACGAGCTCGACGCCCTTGCTCCACGGTGTCGCGGTCGCTCCGAACGACGTCCGGGCCACGAACGGCTCGGGCGCACACGTGCACTGGGACGGGACCGCGTGGCGGACGACCGGCCTGCTCACGGGGCGCACCATCGTCGATTCCTGGGGCGCCTCGGCAAGCGATGTGTGGGCGGTCGGGGCCCAGGGCCTCGTGCTCCGGTGGGACGGAACCGCATGGCGGGTCGCGCCGAAGCCCATCGACGCCGACATCGAGACGGTCTACGGCGACGGCACGGGCAGTGTCTGGGTCGGTGGGTCCTTCGGCGTGCTGCGGTGGGACGGCACGACCTGGACACCAGAGGCGTTTCCCCTCGACGAAGCGGCGTACGCGATCGACAGCGCGCCGGGGACCTCGCTCTACGCCGTGACGGACCACCTCCTGCTTCGCCGCACCGGGACGATGTGGACCCAGGTCACGGCTCTTCCCCACGCGGGCTTTCGCTGTCTCGCGGTCGTCTCCGACTCCGAGATGTGGGTCGGCGGGCCCTACGGATACGCCGAACGCTGGAACGGCTCGGGGCTTGACGAGCTCACCCTCCCGGCCGGTGAGACTGGCCACGACCTCATGGCGGTCGGGGGCCAGGTGTTCCTCTCGCTGAGCCTGGACGTGCTCACCTTCGACGGCACGATGTTCACGCCGCTCCACAGCGTCGACGTGAACCGGCCCTACGGGTTCAGCGGCACCAGCGCGACCAACGTCTGGGTAGCTGCCGCGGGCGGCGCGGTGATCTGGAACGGCGTCCGGTGGATCCCGCGCAACCCCCCGAACGCTGATTTCCAGTTCCGTTCGGTGTGGGCCGCACCGGACGGGAGCTACGCGTGGGTCTTCGGCACGGACGGCGCCATCTACCGCGCGACGCCCTAAGAGCCCCGCTGGTCAGCCGGCACCGGCCCACGGTATGGTCTTCGGAACGCCGAACGCGTTTCGGGCGTCCGCGGTGGAGGCGAACGGTGGGACGGAAGACAACCCTCGGGGCGATGTGGGTACTGTTCGTGTCGCTCTGCGCCCTCACCGCGTGCAGCGGTAGCAGCGGCACCTCGACCGGTGATGCGGGCCCAGGCGACGCCGGTCACGCCGGCGACGGGGGCGGTCGCGATGCAGGTCATCGTGACGCGGGCGCCACGTCCGACGCCGGCACGCCGGCCGATGCCCACCTGCCGCCCACCGATGCCCACCTGCCGCCCACCGACGCGGGCGCCGGCGATGCGATGTCGGGTGTCGACGCCGCGTTCCCGCTGCCGAGCGACAGCGCTCCGGCGTGCCTGTCGGACCCGCCCCCCGCATCCCACGGCGACCTCACCTCGGGCCCGGGCGACCCGCCGCCCGCTGCCGGCGCGGGCGTGTCCTTCCTCACCGATTGGGACGCGAACCCCGATACGGGCGGCTGGCGGTACACGCAAATCATCGACAGCTGTCGTATGCACCCGGACGGCATGACGTGGCACGGCAAGACGGCGCTCCGCGTCGAGGTCGACCCCGGCGACGACCCGTTGAACCTGGGCAGCGAGCGCGCCGAGGCCCTCATCATGCAACAGACGGACGGCACCTCCATCAACGAGGGCCCCTCGAGCGGCACCGTCTACTACGCGACGAGCTACTTCTTCCCGTCCGACTGGGACGCCACGTTCCTTGGCGGCGACTCCGAGAGCTGGTCGTTCGTGATGCAGCTCTATCCCCTGGGCGGCATCGCCGTCGGGCGTTCCATGGCGGGCGCCCCTCAACAGATCGCCTTCACGGCGGGAGACACGCCGGCGACCTTCGCCGGCAGCGGCGACCTCACCCTGGGCGCCTGGATGGACCTGGTGATCGAGGTCGACTGGGCCGGCGGACACGCGACCATCTGGCGGCGCGAGCAGGGCGAGACCGGGTTCACCCAGGTCGTCGACGTCTCCATGACCGTGAGCCGGAGCGACATCTACGTGAAGCAAGGGCTCTACCGTGGGCCCGACGTGAGCGGCCGGGTCGACGTATTCTGGATTGGACCGACGGCGCGCGGAACGAGCTTCACCGCCGTCGAGGGCGCTGCCTTCGGAACGAGCGTGGGCCCTCCCACCTGAGGTCGCCCGTTCGCGCGTTCGCCCGCGCGCAGCGGGTGAACAGAGCGCAAGCTCGGGACGCGTTCACACGGACGGCTCCGTGTCTACGTTGTCGGTATGACTAGGAGCAAGTGGGAGAGCCTGCTGCTCGCCGTGGCCATGGTGGCGATCGGTTGTCAGGGCACGGTGAGCACCGCGGGGCGCGACGGAGGCGGGCGCGATGCAGGGCGTGCAGACGGCGGAGGCATGGAAGCCGGAGGCACGGAAGCCGGGCGCATGGAGGCGGGCCACACAGAGGCGGGGCGGATGGACGCCGCACTCGACGCTGCTCACATCGACGCGCCCCCGGCCGACGCCGGCGGCATGGACGCGGCGAGGCCGGACGCAGGCCACGCGAGGGACGCCGGCGCGCGGGCCGACGCCTGCGTGCCCGACGGAGGGGCGGACGCGGGGCCGGCGGGACCCGTCGTCGACGTGTACCCGGACGGCTCGAATCAGCGGTGCCCTGTCGAGCGCCACCGCGGGCGAGGTGATCGTCGTCCACGGGGGCAGCTATCCGGCGCTTCGCATCACGGACATCGACAAGGGCGGTCAGGTCGTGATCACCGCCGCCGACAGCGACATGGTCACCATCGACGGCGACATCACGCTGCAGCGCGACCACGATCTCTCCCTGCGCGGCCTCGCCGTGCACGGCCGCATCACCCTCGATCAGTGCAGCAACATCGAGATGTGGGGCCTCGACGTGGACCCGGGCGCCGGGTCGCGCGCAAACACGATCGATATGAGCAACTCCGACCACATCGCCATCGTGCACAGCCGGGTGGCGCGCGGCGTGCGCACCATCGCGCTCAACTCGGGCGGGACACCCCCGTCGCAATGGGTCTCGGACGTGCGCATCGCGGACGATGACCTGTCGGGCGGCGAGCGCTGCATCCACGTCGTCGGCGGCCTGCGCGTGGACATCGAGCACAACTCTTGCCACGGCCTCATCGCCTCGGCGTGGGCGGTGGGCGTACAGCTCTCGGGCTCGGACCATGTGACCATCGAGCAGAACCGCTTCGTCGGCCCGCCGGGCGCCAGCATCGGGGTCGGCATCACCATCGGCAAGATCCACGAGACCTTCGCCGGCTCCGACTACCTGACCGTGTCGAACACCACCATCGAGAACAACCTCGTCACCGGCTTCCAGGAGCAGGGGATCCTGCTCGAGGGCACGACGAACACCACGCTCATCAACAACACCTCCTGGGACAACGGTCCGGGGGATCGCCCGACGGCGGGCGTCGAGACGAGCTACCGCGCGGGCGGCAACACCGGCGTACGGAGCTTCAACAACCTCTACCAGTCGATCCGCATCGCGTCGGGCGACCCGCCCTTCGACTTCGAGTCCCACGACATGGTGCAGACCGGCACGGCGAGCGCCGGCGTCCTCGTGGCGGACCCGATGTTCGTCGACCACACGGGCTACGAGCTCACGCCGGGCAGCCCCGCCATCGACGCGGGCATCGACATCGCCGGCACGCCCGCCGTCGACCTGGACGGCAACCTGCGCAGCACGCCTCCCGACCTCGGCGCCCTGGAGCAAGGGGCCTCCCCTCCGCCGCTGTGCGAGTAGGGCGCGCGCTCGCGGCGAGGCGGTGTGTGTCAGGCGCGACGCGACACCCAGGGGGCGCCCAGACCCCAGCGCCGAGGGATGCGCGGCCCCAGGCATCCTCGAGATGTGGCCCTCGCCTCGGCACGCGCTTGGTTGCGGGCCGCCCGCGCTCCGTCGCCGGCATGGCATGGTGTCTGCTTTGGTTGTTGCCATGAAGACGCGCTCGCCACGCTGGTTGTGCCTCTGGGTAGCTGTGGGGGTCTTGGGTTGCACGGGCGGTACGGCCACGGGGAGCGGCGCCGACGGCGGGCGCATCGGAACGGGTGACGCGGGCGCCGGGCGGGACGACGCGGGTGAGGCGGGCGCGCGGCTCGACGCGAGCACGGCCCCTGACGCGGACGCGACGGGCGACGCGGGCTGCACCCCCGTCCCGGGCGGTTCCTGCGCACCGCCCCCGGACGCGAGCACGAGCACCGACGCGAGCGCGACCGTCGACGCGAGCGCGACCGTCGACGCGGGCTGCGGCGCGGCCTGCATGGGTTGCGCGGCGATGCCCGCCTATCGCATGAACAGCTTCCTGTTCGGCGGCACGCGCCTGCCCGCCTACGACACGCCGAGCGGCTGGGTCGCGTACACGATGGAGGGCTCGAACGTCGTCGCGCATTCCGAAACCGGGGGACCTTCCTGGTCCGTCCCCATCTCGTCGAGCCTCGTCGGCATCGGCGGCGGCTTCGACGTGCAGGGCGACGGCTACCCGGAGGTGGTGGCCGCGGAGGATGGCCTCGGACCGAGCACCGCCTGCATGGGCCTGTCGGTGCCCCAGTCCAAGGTGTCCATGCTCGACGGGCGGACGGGCACGGTCCTATACGCGAGTCAGATGCCCGACTGCGCGTCGGCCAGCGACGGCTCGCCGTTCGAATACAGGCAGCTGACCTCGTCGGCCTTCCTCTTCGGCGCGGGCAATCTCCTGTACCTGCACAGGCAGTACGAGACGCAAGGGTGGGTCCTTTCGTTCGCGGGCGGCAGCTTCACGACGCTCGGTGCCACCGTCTATCCTTCTACCGCGAGCTACGACGCGACCTATCCGAGCGCGGTGACGAGCTACACGGGGACGAAGTACATCCCCGCCTCCCACGTGGCGAACGGGCTCATCACCACGGCATCGGACGGGTCGCCGCACCTCCTGTTCTTCACGAGCGGCCGGATCGCGCAGTACGGGCTCGGCGCGACGGGGACGCCCCTGCCGCTCGTGCACGACGCGCCCTTTCAGAGCTTCGGGACGGGCGGCGATCCCTACGACGCCGGAGGCTCGCCGGCCTGCTTCGACGGGTGTCGCAACTACGGCCTGGTCCAGGTCTTCACCGTCGGCGGCGTGAAGAAGGCGGTGCTCATCAGCGGGACGTCGACCTCCACCCTGGCGACCGACGCGCACGCCGGCACGGAGAGCGCCGACCCCTACGGGGGCATCGCGCGTCACTTCAACCTGTACGACGTGAATACCGGCGCTGTTCAGTACAGCCGCTACTACGCCTACGCCCACGACCCGAGCAACACGAACCTCCACCAGTACGGCGGGCGGGTGCTCTTCCCGTCCCACGCCGTCGTGACGTCGGGCGCGGCGACCTACGTCGTCTTCGACGTCTACAACCGGGTCGACGGCCGCACCGACACGAGCGTGGATGACCGCTGGTACATCTCGGTCAACCAGATCGCCGCGAACGGCTCCGTCAGCGAGGCGCGCATCTACGGCAAGGTCGTCTGGGACGTGATCGAGGACGCGGACGGCAACGCGCGCATGGTCGTGAGCGACACGGACGGCTACTGGCCTCTGCAGACGGGGGGCAGCTACCACACCTCCATCGCCACCCTCGGCGGGAGCACCGTCACCCTCATCGCAACCATGACGGGCCTGCCCGTGTTCGGGCAGTTCTTCATGAGGCCGACCATCACGTCGTCCCAGCCGGCGCTCTACTCCGCGTACGTGGGCTGCGACGGCCTGGTCACGGAATAGGGCCCGGGTCGGCCGCGTCAGCGTAGGACGGTGAGCTTGTCCTTGTGGCGTTCCTGGGCGGCGTCGTAGTCGGCCTGGATGAGGCCGAGGGACGGGGCGAGGCGGCGCAGGTAGTTCGTCTCGGCGAGGGACAGCTCGCCGTCGGCCGCCGCGATGTCGACGAGCACCTCGAGCACCTCGCAGCGGAGGGCCCGGTCGCCGCGCTCGCGCAGCACGCGCGCCCACACCTGATCGCCCGCCGAGCCGAGGGCGACGATCTCCTCGCGCAGCACGCCGCAGATGGCCTCCACGCCGCGCAGGTGCAGGCCGTGGATGCGCCCGAGGACCTCGTGCACCTCCCGCTCCTCGGCATCGGAGAAGTCCCGGTCCGCGTAAGCCACGCAGGCGAGCAGCCCCGCGGTCGCGGTCACGATCGCGCGGGTGTCCTCGTCCGCCTCGGGCAGGCTCAGACGCACCGCCTCGGCGAGGCGCGCCGACGCGCCGGCCGGTACCTCGCCCCGCTTCTCACGCCCGAAGAGCCCCGCCTCGAGACCCGCGAGCAGCCCGCGCAGCCCTCCCTGCGCACGTCCATCGGTCGCCACGATTGCTGAGCCTACCCTCCCTGGCGTCCGAGCGCACGGGGAGCATAATCCCCCGCACGATGGAGACCTCCTTCGAGCGCCTCGGCGGCGAGCCCGTGCTCCGACGCATCGTCGACCACTTCGTCGACCGCTGCTTCGACGACACCATGATCGGCTTCCACTTCCGGAGCGCGAGCCGGGCGCGCATCAAGGAGCTCGAGTACCAGCACGCGGCCGAGCACCTCGGGGCGGACGTGGAGTACGGCGGGCGGCCCCTCGAGGTCGCCCACGGGCCCCACCCGATCCTGGGCGGTCAGTTCGCCCGGCGGCTCACGATCCTGCGCGAGGAGATCGATGCGGCCGGCGTGCCCGCGGACATCCGCGACCGATGGCTCGCCCACCAGGAGTCGCTCCGGCCCCTCGTCACGGCCGACCCGGACAGCAACTGCCGCGACTGAGCCCGGTCCTCCTGCTATCCTCGAGCGGCACGTGGCCAACATCGGCTACATCCAGGTCGTCCGCCACTGCAACCACTTCTGCGGGTTCTGCTCGAACCCGACCACGCCCTTCACCCACGACTTCGAGTCGATGCGGATGCTCGTGGACGACTTCGTGCGGCGCGGCTACTTCGGTGTGATCCTGACCGGCGGCGAGCCGACCCTGCACCCGGAGCTGCCGCGCATCGCCCACTACGCGCGCGAGCAGGGGCTACACGTACGCATGATCACCAACGGCTCGCGCCTGGCCGACGAGGCCTTCGCCCGGGCCATGGCCGAGGCGGGGCTCGCGCTCGTGCACGTCTCGATCTACTCGGTGCGCCCCGAGGTCGAGGAGCGCCTGCGCGGCACGCCCGACACCCTGCCGCGCGCCTTCGCCGCCATCGACAACGCGCATCGGTTCGGCATCGAGGTCAACGTCAACTGCGTCATCAACAAGCTCAACGCCGATCACCTCGACGGGAACGTGCGGTACTTCCTCGAGCATCATCCGCACGTCAGGCACTTCGTCTGGAACAACCTGGATCCATCCATGGGCCGCGCCGAGGTCAACCAGGCAGAGTTCTTGCCGCGGCTCGCGGACTTCGAGCTGTCGCTGCACCGCGCCATGCGCCTTCTGCACAAGACGGGCCGCACCTTCCGCGTCGAGAAGGTGCCGCTCTGCTACATGACCGACTTCGCCTGGGCGAGCACCGAGACGCGCAAGATCGTCAAGGGCGAGGAGCGCATCGTGCACTTCCTGGACGCCAAGCAGACGGTGCGGCAGACCGACTGGGAGCACGTCTACGCGCCCGGCTGCGAGGTGTGCACGCTCCGGTCGATCTGCGGGGGCCTCTTCGACCGCGGGCACGCCTACGACCCGGGCGAGCTCTCTCCGGTATTCGTCGATCGCGACGCGATCGCCGAGGCGATCATCACGGACCCGAGCGACCCGAGCTATCCCCTGCGCACGCTCGAAGCGTGGCGTGCCGACTTCGCGCGGCGCGAGGAGGAGGCGCGCCGCACCGGCCATGCGACGGGCGCGGCGGCGCGCGGCGACGGCGAGGTCCCGCCCCCCGAGATGCGCGACCCGGAGGCGCCTCCCGTGGGGCGCATCACAGAACGGGGGCGGCGCCTCTTCGAGGCGAAGCGACGTCAGGAGGCGGCCCGGGCCGCGCGTCTCGGCGTCCGGCAGGAGCGGCCGGTGCCAGGGACCGATGACGAGTGACCGAAGCCTGGTCATGAGGTGGGGTCGAGGCGCGCCGGGAGCAGCCGCGGGCCGCGCCCGGTGCGCCGGACCCCTGTTGCCCCCCTGGTAAGACCCATCCCGGGCGGATCAAGCGTGCAATCCCTCGCTGGGGGGACCGTGCGCGCAATCGCGCGCGCTCGTGTATATACGTTCGCGTCGTGGCCGCTGCCCCCGGCCCGAGGATCCCGAGCCCATGCACCGACTCAAGCGCTGGCAAGCCATCGTCGCGGCGATCGTGGGGGGCGCGATCGCCGCCGGCGGCAGCATCGCCATCACCCTCATCGCTGCCATCGCCATGCTGGCGACGGGCGCATCCCACGACATCGCGTCAGCGGCCCAGTCGATGCCCGTGCTGTTCATCGGCCTGGCCTCCACGTCCGGCCTGCTTTTGCTCACGGCGCTGGCCACGCCCTTGCTCGCGCGCGTGCGGCCCAAGGAGGCGCTCGGTCTCGGGCCGGCGCCGCTCGTCGCGTTCATCGCGGCCCCCATCGGCACGCTCGCCCTCGGACCGACCTCCGATGCGATGGTCCACCTCGTCGAGCGCGTCGCCCCGCACCTCTCTTTCGGCGCCCTCCCCATGCTGCAGCACCTCATCGAGGGCCACTCCCTGTGGCTCCTCGTGCCCGTGATCGCGGTGCTGCCGGGCTTCTGCGAAGAGATGTTCTTCCGCGGGATGTTCCAGCGCGGCATCGGGCGCGGTGCGGGTGCCGTGATCGCTTCGGGCGTCGCCTTCGCGGCCTATCACCTGGACCCGCCCCAGGCCGCCGGCGTGCTCCCCCTCGGTCTCTACTTCGCCTGGCTCGCGCAGCGCACCGACAGCACGTGGGTCACCATCGCGTGCCACGTCACCAACAACACCATGGCCCTGATCGCGGCGACGACCCAGGCGGCAGGCGCGACGGGCGGCGACACGATGCCGTCGCCGTGGCTCATCGCCGGTGGCCTGTGCGTCGCGGCGATCGCGGCGGCCGTCGTGTTCTTCGTCACGCGCGACCGCCACGGCGCGCCACCACCGGACGGGGGGAGCGCTGCGCCGACGACACCGGATGGAGGAACGATGTGGGGGCAGGCGAGCCCGCCCGGCATGGAGGGGAGCGGCGGGCCCGGCGTGGCCGGGCCCTGATCTGCGTGCGCGGGAACGGGGCTCCGCTCAGGGGTTGCCCCAGCCCCCGCCCTGGCCACCACCCTGCGGAGGAAAGCCGCCGCCCTGACCACCCTGCGGAGGATAGCCGCCGCCCTGACCACCCTGCGGAGGATAGCCGCCGCCCTGAGCGCCCGGCGCACCCCAGCCTCCGGGGTCTCCCACCTGCGGCGCACCCGGCTCCTGCATCATGCCGCCGCCTCCGCCGCCCTTCTTCTTGAAGACGGCCGAGCCGATGAGGCCGCCGAGGGCACCGAAGATCGGTGCGACGACGATCCAGATGCACAGGCCCGCAGCGGCGCCAACGATGGGCGAGGCGTGGGCGAGGGGATTCCTACCCGCCGGCAAGCGCGCGAAGGGCGAGCTGCCGATGTGCACGATGAGACCCAGGAGACCGGTGAGGACGCCGGCGATGACGCCCGCCAGGACTCCGGTGAGGGCGCCGACGATCGCGCCCTCGGCGGGCTCGATGCTCTCGGGCGCCTTGTTCGACACCAGCATCATCGCGAGGACGCCGCCGAGCACGATCCAGGCGCAGAAGCAGCAGTTGACCGCGCTGACGAAGGGGATGCTGCTGAGCAGGCCGGCGGCACCGCCGGCGATCAGCACTCCGGGGATGTAATAGTCTTTGTTCTTCACGTTTCGTCCTCGTGCGATGTCGGTGAGCGGCTACGACCGGTCATGTTGGGGGGACAGGGGTGAAAGGGTGCGTGCGGTCTCGTCGGCTCCGGGGCGCGACGGCCGCGCGCGAACGCGTCCGACGTCGGCCAGGGCAGCCGCGAAGGCCGCCCCCGCGTAGATCCCGAACCACAGACCGGTCGCGACCCGGACGTCGGCGAGGTCGGTGGACGGGAGGATGTAGCGGAGGGCCACGTGCACCGCGATGGGTGCGGCGGCGAGGGCCCAGCCGAGGCGAGACCCGGGAGAGGCGCGTAGGCCGCCCGCCGCGGCGAGGGCCCCGAAGAAGAGGCCGACGTAGATGCCGATGCAGCGGTGACAGACGCCGAGCTGGTGGCCGTCGATGAAGAACGAGCGGCTCGGCTCCTGGTGACAGACGGCGTGCAGCACGCGGCGCGCCGCCTCAGCGACGATGGTGGAGGGCGCGAGGACGGGGACCAGGGCCGCCCCCACGAGCGCCGCGCCGGCGAGCGCGGCGACGGTCGCGCCGAGGAGCACGCACCGGTTCGGACGCGCCCACCCCAGGACGCCGACGACAGCGGGACCGGCTCCGCCCGTGCGGCTCCCCCGTCCCGACGCCTCTCCTCCTGCCGGCCGACCCACCACGAGGGCGGAGTGTGGAGAGGCCGGCGGGCGGAGTAAAGGCCCTCCGCGCAGATTTGCGTGCCCCTGTGACAAGGCTCATGGGCGAGGCCGACAGCACGGGCCGACTGCGCGGAGTAGGCCCCCCCCGGATTTGCCCGAGGGTGTGACAGGGCCCATGGCCGATGCCTACGGCACGACCCGCGCCGCGCGGAACCGGTGCTATCGTGCGTCGCTCGGGATGGCTGCCATGCGTAGCTCGGTGTCGGTTTGCGAGACGATCGTGGCGATGCGTCCCCGCTCCCGCGCTCCCCTCCGGCGGGACGGATGACGCGCTCGCGGCCGCATCGAGGGCGCGCGGCGGTCGTCGGGGTCGACCTGGGAGCGACGACGATCAAGGCGGCGCGTGTCGTCGCGGACGGCACCGTGGAAGCGCGCGGACGGGTGGCGACGCGCTTCGAGGACGGGGTGGAGGCGGTGCTGGCGCGGACGGCGGCGCTCGTGGGGCGGCTCGCGCGCGAGGACCGTCGCGAGGCGGCGAATGCGGTCGGGATCGGGGCGTGCGGGCTCATCGATCCCGTGGCGGGGCGCGTCGTGCTCGCGACGGACACGACGCCGGGCTGGGCGGGCGTGGCGCTCGCCGACGAGATCGCGCGGCGCACTGCCCTTCCCTGCGCCTCGGACAATGACGGCCACGCCGCGGCCCTCGCCGAGGCGCGATGGGGTGCCGGGCGCGGCATGCGCACGGTCGTGGCGCTCACCCTCGGGACCGGCGTCGGCGGCGGCGTCGCGATCGACGGGCGCGTGCTGCACGGAGCGGGTTTCGTCGCGGGCACCTTCGGGCATCTGAAGGTGAGCGTCCCGGGAGCGCGTCCGCGTGCATGCGCGTGCGGCGCCCGCGGCTGCCTCGAAGCCTACGCGTCGGCCTGGGCCATGCGGCGTGCGCCCGGCGGCGGCGAACCACGCGAGGTCTTCCGGCGAGCGCGCGAAGGCGACGAGGGCGCGCAGCGCATCGTCGATCGCGCAGCCGACGCCCTCGGCGCGGCCTTCGCCGACATCGCCCACGCGTTGAACCCGGACGTCATCGCGATCGGCGGCGGCATCGCGCGTGGATGGCGCCAGCTCGAGCGCCGCGCCCTCGCCCGCTACATTGCGGTCGCCCTGCCCGTCGCGTCCATGTCGACGCGCGTCGTGCGCTCCCCCCTCGGCACCGACGCCGGCATCCTGGGCGCGGCCCTGCTCGCGCCGCGCCCTGCGTCGTGAAGCGCTCAGGGGCAGGCCGGCACCTCCACGCCGAGCGCGTGGATCTCCGTGGCTCCCGACCGCGTGTCGGGCCAGACCACCGGTTCCTCCCCAGCCATGTACTCGTCGATGAGCTGCCTACGCTGCTCGACGGGTGATGTCTCCCTCCAGGGCAAGGGCCACCTCCTTGCCCGCACTGTCACCCATGTCCTTGGATAGCCCCCTCACCCGGATCACCGATCTCCACTACCGATCCTGTCACCCATGTCTGTACACCGGACCGTGATGTCCCCCCTTGCATCTCGCCCGCAGAAATGATATCTGCCCCTAATCCATGGTCGCGAAGAAGCGAACGAGCGGCTCGACACGGGGCCGGCGGCAGAAGGGACGCACGCCACGTGCCCGGTCGGTCCCCGTGCAGCTCCCGCTCGTCCCGCGCGGCCGTGGCGGCTTCCGACCGGGCGCAGGTCGTCCCCGCACCGGCCGCACCAAGGTCCCCCACCGCACCCGCCCGCGACACGCCGCGCGCCATCCGGTGCACGTCACCCTGCGCGTGCGCTCCGACATCCCCCCGCTCCGCCGCGCGCGCCTGCGCCGCGTCCTCGCGAAGAGCTTCTTCCTCACCTTCACCGCGCGCACCGGCGGCCGCGCCTTTCGCCTCTGCCACTACTCCATCCAGAACGACCACCTGCACCTGCTCGTCGAGGCCTCGAGCACCGAGCGCCTCTCCCGCGGCATGCAGGGCCTCGCCATCCGCATCGCCAAGCGCATCAACCGCGCGCTCGACCGCCGCGGCACCGTATGGTCCGAGCGCTACCACGCACGTCCCCTCAGGAGCCCGCGCGAGACGCGCAGCGCCCTCGTCTACGTCTTGCAGAACGGCCGCCACCACCCTATGGGTTTCGGCATGGGCGCGGTCCCCGTCACCTGCCTCGACGCCGCGAGCTCCGCCCCGTGGTTCACCGACTGGAAGGAGCGCGGCATCCCCCGCGCACCGCCCGAGGACGAGCCCCTCGTCACGCCGCCGCGCACCTGGCTCCTGCGCGAAGGCTGGCACAAGGCCGGCGCGATCTCGGTGTACGACGCGCCCGCCCAGAAGCGGAGTTGACGTTCCCGCCGAAGGTGCCTCCCCACACCCGCGGCGTCTCCACCGAGCAGGGCGGACGCTGAGGCGGCCACCACCTACTTTGGAGCCTCCGTCCACATGAGCGTTCGCTCAGGTTCGCTCCCCGGGGCCTCACGGAATACCAAGGGCGTCGCGCCGTGAAGTCGATTTGTCTTGCTGGCAACCGATTGCGGTTCAATCGCTGCCAGGTTGTGCGGTAGCCTCGGAGTCCGGTGAAAGCCGGGCAGAAATCCCGAAACTTCGGCGTCCTCGAGCATCTCGACCCGTCGCTCGTCGCGCTCGGCGCTCAGGCCGAGAACTCCGGCGCGCCGGCAACAATCCGGTCCACGAAGGAAAGGGTTCGGCCGGAGACGTCCTGGGCCGGATGGGCGAAGCGGTGTGGAAGGAAGGCGAATGAAGCTCGAAGAAGCGAATCCTGTCGCCCTGTCCGCCACTCGTGCCGTCCTCGGCGCCGCACGTGCGTTCGACACCGACGTTGCGGGCACCAATGTCGCCGTGACCGTAGCCGGGGTCTACCCCTCGGAGTGGCCCAAAAAGGTTCCCGGACTGGACGAAAGCACACACGGCCCGTGGCCGGCTCAGGTGCGACTCAAGTGCGAGTGGGAGGGGGGAAAGGTCGAGCTCGATCTTCGCGCGCATTGCGGTCGGAAGCTGCGCGTTGCGCTCGCAGTGCGACACACGCGAGCGAGGTTGTTGGGCTTCACCAACGTCACAGCGCCCCTGCTCGACAGCCATGAACCGGAGGTCCTCGTCCAGACGTGGTTCGGTCTCAAGAAGCGCAGTGCTGGGGAGGCACAGAAGGCTCTAAACAGGAAGCTCCGTAGCCTCGTCGCGAGGTCCGGCCTGCCGATGGTGGGCGAGAAGTCCGTCGAGCTGTTCACGCTCCGCTTGGATGACGCCGCGGTTCGACCCAGTGGCGAAGATGCGTTCGAGCGACTGATTCGCGTATGCCTCTACAAGCTCGACTTCTTCTCGCGGGGACGACCGGCGGAGAAGCGGGGCAAGCCGCTCATCGACCTGGCCGCCCTCGGCGTCGATCCCAGTGACGAGGCCGGCGACGGGACTGAGGGTGAGGACGACGAGGAGGAGCGCGGCTACTGGGCCGGCGGCTCTGACCAGGAAGAACGTCTGACCGACTTCGTGGCGAATCACTACTGGCAGATCGGTTGGAAGCGGGACGACGACGGCAAGGGAGCGCAGCAGGCGTGGGCCCGGTTCGCCGAGGTGCACATAGGCGACTGGTTCGCGATCAAGGGCTTCGGCGGCAGCCAGCAGCTCGCCGTCCGCTTCCTCGGCGAGGTCACTCGAAAGGACGACACGATCGGGCGACTGGACCTGGAACCCCTGAGCAGGCGCCCCCTGTACAAGGGCCAGGCCCCACGCGGCTCGGGCGCCGGCTCCTGGCTCGACACGCTCGTGCCCATCACGCGCGATGACATCGTGGATCTCCTCTTCGGTGAGTCTCACGACGGCGCGCCGGCCCTCACGTGGACCGGCCCCAAGAACGTGATCCTCTACGGCCCCCCTGGGACCGGGAAGACCTATCGGCTCAGGGACGACATCCGCCCGAAGTTCACGCGCTCGAGTGGCGCCCAGGAGCTCGAGACCGACGCGCTGCTCGAGCTATCGTGGTTCGAGGTAATCGCCGCGGCGCTTGCCGCCTCGGAGGGTAGCGGTGAGTGTCAAGGTAGTTGTCGCGGAATTCGTCTTGCAGGCACCGCTGATCCGGGCGTCGTCGCCGTCGGGCGGGCGAACAGCAGACCGCGCGGTGAGGAGACCCGAGTAGCGGTTCATGCGGCCGCTTCGTTCGAGGCGAGACGGAGGCGAGTCTCTGGTGACGGGTTGAGGAAGACCTGCTGGGGTGCCTTCCAGTCGCGCGTGTGATGTGCCCACCGCTGCGGGTTGCGACGGCGCGCGAGCTCGTAGACGTCGCGCCGCGCCTCGAGGATCTCGTCCGCGTGACCCCCGTGGCGCGCGGCCGGCGTGACGAAACCGATCGCGCTGTGCAGGTGGACTTCGTTGTACCAGGCGACGAAGTCCTCGACCCATGTACGCGCCGCCTCCAGGCTCTCGAAGGGCTTGCGCGGAAAGTGTGGCCGGTACTTCAACGTGCGGAAGAGTGACTCGGAGAAGGGGTTGTCGTCGCTGACGTGGGGGCGGCTGTACGAGGCGAGGATGCCGAGACGCTCCATCGTCGCTTTCAGCGTCGCGCCCTTCATCGGGCCGCCGTTGTCTTGGTGGACGACCAGGCCATCGGAGTCGAGGGCGTTGCAGCGACATATCTCGAGCAGCAGCTCGGAGGCGAGCTCGCCATCTTCGACGTGCTCGACGCGAAAGCCGACGATCTTGCGGCTCCACACGTCGACGAACAGGTACAGGTAGAAGAACATCCCGGCGACGGGCGACCGCAGGTACGTGATGTCCCAGCTCAGCACCTGGTTCGGTCCCGTCGCGCAGTGCTCGCGCGGTGGACGCGAAACGGGCGCCTTCGTCCGCCCACGATGCTCGAGTTGATCGGCCTCGCGCAGAACCCGGTAGAACGACGATTCGGAGGCGATGTACGTGCGGGGGGCGACGATCTGCTTCGGGCTCATGTCCCTGAACTCGTCGCTGTTGGCCACCTCGAGGACCCGCCGGCGTTCCGCCTCGCTCAGCTTGTTCGGAGGGGTGGTCTTGGGGCCGTGCCGGCCGTCGTCACCCACGCCCTGCGCACGCCATCGCTGGATCGTCCTGAGGTCGAGCTCGAGCACGTCGCAACACGGTGCGAGCCGGGCGCCGGCGGCCTGCGCCTCCGCGATGAGCTCGAGGATCCTCATTCGTTGTCGTCGCTCGTGTCGTCGCCCTCTTCCCCCGAGAGGAAGAAGGCTTCCGCTTTTTTTCGCAGCACCAACAGCGCGGCCGCCTCCGCAAGTGCCTTCTCCTTACGCCTCAGCTCCTTCTCGAGCTGGCGGACCCGCTTCTGTTCCGGGCTCGGGCCTCGACGGCGATTGGCCTGCTCGCCCTTGGCGGCGTCCGCGAGAACCTCCTCTTGGAAGCGTTCGAGATCCGCCTCGTGCAGGCCTTCCCGCCGCAGCAGCGCGCCGAGCCCCTCACCTGCCGCCGCTGCCTCCTTGATCACGCGCAGCTTCTCGTCCGCCGTCCACCGCTTGCGGCGGCGTGCCGTGCGCCCTTCTCCTCCTCGATTGTCGTTCGTCATGGCCCCGACCATGGCTCGCCGAAGCCACGCCGACAACGCGGACTGCGGGACCCCGACCTCCTTCGACAGCGAGCAGGCCGATCTCCCGTTTGGCCCCGTCATCTTCGCGACCATTTTGCTCTTGAATTTCTCCGAGTACGGCATGGGCATGTCGCCCCTCTCGCCCCCTGAGTCCCGTTCGATCAGGCGACGCGGCAACTACCCTGGCACAGGGGGCCTGCACCAAGATCTTCCACGCCAGCCAGGGCAAGCCGCGTCTCGTCAACCAGCTCGCCCTTCACGCACTCATCACCGCCGCCGCTCAGGGTCGCGAAGCCGTCGACGGCCGCTTCATGCGACAGACCATCGCCGCTCATCCCCTCTACCGCTCCGGTCCCGCCCAATCCGAATCCTGATTCTCGTGCACGGGACGGGACACGCGCACCGTCGCCGTCCCACCCAGGGACATCGACCCTCGCCGTGTCCCGTCCCGTCATGCCCACCGGTACCCAGCTCCGAGATGGGACACCTCAACCGCCTCCGTCCCAGGCCCCCCACCGGGATACTCAGCAGGGACGCCACTGGGAGAGATCAGCAGGACAGGACAATCGAGGACGGCGCGGTAGAGCGCTTCTCGGCACGGGGCAGGTCTCGATGTCGACCGCGAACACCCGCTTGAGCAGCCACGGCCATGGATGGCGGCTCGGCGGGGCGGGCGGCTCGGGCGGGGGCACGTCGCTCGGCATGAACAACGGCAACTGCCCATCGGGTGGCGGCGGCTGGGCTACCACGCCCCCGATCGCAGCGCCGCCCCGGTTGTCGGCCCACGCGGGAGCACGTAGATTGGGATCATCATGCAGGGCACGGGACAGCGGGCAAAGGTCACGTGGACCTCCCGTCTCGGCCCCGCGTTCCCGACCGTGATCGAGTGGCTGCCACACTCGGCTCGCCTCGAGCAGCGGGAGCAGCGCCCCGGCGGGCAACCGTGGCCGTCGCACGACGCCCCCCGAGTCACAGGTCGGCGCGGCAGGGGAGGCACTCGTACGGCGACGTCGGATAGCGGCGGGCACACACCTCACCTGTGCCGCATTCCGGACCGTCGCCGCACCGGCAGGTGCTCTCATCGGGGCTGCTGCAGTAGCTGGCGCGCGCACACCAACCGGTCGCCCCGTCGCATACGAGCGGCGCGCTTGGGTCGGTGTAGCCGGCCCCGACCTCCTGCCCCCATAACTGGCACTCCACGCGGGCAAAGTCGCTACACGCGCCCGGCGGGTAGTGGGTCGGACAACTGTGCATCCCGGCGTCGGGGAGCGGAGCGTCGCGCAATGGCGCGTCTAGGGAGCCCGCGTCCACGGCTCCCTCCGCCAGCGCGTCACGGACGCGGCTGTCGGGTGTCCCAGCGTCGTGCGGCACCCGCGCATCGGCCGCGGCGTCGGCGCGTGCGGCGTCGGGGGTCGTCGATGCATCGACGCTCATCGAGCGCGCGCAGGCGCCAACGCATAACACCATCAGGAGCCCAATGGGCCTACTGCGCCAGGTACGCATCCGGGCTCCACAGGTACACCGTGGGGTTCTGCGCCCCCAAAGCCGTAGACTCGTCACGGGCGATCACCGCATGGAGGGGGCTCATCGCTGTGGCGTCAATGTCCCCGTAGTACGACGCGCCGGGCGCGCGCCCCGGCCACCAGCGGGATTCGCTCACACCGAGGTCCTCGTCCTCGGCGACAGCCGCGCCGTAATAGGTGAGCTGTATGAAGGACTGCGCCAGCGTGAACATCGCGTCGTTCGTCGGGTCGTCGCGGAAATCGTACCAGGAGTTGGCAAGCGTGTGATAGGCGAACATCATGGTGGCCGGCACGACGTGGTCCACCCAGGCCAGGTTCGGCGAGTCGTCGTGGTTCGCGAGGAACATGTGGTCCTGGGTGAGGGAGGACCACTCGCAGCCGCCCGGCCCGCACCAGCCGTTTCTGTCGGAGTAGATGGCGGTGAAGACGTCCATCCGGCACTGGGACGAACTCGTGCTGCAGGGCCCGCCGCCGCTCAGGTCGCGATAGCCTTGGACCGTGACCGCGACGTCCGTGCCGTCCGGCGAGACGGCGAGTCGGTCGCTCCAGCGGTTGTAGTTTCCGGGGTAGGGCCAGTCTGGGGGGCCGGGTTCTCGGGGTGGAGCTGCGTGACGGCAGGAACCCGATCCCGGAAGTAGATGCAGTGCGGATTACCCAAATCGAAGTCGGGATCCGTACAGGAGCCACCGTGCAAGCTCGATCTGTTGACGATTCTCGTGCAGCCCAATGGCCCGGTCGTTGACGGTGTCGTACGGGGCGGGCTTCGGCGGGCAGGCCGGATCGTCGGGCATCAGGATCCACGCGTGCCCCCCGCCGGTCTCGACAAAGCACGTGGGGCCGTCAGCCCCGCCGCAGCCGACGCCGGTCGGGAGGTTGTAGGGCCCGCACCAGGTGGCGCTGCCGGTGTCGCAGTAGGCGGCCGTGCCATTGCAGTAGGCGAAGTGGCCGAGGTAGTACCCGTTGAGCTGGTCGTTACCGGCCCACGTGAGGTACAGGAAGTTCGGCCAGACCTTGCTTCGCGCGGGCCCTGCCCCCTCAGCCCGTCGGCGAGAGCGGCTCGATGGCGGCGATCTCCTCGGCCTTCGTGCGGCGGAGCTCCTCGAGGTCGTAGTCCTCCTGCAAGCCGAGCCAGAGCTTCGGGGACGTGCCGAAGTACTTGGCCAGCCGAAGCGCCGTGTCCGCGGTGACGGCTCTGCGGCCCCGACAGATCTCGGCGATGCGCGTGTTGGGGACGCCGATGTCCTTCGCGAGGCGGTAGGGCGTGACGCGGAGCGGCTTCAAGAACTCCTCCAGCAACACCTCGCCCGGATGAATGTTCCGTAGTCGCCGCGTCATGGATCTCTCCTATCGGTGGTAATCGACGATCTCCGCGTCGAAGGCGTTGCCGCTGCTCCACCGGAAGCACAGACACCACTGCTCGTTGACACGGATGCTGTGCTGACCCCGTCGTGATCACCATTCCAGATACGCTCGGCTTCCACGTCGCGGAAGCTCTTGATCATGAGAAATGGCAACGCCGTGCGTTACTAACGTCAAACGGTCAGCCGCTCAGGCCACGTCCGCGCCCGTCGCCGCGCGCACCTCGTCGGGCGTCACGCCCGGCGCGCACTCCACGATCTGAAAGCCGTGGGGCGTGATGTCCATGACGGCCAAATCGGTGATCACGCGGTCGACCACGCGGCGCGCGGTGAGCGGGATAGGTGCACTCGGCGACGAGCTTGGGCTCGCCCTTCTTGGTCGTGTGGGTCATGAGCACGAGGATGCGGCGCGCAGCCGGCCGCCAGGTCCATCGCGCCGCCGATGCCCATGGTCTTGCCGCCCGGGATCGCCCAGTTGGCGAGGTCGCCCTTCGCGGACACCTGCATCGCGCCCAGGATCGCGACGTCGACGTGGCCGCCGCGGATCATCGCGAACGAGAACGCCGAGTCGAAGCAGTCGAGCCGCCCGGCACGATGGTCACGGTCTGCTTGCCGGCGTTGATGATCTGCGGATCCTCTTCGCCCTCGAACGGGAAGGGGCCCATGCCGAGGATGCCGTTCTCGCTGTGCAGCCACACGTCATGGCCCTCGGGCAGGTAGTCGGCGACCAGCGTCGGCAGGCCGATGCCGAGGTTGACGATGGAACCGGGCGGGATCTCCTCCGCCGCGCGCCGCGCCATGTCGTCTCGTGAGAAAGCCATTGGCTTCTTCTCCGATGCCGTGCGGACGGTGCGGTACTCGAACGGGTTCTCGTGCTCGGGGACCTCGACGATCCGGTGCACGAAGATGCCCGGCAGGTGGACGTCGTCGGGGTCGAAGGCGCCGAGGGGCACCAGCTCGTCCGCCTCGACCACGGTCGTCTCGGCGGCGGTCGCCATGATCGGCGAGAAGTTGCGCGCGGTGCGCAAGAAGCGAAGGTTGCCGAAGGGGTCGACCTGGTGCGCGCGGACGAGCGCGAAGTCGGCGTGGAGCGCGCGCTCGAGGACGTAGCTGCCGCCCGTCGAAGTCGCGCACCTCCTTGCCCTCGGCGACCAGCGTGCCGACGCCGGTCGGCGTGTAGAAGCCGGCGATGCCCGCGCCCGCCGCGCGCATGCGCTCGACGAGGGTCCCCTGCGGCGTGATCTCGACCTCCACCTCGCCGCTCGCCATGCGCGTGTGCAGGTCCTCGTTGTTGCCGACGTAGGTGCAGATCACCTTGCGGATGATGCCCGCGCGCAGCCACGCGGCCAGGCCCTTGCCCAGGTTGCCCGAGTTGTTGCTGATGAGCGTCAGCTCCTTTCTGCCGCTGTCGACGACGCCGCGGATCAGCGCCTCGGCGTTGCCGCAGAGGCCGAAGCCACCGACCATGATGCGCGCGCCGTCCGACAGCCCCTCGAGGGCCGCGGCGACGTTCGCCTTCACCTTGTTCCTGTGCCGCCCGCTCACTTCGCTACCTCCGCGATCGCATCGCCCACGAGACCGAGCCCCTCTTCGAGCTCGGCTTCGGTGATCGTCAAGGGCGGCGACAGGACGAGCACGCCGGCCTTGCCCTGCACGTGCGTATGCACGTGCCGCTTCCGGAGCGCCGCAGAGAGGCGCGACCAGCCCGCCCGATCGAGATCGAGCTCGGTGCCCGAGAGCAGTCCGATGACACGGCTGCGCAAAGCCAGCCGCGGATGACGCTCCCGAATCGCTTCGAGCCCGGCGCGCAGCATCGGTTCGAGGCGCGCCGCCCGCGCGACCACGCCCTCCTCGTCCATCACGGAGAGGGTCTCGACGGCGGCGGCGACCGCGAGCGGGTGGGCATAGTGCGTGAGCCCCGCGACCAGCACGTGCTCGTCGAAATGGTGCGCGATGCGCTCGTGCACGAGCACGCCGCCGAGCGCCCCATAGCCACCCGTGATCGCCTTTCCCATGGTGATGAGGTCCGGCACGACGCCGTCGAAATGCTCGAAGCCGAAGAAGCGCCCCGTCCGCCCGAAGCCCGCGAGCACCTCGTCGACCACCAATAGTGCACCGGTGCGATCGCACGCTTCGCGCAGACGCTTCATGTAGCCGGGCGGCGGGATCAGGACGCCATTGGCGCCGACGACCGACTCGACGAAGACGGCGCCCACGTCGCCCTCGAGCTCGAGCACGCGCGGGATGTTCGTCAGCGGCTCGTGCGTGCAGTCGGGCGCCCGCGTGCCGCCGGGGCAGTGGGCGCAGTCGAAGTCGGGCACGTGCACGACGCCGGGGATGCCGGGCTCGACCGGCGCGCGCCGCCAATCGCCGCTGAGCGTGATCGCGCCCATCGTGGCGCCGTGATAGGAGCGGTAGCGGCTCACCGCCTTGTAGTGCCCGGTGAAGAGCCGCGCGATCTTGAGCGCGTTCTCGTTGGCCTCGGCGCCGCCCAGCGTGAAGAAGACCTTCCCCGCCCCGAGCCCCGGCACGCGCGAGACCAGCTTCTCGGCCAGCGCCACCTTCGCCGGGTAGACGGCCGTGGGCATGGACTCGCACAGCGTTCGCGCCTGGGCGCACACGGCCTCGACGATGCGGGGGTGGCCGTGCCCGAGGCTCGATTGGTAGCTGAAGCTGCCCATGTCGAGCCAGCGCGCGCCGTCGCTCGTCTCGAAGCGCACGCCCGAAGCGCTCGTGATGGCGTGCGCCTCGGGGGCGTTCTGGGCAGACCAGGTGAAGAAGAAGCGTTCGTCGTTCATGCGTGCCTTCCGGGGGGCGCGGGCGCGCGAGGTGACCCGGGCCCCGCGAACGTACGGATTTCTCCCCGACCTGTACACGCCTCGCGGCGATTCTGCACGGACGCCGCCCGCAAGCTCGATCCCCGTCGGGGGGCTCCCCCGCAGGCCCGACTCGACAGCGCGCCGAAGCGCCCGGAATCGTGGAGCTTATCTCCGCGGTTGTCACCAAGACGCAGGCCGCCGGCGCCGCGAGCGGGAGTCCATCTCGAGAATCCCGACCGAGGGTCGCGCTCCAGGTCGGTCGAGATGCAAGGCGCAGACCCGCAGGAATTCGAGAGGCATCTAGCGCGCGATGCACTCGGCCGCCGTGTCCCTCGAAGACGTGGTGAACGGTTCGCATTCGCTTCCGTCCGGACAAGCCATCGTAACCACGTGCCCGGCAACGCAACCCCGAATCGTGTCGCCGTCACACTGCGTCCGGTCCGGGCCGTCGCACGTGATCGTCTGGGCGCAGTAGGCCCGGGGCGGATCGATGCTGTTCTCGACGCACGTCGGCGAGTCTCCCGAGCACGGCGTGCGCTCGATGGCCAAGGACCGGTGGCACCGCAGGAGGGTGTTCCCGTCGCAGGCAATCCCCTCGACGCCCATGCACGCGGGAGGCGGATCCGCATCCACGGCGCACACCGGCGGGGCTCGGTCCACAATCACGCACGCGCCGCAGGTCTGCTCGAACGAGCCGAAGCCCTCGTCGCACACGAGGCGCGTGGTCGAATCCGCGCACACGACGCCGTCCACCGACGCGCATCGCGGATCCGGAGCGCCGGTCGCGGTGCAGACCGCGTGTCGCTCGGTCCCGACCATGAGGTCCTTGCATTGGTCGGGGGCCATGCACGTGGCGCTGAGCTGGGTGAAGCCGGTGCTGGGCGTGACGTCGCCGGCCGGGCCACACGACAGGATCTGTTGGCCGTCACAGCGACTCTCCCCCGACTTGCACTCGGTGCAGCCCGAGGCGAGGCCGGCGAGCGGCACGAGAGTCGCGATCAGGGCGGCGGAGAGGAGGGCGCGCTGCGAACGAGCTCGCGGAGGCCTGATTCGATGGCGCATGGAAGGCTCCCGGGTGCGCGCTCTCGTGCAAGAGCGGTGCCGCCCGGCCGAGGGACACCCCCGTGGAAACGCGGCTGCACTCTGTGCAGCCCGCGCGCGCCGCTCGGTGCATCCGTGAACGTCATTCACGGCGAGTGACCAACGGGCCACACCCGCCGCGCGGGCTGGGGGCCTCCGCGCCTGGGAGCCGATCACCCGCACCTTGGCTTTCCTATCCTCGCTCTCGCGAGGCGTCACGAATACTCAAGCGATCACTTGAGTGAGTTCCGACATCCTTCCCGACGCGCGTTCCGTCCACGGCAGCGCCTCCCGCGCGCGCGCTGGCAAGTGTCGCTACCGCTGCTCATACGCACCGATCCATCTGCCAAGTTGCTCGACCTGGTGGGAGCTCAGAAGACCCTCGTCTTCGGCAATGCCGATCACATCGATCGCAAACTCGTAGTGCTCCCTGGAGGCGATTCGCCCACGGGCAAAGATCTCGCCAAGTAGGTCTCGCCGGGCGTAAGGGAGCCCCGCTAGTCGCACGGCCTCCCAAAACTCTTTCGTTTCGGAAAGGGGCCCTTCGTTCCATTCGGTGAAGAATGCTGTCTCGAGATATTTGAGCCTCGACGTTGTTCGCACGTGTCCTCGTCGGATCGATTCCACGTTGAACAGCATCGACGCACGCGACGTGACGTCGCCCCAATCGCCATGGACGTACCGCTTGCTGATGATTGCGAGCGCAATCTCGTGCGCGGCAAGAAACGCATCGGCACGGGCAAGGAACTCTTCCTTCGGAGCACGCTCCGGGCGCCTCGACAGAGCGGTAGCGTCAGACGCTTCCAGGGCGCTCGCGTAGAGGGCCACCCGTGGATCTGTCGAGAACGGGCCACCCAATGAAGCGCTCAACCTGGAGATACGGTCGGCTATCGATGTCTCTAGCACAGACCTTCTGGAGCTCCCCTTCGAACGTGTGCGCCGGGGGGGCGCGACACCGTGCTTCCGTGACGCCATGGTTTGCCTCCGCGCCAAGCAGTCGGTGTTCAGTCCTATCACAGCTGGACCCCCTGCTCGACGCCTTCGAGGAGCACGTGCTTGCCGACACGTTGCGCTTGATCACGCTGTGGCGGATGCGGAGGCGATGTCCCGGATCGTGGTGCGAGGCCGAGGCCGACGGCGTCCTCGACGGCACGCCCATTGCCGATGGCGTCCGCGACGCCCGCAACCAGCCTAGGCGACTGCGCCCTCAGGTGCGAAGGGACGCGTCGAACGCGAAGCGGTGGGGGCGGGCGCGATACAGGCAGCCGTCGGTCGCCCAGAGGTCGCCCGCGCGGAGGTCCATCACGAGGCCGCCGCAGGTCGCCATGGCGTGGGGTGTGTCGGGGCCCGCGAGGTGCGTGCACACGCTGCGGGGGTAGCCCGCGTGGGAGCCGAGGCGCGCCCAGAGGTCGGCGCGATCGTCGACGGGCCGCTCGGCGAGGCTGTGCGACAGGGCGTCGTAACAATCGTGGGTCGTGCTCTCGGGGCTCACGGCCGTGACCGCGCCGACGTCGGGGTCGAGGCAGTGGTTGGTGTGGACGTAGCCCGTCGCGTCCGGCGCGGCCTCGAAGACGACGCGACGTTCGACACCGCTCGTCTCGATCCCGAAGGCGCCGTCCTTCGATGCGACCAGGTAGTGATGGCCCGAGCCGATGTCCGCACCGAGCAGCACGTCCCGCGCCGCGCCGACGTGCGTCTCCGTGAGCGCCCGTCGCACCAGGGCCGACCACACGACGCCGACGCGCCCATCCTTGCTCTTCAGGTTGTTGATCGTGACGCCGACGCCCGCGCCGTTGAGCCCGGTCATGCCGAGGCAGCCCGTGATCGTGAAGAGCCAGGCCGGCGGCGCGCCGTCACGGGCGGGCACGCGCAGCATCATCACGTAGGGCGCGGCGGAGCCGTGCATGTCCCAGGTCTGGCCGAGCAGGTCGCCCGATGCGGCACGCGCCCACACCGCGCTGCAATCATCCTCGCCCGCGCCCTTCATGGCCGGCCCCGAATCCCGCAGGTCGGTGTAGTGGTTGAGCACGACGATGTGCGCGGGCGAAACCGCCGCGCCCTCCGCGATGCCGACCAGCTCGTCGTGGAGCCCCCGATCGAAAGACGCGAGCACCGGCAGGTGCTGCTCCGCGAGCGCGAGCACCGCCGCCTCGCTCGCGAACTGCCCGAGGCGCGTCGTCAAGGCGAGGCGGATCGCGGCAATCTCGCGGACCATGGGCCGCAGGGCCTCGCCGTGCATCCGCCCGAAGGCGCGGGGCTCGGCGCTCCCGTCGCAGCTCGAGGACCTTCATCGGCAGACTTCCTTCAGGGCCGCGCGGAACCGCTCGAGCGCTTCGAGGGACACGTCGAGGGACGGCACGA
Organism: uncultured delta proteobacterium; assembly: GCA_963830115.1. GTDB lineage: Bacteria > Myxococcota_A > Polyangia > Polyangiales > CAWHLB01 > CAWHLB01. The sequence continues at coordinate 263,451 of CAWHLB010000014.1, forward strand.
CGGCCACGTGGTGGTTCGCGAAGCGACGCACCCGGAAGCCGTGGGCGGCCAGGGCCCCCTCAATCGCCGCAGCGCGTCCGCCCGCATCGATGACCCTGTAGAGCCCCACCCCGCGCACGTCCATCCCGGCGCGCGTCGCGGGCTCGAGCGCGTGCTCGAGCGCCTCGGTCTGCTCGCTGAGATCGAGGCGCGAGGCCGCGCGCAGCTGGTGGTGCACGCGGACCAGGCTCAGCTCGTCGCCGTCCCAGGTCGACACGAGCGTCAAGGGTGTCGGCACGAACAGCTCGTCGGCCACGTGCACGAATCCGATCTGTCCGCCGCCCCACCAAATCATGGCGTCGGGCACGAAGCCTCCGCCGGTCGAGAAGAAGGGCCCGCGGCCCGAGCGGTACGAAGCGGTCGCCGTCTCCGCGAGCACGACCTTCAACCCGAGCTCCTCGCGCATGGCCGCGAGCCGCTCCCAGAAGACGTCGGGCACCACGCGCCCGGTGCGCTCCTGCACGGGCTCGAGGAAGAGGCCGAGCACGCCGTCCGGCCCGCCCGCGCGCTGCACCGCGTCGCGCAACGCATCGAGCGTCGGCCCCGAGCCCGCCTCCGCCGGATGGGGCAGCCGCTCCCATCCCTCGAAGTAGCCGAGCCCCTGGGCGTGCACGGTCGGATCGCTGAGCGACCGCGCCGCCGCCGTCGTGTGACCGACGTACCCACCCTCGAGGCCGAGCACGACCTGGCCCCCGGGACGGTGTAGACGCAGGGCGCGCACCGTCTTGTCGAAGGTCTCGTCGCGCGACGACGTGAGATAGACGTGGGGCAGGCGCGGCGACAGGGCGCCCACGTGCTCGATGGCGCGCACCACGCCCGGTGTCACGTAGTTGCAGAGCGTGATCTTGTGGACCGCCGGCCCGTAGAGTAGGCCGCGATCGAGGGCACGCCGGAGCGACTCGGGCGCGTGGGCGAAGGGCCGCGACAGGCCGCTCGCCATGTCGACCCGCCCCGCGTCCTCGCCCCCGTCGGCAGGCTCGGGCGCATCGACGACGAAGGGCCCGAGCGGCGCGCGGTAATATGTCGCCTGGGCGTTCGGGTCGCCGTACTGACCGTGCAAGCGGAAGACCTCGTAGGCACCGGCAGTCCAGTTGATGTGCTGCATCGCGTGGGTGCGGTCGACGCGGTTGCGCCCCGTGATGTGGCGGTAGCGCGCAGACCCGTCCTCCCGTCGGATGGCGCGCGCGCCTTCGATCTCGGCGCGCTTGAGCGCAAGGCCGATCCCCAGGCCGCGGTAGTCCGGATCGACGGTCAGGGAGATCGAGTAGATCGTGTTGTGACGCCCGCGCATGGGATCGCGGTCCGGACCCGGAAGCTCGACGAAGCGCTCGAGGGGCGCCGCGAGCACGAAGCCGCCGAGCGCCCACCCTTCCGCCTCCTGCACCTCCGCGACGATGGCGACCCCGTCCGCGTCCTCGAAGGCGAGCCGCAGACGCTCGGGCGGGTCGCGCCGCGCTGGCTCGTAGACACGCTTCTCGAGCTCGAGCACGCGCTCGATCATGTCGCCCACGTGGTCGGCACCGACGCGGCGGATGCGCACCTCCGGCCGCGGCGCCGACGGGCTCGGGCGCTTGCCCGCCGCCGCCGTCGAAGCGGTCCGCCCCGGGACCGCGTGGCGCGCGCCACCGATGCTCGGGAAGCGGAAGGGCTGGATCGGCTGGGGCGCGCGCGTGGCGCTCGGCGGGGGGCGCACCGCCGAGGCGGGGAGATCGACCCACGCGGGCGGCTTCTTGCCCGGGTTGGCGTCGAGCCACGACAGCGAGCGCCGGATGGCGTCGAACAGCAGGTCGAGTCCTCGCGCGCCAGGTAACGCGCGGAGAGCCGGTAGCGCACCGTGCGGCTCCCCGCCGCCGAAGACGATGGCGCCGCGCCAGAAGCGCTGGCCGAGGTAGGCGGCGAGGTGCGTCGGGGGTCGGCAGATCGAAGGCGAAGGCGTAGCCGCGGTCGCGGCGTGGCAGACCAGGTGCGGGATAGCGGTCGTGCAGGTCGCGCGAGCCGGCTCGCGGACCTGGTCCTCGATGCGTCTGGGCGTAGGGCTCGGTCGACACCATCTCGGCGTGCACGCGGCCGCGCACGAGCGAGGCGGTGTGGGCGCTCGGTCAGGCTCGGGGTCCTCGAAGAATCATCACGACGCCGACCTGGGCCCGCTTGGCGAAGGTGACCGCAGTCGGGGTAGTCCGGCTGGCCGCGCACGTCGACGCAGGTCGGAAGCGCTCGTGCCACAGCGAACGAACCGCCGAGGCCGAAGCCCGTCTGGACCTCGTCGAACACGAGCGGTACGTCGTGGTGGCGCGTGAGCAGGCGCAGCGCCCGGAAGAAGCGCGCGGTCGCGTAGCGGTCGCCGCCCTCGCTCTGCATCGGCTCGACGATGCACACGAAGTACTCGCCGCTCGCGAGGCGCTGGTGGACTGCCACGAGCGACGCGACCTCGGCCGCGAGCAGCGGATCGTCGTCGCCGTCGCCGAAGCGCTCGAAGAGCTCGTCGAAGGACGCCGGTGCCGGCGAGAGGCGTAGAAGCCGGCCGGCGCCGGCGGGCTCGGGCTGGTCGGGCGTCCACCACACCGGGAACGGCGCGAAGGTGACCTCGTGGCCGGCGAGCTCGAACGGGGCCGCGCTTGTTCGGGTTGTAGCTCGCGTGCAGCGCCAAGCAGCGTGCGGCCGTGGAAGCTGCCCTCGAAGGCGAGCACCTTCCGCGCGTCGGTGCCGGCCGCGCATGCCGGCACAGGGCCAGGGCCTTCTCGTTGGCCTCGGCGCCGCTGTCGTGAAGGTGACGTGGGGCAGGCCCGGCACGAGCTGGCGCAGCGCGGTCGGCGAAGGCGCGTGCGGCCGGATGCTCGCCGACGCTCGTGTCGTCGGCGTCGAGCAGCGTGTCGCCGAACTCGCCCTCGACGTAGGCGCGCACCACCGGATCCTCGGCGAAGCCCTCCGCACGGTCGCCGTCTGGCTCATGCCGTCGAGGACGGACAGCGGCGCATCGTCCACCGATCGAACCAGGGGCCGGCCGAGCGCAGGTGATCGAAGACCCCCGGCTTCTTCTCGCGCACGACGCGGTCGCCGGCGTAGAGCCGCGCGAGCCAGCGCTCCGACTCCGGCAGGCGGCCGCCCTCGGGGAGGCGCTTCGAGAGCGGGCGCGGATGGGCGACGAGGTCGCGGGCCCCCTCGCGTCCTCCTCCGCCGCGTGTCGCTCGGCGAGGCGCTCCAGGTCGGGAGCCACGAGGCGCGAGGCGAGCTGCGGGTGCAGCGCCACCTCGCCGTGCACGCGCTCCTGAACCGCGACCGGATGGCTGGCGTTGCGCGGGGCGTAGCCCCGGCCGGCCGGTAGTTGCCGCTCTGGCCCACGCCGCCGAACGGCAGCCGCGGGCTCGCCAGGTTGGTGGAGCGGTTGCGGTTGAGGATGCCCGAGGCGGTCTCGCGGTAGAAGCGCTCGAAGCGTTCGCGGTCCCGGTGAAGACCGCGTTGGCGAGGCCGTAGGGGCGCGCGGAGGATCGCGATGGCCTCGTCGTCGGCGACGAAGACCTCGACCGACAGGTCGGGCCCGAACACCTCCTGGTCGGTGTAGCCGGCGACGTGGTGCGCGCCGTCGGGCAGCCGGTGCAGCGACGGGGCGACGAAGAGACCGCCCCGGCGGCGGTGCCCGAGGCAATCCGCGACGCTCCCGCGTGCACCGCCGCCTCGAGGGCGCGGGCGAGCCGGTCGCGGCCCGCCGCGGTGGTCAGCGGGCCGGCGAAGCTCGCCGGGTCGTCCGGGTGGCCGAAGTGCAGGCCCGAGACGAGGGCGGAGAGCGCCTCGAGCAAGGGCGCACGCAACGCCTCGTGCACGAGGACCCGATCGGTGCAGGTGCAGCGCTGGCCGGCGGTCAGGTAGCCACCGGTCACGACCTCGTGGGCTGCCTGGCGCACGTCGGCCTCCTTCAGCACGACGGCCACGTTCTTGCCGCCCATCTCGAGGGCGACCAGGATCTCGGGTCGGTCCAGGGTCGCCTCGAGGATGCGCTTGCCGGTCGGCCACGAGCCCGTGAAGCACAGGCCGCGCAGGCGCGGGTCGGCCACGAGGGCCGCACCCGAGGCGCCGCCGCCCTGCACGACGTTGAGCACGCCGGGCGGCAAGGCCGCTGCGTCGATCGCCTCGGCGTAGCGGCGCGCCGACAGCGGCGTCACGTCGCTGGGCTTGACCACCACCGCGTTGCCGGGCAGCAGCGCCGGCAGGACGTGGGCGTGGCACAGGTGCAGGGGGAAGTTGAACGGCCCGATGACGCCGACGACGCCCAGGGGATGGTGCCGGAGCTCCGCGTTCGGGTGACCCCGGAGCGCGCCCTCGGCGGCCTGGGTGCGGACGTGGTCGAGGGCCAGATCGAAGCGCGCGATCAGCGTGGCGACCTCGGCCCGGGCCTCCGACCGGATCTTGCCGGTCTCGAGGACGATGGCGTCGGCGATGGGCTCGGCCCGCTCCCTGAGGGCCTCCCGAAAACGGTGGAGGGCCTCGAGGCGAGCCACGATCGAGAGGGCGCGCCAGGCGGGCAGCGCATCGGCGGCTGCTTCGCAGGCGGCGGTCACGCGGGCCGGGCTCGCGGCGGTCTCGAAGACGACGCTCCCGTCGGTCGGATCCACCGACCGGAGAAGCTCGCCCTCGGGCGCCAGGAAGCGGCCGTGGACGAAGTCGGGATGAAGGGATGCGGAGGGCTGCATGGGGCTCCTCGGGACGCTCGGAAACGGCGTCACGGTAATCGTTGGGCTTGTACCCGAGGGCGTCGGGGGGCGCACGGAAAACGCTCACAGGAGGGATGGGCAAGAAGGCGCCCTCGGGGAGTATCCGCGGCGACGTGCACTCGTACGTTCCTGGATGGCGGCGCACGGTTCCGCTGTCAACGGAAACCGGGCGGAGGGGATGGCGGCCACATGAGGCGAAGCACGTGCAACTGGGCCTACGCGTCGAGCTGCAGCACGAGTCAGCCCACGGCATGCAACGGCGCCGAGACCGACTGCGACCCGTCGACGCCCGGCAACCAGGACTGCCTCGACGACACGGGCTCGTCGACGTTCCCATCGTGCTACGCGGACTGGGGCTCGGCCGGCGACATCTACGACATGTCGGGCAACGCCAAGGAGTGGACGAACACCTCGGCGGGCAGCGGCGTCTACGACCTCCGCGGCGGCTCCTACACGAGCGTCGAGGCGGGCCGGACGTGCAGCTTCGACTTCACCGTCGGCGCCGCCTCCTTCCACCACCCCGATACGGGCTTCCGCTGCTGCCGCTACTGAGCAGCGAGGACGGCCTCACTCCCCCGCGCCATCGAGCGCATCACGCACGGCCTGAGTGAGGCTCTCGGGGCTGAACGGCTTCTCGATGAAGAGGGTGCCCTCATCGAGGACGCCGTGATGGACGATGACGTTGTCCGTGTAGCCCGACATGAAGAGCAGGGGCAGGCCCGGACGCACTTCGCGCAGTCGCTCCACCATCTCGCGACCGCTCAGCCCCGGTATGACGACGTCCGTGAGCACGAGGTGAATCGGCCCCTCGTGCTCGGTGCAGATCCGGACGGCGTCCTCGCCTTCGGTCGCCTCGAGCACGACATAGCCGCGCGCGCGCAGGATCCGCGTCGCCGCGACCCGGACGCAGCTCCTCGTCCTCGATGATGAGGACCGTCTCGTGACCACGGGGAGCCGGCACGGAAGGGGCGGCGGCCTTCACTCGCCGGCGGGTCTGCTCGACGCGCGGCAAATAGATCTTGAACGTCGTACCTCTGCCGAGCTCGCTGTAGACCCACACGTAGCCGTGGCTCTGCTTGACGATGCCGTAGACCGTGGCGAGGCCGAGCCCCGTGCCCTTGCCAGGCTCCTTGGTCGTGAAGAAGGGCTCGAAGAGGTGCGCCTTCGTGTCGTCGTCCATCCCGGTGCCCGTGTCGCTCACGGCGAGCATCACGTACGCGCCGGGCGGTATCGCCACGTGCCTCGTGCGCTCATAGGCGTCGTCGAGCTGCACGTTCGCCGCCTCGATGGTGAGGATGCCGCCTTGCGGCATGGCGTCCCGGGCGTTGACCGCGAGGTTCATGAGGATCTGTTCCACGTGCGACGGATCCGCCTCGACGTAGCCGAGGTCCTCGGCGATCTCCGTGTGGATTCGAACATCTTCCCCGATCGTACGGCTGAGCATCCGCTCGATGTCGATGACGGTGTCCGCGATCGAGATCACCTCCAGACGCTGCACTTGCTTGCGGCTGAAGGCGAGGAGCTGCCGCGTGAGGAGGGCGGCCTTCGTGCCGGCCTCCAGCATCACGTTCAAATCCGCCCGCGCCTCCCCATCGGCGGGAAGCTGGTCCGCGACGAAGCTGCCGTAGCTCTGAATCACCGCGAGCAGGTTGTTGAAGTCGTGCGCGATACCGCCCGCGAGCCGCCCCACAGCCTCCATCCGCTGGGCACGCCAGAGCTGCTCCTCGAGGTTCTGACGCTCGGTGATGTCCACCAAGCTGAGCACGACGTTCTCGAAGTCGACGCCGGCCTCGGGGATGCGCGCGGACACGAGGACGTGCCTCTTGTCACCGCGAAACGTCTCGAGCACCCCCGACGCTTGGACCTGCCCGCGCCCCTCGGCGATGCCACAGAGCAGGTCGCGCCAGATCGGAATCGATGCGGGGCGAAGGAGGCTCGAGAGCGGACCGAGGAGCCGATCCTTGCTCTTGGCGCGCAGCAGGGCAACGGCCGTCGCGTTCGCGTCGAGCACGCGGACATGCTCGGCCGCCTGCACACAAGGGGCGTCGTCCTCGCGCAGGACGTCTTGCGCCCGGGCGCCGAGCTCCCGCAGAAAATGCCGGAGTGGCCTGAGATCGGTCTCGACGAGGGCGGTACCCGCCGACTCGAAGATGCTCCGATAGCGCCTCGCTGCCACGAGCCGCGCCTCGTCGGCCTCACGCTGGTGACGCCGATTCTCCGCTTCGCCGAGCTCGCGGCCCACCGCGGCGCTGAGGCGCCCGAGGTCGCCCTTGAGGAGGTAGTCGCGTGCGCCGGCGCGCATGGCGGCGACCGCCCGTTCCTCGCCGAGCGCGCCCGACACGAAGATGAACGGGGTGTCGACGCCGCGGTCCTGAACCATTGCGAACGCGCGCATCCCGTCGAAGGTGGGCATGCGAAAGTCGGAGATGATCAGGTCCCAGGTGTTCTCGTCCAGGGCCGCGGCGAGCGCCTCGGCGGTGTCGACGCGGTGATGGGTGACCTCGTATCCGCCGGCCTCGAGCTCGGCGACCAGGGAGCTCGGCATCGTCGGCCGAATCCTCGACAATCAGCATTCGCAAGGGCGTGGTCGTCATGTGTCCCCCCCTCTCCCCATGGCCGTCCGGTTGATCCGAAGCCAGTAGACCGCGAGCGTGCGTACGGTCTCCTCGAACTCTTCGAAGTCCACGGGCTTCTGCACGTAGCTGTTGGCGCCGAGCCGCAGTGCCTCGAGGACGTCCCGCTCCGCGTCCGACGAGCTCATCATCACGACGGGCACGCTCTTGGTGAGCGGATGGGCGCGCAGGCGGCGCAGGACCTCGAAGCCGTCGACCCGCGGCAGCTTGATGTCCAGCACGATCACGCGCGGCAGGGAGCTCCGGGGAGCGTTTCCATCGGGGAAGAGCCATGCGAGGGCCTGGACGCCGTCCCGGACGACCACGACCTCGTCGGCGACTCCTGCCGCCGTCAGGGCGCCGAGCGCGAGCTCCTCGTCGTCCCGGTTGTCCTCGGCCAACAAGAGCGCACACGCCTCGCTCATCGCTCCTCCTCGGTCATCGGCGACGCACCGTCCAACGTGAAGTATACCGTGGCGCCTCGTCCGACGGCTCCCTCGGCCCAGACCCGGCCACCGTGTCGGTGCACAATCCGCTGGACGGTTGCCAGGCCGATGCCGGTCCCTTCGAACTCGTCCTCGGTGTGGAGGCGCTGGAAGGGCGCGAACAGCTTGTCCGCGTATTCCATCTCGAACCCGGCGCCGTTGTCCCGAACGTAGAAGGCGGGCTCGTCGGCGTCCTCGTGGCGACCCACCTCGACGCGTGCGGGCCGCGCGTCGCGCGTGAACTTCCACGCGTTGCCGAGCAGATTCTCGAGCACCGACTCGAGCAGGTACCGATCCCCTTCGGCCTCGAGGGTGGTGTCGATGCGGACCTCGACCTCGCGGTCGGGCTCGCTGTCGCGGAGCCGCCGCACGATCTCGTGGGCGATCTCGTCGAGGAGGAGCGGCCGCGGGCGCAACTCGTAGCGCCCCACCCGCGAGAGCACCAGGAGCCCGTCGACCAGTGAGTTCATGCGCGCGGCGCCCGCCCGGATCCGCTCGAGGTAGTGTCGACCCTTGTCGTCGAGCGCGTCCGCGTGGTCGCGGAGCAGCACGCGGCTGAACCCGTCCATGGCACGAAGCGGCTGCCGGAGGTCGTGGGAGACCGAGTAGGCGAACATTTCGAGCTCCTTGTTCAGGAGCTCCAGGTCCCGGGCGTGCCGCTCGAGCTCGCGGTGGGTCGACTCGAGCTGCGAGAGTAGCTCGGCCTTGGCCTCGGCCCGCGCCCGCGCCTCCCGCGTCTCGGCATCCTTGCGCAGGAGCTCGTCGCGAATGCGGCGGTTGTCATCCTCGAACTGCTTGCGGCGGAGCTGGGCGCGCAGACGCGCCATGAGCACGCCGAAGTCGCCCGACTTGGTGACGTAGTCGTCGGCGCCCGCCTCGATGCCCGCGATCATCGCTTCGCGCTCGTCCAGGGCGGTGAGCATGATGAGCGGAACGCGCCTGAGCTCCGGGTCGGCCTTGATGCGCCGGCAGGTCTCGGTACCGGACAGGCCGGGCATGCGCAGGTCGAGCAGGATGCAGTCCACGGACTGGACGTCGAGCAGCTCGAGCGCCTCTTCTCCCGATCGGGCAGCCACCGGATCGTAGCCGGCCTCCCGGAGGTGCTCGGCGACGCTCTGCAAGTACGTCATGCTGTCGTCGACGGCGAGGATGCGCTTGGGAGAGAGCAAGCTCGACGTCCTCGGCGCCCCCGCCGAGAGGCTGGACGAACGGAGGATCGCCCCGAGACGCGCCATCACGAGGTCGGTGTCGTCGGTCTTGCGGAGGTAGGCGTCGGCCCCGGCGTCGAGGGTCGCGATCTCGTCCTGCACGGCCTCCGATCCCGTCAAGAGCAGGCATGGCGTCGTCTGCAGAGCACGGTCCCCGCGGAATCCGGCGGATGACCTCTCGACCGTCGAGGTCGGGCATCATGCCGTCGACGATGATGCCGTGGGGTCGCAGGCGGGAAGCCCGCCGTAGCCCTTCTTCTCCCGAGCCTGCAACCTTGGCATCGTAGCCCGCGGCCTCGACCGCCTCGCGCATCCGCTCCCGGAAGGTCGCGCTGTCGTCGATGACGAGGATCGTGGGACGCCTCTCCTCCTCCGTCTCGCGAAGCAGGTCGGCCACACGCGCCACGAGGTTCCCCGTCTCGTAGGGCTTGCCGAGGTACTCGTCGGCGCCGCGCGACAGGCCGCGCACGCGGTGCCTCACCTCGCTCTCCGAGGAGAGGAGCAACACGGGCACTGCCGCCGTCCGCGGGTCGGTCTTCAGCTCTTCCAGGAACTCTACGCCGTCGCCGTCGGGGAGCAGCACATCGAGGATCACCAGGCCGCATCCGTCACCGTACGCAGCCTCGCGTGCCTCCGCCAACGTCGCGCAGCCGTGGACCTCGAAGCCCGCCCGCTCGAACGCCTCGGTCAGGTCCATGCGAACCGTGAGGCTGTCGTCGACGACGAGGATGCGCCGGCTCATGAAGGGCTCCCCCTGAACGACGCGGGCGCTGCCAGATCGACGAGGGCTCGCGCAATCTGGCCGAGCGGCAGCACGTGCTGGGCCGCGCCGATCTTCACGGCCTCTCCCGGCATCCCGAAGACCACCGACGTGGCCTCGTCCTGGGCGATCGTCGCGGCCCCTCGATCGCGAAGCGCGAGCAGGCCCGCCGCGCCGTCTCGACCCATGCCGGTGAGGAGACATCCGACGGCCTCGGCGCCGAGGTCGGCGGCGAGGGAATCGAACAGGACGTCGACCGCGGGCCGGCAGGAGTGGCGCTCCGGCGCGTCCGTGAGCCGGATGCGGCCTCGGCGCACCTCCAGGTGTCGTCCGGGGGGGGCGAGGATCACCTGCCCGTCGCCGACCTCGGGCAGCGGCATGCCGTCCCATCCGAGCAGGACTCGCTTGGCGGTCTGGGCTTCGAGCCAGTCCGCGAGGGCAGCCCCGAAGGCTTCGTCGATGTGAATGACGACGAGGATCGGCACGGGGAAGGCCGGCGGCAGGGCGCGCAACACCTCGAGCACCGCGCCGGGCCCGCCGGTCGAAGCTCCGATGCCGATGGCGCGCCGGCCGGCAGGGGAGGCGTCGTGCCCGCGCGCCGCTCCCGCGACGGACGCGACCCTTGGTGCGCTGTTCGCGAGGCGCGCACGCGGATGGGTGATGACGCGGATCTTGGCCACCATCGTGACGGAAGCCAACAGGCGACGCTCCCAGGCGCCCTCCGGCTCCCGTCCGGTCGGCTTCTCGAGGACGTCCACCGCCCCGGCGGCCAATGCGTCGTAGGTCTTGAAGAGCCGCCCCGGTTGACCGATGCCGAGACGATCAGGATCGGCGTCGGGCAGTAGGCCATGATGTACTCGGTGGCCGACAAGCCCGTCATGACGGGCAGCATCATGTCCATCGTCAGCACGTCGGGCCGCAAGCGCTGGCACAGCTCGATGGCGGCGCGCCCATCGGCCGCCTCGCCGACGACCTCGATCCCCGGATCGGCGTCGAGAGCCTCCACGATCCGCTTGCGCACGGTGAGCGAGTCTTCGACGACGAGGGCGCGCAGGCTCATCTCCCCTCCCCCACGAGCCGACGGATGGTCTCGAGCAGCGCCTCCTGATCGAACTCGCTCTTTACGACGTAGTCGTGTGCTCCGGCCGCCAGCCCGCGCTCCCGGTCGGCTGCGCTCGACAGGGACGTGACGAGGATCGCGGGGACCTCTCGCAGCACCGGATCGGCGCGGGTCGAGGCGACGAGCTCGAAGCCGTTCATGCCCGGCATCTCCACGTCGACGAGGAACAGGCCGTAGGAGCGGCTCCGCGCCTTGTCGAGCGCCTCCTCGGCCGACACGGCCAGGTCCACCTCGTATCCAGCCGACTCGAGGATGCTCTGCTCGAGCATGCGCGTCGTGAGCGAGTCGTCGACGATCAGGATCGGAAGCGCGCGGGGCACGTCGTCCGACGTCGCCCGCCCGAAGGCCGGCGCGCCGCCGAGGGCGTGGGTCGCTAGGACGAGCTGGGGGAGGCCGCGCGGGCTCAGGGCCGTCCCGGCGACGATCGGGTCGGCGGCCACCTCCCGCGGCAACGAGCGCACGATCGCGTTCTGGACGCCCGCGACACGATCCACCACGAGCGCCACCGGCCCCTCGGCCGTCCGGACGATGACCGCCACGCGCTTGTGGCGCTTCTTCGCGTGCATGGCCTCGGCGCCGAGTAGTCGGTCGAGCGGCAGCATGCGGGCCTCGCCCCCGTCGAGCACCAGGAGCTCGCCCTGCCCGCGAGCGACGACGTCGTCGTCCTCGACCTGCAGGGTCGATGCCACGGCGTCGAGGGGCACCAGGGCACGGACGCCGCCGGCCTCGACGGCCAGGGCCGGCAGCGCCGAGAGCGACAGGGGAACGATCAGCTCGACGCGGGTGCCGCGGCCCGGCTCGCTCTCGATGCGGACGTCACCGCCGATGGCGACGACCGCCGCCCGCACCGCATCGAGCCCCACACCGCGACCGGAGACCTGGGTCGGCGACGCGGTCGTGGAAATGCCACCACCGAGCAGCAAGGTGGCAGCCCGGCCCATGTCGAGGTGCGCCGCCTCCGATGGGCTCAGGAGACCGCGGGCGACGGCCAGACGACCGACGGCGGTAAGGTCGATCCCCCGGCCATCGTCCCGGCAGGACAGGGCGATGCGGTGACCGCGCCGCCGCACCTCCACCTCGACGGTACCCGCCTCCGGCTTGCCCGAGGCGGCGCGATCGGCGGCGTCTTCGATGCCGTGGGCGACGGCGTTGCGCACGAGATGGGTCAGGGCGCCCCGCAGGGCGGAGAGCACGTGGGCATCGATGCGGATGTCGCCGCCTCGCCAGCGCAGCTCGACCCTCTTGCCCGAGGCCTTCGCGGCGTCGCGCAGCCCGCGCTCGAGATCACCGGCCAGGGCGTTCGCCGGCACGAGACGCATGGCGCTCGCCGCGGTGCGCAGCCGCTCGGCGTCCTTGCCGATCCGGTCGGCGCGCGCATCGACCCGGCTGCGCAGCCGGCGTGCTCGCCTGGCGACGTCTTCCGCGAGCACCCGAAGCCGGTCGAGCCGACGAGGAGGCACCGGCTCGCCTCGCCCGACGCGATTGAGCTGGGCCGAGAGGTCCCCGGCCAGGTCACCGAGGCTCGTCGAGGAAGGCCACCTCGTCCTCGAGCGAGGTCGCCTCGACGCCCACCTGGAAGACGGCCTCGAGGAGCCGGTCCATCTCCGCGATCTCCACGCGAACCGTCTCGAAGGACGCCTCGGTGGAGGGATTGGGCCGGGACCGACCGACCTCGGCGACCGACGTCTCCCGCACCTCCGGCGACGCGTCGGGCGCAGGCGCGTCCGCCACCGCCTCCCGGCCGGAAGACGCCGGCGACGCGTCGGGCGCATCGAGGCCGGCCACGCCCTGCTCGATGGCGGACACGAAGGCGAGGAGACGCTCCACCTCCTCGGCGGCGAGCGGGCCGCCGCTCTCGCGATGGGGCGCGAGCACGCCCTCGATCTCGTGCGCGTGATCGGCGAGGGCGCCCTGTCGCACCACTCGCGCCGCCCCTTTGAGGGTGTGAGCGACCCGCAGGAGCTTCGCCACGAGCGCCGCGTCGGCTCCCGATTGCTCGAGCGCGAGGGTGCCGCGACTCAGCTCCTCGGTGAGCTCGCGCGCCTCGATCCGAAAGTACTTGTACGGATCCTTCCTCACCTCACCGAGCCCCCTGGGGCTGCACCAGGCGCACCAGGTCGTCAGAGAGCTTCGCCAGCTCCGAAGCCGTCGACAGGGTCTGTCCGGTCGAGGCCTCCACCTCCTTCGTGGTCTGGGCCACGTTCGACACGGCCGAGCTCACCTGCTCGACGGCGCTCGCCTGCTGCTTGGTGCTGAGCTCGATCTCCCGCGCCGCCTCCACGCTCGTGTCGACCATCCCTCCGATCCGGCCGAAGGCGCCCGTCACCTCGTCGAAGGTCCGGGCACCGGCGGCGACGGTCTTCGAGCCGGTTTCGGTCGCCATCACGGTGGCGTTGACGGCGCCGCGCATCTCCTCGACGAGGGCGCGGATCTCCTTGGTGGAGCTCCCCACGCGGTCGGCGAGCTTGCGGATCTCGTCGCCGACGACCGCGAACCGCCGCCCCGTTTCCCCCGCGCCCGCCGCCTCGATGGTGGCGTTGATCGCGAGGATGTTCGTCTGCTCGGCCAGCTCGTTGATGATCTCGACGATTCCGCCGACCTGCTGCGACTTCTTCCCGAGGTCGAGCATGTGCGAGACGATGGCGTCGACCTGCTGCTCGATGCGCGTGAGCGACTCGCGTGCGCTCCGCACGGTGGCATCGCCCTGTCGTGCGCCTTCGGCCGTGTCGCCCGCGATCTGCGCGACGCGCCGGGCGCTCTCGGCGATCTGCCGCGACGTCGCCAGCAGCTCGCCGATGGTGGTCGTGATCTCGCTCATGGCCGTGGCCTGCTCCCGGGCGCCGGCCGCCTGCTGCGTCGCGGCAGCCTGCAGCTCGGCCGAGGAGCTGCGCACGGATTGGACCGACCTGCCGATCTGGCGGCTGAGGGATCGTGTGAGGAGGAAGGCGATGACCGTGGCGAGGAGGATTGCCATTACGCCGAGGCCGACGATGAGCTCCTCGGCACGAACCGCAGCCCGCGTAGCCGCGCGCTGGTCCTCGTCCATCGCCTTGTCCGCATGGCTGGCGAAGGCCCCGAGGGCATCATCGAGCGCGGCGTACTTGGGGATGGTCTGGTCGTCGAAGTAGCGTAGGATGTCATCGGTCGAGGCACCGGCCTTCTTGCGGGACAGGACTTGGTCCACCGTCTGCTGGTGCTCTCGAGCGGCCGCGGTGATGCGCTCGAGGAGACGCCGAGCGGGCGTGGTCTGGGGCCGCGTCCGCACGCTCTCGAGCAAGGCGTCGGCCTTCTGCGCTGCCTGAGCCGCTCCGTTCGCGTAGGTCTCCTTATCGGTCAGGAGGAAGGCACGAACCTGCGCCACCTCCCTCTGACGCAGCCCCGAGAGCGTTTCGGCGTCGATGCGGTTCTGCGCCCTCTGGTCGATGACCAGATCCTTGCTCGCGACCACGCTGCCCAGCGCGTAGTACGCGACCGCCGCTATCAGCACGGCCAGGGCGACCACGGCCGCAAGCCCCACCCCCAGCTTCCGCCCGAATGTCCAAGACTCCATCATGGCTCCTCGTCCCCGGGACGGAGTCTCCCGCCCGAGTCTTCGATGATCCGTAGCAACGATGAGGGGGCGAGAAGTGGCACGGCCCCCTCCCCAATCCGAACTGTCCTCGTCCCGCCCTCGGCACCGTCCGGCGGTCCGCCCTCTGGAAGGGAGACGCGGTGGTAGCCGTCCAGATGGTCGAAGGCCACCGCGACGCTCCCGGCGGGAGCACAGGAGAGCATGAGACGCGGCGCCGCGGACGCTCGCGCGGCGAGACCGAGCAGGCGACCGAGGTCGTAGACTGCGACGATCGATCCGCGCACGGCCCCGAGACCGAGCAGCGCCGCCTGACGTGACGGCAGGGGGGTCAAGGGCGGCGTCGTCACGAGTGGGCCGGCGCCGCGGAGGGACAGGGCGTAGCGCTTGGGCCCCACCCGGATCGCCAGCACGTCCTCGGCATCCGCATCCACCGACTCGGGCAGACGGGTGAAGCGTGTGTCGAACTCGCGACGAAGGCGAGCGAGCTCCCGTTCGATCGCGTCACTCACGCGCACCCCCGCAGGCGCGCAGCTCGCCCCGACACAGGCGCATCAGCCCGTCGCGGTTGAAGCCGCCGCCGAACAGGACGATTCGCGAGGCTTGCTCGCGCGCGAGCAGGGCGAGCGCCGTGTCGAGCTCGCGGCGGGCCGAGGGAAGGTCGCCCGCGCGCCGGTAGAGCAGGCCGAGGTGCAGGTGCGGCATGGCGAAGTCGCGGTCGAGATAGGCCGCGATGCGATTGTGCTCGAGAGCGCCCTCGCCATCGCCGCGATGCTCCTTACACAGGGCCCGCACGTAGTGGGCGCCGGCGTTCAGCTCGTCGGCATCGAGGATGCTACGGCAGAGCTTCTCGGCCGCGTCCACGTCCCCGGTCGTCGCGAGCAGGACCGCCCGGAGCAGCATCGCGTCGGGGTCGTGGGCGGCGTCATCCCGCCGCCGGGCCAGGAGCGACAGGGCGTCCGCGAAACGCTCCTCCTGCAAGAGCTCCATCGCGACGGGGAGGCGGGGATCGGGTTTCGGGGGAGCCGCGGGCGCGTCCGCGGGGGCAGGATGGCCCACCTTCGCGGGGCGCGCGTCCGCGAGCTCGGCGATGCGCTCGGACGAGCGCTGGATCATCTCCACCCAGCTCGTGCTACCCGGGGAGGCGGCGCCGAGGTCGGTCATGGAGAAGGGGCTCGCGACCGGTGCCGACGGTCCCGTCGGCGCCGCCGACACGGGCGCACCGGGGCGCCGCGCATAGTAGAAGGTGCCGTAGGTGTGCTGGAGGTGGAAGTCCGAGGAAACGCCCCGGAGGTTCTCCGCGTGACCGAGGAAGAGCAGGCCGTCCTCGCGCAGCGAGCGCGCGAAGCGCTGGACGGCCTGCTGCATCGCCTCGGGCGTCAGGTACATCAACACGTTGCGGCAGAACACGACATCGAAACGGTCCGGACGGAAGAACGCCGGGTCGTCCTCGACCAGGTTCCGGCGCTCGATCTGGACCATGGCCCGAACGCCCCCGTCGAGGACGTGCTCGGAGCCGCGCGCCTCGAAGTACGCGTGGCGAAGCACCTCGGGTGTCTCGCGAAGCGCCCACGACGTGTAGGTTCCACGCTCGGCGACCCGGAGCGCGGTCGGGTTCACGTCGACAGCCACGATTCGCACGTCGCGCTTCGCCCGCTCCCCGACGGTCTCGAGAGCGGTGATGGCGACCGAGTAGGCCTCGGCACCGATGGAGCAGCCCGCGGACAGGACTCGAAACGGGTGCAAGGCGCCGGCCTGGTGCCACTGCGCCATCCGATCGGCGAGAACGCGAAACTGGTCGGTGTCGCGGAAGAAGAAGGTCTCCCCCACGCAGAGCTCGGGCGCCAGGGCCTCGATCTCGGTGTCCCGCCCCGCTCCGGACTCGAGCTGCGCGAGATAGGCGGCGGGGCTCCGCGCCCGCGTCGCGGCGACGCGCCGCGCGAGGAGCTGGTCGAGCCCCGGTAGCTTGTCGTCGTCGAAGCGCAACCCCAGGGTCTCGCTGATGACGGTGCGGAAGCGACCGACATCGGCACCCGGCTCGGGGAGGCCCGTCATCGGGAACCCTCGAGAGCAACGGACCACGCGCCCTGCGGGAGTACCCAACCGGCACGCAGCACGAGGAGCAGCTCGCCGTCGAGGGTGGTCACCGCGTCCACGTGCTCGGCGGCGGCTCCCGTCAACAGCGGCGGAAGGGGACTGAGAACGACATCCTCGATGTCCCGTACACCGATCACGTCCGCCACCGCGAGGGCGACGCGTCGATCCCCCGCGCGGACACTGATGAAGCGCCGGGCGCTCGGCTCGGCGCGACCGCTCAACAGACGTGCGGGATTGACCACGGGCACGGGCTCGCCACGAAGTGTTACCACGCCCACAACGAACTCGGGCGCTCCGTCGAGCGCCTTTGCGGGGAGAGGGCGCATCGTCTCCTCGACCCAGCGGATGGGCAAGGCACACGCCTGCCCCCCCGAGCGGAAGATCAAGATGGTCTGCTCGTTGCTCACGACAGGTGCCCCGGGCGAAGAGGCATGCTCGTCCAATCTACCAAGAAAAGTCGCCATTGTGGCAGAAACAACGTCGGGCTCGCGACCCGAGGCGCCAAGTCGGGGCGGCGGAGACCGCGGCAGACGAGCGGACGAGCGACGCGGCGGCGCCCGTCTCCTTGACACCGCGCGAGCCGACGGGTACCGGCTGCGTCGCGGGTGTGTGGGTCGCATCGGTCGCGACCACCGAGCACGCCGGCGAGGTCCCATGCTGGGCGGCGTCGACGCGGATGAGAAGGAGGCGCGCGCGTTCTGCGCGGAGATGCTGCCGCGCGTCTCGCGGACCTTCGCCCTGAGCATCGTCGCCCTGCCTCGGGGGCTCGAGGAGCCGGTACAGGTGGGGTACCTGCTCTGCCGCACCATCGACACGATCGAGGACGACGCGGTCGTGCGGGACGCGGAGCGCGAGCGTCTCTTCGACGTCTTCGATCGGATCCTCGCGGACGACGACGCCGACCCGCGCGCGCTCGAAGCCATGACGCGGGAGACGAACCTCGGCGCCTCGAGCCCCGACCGGGAGCTGTGCCTCGGCGCGAGCAAGGTCTTCGCCTGCTTTCGCGCCCTGCCTCCACTGCAACGTGAAGCGGTCCGCCGGAACGTTGCCGAGATGGCGAGCGGCATGCGCGAGTTCGCCCGGCGCAAGGACGAGGAGGGCAAGCTCAGGCTCCGCGACTGGGACGACCTCACCCGCTACTGCTACTTCGTGGCGGGCACGGTCGGGAACCTGCTCACGGCGCTCTTCGAGCAGCACGTGACCGGCTTGTCCGAGCCGCGGCGAACGGCGGCGCGCGAGCGGGCGGTGAGCTTCGGCATCGGCCTGCAGCTCGTCAACATCGTCAAGGACGTGGCTGAGGACTCCGCGCGCGGCGACTGCTTCTTGCCGGAATCGGCGGCCAGGTCCCACGGGGTCCCGCTCGACCGCATCCTGGCAACCGAGCTCCGCGAAGCGGGCCTCTTGCTCATCGGCGAAGTCTGCGCACGAGCACGGGAACACCTGACGCACGCGCGCGAGTACACGCTTTCATGGCCCCCGGGCGACGCCGACGACGTGCGGCTGTTCTGCGCCGTGCCCCTCGGTCTCGCCCTCGCCACGCTGAACGAGGTGGAGCAGGGCGCCGACACGCTGCTCGCCGGACGCACGCCGAAGGTGAGCCGCGACTTCGTCCAGCGCGCGTTCGGGCTCGCGACGACGTCGGTCGGTAGCGACGAGGCGCTCGCCACCTTCTTCGATCTCTGCGAACGCGGTGAGATGCGCTACAGCTAGCGCCTCGATCGGCAAAAACGGGTTCAACCGGGCGCTCACGCATGTTATGCGAGATCGGCTCCCGATGATCGAACTCGAGAAGCTCACCAAGCGCTACGGTGACTTCGTCGCCGTCGACGAAGCGTCGTTCACGTGTCGAGCAGGGCGAGCTGCTGGTGCTGCTGGGCGGCTCGGGCTCCGGCAAGACCACCACGCTCAAGATGATCAACCGGCTCATCGAGCCGACGTCGGGCCGCGTGCTGCTCGACGGCGAAGACGCCACCGCCATGCAGGCCCACATGCTGCGGCGCCAGATCGGCTACGTCTTCCAGAAGGTCGGCCTCTTCCCGCACATGACCGTCGCGGAGAACGTCGCGATCACTCCGACGCTGCTCGGCTGGGACGCGCGAGCGCATCGCAGGCAGCGTGTCGACGAGCTGCTCGAGATGGTCGAGCTCGATCCGGCGCTCATCCGCGACCGCCGGCCCTCCGAGCTCTCCGGCGGCCAGCAGCAGCGCGTCGGCGTCGCCCGTGCGCTCGCGGCTGAGCCGCGCGTGATGCTGCTCGACGAGCCTTTCGGCGCCCTCGATCCGCTCACCCGCGAGCGGCATGCAGCAGGCGTTCCTGCGCATCCGCAAGGCGCTCGACCTGACCGCGATCTTCGTCACGCACGACATGGTCGAGGCCCTGCTCATCGGGGACCGCATCGCCGTCATGAACGAGGGCCGGCTCGTCCAGATCGGCACGCCCGCGCGAGCTGATGCGCGCACCGGCCGACGACTACGTGCGAGCAGCTCATGGACACGCCGCGCCGGCAGGCGGCGCATCGTCGACGCGCTGATGGAGGCGGGGCACCGGACGAGCGGGAGGCGTCGTGAGCGAGCAGCTGGCGCTGCTGCCCGGCTACCTGACCGCGCACCTGCAGCTCACCCTGATCGCGCTGCTGCATCGGCACCTGGTCAGCGTCCCGCTCGGCATCCTCGTCACCCGCGTCCGCTGGCTCGAGCAGCCCGTGCTCGGCGTGGCCAGCGTCATCCAGACCATCCCGAGCCTGGCGCTGCTCGCGGTCATGGTACCGGTGCTGGCGGCATCGGGCTGCCAGAGCATCGGCTTCCTGCCCGCCTTCATCGGCCTGACCCTCTACAGCGTGCTGCCGATCCTGCGCAACACCGTGACCGGCATCGACGGCGTGGACCCGGCCCTGCATCGAGGCGGCGCGCGGCGTGGGCATGACGCCGTCGCAGCGGCTGCGGCGCGTGGAGCTGCCCCTGGCCATGCCGGTGATCATCGCCGGCATGCGCACCTCGACGGTCTGGGTCGTGGGCATCGCGACGCTGTCGACGCCGGTCGGCGCCACGAGCCTCGGCAACTACATCTTCAGCGGCCTGCAGACGCGCAACTTCACGGCGGTGCTCGTCGGCTGCGTCGCTGCCGCGGTGCTGGCCCTGGTGCTCGACGGCCTGGTCCGAATCGCTCGAGGTCGGCGATGCGCGATCGGCGGCGCCGCCGCGTGGTCGCCGCCGTGCGCTCGGCACTCGGCGCCCTCGTGCGTCTACACGGGGGTCACGTTGGCGTCTCGGCCATCGCGAGCCACGGCGACGAGCACGTCGTCGTCGGCGCCAAGACCTTCACCGAGCAGTACATCCTCAGCGACATCCTCGCCAAGCGGATCCAGCGACGAGACGGGCGTGCCGACCGCAGACGCTGCAGTCCCTCGGCTCGACGGTCGCATTCGACGCGCTGCGCCACGGCGACATCGACGTCTACGTGGACTACTCGGGCACGATCTGGGCCACCGATGATGCACCGCGAGACGTGCCGAAGCGACCGCGCCGAGGTGCTCGGAGAGGTGCGGCAGTTCCTGCACGACGACCACGGCATCGCTGGTCGTGGCGACGCTCGGCTTCGAGAACACCTACGCCCTGGCCATGCGCGCAGGCCGAGGCGAGCCGGCTGGGCGTCCACACGCATCGGCGACCTGACGCCGCTACGCGCCACAGATGATCGATCGGCGGCGACTACGAGTTCTTCGGCCGCGCCGAGTGGAGGCGGTCGCAGACATCTACGGGCTGCAATTCGCGGAAGCGCAGCGCAGCATGGACCCGTCGCTCATGTACCAGGCGGTCGCAGCAGGGCGACGTGGACGTCATCAGCGCCTTCTCCACCGACGGTCGCATCGCGTCCATGGACCTGCGCGTGCTCGAGGACAACCGCCGCGCCATCCCGCCCTACGACGCGACTGATCCTGGCGACCGCGAAGCTCGCCCGCACCCACCCCGAGGTGATCCGAACGCTCAGGGCGCTGGACGGTACGATCGACGACGACGCGATGCGTGGGCTCAACATGAGGGTGGACGGCCAGCACGAAAACGCGCGCAACGTCGCCGCCCAGTTCCTCGCGCACCTCGGCAAATAGCGGTTGGCGCGGACCCGTTCTGCTCGACGAGTCTGCCTCCACGCGCCCCCGGCTCGCAGCGTGCTGCATGTGCTCTGCTGCACGTTCCGTGCGGCACACGGTGGCACGAGGGCGCCCCCCCTCGCACGAAACCGCCGACGATCTCCGCCCGTAATCACGGGACAAATGGCCTGGTACGCCCCCTGCTTAGCAACGGCCGGATGCTCCCCTACGCACCCGTCGGCGGTCCCTTCCGAGCCCCCCATGAGCGCTTCACCGCGTGCGAGCGCACCTTCGACTACGAGGCGTTGCGGCACGCCGGCTACGACGCCCGAACGCGCGAGCACGGCCGCCGCACCTTCGTCCTGCGGGCCCTCGACGAGCAGCGCTCCCTGCTCGCCTCGCCGAGGCCCGTGCGCCCATCGACGTGATCGGGTCCTTGACGCGGGTCGTGCGCGACGAGGCCCGCCACGTCGAGATGTGCGGCCAGGTCGTCGAGGCCCTCGGCGGGTGGCCCGCCGACGCCCGGGAGCCGGCATGGGCAAAGAGCGATCGGCGGCTACCCCTGTCCCGCCGGATCCTCTCGACCGTCGTCGGCTCCCTGTGCCTCGGCGAGACCGTCTCGGTCGCGATGATCGCCGGCGTGCGCGCCCACGCGACCGATCCCGTGGTCCATGCCGTCCTCACGCAGATGCTGGCGGACGAGAGCTACCACTCGCGCGTCGGCTGTGGCTCGAGCAGTTCGCGCCGACCCTGGACGACGGCGACCGGCGCTGGCTCGACGGTTGGCTGCCGCGGGCCCTCGCCGCGATCGATCGCGCCGCGCGTCCCTCGGCCCAGGCCCTGGCCCAGGACCGGGGAGCCCGCCCCGACGGCCCCTTCGGCTGTATGTCGCCGCGCGAGCGTGACGAGGCGTTCCAGAGGGTGCTCGAACGCGTGATCGCCCCGAGCCTCGAGGCCGCCGGCTTCGACTCCCGCGTCGCCTGCCGGGCCCGACCCGCGGTGGCCTCCGCTTCCGGTTTCGCAGCATGAGAGGAGAAACGATGCTTAGTGAAATCCGCCGCAAACCACAGGTGCGATCGAAAAGACGCTCCGCGCTCGGGCGCGCCCTGTTCGTCGCCTCGCTCGTGGCCGTGGCCGGCTGTGCTGCGACCGGCGGTCCCGGCCTCGGCGCCCTCGGCATGGCCCTCGGCCTGCTGTTGAGCCTGTCGGGCTGCTCCCAGAGCCACGGATCGAGCACGGACGCGGACGGCGACGGCTACCCCGCACCCGCCGACTGCAACGACCACGATCCCGCGGGCCTGGGCGACGGGGGCGTCTACGCGGGTGACGCCTCGGTCGAGGCGGGGGTGTCGGGCGGCTCCGGCGGCTCCGGCGGCTCGGCGGGCTCCGGCATCTGACCGGGCGGTGGCTCAGCCCTTCTTCGGACCGACCAGGGAGCGGAGGACCACCCGGGCGACCTCGCGCCCCTGCGCGTCCCGCATGCTCACGGGCACTTCGTACTCGCGGCGCTCGTTCGTCTCGGGGACGGGGCAGCGGCTCACCGCCGTGATGCGGCCGCGCGCCTTGTGCAGGTACTCGATGGACAGGCCGGCGACGATGAAGCGCGCATCGTCCGGCAGGCTGTAGGCCAGGGCCACGTTGCCGGTGGCTCGGCCAGGTTGACGAGCGCTACCGCGTGGATCGACCGCAGGTGGTTGCGCACGGCGTGCCGGTCGGCGAGCTCGACCTCGGCGTAACCCGAGCGCAGGTCGACCACGCGCGCACCGATGCTGGCCGTATAGGGGGCGGCCATGCCGACGAGCCTGCTGAAGACGACCTTGCCCGCCGGCAGGCCGCTCAGCCTGTCCCAGGCGTCCCGGACGAAGTTGCCGCGCTCCTCCATCGAGGGCACGAGACGAATGCGGGCAGGGGCCATGGGTGAAGGCGCCGTGAGGGTGGCGGCCCATCGTGCACCACCGAGCCTCCGCGTCAAGGAGCCCATGCGGTCCATGCAGGACGGCACCGCGGCTCGCCGCCCGCCCGGCACGACCTCACACCGTGCGGTTGCCTGGCAGCGCGGGGTCCGCTAGCGTCCCGCTCTCTTCGATTCGGGCCCTGGGCCCGAGGTGGTCCCTACCCATGACGCGCTTCATTCCCTTGTTCCTCTGCGCTGCCCTGATGGTCCCGGCGGCAGGCTGCAGCGGCGGCTCCAAGACGACCTCCGACGCGGGGATGCCCTCGCTGGACGCAGGCACCGACGCCAACGGTGGCGGCGACGATGCGGGCTTCGATGCGGGCACGCCGGACGCGGGTATGGATGCGGGCTCCCCCGGCTGCACCACCGGCTGCAACTTCGTGCAGGTCGTGTCGGGGGCCAAGCACTCCTGCGCGCTCCGCGAGAACGGCTCGGTCATGTGCTGGGGCCAGAACCTCAACGGCGAGCTGGGTGATGGCCGGATGGGCCACAGCGATTGCACGCCGCCTGGCACGACCGACACGGTCGACTGCGCCGGCGCGGTGCACGTGGCTACCATCGACGATGCGACCCAGATCACAGCCCGCGGCTCGATCAGCACGTGCGCCCTGCGGCCCGGAGGCCATGTCTGGTGCTGGGGTGCGGAGCACATCATGACGGGCCTCGGCAACACGGTGAAGCACTACCGGCCCGCCGAGTACGGCACCTTCGACGCCGCGATGCAGATCAGCGACGGCACCTCCCACATGTGCGCCGTCCTCACCGACGGGACCGTCCAGTGCGTCGGCAACGACGGCTCGGGCGAGCTCGGCGACGGCAGCACGAACAGGCAGGGAGCGGCGGTCGCGGTTGGCGGCCTGAGCAACGTGACCGACGTGCAGGCCGGCTTCTTCTCCTTCACGTGCGCGCTCAATGACACGGGCGTGTGGTGCTGGGGCGACAACCAGGCCGGCCAGCTCGGGGACGGAAACGGGTCCCACCACATGTGCATGGACAGCACCAGCAGCTACGACTGCAGCCTGTCGCCCGTTCAGGCCACGACCCTGACGGGCGCGACGCAGCTCGCCGCGGGCAACGAGAACGCCTGCGCGGTCATGTCGGACCACACGGTGATGTGCTGGGGCGACAACGCCCTCGGCCAGCTCGGTCAGGGCAACACGGACGCGGCCTCGGCGCCCGTGGCCGTCCCCGGGATCACCAACGCGACGAAGGTCACGGTGGGGATCCGCCACGCCTGCGCCATCCTCGACACGGGCCACGTGATGTGCTGGGGCGCCAACGACTACGGCCAGCTCGGCGACGGCATCTCGCCCGTCGACGGACACGCCACCATGTGCAGCAACCGCGGCGACCTGGTCGACTGCTCGCCGACACCCGTCGAGGTCTCCGGCATCGACGACGCCGTCGACATCGCCGCCGGCTGGTACCACACGTGCGTCATCCGCAGCTCGGGCGAGATCTGGTGTTGGGGGCAGAACGACTCGAAGCAGCTCGGCGACGGCACCCGCGAGATCCGGGCCGCACCCGTGATGGTGATGGGGCTCGACTGAGATGCCGTGTGGCCCGTCAAGCGGAAACGGGCAGGACGGGGACGAAAGGCGTGCGCCGTTTGGCCACGGCGAAGACGAGTCCGAGCAGGCGGCGCATGCAGGCAATGACGGCGAGCTTCTTGGGCTTGCCGCGCTCGACGAGGGCCTCGTAGTGCGCACGGATGTAGGCGTTGGACTGGATGGCGCGCAGGGTGGGCATGTACAGCTTGTGGCGTAGCTTGGCGGAGCCGTAAGGGCCGCACGCGGCGCGCAGGGGCGTGGACTTGCCGGAGTGGCGGAGAGCCGGGGCGACGCCAACGAAGGCGCTCAGGGCCTTGCTGGACGCGAAGCTGGCCGGGTCGCCGAGGGTCGCGATGAGGCGCGCGGCCGTGTTCGGGCCGATGCCGTCGATACTCGTCAGCAGCGTGGCGATGTCGTGCTGGTCGACGGCATCGTCGATGCGCCCCTCGAGCCGCTTGAGCCGCGCGCGCAGCGTGTCGATGTCCTCGCAGAAGTAGGCCACCTGCAGTTGGTAGGGCTCGCCGTGATGTCGACCCACCGAGACCTTGGCACCCTCGATGAGCTGTCGGGCAACTCCGCCCGACCGTGTAGCGGCCGCCGTAGCGCAGGCTGGCCAGTTCCCCCTCACGGGCCTTCGCAAAGGCGGCGGCCGTCGGATAGCGGGCGAGCAACGCAGTCGCCTTGGAGCTGCCCATGTCGTGGACGAAGCGACGAAACTCGGGGAATCCGAGGTCCACTGCACGGTGCAGCTGCCGGACGCGGTCGCCCAGGTCCTGCGTCAGCCGGTCGCGCAGATGGACCAGCTCGCGCAGCTCTTCGCTCAGCTCGGCAGGAAGCTCTGTCGGCTTCGGCCGCTTCTCCGACAGGAACCGAGCGATCGACTTGGCGTCGATCGCGTTCGTCTTCGCCCGTAGCAGATCCTCTTCGGCGAATCGTCGCGTACGCAACGGGTTGATCAGCACCACGGCGAACCCCCACCCGAGCAGCGTTGCCCCCAGGTTCTTCCAGTAGTGCCCTGTCGCTTCGAGTCCGACCAGCGTGCCTTCCGGCTCGCCCAGAAGGCCGCGCAGCTTCTCGTAGCCTTCCCCGTCCTCGGTGAACGTCTTCGGCTTCAGCGAAAGCGCGCCGTTCTCCCCTACGATCGCGATCGCGTGCTTGTCCTTGCCTACGTCGATCCCTATGTACCTCACCTCGTTCCGCTCCCTTCCGAGCCATCCCGGGGAGCCTCGATACCGGCGCTCTGTCCGAGCTTGTCGATGCGGGGCCACGAGTCACTCGTCCCCCAGATGCCGTCCGGACCTATGAGCACCGGTCGAGGGCGCCTATCTCAGTCACGGGCCAAGATGCCCAAGCCGGCGTCGGCGACCCTCTCCCGGCACGACCCTCCGTCGAGGATCGCATGGCTCACAGGGGGTGATACAAGCCGGGTCCCCCGGGTCACGGCGAATCCGGGGCCCACCCCCACCCGTTCATGCACGCAGCGCGCGTGAACGGGCGCGCCAAGTCCACTACACTCGACCCTCGTGAACCCGAACGGCGAGGAGTGGGCCCGGGGACTCGTGGGGCTGGAGCTCGGCGGGCGGTACCGGCTCGAGCGCGTGCTCGGGATCGGCGGCATGGGAGCGGTCTTCGAGGCCGTGCACATCGCCGTGGGCCGTCGCGTGGCGGTCAAGGTGCTCCTGCCGAGCCTGGCCGCCGACGCGAACGTCCTGCGTCGCTTCCACCAGGAAGCGCGGACCGCGGCGGCGGTGGCGCGCCGCGGCGTCGTCGACGTGCTGGACTACGACCAGGATCCGGCCTGTGGCCCGTACCTCGTCATGGAGCACCTGACGGGCGAGTCCCTCGCCCAGCGTATGCAGCGGCTCCACGGGCTGCCCATCGAGCAGGTCGTGTGGGTGGGCGTCTCGCTCCTTCGCACCCTCGCCGCGGTGCACGCCCGCGGCATCGTCCACCGCGACCTCAAGCCCGACAACGTCTTCCTGGCGCACGACGAGGACCAGGAGGTCGTCAAGGTGCTCGACTTCGGCATCTCGCGCGTGATGGCCGGCGACGTCACGGGGGCGACCGCCCAGCTCACGCGGCCGGGCGCCGTGCTCGGGACGCCGACGTACATGTCGCCCGAACAGGCGCGTGGGGACCCGAACGTGGACCACCGCGCGGATCTCTACGCGGTGGGCGCGATCCTCTACGAGTGCTGCGCCGGCAGGCCCCCCCACACGGGCTCGAGCTGGCAGCAGATCTTCGTCTCGGTCCTGACCACGCCGCCACCGCCCCTCCAGACCCTGCGGCCGGGCCTGCCTTCGACCTTGCAGGCGTGCATCGAGCACGCGCTCGCGCGCGATGTGGCGCAGCGCTTCCAGACGGCCGAGGAGATGCAGGCCGCCCTCGTGCCCCTCGCGACGCCGGTGCCGCACACACGCGAGTTCTCGAGCGCCGTTACTCCCTACGCCGCCCCGACACTGGCGACGGGGGGGGCCACGACTCCGGCGCCGGGCGCGACCACGCCCCCCGTGACGAGCGCAGCTCCGACGCCGTCCCGCGGCGGCGCCTTCGGACCGATGCCCACCCCGAGCACGCCGGGCTGGCCCGACGCGCCGACGGCGCGCAGGCACGGGCGGACGGGGACGATCGTGGCGGTCCTGGGCGCTGCGTTCGTCGCGAGCGTGCTGGCCGTCACCGCAACTCTCTTCGTCGTGCTCCATTCGGGCCCAGAGGAGCAGCAGGTCGCGGCGCGCGCACCGGTGAGGGTCGACGCGCCCGGGACGCCCGAGGCCACGAAGGACGCGGACTCGATAGCTCCGACGGACGCCGGGCACGTGGCCACGCCCCTGGCCGACACGCACCCTGAGGCCGTGCAGCCCCATGTGCGATCCGGGCGACCGAGCTTCCCGCCGACACCACCCGGCGAGGACGTCGGACGATGTCCCCGCGGCGCCGACTCCCGCGGTCGGAACCGGCGGAACGCCCACCGCCCCGACCGCCGCGGTCGGGACCCCGCCCACCCCCGACTCCGAACCAGCGACGCAGGGCGATGCGACACAGGTGGCCACCCTTCGCGCCCGCTTCCAGGCGGCCGAAGCCGATCGACGCGCGCACCACACGAGCACTGCGCGCACCAAGTACGAGGACGTGGTGCGCATGGCGTGGACGGCCCAGGTGCCGAACGGTGGGCCGGGGGCGCGGATCGCCGCCCAGGCCCGCATGGCCCTCGGCGACATCCTCGCCGCGGGCATCCGTCCGCTCCCGCACGCCAAGACGCCCGACGCCTTCTCAGCGAGCTGGCGGCAGGTGACCAACCGCTACTCGGAGGCGGCACAGCAGTACGGCAAGGTCGCGCTCTACGGTCACACCGACCTCACGCAGTGCGCACTCGTTCGCAGCGCCCGGGCCGCCGAGCAGCTCGCCCACGTGACGGACCGAATCGAGGCGCCCGAAAGCATCGCCCAGCTCGGCGGCTCCCAGGCGCAGAGCTTCGTCTCGGGCTTCCACGACGCCGCCACCAGCTATGTGCGCGTGGCGCGCGGGCTCTACGAGGCGGCGTCGCGCATCCCGGCCGCCTCGGGCTGCCGCAGCGAGGCCATGGACGGCATGACGCGGACGATGCACCAGCTCGGCGACACCATGCCGTGATCTGCGCGTTACGCCTTCGGCATGGGCAGCGGCGGCTCGAACTCGAGCAACTGCTTGCGCCCATCGCCGTCGGTGATCTCCATCCGCTTGAGGCGGCCGTCGTCGTCCACGTCGAGGAAGATCTCCTTCGGGTCGCTGATCAGGTGGTCGAGGCTCTCCCCGGAGACCTGCAGGGAATGCCGCGTGGGGTCGTAGCTCATGCCGAGCAACGACAGGGACCGTGCCTCTTCCTGATCGCCCAGGTCGAGGCCCATCACCTGGATGCCGACGTGCGTGCTCGGTAGGTGCCGCGACACATCATCGAGCCAACCCTTCCATCGCACGGTCTCGAGCCTTTGTATCGTCATCTCTTCATCCCTCCACCCTCGTGGCGCCCGCATGCGCAGCTGTACGTCGCGAGATGCAATCGACGCACCACGGCCGACGACGGAGTGGGGCCCACATCCCTCGGGGGAAGCAGGGCGCGACGCGATTCGAAGCGCGCATCGCGCGCACGGCCTACGCGCAGCGCTTGCGCCCTTCGCCCACGAAACGAGCCTCGTGACTCAGGCGGACGCCGCGTCCGACTCGGGCGTCATCCGCACGGTGAGCACGGGCACCTCCGACGTCCGTACGACACGCTCGGCGACGCTGCCGAGCAGGAAGCGGGCGATGCCCCCCCGGCCGTGGGTGCCGAGAACCACCAGGTCGGCGTCCACCTCCTTGGCCACCTTCGCGATGACCTCGTGGGGACGCCCTTGGGCGAGGTGGGTATGAACGCGCAGGCCGCGCGCGGACAGGGTCTTCGCCTGCTGCTCGAGGGCGGACCGGAGCTCGGCTTCGAGCTGTCGTCCCATCGGAGGCTGGGCGACGAGCGGACCGTCGGGGTAAACGTAGACCGGTGTCTCCCAGGCGTGCACGAGGTGCAGGTCGGCGTTCATCCGCCCGGCGAGATCGGCGGCTTCGGACAGGGCGTGGGCCGAAGGCTCCGAAAAATCGGTCGGGCAGACGATGGTTCGTAGCGGGCTCCCCATCGAGGTCTCCTTTCGCGGGCGCAAGCGTTGCGCCTCCTTGCCCGACGCGTGCATCCGATGCGAGCCTACCGCCCCTGCGCGCCGCGCCACACGAACAATAAGCAACCCTCGGGCCAGGCCGAAGCCTGGCACGGCGCGTGAAGAGAGTTGCGGAGGGATTCTCCTCCGGGAGAGGAAAACGATGTCCGACGACGAGAAGAAGAAGATCCTGGTCGCGGTCGACTTCAGCGAGTCATCCGAACGGGCCCTCGCCAAGGCCGTCGAGCTGGCCAAGGCGCTCGATGCCCATGTCACGATCCTTCACGTCTACGACCCGAACGTGAACCTCTACGACCCGGAGGGGCACCGCGACACGGTGCGCGCGAACCTCCGCGCGGCCCTCGAGCACCTCGGGCAGCGCTTCGACGGAGTGCCGATCCAGACGGCCCTCGAGGAAGGACGGCCGTCCGACCAGATCGTGGGCTTCGCCGTGCGGTGGAAGTACACCCTGGTAGTCATGGGGAGCCACGGTCACGGAGGCGCGGTGCGTGCGCTGCTCGGCGGCGTCGTCCAGCGCGTCGTCCGGACCTCGCCCGTGCCCGTGCTAACGGTGCCCTTGCCGACCGAGGAGTGAGCCATGACACGCACGACGATCCTCTGTGCTACCGACCTCGGCCCGACCGGGCGTCGTGCCGCCGACCTGGCCACGCTCCTGACGCGCGCCCTGGGCGGAAGGATGGTGCTGCTGCACGTCGCGGACCTGGGCGGAGACATTCCCTCCTTCGAGGTACCCATTCAGGTGCGGCCGGTGGTGGAGGGCATGCGAGCCCGGCTGCACGAGCGCGTCGAGGCGGCAAGCGCCGCGCTCGAGGCGGAGCGCGCGCGGTGCGCGAAGGCCCTGGGCGATGACGATCGATGCGTCTGTTTCCTCGAAGAGGGGCGGCCGTGGGAGGCGATCGTCGAGGCCGTCGATCGCCACGACGCGCGCCTCGCCGTCGTCGGGCCCCACGGCCACCTCGATGGCACCCATCGCACGGGCGACCGTCTCCTCGGCAGCACGGCGGACCGGGTGGTCCGCCACGCATCCTGCCCGGTGCTGGTGGCGTCCACCGCCCAGTCACCGGGAGACGATCTGGTTGGCGCCCGGTGGCTCGTCGCCACCGACCTCTCCCCCGTTTCCCTCGAGGCCCTGCGCGAGGCCAAGGAGCTCGCCGATGCAACCGGGGGCGAGCTCCTGCTCGTGCACGTGCTCCGCGACGTGGGCGGCCGCGGCGACGAATCCCTGAAGGGGAACGAGGCGCTGGTGGCCCACCTGCGCGAGCGTACCGCCACCGAGGTCGCAGCGGCGGTCGAATCCGCGCTGCCCGGGTCGGTGATTCCCCACGAGGTGCGCTGGGGCGAGCCGAGCGCAGAGATCGTGGCAGCGGCCGAGGAGCACGGAGCCGACTTCGTCGTGGTCGGCACCCGGGGACGCACCGCCCTCGCCCACCTGCTGCTCGGCAGCACCGCGGAGACCGTCCTCCGACGCGTCCACTCCCCCGTGTTGCTCGTCCGGCGCGGTCAGATCGGCCACGCGTGACCGGGCCCGTCGACCGTCCTTGAAACGCGTCCACGCTCCCGTGCTGCGCGCCGGGGCGGCCACGGCCGCGCGTGATCGGTGAGGGGCCCGTGAGTCGTCCCCGAGACCGTCCACGCATCACGCCCGCGTATTGCACGCCCCGTGGCGGTCGCATCGGCCACCCGTGACTTGCGAGGCGCCCCTTCGCGGGGCCCGCGCATCCGACGCGTGGCCACGCAGCGGCTGCGACGGTCTCTTCCGAATCCGCCGTGCGTTCGGGCAGATACGGCGCGGCCCGCTCCTTGCAATCCCAGATTCTCGAGGCGTTCCGATGACCCGAAGTACGGTTCCGAGCACCGAGGCCTGGCCCCGCGGGGCCAGGCAGGCCGAGGCGAAGACGATGCGACGAGATCACCACGGGATGGGGCAACGGCAGGTGGAGACGATGCCCCCCTGCATCCGGCGCAAGGCGATCGAGGCGGACATCACCCTCGACGACACGACCTGGCAGGTGCTGCCGCCCATCGCGCGTGAACGGCTGGTCGTCCTCCCTGTCGAGACCGACACCGAACGCCAGGTCTTCGCCCGGCTCGCGGCTTGGGTGGTGCGGACCTTCGGCGACGGACACGGGATGCCGCACGAGATCATGGCTTCGGCCCGTCCCGACGAGGGCATCTGGGCCTGGCGCCAACGCGTCGCGCCCGCACCGATCATCGAGGCGCTCGAGGGGCGCGTAGTCCGCTGGGAGACCCTGGACGTGGACGCCCGATTCGCCCTCGTGGAAGCGATAGGGCGAGGAGGGGGCGCCCTGGCTCACGTCGTCGAGGCCCTCGACCGTGCCGCCGAACCCGGGGGCAGGGACTCCTTGACATGGAGGTGTCCGGGGAAATAGCCCTTGGGCGTGGCGATCACCCTCCTCTCCGAGATGTTCGACTACGTCGGGTTCACCGAGAGGGATTCGGCGCTCCTCCTCGAGATGGCGCCCGTCGTCGAGCCGAAGCTCCACCCCATCGTCGACCGCTTCTACGACGCCATCCAGAAGAACCCGGGTGCCTCCTCGGTCATCACCGGCGGCCAGGCGCAGATCGAACGCCTCAAGCGCACCCTGCGGCAGTGGCTCGCGGGCATCGTAGGCGGCGTCTACGACGAGGCCTACCTCGAGCGGCGCGCCCGCATCGGCCGCATGCACGTCAAGATCGAACTGGACCAGCGCTACATGTTCGGTGCGATGAACATCCTGCGCTCCGGTTTGCACTACGCGCTCGAGGATGTCGACTGGACGTCGGACAAGAAGTTCGAGGGTCACCGCGCGATCGACAGGATCTGCGACGTGGAGCTTTCGATCATGCTCGAGACCTACCGCGAGGACTACATCGCGCGGATGCGGAACACCGAGCGGCTGGCCACCCTCGGCCAGCTCGCCGCGTCCATCGGCCACGAGCTGCGCAACCCCCTCGCCGTCATCGAGACCTCCCTGCACCTACTCAAGCGCCGCATCGGTGAAGACGAGCGCGCCGAGCGGCACATCCGCCGCATCACCGAACAGGTGACGATGTCGAGCGCGATCATCAGCGACTTGCTCGCCCTGGCGCGGGACCGGCCGCCGGCCCGAGCGGCCACGAGGATCGCCACGGTGGTGCGGGAAGCCGTCGGGCTCGTGCCAGCGCGCGACGGCATCACGCTCGTCGAAGACATCCCGGGCGACCTGCCGGATGTCTACATCGACCCCGGGCAGCTCCGGCAGCTCGCCACCAACCTCATCATGAACGCCGTGCAGGCCATCACGACTGCCACCGATGGCCCCAAGTCCGTGTGGATACGGGCGCGCGTCGACGAAGACGGCACGCTGCGCTTGGAGGTGGAGGACGAGGGCCCGGGGATCTCGAAGGAGGCCCAGAAGCACCTCTTCGAGCCCCTGTTCACCACGCGCGCCAAGGGCTTCGGGCTCGGCCTCTCCCTGTGCCGCCGCATCGTGGAGAAACACGATGGCCGCATCGATGCGGAGAACCGTGCCGAAGGCGGCGCGAGGTTCCGCATCGCCATCCCCCACGCGACCGAGGCCCCGACGCCGGAACGGAAGGACAATCCATGAGCGCCCACGTCCTCATCGTCGACGACAACCGCGACCTGGCGGAGAACATCGGGGAGATCCTCGAAGCGGAAGGGTACACCGCCGAGATCTGCGTCCACCCCGAGGAGGCGATCGCGAAGGCGAAGGAGCACTCCTTCGACGTCGCCATCCTCGACATCCGGCTGCCGGGCATGGACGGTGTGGCGCTGCACGAGCACCTCGTTCGGCTGCAACCGGACGCGACCTACGTGCTGATGAGCGCGTTCACGACGGACGAGCGGATGACTCAGGCGCTGGCCTCCGGCGTGCGTGCCGTCTTCGCCAAGCCGGTCCCGGTGGACGAGCTGCTCGCCCTGCTGCCGCCGGCGGAGGAGGGCGCCGAAGTGCTCCTCGTCGACGACGACGACGGGCTGCGCGACGTTCTCGGCGAGGCCCTGGCCCACGCAGGCTACGCCATCCGGGGCGTGGGCACCGTCACCGGGGCCCGACGCGAGCTCGGGTCGCGCCGCCCGGCGGCGGCCGTGGTCGACCTCCGCCTCCCGGACGGGAACGGCATCGACTTCGCCGTGGATTGCGCCGCGGCCGGCGTGCCGTGCGTCCTCATCAGCGCCTTCGAGGCAGAGGAGGCCCTGGCGACGATGCGCGAGCACGGCAACAGCGCGTGCAAGCTGCTGCAGAAGCCCTTCCCTGCCAAGTCGCTGCTCGACGCGCTCGCGGCGCTCGCAGGCGGCTCGTCGCCCCCATGAACGCACACATCCTGATCGTCGAGGACAACGAGGCCCTCGCCGAGAACATGGCGGAGCTCTTCACCGACGAGGGCGCCGACGTACGGATGGCCGCGACGGCACCCGCAGCGCTCGAGGAGGCGAGAGCGCGCGGCTTCGACCTGGCGATCGTCGACGTGCGTCTGCCCGACGGTGTCAGCGGCCTCGACCTGGCGCCGAGCTTGCGCGAGCACTCCACGGAGGGCGAGCTGATCCTCGTCACGGGCAACGCGACCCTGGACACGGCCATCGCCGCGGTCCGTCACGGCGCCTTCGCCTACGTGCTCAAGCCCTTCGACCCGGGGGACCTCCTCGCCCTCGGCAAACGGGCCCTGTCCCAGGTGGCCCTCAGACGCGAGCGCGAGGGCCTGGCGCGCGAGCTCGCCCGCTCCGAAGCACTCTACAGGGGCGTGGTCGACGCCGTCGAGGCGCTCTTCATCGGCTTCGACGCCCAGGGGCGCATCGCCCTGTGCAACCGCTTCACCGGCTCGCTGACCGGCTTCGAGACGGAGCGGCTCGCGGGACGGCGGCTGTCGGACCTGGCGACGAACGAGCACGAAGCCCAGGCCTACGACCGCCTGATCGAGCGGGCGCTCCGGGGCGGGGCCGTCGGCGAAGCACAGCTGTCGATCCGAACCCACGGCGGGGACAAGCGCGTGGTGCGCTGGACCCTCGTCCCGCTCGAGGCCGGTCCGAACGCGCCCGTGCTGCTCGCCCGCGGCGTCGACGTCACCGAGCGGCTCGCCCTCCAAGCACGCACGGCCGAGTCCGAGGCCATGGCCGCCATCGGCCGGCTCACGGCGGGCCTGGCCCACGAGATCCGCAATCCCCTCAACGCCGCGAAGCTCCAGCTCGAGGTGCTCGCACGGCAGGCACGTCGGCTCGAGTCGGACGACGCCGCTCGCAAGATCGAAGAGCGGGTCGACCTCGTGCGCGAAGAGCTGCTGCGCGTCGCTTCCCTCGCCGAGGAGTTCCTCTCCCTCGCCCGCCCCCTCGCCCTCGAGCGCGAGCCGGTCGACCTGTGCGATGTCGTACGCGAGGTCGTCGAGCTGCAAACCCCTGTCGCGGCGGAGGCCGGCGTGACGATCGAGCCCGTGACCGACGAGCTGCCCGAGGGGATCCTCGCGGACAGGGCGCGCATCAAGCAGGTGCTGATCAACCTGATCGCCAACGCCATCGAGGCGATGCGAAGCCAGGACGGAGGCACCGTGCGCATCGAGTGCCGGACCCTCGACTCGGACTACGTGGAGGTGCGCGTCGCCGACACCGGGCCGGGCATCGACCCGGCGGTCGCCGATCAAATCTTCCAGGCCTTCGTGACGACCAAGGAGGCGGGCACGGGCCTCGGCCTCAACATCGTCAAGAAGCTGGTCGAGCTGCACGGTGGCGAGGTGGAGGTGCACCCGCGACCGGGGGGCGGGACCGTCGCCCGTTTCACGTTGCCCACCTCCTCCTAGCCCACCACCGTCGGGGGCGGAGAGGGGCCTCCGGCGGGTCGGCGTCTGGGTAGTGGGGACCCCGCCCGGTGGCGCACCCTCTGCTCCGCACCCCATTCCGGCGCCTGGCAACCGAGCTCCGAGGCCCCCGTTTTTCGTGGAAAACGGCGACCATTTCCCGATGGCACCGCATTTGTATCGCATGGGCTCATGCGGCGACGATGGTCCTTCGGGTTGATCCTCCTCCTGGGTTGCACCGCGGCGACCAGCGGGGGGTCGGTCGGCTCGTCCGGGCCGGGTCGCGACACCCCCACCCCCCCAGACCCGGGTGGTCCGGGCGTCGGGGGTGGAGGCGGACCCGACACCCCGGCCGACATGGGCTCGACGCCCGACACGGGGATCGACGCGTGCGCGTCGGTCGAGGTGCGGGCCACCACCGTCGTCCGTCCCGTGGACATCATCTGGGTCGTCGACAGCTCGGGCAGCATGGACAACGAGGCCGCGCGCGTGCAGGCGAACATGAACCACTTCGCCTCGGGCATCCTGGGCGCCGGCGTCGACCCCCACGTCGTGGTCATCACCGACTCCTACTTCGTCACCGTGCCCCCTCCACTCGGGACCGACTCGGCGCACTACCGCTTCGTGGAGCAGAACGTGCGCTCCCACGCGCCCCTCGATGTGCTCCTGAACACGTGGAGCCAGTACGCGGACTTCCTCCGGCCCGACGCCGTCACCCACTTCATCGCGGTGACCGACGACCAGAGCGATCTCTCCGCCGCGGACTTCAGGACGCAAATGATGTCGCGCCTCGGCCACCCGTTCACGTTCCACGCCATCGCCTCCCCGGATGTGGGCGGCGGATGGCCGTGCGACGGCGCAGCCAATCCCGGCCTTGCCTACTACAACCTCGCGGACATGACCGGCGGCATGAAGGTGTCCATCTGCACCACCGACTGGGCCGGGGTGTTCATGACCCTGGCGAGCGCCGTCAGCGGCACGGCGGCTCTGCCCTGCACCTTCGACGTGCCGGCCCCGCCCATGGGCGAGATGCTCGACTACATGCAGGTCAACGTGCGTCGCACCGCCGGGGACGGGACCACCTCCCTCTTCCCCTTCGTGGGCAGCTCCATGGGCTGCACCGGCGGGGGCGGCTGGTACTACGACAACCCGACCGCCCCGACGAAGATCCAGCTGTGCCCGGGCACCTGCATGGCTGTCGACGCAGACACGGGCGGGAGCGTCAGCATCGCCCTCGGCTGCCAGACCGTGCTCCAGTAGGCAGACCGAAGGACGCGGCCCTCACTTCTCGGTCAGGCCCCACTCCTTGAGGCGATACTGGATCTTGCGGCGGCTGATGCCGAGCATGTCGGCCGCGCGCGCCGTCGAGCCGCCCACCGCCTCCAGGGTCTCCGTGATGGCGATGCGCTCGAGCTCGTCCATGGTCATACCCGGGATGAGCATGCTGAGGTCGCCGCTGCTCCCGCCGCGCCGTACGCTCGAGGCGCTCGGCAGATGGTCGACCGTGATGGTGTCGCCCTCGCACAGCACGACGGCCCGCTCGACGGCGTTCTCGAGCTCGCGCACGTTGCCGGGCCACGGGTAGGCGAGCAGGGCGGAGAGGGCGTCGTCGCTGAAGCCGCGGATCTCGCGCCCGTTCTCGTTGGCGTACACGCGCAGGAAGTGGTGAACGAGCAGCGGGATGTCCGACTTGCGCGTGCGCAGCGGCGGCACGTCGAGCTGCACCACGTCGAGGCGGTAGTAGAGGTCCTCGCGGAACTTGCCCGCGTCGACCGCGTCCTTGAGGTCGCGGTTGGTGGCGGCCACGACGCGCACGTCCACGCGGATGGTCTCGTTGCCCCCGACGCGCTCGAGCTCGTGCTCCTGCAGGAAGCGCAGCAGCTTGACCTGGACCGGCATGGGGATCTCGCTCACTTCGTCGAGGAAGAGCGTCCCGCCGTCGGCTTGCTCGAAGCGGCCCTCACGCCGTCCGGCCGCGCCCGTGAAGGCGCCCCGCTCGTGACCGAACAGCTCCGACTCGAGCAGGGACTCTGCGAGGGAGGCGCAGTTGAGGCGGATGAAGGTGCCGTTGCGCCGCGTCGAGTTGTGGTGAATGGCGGCGGCGATCAGCTCCTTGCCCGTGCCGCTCTCGCCCTGGATGAGCACCGTCGCCCGGCTCGGGGCCACCTGGGCCACGACCTTGGCCAGGCGCTGCATCGACGGGTGGTTGCCGATGATCCGGTCGAAGGCGAACTTGGCGTGGAGCTGCTCGCGCAGATGCGCCGCCTCGCGCGACAGGCGCGACTTCTCGAGGGCGCGCGGCACGAGGGCGGTGAGGGTGTCGAGGTCGATGGGCTTTGTGAGGTAGTTCTCGGCGCCGTTCTTGACCGCGGACACGGCCGTTTCGATGCTCGCGAAGGCCGTCATCACGATGAAGCACGCGTGGGGCGCGAGGGGCTTGCCCTGCTCGAGGAGGCCGAGCCCGTCGAGGACCGGCATCTTGAGGTCGGTCAAGACGACGTCGGGGTCGAAGCTCTCCAGCAACGCCAGCGCCTTACGACCGTCGGACGCCGACTCGGTCACGTATCCCTCGTCGCCGAGAAGCTCGACGAGGGCGCTACGCGCGTTCGCCTCGTCGTCGACGATCAGGATGCGTCCCTTCTTCCCAGGCATGCGCGACGCATCATGGGACCGGGCCCGGTCCGCGATCAAGCTATCCTGAAAAGACATTGGTCCTGATGGGGTCGTCGCGAAACAGCTCGGGGCTGAGCAACGCCTTCTCCTCTTGGTCCATGTCCGTGCGGAGCTCTGCGGCGAAGGCGAGGAGGGCCTCGGCCAGGGGGGTGCCGGGCGCGTTCTCCTCGCTCGTGAGCAGGCGAGAGAGCATGGCGATCATCTCGTTGCGCTGCCTCTCGTGCTCGGCCGTGAGACGCTCGGCGCGCACGGGCCCGAAGGCGTCCGTCTCACGCAGGATCGGGATCAGGAGCACATCCTCGTGGTCGAGGTGGCGGCCCAGGGTCCGCTGGAGCTCGCGCGCGCGCACCACGAGCGTCGAGCCCACGCTCGCGTCGCCCTGGGCGAGCGTGTGGGCCAAGGCCTCCACGTCGTCGAGCATGGCCCGGAGCGCGGTGTGCTCGGTGAGGACGCGCTTGCGCACCTCGCTCGGCCGGAGCGTGTCCTGACCGTGGATGCGGCCCGTCTCGAGCAGGGATGCCAGGGTGCGCATCCCATCGGTGACGGTGAACATCCCGACGACCCGCGCGCCCTCCATGATCACCGCGCTGCCGTACTTGTGGTCGGCCATCACGCGCACGACCTCGTCGAGGGGTGTGGCCGGCGTGATGGCGTAGGGCTCGGCCGCCATGGCTTCCTCGACGGTCACCTTCTCGGCGTCGACCGACTCGAAGGACTCGACCAGGGCGATGTCGCGCTCCGAGAGGACACCGACCAGCTCGCCGCCGTGCAGGACCGGCAGGTGCCGTATGTTGTGCAACCGCATGAGGCGCTCGGCGGCAGCAAGCGACTGCTCGAGACCGATCGAGTGCGGGGCGTGGCTCATGTAGTCGGAGATGGGACGGGACGGCATGAGGACCCCCTTCTGGGCTCAGGCGACGTGCTGGAGCAGGGCATCGCGCAACTTGAGCTGTGCGCGCTTCTCGAGCTGACGCACGCGCTCGCGCGACAAGCCCATGGTCTGGCCGAGGGCGCTGAGGCTCGTCCGTTCGTCATCGAGGATGCGCCGCTGCACGATGGCGCGCTCGCGCTCGGACAGGAGGCTGAGGGCCTGATGCACGGCGCCGGCGTCCTGTTGGCGCGCCTCTTCGGCCGCCGTCTCCTGTTCGGGCGAGGCGGCGTCGGCGACCGGCTCGAACCCAATCCCGTCGTCCACCGGACCGATGGGCACGTCCCTGCCGCCGAGCAGTCCCTCGACCATCGTCAGGTCCTCCGTGGACACGCCGATGGCGGCGGCGACCTCGGCACGCTCGGGACAACGCCCGCTGTCGGCCGCGAGCTCGCGCTCGGTGCGGCGGAGCGATGCGATGATGCGGCGCGCGGCCCGCGTCGAGGGCGGCGCCACGATGCGCCGGTTGGTCAGGGCGTAGCGCCGGATGTACGCGCGAACCCACCAGGCGGCGTAGGTCCCGAAGCGGATCCCGCGCTCCGGGTCGAAGCGATGGGCGGCCTCCATCAGTCCGAGGACGCCTTCGCCGAAGGAGATCCTCCTCGGGAAGGGTGCGACGGGCATAACGGTCCGCGATGGAGACCACGAGACGCATGTGGGATGCGATGAGGCGGCGCAGGGCCTGCTTCGAATCCGGCCTGGAACGCACGGGTGCAGCTCCTGTTCCGTCTGAGCATCGAGCATGGGCGCCCGACGGGCCTCGTGGCGTGTACGGGCGGCAGCGGAGAAGTTGGTGTTCATGGGCGGAACGACCTCCGCCCGTTCACTGAGCACGGACCGTACCAGGCGAAATAGCCCCCATTTCCGGGGCCATCTCCCTCAGGCGGCGAATTTTTTTCGCTACGGTTTCGCCAAACGCAGAGAATGCGGCGGCCCGGTCCTGCCGCTCACGGCGCCAGCGGGCGCATCGTCAGCACCGCACAGGGCGCGTGACGCACGACGTTCTCGGCCACGCTCCCGATGAGCAGATGGGCGAGCCCGGTGCGCCCGTGGGTGCCGACGACGATGAGGTCGACCCCGTGCTCCCGTGCCCAGTCGCACAGCGCCGTGGCGGTGTGGCCATGGGAGAGGACCAGGTCGTCGACGCGCTCGATTCCGCCGAAGCGCTTGTCGCGGATCGCCCCGAATCTGCTGGCGCATCGCGGCCGCCAGCTCCTTCTCCGACTCCTCCTCCATGCGCGCCGGAAGGCCGGTCACGGCGGGCGGCCCGATCGACGACGGATCGAAGACGTGGGCGATGGTCACACGGCCACCGAGCTGCCGCGCGAGCTCGGCGGCGGTGTCCAGGGCGGGCTGGGAGCTCTCCGAGAAATCGGTGGCGACCAGGATGTGGCTCAGCTTCATCGAAGTGTTCTCCTCGCTGCCGTGGCTCAACGCTTGCAGCGCGGGCCACGAGCGCGTCGGCCACCGACGCCCGAGTGTATACGCACGGAGGAAGACATGGACACCGACAAGACCTACGCCGTCATCGCCGGCCTCGACCTGACCGACGAGGGCGACCGGGCCACGGCGGAGGCACTCCGGCTCACGCAGCTTCACGGCAAGGGGGCGGTGCTGCACGTGGTGCACGTCGTCACCGAGGAGGAGCTCGAATCGCGCTGCGGGCACGACGGGGCTCGAGAGGCAGGAAGCGGTCCTCGAAGAGCTATCGCCGCGCCTGTGGAAGCGGATCATGAAGATCGGCGCCAGACTCTCCGTGACCACGGCCGCGACCAACGTGTCGATGCACATTCGCTTCGGCCGACCCGCCGAGGCCCTCGCCCAGGTCGCGGTCGACTACGATGGCGACGTGATCGTCGTCGGCACCCACGGCCGCCGCGGCTTCGAGAAGCTGATGCTCGGCTCCGTGGCCGAGCGCGTCCTGCACATCGCCCATTGCCCGGTCCTCGTGGCCCGGCCGAAGGACTACCGCGGGCTGCCCGTGTCCGACCGCGTGGAGCAACCCAGGTCGCCGACGGGCTACGAGGGCTCGCCCCGCGACTCCCACGTGTATGTCAGTACCCAGACCCTGCTGTGGCACGCGGACACCGAGGGCATCCACATCTGAGCGCGGGACCGCTCGAGGGGGTGCCATGAGGTGCCGATGTGATTAGTCTCCCCGTAGTGGCAGCGCCAATCCCGATCCTCCTCCACCGCGCGAGCGTTGCCCGCGCTGCGCTCCTCGTCGCCTGCACGGTTGCTCTCGGCTGCGGCGGGCACAGGGTGCAGGCCGAGCAAAGCCAGGAGCATGCGCGCATGACGATGACCCTCTCGAGCGACGCGTTTTCTGCGGGTGGCACCATCCCGCCCGAGTACACCTGCCAGGGGATCGGACCGCTCGCCGCCCCTGTCCTTCAGTGGGGCGCCCGAAGGGACGCGCGCCCTCGCGCTCATCCTGGAGGACCCGGACGCGCCCCACGGCACGTTCACGCACTGGACCCTCTTCAACCTGCCCCAGACGGCGCACGCCGTGGCCGAAGACCGGCCGCGGATCCCGCACCTGCCGGACGGCAGCAAGCAGGGACGCAACGACTTCGGCCACGTCGGCTACGGCGGCCCCTGTCCGCCCCACGGCCAGACCCACCGCTACTACTTCCGCCTCTTCGCGCTCGACGCGCCCCTGTCCTTGAGCCCGGGCGCGGGCCCTGCCGATGTGCGCCGCGCGATGGAAGAGCACGTGCTCGCGCGTGGCGAGCTCATGGCGCGCTTCGGCCGCGAGTGAAGCGCCTCGCACGCTTCCGAGCGCGTGCTCGGGTCAGTGGACCTCGACTACGAGGGCGGTGATGTTGTCTTCGCCGCCGGATACGTAGGCCTGGGTAACGAGGGCGTCGACGGCGCGGTAGGGCGGCATCGCCCCGAGCGTGTCCTCGATGTCGTCCTCCGAGACCATGTCGGTGAGCCCGTCGGTGCACAGGAGGAAGATGTCGCCGGGGCGCGTGGATCGCATGACAATCTCAGGCTGGCAGCGGCCCGGCACGCCCACCGCGCGGGTGATGGCGCTCGATACGCGGCCGCCGCTCCCGCCCATGCTCGCAGCGCGCATCTGGGCGGCGACCGAGTGATCGCGGGTCATGGCCTCGAGCACATTGTGGCGGAGGCGATAGACGCGGCTGTCGCCCACGTGGGCGATGAGGACGCGGTCGTCGAGGAACAGGAGCGAGGCGACCGTGCTGCCCATGTGTTGCAGCTTGCCGTGCCGCAGGTTGCCGATCTCGCGGTTCGCGAGGCGGATCGCCATCTCCATGCGCCGCGCTTCGATGTCGCCCGTATCCGCCGTGGGACGGGTGATCCGAAGCTCGTCGGTGTAGGCCCGGCCAAAGAAGTCGTGGATCGTATCGACGACGATGCGGCTGGCGATCTCACCGCCCTCGTAGCCGCCCATGCCGTCGGCTACGACGAATAGCCCGAGGCCGGTGTCGACGCGATAGGCGTCTTCGTTGTTGCTGCGACGGCCGACGTGCGTGCTGGCGTGACCTCGTGCGTTCACCGGTGCCTCCTGGCTTGGGCCGGATGATTGCGAGCTTCGTGCCAGGGGATCGGGCCGTGCGACACGCCCTTTTCGCCGGCGTCACGCGGGCGGCAGGAAGAGCGAATTGTGAGATAATTTCATGTTGTTGTGATGCAGGAGCGGCCGCACCGGCCAACTGTACGAGAGGCGCGCACGGGGACAGGAGGCCCACCAGCGCCGGCTCGTGAGCTGGCCAGTGGTGGAGCCTATCGGGCTACGCCCCGGCGATGCGCGCGCCCACACCGGAGTAGCGCTCCATGCGGCGGGCGGCGCCGGCGGCCAGGGCTTCGGCGGGGCCAATCAGGAGCACGGAGCGGCGTGCTCGGGTGACCGCGGTGTAGAGGACCTCGGCCGTGAGCAGCACGTGATCGGCCGGGGGCAGGACGAGGGCGACGTGGTCGTGCTCGGAGCCCTGGGCCTTGTGGACCGTCGTGGCGTAGGCGAGGTCGACCAGGGGGCGGACCGCGTCGAGGGGGAAGGCGACGAAGCCCGGGTCGCGGCGGAAGACGGCGGCGAGCCCTTCGCGCCCGCCCTGGGCGACACGCAGGACCACGCCCAGGTCGCCGTTGAACAGGCCCAGGTCGTAGTCGTTGCGTGAGACGAGCAGGGGCTCACCCGCGAGCAGGGGGGCGCTCCCGGCGGCACCGGCGCGCCGGGCCCGTCCCGCCTCGGCGAGGGCGCGCGCGTGGAACCAGGCGTTGACGGCACCCGCGCCGGCCGAGTGCTGCGCGCCGCGGGTCACGCACAGGATGCGCGAGCGCTCGAGCCAGGCAGCGAGGCGCTCGATCTCGACGTGGGACGCGGACGACAGCTCGCCGGCCTCGAGGGCGTGCACGCGGGAGACGGCTTCGAGGGCGTCGGCGTCGGCGCGCAACCGTGAGGCCCACCAGCGCTCCCACACCGCGTCGCGCTCGCGCGGGCCGTCGGGCGCGACCTGCTCGACCGCCTCGAAGGCGATGTCGCCCGCCCGTACGCGGAGCTCGATGGGAGTGATGGGCGCGTTCGGTCGAGGCGCCCGGATGGCGCGCGCGACGGTGAGGATGGCGCGGCCGCTCGGGTCCGACGGATCCATGCGGAAGCTCTTCTCGAGGGGCGCGGCGCTCGTGCCGGCGTGGGCGCACAGGTCGCGGAACACGGCGCCCGCCTCGACGGACGGGAGCTGGTCGGCGTCGCCGAGCAGCACGAGCTGCGCGTCCGGACGCAGCGAGCAGAGGAGGCGGTCCATGAGGGCCAGGTCGATCATGGAGCTCTCGTCGACGATCACGAAACGCTCGGCGAGGGGGTTCTGGTCGTGATGGCGGAAGCGGCCGGTGCGCGGCGAATAGCCGAGGAGGCGGTGGAGCGTGCGGGCGGAAGGACACTCCGTGAGCAGATCACGGTCGGCCAAGGTGGGCTGCCGGAGGCGGCGGAGGGCGGCTTCGACCGAACGGCGCATGCGGTCGGCGGCACGACCGGTGGGCGCGGCGAGGGCGATGGCCTCGACCGGCACGTCGCCGCGTCGCACCAGCGCGCGCAGGATGGACACCACGATGGACGTCTTGCCCGTGCCGGGCCCCCCCGAGATCACCGTGAGCGTGCCGTCGAGGGCGCGAGCGACGGCGACGCGTTGCTCCTTCGACAGGCGCAGGGGGCGGCCGTGAACGCGCGGCGGATCGGCGGTGACCTCGGCGATCAGGGCATCGCCACCGGAAGCGGGAGGGCCCGCGAGGAGCCGATCGCGCAGAAGGCCCGCAACGCGCGCCTCGAGGGCATGCATGCGCTGGTGGTAGAGGCAGCCGTCGTCGAGGACGAGGGGGCGGTAGTCGTCCGGCCCGCCGACGACGGGGGCGAGGCGCGCGCTCG
Organism: uncultured delta proteobacterium; assembly: GCA_963830115.1. Lineage (GTDB taxonomy): Bacteria > Myxococcota_A > Polyangia > Polyangiales > CAWHLB01 > CAWHLB01. The sequence continues at coordinate 307,096 of CAWHLB010000014.1, forward strand.
GACCGGCCATCTCGGTGAGCAGCCGGCGCGCCGCCGGAAGCGTGCCCTCGGGCGCGCGCAGGCGCTCGAAGGCGGCCGCGAGGGCGCGGGTACCCTCCTGGCCAGCGACCGGAAGGCGCGTGGAGCCCTGGGCGCCGGCAGCGAGGCTTGCGCGCACCAACCACGTAAAGGCGCGCGCTTGCTCGGGGGGCAGACCGGGCACCAGGCGCGCGAGCTCCTCGGCCAGGAAGACATCCGCCTCGTCCTGCTCGTCGCGCGGGGCGAAGGCGGCTTCGGGCGCGGCGGTCACGCGGGCACGCGCGGTACCGCTCGACAGGAACGTGCGGCGCGCCGTCACGGCGTCCCGCCCATGCTGGCGCCGCGCCGCGTGCGACCGAGGGGGTAGCCGAAGGGCTTGTCGCGGCTCCGGAGCTCCTCCTCCCAGGCGCGCACCTCGTCCCAGGTCGGCCGCTCGAAGCACACGCCGGTGCGACCGTCGCCCGCGGGCTCCATGCCGCGCACGAAGGCGTAGACCATGCCGCCGAAGCGCGCGTCGTAGTCGACCGCGTCGCGGATGCCGAGCATGCGTAGGACGCCGAGGGCGTAGAGGCGCGCCTGCAGATCGTAGTTGAGGTGGACGTGGGCGGCGATGGTCTCGGCGTCGAAGGAGGGGAGGCGATCGCTCTTCCAGTCGAGGAAATAGGTTCGGCCCGCGTGCTCGAAGACCAGGTCCACCACGCCGCGCACGAACCCCCGGTCGACGAGGAGGGACGGCCCGTCGGGACCGGGCAGGGCCTCGCCGAGACGCGGGCCGGCGGGCTCGGGGATCGGGTACAGGAAGGACATCTCGGCGAGGCGGCGGTCGACGCTGGCGATGCCTCCGTCGAGACGCACCGGGCCGAGGGCGAGGGGCGAGGCGACGGCGGCCCACACGAGGGCGCGCGCACGCCCGAGGTAGCGCTCTTCGATGCCGCTCTTGCGGGCGAGACGGGCGACCAACGCGCGCACGTCCTCCCGGGCCTCCCAGGCGTCGAAGCAATCTGCCTCACACACGGTGCGGACGTCGATGTGCTCGAGCACCTCGTGCAGGAAGACACCGGGACCGGTGCCGCCCGGCAGGTCGTCCGGCGACGGCGCGGCGGAGGGCGCGTCGAAGGCCGCACGTGCCTCTTCGCGGGCCGCGTCGTCGGGCGCGTGGTAGCCGGCCCCGCGCATGCGCTTCATGCGCGCATAGGAGGTGACGATGAACCCGCCATGGCGATCGCGCAGGGCGGCGAAGTGGGGCTCGCGATCGGGCAGGGGCGCGAGCAGGGCCGAGGGCGGATCCCAGCCCGCCGCCACGTCCGTTGTGTCACCACCGGAGGCCGCCGCCGCCACGTCGATGCGCCGCTGCTCGAAGAGGGCGGGCGCCGCCTCGATCGCGCCCCCGTCCACGAGCGCGGTGAGCCGTGTGTGGAGCGCGCCGTAGTCGCCCTCGACCCTCATGGCGTCGCCGAGGAACGGCAGGTACAAGCGCGCCTTCGCGCGGGTGAGGGCCACGTAGAGGAGGCGCTCGGCCTCCTGGGCCTGCTCTTGGTGCACGCGGGCGAGCACCGCCTCGGGCGGCCGGCCAATCCACGCGTGACGCCGGCCGTGCTCGTGGTAGACGCGGGCGATGTCGTGGTGCGGCGGCCGCGTGAGCCCGCCGGCGAGGAAGACCACCGCGGCCTCGAGGCCCTTGGCCTTGTGCATCGTCAGGATCTGCACCGCCTCCCGCTCGCTCTCGAGGCGCTGCACGTTGCCGTCGTCGCCCGCCGGCAGGGCGCGCCCCGCGACGAAGGCATCGAAGCGCCCGCGCAGCTCGGCGAGCCCCTGACGGCGGCGGTGCGTCTCCTCGAGCAGCACCTCGAACAGGTGCAGGTAGTTGGTCAGCTCCCGCTCACCCTGCTTCTGGAAGAGCTCGCGGCGGAAGACGCCGCTCTCCTCGAGCACGGTCGACAGGAGCGGGCCCCAGGCCTGGTCATCGGCCAGGGTCTTGAAGCGGAAGAGGCGCTCGACGAGCGGATGGCTCGGGTCGAGCCCGCGGCAGGCGGGCAGGTCTTCGAGCAGGACGCCGAAGAAGGGCGTGAGGTAGACGCGGAGCCGAAGGGACAGGTCGGACGGATCCTCGATGGCGGCGAGCAGGTCGCGCACGTCCTGGGCCTCCGGCGTCTGGAAGAGGCCCTCCTGCTTGAAGAAGGCGTAGGGCACGCCGTGGCGGCGCAGCACCCGGGCGATGTCCTTGCCTTCCCTGTCGCTGCGCGTGAGCACGTGCACGTCGTGCCAGTCGATGGGCCGCTCCTCGCCGGGCGGCCCGAAGCGCAGGGCGTGCCCCTCGACGAGGCGCCGGATCTCGGTGGCGATCACCTCGGCGAGGGCGTCCCGCACGGGCGCGGCCTTCAGCTTGGAGTCCGCGCACAGGTGCAAGAGGACCGCGGCCGGCACCTCGCGGCCGTCCGCGTCGACGGCGCGCAGAATCGCGGCCGGGACGCACCGGGTGCTCGTAGCGGTTGGGCGGCGTGAAGAAGCCGTCGCGGAAGACGAGGTTGTAGGCGTCGATGACGCGTGGCGTGGCGCGGAAGCAGCGCTCGAGGGGGACGACCGCGCCGCCGACCTCCTCGATGGCGCGGCGTGCGGCGTAGTAGGTGTGCACGTCGGCGCCGCGGAAGCCGTAGATGGCCTGCTTCGGGTCGCCGATGACGTGGAGGCGGTGCGCGTCGCTCTCGAAGAAGACGCGGCGGAAGATGGCCCACTGCGTTTCGTCCGTGTCCTGGAACTCGTCGACCAGGGCGGCGCGGTAGCGGCGGCGCAGCTCGCTCACGAGGGTCGGCCCGCCCGGACCGTCGAGGGCATCCCGTACGGCGTCGATCATGTCGGTGAAGTCGATCTGGCCGCGGCGCGCTTTGGTGACGGCGAGGCGCTCGGCGATGGTGGGCAAGAAGCGCGCTGCGAGGAAGGCGACGGGCGAGGCGGCGGCGCGCGCGAGGGCACCGAGGCGGCCGACCAGAATCGGCGAGGGAAGGATCCTTGTCGATGGCCCTGCCGAGGTAGTGCGTGAGGTAGTCGAGCTGCCGCTTGCCCGACTGGCGTTCGTCCGCCCACGTCCAGAAGGCACACAGGTCTGGCGCACCCACGTTGCGCGCTCGCGCATGCCCTTCCTCGCCGCGCGCTCGCGTCTCGGCGTCCATGCTGCGCGCTCGCACCTCGGCCAGCGCCCGGAGCCCGTCGACACATTTGTTGCTGACCTTACCGTTGGTCGCGCTCTGCACCCGCCCCGCGAGCCCGCGGGCGATCTCCGCCGCGTCCGGCATCGCCGCGAGCGCCTCGCCGAAGGCCTCGACGGAGCAGGGCGGCTCGAGCTCCGCGCGCGTGTCCCACACCTTGTAGAGCTGCGTCTCGAGGTCGGCGACCGACGTCGTGGCGAGGGCGTGCTCGAGCAACACGCGCACGTCGTCCGTGCGCCCGAGGGCTTCGCGCAAGGCGTCGCGGAAGGCGCGGCCGAAGGCGTCGTGGGACTCGACTTGCTCCTGCTCGAAGAGGCGCCGGCTGTCGAAGGCGTGCTCGATGAGGATGCGCTGGCAGAAGGCGTGGATGGTGGAGATGGGTGCGCGGTCGAAGCCGAAGAGGGCCGCGCGGAGGCGCTCGCGCGCCGCCTTGTCGATGACCCAGGCGTCCTCGCCCTCGTCCGGGTGGGCGTCGTCGCCCTCGCCCTCGAGGATCGCCTCGATCGTGGCGCGCACCCGCTGGCGCATCTCGGCTGTCGCCTTCTCGGTGAAGGTGACGACGAGGATCTGATCGACGGGCACGCCGGCGAGGACCAGGTCCACCACCAGGTGCTCGAGGGTGAACGTCTTGCCCGTGCCGGCCGACGCCTCGATGACGACGTGCCCCTCGGCGGGCAACGCCGCGAGCACGGCGGGGCGGCGGTAGCGGCGCACCTCGCTCACGGCTCCCTCCATTCGAAGAAGGGCCCGAAGCGGCGGCGCGTCATGGCGAGGGCCTCGGCGGGTTGCGGGATGGGCTGATCGAGGTGGCGGGCCACCGGCCCGAAGCGCGAACCGCCGCCGTCCCGCTCGTCGCGCACCCAGGCGGCGGCGTCGACGAGGAGCTCGCCCGTGACACGGGCCCAGTCGCCGCGCGACGCCACGAACACCGCCTCGCAGGGAAAGAGGTAGCCGTGGGGTGCGCCGATGAGATCGCGGGCGAGGGTGGCGAGATAGTCGCGGGCGGTAGCGGTCGCGATCGGCGCGAAGCGGATGGGGCCCGTCTTGGCGCTCCCGCCCGCGAAGAACGTCCAGGCGGCGTGGGCGGAGAGGTCGAAGGCGCCGCTGGCGCAAAGGGCCACGTGCGTGAAGAAGCCGCGCAGGGCGTACCGCGCCTCCTGCAGCGCGCCGTCGACACCGCTCTTGTGTGCGCTCGTCACGAGCGTGATCGACCCGCGCGGTGTGAGCACCATCGGCTCCAGGGCACCCACCACGTCGACATGCAGCGCCTTGCCCTCGCGGCCGGGACGCGGGTCGGGCATCTGGAGCACGATCGCGTCGCAGGGCCGGTCGGCCTGCCCGTGCTCGAGCCCCCCGCCGAAGCGGATGCGCGAGAGGCGCGCCTCGACCGACGCCGTGTCGCGCAGGCGCAGCTCCGGCACGGCGCGCAGGCACGCATCCCACGCCTCGAAGCACCGCTCGTCCTCGGCCGCGCGCAGCTCGCCGAGGGCACCCACCGGCCAGCGCCCGCGCTCCTCGAGACGCAGGGCCATCTCGCTGTAGATCGCCTCGCGCGAGGCGCCACTGCCCGCGCGCACCCACGCATCGCGGAGCAGGACCGCCTTGTCGAGACCCCCGGGCTCGAAGGGCTCGTCCTCGTGGGCCTCGGGCGCGTGGTCCTCGCCGTCGGCGAGGCGCAGCACGGCGCGGGCCCAGCCCTGCATGGGGCACTCGAGGAAACCGCGGAGCTGGGACAGGGAGAGGGTGATGCGATCGTTGGCGCTGCCGGGGACGGCGTGGTTCGCGGCGAGGGACGGCACGCGCGGGATGGCGAGCACGTCGCGCAGGGCGTTCCACCCCGGGCCGGCCTCGCGGCGCACCAGGTCCATCTGCTCGGCACCGTCGAGGAAGCGGCCTTCCGCGGCGAGGTGGCGGCGCAGATCCTCGCCGAGGGCGCGCGCCCGCTGCTCGCGCAGGGCCTCGTCGATGGAAGGCGGCGGGGCATTCGGCGCATCGGTGAAGCGACGCAAGGGCACGGTGCGCACGAGCGCTCCCTCGCCGCCGGGCGGCAGATAACCGCGCGCGAGGATGTGCGAGAGCTCCTGCACGACCGCCGAGGGCGCGAGGGCATCGCCCGTCAGCTCGTCGCGCGCCACGTACGACAGCACCAGGCGCTCGCGCGCGCTGAGCAGCGCCTCGAGGAACATGTAGCGGTCGCGCTCGGCCGGGCTCACGTCGCCGGCGCGGCGGCGGGCGGCGCGCAGGTCCATGGTGTCGCGCCGCTCGGCCGCGGGGAAGCGACCCTCGCCGAGGCCGAGCAGGAAGATCGCGCGAAAGGGGATCGCGCGCATGGGCAAGAACGAGGACACCACGACGCCGTCGGCCAGGTACTCGCCGCGCCCGCCGCTCAGATCGGACAGGGAAGCGCGCACGAGCTCGAGGGCGATGCGGTAGGAAACGGGTGTGTCGAGGCCGCGTTCGGCGAGGGCCTGGGCCGCGGCCAGGCAGCGGCGAAGGTCGGCCTCCTCCGCGTCCGACGCGGGGCTCAGGTACCCCTCGAAGAGGCCGCCGAAGAAGCGCGCCCACTCGGCCAGGGGCAGCGTGGCGTCACGGGCGAAGCGCGCGTCGGCCGCGAGGGAGCGCACGAGGGCGCCGAGGCGCGCCGCCTGCTCGTCGGCCAGGGACTCTTCGGGTGCATAGCGCTCGCCGTCGAGCGACAGGGCGCGCATGTCGCCGCTCTGCTCGCCCGTCATGAAGGCGCCGAGGGCGAGGCGCCGAACGCCCTGGTCCCAGCTCAGGATGTCGCGCGTCACGTAGGTGCCAGCGTGCTCGTCGTGGTCGATGCCGCGGAAGATGCCTACGCGGTCCACCAGCTCGACCCAGGCGCCCGCGTCCACCGTGTCGCCGCACACCGCGGGGTGGGTCACCACGTCGAGGACCTCGGGGCGGGTGAAGCGCGTCGTCGGCAGATCGGCGAGGAGCAGGGCCGCCTCCACCACGCGGCTGCCCGCGACGAGGGGCACGTCGACCACGTTGTGAGGGATGCGGTGCGCCTCGGCGAAGACGGCGTCGAGGTGCGGCATGTACACGTCGCGGTCCTGGCCGTTGACGATGACGGCGATGTCGTTGAAGCGAAGTGGCGCACCTGTGCCGGACGACGCCTCCACGAGCTGCCAGATCGCGTCGGCGACGGCTTCCACCTCGCGACGCACCCCCGGGCAGGCGAGCACCTGCACGCTGTCGTCCACGGCCGGCGCATCGGCGAGCGGCTCGGTGCGCTCCGGCTCGCGAACGAGGATGTCGTGCTGCAAGCGCAGCAACAGGCGGGTGTGCCCGGCCTCGAGGGGATCGCGGAAGACAGCCTGGAAGTCGCACTCGGTCAGCTCGTTGAGGAGGCGCACGTGCTCGCGTCCCGGCCGACCCCAGAGGCGCAAGGCGGGCGTGTCATCGGACGCGCCCCCGTCGCCGAGCCCGAAGGGATCCTCCCGGGCCTCGAGGGCAGCCTCCCCGAGCCGCTCGCCACGGTGCGGCGCGCGCGTCCGATTGCGCTGCTCGGCGACCGTGTCCAGGTCCTCCCAGAACTCCATGCAGGGGTTGAGGGTGTAGAGGCGCAGCTCGGTGCGACGCGCGAGGGCCGCGAACACCCACTGGAAGGCGCGCGCCACGTAGGACACGCCGAAGACGTGCACTGCCGAGGCGCCGAAGGGCGGCGGCCGGTCCTCTTCGAGCGCGAACGGGGCGGCTCCCTTGGGCGCGATCCGGGCGAGGGCCTCGTGCAGGGCGATGCGCGGGTCGCCCTCCCGCGGGCGCACGACCTCCAAGTAGAGCGCGCGCTGCCACGCCTCCGAAGGCGCGAAGGGCCCCTCGTCGATCGCCCTCTCCCCGAGCTCCCAGCGCGCCAGCATCTCCGGCCGCGAGAAGGCGTACTCCTCGAAGAGCCGCGCGAGCCGCTGGGCGAGCTGGATGCGCCGCAGGTCAATCGCGTCCGCGTCGTCGCCGGCGGCCCCGAGATAGCGCGCGACCGGCGCCAGCTCCTTCGCGTCGCGCAGGCCGGGATCGAGGAGCGCCCGGAGCAGCCGCGTCTCGAACGCCTCGCAATCGAACACGCGCGCCCCTTCGAGCGCCTCCTCGACGAAGCGCCCCACGAACCGCTCGAGACGGTGGAAGACGATGTTCGCGGCGATGCCGAGCGCGTGGGCCACCCCGAGCTCGACGTAGCGCTCCATGTTGCGATTCGGCACCACCACGTGCACCGGCTCGAGCGCATCCCCCCTGGCCCGCCGCGCATCGAGGGCGCGGACGAGCACCTCGAGCAACGCCTCGGTGCGGTTCGAGTAGCAGAGGTGGATCATGGGGCCGGGCCCGGCGAGCGACCCGCCGCCGGGCCCCAAGGATACGACGTCCGGGCGCGCCCGCGACTGACGGTTACACGCGCGTCAACGCAGGGCTTTTCCGAAGGGCCAGAGGGCCAGGGGGAAGAGCTTGAGGTGCTGCTTCGCGAAGGGCAGGCCGATGATGGTGATCGCGAGCACGAGGGCCCAAAGGAGGTGGTGCAGGGCGATCCACCAGCCGAAGAACAGGAGCCAGATCAGATTCGCGAGGAGCTCGAGGACGCCGCCGCTCTGCCGGGTGACCTCGACCGCCAGCCCGAACGGCACGAGCGTCGCGAGCCCCAGCTTCATCGACTGGATGCCCCACGGGATGCCGATGATGCTCAGGCACAAACCGACGCCGCCGGTGATGTAGGCGAGGCCCGAGGCGAAGCCACCGCAAAAGAGCCAGATGATGTTGCCGACGAGGGTCATCCCGTTTTCCCTACGGCCAAGGAGGCAGGCGTATTTCGGGGGTTGGCGTCGACGCAGCAGCGTGGATCAGCGGGCGACCGGGTTCCAGTCGGCGCCGAAGCCCCCGGTCACGTCGGGCAGGAGGGCGCCGGTGATCACCCGGCAAACCTGTCACCCGCAATACTCAAGCATTTGCTTTACCATGCTCCAAGACCGGCGCGGCCGCATTGTGCAGGAACGCGCGGAAGGGGATGTGGAGCCCCGTCGCGCGATGGGCAGAGCGTGCGTCGGTGCCGGCGCCGAGCTCGAGGACCGGCCCCTCCGTCGCCTGGGCCCGCTCCAGGTAGAAGCGCACATCGACCGCATCGGAGTCGTGGAAGAGATCGTAGATTCGAGGCGTCGTAGCGGCTCACGAGGAACCCTCTCTACGCCGCGCCCGGCGCGCGCGCCAGGACACGAGCTCGGCTCGGAGGTCAGGCTCAGGTCCTGCTCGGTTCGAGCCTCCGAGTCGCCCTGGGACCCACCTGAATCCGCGGCATCATCACGATCGCGCATGACGGCACGTTGACCGCGGGCGCACCGGGCAGAGACAATCCGCCATCATGAGCGGCTCGCGCGTAGCGTTCTTTCCCGCCTTCTTCAACCTGGCGGAGACGAGCCGGATGGTGAACGTGGCCCTGGCGCTCCGGGCGCTCGGCGATCACGAAGTCGTCTTCTTCAGCCACGGTGGCGCCTACGAGCCCCTGGCCGAGCGACACGGGCTGCCGATCGTCCGCGTGGAGCCCACGTACACCGAAGGCGACATAGATTGCTTCTGGCGCTACGACACGATGGAGAGCCTCGTCGGCGACATCTTCCCCTACCCGTTCCTGAAGGATCAGGTCGTGCACGAAGTGGAGGCCTTCCGACAGGCGGACGTCGCCATGGTCGTGACGGGCTTTCACCTGCCCTGCGACCTCTCGGCGCGGGCGGCGCGCGTGCCTCTGGTCTGGGTGATCCCCGCCACGTGCGTGCCCGCCTACTTCGAAGCCGGCCTCGCCACCTATCCCGACGCCCTCGAGCGCGGGCCGCTCCGAATCGTTCCGGGAGGCCTCAAGGATTGTGTCTACGAGTGGGGCATCCGGCGCTCGAAGGCGTGGGTCCGCCCCTTCACGCGGGTGGCCGAGGACCTGGAGATCGCGCCCGTCGCGAAGTCGACCCTGGACCTGTGGCAGGGCGACGTGACGCTGATGAGCGACCTGCGCGAGTTCGTCGGGCTCGAGACGAGCGCGGCGACGCCCGAGGAGAACTTCGTCGGTCCGCTGCTCGGAAACCTCGATGCTCCGCTCGAGCGAGAGGTCGAGGCCCACCTCGCACAGAGCCCGAGGTCCATCTACTTCGCGATGGGCAGCTCGGGCCAGAAGGAGCTGTTCCTGCGCATCCTCCGCGCGCTCGGCGAGACCGACTACCCGGTAGTGGCGGCCCACACCACGATCGTCGAGGCGGCCGAGCTACCGCCGCTCGGGCCGGACGTCCTGGTGCGCCGGATCGTGCCCGCAGAACAGCTGAGCAAGCTGGCGGCGCTCTCGATCATCCATGGGGGCCAGGGCACGGTCTACACGGCGGCCTACTCGGGACGCCCGGCTATCGGCATTCCGATGCAGTTCGAGCAGCAGTACAACCTCGACTGTCTGGTCCGTCACGGGAGCGGCCTGCGCCTGTCCAAGACCTGCTTCCGCGAGAGGGATCTGCTGGCGGCGATCGCGCACGTGTTCGATCGCTACGACGCTTACCTCGAGCGCGCCCGCACCCTGTCCACGATGCTTCTCGCGCTTCCCAAGGCGGACGGTGCGAACGCCGCGGCCCGGCGGATCCGAGCAGCCCTCGCCTGAAGGAGGCACGCGCAGGGCGGCCGTGCGCTCCGGCGCGCCGAGCCGCTTCACTTTTCTTTCCGCGATCTCGATCGCCCATTGGAATCGACGCCACGATCCCGCATGACCGGGGAGCAGGGCCGGGCTCTGCGAGGGACGGATCGAACATGCGCGATTCCGCTTGGAAGCTCTTCTTCGTCGGCCAGCTTCGTGCTGAGCGCGTGCACGGGGGCCGGGTGCGGGACCTCGGGGAGCGCGACGGACGCGGGCAGCGGCGCCCAGGCCACCCACGTGTTGCTCTTCGGCGGCCTCACCTCCGACGGCACGCTCCTCGGCGACACCTGGACCTGGGACGGCACGGGCTGGACGAAGCACGACGTGCCGGGGCCGAGCGGTCGCTGCTACGCCGTTGCGGCGGCGCTCGACGGCCGCGTGGTCGTGTACGGTGGCGACGCGGGCGACGGGACCTTCACCGGTGCCATCGTCGGGGAGACCTGGGTCTGGGACGGGAGCGAGCTGGAGTCCAGCTCGACGTCACGGGACCGGGCCCGCGCGCCGCACAAGGGAGCACCCTCGACGGCGACTTCGTCGTCTACGGAGGCTATAGCGACGACGCCGACGGCCTGAACGACGTCTGGGCGTGGGACGGCCACCAGTGGACGCAAGAGGTGGCCAACACGGGCTCGGCGATGGTGGACCCGAGCGCGCCGGCGGCGACCGTCGGCCTGGCGACCACGACCTACGACGGGGCGATCCTCTTCACGTTCGGAGACCAGAGCTGGACCTGGAACGTGCCGGCTGGTCACCGACGGTCCCGCCGGGATGGACGCGCCGAGCGATCGGGCGAGCGCCAGGGCCACGACGCTCGGTGGCGACGTCGTCCTGTTCGGAGGCGCATCCAACGCCGATGGCCAACCCACCATGTTCTTCGACGAGACCTGGACCTGGGACGGACACGCATGGACGCAACGAAGCTCGCCCACCGACCCGTCGGCGCGGTCGGCGGCGGGGATTGGCCGGGCCACACCGTCGTGCTCTTCGGCGGCACGGCCGGCACCGACCTCGGGACACCTGGACCTGGGACGGAACGGCCTGGACGCAGCGGGACGTGCCCGGGCTCGAGCCCGCGCAGCGGCGCGGTCATGGTCGCCTATTGACCCCCCAAAAATTCTCCACGCCCGCGGGGCCGGCGAACTGGCTACGCTCGCCCCCCGAGGAGAGCAGGTCGTCATGCCCACGTGGTCCGAGGTCCAGGAGTACGCCCGCGAGAACAGAAGCTGCCGAGGACGAGGAGACTCGTTTCAAGCTGGTCTTCAAGTACGACGACGACCGCGTCCAGGCGATCCCGGTGCGGACCTTCGAGGCGATGGGCCAGGACTGGATTGAGTTCTGCTCCGCCTGCTGCGAGCGGGCCCAGATGAACCCCGAGGTCGCCCTGAAGAAGAACATGGGCTTCGGCCTGGGCGCGCTCTGCCTCGACGGAGACACCTACGTGTTCCGCTACACGACCCAGCTCGCCACGATGGACATGGACGAGTTCGAGCTGCCTCTGCACGTCATCGCCTCGACGGCCGACGGCCTCAAGCAGCAGTTCGCCGCCTCGGACGATTCTGAGCTCGGGAAAGTCGTCAGTTCGAGTCGCCGCCGAAGATGCGCGACTCGAGGGTGTCGGCGTAAGCTGGCGACCTGGTAGACGAGCGCTGCCAGGTCCTGATCGCGCGAACGCGCGAGCGGGAGGAAGCCCTGCACCACGATGCGGGGCATCTCCTTATCGCTCTTGACCAGGACGACCCGCGCGTAGGGCTGCACCGACAGGCCGGCGAGCAGCATCGGCGGGTCCACCACGTTCGAGATTTCGCCCACGTCCGACTCGACGCCGAGCATCGGCTCGCCCTCGGTGTAGGGCGAGTGTCCGTCGAGGATGAACACGTCCGCGACCTGGCGCCGTCCCTCGTGCAAGGGCACGCGCACCTTCATGCCGTGCTCCGATGCCTGGTGCTCGGCTCGTAGCAGCGTCACGACCGACTCCATGCGCTTCGGCAGGTCCCCCGCCCGACCGGCCGAAGCGGCGGGAGTGTGGGGCGAAAAGCGTGTGCCTCCCTCGCCGGGAACGGGCGTATCGATGAGCATGTAGCGGGCGATCAGATCGTCGAGGTCGGTCTCGGTCTCCTCGTCCGGCGTCAGGAACTCGACCGCGCGATCGATGGTGACGGGCCGGCCCCAGCCGACGACCAGGGGTCGCCCGCCCAGCTGCTTGCGCCACGTGCGCGACAACAGCCCACGTAGCATGCCGCGAGCACCACCAACCGGAGCCCCGGGTGCACGCTGTCCGGATCGATGTCGGTGGGCTGCACGAAGCCGCCGTCGCTCGTCTCGATCGCGCCTTCCTCGTCGCCGTGGGCCAGCACGAAGAGTCCCGAGGGGACGAGGGTGTCGACCCCCTCGCCCTTGCCGTACACCGCGTCGACGATGTCACGGTGGGTCGACTCCTCGTCGATGACGACCGTGTAACCCGCCTTGCGCAGCGTCTCCACGTCGTCGTCGATGTGCTCGCGCGCCTGTGCGAAGAGGCGGCGGTCGTTGTCGGCGTGGACCTTGAGGCCGAACAGGAACGAGAAGCTCTTGCCGTCGCCGATGCCCGAGGCGAGGGTGCAGCACCGTGCGCTTGTCGGGGTCGTCGGTACGTCGCCCGTCGGACCATGTCTTGGGGGCCTTGGCGTGGGTGTCCCACCCCGCCGGCATGGCCTTCGGCGCATCGTCGGCTACGCCCTTCGCTTCACCCCCGTCGCCCGACGGCGGCGGGCACGGCTCGGTCGTCGGCGCCGTCGCGGCGTCTGCGCCGGTGTCGGCTACGCCGGTATCGGCAGCCTCCTGCTCCTCGGACCCGTCGCCCTCGCCCTTGGTCCAACCGCTGCCGCCGCCCTTGGTCCAGCTCGTCATCGGTCCCTCCACGCAGGGGCCGGACAATACGGGAAACCCGTCGCTCCGACCATCCCGCGCGAACGACCCGCGCCGCGCTCGCGCGGCCCCTCGGGGCTCTGGGGCCAGCGCACCGCCGCGTGCCCGTCCGAGGCCAGGCCCCCGACGGCCTGGTCGTGCTCGACGTCGTGGGGCGTGGCGGAGTCGAGGATGTCCGGCGGGCGAACGAAGGCCGATTGACAGGCCAGACCTCCCCGGCTGACCCTCCGGCCGAGGCCCGAGCCATTCGTTCTCGACGCGCGCGGCCTGCGGCCGCCGAACGGCTTCGCGGCGCCGAAGGAGACGTGACCTTGACGGCGAACCGGTGGACCCTGTGGGCGGTGGCAGCAGCTCTGGTGGGGAGCGCCACGGCGTGTAGCATCGATTTCGGCGGTTCGGGCGGGAACGGGAGCATCGACGCCGCAACCGACGCCGCAACCGACGCC
>CAWHLB010000015.1:0-258509 GCA_963830115.1 uncultured delta proteobacterium
AGCATCGGCTCGTATCGCCGCGGGCATGCGGGCATGGCGACGGCGGCGGGAGAGTTGCAGGGTACACCACAAAATTGGCGTGTGGGAATTGCGGAGGCTGCCGGGGCGTGGGGGGCTCGCCGAGCGGCAGCCGTCCGCAGGGACCGAGGTTTGTCCGTCCTGGGACGCGGCGCGCGTCGTCCGTCGTCCGCGGCGTGCGGACGCCCTCGGGTGAGGCGGTGCTCACGATGACCTCTAGAAGGGGCGTTCACGACGCCGTGGCGCGCGCAGCGGTCCTGGTCCGGATGTGCCGCGCTGGCCGTTGAAGAGCGCCGCTACGCAGGCTCGGGCGCGAGCGACTTGCGGAAGTGCACACAGCGGTCGACGACCTCGTAGCCGAGAGCCAGGTGCGCTCGCTGAGAGCCTTCGTGGTCGAGCCACGTGTCCGAGCCGATCCCGAGCGCGCCCCGCTCCCGCGCCCAGGCTTCCGCCCAATCCATGAGGGCGCGCCCGACACCCTGGCCGCGGCCCTCCGGGACCACGTACCAGCCTTCGATGAAACCCACGGGCCGCCGCGGGTCGCAACCGTCGGCGTGAGAGCGGAGACCGACCTCGATGAAGCCGAGGAGACGGGTGTCGTCGACGGCGACGAATAGAACCAAGGGCATCGAGCTCTGGGCGCGGCCTTCGACGATGGCGGACGCGAGGTCGCGATCCTCGAGCCCCGCATCGGGCCATAGGTCGAGCCGCTGTGCACACAGGCATTCCAGGTCGGCCGAAACGGCAGGTCGCACGTGCATGTCCGTACGATGCCACGAGCCACCGCCCGCGGGCATGGATTCGCGCGACGCCTCGCGAGCCGCCCCCCGGCCCCGTGCGCGTGTCAGGAGCCCGACGCCTCCGGACGCGTCCAACGCTCGACGAGGTCGCCGGCCGCACCAATCGCCGGCACCGCGAACGCACGTGCGCCCGGTTGGTCTGCGACACGATGCGGCGACGGTCCGGAGGGCGCGAACGTGTGATAGGCGCATTCCATGTCGCTGGTTGGCGCCGGAGTGGGCGCGCCGGGGCCACGGCGACCGACGGCCCGCCGCTTGCTGCAGAGTTGCCAGAGGCGTCGCGTCGTGATGGTATGTACCGATGCTTTCACGAACCAATGGGTTGGTGGGCGCGGCCGTCGTGTTGCTCGCGCTCGCCGGGTGCGGTGGCTCGAAGGCCACGACGTCCGATGCGGGTACCGAAAGCGGCATGTCGGTCATGGACAGTGGCTCGGGCGGCATGGACGGCTCGGTGACGCCGGACAGCGGCACGAGCCTCCGTCGAGATGGACGCGGGCATGACCGACAGCGGCACGGGCGATGCCGGCCCGTCCGATGGCGGTGTGTCCGACGGCAGCACGGTCGACGACGCCGGGGGGCCGAACGGTGTGACCTGTCTGGGCGCCGCCGACGGAGGCTGCGACCCGGGGCAGGTGTGCTGCTCCACGGGCTCCGGCGACACCTGCCAGGCGGCCAGCGCGTCGTGCACCGGGGTGGCGCTCGCCTGCGACGGCACGGAGGACTGCACGAGCGGGACGTGCTGCGGCACGAGCAGCGGTACGGCGTGCGCGGCCTCGTGCACCAGCTATCACATCTGTCACGTGGACGCCGAGTGCGGCACCGGTGAGACGTGCTGCCCGGTCGGCGGCGCAATACCCTTGGGCAGCCTCGACCACTGCGTCACCTCCCAACGGCGGCAGCTGCCCCCTGCCTCCCTGACCCTGTCGCTCGTCGCTCGGTAGCGCGCCGGGGCCTTCGCTCCGGCGCCGCTTCGGACCACGCAGAGGGTTCCGCGTGAGCGGGCCCAGCCCCGTTCGGGGACTTCCCGAGCAGGCCGCCGACCGCTACGATGGGCGCGCCCGTGGGAGAGGATCGGGGCATACGGACGGCGAGGGCGAGCCTCGACCGATTCAGCGTCGTGATCGATGGTCTCGACGATGGCGTCGATCGTCTTCGAGCGCAGTGGTCGCCGCGGTGGCGAGCGCCCTGCAAGTCGACGTCTCGACCGCCGCAGCCTTCCTGACCATTGCCCGGTGAGTGCGCAAGGGCGCCGCCGTCGAGGAAGCGGAGCCCGTCTTCCTTGCGCTTCGGGCGGCAGGCGTGCGCGTGGTCCTCGCGCGATCGACCCGCGAGCCCCCGCCCGCCGAGCCGGCATCGCCTCCGCCCACCGCATCCGCCGCGACGCCGTCCCCCGCGCCGCTCTCGCCTCCGGCCGCCGCGCCCCCCGCGAGCTCGCCACCGGGCTGGGCCGATCTGCCGACCCTGTCCAATCCCCCGCCCCCGACTGACGGCGCCAGCGTCGCCACCGCAGCCGAGGACGACGCCGAGGACGAAACGAGCTTCTGGCGATCGGTCCCGGCAAGCTTCCTGGTCCCTCTCCGAGGCGGGGGCCTCAAGTGGCTCATCGCGTGCACGGCCTACGGCGCGTTCTACGGCGTCGTCCTCTTCGGCGTGATGGTGCTCTCGAGTGCCGGACGAGGGCACGGCCTCCACATCTACGGCGCGCTCCTCGCGCTGTTCTTCGGCGCGATGCTCCTGGGCCTCGTCTACGGCTACTTCCGCGCGTGCCTCTGGGGCGTGCTCTCGAAGGACCACGAAGCCGAGCCCATGCGTGAGCTCGAGCCCTCGGTCATCACCGGGTGGTTTCGCGACGGCCTGATGCTCATGCTCTTCCAGTGTCTGCTGCAGGGCGTGTTCGTGCTGTGGCTCGTCTCGAGCATGCGCCAGGGGCTGACCCTCGCCGTCCTGCCCCAGAGCCCCGTCGCGTGGGTCCTCCTCTTCGTGTTCTCGCTCTACTGGCCCCTGGGGCTCGGTCTCATGGCGGTGAACAGCTCGCGAGGGGCCTTCTGGAGCTTCGGCCAGGGGTTCCCGATCATGATTCACGCGCTGCCCGAGTTCTTCGTGACCACGGTGCTGGTGAGCCTCGTCTACCTCGTCCCGTCGATCCTGTTCATGTCACGGTCGTCGCCACGGCAGGTCTCGCTCTGCTCGCCACGCCGCTCCTCGTCGGCCTTCCGCTCGCGTACTCACACGGCGTCGCGGGCGCCCTGCTAGCCCACCTGTTCCGCACACACCCGGACCTGCTCGAGTAGGCGCGGGACGCCGAGCCCCGCAGGATGTGCAGGTCGGTTGGAGGGGAGGGGCGCGACGCGGGATGTCCGACCTCGCGCAGGTGGGGTTCCCGCACCCGAGAGCCGCGGCATTAAGCTCCATGTTAATCGGGTCACCGGGCTGTCTACGTAACGCGGTCTCGGTCGGTCGGGCGAGGGCCTGCGTCACGTGCGCGTCGGGCATGGATGCCGGTACGCACCTGCAGCCCATGCACCCCATGAACAGCCGCAGCACACGACGGCTCGCGACGTCCATCGTGGGGGCCGGACTCGTGCTCCTTGGGGGCTATTCGTGCGTCAGATTCCGTCGGTGGCCGTGGGCCACAGGCCAGCGCGGGCGCCCTCGGCGACGCAGCCCTCTCGGTCGGTGATCGCGTCGAGACGACCGCGGACTTCCCTCTGCACGAGGCGCCCTCTCCCCAGTCGGCCAGCCTCGGCACCGAACCGACGGGCGCGCTCGGCACGATCATCGGCGGACCGACGGTCGGCCCGAGGGGCGCGTGGACCTGGTGGAAGGTGCGGTACGACGACGACCGCGAGGGCTGGACCGCACAACCGTACCTCGCCCCCTCCGACGTATCCGCCCCGACGTTCACGAGGGGTGACCGCGTCCAGGCGACGGGCCGCGTGAACGTGCGCGAGGAGGACAGGGGTAGCTCCCGCCTCGTCGCCTACGAGGCCGCGGGCTCGGCCGGCGTCGTCGGCGGCGGTCCAACGCCGCGAAGAGGCGCAGACGGCATCGTGCGGCGCTGGTGGGAGGTGCGTTGGAGCGACGGCGTCTCTGGATGGAGCGTGGAGACCCACATCGACCTCGACCTCACGACCAGAGTGGGAAGACATCCCCATCGGGATGCTCACCGCGCCCTTTGCTGCAGAGAGGAACGTGGGCGATCTCGACACCGACCCGGATGCGCTCCCGAGCGACTTCTTCGGCGTGCACGAGATGCTGAACCCCTCCGACCCCGCGTACGACATGCTCCTGTCGCGCATCCGCGAGCTCAACCTCGGGGTGGTCCGCTACTCCATCGGCTGGGACCAGATCATGGACCAGACCACGGAGGAGACCAGCAACTGCCGCAACAACCTCCTCGACCCAAATGCGGTCCGCCACGCAGAGCAGGTCCTCGATGATCTCCCCGCGCGTGTCGAGCCGCACATCATGCTGACCCAGGTCCCGACGGCGTGCCGGACCCTGTACATGAACGACCGCGCCGCGTTCCGGAGGATGTGGCGAGACTACGTCCATCAAACGGTCTCGACCTTCGAGGATCGCGTCCACGTATGGGAAATCTGGAACGAGCCAAACGGCAACGGCTTTGCTCTCACCACGCCCAGCGGGCACATGTGGAGTCCGGCCCAGTTTCTGAACGACATCGTCCTACCGGCCGCCCAGGAGTATCCGCGCGCTCGACTCGTCGGCCACCATCGTGCTCACCAGCATGGCGTCGAATGGCGTCGTGGGAGACGCCTGCGACGGGGTCGACGTCGACGGTAATCCCACCTACAAAGGCCCCTGTCCGCCGGCAAGCATCATCGGCCACAAGGGCGAGCCGGGCTCCCCTCGGTACATGTACCCGGACTTTCTCCCGCGTCTCCTCAGGTACATGAACGCCCACCCCGAGGAGCACCCGTACTCGCTCTTCGACGTGATCGCCGTGCACCCGTACTACTGGGCGGTCTACGATCAGAGCCAAGGCCCGACCGCGACCACCGACCAGCTGCACTACGTGCCCCCGTCGACCATGACGTACGGCGACGGCGGCACCGTGCCGGCCATCGCATCGCTCGTGCCGGAGGGCCGACAGACGGTCCCGATCTGGTGGACGGAGCTCAACGAGAAGTTGCGCCTCAACATCGGCAACAGCGAGGACGGTCAGGCCTACCGCCTGCGCAAGATCCTCGACCAGACGCTCGTCGACTACAGACGGTCCACGTTCCCGCTCGGGCTCTTCGAGTGGTTTTCTCTGCGCGATCGTCCGTGTGCGACCCTCGGCGCGGATTGCAGGAGCGAGGAGCCCGTCTCGCAGGTGGAGAGCACGCCGCCTCCCAGTCCCGGCCGGGCGTGCCCGATGGCCGGTCCGGAGTGCTGGACCGAGACCACGACGACGAATCGAAACGGGCGCACGGTCGACCAGTACGTGCACCGCAAGTGGAGCGGTCTCATCGGGTACGGCACGCAAGCCGACGTCGGCTCACACGTGCCTCGCAAGGTTTTCTACGTCCTCAAGGACTTCATCGCCTCGCACACGAGGCTCGATTTTCTCGTCGACGACTTCATGTCGAAGCGCCTCTACCACAACGGATACGACCACAGCTTTTGGAATGCGGGCTGCACCTCCCTTGCAACCTGTGACTCGCTGTTCGTGAACCGAAGCGATCCTCCGGAGAGCCTCCGCATGCACGCTCCGGCCCGTAGTCACGGGCCCTGGCAGAGGGTTGCTCTCACATCGCAGCACCACATCGACATTCGTTCCAGGTCGCGCGTCGTCCTCGACTACGATTTCTCCGTGCAGAGGTCGAGCGTCGGCGACCAGCACTACGCGGTCGTCGCTCTCGGCAAGAACAGCGGCGCGCCCAACTCCCTTGGCGCGCTCTACCTCGCCCTTTCTCGCACCGACGACGCCCACATGCAGGTAGAGCTCCTCGAGCGCACGGGCGGCGACACCTTCACGGCGCTGCTCCCGTGGACCGACGTCGCCGAGCGCTGCAGTGCGCCGGACTTCCGGGGTTTCAACCACGTGCAGCTCGTCCTCCGCGCGAACCACAGGTGGAGCCTGGAGGTCGAGGACGCGGCTTCCGCCCTCTGCTACCGGGCCTCGGACGCTTCGACGGGCCGCACTGCCGAGATGTCGTTCGGGACGCAGCGCACCCTGGCCGTGAGCCTCATGGGCATCTCGGAGCAGGGAGCCGGCACGTACGGCTATGACAACGTCGACCTCGAGGGCCTCTCGAGCGAGGGGCGGTAACCGGATCCGCCGCAGATCGCCCGGCTGTCGGGTCTCCGAGTCCGCCGCGTTCGCCATGGTCCTCGGGGACTCGCCGGTTGGGCGGACGGCCCTCAGTCGAGCCCGCCCGCGGCGTACGCGCGGAAGAAGACGACGTAGAGCAGGAGGTAGAGCGCCTGCAGCGCCGCGGCGATGAAGAAGGGCGCGCGCAGCATGCCCGCGTGCAACATGAACGCGGAGATGAGGGGGCCGATGGCGCGCGGGATCTGGATGGAGACGTTCTGCAGGCTCGCCGCCAGGCCGCGCCGGTCACGTGTGAGGCCGAGCACGAGCGCCTGTCGCACGCCCGCGGTGCCGCGGTTGAGGCCGGAGCGGATGGCGTAGAGGCCCGCGGCCAGAGCGAAGGTCGGCAGAAGCGGGATCACGGCGAGCAGCGCGACGCCCAGGCCGCGCATGACGAGCACGGGGCGGATGAGGCCGTGACGCGCGACGAGGCGCGCGGCGAGGGCGGAGCCAATGGCGCCGAGGACGAAGCTCGCGGCGAGGGCGGGGCCGATGGCGCCGGGGCCGCGGCCGAAGCGGAGCGCGAGCCAGTAGGCGAGGAGCGGCGCGATCATGCCGACGGCCAGACCGTTGACGGTGTTGGCGATGACGACGCGCTGGAGCATGCGATTCTCGGTGGCGCGCGCCAGGGCGGCCGCCGCGGCCTGCCTGTCCGACGGGACGCCATCATTCGGCGGAACGCTCGCGGGCGATGGCTCGGCGAGACCCGCGATCAATGCGAACGCGGCGACCGAGCCGATCAGGGGCAGGAGGAACAGGGGGCGGTAGGCGAGCACACGGCCGAGCGGTCCCATGAGGAGCTGCACGCCGCCGGCGAGCACCGCACCGAGCGCCATGCCCACGAAGCCGACCGCGGTGTTGGCGCTGAAGATCACGCCGCGCCGACGGGCCGGGACCGCGTGGGCGAGCCAGGCCTGCTCGAGCGGACCGAAGGGTCCGGCGCTGCCGCCCGCACCGCGCCCGAAGCCGCCGATGATCGCGGCGAGCACGAGGGCGGGCGGCCAGGCGGTGAAGAGGGCGAGCAAGGCGACGCCGCCCTGCAACGCTTCGTAGGCGAGCAGGAAGCGGCGGCGTCCGCGGCGGTCGCTCAGGGGGCCGACGATGATCGTGAGCAGGGCGCCCACGAGGAGCGCCGCCGAGAGGGTCGCGCCGATGGCGGGCGCGGACCAGCCGAGGGCCTTGAGGTAGAGGGCGAAGGCGGCGACGAGGGCGCCCTGCCCGAGGCTGCGCGCGCCACGGGCGGCGATCAGACGACGCACCGTCGGGGAAGCGGAGTCCGTCATGCCGGCCGGCGGCAAGCATGGGCCGAAAGGGCAAGAGGCGCCGCCGTGATCCGATCACCCGAGCCAGAGGGCTCCTGGCCCCAACGATTGCGGGTGCGCCGCGCGGGAAGCCCCGCTCGATGCCTCGCTCAGATCCAGCAGAAGGGACCCGAGGCGCTGCCGCTGCCGGCAAAGTCGATGTCGGGGGAGTCGGTCGGTGTGAGGCAGCTCGTCGTGTCGGGGCAGGTGCCGGCGTCGAGGGTGCACGAGGGCGCGCAGAAGCCGGGGTCGGTGGCCCGGGAGCCCAACCTCACGCCGTTGGAATCCTGGGAATCGGGCGAGGTGACGCACAGGTACGCCATCGGACAGTCGCTGTCGGACGCGCATCGCGCCGAGCAGTTGTGGAGGTCGGCGTGGTGGAAGTCCTGGACGCACAGCCCCCCGGGACAGTTGCTGCCCGAGCCGCACCGCGGCGAATAGAAGCCCGTCTGCCGGCAGTCGCCGCTCGCGCTGTCGCACGTGCCGTCGATGCAGTCGGCATCGCTCGTGCACGCAACGGTGCACAGAGAAACGCCTAGCGACGGGACGTAGTTGCAGGTGTTGACGGATGACGTCTGGCACGCGGAGTCCGCGCCGCAGTGACGGAGGCAGACCGGCACATCGGCGCCGTCCGCCGTCGTGGCGTAGCCGGACACACACGCGCCGAATTCACCGTTCGGCCCGCTGCAGGCGGCGGCCGGATTGCAGGAGCGCGTGCAGTAGCTGCTCGACGGATCGCGTTCGCTTTTCAGGCACGCGCCGCCCGGCCCGAGGCCGAGGCAGTCGGCGTCCGTCGTGCACGCGCTCCCGAGGACGTCGGCCGGATCTTCGCAGCGATGCGCCGTCGGGTCGCAGATGAAGCCCGAGGTGTCGGTGTTGCAGTCCGCGTCGGTGGCGCACGAAGGCAGACAGACGTGCGCGGTGTGCTGGTCGGGGTCGGGGAGCGTGTTGAAGGTGGCGAGGGCGCCGGAGCACTGCATGTCGGGAGCGGTGCTGCAGACGCCCCCGATCGTGCAGGCCTGGAGGCAGAGACGGTGATCCGAGAGGCCCGCAAAGCAGTAGGTCCCTGCCGGGCAGATGACGCTGGGGCCCTCGGGGTCCGTGTCGCAGTCGAGGGTGCAGAATCCGCCGGCGGCGTTGTGGAAGCAGCCCGCGAGGGGACCAAGAGCGGCGCAATCCACGCCCGTCGCGCACGGCGAGCCGATGGTCACACCCGTCCCTGAGTCGATCGCCCCCGCATCGACCGCACCCGCGTCGCCCACGGGGTCGAGGGTGTAGCTCGCTCCCGATGGAGGCGGACCCGCATCGAGCGGGCCATCGAAGACAAGGCCCGAGACCCGGCGTGGAGCTGCGCCGTCCGAGCTCGCGTCCGGTGCCGCGCCGTCCGGGCTCGCGTCCCGGGTCGCGGTCGCGTCCGCCGATGCGCCGTCCGACGAGCCGCCGTCCAGGCCTGTCGCCGAGTCGCCGCCTCCGGCGTCGGACGCGCCGGTAGAGCTCGAACCCGAACAGCCGAAAAGAAGAGCCGCCGCGGACGCGACGCAAAGCAAGCGCATGGGCACCTCGGGGGACACGTAGGCAAGAGGGAGGCAGCCAAGGCGCTGCCTCCGCTCGAAGCGTAGGGGAACGGCCGGCCCTCCACAATCCGCGCGGCGGCGGCGTGGCCCCGAGGTCCGAAAACGGCCAGACGCGGTGGGCGCGACGGGGTAGATCGGGGACGTGCTCTCGGACGACACGTGCTACCGGGCCCTGTGCGCCCGCGACCCGCGCTTCGACGGGCTGTTCTTCGTCGGCGTGGCGACGACGGGCATCTACTGTCGGCCGGTCTGCACCGCGCGCACGCCGCGACGGGACCGCTGCAGCTTCTTCGTGAGCGCCGCGGCCGCCGAGCGCGAGGGGTTTCGCGCGTGCTTTCAGTGCCGGCCCGAGCTGGCCCCCGGCGCCGCACCGGTCGATGCGGGCCGCCGTCTCGTCGCCGCCGCCGTCGCGCGCATCGAGGCCGGCGCCCTCGACGACGGCTCCCTCGAGGCCCTCGCAGGCGAGCTCGGCGTCACCGCCCGCCATCTGCGTCGCGTCATGGACCGGGAGATTGGCGTCTCGCCCGTCGCCCTCGCCCAGTCGCGAAGGCTCGCCATGGCCAAACAGCTCTTGTGCGACACTTCACTGACCGTCGCCGAGGTCGCCTTCGCGAGCGGCTTCGGGAGCGTGCGACGCTTCAACGCGGTCTTCGCGGCGCGCTTCGGACGGCCGCCCTCGTCGCTCCGCCGCCCGTCCGCGAAGAGGCGCGCGGGAGCCCCGCTCGCGCTGCGGCTCGACTACCGCCCTCCCCTCGACTTCGACGCACTGCTCGCGTTCCTCTCCGCGCGCGCGCGATCCCGGGCGTCGAGGAGGTGCGCGGCGGCGTCTATCGGCGGACGCTCGACGCGGGCAATGAGGCCGTCGTGCTCACGGTCCACGCCGATCCGTCGCGTCCTTCCCTGGTCGCGACGCTCCCGGTCACCGCCGCCCGCGCCGTCGTCCCGACCGTCGCCCGCCTACGCGCCCTCTTCGATCTGGACGCCGAGCCCGCGCGCATCGCCGCAGACCTCGGCCGGCACCGGACGCTCCGCCCTCTCGTCGCGCAGCATCCCGGCTTGCGCGTCCCGGGCGCCTTCGACGCCTTCGAGCTCGCGGTGCGCGCCGTCCTCGGCCAGCAGATCTCCGTGCGCGGCGCCACGACCCTCGCCGGTCGCCTCGTCGCGCGATTCGGCGATCCCTTGCCGGCACCCGACGGCACCCTCACCCATCGCTTCCCCTCGCCCGCCGTCCTCGCAGCCGCCGGCGAGCGTCGCGTCGCCGCGATCGGGCTGCCCGCCGCGCGGGCCGCGACCCTCGTCGGCCTCGCCGAAGCGTTCGCAAGCGGCGCCCTGCGGCTCGACCCGTCCGTCTCCCACGCCGAGGCGATGGTGGCGCTCACCGCCCTGCGCGGCATCGGTCCCTGGACCGCCGAGTACATGTGCATGCGCGTCCTCGGCTGGCCCGACGCCTTCCCGGCGAGCGACCTCGGGCTGCGCCGCGCGCTCGGCGGAGTGAACGTCGCACAGGCCACGCGCCTCGCCGAGCCGTGGCGCCCCTGGCGCGCCTACGCCGCGATGCACCTGTGGCACGGGCTCGCCGCGAAGAGCCCACGCGCACGATCGCTCACAACACCGCTCCCCGAAGGAGAATCCGCATGACCGTCCGCAAGTCCCATCTCGACACCTTCGTCGGTCGCCTCACCCTCGTCGCCCACGGCGAGGCCCTCTCGGGGGTCTACTTCGAGGCGCACCGCCACGCGCCGCCCCTCGACATGCCATTCGCGCACCCGAACGACCCGCTGCTCGAACGGGCGCGCGGTGAGCTCAGCGAGTACTTCGCCGGCAGGCGTCGCATGTTCGACCTGCCCCTCGCGCCCCGGGGCACGGCGTTCCAGCGCGCGGTCTGGTCCGCGCTCGTAACGATTCCCTTCGGCACGACAATCTCCTACGCCGAGCTCGCCCGCCGCGCAGGCCGACCGGGCGCGGCGCGGGCCGCGGGGGCCGCGAACGGAAAGAACCCCCTGAGCATCGTCCTGCCCTGCCACCGCGTCGTCGGCGCGGGCGGCGCGCTCACCGGCTACGCGGGGGGCCTCGCGAACAAGCGGCTCTTGCTCGAGCACGAGGCGCGGTGCGCGCAGGCCCGAAGCGGCCTAGGTCGCGATGAGCACTTCGGTGCAAACCCCGAGGGTGCACACGACCTCCCGATGGAGGATGCGGAAGCGACTCTCCACGAGGGGCTCAATCTGCAGTGGACGACAGCCCCCCACGAGCGACGGACGCAACTGGTGAACCCGTGTCCAAATCCCGGACACCAGGCGTGCGGTCGCGGTCTCGCCCATCGTCAGGCCCGCGAGGCATAGGCGACCGTCGGGCACGAGCACGCGCCGCGCCTCGTCCAGCACGGCGCCGATGTCCGCCTCCGACAGGAGGTCGAGGACGTAGGTCGACAGGAACCGGTCGCAGCAGCCGTCCTCGAGAGGCAGCTTCGGCGAGCCGTCGGTCCGCTGCACGCGCGCGCGCTCCGACCACCGGGCGAGCCGGCCCTCGCTCAAGCGCACCATCGTCTCGCTCACGTCGAAGCCGACGTACGTGGCGTCCGCGGGAAGCACATCCGAGAGCAGCCGCTCGGCGAGACGGCCGGTGCCGCAGGCCGAGCTCCACGAGGTGATGCGCGCTCGCGAATTCGCCGCGGGCGAGGAGGACGTCGATCGCCGGGTCCTCATAGAACCGTTGCAGGTCCTGCTTCTTGCCGAAGCAATCGTAGAACGCGCGAGCTTCCTGGTGCGTAAGAAGGGGTTTCATGGATATTCAGGTCAAGAGGTCCGCCAGGATCGCCGCCAGGAGCAGGCCGACGATGACGAGCACGAAGACGATGCTGCCCTTGCGGCCCACGTTCCGGATTTCGGTCGGTTCCACCATGACGAGGGACATGTAGACGCGAGACGGAAACGGCAACCCCCCGGCGCCCGAAGGCACACGGAGGGGTTGCCGGTCTTACCCGTCCTCCCAGCCGGGCTAGAACGCAAACAAGAGGTTTACGCCGACCGATTCGTTCTCGACACCGACTGCGCCCGTGGGCGAGGAGGGCGCTGCCACTCCTCCGGCCGGATCCCAGCCGACGGGCGGTGCGCCCTGCGCTCCCTCGAAGGTCGCGTCGACCCTGACCGAGACGTTGGGACGGATGTCCATGGCGACACCAGGGATGATGCGGTAGTCGCTCAGCTGCGACCCCCCGGCCGGGTCGAGATTGACATACTCGAAGCGCACGGCCGGCACGAGCCAGGGCAAGGCCACGTAGGATAGCTCGTCCCACTGCACGAGCTGGTTGACCCCGCTGCCGTCCGCCTGGGCGTGGTCGTGCCGCTCCATGCTGATGCCGGCATCGAGCTTGAGCGACTGCCACTGGGCCCGGAGCTGACCACCGAAGGCGGTCGCGTGGTCAGTAAGAGCCCCGTCGGCATTGGTGATGTCCGGGTTCGAGTAGCGCGAGGAGCTGTGCTCGACGAAGCCGTCCAGGGTCACGGAGTTCTCCGCCCATGGGTGCTTCGCATCCACCGCGGCGCCGCCCGGCTCACCGTCGAGCCGCACGCCTCCGAGCTTGAAGCCAACCATGCCGTAGACGTTCTGCGAGTTGCGCGGGTCGATCTGGGCACCGGCGTTTACGCCGACGGCGTACTGGACCCAGCCGCCGACCACGCCGTTGACCTCCACGCCGTTGACGTTGTCGAACATGTTCCAGTTGCCGCCGTCTCCGCCGAAGAGCTCGGTCGTCGACGCGCCCAGCAAGTTGTGGTCGGCGATGTAGCTGCTGTGGCCAGCGAAGGAGCTGAGGGTCGGCACGAACTTGCCGAGCATGAGGTTCACCCAGTGCTTCGGCCCGACGATGTCGCCGTACTCCAACGAGGCGTGCTCGAACTCGACGCCGTCCTCCGATGCCGTGAGCTCGACGAAGTAGGTGATCTGGTCATCGATCGGGCCCGCCGCCCAGAGATGCGCCTCCTCGGCGAGATCAGCCAACGTGAACACGCTGTTGTTGTCGGCCGCGCCGCCGCTCGAGCTCGTGTCGGGATGGATGACGGCTCCGCCGTTGACACCCACGGCCAGCGGCACGCCCATGGGGACCGTGGACGGCCACACCGAGTTCGGGAACAGCTTCTTGTAGGCCGGCTGCCCAAGGGGCACCGGGTCCTGCTGAATGAAGTCGCTGTTCGTGCCCGGGAAGCGGAAGCCGTTGCGGCGAAACGCTTCGCCGAACGGCGTGAGCACCGGAAATGTAGTGTGACACGTCTCACAGCTAGTCCCGTACTGCCGCGCGAAGGCGGGGACGGCGTGCGCGGGGGTCGCCACGAAGAGCATGCCTCCCGCAAGGGCGCACGCGGCCAGTATCGAGGCCGTGTGCGAAGTTCGACTTTCGCGTCTCCAGTCCATCGTCTCCTCCTTGGGCCTTGCTCGGGCGGGAAGCGTCGGCGGGAAGCGTTAGACGGGCGCACTGCGTCCCGTCCCACCGAGAGTGAAGCAATGACTGCGCCAGTGCCGTGAGCAGCTAACCGCCCATTTGATTTCCGCAAGAGCACGAGGGTGGTTGCTCCATGTCACGAGCGGATCTGCGAGCCGCCCGGTCTGGGACTCGCAACCTCGCGAGGGGGACCTGAGGCACCCGGATTCGGGGAGCACCTCCACTCACGGCGTCCCCCCCGGGTCCACCCGCTCACGCCGGCTCGCACTTTTGCGAGTCTACCTCTTGCGGACACCCCGGAGCGCGCATACCTGCCTGGCACGCGGGCATCGTCGCCGCCCAAACCGCCTCCCCGCCGCCCAATGCACCTCGCGTCCCCCACCCTCGGCGGGCCCCTCTGGGCCCGAGCCCGCACGGCCTTCCGCCGGCCCACCCTCGGCGAGCAGCTCGTGGTCCTGCTGGGCGCCTTCGCCCTGGTCCCCCTGCTCCTGTCGAACCTCTGGGGCTACGAGACCAGCCGGGAGTACAGGACCCAGGCGGCCGCCCGGGACGTGGGTCACCTGGCCTCCTTCGACGCGTTCCAGGTGTTCGCTTCATTGCAGGAAGACCGTCGTTTCCTGCCGTCACTCATCGCAGGCAATCGGCATCTCTTTGCCCTCATGCGAACGGTAGGTGCCTGCGAGCCGCCTGAAGATTGTGGCGCCGTTACCACGGCGCTCGTGGCCCAGCTACGGGCGAAACAGTCCGAAAACTCGACCATCGTGGGGCTGGTCGCCTTGGCTCCGGACGGGAAGCCGATGGCCCAGGTGGGCGACATGGACGGGGTCGCCACGACGCAGCGCTGTTTCGCGCAGGCGCACCAGAAGCCAAGGGCGCCCGAGCTCGAGGCGGCGTCGCAGGGCAATCCGGTCGTGCTGCTGCACGCGCCCGTGCGCGGGACGACGGGCGAGGACCTCGGCGTCCTCTGCGCGCGCCTCCGACTCGGCGTAGAGGCACCAATCGCAGGCGACAGATCACGCGACGGTGCCCGGTCCTTCCTCCTCGACCATCGGGCGCGCATCGTCTGGAGCTCCGACGGCGACTCGGTGGGACGTCAGGATCGACGGCGTCGGTCGGGGGCAGGCGCGATGGGCTGGACGCTACGTGCTGCCCGGCTCCGGCGAGCCGGCCCTCGCGGCGTCTGCAGCCGTCGCGGGGACGCCGTGGCGCATGGTGGTCGGCGTCCCAATCAGCCATGCCCTCGGCGCGCTCGAGCGTCTCAAGTGGGAAGCGTGGACCTTCGCGCTCATCCTCTCGGCCCTCCTCATCGTCGCTGTAGCCTTCACCGCCCGTGGCATGAGCCGCCCACTGCGCCTCCTGTCGCACGCCGCCGAGCGCGTCCGCGAGGGCTCCCTCGGCGAGAATCGTCGTCCCGGGCGGGCCGCGCGAGAATCGTCGGCCTGGCACGCACCTTCAACGCCATGAGCCTCGCCCTCGAGGAGTCCCATTCGCTGCTCGAGCGAAGGATCGCCGAGCGCACCGAGGAGCTCGCCCGCAGCCGCGCCTTCGCCGACCGGCTGCTCGACGCCATCGACCAGCGCGTGGTCGTCATCGACCGCGAGGGGACGGTGCTGCGCACCAACGACGCCGCCCGGAAGATGTACGGCGAGGGAGCTCGTCGGACAGAGCTACCATCACGCCTTCGAGAAGCACGAGGGCCCCTGCGAAGCCTGCGCGAGCACGCGCTCCTTCGAGACAGCCCAGACGAGCTCCACCGAGTCGACCCAGTGGGTCGGCCCCCGCCGCGAGATCCTGCGCCTCGAGAGCTTCCCCGTCCTGTCGGCGATCGGCGAGGTGGAGGCGGTCGTCGAGATCGGCCGCGTCATCACCCAGGAGCGGGAGCTCGAGGCGCAGATGATGCACCAGGAGAAGATGGCCGCCTTCGGCCTGCTCGCGGCGGGCATCGCCCACGACATCGGCAACCCCCTCGCCTCGATCCAGTCGCAGCTCAGCATGGCGCGCATCGCACCCGAGTCGGACGAGGCGAAGGAGACCCTCGGCATCGTCGGCCGTGAGGTCGCGCGGATCGAGCGGCTCCTGCGCGAGCTGACGACCTTCGTGCGACGGCGCAAGGACGAGATCGTCGTCGTCACCGTCAATCAGGTCATGGAGGACGTCGCCCGCCTCCTCGGCCACGACCCGCGCGCCCGCGGCGTCCGCATCGAGTCCCAGCGGGACGAGTCGCTGCCCGGCGTGCTCGCCAAGGAAGACCAGAATCGTCCAGGTCTTGATGAACCTCGGGGTCAACGCCCTCGACGCCATGCCCGACGGCGGGACCCTCACCTTCGCGGCCGAGGCGCGCGAGAGCCGGCTCCGCGTGTCCGTGCGCGACACGGGCCACGGCATCCCGGACGAGGCGACGGGCCGCATCTTCCAGCCCTTCTTCACGACGAAGCCGCCCGGCCGCGGCACGGGCCTCGGCCTCTTCGTCACGCGGCGCATCGTCGAGGACCTGGGCGGGACCCTGGAGGTCGCCGAGACCGGCCCCGGCGGGACCACCTTCGTCGTCAATCTGCCCGCCAACCCGGGAGGCGAGTCATGAGCGAGCCCATCATCATCGCCGAGGACGAAGACGTCCTGCGCAACAACCTGTGCAAGTTCCTCGAGCGCGCCGGCTACAGCGTCGTGGGCGTGGGCGACGGGGAGGCCGCCCTCGAAGCGGCCCACGCGAACGAGGCGGGCATCGTGGTCACCGACATCCGCATGCCCAAGATGGACGGCATGACGCTGCTCGAGCGGCTCGTCGCCGAGCGGCCCGAGACCCTGGTGCTGGTCACCACGGCCTACGCCTCGGTCGACACGGCCATCGAGGCACTGCGCCTCGGCGCCTACGATTACATGCTCAAGCCGATCGTCTTCGAGGACCTGCAACGGAAGATCGACCACCTGCTCGAGCACCGCGCCCTCCGGCGTGAGGTGATCGAGCTGCGGCGCGCCATGCACCGCAGCACCGGCAGCGACGGGCTCATCGGCGACAGCCCCGCCATGCAGGGCGTCTTCGCACTCATCGAGCGGGTGGCCCCGACCCACTCGAACGTGCTCGTGGTGGGTGAGAGCGGCACGGGCAAGGAGCTGGTAGCGCGCGCGATCCACACGCATTCGGGGTCGGGCGCGGCCAAGGACTTCATCCCCGTGAACGTGGCCGCGTTGCCGCCGGACCTGCTCGAAGCCCAGCTCTTCGGCCACGAGAAGGGCGCCTTCACGGGCGCCGACCGCCCGCGCGAGGGCATCCTTCGGAGCGCCCACGGCGGCACGGTCTTCCTCGACGAGATCGGCGAGCTGCCCCTGTCGGCCCAGGCCAAGCTCCTGCGCGCCATCGAGGCCCGCGAGGTGATCCCCGTCGGCTCGGACCGCCCGATCAACGTCGACTTCCGGCTGGTCGCGGCCACCAACCAGGACCTGGCCCGCGCGGTCGCCGACGGACGCTTCCGCCAGGACCTCTACTTCCGCCTCGACGTGCTCCGCATCGAGCTGCCGTCGCTCCGACAGCGGCGCGAGGACATCCCCGCCCTCGTGGCCCACTTCGTCGATCGGCACGCCCGGTCCATGGGACGCAAGGCGCCCACCGTGAGCAACGCGGCCATGCGCGGCCTGCTCGGCTACCGCTGGCCGGGCAACGTGCGCGAGCTGTCGAACGTCGTCGAGCGCGCCCTGATCCTGGCGTCCGGCGACTCGGTCGAGCCTTCCGACCTGCCGGTCGACCTGTGCGACGAGTCGAGCGAGCCCGTGGAGCTCAAGCCCGCGGTCGAACGCTTCGAGGCGCGCCACATCGCCTGGGTGCTCAGGGCCGCCGACGGCAACCGGGAACGGGCGGCGCGGATGTTGGGGGTCGACCCCGCGACGCTCTACCGCCGCCTCGCCAAGTACCACGACACGCTCGAACAAGGTCCCCCCTCGCACTAACGCGAGGGGCCCGGCGAGGTGTCTCGCAGGATTGCGAGCGCCTTCCCGAACAGCCCGCGGAAAACAGGCCGTCTCCATGCTGGTCCGGCCCTTGCAAGAGATAAAAAGCGACACTGCCCGAGGCGAGCCGGAAACGGCCCTCACGGCCTCTCGAAAGGAACACGTCATGACCCGATTCCAAGTTTCTCGCCTGCCTCGCGGCGATCGCCGCCCTCGGCAGCGTCTGCATCATCGGAAGCACGACCTCGGCCCAGAGCGGCGGCACGATCACCGGCTCGGTGACGGCCCACAGCGCGCGCATGAAGAAGGACGCCGTCGTCTACCTCAAGCAGGTCTCGGGGCACTTCGCCGCCCCGCACCAGCCGGTGGAGATGGACCAGAAGGGCCTGCGCTTCCGCCCGCGCATCCTACCCGTCGTCCAGGGCACGACGGTCAAGTTCAAGAACAGCGACCCGACCGTGCACAACGTCTTCACCCCGGACGGTGAGGGCTACGACCTAGGTTCCTTCTCCCAGGGTCAGTCCCGCACCCACGTCTTCAACCGGTTGGGCGTCTACACGCAGCTCTGCCGGGTCCACCCCGAGATCGATCGCGTACGTCGTCGTCCTGCAGAACCCGTACTTCGCGATCACGCACAACGACGGAAGCTTCCAGATTCAGAACGTGCCTCCCGGCCACTACCAGCTCATGGCGTGGCAAGAGCGCGGTCACGGCGGCCCGGTCAACGTGACCGTCACCGCCGGTGGCACGGCCCAGGTCCAGGTCCCGGTCGGTCACTAGTCGACAGAGATGAGCCAAGGAGGTGTGTCGTGAGCCGTAGCAAGAGCAAGCGCCTGGTCTGGATTGAAGCCGCCGTGGCCGTCGCCGTCGTGGCAGCCGCCGGAGGATGGTTCCTCGTCCGCGGGAACCACGACCACGCGAAGGCGGCGGTCACCCGCCCGGCCCCCGAGCCGCACTTCGCGACGAAGGTCGCCCGTGGTCAGTACCTCTTCAAGCAGAAGGGCTGCTTTGCGTGCCATGGCGAGAACGGCAGGGGCGGTGTGGTCAACGCGAACTACATTCGCGGCACCGTTCCCGCCCTGAACCTCCTCGCCGAGCGGCTCATGGTCGACGACCAGGACGACGCGAACACGATCGTGGGGCTGATGGAGAAGGGCCAGGATCTGGACGCGCTCCGCAGCAAGCCGCCCTTCCCCCGCTATAACGTCTTCCTCGCCCAGTACCACGCGGTCAAGCAGCTCATCCAGAACGGCAACCCGGCGGCCAAGAAGGACCCGAACGGCCCGATGCCGCCCCTGCAGATGCCTTCCTGGCGCGGGCAGCTCAACGACCAGGACATGACCGACATCATCGCGTACCTGATCACCCAGTACCCTTTTGATGCGGAGGCCGACGACAGCGCGAGCGACAGCGACTCGAACGCCCCCACGACGGTTGCGGTCGCCCGAGCGGATAACGGTTCGGCAGGAGTCGCGCGGTGACGCGGCCCGGGGGGGCCGTGGCCGTCGACCTGCGGCTACGCGTGTGCGCGCGGGACTTGATGCAGGCGCCCGTGCGCACGCTACCGCTCGAATCGAGCGGCATGGACGTGGCCGAGGTGATGGCCAGGGACGCCATCCGTCACGTCGTGGTGGTCGACCGTCGCGGTCGCATCGCGGGCATCGTGAGCGACCGCGACGTGCGCGAGAGCGAGCCTTCCGCCCTCATCGTCCAGAGCCCCGCCTTGCGCCACCGGGCCCTCTCGCTGATTCCGACGAGCGAAATGATGGCCGCGGACGTACACACGGCTTCGCCCGACACGCCGCTGCGCGAGATGGTCGACGCCATGCTCGCCCGGAACATCAGCGCGGTGCCGATCGTGGACGAGCGCGACAGACCGATCGGGATTGTCACGACGAACGACGTGATGGGCACGCTCCGCCGACTGCTCGAGGCAACCGCAGAAGGCGCCTGAGGCGTGCGTCCGGCGGCGTCAAGCCCCGCCGGGCGGCCTCATGACGGGCGTGCCGTGGTAGCAGCCGAGGGTGTAGGGGTACTCGAGCGTCACGTCGTAGCGGTACATCGTGGTGACGGCACCGTCCCACATCACCGGGCTCGTGCGGCCGTGGCACGCGTCCAGGTCGGCGTTGGTGAGCAGGTTGCCGTCCGTGTCCCGCTCGACGTAGAGGCCGTAGCCGTCCGGGGCGTAGCCCACGCGAAAGGAGCCATCATCGAAGCGCACCGGACCACGGAAATCCTGGAAAGTGCAGGGGAAGCATTGCCGACCCTGTCCGAAACGGGCACAGTCCCCCCCGCAATGATTCGACCCATCCGCGGGATCACGCTCACAGACCCCACCTTTTCCCCCACGAGCGAGCGGAATCCCCTCGAACGGCTGGCCCTCCGCTTCATCCAGGACGAACGCGACCTGCCCTTCGTGTGGCTCTCGATCGCGATGACGGCCGTGTTGATGCCCCTGGCGGCGGCCCTCTACTGGCCGGGCGTGTTCCACTGGTGGATGGCGCCGATCTACTGGGTCGTGCTCTTCGGCGGCTTCATCGACCGCTACATCCTGATGCTCCACAACACGAGCCATCGGCGCTTCTTCAAGAAGAAGTACGACCTGCTCAACAAGTACGTCCCGTGGGTGCTGGGGCCCTTCTGCGGCGAGTCGCCCGAGACCTACTTCGTCCACCACGTCGCGATGCACCACGCCGAAGGGAACCTGTTCTCTGACCTCTCGACCACGATGCCCTATCAGCGGGACAGCCTGCTCGACTTCTTGCGCTACTTCCTCCGCTTCTTCTTCATCGGCCTGCCGGAGCTGGTGGGCTACCAGCTCAAGAAGGGCCGCACGCGGCTCGCGCGCCGCGTCGTGGTGGGCGAGCTCAGCTTCTATGCCCTGTGTATCGGCCTGAGCTTCATCTCGTGGCAGGCCACGGTGGTGGTGTTCGTGGTGCCCTTCGTCCTGTGCCGCTTCCTCATGATGTGCGGCAACTGGGGCCAGCACGCCTTCATCGATCCCGAAGACCCGGGCAACGACTACAAGAGCTCCATCACCTGCATCAACACGCGCTACAATCGGCGCTGCTTCAACGACGGCTACCACATCGGGCACCACGTGCGGGCGAACCGGCACTGGTCCGAGATGCCGACCGACTTCGAGCGCGACCGCGACAACTACACACAGAGCGACGCCATCGTCTTCGAGGGCGTCGACTACTTCATCGTCTGGGCCCTGTTGATGCTCCGGCGCTACGACGTCCTGGCGAGCCACTTCGTCGAGCTGCGCGAGGTGCCCCGCAGCGAGGCGGAGGTCATCGCCCTGCTCGAGTCGCGTACGCGCCGCATCTCGGCCTGCGTCCCGGAGCCGGCGCCCGCCGAGTAACGCGCTTCGCCCGGGCCCTCCTTGCCGAGCTCACCGTCGCTCGGGTAGCGTGCGGGCCCATGGCTCAGGTGGTTAACCCGGACTCGCTCGCGCCGCCGCGCGGTTACTCGAACGGTCTCGTGCTCGGCCCCGGGCGCGTGCTCTTCGTCGCAGGGCAGATCGGCTGGGACCGGGACGCGAAAATCGTCTCGGACGACTTCGCCGCCCAGTTCGACAAGGCCCTCGACAACGTGCTCGACGTCGTGCGCGAGGCGGGCGGAGGGCCCGCGGACATCGGCGCGCATGACCATCTACGTCACGGACAAGCGGCGCTACCTCGACGCCGGCAAGGCCGTCGGCGCCGCCTACCGCGAGCGGATGGGCAGGCACTACCCGGCCATGGCGTTGGTCCAGGTCGCCGACCTGCTCGAGGACGGCGCGCTGGTGGAGATCGAAGCGACGGCGGTGATCCCATGAACTGATCGAGACGAAGAGCTTCCGCTACGAGGAGGGGGACGGGGTCGCCACCGTGACCCTCGACCGGCCCGACGGCTCAACGCGCTCACCTTCGAGGTCTACCGCGAGCTCGCGCGACACCTTCGTGCGCTGCACGAGGAGCACGAGCGTCCGCGCCGTGGTGCTCACCGGCTCGGGCGCGCGCGGCTTCTGCTCCGGCGGCGACGTCAAGGACATCATCGGCGAGCTCTTCTCCCGCGACATGCGCGGGCTGCTCGAGTTCACGCGCATGACCGGCGCCCTCGTGCACGCCATCCGCCGACGCGCCCGCCGGTGGTCGCGGCGCTCAACGGCGTCGGCTGCCGGCGCGGGCGCGGTCATCGCCGCGGCCTCGCGATGTGCGCATCGCCGGCGCCGAACGCGCATCGCCTTCCTCTTCCCGAAGGTGGGCCTGGGCGGCGCCGACATGGGCGCGGCCTACCTGTTGCCGCGCCTCGTCGGGCTCGGCCGCGCCACCGAGCTGCTCCTGACCTGGGCGAGTCGATCGACGCGCCGAGCGCGCCGAGCGCATCGGCCTGCGTCAACCGCGTCGTGCCGGCCGAGCAGCTTGCGCGACGAGGCCCACGGCGCTTCGCCCGCCGCCTCGCCGAGGGCCCCGCCTTCGCCCACGCCATGACCAAGACGCATGCTCGAGAGAGAGGCCACGTCGACTTCCCACCGCCATCGAGGCCGAGGCGCAGGCGCAGGCGATCTGCATGCAGCACCCGGACTTCCGCGAGGCCTACGACGCGTGCGTGCGCGAAGCGCGAGCCGAGGTTCGAGTGACGGCGCGCGCAACGGCCAACACCCGGGAGCGCATCGAGCGGGCCTTCGTCGATGAGCGCCCTGGTCGAGACGGCGTGGCGCGCGGCCGACGCCGTCGCATCCGAGGCGCAGGCGATCGAGGACGAGGTCGAGGACCCGGCCGAGGCCCTCGTGCGTCTGTCGGGCCTTCGGCGCCGCCGGCCTGCTCGCCCTCACGGTACCCGAGCGCGACGGTGGCGCGGCCCTCGCGGGAGCCTGCGCGCCCGACACGGTGAGCGTGCGCGCCCTGTGCCTCGCGCGTGAACGCCTTGGCCACGCCTCGCCGCCTCGCCGACTCGCCTTCGCGATGCAAGGCCTCGGGAGCCACCCCCTGGTTCTCGGCGGGAGCGACGCCCTGCGCGCGAAGTGGCTGCCGAAGGTGGCGCGCGGCGAGACGGTCGCGGCCTTCGCCCTCACCGAGCCCGAGGCCGGCAGCGACCTCGGCGGCATCGGCACGACCGCGACGCGCGACGGAGACGCCTGGGTGCTCGAGGGCCACAAGGTCTTCATCTCGAACGCGGGCGTCGCGGGGCTCTACACGCTCTTCGCCGCGACCGCACCGGCCGGTGAGCGCCGGCGCCTGACCGCCTTCGCGCTGTCCGGCGACGCCAACGGCCTCGAGGCGGTGCCCATGCGCGTGCTCGGCGCGCCACCCCATCGGCGAGCTCGACCTGCGCGGGGTGCGCGTTCCGGTGACGACGCCCGCTCGGCGAGGTGGGTGGCGGAATCGAGCCCTCGCCCTCGGCACGTTGCATCGCTTCCGGCCGAGCGTCGGCGCCGCCGCCGTCGGCTTCGCCCAGCGCGCGCTCGACGAGAGCGTGGCCCACGTGCGCACCCGCGTGCAGTTCGGCGCGCCGCTCGCCGAGCAGCAAGCGGTGCAGATGCGCATCGCCGACATGGCATGCGAGCTCGAGGCCGCGCGCCTGCTCGTGCTACCGCGCCGCGGCCGCCGTCGACGCCGGCGCCTCGCGAGAAGAGGTGGCGCGCACCGGCAGCATGGCCAAGCTCGTCGCCACCGAGAACGCCTTCCACGCCATCGACGATGCGGTGCAGCTCCACGGCGGGCGCGGCGTGCTCGCCGGCGGAGCGGTCGCGCGTCTCTACGAAGAGGTGCGGGCCCTGCGCATCTACGAGGGCGCGAGCGACGTGCAGAAGCTCCTCATCGCGCGCGAGGTGCTGCGCGAGGCCGAGGCGGGCTGAGTGGCGGGCCCCGCCTGGATCCGAGCCCTCGGCGAGCGCTGCGGCCCGCTGGTGCCGGCCTCGGTGGGCTTCCTCGAGGCGCGCCGGGCGCTCGACTTCCCGCGCGGCGCCGACGGGCTCGCCGGGCTCGCGGCCATCGTCGACGCGTGGCTCGACACCGACGCGGACGAGGAAGCCGACCGGCGCTTCGTCGAGGGCGCTGGCGCGCTGCTCGGTCTCCTGCTCGTGGACCACACCGGCGAGGGCGCCTACGCGGCGCGCGGCGAAGGCCACCGGGTGCGCCTCGGGCGGCATGGATTCTTCGATCCCTTCGGTGCCCTCGAGGCCACCCTCGACGCCGACGACCCGCGAGCCACGCTCGCCGCGGCGGTGCGCGCAGCCGAGGCCGAGGCGCGCGGCGAAGGGCCCACCTCGCGCGTCCTCGTCGCCCTCGAGCGAGCCCTCGGGCAGCGGCGCCCCGACCTGTCGATCATGGATTGTTACGAAGCTCACGTCACCCTCGAAGGCGGCATCGAGCTCGACGTGGGCCGGGTCGTCGCGGCGACGCGGGACCAGGGGACGGCGGCGGTCGAGCGGGCGGT
This sequence comes from uncultured delta proteobacterium, assembly GCA_963830115.1. GTDB lineage: Bacteria > Myxococcota_A > Polyangia > Polyangiales > CAWHLB01 > CAWHLB01. The sequence goes on from CAWHLB010000015.1 coordinate 23,814, forward strand.
CGACAAGCTGCTCACGCTCTTGCCGGGCGGCGGCGCGGCGACCGAGCTCACGTGGGACGAGGCACGCTTGCGCCTCTTGCCGCGGCTGGCGGGCGACACCTTCCTCGCACGCCTCGACGAGCGCGCCGGCGAGGCAGTGCTCTTTCGCGACAAGGTCGCCCACGACGTACACGTCGCCCTCCTCCTCGATCACGGTGACCGTGCACGCTACGTCCGCGAGGCGGAGCTCTCGGCCTGGGGCGTGACGGGCGCGGAGGCGCGGGCGGTGGCCGTCCATAACCTCGCCGGCCGCTCGAACCGCGCACGCTTCGCGCGTATCGACACGGAGGCCGGTGCGATGGTGGTCGCCCGGAGCGGCGACGGCCTGGACGCGGCGCGCCTCCTGTTGCCTGGCCTACATGACGTGCTGGCGGCCGAGCTCGGCAGCCCCTCCCTCGCCACGGTGCCCCACCGCGACACCCTCCTCGCCTGCGCGGCCGACGCCCCCGCCATGCGCGACGCCCTGCTCGCCCGAACGCGCGATGACGCTGCACGCGCCCCCCACCGCATCAGCGACCGCCTCTTCCTCGTCGGCCGCACCGGCCTCGAGGGCACGGCGTGATCGACAGCGCGTCGAAGCCCGGAGAATAGTAAAGCGACCGCTTGACCGTTGTGAGCGGGTTGCCGAGCGCCGGCCTCTCGAGGCCGCCCCTCCTTGAAGGCGCGTGGCCACCGGTGGCAGTGTGGGGCCCCGATCCCGGGGCGCGAGGAGAGATCATGACCACACACGTGCGGCTGCACCATGTCCTCATCGCGGTCTCGATCGCAGCCTGGGGCTGCGGCGGGAAGGGCGCGCCGAGCGACGGCGGCACCGTCGACGGGGGCCTGACCGACGGGAGCGGAATCGATGCGAACGTCCCCGATGCGAGCCACACCGACGCCGCGCCGGCCCCGGACGGGGCCATGCCCGTCCCCGGCACCACGTCCTGGCACCGCTTGAAGATCGGCGCTGGCGGGTGGGTCACGGGCATCGACATCGCGCCCGACGGAACGAAGGTGGTCCGCACGGACACCGACGGCGCCTACGTCTACGACGCCTCCGGGTCGCGCTGGTCCCAGCTCGTCACGGCCCAGACCATGCCCGCGTCGGCGGTCGGCCCGGGCGCGGGCGTGGGCGTCTATGGGCTCGCCATCGCAAAGAGCAACACCATGCGCTTCTACATGGTGTTCCGGGGCTCGGTGTTCCGGACCGACGACGCCGGCAGGACGTGGGTGACGACGACCTTCCCGGCCCAGAGCGACCTGGACGCGAACGGGCCCCACCGCTTCGACGGCCGTCGGATCGCCGTCGATCCGATGAACCCGGACGTCGTCTACGTCGGCACCGTGAGCGCGGGCCTCGAGGTGAGCGACGACGCCGGAGCGACGTGGTCGATGGTGAGCGGCGTGCCGAGCCCGACGGGCGACGGGGGCATGGCGGTCGCGTTCGATCCTTCCTCGGCGTCGAGCGGCGGCAAGACCCAGACGATCTACGTCGCGAGCTACGGCCATGGGGTCTACACGTCGACCGACGGAGGCACGTCGTTCTCGCCCACGAGCGGCGGCCCGAGCGACTTCCAGCACATGGTCTCGGACGCCATGGGCCGTCTCTGGGTGACCGCGGACCAGGGCAGTCAGAACCTGTGGGAGCTCGACGGCGGCACGTGGAGCAACCTCGACCTCGGGGGACAGGGAGGCCGCGGCCACTCCATCGCCGTCGACCCCATGAACCTCGACCACATCTACGTGGGCATCGACAGCGGCGACCTCATCAGCTCGACCGACGGCGGCGCGCACTGGACTGGGCCGAGCTTCCACAACACACGCACCGCCACCGACATCCCCTGGCTCGGCTGGACGCGGGAGGCCTACATGTCGAACGGGGACATGCAGATCGACCCGACCACCGGAACGCTGTGGTTCGTCGAGGGCATCGGGATCTGGACCACCGACAGCCCGGGCGCGACGACGGCCTGGACCTCGCGGAACCTCGGCATCGAGAACCTCGTCGCCGACTGGATCGTGTCACCGCCGGGCGGCAAGCCCGTCATCTCGGCCGGGGACCGACCCGTGTTCTACATCGACGACCCCACCGTCTACCCGTCCATGCACGGCGTGAACAACGCACAGCCGATCGTGGAGGGCTGGGCGATCGACTGGGCCTCGGCCGCGCCGAACGTGATCGTCGGCGTGTTCAACTTCCGGACCGCCGAGACGTCCGGCAAGTCGGTCGACGGCGGCCGGACCTGGAGCCTCTTCGGCAGCACCCCGGCGGGCGTGCCCAACGGCGGGATGATCGCGGCGAGCACCGCCATGGACTACGTATGGATCCCTGCCAACAATCCGGCCCATGCTTATTACACGCACGACGGGGGGGCGAGCTGGCAGACGGCGAGCTTCCCCGGCGTGGCCACCTCGGGCGATACGGGCTGGGACGCCCACGACTACCTCTCTCGCCACGTCGTGTGCGCCGACCGCGTCGCCCCCGACACGTTCTACGCCTACAACGACGGGCGGAGCGGCGACCCGTCCTTCGCGGGCGTGTACAAGAGCACCGACGGCGGCGCGACCTGGACCAAGGTCAAGGACGGCTATTTCACCTCGTGGATCGCGGACGCCTTCAACGCGAAGATGCGGTGCGTGCCCGACCACGAGGGGAACCTGTTCTACACGGCGGGCCCCCTCGACGGCGGGCTCTTCGGGTCCTTCTTCCGCTCGACCGACGGCGGCGCGACCTGGACCCCGCTGCCGAACGTGATGGAGGTGAACGCCTTCGGCTTCGGCAAGGCGGCGCCCGGTAGCTCCTACCCGACGATCTACATCGCGGGCTATTTGGACGGGACCTGGGGCATCTACCGCTCGACCGACGGCGACCAGCCGACGCCGACCTGGACCCCGATCAGCACGGACGGCTACCCCCTCGGCAACTTCACCGGCATCCGGACGGTCGAAGGCGACCACAACACCTACGGGACGGTCTACCTCGGCACGGGCGGCGGGGGCTTCTTCTACGGCACCCTGAACCCCTGACGAAGCGGTAGCCGCGTCGCGCCGTGGGCGTGAAGGCCATAGTAAAGTAATCGCTTGACCATTGTGGCAGGCGTTGCCCTTGGCGTCTCGGCGGCCGTGCGTCCTTGAAGGCGCGCGGCGGTCGGTGGCACTGTGGACCTCGATCTCGGCTCGAGGAGGGACCATGACCACACGTGCGCGGCTGCACCTCGTCCTGTTTGCGGCGTCGATCGCGGCCTGGGGCTGCGGGGGCGGCAAGGGCGCGCCGGGCGACGGCGGCGGTGCCGACGGTGGGGTCACCGACGCGGGCGGGATCGACGCGAGCGGGATCGACGCGAGCGGGATCGATGCGGGGCCGGGCACGGACGCAGGTGCCCCGGGCACCACGAGCTGGCATCACCTGGCCATCGGCGCCGGCGGCTACGTCACCGGCATCGACATCGCCCCCGACGGGACCAAGGTCGTCCGCACCGACACCGACGGGGCCCACCTCTACGACCCGGCCACCTCGCGCTGGTCCCAGCTCGTGACCGCCCAGTCGATGCCCGCCTCCGACGTGGGCCCGGGTGGAGGCTCGGGCGTCTACGGCATCGCCATCGCAAAGAGCCAGACGATGCGCTTCTACATGATCTTCCACGGCTCGGTGTTCCGCACCGACGACCGCGGTCACACATGGACGAAGACCGCCTTCGCCAACCAGAGCGACCTGAAGGCGAACGGCGCCCACCGCATCGACGGCCGCCGGATCGCCGTCGACCCGAACAACCCCGACGTCGTCTACGTCGGCACCGTCAGCGCCGGCTTGCAGATGAGCGACGACGCCGGCGCGACCTGGTCGATGGTGGGCGGCGTGCCCAACCCGACGGGCGACGGCGGCATGACGGTCGCGTTCGACCCGTCCTCGAGCGTCAGCGGCGGCAAGACCCAGACGATCTACGTCGCGAGCTACGGCCACGGCGTCTACGCGTCGACCGACGGCGGCACGTCCTTCTCGCCCACGAGCGGCGGGCCGAGCGACGAGCGACGCATGGTCTGCGACGGGACGGGGCGACTGTGGGTCACGGCCGACAGCGGAAGCCAGAACCTGTGGAAGCTCGAGAGCGGCACCTGGACCAACCTGGACCTGGGCGGGCAGGGAGGCCGCGGCCACTCCATCGCCGTCGACCCGAACAACCCGGACCGCATCTACGTCGGCATCGACAGCGGCGACCTCATCAGCTCGACCGACGCCGGGGCGCACTGGACGCAACCGACCTTCCACAACACGCGCACCGCGATGGACATCCCCTGGCTCGGCTGGACCCAGGAGAGCTACATGTCGAACGGCGACATGGCCTTCGACCCGACGACGGGGAACCTGTGGTTCGCCGAAGGCGTCGGGGTGTGGATGACGGATGCGCCCGGCCCGACCACCGCCTGGATGTCGGTGAGCCGCGGCATCGAGAACCTGGTGGCCAACTGGGTCGTGTCACCGCCGGGCGGCAAGCCGGTCGTCTCGGCCTGGGACCGGCCCGTCTTCTACGTGGACGACCCGACCGTGTACCCGTCCACGCACGGCGTGAACAACATGCACGCCATCGTGCACGGGTGGTCGGTCGAGTGGGCCTCGGCCGCACCGATGGTGCTCGTCGGCCCGTTCAACAACGGCGGCGTCGACACGTCGGGCAAGTCGACCGACGGCGGGCGCACCTGGAGCCTGTTCGGCAGCAACCCGGCCGGCGTGAAGAACGGCGGCAGCATCGCGGCGAGCACGGCGATGGACTACGTCTGGATACCGGCCGACAGCTCGCCGAACATCTACTACACCAACGACGGTGGGGACTCGTGGCACGCGTCCACCGTCCCCGGCGTGCCCACCTCGGGCGATACGGGCTGGGACTCCCACAGCTACCTCAGCCGGCACATCGTGTGCGCCGACCGTGTGGCCGCCGACACGTTCTACGCCTACAACAACGGCCAGAGCGGCGACACGTCCTTCGCCGGCGTCTACAAGAGCACCGACGGAGGCGCCACCTTCACGAAGGTGAAGGATGGTGTCTTCACCTCGTGGATCGTCGACGAGTTCAACGCCAAGATGCGCTGCGTGCCCGATCACGAGGGGAACCTGTTCTACACGGCGGGCTCGGTGCAGGGCCCACCGACGGGATCGTTCTGGCGCTCGACCGACGGCGGGGCGACCTGGACCGCGATCCCGAACGTGCTCGAGGTGGACGCCTTCGGCTTCGGCAAGGCAAAGCCCGGCAGCTCCTACCCCACGATCTACATCGCGGGCTGGGTGGACGAAGCCTGGGGCATCTACCGCTCGACCGACGGCGATCAGCCGACGCCGACCTGGACTCCCATCGCCGAGGGCGGCTTCCCCCTCGGCAACTTCACCGGCATCCAGGCGGTCGAAGGCGACGCCGACACCTACGGCACCGTCTACATCGGAACGGGTGGCGCCGGGTTCTTCTACGGCACCCTGAACTGACGGCACAGCCCCATCGCCGCCCGCGCCCCGGCGCTCACTTGGTCGGCAAGGAACGCACGCCGCTCGGCATCTGGAAGTCGGCCGGATCGAGCGGCTCGGCACCGATGTCGTAGTCGAGGCCGGTGGTCTGCCGCACGAAGACGTCGAGCTCCTGGGCGAGCAGCTCCGCCACGCCTGGCGTCGCCGCGGGCTTGGCGCGGCTCGCCTCGGCCAGGTGGAGGCCGACGACCAGCGCCACGTCGCGCGCGCCCACGCGGGGGTCCACGTCCGGGACGATCCGGTCGAGCTCCTCGACGAGCATGGCGGCGCTCGAGAGACGACGGTCCATACGGCGATCGAGCAGGCGCGCGGCGAGGTCGTCCACCTCCGGCGGCACCCGGGGGTTGAGCGTGGACAGGCGCGGGATGTCGAGGCGGACCACGTTGCGCACCGTCTCGGCGTCGTCGTCTGCAGAGAAGAGCGCACGGCCGGCGAGCATCTCCCAGAGCACGATGCCGGCGGCGAAGACGTCGATGGCCGGACCGGCCGGCTGCCGGAGCACGACCTCGGGCGCCAGGTAGCCGAGCTTGCCGCCCACCAGGTCCGTCGAGCGCGCCGTCTCGTGCACCGACGCGTTGGCGAGGCCGAAGTCGGTGAGCTTGACCGTGCCCGAGCGGCTGAGGAGCACGTTGTGGGGGGAGACGTCGCGGTGGATGATGCCGAGATGCTGCCCCGCCTGGTCGACCGCCGCGTGCGTGTAGGCGAGGGCGCGGCCGAGCTCGCGCAGGACATGCAGCGCGACGGGGACCGGCATCTGCGCCTGCCGCGCGTGGGCCGCCTCGAGCAGCGCGCGAAGCGACATGCCGTCCACGAGCTCCATCACCATGATGAGGACGCCGGCAATCTCGCGCGCGTCGTACACGCGCACGATGTTCCGGTGACGCAGCAGCATCCCGAGCCGCGCCTCGTCGAGGAACATGGAGCGGAACAGGTCCTCGTGGGCGAGGGCCGGCAGCACTCGCTTGATGGCGACCGGGTGGCTGCCGCCGTCCTCGAAGAGCGCGTCGGCGCGCCACACCTCCGCCATGCCGCCCGACGCGAGGGGCGCCACCGGAACGTAACGGGTGGGCGCGCGGCGCAAGCGAGTGGACAGCCGATGCTGCTCGGGGGCCATGCACCGAGAGTGCCGGGGCGCGCCGGGAAAGTCGAGGCGGTGCACGAATCGCCCGGCAGTGCTGGAGGATCCGTCGCGACCGGAGCCCGCCCGGGGGGTGGCGCGGCCGGTGCGAAGACAAGCGCAGGCGGCTACTGCAGCTCCCCACGCAGGCTGAGGCTCGGCAGGAAGATGGGCGGCGAGTAGGTCGGAGCGCACAGGGGCGGCGCGCTGAAGTCGACCGCCGAGGGCGGCGCGCAGGACTCGTCCACCGGGTCCTTCGCGATCGTGATGTTCAGCCACTCGAGGGCCGCGCGCATGTGACCCCAGCTCGTGCGCCACGTGTAGGAGACGTCCGCATCGACCCGGTAGAACCAGGGCAGGCGCGTCTCGTAGATGAGCGGGATCGGCAGACTGCGCCGCGCGAGGACCTTCGTGACGGGGCGCCCCGAGCGGGAGCTGCATCCGCACGCCGCCCTGGAACCCGTCGCCGAGCTTCCAGCCGAGCACCAGGTTGAACACGTGCCGCACGTCCTGGGCGGGCTCGAAGGACACGCCCTGCTCGCTCTGGGCCGTCGCCCAGCCGAGCGTGTAGCTGAGCCACCCCGACACCGTGTGGTGCTCCGGCTTACGTTCGAAGAAGATCTCGCCGCCGTAGGCCCACCCCGTCGCGCGCGGGATCGCGTTCTCTGACCGACACGCCACCTCGTACGGAGAGCAGCCGAGCCGACGGCTCAACAAGAGGTCCGGGTAGAGGAGGTTTTCGTAGTGATGCAGGTAGAGCTGGGACTCGAGCCGGAACCCGCCGGGCACGTCGAGGGCGACGCCCGTCTCGGACTGCACGGCCGTCTGCAAGCCGTGGTCGAGGGCCACGTCCGAGAGGCCGGGCAAGGGGATCGCGAAGACCGCGGGCTGGTGGGCGAGGCCGACGGCGGCGTGCAGCGTCAGGGCGTCGTTCACGTACCACTTCGCGACCAGGCGCGGAATCGACCGCCGTCTCGGCGCCCGACACGTTGGTGACCCACATGTCGCCCCGGAGGCCGAGCTCGAGGCCGACGGCGTGGCTGGGCCGAAGCTCCGACTCGACGTAGGCCCCGTAGACCTCCCGCCCGGCCACGCCCGCGTAGAGCGGGTTGTCGATGGTGGGCCTGTCGCCGTCCGGATTCGAGCTGGCCGAGGGGTTGGTGAGGTCACCCACGGCGCCCCGCATGTCCGCGCCGACGCGCATCCGCGTGCCGCGGCCGCCGTGCCACTCGAGCCAGACGCGGGGCGAGAGGCTCGTCGTCTGCGCGCGGAACGTGTTGCCGAGCTGCGATTGGTCCCACCCGAAGAGCACGTCCGCGCCGTAGCGCAGGGGCCCTCGTCGGTGGAGGAAGCGCGCGTCGATCCGGTGGAACTGGAGCGAGAGGTTCTGGGACGTATCCGACTTCGCGCCCGCCTCGTCGTAGGCGCCGAGGGCGACGAGCTCGAAGCGGTCGTGGGCGCCGACCGGCAATGTGAGGCGTGCCTGGTAGTCCCAATAGGCCAGGGAGGCGTCCGGGCTCAGGACCGAGAGGAGCAGGCCCGGGTAGCCGTAGCGCCCCGAGATGGTCACGCGCCCCCCGTGGCCGACGGGCGCCTGCACGATGCCGTTGACGTCGATGAGGCGGAGCTCAATCTCGCGGTCGAGCGGGCCGCTCTCGGAAGGCCCCTCGCCCACGATGACGCCACCCGTGTGCCGTCCGTAGCGCGCGGGGGCGACGCCCGGGTAGAAGTCGATGGGGCCGATCATCGCCGGGTGGATGACCGCCGGGCCGAGCGCCAGGTGGAACAGCTCGGGCAGTGGGATGTCGTCGTAGTAATAGATGGTGCCGGCGGGCGGTGCGCCGCGGACGTAGACGTAGGGGACGCCGGTCAGGATGGGGACGACGCCCGGGAGCGACTCGATGGCGCGGAAGGGATCGCCGAAGGTGCCGGGCATGTCGCGCACCTGGGCGAGAGAGAGGTGCAGGCGCGTGGGCTGCTCGGCGGCGACCGTGGCCGAGGCGCCGAACTCGGGCGGTGCCGCGGACGCGTGATGGGCGGGGGACGTGACCGCCCGCGTGGCGTGCGGGTGTGAAGCCTGCGTGGGCGTGCCCGTCGCGGCGTGTGAAGGAGCGGCGGCCGTACCGGTGCCCCCCGGGGTTGGACCGATCGAGGACGCCGCGGGCTCCGGCCTCGCCTGTACCGCGAGCCGCACACGCACGCGTGAGGGCACGGGCTGACCGTCCCGCGTCGCCGGCGCGAACCGACCCCGCGCGATGGCCTCGGCCGCGAGCGTGCGCCACGGCTCGGGCGCGTCGGACGACGCCACGGTCCCGTGACCGCTCGCGTCGATGACCACCGTCAGCTCCACGGCGCCCGACGGCGGCGGCGCGGTCCCTTCCGGCGCCACGATGTCGGGCAGCGCGAGCACGCGCGGCGGCACGAGCGTCTGCGCCCGCGCGGACGACACCACGGTGAGCGTCAGGACGAGCGCGTCATCGCCGCGACCGCGCGCGCCTCGGGCGGCCGACGCCCCATCAATCGGTCCCCGTCACCGCGAGCCACATCCCGGACCGCGCGCCGCCCGCCACGGTGTAGACGAAACCGCGAACCGGCTGGAACACATCGGCGTAGCCCGTCGCGCTGCGGTCGATCACGACGCGATCGCCCGAAGCATCGCGCACCACCAGGTCGCCGGTGCCGCTCGCAGCGTCGAAGCCCTCGAGGTCGATGAGCGTCCGCAGGTCGGTCGGAACGACCACGCTCGTTGCGCCCACGTCGGGCACGGTGAGGAGGGCGGGAGGCGTCGGGCCGATCTCGTTGGGCAGCACGCCGAACACGCGCACCGTACCGGCGCCGTCCCGAACGTCGCCCATCGTGATGAGGGCGTTCGGGATGTCGAACGCCTCCACGACGTGGGTCGCGCGCGAAGTGAACGTGCGACCGTCCCAGCTCCCCCAACTGTTCGTGCCATCCGCCGTCTCGACACCGAGGTAGGTCGCCGCGTCCGGGGCGGAAGATGCGCCCCCGCCCACGCCCACGATCCCGCGCGGGCCGCCGCGTCGGCCCGTCGAGAGCGTGACCGAGAGCAGGCCGATCACGTCGCGGAACGGCCCCACCTCGAAGGGCATGCCGTTCAGGGATTTGGCCCACAGCGTGTGCGTTCCGTCCGCCGCCTGGCTCGCATAGAAGAGCGTTCCGAAGCCTGCGTGGGCAGCCACGACGTGATGCCCGTAGGAGCCCACGACGCCATAGGGGAGCGCCAGGGTCTGGGCCGATCCGCTGTCGGTGGGCTGGGCGATGGTGAGCTGCCCCTCTGCGCACGGAGACAGGTACGAGAGCGTCCCGTCTTCGAGGAACCGCAAGGTGCACGCATTGCCGTCCATCGCCAGGGGGCGCGGCATCGGACCGTCCACGGTCCACACGTCGCCGGCATCGATGTACGCGATCACACCTCCATAGGTCGCCGCCTCGGTGACCGCGGTCCCGAAGTGACGGAGCTCCGTACCGTCCGCCTGCCACTCGCGCAGCACGCCGTCCGCGATCGCCCAGACGCCGGCCACGGCATCGACGCCCCATCCGGTCACGTGGTGCGCGAGCACGGTATCGCTCCCCGACCACGGATCGACCAGGTGCAGGTTGCCGTCGCCGGTCTCGAGCGCGTAGGCCCAGCCACTCGCGTCGACGACGGGGAAGACGCCGGCGACCGACGGCTCCACGCCCCCGGCGAGCGACGGGTCGACGGGCTGGGGGCTCGGAGCGGCCGACGGGCGCACGTCGTCGAGGCGCGGCATCACCGCGTCGCAGTGCTCGTCGAAGAACCGGATCGTGCCGCTGCCGTCCGTGAAGCCGCCCACGATGAAGCGAATCGGATGGGCGGACGCCGCCGCGCTCGGCCCGCCCAGCGTCGTCCCGAGCGTCGGGACTCCCGTCGTGGTCGCGTCGTAGCGCACGTCGGTCCCGTGCACCGCGCCGAGGGAGCACGCCCCGCTGCCGTCGAGCGCCACGGCCCACACCTCGTTCGGCGTCCGGTCCGTGCGGAGCGCCAGGGCGAAGGCCCGCCCGTCGGTCGCGTTGACGACGACCGGCGCGCGGTAGCTGCCGCTGGCGACCTGCACGCGTCCGTCGTCGACCTTGCCAGGCTGCGTGCACGCCGCGGCGAACACCACGAGCGCCGCGAAGGCCGCCGTCACGCGTCCGGTCACGCCGCAGCCTAGCACCCGTCGAAGACCCGGCCACACGGGCCTCGCGGGCGAGCGAGGGGCGGTTGCCGTCAGCGAAGAAGGGTCCGGACCGCGTCGTCCGCGGCAGCGATCGCTTCGGTCAAGGCGGAGGCGGGCGACGCGAGCGTGACGTGACCGACGCGCAGCCGTGCGGAGGCTGCGCGATCCTTCGCCCCCGGCCCGCGCCCCTTCGGCCCTAGCTCGCACAGCACGCGTGCAAGGACATGGCCCGCGGCGACCGCGCTCCCGAACGCGACGGCGTCGCGCGGAACGGGGATCGGCGGATAGTCGAGGCGCAGCACCGCGTCGTGGACGTGGCGGTAGGTGGGAGAAGCGAGCACGGCGAGGACGTAACACAGCACGTCTTCGGAACGGATGCGGACGCCCAACCGGTCGGCCCAGCGCGCCGACACGGTGTCGTCCAGGTTCGGCGCGCCGTCCGGACCGTGGGTCGGGAAGGCGCGCGTGCGACAGGAGGAGCGGGTCGACAGCCAGCAGTTGTCGGGCGCGTGACGCGTGGCGCCGAAATGGGACCAGGGCAGGCGCCCCCGGTCCTTGCGCACCGTGAGCACGACGAGCGACGACCGATCGATCGCCGCGAGCAGCGCCGGACGTGGCCGATGGCACAGCGGTGCGATGGGGGCGAGCCATCGATCGTCGAAGGGGCGGTAGGCGATGGGGCGCACCGCGTCGGCGCCCTCGCGCACGAGCGCCTCGGCCACGGCCCTGCGCGCGCGCTTCGGATCGTAGTGCGGGAGCGCGGTCCGCGCCGGACCGAGCTGGGCGGCGCGGGAACCGCGGGCAAACGCCTCGAGCCGTGCGAGCAATCGCGCGCGGTCGGTGTCGATCGCGACGGCGTCGCGGTTGGTCTGCACGCCCTCGCGGTGGAAGGGCACGAGCACGTCGAGGGCCACGTGCTCGACACGTGAGCGACGCGGCGCGGGCGCCGGCACGAAGAGGTGGCGGGGTGCGGCCGACCGGAGCCCACGCCACCCGAGCGTGTCCCCGCGGGCGAGCCGCTCGAGCTTGTCGCCGAGGCTCCCGCGCAGGGCCGTGTAACGCACCGCACACGACGCGCTCTCGGCGGAGCCGCCACACCGCCAGGCGACCGTGACGGCCACCGCGGGCCGCACGCCGAAGACGTTGTCGTCGCGCCGCCCGTCGCCCGCCACCAGGGCGCTGCCCCCGAGGTCGAGCACGTCGATGCCGTCGAACCAGCGCAACAACGCGCCGCGCATGCCGCGATGCACCGGCCCGTCGAGGAACGAGCCGTTGGTCACGAGCGCCACCACGCCGCCCCCTGGAGCCCGCCGCACCACCTCGGCCGCCCACCTGTAGAAGCGCACGTAGTCGTCCGAGAGCACGCCGATCTTGCGCTCGCCGAGCGGTGCGCCCCTTCCATCGCGCCGGAAGTCGTCGAGCAGCGCAGAGGTCACCCGCGCGGCCCGGTTCGCGCTACGACCGGCCCAGGGCGGATTGCCGAGCACCACGATCGTGGGCGCGGGCACACGCCGGCCAAAGGGCGCGAGGGTCGCCAGGGTATCGACACGGCGGAGCGCGAGGGGCCAGCCCGCCTCCGCCGCCGCCGGTCGGAGCGCTCGCCGTGCCACCGCGAGGGCCGCCCCGTCGAGGTCGAGCCCGAGGCAGGCGGCGGGACTCGGTCGTCGCCGCCCCGCCACGGCGAGGGCAGCCGCCAGAAACGCCCCCGGTCCGCAGGCCGGATCGACCAGCGCCACGCCCGGATCGGCCAGCCCCCCCGGCATCCGACGCGATCGCGGAGCGCCTGATCCGCCGCGCGCGCGACCCATCGGGACAGGGCCGGTGGCGTATGCACCACGCCGCGCCGACGCCGCTCCCCGCGCTCGAGGGACGCGTCCCGGTGCCGCCCGGCGCGCTCGACCGCCCGCTCCACCGCCTCGAACCCGTCCACGGCATGAAGACTACACCGCCCCCGTGCTCGGGCAGGGATGGCGGGAACAATAAAGCGATCACTTAACTGTCGCGAAGACCCCCGATCTACCCCACCCCAACAACACCCCATCGCGCTCGCGCCGCCGGTCGACTAGGCTCCCGCGCGGACGATGGGCGAGCCCGGACGAGACGAGGTCAGCGACGAGGCCCTCATGGAGGCGTGGCGCCAGGGCGACCAGGACGCCTTCCGCGTGCTCTTTACCCGCTGGGCCCCGCGCCTTCTGGGGGTGGTGCGCCGCCAGGTCCGCTCGGAGGACGACGCGCGCGACATCGTGCAGCAGACCTTCCTGCAGCTGCACAGGGCCCGGCACGACTACCGCAGTGGCACCCCCTTGCGCCCCTGGCTCTTCACCATCTGCCTCAACCTCAAGCGCGAGTACTTCCGGCGCCGGGCCCGCAAGCCCGAGGCGCCCCTGACCCTCGACGGCCGCTCCGACCCGGTCCAGGGGGCCCACGATCCGGTGCTCGCCGAGCGGGGGCGCCAACTCCACGCCGCCCTCGCCTCCCTGCCCGACACCCAGCGCGACGTCATCGAGCTGCACTGGTTCCAGGGGCTGCCCTTCGGGGAGGTCGCCGAGGTGGTGGGCGCCTCCGTCACGGCGGTCAAAGTACGGGCCCACCGCGGCTACGAGCGCCTCCGTGGACTCTTGTCCGAGCAGGAACGCAACCAATCGGCCCCGAGCGGCATACCAGAGGGGCGATGACCGAGTGCAGTGACATCCGCGAGGCGATCGCGTCGGGCGGCGATCTCGGCACGCCCGAGATCCGGGCGCACCTCGAGGGCTGTTCGCCCTGCCGTGCCCTCACCGCCGAGGATGCCAGGCTCGGTCACCTCCTCGCCGAGGTGGGCTCCGCCCCGGGGCCGGTCGCCACCGCCGAGCCCGTCCCGGCCGGAGGCGCGTCGGACCTCGACGACCTGTTCGCCGGCGTCGATCAGGCCCTCGCCCGCGACAAGGGGATGGGCGCCTTCCTGCGCTCCCGCGCCACCTGGATGCGGCTCACCCTCGCCTTCGGCGGCGCCCTCGTCCTGGTGGCCCTCAATCTACTCCTGCGACGCCGGCCCGACCTCGTTCTGTATCCGGGCGCGCGCCTGGCCGTGACCGGCGGGGCCCTGGCCCTGACCATGGGCGCGGCCCTCTACATCGCCCTGCGTCCCACCTACCGGCCACCCCTCCATCCGGCCGTCGCCCCGATCCTCATCGGCCTTTCCCTCGCCCTGCCCTTCGCCATCGCCGCCTTGCCCATGGCCCCCGTCCACATGCCCGGGAACCTGGCGGGGACCGGGCCCCAGCTGATCCCCGCGGCCATCGGGTGCTTCTCCACGGGTCTGCTCGCCACCCTTCCCCTGCTCGTCTTGTGGCTCGGCCTCGATCGCCGCCGACGCGGGCGACCACTCCTGCTCGCGGCCGGAGCCGCCGGGCTCGCGGCCAACCTGGTGCTGGAGCTGCACTGCGTCAGCAATCAGCCGGTCCACTTGCTCGCCGGTCACGCGACAGTCGCCCTCGTCTATGTCGCCGGCGCCACGGTGTGGCTCGCGTTGCGGGCTCGGCGCTGAGACTCGACAGCGCCTCCTCCGAGCCCCGCCGTCCATGACACCAAGCACGGACGGCGCTTCAGACGGCGCCCGCGGGGGAACGGGACTGGCCGGGAGATGACGCACGCCGTCCTGGTGCCGCGCGGCGCTTTCGTGATATCGGGGCGACGTGTCCGGGGAGGAATCTCCGGCCCGAGCGTATAGAGGCCATGAACGCACCCCCGGCGCGGGTCGGGTGTGTGATCGCGTACCTATTACGCGCAACGCGCGCGTCCCAGGAGAGGCTCGATGAACGTCCGCACTTTGAGCTCGTTGTTGGCTGTCGCCGTGATGGTCATCCCGTCGATGGTCGCAGCCCAGACGTGGAACCCGGAAGGTGGCGACACCGGCCAGTGGCAGCCGCCGGCACAGGGGCAGCAGCCCCAGACGGCACCGCCGCAGCAGCAGCCCCCCCAGCAGCAGCCGCAACAGCAGCCGCAACAGCAGCAGCCGCCGCCCGCGGCCCAGCCGCCCGCCCAGAACGCGTGGCAGCAGCCCGCCCAGCAGCCCGCCCAGCAGGGCGCGTGGGGCGGCGGCTCGAGCGCGGAGCGTCCGCCCGCCATGGGTGGCAGCAACCCGTCCTCCGGAGGCTCCGCGGATGCGAGCGGCGACGACCACGAGGTCGTATCGGGCCACCTGGGCTTCGGCTTCTTCGGCGTGCAGGACCTGCCGATCGCGACCCTCGGAGCCGGCGGCACCAATACGCTCTCGGCCCCCACCGTCGGCATCCGTTACTGGTTCTCGGACTCGGTCGGGATCGACGCGGCGATCGGCTTCTCCCTCGACACCCTGAGCAGCGACGCGATGATGGCTAGCGGCTCCGCCCTCGGCTTCGCGCTGCACGGCGGCCTGCCCATCGCCCTCGCCCACGGCAAGCACTACACGTTCCTCGTCATCCCCGAGGTCAACCTGGGCATCACGAGCGCCAGCCTCACGCCCGACGACCCGGCGCCCCCGGAGCAGCTCGCCTCGGGCTTCCTCTTCGGGATCGGCGGTCGCGTGGGCGCCGAGATCCAGTTCGGCTTCATCGGCATCCCGCGGCTGTCGCTCATGGGCACCGTCGGCGCCGATCTCAACTACGAGTCGCGCACCACGGACCTCAACCCGGAACCGGCCGGCATGAACGCCGCCTCCACCGAGTCGGGCTTCCAC
The DNA here is from genome assembly GCA_963830115.1 of uncultured delta proteobacterium. Taxonomy (GTDB): domain Bacteria; phylum Myxococcota_A; class Polyangia; order Polyangiales; family CAWHLB01; genus CAWHLB01. The sequence goes on from CAWHLB010000015.1 coordinate 39,365, forward strand.
CTCGGCACGAGCGTCCAGCACAACCCCTGGGACATCTTCACGAGCAGCATCTCGGCCATCTACTACCTCTGACCGCGTAGCTGCACCGGCACGCCCCCAGCGGGCGCACCCACCGAGCGCCGCTCCCTTCCCGGGGGGCGGCGCTCTTTCGTACGGAACGGCCGCACGCGTCTCACCCGGTTCCGTGGCGCGCTTGACATCCCCGGACCCCACCCTCACACCGCCCCCCATGCCCCACCCTCCCGCGGCGCATCCCTACGCCTCCTTCCTGCACGAGGTGCACAAGCCCGCCCAGTACCTCGGTGGCGAGCACGGGGAGGTGCGCAAGGACTGGGACGCGGTCCGGGGGCGCATGTGCCTGGCGTTCCCCGATCTCGTACGAGATCGGGATGAGCCACCTCGGCTACAAGATCCTCTACGGCATCCTCAACGCCCACCCGTCGCTGCTCGCCGAGCGTGCCTACGCGGTGTGGGACGACATGGAGGCGAAGCTCCGCGAGCACGGTGAGCCCCTGCGATCCCTCGAGAGCGCGCGGCCCCTGTCGGACTTCGACGTCGTCGGCTTCTCGTTCCAGTACGAGCTCACCTACACGAACGTGCTGCTCATGCTCGAGCTCGGCGGCATCCCGCGCCGCGCTGCCGAGCGCACCGAGGACGACCCGCTCGTGGTCGCCGGCGGCCCGACGGCCACCCACGCCGAGCCCATGGCCGACTTCATCGACGTCTTCCTGATCGGCGACGGCGAGGAGAAGACGCCCGAGCTGGTGCTCGCTTGGACGGACCTGAAGAAGGCGGGCGTGCCGCGAAAGGAGCGCCTCGCCCACATCGCCACCCTCGGCGGCTTCTACGTGCCGTCGCTCTACGCCACGAGGCTCGAGCCCGAGACCGGCGTCCAGGTCGTCGACCGCCCGCTCCGCCCCGAGGCGCCCTTGCCGGTCGTGCGCGCCTTCGTGCGCGACCTCGCCGACCACCCCTTCCCCTCGGGCGGCCCGGTCGCCGCCACCGAGACGACCTTCGATCGCGTCTCGGTCGAGGTCGCCCGCGGATGCACGGAGGGCTGCCGCTTCTGTCAGGCCGGGATGATCTACCGGCCCGTGCGCGAGCGGAGCCCCGAGTCGATCGTCGAGACGATCGAGCACGCCGTGCGGGACGGCGGCTACGACGAGGCGTCCCTGACGTCCCTCTCGACAGCGGACTACAGCGCCATCTCGCCACTCGTGCGCGAGGTGATGGCGCGTCTCGAGGGCAAGCACGTCTCGCTGAGCGTCTCGTCGCTCCGTGCCTACGGCCTCGGCGAGGATGTGCTCGACGAGATGAAGAAGACGCGCGCCATGGGCCTGACCTTCGCGCCCGAGGCAGGCACCCAGCGCATGCGCGACGTCGTCAACAAGAACGTCACCGACGCGCAGCTCATGGAGACGGCCGAGCGCGTGTTCTCCCGCGGGTGGAGCAAGATGAAGCTCTACTTCATGATCGGCCTGCCGACCGAGGAGGACGAGGACGTGCGCGGGATCGTCCAGACCGGACAGCGCGCCCTCGACGTGGGCCGGCGCCTGCAGGGCAGAAACCGCCCGCGCGTGACCGTCAGCGTCTCGAGCCTCGTCCCCAAGCCCCACACGCCCTTCCAGTGGTCGGCCATGAACAGCGAGGAAGAGATCCTGCGCAAGCAGGCGATCCTGCGCGAGGAGGCGAGCACGAGCGGCGTCAAGCTGCGCATGCACGACTCGCGCGGCTCGTTCCTCGAAGGCGTGCTCGCGCGCGGCGACCGGCGGCTCGGCGCGGTCATCGAGGGTGCGTATGTGCGCGGGGCGCGCTTCGACTCGTGGGACGAGTGCCTGAAGCTCGAGGCCTGGACCGGGGCCCTCGAGGCGGAGGGCGTGGACCCGGACCTCTTCCTCGGCACGATCCCGGTGACCGCGCGGTTGCCCTGGAGCCACATCGACGTGGGCCTCGCCGAAGGCTTCCTGGCGCGCGAGTACAGGCGGGCGGTCCGAAACCGCCTCAGCCCGCCCTGCGGCAAGGGCATCGGCATGTTCGTGCATCACACCAACGCCGCCGAGTCCGAGGCCGACCCGCGACGCCTCGTCTGCTATAATTGTGGGGTAGCATGCGATCTGCCGGCCATGCGCGAGGAGCGCCTCGTCTTCCTCCGGAGCCTGGGCGCCCACGAGGCGCCCGCCCCGACGCCGCTCGAAGACCGGCCGCGCCCCACGCGTCCGCGCGACCGGCGCCCCATGGCGAACGTGGCCCAGGGCGAGGTGGTGCGCCTGCGCATCGGCTACTGCAAAGTCGGTAGGGCAGCGTACAATGCCCATCTCGACCTGGTGCGGCTCCTGCCGCGCATGCTCCGGCGCCTCGATCTGCCGCTCTTCTATAGCCGCGGCTTTCACCCCAAGCCCGAGATGACCTTCGGCCCGGCCCTCTCCCTCGGCATCGCGAGCCTCGCGGAGATGGTCGACGTCAAGCTCAGGGCTGACGCCCTCGCCGCGGACGCTCTCGAAGACCTGTCGATGCGCCTCGAAGCCACGGCCTCGGACGGGATCGAGGTCTTCGGCGCGCGCGTTCTCGGTCCGAACGACCCGTCGGTCAACAAGGTGATCGACGAGGCGACCTACGTGGCCGCTCTGCCCCGTCCCGTGCTCTCTGCCCTGGGCTTCGCCGACGCCGATGCGGTGCGCGCGCACATCGCGGCACGGCGGGAGGGGGAGCTGGTGGTGCGGCGCGAGGTGAAGGGCATCGGCAAGAGGGTCGACGTGGGGCACTACCTCGCCGACGTGCGCGTCGGGGACGGGGCCGAGTCCCTCGCGGCGGCAGGCATCGTCGGCGAACACCTGTTGCCGGTCGCCTTCAATCTGCGCATCACGCCCACGGGCGCCGCCAAGGCGACCGAGGCCCTCGAGGTGCTGCTCGGTACGGAGGCCGCTCACGCGCGGGTCGTGCGCGCCTCGCTCCACACCCGGCGTGACGGCCGCATCGTGGGGCCCCTCGAGCTCGAGAGCCTGCGACGCACCCCCACCCCCGTCGACGGAGCAAAGGCGAACCCGAGCCGAAGGCGAGCCGCGGGGGAGGGAGCCGGCGTGCATTCGGCGTCCGGCGCGCAACCCCGTGAGCAAGGCGTCACCCACGCCGAATGTGCAGCGGGAGGGGGGCGCGAGGCCCCCTCCCCGAGCGAAGCGAGGGCGATGCAGACAGGGGCTGGCTCGCGCCCCGCGCGCGAGCCAGCCCCGTGAGCCGACGCATCGACGTGCTCCGCAGCTTCATCCGCGCCGCCGCCGATCGCGCCGGAGAGCGCGTGCGCACGCTCGGGCCCGTCGCCGCGGCGCGCCGCGCGTTCGGCGAGCTGCGCCAACGACGCATCGTGATCCCCGACGCGGCGCTCGGCAGCGCCGTGGCCCACGCGCCCGACGTGCGCGATGCGTCGGTCGTGTCCCGCGACGGCGCCCTGCGCATCGACGCGAGCTTCGTCGACGGCGAGCACCTCGGCCTCCTGCTCGTGCCCGAGCGCGTGCGCTTCGCGCCCCACGGGCCGAAGGAGGTCATCTTCCGCATCGAGCCCCCGGAGCTGTCCACGAACCCGCGCGTCGCCGACCTGGTCGCTACGGTGGCGGGCGCAGTCGCACGACGGCTGTGGGGAATGATGCTCCCGCCCGAGGGCCCTGCGCCGGCACCGCCCCTGGCGGAGCGGGAGGGCCCGGGCCGGCTGCGCGTGGACCTACGTTCCATGCCGGCCCTGCGCAAGCTCGGCGGGGCTCACGCCTCGGCGCTGCTGCTCGACGTGCTCGGCCTGCGCGCGCTGCGCGCCGAGGACGCGGGCCTGACCCTCGAGCTCGAGCTGCCCGACCTGCCGGTCTGAGCGACGCTCGACGCGCCCGGTGCCGCGCCCGCTACTTGTCGCGCTTGAGCGTGCGGGTGACGGTGTTGCGGCCGATCTCGAGGACGCGGGCCGCCTCGGTACGGTTGCCGCCGCAGGCCTCGACAGTCGCCTCGATGTAGCGGCGCGTGATGTCGGCGAGGGGACGGCCGAGGGGCAGCCGGACGCCATCGCCTTCGGGAGCGCCGTCGCCCCGCTCCGCGGTGATCGACCCACCGAGGCGCCGATCGGCGGGGAAGTTGTCGGCACGCACGACGCCGTCGGGCGCAAGCACGATGGCGCTCTCGACCCAGTGCTCGAGCTCGCGCACGTTGCCCGGCCAGCCGTGGGCCCGGAGCCGCGCGAGGGCGCCGGGCTCGAAACGCGGCTGTGGCCGCCCGTAGCGGTGGCTGTAGCGGTCGGCGAAGTGGCGCGCGAGGGTCTCGATCTCGTCCGGCCCGCGCGCCGCGAGCGGCGGCACGTCGATCTCGACGACGCGCACCCGGTAGTAGAGGTCCTCGCGGAACGCGCCGCTCGCCACGTCGGCCTCGAGATCGCGGTGCGTCGCGCACAGCACGCGCACGTCGACCTCGAGGGTCTCGCCGGCCGCCGACCCGCTCGAAGCGCCGCTCCTGCAAGAAGCGCAGGAGCTTGCCCTGCATCTCCGAGCGGCAGCTCGCCCACCTCGTCGAGCAGGAGCGTGCCGCCGTCGGCCATCTCGACCTTGCCGCGCACGCGTCGCTCGGCGCCGGTGAAGGCGCCGCGCTCGTGGCCGAAGAGCTCGCTCTCGACGAGCTGCCCCGGCAGCGTCGTGCAGTCGACCGTCACGAAGGGCCCGGCCTGGCGCGGCGAGTTGACGTGGATCGCGCGGGCGAGCAGGTTCTTGCCGGTGCCGGTCGGGCCGCGCAGCAGCACCGTCGCGTCGGTCTGGGCGGCGAGGGCGACGCGCTCGTAGACCGCGCGCCATCGGCCGCGCTCCGGCCGACGATGTGGTTGAAGGGACCGCGCAGCACCAGGCCCGGTCCCGACGCATCGTCGGCGCGCAGCGTCGTCAGCGACAGGGCCGCGGGCGAGCTGCGTCGCGAGCGCGACGAGGTAGCGCTCGTCCTCGGCGTCGAAGGGGCCCGTGCGCGCGGTTGAGCACCTGCATCACGCCGCGCACCGGCCCCTCGGCCGCCTCGCGCAGGGGCGCCACGAGCATCGTGCGCGTGACGTAGCCCGTCGCACGATCGGCTGTCGGATCGAAGCGCGGGTCGCTCGACGCCTCGTCCACGCGCACCACCTCGCCCGTGCGCGCCACGAACCCCGCGATGCCCCGGTCCATGGGCTGGCGCAAAAGGGGCAGCTCGGGCAGGGACGCGACGCGCGTCACCAGATCGCCCCGCTCGGCGTCGACGAGCCACAGGGTCGCCCGGTCGGCGTCGAGGGCCTCGGCCACGCGCTCGCAGGCCGCCCCGAGCAGGGCGTCCAGATCGACCTCGCGCGCGAGGAGCGAGGACAGGTCGAGCAGGAGGGAGAGGCGCTGCATCGCGGCCGGTGTGGGCCGAGCATACGTCGGCCCCGGCCTGCCCGTCACGCCCGGCACCCCACCTCCACGGAACCCCTCGATCAGGCCGCCTCCACGCGCGCCGGGTCTTCCGTGCAGCTCGATCACCATGCCTTCCCGCGCCGCGACCGACGCGGGGAAGCGCGTGCGGGCCTTCGCCTCGAGCTCCGCCACCGCCGCGTCGCTGCGCGTCGGGTCGTGGTGGAACAGCACGTAGCGCCCCACGCCCGCGGCGCGCGCAACCTCCGAGCCCGCCTCCCAGGTGGAGTGGCCCCAGCCAACCTTCGCCCCGCCCGTCACGCCGCGGTACTCCTCGGCCGTGTACTGCGAGTCGTAGATCAGGAGGTCGGCGCCTTCCGCGAGCTTCTGCAGCACCGGGTCGACGCAGGCGTAGTGCTCGGTGTCGGTCGCGTAGACCACGCTGCGACCGCCGTGCTCGATGCGGTAGGCCATCACGCCGCCCGGGTGGTTGAGCTTGGCCGTGCGCACCGTCACGTCACCGAGCTGTATCGACTGACCCGGGCGCACGGCCCGGTAGGCGACGTAGGCGGGCACCTCGCTCCAGCGGACCGGGAAGACCGGCGCACGCATCTGGTGCTCGAAGGTCTCGCGCAGGGTGAGCTCGGCCGCGTCCGGTCCGACGATGGTCAGGCGCGTGCTCGGCATGTAGAGCGGCGCGAAGAAGGGCAGCCCCTGGATGTGGTCCCAGTGCAGGTGCGACAGGAGCAGCGTCGCCTCCACCGGCCCTTCGGCGAGCAACGCCGCGCCGAGCCCGCGGATGCCCGTGCCCGCATCGAGCAAGAGCCGCGCCTCGCCGCAGCGCACCTCCACCGAGCTCGTGTTGCCGCCGACGCCGGCCGTCGCCGGTCCGGGCGACGCGATGCTCCCTCGAACGCCCCAGAATCGGATCTCCATGCCCATGCCCCGGCCTCCCTTCGCCGCACCTGACGTGCGCGACGAGAGACATTGCGAAGGCCGTGCCGGAACGGATTGGCCCGGAACCTCGGCGGCGCGAAGCCGGTGTGCGCGCCTTGCGCCCCACCCTGGTGCGCGGGTCGGACGCGCCCGCACCGTCCGGGTGCACCGCGGCTCACCGGCAGGTGGTCACAGGGTCAGGCGCAGCTCCCGCCCGAAGAGGGCGAGCACTCGCTCCCAGTGACGCTCGGCCGCGTCGCGGTCGTACGTCGGGAAGTCCGGCACCGCGAAACCGTGGTGGGCGCCCGGGTACAGCTCGAGGGTGTAGCGAACGCCAGCCGCCTCGAGCGCCTCGCGCAGCGCCTGCTGGTGCTCGGGGGTACAGGAGCCGTCCTCGTCGGCCACGCCCAGGTAGATCGCCGCGCGAATCTTCGCGGCCGCCCGGTGGGGGCTGTCCTCGCCGTCGGTCACGAGGCGACCTCCGTGGATCGAAGCCGCCGCGGCGACACGGTCACCGAGGGCGGTCGCCACGATGAAGGCCGTGCGCCCACCGAGGCAGTAGCCGACACAGCCGAAACGTGATCCGTCGATGCGCGGGTCGGCGGCGACGGAGTCCACCAGCACGCGCGTGTCGGACGCGGCCTGATCGCCCCGCACGGCCCGCGCCAGCGCCATGAGGCGTTCGCGCTCGGCCGGGTCGCCGAAGACCGTGGACGTGTCGAAGGGCGCGAAGGGACCCGAGCGCCAGTAGAGGTTCGGTTGCACGACGGCGTACCCCGCGTCGGTCAGCCGCCGGCCCATCTCGCTCGTGGCCGGTCTCAGGCCCGCCGCGTCCATGTAGTACACGACCAGGGGCCAGGGGCCGTCGCCGTCGGGCAGGAGCAGGCGGCCGTCGACTGTCCCCTCGTCGGTCTGCACCTCGATCGTCTCTTCGCTCATGGGCCCGCACCCTGCCCCCGGACGCGCTGCGAGGCAAGACCCGAGGCGTCCCCGAAGACGATGGTGGTACCGCAGGAGGAGTGGCAGTCTCGCCAGATGCTCGAAATGGGTGGCGCGGAGCCGTCGAGACGCCGCGGGCGAGGCCGTTCCCCCACCCCCGCCATGTACCGAGAGCGGCTGGCCGACGCCGTCGGCCGCTTCGTCGACCCGTGACGCATGGCCGTCCCGAACGGATGGCGCTTGACCCGAACGCGACCCTGGTTAGCCGTAGGAGAGCTGGGCTCGCAACGCTGGCCCGCGAGACCAGAGGGGGCACCATGGCGAACCACGCCGTTCACACGCATCACGACCACACCCACGGACCGACGTGCGGGCATCTCGGGATCCGTCACGACGGACACACGGACTACGCGCACGACGGCCACCTGCACCACGGGCACGACGGGCACATCGACGAGTGCGCGATCGGCGTCGACCGGGCCCACCCGAACGCTTGCACGCCGTCCCACGCGTGCGAGGGGCACGGCACCGGACACACCCACGGACCCGGCTGCGGACACACTCAGGTCCCCCACGGAGACCACGTCGACTACCTCGTCGACGCCCACCTCCACCACCCGCACGACGGCCACTGCGACGATCACGGAGCCGTGGACGTCGTGTAGCCCGGGGAGCGCTCGAAAGGTCTCCTACCCCGCCTTGCCGCCCGCGATCTCGATGCCGTAGCGGCGCAGGATGCGGCGGGCGACGGCGGCCTTGTGCACTTCGTCGGGGCCATCGTAGATGCGGGCCGCCCGCTCGTGGCGGTAGAAGCCCGCGAGCGGTGTGTCGTCGGTCATGCCGAGGGCGCCGTGGGTCTGGAGCGCCCGGTCGAGCACCCGGTCGAGCACGCCCGCGACGAAGAACTTGATGCACGAGATCTCGGTGCGCGCCGCGTACAGCCCCTCGGTGTCGATCGTGTAGGCGGCGTGCTGCACCATCAGGCGCGACGCGTCGATCTCCGCGCGGCTCTCGGCGATCCACTGCTGCACCATCTGCTGTGTGCCGAGCGGCTTGCCCGGCGCGATGAGCCGCTTGGCCGCCCGCTCGCACATCAGGTCGAAGGCCCGCTCGCAGATACCGATCCACCGCATGCAGTGATGGATGCGCCCGGGGCCCAGGCGCTCCTGCGCGATGAGGAAGCCCGCCTCGCGCGGCCCGAGCAGGTTGTCCCTCGGCACACGGCAGCCCTCGTAGGCGATCTCCGAATGACTCGCCCAGTCGCTGCCCTCGTGGCCCATGACGGAGATGCGCCGCACGTGCACGAAGCCGGGCGTGTCGGTCGGCACGATGATTCGGCTCGCCCGCGCGTGGGGCGCCGCGTCCGGATCGGTGACCGCCATCACGACGGCGAAGGCCGCGCCGTCGGCCGACGTGGTGAACCACTTGCGCCCGTCGATGACCCACTCGTCGCCGTCGAGCACGGCAGTGGTGTCGAGCCAGGTCGGGTTCGAGCCGGCCCGGTCGGGCTCGGTCATGGAGAAGCAGCTCCGGATCTCGCCGCGCGCGAGGGGCCGGAGCCACCGTTCCTTCTGGGCGTCGGTCCCATACTGGAGAAGGATCTCCATGTTGCCCGAGTCGGGGGCCTGGCAGTTCAGGAGGTAGTGGCCGAGAGGGCTCCGGCCGAGCACCTCGCTGACGCGGGCGTGATCCAGGAAGGACAGGCCCATCCCGCCCCAGGTCTCGGGGAGCTGGGGTGCCCAGAGCCCTGCGGCCTTTGCCCGCTCGCGCACCTCAGAGAGGCGCGGGAGCATCTCGGCGAAGGGCCGGGCGGCCATTTCGGGCTCGAGGGGCTCGACCTCCTCGTCCATGAAAGCGCGCATGCGCGCGAGCACGTTCCTCATCGTCTCGGACACGGAGAAATCCATCGGCCGACCTCCCGCGCGCAGCGTACTCCAGGACCGCCCCGACGCACGCCCTCACGTGCACCCGCTCGATGCTACAGTCCGCCCGATGACCGCCCTGCCGCCTCCTTCCGCCGGCCCCGTCCGCGAGGCCCACCGATTCGACGAGGGCGCCCTCACCGCGTGGCTCGAAGGGCACCTCGAGGGCTTCGCCCCGCCCCTGACCGTCCGCCAGTTCCGGGGCGGTCAGTCGAACCCGACCTTCTGGCTCGGCACCGCCGACCACGCCTGGGTGTTGCGCAAGAAGCCCCCCGGCACGCTCCTGCCCTCGGCCCACGCGGTCGAGCGCGAGTACCGCGTCATGGGGGCCCTCGCGCAGACGGAGGTGCCCGTGCCGCACGTCGAGGTGCTGTGTGAGGACCCGTCGGTCATCGGCACGCCCTTCTTCGTGATGGAGCACGTCGAGGCGCGCATCTTCTGGAACGTGCAGCTCCCGGAGCTCGGCCCGGGCGATCGCGCCGCCGTCTACGAGGCCCTGGTGCGCGTGCTCGCCGCGCTCCATCGGGTGGACTTCGCGGGCGTGGGCCTCGGCGACTACGGCAAGCGGGGCGGCTACGTCGCGCGGCAGGTGGCGCGCTGGACGAAGCAGTACCGGGCGTCGCGCACCGCCGACGTCGCGCCGATGGAAGCGCTGGTTCGCTACCTGCCCGCCCACGTGCCCGCGAGCGACGAGACCACCCTCACCCACGGCGACTACCGCCTCGACAACGTCCTCTTTCATCCGACCGAGCCCCGTCCCCTCGCGCTCGTCGACTGGGAGCTGTCGACCCTCGGCCACCCGCTCAGCGATCTCGCGTACCTTTGCATGCTCTACCACGTGATGCTGCCGCGCGTCGGCGGCCTGCTCGGCGTCGACTTCGACGCCACCGGGATCCCGAGCGAGGACGCCCTGGTCGCGCGCTACGCGGAGCTCACGGGGCGCGGCGAGGTCGTGGACTTCACCTACTTCAAGGCCTTCTCCCTCTTCCGCCTCGCGGCCATCGCCCAGGGCGTCTACAAGCGGAGCCAAGAGGGCAACGCGAGCAGCGCCGACGCCGCCATGTACGGCCAGGCCGTCCCCCTCCTCGCCGACATCGCCTGCGGCCTGCTCGGAGTCGCGCCATGACCCACCGCAGCCACGAACAGCTCCTCGAGATGGTGCGCCAGAACGAGGTCGGCCGACGCGCCCACATCGAGACTCCCTTCGGCCGACGGCTCGTCTGCTACGCGGATCTCGACCGCCACGGGTCGCTACTTGCACTTCGTCGAGGCCTGGATACGGCGCGTGCGACCCTTCTACGCCAACACCCACACGGCGGTCTCGTCGACCGGCCGCATCGTGACCGAGCTCCGCGAAGACGCGCGGCACGTGGTGCGTCGCGCCGTGAACGCGAGGGACGACGACGAGGTGATCTTCGTCGGCTCGGGCGCGACCGCCGCGGTGAACAAGCTGGTGGGCTTGCTCGGCCTGCGCATCCCCGAGCCCCTCGAGCGGCGCTACGCCCTGAGCGCCCGGATCCCCGAAGCCGAGCGGCCCGTCGTCTTCATCGGCCCCTACGAGCACCACTCGAACCAGCTCCCCTGGCTCGAGTCCATCGCGGACGTCGTCGAGATCGATCTCGACGCCGAGGGCGGCATCGACCTCGCCGACCTCGAGGCGCGCCTCGCCGAGCACGAAGCGCGGCCGCTGATCGGCTCCTTCTCGGCCGCCTCCAACGTGACGGGCATCTTGAGCGACGTCCCTGCGATCGCGCGCACCCTGCACCGGGCAGGCGCCGTCGCCCTGTTCGACTACGCGGCTGCCGCCCCCTACGTCCCGATCGACATGCACCCGGACGACCCGGAGGCGCGCATCGACGGCCTGTTCATGTCCATGCACAAGTTCGTGGGCGGCCCCGAGGCGAGCGGCGTGCTGGTAGCCCACGGCGATCTCTTTCGCACGCGAACGCCCGAGCGCCCGGGTGGCGGGACCGTCGACTACGTCGGCGGTGTCGACCGGCAATGGGTCGACTACGCCCAGAACCTCGAGACGCGTGAAGAGGGCGGGACGCCCGCCATCATCGGCGACCTGCGCGCAGGCACGGCCTTCCTCGTCAAGGAGATGATTGGTCCGGCCCACATCCTCGCGCACGAGACGCGGATGGCGCACAGGGCCGTCGCGCGCCTCTCGAAGCACCCGCGCATCCACGTGCTCGGGCCCCACGACCGCCCCCGACTCGGCATCGTCTCCTTCAACATCGAGGGCCTGCACCACGACCTGGTCTCGGCCCTGCTCGATCACCTCTTCGGCATCCAGAACCGCGCTGGCTGCTCCTGCGCCGGGCCCTATGGGCACCGCCTGCTCGGCGTCGACATGGCCACCTCCCAGCGCTACCGCACGCTGCTCGACCGCGGCCTCGGCGGCATCAAGCCTGGCTGGGTGCGCGTCTCTTTGCCCTACTACGCCTCGGAGGAGGACCTGGACTTCATCCTCTCGGCGATCGAGATCGTCGCCGACCACGGCCTGGACTTCGTGCCCCTCTATCGCCTCGGCTGGCGTGACGGCGTGTGGCGGCACATCGAGCACCCCGTGCCCGACGTGGCCCCTCTCGAGCTGACCGTCGAGGCCCTCGAGGAGGCCGCCGAGAGCTTCGCGGCGGGCGACCACGAGGCCCCCGTGTCCGAGCAGCAGCTACGCGCCGAGCGCGCACGCTACCTGGCCGAGGCCCGCGCCCTCGCGGCGGAGCTGCACGCGCGCATCGAGGCCGACCCGCCCGCCTGGAACCCACCGACGGGCCTGCCGGACGTGGACGACCTCATCTGGTTCCGGTTCGTACACACCGACACGCCGCCGGCCCCGTCCCGCGGCGCGTGAGGCGCGCGGCTCACTCGCCCGTGAGGTAGCCGTGGGCCTCGAGCCAGGTGACGACGCGTGAGGCGCAGGCTTCGGCGTCTTCCTGATCGGTGTGCAAGATCACTTCGGGGGTCTCCGGCGCCTCGTAGGGCGCCGTGACGCCGGTGAACTCCGGGATCTCGCCGGCGCGGGCGCGCTTGTACAGGCCCTTGGGGTCGCGCGCCTCGCACACCTCGAGGGGCGCCGCCACGTGCACCTCCACGAAGTCGCCCTCCCCCATCAGTGCCCGCAGCCGCTCTCGGTCTTGCCGGTAGGGCGAGATGAACGCGGTGACCACGATGGCGCCCGCGTCGGTGAAGAGGCGCGCCACCTCGCCGACCCGCCGGATGTTCTCCATGCGTGCCTCCGGCGAAAAGCCGAGGTCGCGGTTGAGGCCGTGACGCACGTTGTCGCCGTCGAGCACGTAGACGAAGGCGCCACGCTCGAGCAGCAGGCGCTCGAGGCGGTGGGCCACCGTGCTCTTGCCCGAGCCGCTCAGGCCCGTCAGCCACACCGTCACACCGCGATGCCCGTGGGCCTTCTCGCGGTCGGCGCGCGACACCTCGCCCTGGTGCCATGTGAGGTTGCGGTGGCTCGCGTCGTTCATCGCGCCCGAGGCTACTGCCTTTCGTCCGCCCCGTCTCGCCGCTTGAGGTAGCGCGCGATGGCCGCGTTGTGCTCGGCGAGCGTGACGCTGAAGTGGTGGCGGCCGCCGCCGCGCGCGACGAAATACAGGTAGTGGTGCGTGTCGGGCTCGAGCACCGCGCGCACCGCCGGCAAGCCGGGGTTGGCGATGGGGCCGGGCGGAAGGCCTTCCCTGCGGTAGGTGTTGTAGGGGTTCAGGGGGTCGTGGAGCATGGCCGGCGTCAGGTGACCGTCGAAGGCGGCGCAGGAGGGCGCGGCGGTGGGCGCAACGATGCATCCGTAGGCCACCGTGGGATCGGCCTGCAATCGCTTCGGCTCGAAGTCGGGTGAGCGCAGCCGGTTCAAGAACACGCCGGCGATGACGGGCTGCTCGTCGCGCTTGACCGCTTCCTTCTCGACGATGGAGGCGAGGGTCACCACGCCCTCGACGCCGATGTTCAGGCCCTCGTGCAGCGCCCCCAGCCGATCGGCGTCCCGCGAAAGGAGCGGGCCGACGCGTCGGTGCCAGTCCTCCACCATGCGGCGCGCCACGGTGCGCGGCCCCTCGCCTTCCCGCAGCTCGTAGGTGTTGGGGAAGAGGTATCCCTCGAGCGTCGGTCCCTTGACGCCGAGGGCGGCGGCGAAGTCCGGATCGGACGTCGCGCGCAGGAAGGCGTCACTCTTGCACACGCCATGGGCGTCGAGCCGGCGGGCGATGTCGAAGCGGGTCCAGCCTTCCGGGATGGTGATGCGCACGACGGCCTGGCCGAGGCCCAGGGCTACGCGCCGCGCGATCTGGGCCGGCGTCAAAACGTCGCTGACCTCGACGCGACCGTGGCGCAGGCGCGCGTCGGCACCGAGGATGTGCATGTAGGTCGCGAAGAGCCACGCATGGTCGAGCACGCGGCCCCGGGCGAGACGGTCGGCGAGGGCGTGGACGTCGGTGCCCGGCCCCAGGTCGAGGACGAGGTGGGCCCCCTTGCCGGGCCCGGGCCGCGACGGATAGACGATCAGAAGCCACGCGACGGACGCCGCGGCGCCGAGCACCAGGGCGAGGGCCGCCGCGCTCAGCCTTCGCGTCAGCCGCCGCGCCTTCGCCCGCGATCGCCCCGGCCGCGCCGTCCCTCGGGCGGCGCCGGCACGTCGAGCTCGCTTTCGTCCTCGCTCCACGTCCGCTCCGTCTTCGCGTCCAGGTAGCTCTGCAAGAGCACGGTCGCGGCGGCCTGATCGACCACCTGCCGCCGTGCCGCACCCCGCACGTCCGCTTCGCGCAGCGCACGCTCGGCCTGCACCGTCGTGAGCCGCTCGTCCCAGTACACCACCGGCACGTCGCTCCGGGAAGCGATTGCTTCGCCCAGGCTGCGCGCGCGCCGTGCCGCGTCCCCCTTCGTCCCGTCGAGGCGCAGGGGAAGCCCCATCACGACCTCGCCTGCGCCGGTCTCCTGCACGACCTCGGCCACGCGCCGTGCCGCATCGGCTGCGCCGCGCCGTTCCACGGTCGAATGGGGCATGGCGATCCGCCCGTCCTCGTCCGAAAGGGACAGGCCGATCCGGCGGCTTCCCGGGTCCACGCCGAGGCGTCGCATCACGTGGCTCGATGTAGCACGGCCGCGCGGACGAGCACACGCGCCCCTTCCGGGACCGGATCGGGAGGCTGGCGCGTGGGCCATCGACGATGGTCAAGCAATCGCTTTACTTTCGTCGTGCCCCGAGCGGCCGGCGCGCCATCAGAGCACGAGGAGCGCATCGCCGAGCTCGTGGGCACGGTAGCCGGCCCTCTGTGCATGCTCCACGGCGCGGCGGAGCGCGGTGCGCGAAGCGAAGGCGGAAGCGAGCTCGAAGTGGCTCTCCCCCGGCACGTGCATGCCCGTGACCAGGGCGTCGACCACCGCGAGCCGATGGCCCGGTCCGATCACCAGGTCCGTCACCCCCGCGCCGGCCGCGAGCCGACCGCCCCTGCGCGCGGCCGCACCCTCGAGCGCCCGCACCACGCTCGTCCCGATGGCGACCACGCGGCCGCCGCCCCGGCGGGCCTGCTCGATGGCGCGCACGGTCGCCGCGCCGATGGCGTAGCGCTCGGGCAAGGGCAGGCGCCCGTCGAGGGCCGCGTCCCCGGTCGACGAGAGCCCCGCCGCGTGTGTGAGCGCCACTACATTCACACCCCGTCCCCGAAGCCCCTGGACCGCGCCCCGGGACAGGGCCCGTCCCGCCGAGGGCATCTCCACCGCCCAGGGGCGCGCGGCCCATGGCGACTGCAGGAGCGACAGGGGCACCTCGGTCCGGTGATGGGCGTACTGCACGGGTCGGCCCACCCGATAGAGCGCGGTCCAGAGCGGCTCCCCGTCGCGATCGAAGCGCAGGACGACGAGCCGCGGCGCACGCGCGTCGACCGCTTCCACCGTCGCGCCGAGCCCGCCCTCGAATGCGACGGGGGTGCCGGGCTCGAGCACCGGCGGCAGGGGGCGCGCTTCGGTGGGCGTGCGGAAGTCCCCCTCCCCGAAGAGCACGGCCGTCCACCGCGCGCCCCCGTGCCATGCGGCGAGGCGGACCTCGACGGCCCGACCGAGCGCCCGCCCCGCGAGGGACGCGGGCAGCGTGGCCGCGTCGTTCACGACGACCAGGTCCCCCGGCCCGAGGAGCGAGGGCAGGTCATCGGCGCGGCGGTCGAGGAGCGCCCCGCGCCGCCGGTCGAGCACGAGCAGACGCACCGCACGGGCCGCGTCGTCCGGGTAGCGCGCCGGGGCGAGGGCCCCCGTTGCCTGCGTGGCCGGAGGCGCCGAGGCCAACGCCGCAGCGCTTCTCACCGGGCCTCCGGGAGCAGGTCCGCCGCCGCCATGCGCGCCCCGCTCGTCACGCCCCCCTCGAGCAACGCCACGATGCGAGCCGCCACGACCTCGGGCGGTGCGAGCGTCGCGGGGTCCGCCTCGGGGATCGCATCGGCGTGCATCGCGGTGTTCATCTCGCCCGGGTCGAGGGCCACCATGCGCACGCCGCTCCCCTCGAGCTCGGCAGCCCAGATGCGCGTCATGTGATCGAGCGCGGCCTTGGACGCACCGTAGGGCCCCCATCCCGCGTAGGGCTCGACCGCCGCGTCGGAGCTGATGTTCACGATCGTCCCCGCGCCTCGAAGCAGCATCGGCCCGAGGAGCGCGCGCGCGAGCCGGAAGGGTCCGAGCACGTTCACGTCGAACACACGCGCCACGTCTTCGGGTCGCGCGTCGGCGAGGGCCGGCATGGGTACCGCACCAAGGGTGCTCGCGTTGTTCACCAAGAGGTCGATTGGTCCCGCGAGGGCCACCGCGCGCGCCGCGATGGCCGCCTCCCCGCCCCGCCCCCCCACATCCGCCGCGATGGCCCAGGCCTGCCCGCCGGCCTCGCGGATCGCTTGCACCGCCGCCTCGAGGGGTCCCTCCCGCCGCGCCACGAGGACGACCCGAAGGCCCTCCTGCGCAAGCGCCTCCGCGAGCGCGCGCCCGAGCCCGCGGCTCCCACCCGTGATCAACGCCGTCGTCGCCTCCATCGTCCACCTCCCTCGTCGGGCAGCGCCCCGCGCACCCACGCGCATCCGTCGCCGTCCTCGTTTCCACATGCACCCCTCGAGACAAGCTGTCAGCACGTGTGCCAATGTCTTGGCAGAAGGACATTTCCATGACCAAGCCTGCCGACCCCGCCGACAACCTCGCGCGCAACGTGCGCGCCCTGCGCGAGACCCGCGGCCTCACCCAGAAGAAGCTCGCGGACCTGTCGGGCGTCCCGCGCGCGACCTGGGCGAACCTCGAGACCGGCGCCGCCAACCCCACCCTCGCAGTGCTCGTCCGCGTCGCCGCCGCCCTGCAGGTGTCGATCGAAGAGCTGATCGGCCCGCCCCGCGCCGCGGCGCGCCTCTACCGCGAGGGCACGCTGCCGGTGCGCCTGCGCGGACGGGTGCGCGTCGGCCAGGTCCTGCCCGATCCCATGAGCGGCCTCCGGATCGAGCGGATGGCCCTGCCGCCGGGCGCGGGCATGACGGGCGTGCCCCACACCGCGGGGACGCGTGAGTACCTCGCCTGCGAGACGGGGCGCGTGGAGGCTCACGGCGAGCGGCGAGAAGTGGCTCCTGTCACCGGGCGACGTGCTCGTCTTCCGTGGCGACCAGAAGCACGCCTACAAGAACCCGACCACCGAGCCTGCCGTGGCCTACAGCGTCGTGGCCCTCGCGCCCGTGCCGGGCTGACGCGGACGCCACGCATGCCCCCTCGGGCGCGAGCGCTGGATCCACGGGGCCGCACGCGGTACATGCCGCTTCGCGCGCGGAGGTGAGCCATGGCGACACGTATCGAAAGCGACTCGATGGGGACGATCGAGGTAGCTGCCGACCGGTACTGGGGGGCGCAGACCCAACGATCGCTGAAGAACTTCCGGATCGGCGGCGAGCACATGCCGCGGGAGATCCTCCGCGCCTTCGGCATCCTCAAGAAGGCCGCCGCCCTGACGAACGCGAGCTCGGCCTGCTCGAGCCCGCGCTGTGCGACGCTCATCACGGCCGCGGCGGACGAGGTCATCGAGGGCGAAGCTCGACGATCACTTCCCGCTGGTGGTGTGGCAGACGGGCTCGGGCACCCAGTCCAACATGAACGTCAACGAGGTCATCTCGAACCGGGCCATCGAGATGGCCGGCGGCGAGATGGGCTCGAAGAAGCCCGTCCACCCGAACGACCACGTCAACAAGTGCGCAGTCGTCGAACGACACCTTCCCGACGGCCATGCACATCGCCGCCGTCGAGGCGATCGAGCGACACCTGCTCCCGCGCGTGACGCAGCTGCGCGACACGCTCGCGAACAAGAGCGAGGCCTTCGCCGACATCGTGAAGATCGGCCGCACGCACCTGCATGGACGCGACGCCGCTCACCCTGGGCCAGGAGATCTCCGGCTGGGTCGCGCAGCTCGACCTGGCCGCCGACGCCATCGAGCGCTGCCCTCGGCCAGCTGCGCCAGCTGGCCCTCGGCGGCACGGCGGTCGGGACCGGGCTCGACACGCACCGCCGAGCTACGCCGACGCGCGTCGCGGCGAAGATCGCCGAGCTGAGCGGCGCAGCACTTCGTGACCGCGCCCAACAAGTTCGCGGCCCTCGCCGCCCACGACGCCGATGGTCGGCGCCCACGGCGCGCTCAAGCAGCTCGCCGTCGCGCTGCATGAAGATCGCCAACGACGTGCGCTGGCTCGCGTCGGGACCGCGCTGCGGCATCGGCGAGCTGCGCATGCCCGCGAACGAGCCCGGCAGCTCCATCATGCCGGGCAAGGTGAACCCGACCCAGTGCGAGGCCATGACCATGGTGTGCTGTCAGGTCATGGGCAACGACGCGACCATCGGCTTTGCTGGCAGCCAGGGCAACTTCGAGCTCAACGTGTTCAAGCCGGTCATCGCCTACAACTTCTTGCAGTCGGTGCGCCTGCTGGGCGACGCCTGCGAGAGCTTCGACGAGCATTGCGCCGTCGGCATCGAGCCGCGTCGGGACGCGCATCGAGCGGAACCTGCGCAACTCGCTGATGCTCGTCACGGCCCTCAACCCGACGATCGGCTACGACAAGGCGGCCAAGGTCGCCAAGCACGCCTTCAAGACCGGCACCACCCTGCGCGAGGCGGCGATCGATCTCGGCCTGCTCACGGACGAGGAGTTCGACGCGGCGGTCAAGCCCGAGCAGATGGTCGGGCCCCTGAAGGTCTGAGGCGGCGGCGTCGCTCGACCCCGAAGAGCACGGCCAGGCCCACGAGGAACAGAGCCCCCGCCCCGCCCGCGCCACCGGCGACCGAGCATCCCCCGCCGCCACCGGGCTCGGGCGCGTTCCAGTAGAAGCACTGCAGACCACACATCGCCACGAACGTGGCGATGTGCACGTCTCGATCCGGGGTCACCGGGCGCTCTCCCGACGCTCACCCGAATTCGTGGAGCAGGTTCCAGCTCGCGTCGCGGCCGCACCATGTTGCCGCGCGGGAAGGGCGCCTCGACCGGTTGTGGATCGAGCACCAAACAGGCGCAGGGAGCTCCATAGTGGTCGCGGCACATTCTCAGGAAGCTCGCAAACGAGGGGCCCTGGGCTTTCCAACACGCAGAGGGCGAGGAGCGCCAACGGCAAGGCACGATCATGCATGACTGACCCTTCGCGCGGGCGGAACGCGATGCGAGAGTGACCGGGCCCGCGCCCGACGCCGATCCCGTCAATGGAGCACGTTCCAGCCTACGTCACGGCACTCCACGCCGTCCGGGTACACCGTCTGGTAGGTGAGGCAGGTCGTGGCCAGCACGATGTTCCCGCGCGGGAAAGGCGCGTCGGCAGGCTGCGGGTGGAGCACCATGCAGGCACACGGGGCGCCGTAGGCGGTGGCGCAGCGCATCATGTCGTTCGTGATGATCCCCGGTGGGTCCTGCCAGCACGGCAGACCCTCGTACTCGCACACGCCGAACGCGCGCGTGTCGCTGAGGCCGACGCAGAGATGCGTGCCGGGGTCCGGGCAGGTCACGTCGCCGCACGCGCCTGCGCAGAACGGCGTCCGCGGGTCGGGCGGCAGCGGGCAGCCGGCCTCAGGCGGCGCCCGTGTAACGGGAGTCATGTCGGTCCAGGCGCAGTGGAAGGGCGGCAGGCCCGCGTCGCGATAGTCGACCATGCACAGATCGACTGGCGCGCAGATGCCCGCGGCTCCGTTGGCACTCGGCGAATCGCCTGGAAGCAGACACGGCCCGCCCTTCTTGCAGACATCGAGGGGCACGGAGCGGCCGACGCCGTAATCGCAGTACGAGCGATCACGTGGCAGGCAGAGCGGCACCTGGCTGACGCACTCGACCGGCGGGCTGCCAGGACACAGATACGGACACTGGTCCACGCCGCAGCGTCGGAAGCCGTCGACCTCCGAGCAGTCCGTCCCATCCGGGAGCGCACCGTCGGGCTCCGGAATGCCAGCATCGGGCGGGTGATACCCCGAGTCGCGGCGAGGCGCGTCCATGGATGCGGCATCTCGGAACGCCGCGGCGTCCAGCCCGCCGCCTTCACCGGCGCCGCCGCCATCGGGCACCCCGTGGCTCGCAGCGCACCCTGCGCAGAGAGCGAGGAGCACCAACAGCGCGGCGAGATCCTGCATGGAGCCCTCAGTGGCGACAGAACGGCTCTGCGGGCGGGGGCGGTGGGCCCGAAACGGGAACACTTATCGCGCCGGGCAGGGTAATCGGAAGTGGCGGGTCCGTTGCTCTAACCGAAAGCCGGCGCGGGCTACAGAGGGCGAACTCGCCTGCCCCCGAGTGGGTCAGCAGCGATGCCTGCGGGTCGCTGTCGTCCTCGGCCAACACGATCTCGAGGCCTTCGGGCCGAGCCTGGAATCCGATCCGGGTCGAGCTGGATCCAGCACTCGCCGCACGGCGGGAACGCGGTCGGGTCGGTGAGCTTGCAGCGGTGACGGCGACCCGGTGCATAGGGCAGCGGGCCGTCCGGCGAGAAGTCCGCGCTGCACTGGGTGTCGCACGTGCAGGGACGGATCTGGTCCACCGGAACGTCGAGGCTGGTCGGATCGACGAGGAGGCTGTCGAGGATCCCCTGATTGAAGGCCGACGGGAGCTGCTGGGAGAGCTTGTCCCTCACCATGCTCTGGATCGTGCCGATCACGGCGCAGTTCGACGAGCTGGCCTGCACACTGAGGGAGTAGATGACCCCGGGAAGTCCCAAGTCTGCCCGTCGTGCGTCTGAATCGTGTTTCCCGGGGCGGACGGGTAGAGACATTGGGGAGGGTAGCTGACCACGGCCGGCTGGCGATGCCAGCCCATCTCGGCCGAGATCTGGAGGGTCACACTATCGCAGCCCACTGCCCCGCCCAGGTTCTGTGCGAAGTAGGTCGCGCTGAACCGGAATCGATCGCCCTCGGGATCGTAGGTACCGTTGGTGCGAAGGATCGGTGTGAAGGTTGCGGAGCCGGTCCGCGTCGCCCCCGAGGCCGCGAATGCGCTATCCACGCCTTGGATGAAGCTCTTGGCGACGCCATCCCACGTGAGCTGCCTGAGCAGCGGGGAGATGCCGCTCGTGTCGGGATAGACGGAGCAGAGCCCCACGTCATACGCCCGCATCGACATCCATTTCTCCGGGTGGAACGGCCCGATGTCCACCGTGACCGGGCCACCCGGGCCGGGGATGGGCATCGCTTCGAGGGGCATCTCGAGGACGTCGGCGGAGCTCAGGCCCTCGTGGATGTCGCCGCCGAAGAGGTAGATGCGCTTCTGCACATCGGTATCGTAACGCACGCTGCCCACGTCGGCAGAGATGGCACCGAGCTGCGCGTTGTCGAGGCTCGTGCTCGTCTGTGGACCCGGCGCCGCCGCCGCGATGAGCGAGGGATAGCTCCGGGAGTGGACCTCGATGAAATTCAGCCGTGTGCCGGGTGGACAGCCGGCCGCCACCGTCAGGCTGCCAGAATTGCCGACGATGTCAGGCGAAGCAGGCGCCTACGTACACTCTGCTCTGCTCTGCTCTGCTCTGCTCTGCTCTGCTCTGCGCCCGGTGCCCTTCATCGCAATCCCTCCCGGAGACCGATTCGGCGCCACGCGGCGTGAGATGTAAAGCTGGTCACTAAACGGCAATAGTCAGCACCATCACGAGCGCCGGGCGCTGCGGGCGGTCAAGACGGGCCAGACCCTGCGCGAGGCGGCGATCGATCTCGGCCTGCTCACCGGCGAGGAGTTCGACGCGGCGGTCAAGCCCGAGCAGATGGCCTCGAAGATCTGAAAGCGAAGGAAAACGACCGGGCCCCCTCGCCCGCGCGCCGCGACAGGGGAGCCCAGCGGCGGACGGGGGTGCCCGAACGAAGGTGTGTGTGGGCTCACCGCGTGCGGCGGCGGCGTCGCTCGACCCCGAAGAGCACGGCGAGGCCCGCGAGGAAGAGGGCCCCCCGCCCCGCCCGCGCCACCGGCGACCGAGCATCCCCCGCCGCCACCGGGCTCGGGCGCGTTCCAGTAGAAGCACTGCAGACCACACATCGCCACGAACGTGGCGATGTGCACGTCTCGAATCCGGGGTCACCGGGCGCTCTCCCGACGCTCACCCAAATTAGTGGAGCAGGTTCCAGCTCGCGTCGCGGCCGCACCATGTTGCCGCGCGGGAAGGGCGCCTCGACCGGTTGTGGATCGAGCACCAAACAGGCGCAGGGGAGCTCCATAGTGGTCGCGGCACATTCTCAGGAAGCTCGCAAACGAGGGGCCCTGGGCTTTCCAACACGCAGAGGGCGAGGAGCGCCAACGGCAAGGCACGATCATGCATGACTGACCCTTCGCGCGGGCGGAACGCGATGCGAGAGTGACCGGGCCCGCGCCCGACGCCGATCCCGTCAATGGAGCACGTTCCAGCCTACGTCACGGCACTCCACGCCGTCCGGGTACACCGTCTGGTAGGTGAGGCAGGTCGTGGCCAGCACGATGTTCCCGCGCGGGAAAGGCGCGTCGGCAGGCTGCGGGTGGAGCACCATGCAGGCACACGGGGCGCCGTAGGCGGTGGCGCAGCGCATCATGTCGTTCGTGATGATCCCCGGTGGGTCCTGCCAGCACGGCAGACCCTCGTACTCGCAAACGCCGAACGCGCGCGTGTCGCTGAGGCCGACGCAGAGATGCGTGCCGGGGTCCGGGCAGGTCACGTCGCCGCACGCGCCTGCGCAGAACGGCGTCCGCGGGTCGGGCGGCAGCGGGCAGCCGGCCTCAGGCGGCGCCCGTGTAACGGGAGTCATGTCGGTCCAGGCGCAGTGGAAGGGCGGCAGGCCCGCGTCGCGATAGTCGACCATGCACAGATCGACTGGCGCGCAGATCCCGCCGGCCCCGTTCGCGCTCGGCGGGTCGCCTGAAAGCAGGCACGGACCACCTTCGGGGCAAATATGGGGTACGGAAGCGCCCACGCCGTACTCGCAGCGCTCGTTCGCATGGTCGGCCTCGATGCACACCGGGATCAGCGAGGTCGGGCACTGGATCGGCACCGCCCCAGGGCAGAGGTAAGGGCATTGATCCGCACCGCAGCGCCGAAAGCCGTCAACCTCTGAGCAATCGGTCCCATCGGGCAGCGGACCGTCGGGCTCCGGAATGCCAGCGTCAGGCAGGTGATACCCCGAGTCGAAGCCCCGCCCGTCCATCGACGCGGCATCTCGTGTGGTCGCATCGATGCCCCCACCGTCCGCCCCTGAGCCGCCGTCGCGCAGGCCGTGACTCGCAGCGCAGCCCGCGCAGACAGCAAGGAGGATACACAGCGCGAGGGAGTCCCGCACGATGCCCTCAATGGCGACAGAACGGCTCCGCGGGAGGCGGCGGCGGCCCGGGGAGGGGAACGTTGATGGTGCCGGGCAACGTGCTCTGTTCTGGCTGTGGAGGATCGGGCGTGGGGCTCACCGAAAGCCGGCCCGGGACGCAGAGGGCAAGCTCCCCCGCCCCCGAGCTCCTCAGGAGCGATGCCTGCGGGTCGCTGTCGTCCTCGGCCAGCACGATCTCGAGGCCTTCGGGGCGCGCCTGGATCCGGTCCGGGTCGAGCTGGATCCAGCACTCGCCGCAAGGGTTCAGGGGGTTCGGGTCCGTGAGCTTGCACCGGTGACGGTGACCCGGTGCGTAGGGCAGTGCGCCGAGCGGGGAGAAGTCCGCGCTGCACTCTGTGTCGCAAGTGCAGGGACGGATCTGGTCCACCGGAACGTCGAGGTCCGTCGGATCGACGAGGAGGCTGTCGAGGATCCCTTGGTTGAAGGCCGACGGGAGCTGATGGGCGAGACGATCTCTCACCATGCTCTGAATCGTGCCGATCACGACGCAGTTCGACGAGCTCGCCTGCACGCTGAGAGAGTACACGACTCCCTGAAATGCCCACGTGTAACCATCGTGGGCTTGGAATGAGTTCCCCGGCGCGGACGGGTAGAGACATTGGGGAGGGTAGCTGACCACGGCCGGCTGGCGATGCCAGCCCATCTCGGCCGAGATCTGGAGGGTCACACTATCGCAGCCCACTGCCCCGCCCAGGTTCTGTGCGAAGTAGGTCGCGCTGAACCGGAATCGATCGCCCTCGGGATCGTAGGTACCGTTGGTGCGAAGGATCGGTGTGAAGGTTGCGGAGCCGGTCCGCGTCGCCCCCGAGGCCGCGAATGCGCTATCCACGCCTTGGATGAAGCTCTTGGCGACGCCATCCCACGTGAGCTGCCTGAGCAGCGGGGAGATGCCGCTCGTGTCGGGATAGACGGAGCAGAGCCCCACGTCATACGCGCGTATCGACATCCACTTCTCGGGATGGAACGGGCCGATGTCCACCGTGACCGGCCCGCCGGGTCCGGGGATGGGCATCGCTTCGAGGGGCATCTCGAGGACGTCGGCGGAGCTCAGGCCCTCGTGGATGTCGCCGCCGAAGAGGTAGATGCGCTTCTGCACATCGGTATCGTAACGCACGCTGCCCACGTCGGCAGAGATGGCACCGAGCTGCGCGTTGTCGAGGCTCGTGCTCGTCTGTGGACCCGGCGCCGCCGCCGCGATGAGCGAGGGATCGCTCCGGGAGTGGACCTCGATGAAATTCAGCCGTGTGCCGGGTGGACAGCCGGCCGCCACCGTCAGGCTGCCAGAATTGCCGACGATGTCAGGCGAAGCAGGCGCCTACGTACACTCTGCTCTGCTCTGCTCTGCTCTGCTCTGCTCTGCTCTGCTCTGCGCCCGGTGCCCTTCATCGCGATCCCTCCTGGAGACCGATTCGGCGCCACGCGGCGTGAGATGTAAAGCTGGTCACTAAACGGCAATAGTCAGCACCATCACGAGCGCCGGGCGCTGCGGGCGGTCAAGACGGGCCAGACCCTGCGCGAGGCGGCGATCGATCTCGGCCTGCTCACGGGCGAGGAGTTCGACGCGGCGGTCAAGCCCGAGCAGATGGCCTCGAGATCTGAAAGCGAAGGAAAACGGCCGGGCCCCCTCGCCCGCACGCCGCGACAGGGGAGCCCAGCGGCGGACGGGGGTGCCCGAACGAAGGCGTGTGTGAGCTCACCGCTTGCGGCGGCGTCGCTCGACGCCGAAGAGCACGGCGAGGCCCACGAGGAAGAGGGCGCCCGTTCCACCCGCGCCGCCGGCGGCCGAGCATCCCCCGCCGCCACCGGGCTCGGTCGAACGGCGCACGGCGGTTGCCCGGGCGACGGCCGGTGTCGTCCAGGGCGTGAAGGCGCCGCTCTCGTAGTCGGCGCAGTACTCGGCGTCGGTGCCCGTGTAGGGGATGCCGTCCCGCACCGAGACCGAGCGGCCCGAGGGCAGCTCGAGCACCTCGGGCGCGCTCCAGTAGAAGTACTGCGGGCCACACTTCGTCACGAACGTGGCCATGTGCACGTTCGACACGTCGGGCAACGCCCCCGGGCTGCTGAGGCCGAAGACCGGGTCCAGGGTCATCTCGTCGGCGCTCATGGTCGTGAAGAGCCGCGTGATCTTGGGCTGGCTGTCGAGCATGGCCTGAGCGTCGGCGCGCGGCTGCACGATCGCCTCGTTCAGGGCGTCGACGAAGCCCGACGGGTCGAAGGCGAGGGTAGCGAGATAGCTGTCGTACGTCGGGCAGTAGCCCGACACGATGCAGTTGTAGAACTGCTGCGGATCGGTCCCGTCGGACGGCGGCGGGACGAAGCGCTCCAGGATCGCCAAGAGCTGGGCGTCGCCCGTGAAGCCGCGCGACAGGAGCTGCGAGAGGAACGTCGAGGGATCGGTCGTCGTGCGCAGATCGTCGATGGGCTCGAGGGTCAGGGAGACCGGGGGCACGGCGCCCGCGTACTCCGTGACGAAGCCGTGACCGCCCACGTCGTCGATCGCGTTGCTCACGATGTCCTTGTACTGGCGCGGCCCACCCATCCACAGGTCGGGCACGTCCAGGTCGGGCTCGACGGACATGTAGTTGAGCGGCATCGCGCGGGTGCTCCCGAGGATGTAGGCCGTGATGGGCATGTCGGGCACGGTCGCGATGGCGGTCAGCTTGATCGGGATGCAGGGGTACTGCTCGGTGAAGTGCAGGCCGATGGGCGCCAGGTCCCCGACGCCGCGGTTCTCGCGAAGCTTGAGCGCGACGAAGTAGTCGTCCTTCGTGACGTAGTGGTCGAGCAGGGGACCGGCGGCGGCCGGGATGTCGTAGCCGTTGTCGCTGAGCCAGGTGCGCAGGGCCATGGGGTCGGCCGAGTTGAGCACCGCCGTGTCGTAGGGACCGACGGGCGCCTGGGACAGGACGACCACTGCCCCCGAGGGGCTGCCGGCATCGGCGGCGGCGCCTCCGCTGACGCCGTCGTACTCGCCGGAGGGGGTCGTGCGGCTCGCGGCGCAGGGGGGCTCCTCGCGGCAGGTGCCGTCCACACGCGAGCTCGCGTAGAACTCGGGCGCCGTGGTCTGGTTGAGCTGCTGGAAGAGGGCGTCGCTGCCGACCGACAGGGTGGGCGGCGCCGGCACGGGCAGGATCCAGGCGAAGGCGTCGGCCGCGCCGCTGTACTGGATCTGGACGTAGGCCGTCATGGTCCCGTCGCTCGCGACCGAGAAAACAATCTGCTCGCCCGCCTGGTCCATGGGCATGCGCTGGCAGAAGAAGCCGCCGCAGGCCTGGGCGACCGGGGGCCGAGCGGCCACGGCGAGGCACACGCAACCAAGGACCGCCGCCGCAGCCCCCACGTATCGTCGACTCATGGGTAAACCTCCGGCGGTCGTCCTAAGCAATCACCGTGCCGCCCCGAGAGCTCGAACGATCTCGGGGCCGGCGCATCCTCCGCCCGCCGCCCCACCCGGGGCGCCCCCGCACGCTGTCGAGCCAATCTGCGCCACGGGCCCGAGCGGGCAGCCCCTCACGACAGTAAAGCGTTCGCTTAACCGTTTGCCGAGGACAGAGATACTGAAGCAAGCGCTTGACCATCCCCAGGCCCGCCGCGGGCGACAGCGCAGCCCGTGGTATGCATGATGCCCGGCGCTGGCTCCTGCCCGATCGCAATGCGCGGGAGCCCGGGGCTGGCCACCTTCGGGAGAGAGACCATGCGCGTCCTTTCGGGAGACATCGGCGGCACCAAGACCTGGCTCTCGGTCTACGAAGCCGAAGGCGACGGCCCCGTCCGGCAAACGCGTATCGAGCGCTGCCCGAGCGCCGACTTCCCGGGGCTCGCCCCCATGGTGCGGGCCTTGCTCGGATCGGGCGACCTGGGCATCGACCGTGCCGCCTTCGGCGTCGCAGGCCCGGTGGTCGATGACGTATGCCGCGCCACCAACCTGCCCTGGATCATCGACGGCCGCGCCCTCGAGAAGGACCTCGGCATCCCGCGCGTGCGCCTCCTGAACGACTTCCACGCCATCGCCCTCGGCCTGTCGGAGCTCGCCCCGGACGAGCTCGTGGTCCTGCAGGAGGGCACGGTCGATCCGGACGCGCCCGTCGCGCTCGTCGGCGCCGGCACCGGTCTCGGCGAAGCCATCGTCGTGCCCACCCCGAGCGGTCCGCGCGTGCTCGACTCGGAGGGTGGCCACGCGGACTTCGCGCCGCGCAACGAGGACGAGATCGCCCTGCTCCGCTTCCTGCTCGAGCAGCACCATCGCGTGAGCTACGAGCGCGTGCTGTCGGGTCCCGGCCTCGGTGCGCTCTATCGCTTCGTCGTGAAGGCGGGGCTCGCGCCCGGCTCCGAAGCGGTCCACCAGCGGTTCGCCGCCGGAGAAGACGGGGGCGCGGTCGTCGGCAACGCGGCGGCGTCGGGCGAGGACGCGGCGGCGACCCGGGCGGTGTCCATGTTCGTCTCGGTGTACGGCGCCGAGGCCGGCAACCTGGCGCTCAAGGTGTTGCCCCACGGTGGCCTCTACATCGCGGGCGGCATCGCGCCGCGCCTGCTCGACGCCATGCGCGCCGGCCCGTTCCTCCAGGCGTTCCTCGACAAGGGCCGGATGCGCCCCCTGCTCGAATCCATCCGCGTCTCGGTCGTGACGAACACGCGCGTCGGCCTGCTCGGCGCCCGGGTCGCGGCCCTGACCTGAGCGGGGCACGCCGAGCGCGATGGGCTGCGGCGCTGCGGCGAGGAGCGCCGGAAGCCGGCGTGCTTAGGTCAGACGGGAGCGCGTGCTCTCGCGCCGGTCGGAGGAGGATTGAGCACAGGCATCGGCCTCGGACTGCTCGCGGCGCTCGTCGGTGTGCTCTACGCGGCCGGCTGCATCCGCGCGGTCCTCGCCATGAGCGAGGGGCCGAGCGCCCTCGGCCCGATCCACGCCGCCATCCGCGAAGGGGCGCGCGCATTTCTCCGCACCCAGTACTCGGTCATCGCGTTGGTCGGCGCGGGTCTCGCCCTCGCCCTCGCCCTCGTGCCCGCCTTCGGCCCCCTGACGGCCCTCGGCTTCGTGCTCGGCGGGTTGTCGTCCGCCGCCGCCGGCGCCGTCGGCATGATGGCCGCCGTCCGGGCGAACGTGCGCACCACCGCGGCGGCCGCCGACGAAGGCATCGGCAAAGCCCTCGCCGTGTCACTTCGCGCCGGCTCGGTGACCGGCTTCCTCGTCGCCGCCCTCGCCCTCGCGGCCGTGAGCGGCTTCTACCTCCTGCTCGCGGCGCTCGCCCACGGTCGCGCGCCCGGCCTCGGCCCCCTGGTCGGCCTCGCCTTCGGCGCATCGCTGATCAGCATCTTCGCGCGCCTCGGCGGCGGCATCTTCACCAAGGCCGCCGACATGGGCGCCGACCTGGTCGGCAAGATCGAGCAAGGCATCCCCGAGGACGACCCGCGCAACCCGGCCGTCATCGCCGACAACGTGGGCGACAACGTGGGCGACTGCGCCGGCATGGCCGCCGACGTCTTCGAGAGCTACGTCGTGACGCTCGTGTCGGCAATGCTCGTCGCACGCACCGCGCTGCCCGCGGTCCCGCGCGCCCTCGACTATCCGATCGCCCTCGGCGCCGCAGGCCTCGTGGCCTCGGTCCTCGGCATGCAGGCCGCGCGCATCGGGCGGGGCGGCAGCGTGCTCGGCGCCATCGGTCGCGGCGCCCTCCTGACGGTGGTGCTCGCCGCGGGTGGCTTCCTCGCCGTGAGCGTCCTGTACATGGACTCGCTCCGCCTCTTCGGCGCGAGCCTGGTCGGCCTCGCCGTGGCCCTCGGCCTGGGCGCGGTCACGGCCTACTTCACGGGCGCCCGCTTCCCGCCGACCGCGCGCATCGTGCGTGCCTCCCGTTCCGGCCACGCCACCAACGTGGTCGCCGGCCTCGCGGTCGGCCTCGAGTCCCTCACCCTCCCCGCCCTGCTCATCGCGGGCGGCATCCTCGCGGCCTATGCCTTCGCCGACCTCTACGGCATCGCCGTCGCGACCTGCGCCATGCTCGCCCTGACGCCCATGGTCGTGAGCATCGACGCCTACGGACCGGTGACCGACAACGCGGGGGGCATCGCGGAAATGGGCCACCTGCCCGTATCCGTGCGCAAGATCACAGACGCCCTGGACGCGGCCGGCAACACCACAAAGGCCGTGACCAAGTCCTTCGCCATCGGCTCGGCGGGGCTCGCGGCCCTCGTGCTCTTCGCCGCCTTCCGCGCGGAGCTCAGCGCACGCGGACACGCCGTCGACTTCTCCATCGACAGCCCCGCGTCCCTCGCCGGACTCTTCGTGGGCGCGCTATTGCCCCTCGTGTTCAGCGGCGTGATCCTCGACGCGGTCGCCGAGGCCGCCGCGCGCGTCGTCACGTCGGTGCGCGCCCAGCTCGAAGAGCACCCCGACATCCTCGAGGGCACGCGCGCACCGGACTACGGCCGCACCGTCACGGAGCTCACACGCCACGCGATCCGCAAGATGCTCCTGCCGGGCCTCATCCCCGTGCTCGTGCCCATCGTCCTCGTCCTCGCCTGGCGCCCCCTGGGCCCGCGCCACGGCCTCGCCCAGATGATCGGCGGCCTGCTCATCGGCGCCATCGTCACGGGCCTCTTCCAGGCCATCGCCATGTGCACGGGCGGCGCCGCCTGGGACAACGCGAAGAAGCGCATCGAAGCGGGGGCCGAAGGCGGCAAGGGATCGCCGGCGCACCAGGCCGCCGTGACGGGCGACACGGTCGGCGACCCCTACAAGGACGCCGCGGGCCCGGCCATCAACCCCATGATCAAGATCCTGAACCTCGTGGCGCTGCTGCTCGTCCCGTTCCTCTGACGGGGCAAGGGCGGCCACGGGCGGCCTTGTCTACGCGCTGCCGCAGTTACAAGCGCAACGTCCGCAAACCGGTCCGGCGCTGCGACGCTATCTCGCCCGTCGCGGCGCCGTCTGCAACATGGGCCGGTGCGGTGAGTGTTGGGCGTGTCCCCGGGCAGACGCCGGCCTGGGTCACGCGGGCGAGGCCTTGCTCGCGCAAACCGGCGCGTGCTTCCATCGCGCGATGCGGTTCTTGCGGCCCCTGAGCCTGACTCTGCTCGTGGCGTGCGGCGGTGGAGCGGCGCGGGGCGCTCCCACCGTGCCCCACGCCCGCGTCGGTGCTCGGGCACCGGACACCGACTGCCCGGGCTTCGTCGTCTACTCGGTCGATTCGACCCTGGCGGTGCCGCTCTGCGAATCGGCTGCGCTCCGTGTCCGGCCGCGGCTACTGGCTCCTCGACGAAGGGAGCCCGCCCATGGTCGTCGCCTGGTCGCATGACGGTGTGCCCGACGTGCTCCGCTGCTCGTCCGGCACCCCGCACGCCTGCGCGGGCACGGGCTGGACCCGCATGCGTTTCGACGCCCGTACCGGTACGCTGCTCGACGTGGGCCCGGGAGGCGGACACCGGAGCTGTCCGTGCTACGTGCCGGCCGACGAAGACGATGCGGACGCGGCGGACGCGAGCGGAGACGGGGAAGGCGACTGCCAGGGCGGGGGCGTTCCCCCGAGCGTCGTCTCCCTCGCCGGGGGGACACTCTTCGCGCTCGGCGGGGAATCGGACAACGACGGCTGCTCGGGAGCCCACGTGATCGACTCGACGGGGTGGGTGCAGCCGCTCGTGCGCCACGCAGCCCGGGCGCCCTCGGGGGTGCGAGGGACGTGCTACGAGGGGCTGCCCCGCGACGCGGGCTGGCCCGTCGCGTCGCTCCACGCGGTCGACTGCGCGGCGACCGCAGCCCCTGACCAGGATTGCGACGCCTGCGCACAACAGACCGGGGACGAGGCGGGCGCCCTGTTCGAGCGCCACGGCCAGCTCGCGCGAGTCGGCACGAACGAGGGGGTCTCGTGGAAGCTCACCTTCGTGCAGACCTCGCCCCTCGACCCTGGCCACTGTCCCGCCGCTGGCGACCCCTGCGGCGACCCGGCCGGCTTCCCGGGCATCGACGCCTATCCCGAGCACTGGATCGCAACCGACGGGAGCGCCGCCTTGGTCGCGAACGACCACGTCCGCGGGGTGCTCGCGCGCGGGGCCACGACGCCGAAGCCGGTGGACTTCAATCCGGCGGTGGTCATCGGAGTGCGCTACCACGCCGACCTGCGGTCCCTCCTCGCCCGCATGGGGGCAGGCTGGCCCGACGACGACGCGATCTGCGCGACCCAGGCGGCGCCGGGCTGCCGCGCAAGCCGTGCGGGCGGCGGGGTGACGGCGCGCGGGAGGGTGACGCCGGAGCACCCGCCGCCGCTGCGGCCTCGGTGAGCACACCCGCGGCCACCACGACGGGGCAGCGAGCGCCGGCCCAGCTCGCGCCCGAAGACAACGGCTTCGTCGACCACCACGGCGGGCGCGACTGGGGCAATCGATGTTTCGCGCACTTCCGCGCGGGCGCCCTCGGCCAGGCGGAGGCGGCCTGCGAGCGCGGTCTGGCCGTCGCCCACGACCCGCGGGTGCGCGGCGCCCTGGACTACAGCCTGGGACGCGTCGCCGAAGCGCGCGGCGACCGGGCACGCGCCCGAACGCTCTACCGTCGCTCCCTCACCGAGCGCCCCGGCAACGCGACGGTCCAGCAGCGCCTCGACGCGCTCGGAAGCGACTGAAGCGCTCCTCCCTGCCCCGCGCTACGGTT
Organism: uncultured delta proteobacterium; assembly: GCA_963830115.1. Classification (GTDB taxonomy): domain Bacteria; phylum Myxococcota_A; class Polyangia; order Polyangiales; family CAWHLB01; genus CAWHLB01. The sequence goes on from CAWHLB010000015.1 coordinate 70,976, forward strand.
GACGAACATGACCAAGAGCGGGCGTCCGCTCGTGCTCTCCTGCGTATCCGTGGCGGAGGAGCAGGAGCGGGGTGGTGAGCATGAGCACGCCGGCGGTCGCGATTGCGGTGCGGAGGCTGGTGACGCTAGCCAGGAGGCCCCAGAGCGCGGTCATGGCCGCGATGGTGAGCTTGCTGGTGACCGACCAGGCGGACAGGGTGCGGGCGACCCGGTCGGCGGCGTTTGCTCGAGCCGGTAGCTGGCGAACACCGGGTTGAACACGCCCATGCAGGTGACCAGGCCGAGCTGCACGGCGATGACGAGCAGCGAGCCCCGTCGCGCCGGGGCCGATGAAGGCGAGCCCGAGCGACCAGCACGCGCGCAGGGCGCCGGTGGCGAGCATCACCTTGTGCTGCCCGAACCGCGCCACGAGTCGGTGGGCCAGCCGTGAGCCGACGAGGCCGCCGAGCGCAGGGCGCTGCGAACGCGAGGCCGTACTGCCAGGGCGGGAACCCGAGGCGGCCGAGCATGAGGACGGCGAGCAGCGGCTGCGGTCGCCATGATCAGGCCGTTGACGAGGAGCGTGTTGAAGAACAGCGGCGCGCAGCGCGGGGTGGGTGAGGATGTGCGCCACCCTTCGAGCAGGTCGGCGGCGCGGAGCCGCGGTGCGTCGGTCGGATGCGGGCGTCCGGCTCGCCTCCCGCCGATCGCGCGGATGCCCCACGGCCGACAGCAGGTAGCTGACCGCATCGGCCACGACGGTCGTCGACCGGTCCGAACAGCCCGATCGCGGCTCCGCCGAGCGGCGGTCCGAGCATCGTGGCGGTCCAGGTCGTGGACTCGAAGCCGCGCGTTGGCGACGAGCAGGTCCTCCGGCCGCACGAGCGCCTTCAGGTATGCGCCGCTGGCGGCCTTGAAGGCGATGTTGGCCGCCGCGACGATGACCGACACGACCAGCGAGCTGGGCGAACTGAGCCAGCCGAGCGCGTACGCGGCGGGGATGCTCATCACCGCCGCGAAGCGGACCAGGTCCATGGCGACCATCACCGGCCGCTTGCGGCGGAACTCCACCCACGGGCCGAGCGGCACCGCCACCACCGCGCCCGCGGCCAGCCCGGCCGCCGCCAGCACCGACACCTCGGTCGGCCCGGCGTGCAGCACCAGGATCGCGATCAGCGGGAACGCGTCGAACGCCGAACCACGGTGCCGAAGGTGCTGACCGCATACGCCGCCCACAGCCAGCCGAACTGCCGCCCCAGCGCCCGCCTCGTCGCCATGCCCGCACACCCGCGCCACTGCCCCGCGCGACCCCGACCGGCGAGACCACGGCGAGCAGCGGGCCAGCGAATCACAGGGCCGCGCCGCCATCAAGCCATGGGGAGCCGTTCGAGGCCAACGAGCGCCAGCGCGCCCAGATCGAGGCGACCTTTCGGTGTTGGGCGGCTCCGATCCGGCGTTTTCGACGATCGGATCGCTCCCGCGCGATCACGAGAGGAGCAGCGCCCCATAGTGCCCGCTGCTGCACTTCTGGCTGTTCGTCACCCCGCAGCAGTCGGCGTCCGCGGTGCATGCTTCCTCTTCGCGGGAGCAGCCCCGGGGGCGGTACGCACTCGAGGACCGGCGAGCTAGATGGATCGTGTGCCGTTCGCGGTGAGCGTCACCTGGCGGTGCGCGCGCATCACGCCGTCGATGACCAACGACACCTCCCAGCCCGTGACCTCCACCGGCTCCTCGGGGGGGAGGTCAAACGGCGCGAGGGCGTCGTCCGGGACGGTCAGGAGGAAGCGGTGCTCTCCCGGGGACGCGCCGACTGCGAGCTGGTCCGAGGCAAGGGGCGGCCGGTAGACCTTCGTCCCGAAGATGACGTCGAAGGCGAGGAGTTGGATCGTCGCGGCGGCCGGAGCGTTTGTCGGGTCGAAGACGACGGTGCCCGCGATGCGATCTCCAGGCGCGAAGGTTTCGCCTTCGATGCGGAGCCGCGGGTCTCGTCCGCCGCGACACGTCGGCGCTGCTAGGCGGCATCAGCCGTCGTTGAAGCCGGAAGCGCTTCTCCGCGGAAGACCGGGTCCTGGTTCACGAAGGCGCCGACCTCCTTCACCATCGCCTTCCAACTCGTGAAATACAGGATCAGCATCGGCAAGACGCCCATGAACAGGATCCGCACCATCGCCGAGGGCGCGAGGGCGTTGTAGACGATGATCGTTCGGTCGCTCTTGTGCTTGATCTTCACGGAGACGCCCGTGAAGCCGCTCTTCTTGATGATGAAGTCCGCGCCGATGAGCGCCGTCTTGTACACCTCGTAGTGATTGCCGAATGCCCGCTCGAAGATCTCGAGCGCCTGTTCCGGCGTCAGGTCGAGCCGCCTCTTTGCAACGAACTTTGCCATGTCCCCTCCCTTCGTCGGAGCGACGAGAAGCGCCAATCCTGCCATGGTTCGACGCGACCGACCATCCCCGCCAGGCGCTTGTCGCTCGAGTGCGTCGGCGCCCGTCACCCCCGGCTGCGAGGAGCGGTGAGGCTGCATGAAGCTCTTGGCGACGCCGTCCCACGTGGGCTGCTCGAGCAACGACGAGCTGCCCCTCGTGTCCGCAAGGACCGAGCAGAGCCCCACGTCGTATGCCCACACCGACATCCATTCATCCGGGTCGAACGGGTCGAACGGCCCGATGTCCGCCGTGACCGCTACTCTCGCCCTGCCGTGCGGGAGGCGAGGAGGGGCAGGACGTAGGGGAAGCCGACCTGCAGCGTGTCGAGGGCCGGGTCGATCTGGCCGACGAGCCAGAACATGAGCACCGACGCGCGCTCGACGTAGAACCAGCCGTCCGGGTACCAGACCGAGCGCATCAGGTCGCCGAGCTCGCGCCGCGCCATGACCCGGGTCGATCAGCTCCTCGATGTCCTTGCGCTTGGCCCGCATGAGCGCGCCCGCCGTCCGTTCCTTCACCGCGAGCAGGCTGCTCGAAGTAGAGCTTCACCGTGCGCTCGAGCAGCGCGCGATTGCCGCCCTCGGGCGACGAAGCCGATGCGCTCGATGCCCCTGCATGACGAAGGCGTCGTTCTGCTCGAAGAAGCCCTGCAGCACGTCGATCATGCCGTCGACGATCGGTTGCCCGGGACCTCGCTCACCGCGCCGAAGTCGAGCACCACGATGCGCGGAGTGGCTTCGGGTCGCCCCAGGATCGACGAGGAAGTTCCCCGGGTGCGGATCGGCGTGGAAGAAGCGGTCGACGAAGAGCTGCTTGTAGAAGGACTGGACCAGGCGCGTCGCGACACGCGTCGCGATCGAGGCCGCGCCGCCTCGAGCTCCTCGAGATGCGTGATCTTGATGCCCTCCATGAACGTCATGGTGAGCACGTCGGCCGTGGACAGGGCGTGGATCACTTCGGGGAAGAGGACGTCGGGCTCGTCGGCGAAGTTCGCCGCCATGCGCTCCATGCACGCCGGCCTCGTGCACGTAGTCGGTCTCGCGCCGCAGGAGAATTCACCAGGGCTCGTGCACCTGCACGATGTTCTGCACGGGGACGAAGCGCTGGTAGACGGCGATGGCCCAGCCGCAGCACGCGCATGTCGACGTGCGCATGATCGCCCCGGATGCCCGGGTAGAGGATCTTGACCGCGACCTTCTTGCCGCCCGGAAGGTGGGCCATGTGCACTTGCCCGAGCGAGGCGGCGGCCACGGGCTCGCTGCTCGATGTCCTCGAAGCACTCCTCGGGGCGCCGGCCGAGGCTCCGCACGAAGGCCTCGCGCACCTCGTCGAAGGGACGCGGCGGCACCTGGTCCTGCAGGCTCTCGAGCTCCTTGGCGTACACAGGCGGCAGGAACCCGCCCATGATCGACAGCACCTGCCCGAGCTTGATGTAGACGCCGCGCAGGCGAAGCATGCCGCGGAGCAGGCGCTTGGCGTTCGTTTCGTCGACACGCCGCCGCCGCCGCCAGAGCCAGTCCGGCAAGCGCACCCGCTCGGCCCCCGTCTCCGGGTCGCGCTCCTCCCGGCCGAGGAGCTTCGCGAGCCCGAGCTGCAGCATGTAGCTCGAGAAGATGAGCCCGAAGACCCACATCGCGCGGACGAGGCGGATGAAGAGGTTCATGGGCGGCGGGGAAGGATAGCAGCCTTGCGCCCCGCCCTCGACGGGCTCGACGGCGCGGCGTACAAGCGGGGCGTGCGTCCCGACCTCTCGGTCCTGCTCGCCTACCGCGACGCCGAAGCGACGATCGACGAGGCCCTCGAGAGCGTGCTCGCCCAGAGAGGCCCGTCCTTCGAGGTGCTCGCGGTCGACGATGGCTCGCGCGACGGGGGGCCCGCCCGCGTCGCCCGGCTGGCCGCACGGGATCGACGGGTGCGCTGCCTCGCCACCGGCGGGGTGGGCCTCGCTCCCGCGCTCGACCTCGCCGCAGGACACGCGGGCGCGCCGCTCTTCGCGCGCATGGACGCCGACGACGTGGCGCTACCGGGACGCTTTTCCGCCGAGCTCGATCTGCTCGCTTCGGACCCGCGCCTCGGCGCCGTCGGCACCCGCGTCGAGGCCTTCCCCGAGGAGGCGGTGGGCGAAGGTCTGCGCCGCTACGTCGCCTGGCAGAACGCCCTGGTCACGCCCGCCGATCACCGCCGCGCGCTCTTCGTCGAGGCCCCCCTTTGTCACCCGTCGGTCGTTCTCACCCGCGAGGCCTTCGAAGCGGTCGGCGGCTACCGGCACGGCGACTTCCCCGAGGACTACATTCTCTGGCTCCGGCTCGACGCCGCCGGTTTCGCCCTCGCCAAGGTGCCCGAGGTCCAGCTTCGCTGGCGCCATCGTCCGGGGCGCATGACCTTCGCCGACCCGCGTCTGTCGCCCGAGCGCTTCCGCGCCCTCAAGGCCCTGCACCTCGCCGGACGTCTCCGCCGCGCGGCCCGCCCCATCGAGGTCTGGGGCGCGGGGCCGACGGGACGACGATTCGCCCGCGCCCTCGAAGCCCACGGCCTGCGCGCCGACCGCTTCATCGACATCGATCCCAAGAAGGTCGGCCGCACGGCCCGGGGCGCGGCCATCGTGGACCCGGGCGCCCTCGTCCGCGGGGCGACCACCGTCCTCGTGGCGGTCGGCGCCCGCGGCGCCCGTGCCGAGGTGCGTGCCCACCTGCTCGATCGCAGCTTCGTCGAGGGCGACGACTTTTTCTGTGTGGCGTGAGTAGAATCCTCTGCCGACCTCGATCGTCCCACCCCGCCCATGCGAGCTTCCAAGATCGTAGCCCTACTCGTCTGCTCCAGCGCCGCCGCCCTCCCCTGGCCTGGCCCCGCCGAGTCCCAGGCCGTTGCACCCTCCGCCGCCCGAAGGCTTCCGGCGCGGACTCCGTGCGAGCAGGCGGTGATCGACGAGGCCGAGGCCGTGCACCGGCGCATCCACGCGCTCGCCGCCGAGGCCGCGGACCGCGGGCCCCTCGATGCGGCCCGGCGCGCCCGGATGGGCGCAGCGGTCGTCGACGTCACGCTCGACGTCCCCACGATGTTCGTCTTCGAGCACCCGGAGCGGTTTCGCGCGCTCCTCGACGCGAAGGACCAGCTCCTCGCGGGGGAGCAGGACGCCGAGGCACGGAGCGCGATCGCACGCGTCCTGGGCCAGCTCGATGCAGGCTACACGAGCGTCCTGATGTCGCGCTCGCTCTACTGGAGCAACCGGTGCGAGGCCCACCCCGACTGGAACCGAGCGCCACCGCCGGCGGCCGCACCTGTCGGACGGGCCGCGGGCCGCCGCGCCACCGCGTGGCTCGCGCCTGCCTTCGCGCGCGCAACCGCATGCTCGCGCCTGGTGCAACGCGTGTTGCACACGCCCGTCCGCGGACGCTCGAAGTTCCGCGGCCAGCTCGCCGCCTGCAATCACGCCCTGAACCGGGCGAACGCCCTGTGCGAAGCACGGCTCGCCCCCCTGTCCCGCACGATGCCCTTTCCGGTCGAGCGCGCCGCGAAAGCGCTGCAGGCGCTCGAGGAGATCCACCGGCCGGTGATCCCCCCGACGAGGTCGCCGCCCTGCGCGATCGGATCGCGCCGGCCCTCGAAGCCGCCCTGCCCCCCCCCGTCTCGGAGCTGCCCGCCGCCAGCCTCGCGAAGCGCGCCCTGCACGACGCCGAGCACGCCTCCGATCCACGCCCGGCCCTCGAACGGCTCGCGGCCGCGTTGAAGGACCTGACGAATCCCTGCGGCCCCCTCGAGCGGCAGCCCGAGACGCGATGCCTCGTGCAGCCGGAGCTGTGCAGGATGCACCTGGACCGATACCGATAGCCCGCGCCTTCGCCCCGACCTCGCTCCACCGAGCTGCTATGCTCCCGCCGTGCATGGAGCCATCGCTGCCGGCGACCGGCACACCGCCGAAGCGGCGGCCGAGGTGATGCGCGACGGCGGCAACGCGGTCGACGCCGCCCTCGCCGCCGCCTTTGCCTCCTTCGTCGCCGAGCCGCTCCTGTCGAGCCCCGGCGGCTCGGGCATGATGACGATCGCCCTGCCGGGCGCCGCGCCCGCCGTCGTGGACTTCTTCGCCGACGCGCCGGGCCTCGGCACCGGACCACGCCGGGGCAGCGACGGCCTCGACTTCGTGTCGGTGCCCATCGACTTCGGCCCCGCGAGCCAGGTCTTCCACGTCGGTCGCGGCTCCGCGGCGGTGCCGACGGTCTTCGAGGGGCTCGCCGAGGCCGCGCGCCGCTTCGCGAGCCTCCCGCTCACCGATTCGGTCGCCCCGGCGGTGCGCATGGCCCGCGAGGGCGTCGCCCTCGGACGTGAGGGCGCCCACGTCTTCGCGCTGCTCTGGCCCATCGTCGCGCGCGACCGAGACACGGCCGCCCTCTACGGCGTCGATGGCGGTCCGCCGCCCGAGGGCACGGTCCTCGCGAACCCGGATTCTGGCCGACACCCTCGAGGCCTTCGCACGACAGGGCCGCACCCCCGACCACGTGCGGGACGCCCTGCTCGACGGCTTCGGCGTGCACCAGGGCGGGCTCCTCACCGCCGACGATCTGCTGGCCTACCGCCCCGAGGTGCGCCCGCCCCACGCCATCGACCTCGGGCCCTTCCGCGCCTTCACCTCGCCCCTGCTCGGGGGCCACCTGGTCGGCGTCATCGTACGGGCGCTCGAGGCGGAGCCGTTCGCGGAGCACGAGGCCGCGCGCGTGCTCGCCTTGGCGCGCGCCTCCGCAGCCGGTCACACGGCGCGCACGGCACGGGCGGCCCGCGGCAGCACGACCCACATCAGCGTGCTCGACGAGGGTGCGGCGGCTGCGATCACGCTCACCAACGGGGAGGGCTCGGGCCACCTGGCGTCCGGCACCGGCATCCAGGTGAACAACTTCCTCGGCGAGGAGGACCTGAGCCCCCACGGCTTCCACAGGCACGCGGCCGGCACGCGCCTACCGACCATGATCGCGCCGACGGTCGCTCTCTTCGAGGGGCGCCCGAGCCTCGCCCTCGGCAGCGGCGGATTCGAACCGCATCCGCAACTCCGTGGGCCAGGTGCTGTGGCGCCTCGCCTGCCGCGGTGAGCCCCTCGAGCACGCCGTGCGCGCGCCGCGCGTCCACGCCGAAGACCGGAGCGTGTGGCTAGAGCTCGAAGGTCTGCACGACCCGGCGGCGGCCGAGCGGACGCTCGCCGCCGCCTTCGACGACGTCTACGCCTTCGCGAGCCGCGACTTCTTCTTCGGCGGTGTGCACACGGTGATGCGCGACGGCCACGGCGCCCTCGGCGGTGCCGGCGACGCCCGGCGCGGCGGCGTCCATCGCCTGGCCTGACGCCCACGCCCCGATGTCGAGCGACGGCTCGCCAGCGGTCGACGCGGTCGCCGGAGCACCTACATCCCACCACCATCTCGCGGAGCCAGACTCGTATTTGTGTACGTGTTCGCCTAGAGTGGAACGATGGGCCGGCCAATGGCTTGGCGTGCACGATGGGGGCGCTTCGGAATCGGCGCCGCGATCCTCTGCACCATAGCCGCCTGCTCCCACAGCGGGACCGCCCCCGGGACTGACGCTGGCGAGCCACCAGTCGACGCGGCCATGCCCGACGCCATGACGACCATGGCGATGCCCGACCCGCCGGCCCCGCCCGCACCGCCAGCCCTCACACCGTGCCCCGACGGATGGAGCACCGTGACCGCCGACGGCGATCCCACGGTGTGCGAGCCGTGGCCCGGGGGCAGCCCCGCGAGCTGCGCGGACGACCAGGCTCAGCTTCCCGGCGATGCGACGTGCATGACGATCGGGACGCCCTGCACGAGCGATCCCTGGGCGAGCGATCTGCCCACCAGCGGGCACGTGATCTACGTGCAAGCGGGCGCGGCTGCCGGGGGCGACGGGACCCGAATCCCGCCCCTACGCCCACATCGCCGACGCCGTGGCGAGCGCGACCCTCGGCACCGTCGTCGCCGTGGCCAAGGGCACCTACGATGAGAACGTGACGCTCCGCGGCCAGATCACGCTCTGGGGCGCGTGCATCGCCCAGACGCGTATCGCCTCGACCACCGCGGGCCCCACCGACGGCTCGATCGACGTCACGGGCTCGGGCAACGGCGTCATGGTCAAGAACCTCCAGGTCGGCGGGTCGAGCATGGGGATCGTCGTGCAACGGAGCCCGGTGGGCGTACAGCTCGACTCGGTGCTCGTCCAAGGAGCGGTCGGCGCGGGCCTCGCCGTCGCCGGGACGCGACAGAGCATGGCGACCAACCTTGTCGTCCGGGACATCGACACGCGCGCCGATGGGACCCAGGGAGTCGGGATCGACGTCGAAGCGGGGGGCCTCCTCGACGCGACCCGCGTGGCCGTCGAGGGGAGCCGCTACATCGGCGCGCTCGCGAACGGCGACGGCTCCCATCTCTCCCTGACCGACACGGTCGTGCGCGACACCCGGCCGAACCCGAGCGGAACCGTCGGGACAGGCGTGCGCGTCGAAAGCGGGGCCGTCGTCGACCTCACCCACGCAGTGATCGAGCACAACACCAACATCGGCGTCGGGGCGAGCGACAGCGGCGTCATGCACATGGCGGACGCGGTCGTGCGCGACACCCTCCCGAACCCCACGAGCATGGACTCCGGTCGGGGGATCGAAGTCGGCAGCGGCGCCCAACTCGACGCGCAGCGGACGTGGATCGAGGGCAACCGGGACGTCGGCGTCGAGGTGAGCGGCACAGGAGCCATGGTGAGCCTCGAGGACTCGGTCGTCCGCGACACCCAGCCCCAGGAGTCCGACCAGGACACGGGGCGGGGCATCTCCGCCCAGAACGGTGCAGCCCTGAACCTCTCGCGCGTGGTGGTCGCCGACAACCACGACTTCGGGGTGTTCGCGACGGACCCGGCCACGGTGGTGACGACCTCGGACCTGGTCGTCACACGCACCCTACCGCGGGAGACGGACAATCTCTCCGGCCACGGTCTGCAAATCCAGGACGGTGCCTCGGCGACGCTCTCGCGTGCGTCCCTCACCCACAACCACGAGGTGGGCCTCGCCGCCCTCGGCGCCGGCGTCCACGTCGACGTGACAGACCTCACCATCAGCGACACCCAGTCGCGCTCCGCCGACGCCCCCGCCTCGATGCTTCCCGGCACCCTCGGCCGCGCGATCCACGCCCAGGACGGGGCAGTCGTGGGCGTCGAGCGCGCCGTGCTCGACGGCAACCACGAGGTCGCGGTGCAGGCCGCCCATCCGGGCACGGTGATCGATCTCTCCCAGGTGGTGATCTCCAACACGATGCCTCGCGCCTGCGCCGACACCACCTGCGCCGACTACGCAGGCGGCGTGGGCCTGGGCGCCTACCTCGCGGGACGGATCTCGGCCGACCACTTCGTCCTGAGCGACTCGGCCATGGCCGGGCTGCAAATCGCGCGCGACGGCGAAGCGGACCTCTCGAACGGCGTCGTGATGCAGAACCAGGTGGGCGCCAACGTCCAGGTCCCGGGCTACGACTTCGGGCGGCTGCAGCAGCAGGTCCTCTACCGCGACAACGGCCAGAACCTGGACGCGACCGAGCTACCCCTGCCCGATCCGGGCTCGGGTCTCTGACCGCTCCGGAGCGCGGGACCGACTCGAGGCCTGCGGCTATACTCCGGCGCCATGGTCTACAGCGCGAGCTTTCGATGCTTCGCCGGCTGCGACGGCGCTACGAGCTCGACGAGATGATCTACCAGTGCCGCAAGTGCGGCGAGCTTGCTCGAGGTGCGCCACGACATGGACGCGCTGGCGCACGAGCGGCGGCCGAGTGGAAGGCGCTCTTCGCCGAGCGCTGGGGCGGCGTCGCGGAGCCCTACGGCCAGCGGCGTCTGGGGCAAGAAGGAGTGGGTCTGCCCGCGCGTCCGACGACGACCAACATCGTGACCATGGCCGAGGGCAGGCACCACCCTGCTGGCGCGCGAGCGCTACGGCCGCCGCCTCGGCGTGCCGGACGTGCGCGTCAAGCTGTGCGGCAACATCGCACACGGGCTCGTTCAAGGACCTCGGGATGACCGTGCTGGTGAGGATGGTCGACCAGATGATCGCCGACGGCAAGGCCGATCCGCGCCGTCGCCTGCGCCTCGACCGGCGACACGTCCGCCGCGCTCGCCGCCTACTGCGCCGCCGCCGGCATCCAGGCCGTCGGTGCTTCCTGCCGCACGGCAAGATCACGACCGCCCAGCTCGTCCAGCCCCTCGCGAACGGCGCGCTCGTCCTGCGCCATCGACACGGACTTCGACGGCTGCATGCGGCTGGTCCGCGAGGCTGCGCCGCAACGAGGGCGTCTACCTGGCCAACTCGATGAACTCGCCTCCGGCTCGAGGGCCAGAAGACGGTCGCGATCGAGATCGTGCAGCAGCTCGGCTGGCAGGTGCCGGACTGGGTCGTCATCCCGGGCGGCAACCTGGGCAACGTGTCGGCGCTGGGCGCCGGCTTCGAGATGCTGCTCGACCTCGGCCTGATCGACCGGCTGCCCCGCATCTGCGTCGCCCAGGCCGCGCGCGCCAACCCGCTCTACATGCGCCTACCTGGACGGACTTCGAGCAAGTTCGAGCCGCATGACGGCGCGCACGACCGCGGCCAGCGCCATCCAGATCGGCAACCCGGTGAGCGTCTACAAGGCGATCCGGACGCTGCGCGCGTTCGACGGCGTCGTGGAGCAGGCGACCGAGGCCGAGCTGGCGGACGCCTGCGGCCGCAGGCCGACCGGGCCGGCCTGTTCACCGACCCGCACACCGGCGTCGCGCTGGCGGCGCTCGAGCAAGCTGGCCGCGCGCGGCGACATCCGCGCCGACCGATCGCGTGGTCGTCATCTCGACCGCGCAACGGCGCTGAAGTTCCCGACTTCAAGGTCGACTACCACGATGGTCGCGCATGGCGGGCGTGACGGAGCCGCGTTCGCCAACCCGCCCGGTCGAGGTGGCCGAACGACTACGACGCCGTGCGGCGCGCCGTGCTCGGTTCTCTCGACGCAGGTGCGTGACCGCATGGGTGCGCGCCGGCGAGCTTTGACGCTCGCCCGCCCTGGCCGCATCATGAACGGATGCTTGCTTCGCGAGGCGCTCGCATCCTGGCGCTCGCCATCGCCCTGGGATCTGCCGGGGGATGTGGGCTCGGCCTCGACACCTCGCCGCCCAGTCCCGACGCGGGCTCCGCGAGCCAGGCCGATGGCGGGACGCGGCAGCGGGATGCCGGCCTGACGCCGCGCGACGCAAGCATGGACGCGCCCGTTCGGCCCGGTAGCGATGCGGCCGTGGACGGATCCGTCGGCTCCGGTAGCGACGCCGCCACGGACGGGGCCGTCGACTCCGGTAGCGACGCCGCCACGGACGGATCCGTCGACTCCGGGTCCGACGCCGCCACGGACGGCGGCATGGGCCCCGCGGACGCGGCCGTGGAGGGGGGCGACCCTTGCGTGACGCTCTGCGACGACAGCAACCCCTGCACGGACGACACGTGCGGCCCGGGGGGCGGCTGCATCCACACCAAGAACGAGGCCCCCTGCGACGACGGCATCTTCTGCAACGGTGCGGACCAGTGCAAGGACGACGTGTGCATGCATGGCGGCAATCCATGCAGTAGTCACACGACGTGCGACGAGGCAGCCGGGACCTGCACCGGATGCGCGACCGACAGCGACTGCCAGCCCATCGGCGGAGCGTTCGGTCCGTGCACCTTCAGCGATGCCTGCACCCAGAGCGGCACCCAGCAGCGGACGATCTCCGCCTACGTGTGCGACGCGGGCGGCGTGTGCCAGGTGTCGAGCACCAGCACTGGGTCCCGGGCGTGCACACGGGACACGAGCCACCGGTTCTGCGGCGCCGTCTCGGACACGGGCTGGAGCGACTGCCCGGCGGATCCCTGCGCGACGGGTTCGAAGGTCCGCGCGATCTCGGGACCGGCCTGCAAAGGCGGCACGTGCAGCGACGTGCTCACGGTCACCGAGCTGCAGACCTGTCCGACGATTCCCGAAGGCATGACGTGCGCGCCCGAGGATGGCTGCTCGCCCTCCGCGTGTCTGCCCATCGCCTGCGGCATGCTCTCCAACGGGTATCTCGTCCGGTCGTGCACCGACCACCTGTGCATGTCGGGAACCTGTACGGCAAGGCCCGTCGACGTGACGGGCGCCTTCTGCACGCCCAGCGCGGTGTCGACCAACGGCTCCCGCTGCTATGACGGAGATCCGCTGACGGTGGGCGACGTCTGCGTGGGCACGTCGTGCATCGGCTGTCTGTCCGAGTATCATGTGCCCATCTCGTGTCCCGGCCGGAAGTTTCCGGCCTGCACGAGTCCCGGACTACCGCGGATTTGCTCGTGCGTCCCGCTCGCGGCCTGAGCAGCCCCTCAGCCGAAGCGCAGCCGATAGCCCGCTGCCTCCAGCGTCGCCGCCTCCTCCCCGAGGTCCGCGACCGTCAGGGGATGGGCCTCGAGCCAGCCCGCCGGGAAGGTCAGCTCGAGCGCCTTCTTTCGCGCTTCGAGCCGGACCTCGGGCACCGATTCCTCGCTCCGGCCGCGATCGAGCCGGACGGCGAGCCGCAGCAACAGGCACAGGCGCAGGGTCGGCAGGGCATCCCCCTCGGGCAGCGCGCCGAACACGCTCTTGCGCAGCTTGCGGCGGTGACAGAGCACCAGGGCCGCGAGCTTGACCTGTTCCTCCCGGGAGAAGCCCGGCATGTCGGAGTGCTCGAGCAGGTAGGCGCCGTGCTTGTGATAGCCGCTGTGGGAGACCGAGATGCCGACCTCGTGAAGCCGCGCCGCCCAGCCGAGCAGCTTCTGGTGGGTCGCGCCCTCCAGGTCCCAGCTCTCGGCGACCTGCGCGAGCATGCGCAACGCCGTCGCCGCGACGCGCTCGGCCTGATCCATGTCCACGTGGTGGCGCGCACTGAACAGGCGGATCGTCCGCTCGCGCACGTCCTTCTGCTGCATGCGGCCGAGCAGGTCGTAGAGCAGTCCCTCGCGCAGGGCCCCGCTCGACGTGGCCATCCGTTCGATGCCGAGCATCTCGAAGAGGGCCAGCACGATGGCGACCCCGCCGGCCAGCACCGGCGCGCGGTCCGAGGGCATCCCGTCGAAGGCGAGCTTGTCGGCGTGGCCGACGGCGATCATCGCTTTTCGCAGCTTGCGAAGGCCCTTCTCCGTGATGCCGTCGTCGCTGAGCCCCTGGGCGCGCAGGATGCTCTCGACGGCACGGATGGTCCCCGACGAACCGGCGACCCCCGTCCAGCCCACGCGCTTGAAGCGCTGGGCGATGCTCTGCACCTCGAGGCTCGCCGCGAGCTGGGCCGCGTCCATCGCGTCGGAGGAGATCACACCGTCGGGAAAGAAGCGGCGGCTGAAGCTCACGCAGCCCATGTAGAGGCTGTCGGCCTCGAGCGGCTCGAACCCCTCGCCGATGATGCACTCGGTGCTGCCGCCGCCGATGTCGACGACGAGACGGCGCCCCTCCTGCACCTCGATCGTGTGGGACACGCCGAGATAGACCAGCCGTGCCTCCTCGCGGCCCGAGATCACCTCGACCGGATGGCCGAGCCGTTGCTCGGCCTGCCCGAGGAACGCACGGCCGTTGCGCGCCTGACGCAGGGTGTTGGTGCCGACAGCGCGCACGCTGCCGTGAGGCATGTGACGGAGGCGCTGGCCGAACAGCTCGAGGCAGGACAGGGCCCGCTGGCGCGCCTCACGCGTCAGGCGCTTGCGCTCGTCGAGCCCCTCGGCGAGCGCGACCCGCTCCCGGAGCCTGTCGATCACGTGGATCTCGCCGCCGACCGGACGCGCGACGATCAGGTGGAAGCTGTTCGAGCCCAGGTCGACGGCTGCCACGGTGTCCGGGTACGGCGGAGGCGCGACCACGATGGCGTAGGTAGCATCGGCCCCATGCGGGAACAAGGCTGGGCCGCCTATCGGCGAAGACGACGCTCGAGGTACTCCGAAAGTGCGACGGCGTTGTTGTGCTCGGAGTCCTTCGCCGCGAACAGAAGTGTGATCGTTCCGTTCCGCGCCCGGGTCAGGAGGTCGGAGACCCGCTCGGGCTGGTGCGCGAGCTCGGCGAAGTAGCGCCGCTTGAACTCGGCGAAGCGGGCCGGGTCGTGGCCGAACCACTTGCGCAGGGCCGGGCTCGGGGCGATCTCCTCGTCCCATCCGTCGAGCCGCGCCGCGTGCTTCGACAGGCCGCGCGGCCACAACCGATCGACCAGGATCCGGTCACCGTCCTCTTCGGACGGAGGCTCGTAGACCCGCTTGTACCGGACGGCCATCGAAGGCGATGTAACGCCGACCCGGCCCCGCGTGAAGGTGCGCCTCAGCGCGGCGGGTTCGTGGAGCGCACCCCGGGAAGCATGGGCATCTCCGGTCGGGAGGCGCTGCGACGACCGGGCCGTGGCGCGTGCATGTCCATCAGGCTCTCTTCGAGGGAGAGCAGCACGGCCGACACCTCCGCGCGCGCCATGAGCGGCGCCAACCGTCCAGGCAGGTGCTCCACCACCGCGGAGCGCAGATTGAGGGGGATGGCGCAAGAGGCCGAGGTGTTCAGGAGCGCGAGACACTCGTCGAGCAGGCGGCGCGCCATCTCGGGCGCGACGAAGGACGAGAGCTCCTCGAGCATCCGGATGTATGCGTAGCTCGGCGGACCCGAAGGGGTCGGCGGAGGCCCCGCCGGCACGGGCTCGTTCGCTGCGGCCGCAGGCTCCAGGGACGGCTCCGCCGGAGCCGGCTGGGTCGACAGACGGTTGCCCCGCTCCCCCATGTGGGGGCCCACATCGCTCGGCAGCGAGCCGCTTCGGGAGTCGAAGTCGGCGAGACGCGCGAGGGTCCCGGGACCCTCGGCGAGCACTGCGTAGGCGTCCTCCCAGGCGGCGGCCGAGTTCTTGCGGTCCTTCTTCTTGCGCGCCATGCGGAGCCTTGCAGGTACTCTAACATTCCAGCTCTAGCCGTTCAACGAGAGTTTCCCCCCCCCCAGGGCAATCGAGTTCTAGCCAGGCTGGGAGCTGGCGCCGCGCATGAGGTGGAGGAGGTAGTCACGGTCGAAGCCGGCCCTCTTGCGGGCGTTGGCCACGCCGACCTTGCGCGTGGCGTCCTGCTTGACGATCCCGAGGGCGAAGTGGCGGAGGGTGGCCATGTTGGCGGCCGCGTTGTTGGCGCGGTGTCGCGCCTCATCTTCGCGGAAGGCCAGGTCGAGAACCCAGTGGAGCTCGTTCTCGATGCGCCAGTGGTCCCGGATCTTGCGAGCGATTTCGGTGACCGAAGCGGCTGAGCCGCTGCCGATGTAGTAGGCCGTCTCGGTGGAGGTCCTGGCGGTAGCGAGGACCGTGCGCTCGCGTTGAACCTGAACGACGAAGCCGAGCCCTCGCCAGCGGTCCTTCGAGAGCACCCAATCGAGGTCGGAGGTCACACGGACGCGGCGCGTCTCGAGACGGCCGTGATCTTTGCTCGTCTCCTCGTGCTCGAGCATCCCGGGGCGGGGCGCTTCGTCGACGCTACGGGGGCGTGGGTCGTCCGCTTCGGCGAAGGTCTCCACGACCTCACGATGGAGCGAAGGCTGGTTGTCTTTGACCGCGAGCAAATAGTCGCCACCGCCTTCAACGATTGCTTCGGCGATCTTCGTCTGACACCCCATCGCGTCGACCGTCACGATGGCTCCGCGAAGGTCGAGCACCGCGAGCACCTCGGGAATTGCGACGATTTCGTTCTCCTTGTCCCTCACCTGACTGGCGCTCAGGACGACGCCGGCCCCCGCGAGATAGGCGCTCACGGTGTGAATCGGACTCTTCCCCGTGCTCTTGTCTCCACTGCGGCGGCTCGTCTTGCCGTCGATGGCGACGTGTCTTGCGGCCTGCCCATCAAGACGCAGCGATACCAGGTGTGCCCAGCGCTGGTAGACCTTCTGGAACGCCGCCGGGTCGAGTGCACCCAGCACGCTCAGGAACACGTCCTGCGTCGGGGCTCCGTGGGGAAGGTCGACCAAGGTGGCCAGCCACTCCTCGTTCGCCTCCCCCCACAACTCCATCGCCTCCGCGTCGTCGCAGCCGCACACCATCGCCATCAGCGCGGTCACGACCACCGCCTGCAGCGGATAGCGCACGCCCTGACGGCGGCGCGGGTCAGGAAGCTCCCTCAGCGCCTCGGCAAAATAGCCGAGCGCAGCGGCCTCATTCTCACGCTCGATTTGCTGGGCTCTCGTCTTTCGGGCCATCGCACTCGCTCCTCGCCTCCCCGGAGCAGCGCGCCCCGGTGACGAGGTTCGATCAAATTTCCGCGCCCTTGTCGATCCCTCCCACCCCCTTCTTGTTCGATAATGACTGCCGCCACGGCCCCTCCGGGCAGCCCAGACGTGCCACCCCACGCCGGAGGTCTCCGAGATGATCGGGGAATCGAGAACTCGATCGCCCTGCCCCCCCCCCTCCCATCACCGGGTCAGTGCGAGGGCGAGCCGCTCCCTCGCATCGCGGCGCAGGTTGACCAACCGCACGCGCACGTCGAAGCGCCCGTCGGCACGTTTCTTCGCACCGACGGTGCGCCCCTCGAGCCACAGGGGCGCATCATCCTCGGGCCACGCCGTGAGTGCGAGCGGTGCTCCGGGCGCGAAGGGGCGCGGCACCACCAGCGCGACGACGAGGCCCTCGAGCCCATGCGCCCAACCGTCGCCGCCACCGTCGAGCCGGAGCGGCACCTCGGCGCCCTTCGGTGTCTCGCTCACCGCCGCCTTCCCACAGCCTCTCGCGCCTCACGCAGATCCTGCTCGCGACGCAGCTGGTCGCGTCGGTCCCCGAGACGCCGGCCGCGCGCGAGGCCGAGCTCGACCTTCGCGCGCCCGTTCTTGAAATACACGCGCACCGGCACGAGCGTGTAGCCCTTCTGCGAGACCAGCCCGGTGAGCCGCTCCATCTCGCGACGGTGCACCAGCAGCTTGCGAGCGCGCCGCGGCTCGTGGTTGAAGAAGGGCCCCGCCTGCAGGTAGGGCCCGATGTACATGTGGTGGAGCCACAGCTCGCCACTTCCGACGAGGGCGTAGGCGCCCTCCAGATCGGCGTGACGCTCCCGGAGGCTCTTCACCTCCGAGCCCCGCAGCACCATCCCGGCCTCGAGGCGCTCTTCGATCTCGAACTGCTTCGTCGCCTTGGGGTTGCGGCAGACGATCATCTCGCCGGGCGCGGTGTCCTTCTTCTTCTTCTTGCCCATGGCGGCGCCTCGACCCGAGCCGGCCAACACACGCGCGGCGCGCACGCCTCACCACGATGGTGAGAAGGCCACGCGCGGCCGAGCCGGGCTCATTAGCACGTCCCTCCGCGGGCACACAAGCGTTGGGAGTGACGCGAGTCCCGCGGGTTTTGCACAGGTTTCGGCGGCCGGACGCTCCGAAGCGCCCCCCCAAACTTTCGAAGGATCTGGTATGGCGGTGCAGGAGTTGGCGCACGCCAACTCGATCGGTCGCTTGCTCGCCCTGCTCGACGATGAGGTCATCCCCCGCCTTGTCGTGCACGACGGGGGCGACCTCGCCCGCGCCCTCGGCGACCTGGTGCGGCGCGTCCGCCACAACGAGTAGGCGCGCCTAACCGCAACATCGAAGGGGACGACCACGTCGCGGGAGCACCTCCGCTCCGGCCCTTACGGCGATCACGCAGCGCTCACCCGGCGCGGCAGGGCGACCCAGGCGCCTGACCCGGGGCCGCGATCAGAAGATCGATGGGTTGGGCCAGCGCCCCCGCACGCGGTGCGGTGCAACCAGATTGGCTAGAGTCAGTGTATCCAAGTGAAGCTTGGTGGGCGGAGGTCGCGGAGATGGTACGCAAGAAGAAGGAACACCTATATTTTGACCCGCTCTTGAACCCGGCGAGTGGTCGAGGCCAGAATCCCCCGCGAAGCTGCGCCAATCCTCCTAGAGCACCTCGAAGATCTGTGCGTGGCCGATCGCGGGGCCCGGTTCTACTTTCCAGCCGAAGATGGAACCACCCGCTGTCAGTTCGAATGGAGCTGGCGAACCCGCTCATGGCCTCAGCTTCTTCGTTTGGGCGTGATGTTCACTGTCGACTCGGAGAGAGTTGGCGAGATTGAGGGGTACGTCACCAGCAACCACAACATCAAGGAGCCCGGAGCCGATGCGCCTGACCTCCCGGACAAGGTCGTCCGCGGAGCTATTCAACGTGTGTACGAGCGCCTCCGCAATGCCGCCGAACTGACCAGCACCGGCGCAACACGGGCCTTCTACTACGTCCTCCACATGAAGTGCGGGGGAGGCATCGGCATCGCGGACGACATCCCCGTCTTCGGGGGCGAGACAATGGCCATGCGGACGATCATCATCCGGGACCGGCGCAGGGAGAATGAGCGCGTCTCAGCAGTCATTCACCGGGTGGACGCACCGACTCCGCAGGCCGCTCGCAGGGAGGCGATGGCTCGCCATGCCCTCTCATGCGCGCTGGCCACGCTCACGTCTCACGTGCCCTTTGCGCCCTACAGCCCGAGGTGGACTCGCAAGCACCGAAGACGTGAATTCGTGGACTCTATGAATGTAGCCGTGGACCGCCTTTACCCGAGCCGCATGGCCCTGCCCGAGCGCGAGCGCGTGTCGGCGTTCTCCGGCGTCTACACAAACGTCACCGAAGCGTTCGACGCGCTATCTGCCGACGATCGCGAGACCTTCGTCGCGGCGCTGCTCTCATACGCAGGCGGCCGTGAGATCAGCGGAAAGCAAGGGACGCTCGCGGTGGTGTCCTATGTGGCCGGGCTGAACCTGCTGGCAGCAGAATACACCGTTGAGTGCCCTGGCCATCTCTCATGCACCGTTCACGGGCGCCTCTCGTGGAAGCACAGGGACGCGGGAGATGTTGCCGCGATCGCGAAGATGGGGGTCGACTTGTTGGAGCTTGATCGGGCCTCGAACGCGGCGAAGTCCCTGAAGGAGCTGGTCCAACGCGTTTACTCGGCGCAGCGATCAGGATTCGTTCACGCGGCCGAGCTTCGTCATGGCGAGCATGGTCAGACGGGCGTCGTGACTGCGGCGCCGGGTCCGGGATTCGAAACAGTTCTCCTCACTAGCGAACTACGCGCACGACCTCGACGCCATCGCCCACCTGACGCGACGTCTTCTCCTCAAGTGGTTGGAGCGGAGGTCTGGGCAGGCCGTCGAGCTTGGCGAATTCGCCCCGGGTGACCGTATCCAGCAGTTCCGCTCGTTCGACGCTCACTTCAGCTCCAGCGGCTCGACCCTTCGCGTGGTCCCGCACCCCGAGGGCGAGCTGGAGCGACTGAAGGCA
Organism: uncultured delta proteobacterium; assembly: GCA_963830115.1. Classification (GTDB taxonomy): domain Bacteria; phylum Myxococcota_A; class Polyangia; order Polyangiales; family CAWHLB01; genus CAWHLB01. Next base: position 90,643 of record CAWHLB010000015.1, read on the forward strand.
AGATGGAGAACGGCGTAGGGCGTGGCAGGAGAGCCCCCCCAAGACGAGCAGCGCAGCGGCGGAAGCTGACCCCTTCGCCACCCGCCGCGCACGCGAGATCCTCGGCCACCGACTCGCGCCGTCGAGTGCTTTCCGTCTCGCTGGAGGACGACCGACTCCCCGACGCCTAGAACGAGCCACCCCGGCCCCTCGCCCCTCTGCCGGGCACGGCGGGGCCTCCTCGGGGGCCCCTATCGCCCGCACGCTTTGTCCGTGCGGGAGGCTCGACTCCGCCGTGACCGACCGGCGCTCACATCAACAAATCAGTGGACAGATCCGGCGCTTCTGGCATACTGAACGGATGGACGGGTTCACGGCGGAGTCGGGTGTGCTCGAGGCGCGCTCGGGAGGCGTGATTGAGGCCGAAATCTGCGAGCTCGCGGCGCATCTCGATGCTGCGACGGGGAGATTTCTCGCACTGATTCGCGAGTATGAGCGGTCGGAGGGGTGGGCCGCCTGGGGGCTTCGGTCGTGCGCCGACTGGCTCGCCTACAAGTGCGGCCTCGCGCCCGGCACCGCGCGCGAGCACGTGCGGGTCGCCCGCGCCCTCGGCGACCTGCCACGGGTCGAGGCCGCCCTGGGACGGGGCGAGCTCAGCTACTCGAAGGTCCGCGCGCTGACGCGGGTCGCCACGCCCGACAACGAGGCCAAGCTGCTCGGCGTCGCCAGGACGGCCACGGCCGCACAGCTCGAGCGCATCTGCCGCGGGCTCGCCCTCGTCACGAAGACGCCGCCTGCGGCGGGGCCGGCCCGGTGGGTTACCTACAAGCGCGGCACCGGCGACATGGTGCGCATCGAGGCGCAGCTCCATCCGGACGAAGCCGCTGTCGTGATGAAGGCGCTCGATGCGCTTCGCGATCGGGAGCGCGACCTTCCCGCGGATGCGTGCTGCTCATGCGACGTTCCCGCGGAGACGTCCGGGGCGGCATGCGACGTTCCCGCGGGAACGCCCGGCGGCGAGCAGCACGCGTCCGAAGCGCCGCCGCACGTTTCCGCGGAGACGCACGCTCGACCCGAACGGCCCTCGCGCGCAGACGTCTTGGTGAAGCTCGCCGAGCTCGTGCTCGCGGGCGCGGTCGAGGACGGCTCCGAGCCTGCTCGCACCGGTGGCGACCGCACGACAATCCTCCTCCACGTGGCCAAGAGCGCGTTCTCGGAGCACCACGACGCCAAGCTCGAAGACGGCACGCACGTTCCCGCGGAAACGCTCCGGCGACTGTGCTGCGACTCGGGCCTGGTGCCCATCGCGACCGACGAAGAGGGCTGCACACTCGACGTGGGCCGCAAGACGCGCCGCATCCCGCCCGCGATCCGCCGCGCCCTGCTCACGCGCGACAAGGGCTGCCGCTTCCCCGGATGCCGACACACCCGCTGGACCGACGCGCACCACATCCTCCACTGGCTCGACGGCGGCGAGACGAAGCTACCGAACCTCATCCTGCTCTGCCCGTACCACCATCGCCTCATTCACGAAGCGGGCTACCGAATGGAGCGCGCCGGCGCCGACGTCATCTTCCGCCGGCCCGACGGCCGCATCCTCACGCTCGATCCCCGCACGCCGTTGCTCCCGAGCTGGGCCCTCGCCGAGGTCCGCGCCGCCAACGAGAACGCCGGCGCCCGCATCGATGAGCACACCGCCGAGAGCGGCTGGCGCGGCGAGCGCGTCGACTACGACCACATCGTGGGCGTGCTGATGTGACAGGGAAGTACGCCCAACCATGCAACGGGACGTTTCGCTGGGCACCAGGGCCGGAGGCCCATCGGCGACGTTGTCGAGGGATTCTCTCGTCGCAGCGCATCACGCACAACGCGTCGGGGGACGTCCTCGCCGGCTACACGGGTGACCACTGGCCGGCCATGCGCAGGGCGGTCGAATGCCTGCGCATCGCCCGCCGCAAGGCGGCCGACGTGACCGCCCTGCCGAGGGTCGCGCGCGCTGGAGGGGTTGGCGTAAAAGTTGGCGCGCCAGGCGACGAAGCCACGACACCCCCGTTTTTTCGGCCTCTTAGGCGGCCGATCGAAATTACCTGATCAGCTTCGATGGGGATGCAGCACATAGTTCCACTCCCCGTGGAAGGAGTGCTTGTGCAGTGCAAGAGTCTTCATGTGCGCATCGGTGACGGTGACGCCCGTGGGATACCTGGCGGTGTCGAGCTTGGCCTTCACGCGTAGACCGGTGGAGGTACGCGTGTTGCCGATCAGCTCGACGACGGCCTCGAACGTACGAAGCGGCCGACCGCGCCAGTTCTGGGTGATGTGGCAGAAAAGCCGATGCTCGATTTTGTTCCACTTGCTCGTGCCGGGCGGAAAGTGAGAGACGCTGATTGGCATCCTGAGCTTGTTCGCCAGATCCTGAAGCTGCGTCTTCCACGCACGCGCTCGATAGCCGTTGCTCCCGCCGCCGTCTGCAGTGATGAACAACTCTTTGGCGTCGGGATAGGCACGTCGCCCCATGGTCATCCACCATCGGCGGATCGATGCGACGGCGAACGCCGGCGTGTCGTGATCGCGGCCCACGCTGACATACGCCTCGTTCCGCGCCATGTCGTAAACGCCGTAGGGGATCGCCTTGCCGACACCCTCCGTCAGGAAGTCGTGCACGAGCACCTTCTCCGGCGTCCCCGCCGGCTGCCACTCTTTTCCCCCGTTTTTGAAGTCACCAACGAGCTCTTTCTTCTTGGTGTCGACCGAGATCACCGGACTGCCGCGCGCCAGGAACTCGGCGGCGGTCGCGTTGATGTGCTCGAACTGTGCGTTCCGATCGGGGTGCGCCTTGCCTTCGGTGCTTTTGCGAACGGACTTGAGGCTGTAGCCGAGATCGTTCAGAAGACGCCCGACCATCGTGGCGCTCACCGCCCATCCATTTTGGGCCATCGCCGCGGCGAGCTTCGCCTTGCTCTTGCACGTCCAGCGCAACGGCGACGTCGGATCGCCGCGCGTCAGCGGGTCCACGAGCTTCTCAAGCGCTGCCTTGATGCCGGGCTGCGTTTGCTCGATCGATGGCCGACCCGCGCCGGGGCCCCGCACTCGCCCGTTGAGCTCGACTCCGGCATCGATCTCACGCTGGCCGTTGCGGATCGTCGCGCGCGCCAGGCCCGTCGCCGACGATACCAAGCGTCGCCACCATATCCGATCGCGCGCGACTCGGTCGCCGCCCAAAGCCGACGCGCGCGTTCGTCGAGCACGCCGCTGATCGCCGCGTACTTCGCGACGATCGTCTCCTCCATGCCGGTGTCGCGCCGCACCTCTACCTTTGATCATCCAGTGATCAAGATGGCAAGCTAAATCGGACCGACCGCCTTAGCACGTCCCTCCGCGGGCACACAAACCGATGGCATCGCGGGCGCGCGCCACGACGCGGGCCTCGGCCGAGGTGAGCACCAGCCCCCGAAGGGCGCCGTCGAACGCCCGGACCTGGGCGGACGACCCCGCCGCGGCGAAGTGGGCGATGGCGGCGAGCTCGACGGCGATGCGGTAGGCACGCGGCACATCGAGAGCCCGGCGTGCGTCCACGAGGGGCTGCGCGCGGGCGGCGCGCTCGGCAGCGAAGAAGCGCGCGGCATCACGGGGGGGCGCGGGTCCCCATCGTCCGTGCCGCCCCTCCATGGGAACCGACACGGTCGGCACCCCATCGCCGTAGGCGAGCGCCTCCTCGCGCACGACCACCAGCGCCTCGGGCGCGCCGCCGCCCGGCGGCACCCGCACCTCTTCGACGCATCGGCCGTCGAGGGCCGAGCCCGCGTCGACCGGCACCTCGAAGGCCCGGCCGCGCGGGACCACACGCACGATGCCGATGCACGTGCGATCGCTCGGATCGGGCCCGGTCCCCACGTTCCCTGCGCGCGTCCCGTGCACGGTCAGCAGGATCTCCGGCCGTCCGTCGCCGTCCAGGTCGAGTCGACCGCCCGGCGGATCGAGCAGGCCCACCGCCTGCCCGATCGGATCTTCCACCTCGCCCCCGTCGAGCCCGAGAACGACGCCGAGCCGCGTCACGATCCGCACCGCTGTCGCGCGCCCGTCGCGGCGGCGGAAGGCGAGCGCCACGAACCCGGGCCCGGCGATGCGGTGGCTCTCGACGTACCCGCCGCGGGCGAGGCTCGCGATCGTACGGCGCGCCTCGTGCGACGGGTCGACGCCGACATGCAGGTAGGCGAGCGCATCGGCCCCCGGCAGCGGGCGAGCGGAGCCGCATCCCGCGAGCGGGACGAGGGCACAGAGCGCGAGGACGAGCGCGCGCGACGACACGCCGTGGAGCGTAGTCAGTCGCCGGGACGATGCCAGCTCCGCCCTACCCTCACTCGGCGATCGCCAGGGTGATCAGGCGCACCTCGCGGGTGCCCGCCGCCTGAAGCGCCCGGGCGGCGGCCTCGAGCGTCGCCCCAGTCGTGCGCACGTCGTCGAGCAGGAGCACACGGGGTCGGCGCGGGCGCGGCCGGGCGAGGAAGGCACCGCGCACGTTGTCGGACCGGGCCGCCGCGTCGAGCCCGACCTGTGGCGGCGTCGCCCGCGTGCGCACGAGGCGCCGAGGCTCGAAGGCGACGCCGAGGGCGCGGGCGACCGGCCGTGCGAGCAGGGCGGTCTGATCGAAACCGCGCGTGCGCAGACGCCGGCGGTGGAGCGGCACGGGCACGACCGCATCCACGTGACCGGCGTGCCGCCCGGCCGCCTTTGCGAGCAGTGCCCCGAGGGGCGCGGCGAGATCGCTGCGGCCGCCATACTTGAAGCGTTGCAGGGCGTCGGCGAGGGGGCCGCCGTAGACAAAGGCGCCGATGGCGCCCGGGCGGGGCTCGAGCAGGGGCGCGCAGGCCTCGCAGAAGCCGATCGCGCCTGGGGGCACGGCCAGGTCGCACCCCGGGCACGTGGGGGGCGCGAGCGAGATCGACCAGGCCGCGGGCGACGGGGATGACGACGGGCACGGCACGCCTTATCGAGACCGCCGCCCATCCGTTGCCCCGCAGCCCTTGACGGCACCTCCGCCATCACACCACCTTCGGTCCGATGCTCGACCTCAGCCGCCTTTCGCGCATTCATTTGACCGGCAAACCCCTCGGCCAACGGGTGCTGGCCCGGATGTTCCTGCAGCCCAACTACGCGGCGGGCGTGCGGATCGACGTCGAGGACGTCGAACGCATCCCCGACGAGCCCGTGGTCTACGCGATGAACCACACCGATCGGTACAACTACTGGCCGTTCCAGTACCGGCTGTGGCGCGACCAGGGCCGCCTCACGGCGACGTGGGTCAAGGGCAAGTACTACGAGCGCGAATTCGTCGCCCGCTTCATGGAGCTGACGGGCAACATCCCCACCGTCTCGCGCGGCTATCTCATCACGCGCGATTTCATCTCGACCGTGGACCGGCGGCCGACCGACGCCGAGTACGCGGAGCTGCGCCGCGCGGTCGACGCCTCTGTGGCGGGCGACACCGGAGCCGCTCCCGACAGGGCGATCGTACCGGCGGAGGTGCTCGACCGGCCGCGGGACATGCTGGGCATGCCCTTCGACCCGACCCGGGAGCCCTGGTCCGCCGCCATCGATGCGCTCTTTCGCACCATGATGCACCGCTTCGTCGAGCTCAACGGGGAAGCCTTCGAGCGCGGGCTCGACCTGCTCGTCTTCCCCCAGGGCACCCGCTCCAAGCGCCTGTCGCGCGGTCACATCGGCCTCGCCCAGATCGCCCTCCACTTCCAGAAGACGATCGTGCCCGTGGGCTGCAGCGGCAGCGACCATGTCTATCCGGGCAGCTCACCGATCGCGCGGCCGGGCCATATCGTCTACCGCATCGGCGAGCCGATCACCCATCGAGACGCCGAGCGCTTCCACGTGCCGCCCTTCGACCCGTTCACGCCAGCGGCGGAACGCGATCACCGCGAGGCCTTCCAGGGCCTGGTCGACCTGGCGATGGAGCGCATCAACGGCCTCGTCGATCCGCCCTACCGCTTCGGCGATGACGGCGAGAGCCAGGGCGTCCAGGGCAGCAACCGCTTCGTGTGAAGGACGCGAGCAGAGCGACAATGGGTTGCACGCCGAAGCGGGCTTCGCTCAGTGCGAGTAGGGCTCGCCGCGCAGGATCGTGAAGGCGCGGTAGACCTGCTCGGCGAGGAGCAGGCGGGCGAGGCGGTGGGGCAAGGTCATGGCCGACAGCGAGAGGCGCAGGTCGGCCGCCCGGGACGTCTCGGCCGGCAGGCCATAGGCGCCGCCGATCAGGAACACCAGGCTCTGCAGGCCGTCGTTCTCCGCGCGGCCGACGAAGCGGGCGAGGTCGCCGCTCGACCAGCGCGCACCGTCCACCTCGAGCGCGACGACCCGCGACCGCTCGGGGATCGCCTTTTCGAAGCGCGCGCGCACTTCGTCGACCGAGCCGTCCTTGAGCTCCACCTCTTCGAGCTTGCCGTAGTGACGGATGCGCCCGTAGTAGTCGTCGAGCACCTCGCGCAGGCCCCGCTCCCGGACCCGCCCCACCGCGACGACCATCACACGCACCGGCGCTCAGTCCAGGTGTTGCTCGAGCGACTCGTCGAGCGTGACCCGCGCCGCGTCGATCCACAGCGACTCGAGGTCGTAGTAGCCGCGCGTGTCCTCGTGGAAGATGTGGACGATCACGTCCCCGAAGTCCATCAGCACCCAGCTCCCCTGGGGCAGGCCCTCCACGCCGATGCAACGCACGCCCTCGCGCTCGCGCACCAGCTCCTCGACCCCACGCGCAATCGCGCCGACCTGCCGGTCGCTCCGCCCGCTGAACACGACGACGTAGTCCGCGTAGTCGACCTTGCCGCGCACGTCGATGATCTCGACGTTGGCGGCCTTCTTGTCGAGCCCGCCCTCCGCCGCCGCCATGGCCACGCGCCGTGCCGCCTCTTCGCTCCGCGCCCGCGACGCACGTCGCTCGGCGCCGCCGTCCTCCGACTTCGACTTCGATTTCGACTTCGGCTTCGACTTCGCAGTCGCCGGTTCCGTCACATCGGCCCCCTTCGTCTTCGCCTTGGCCTGCGGCTTGACCGCCGCCGTTCGCGAGGTCGTCCGACCACCACGGGCCGCGACCTTCTTCTTGCGCGCGTCGGTCTTGCGCGCTGCGCCCTTGCGGCTGCCCGAGCTCTGCGTCTTGTTCGTCGCCAAGTCCACTCCCCTTGTCAGGTCCCGCGCGTCACGTGCGGATCTGCCCGTCCCCGAACGCGATCCATTTGAGCGTGCACAGCTCCGAGAGGCCCATCGGGCCGTAGGCGTGCAGCTTGGTCGTCGAGATGCCGATCTCGGCGCCGAGGCCGAGCTCGCCGCCGTCGGCGAACCGGGTCGACGCGTTGACCAGCACCGGTCGACGATCGACCTCGCGCAGGAACCGCGCGCGCGGCGCGAGTCGCCGGTGACGATGGCCTCGGTGTGGCTCGAGCCGTAGCGCTCGATGTGGGCGATCGCCGCGTCGAGGCCGTCGACCACGCGCACCGCGACGATCAGGTCGAGGTACTCGGCGTCCCAGTCGTCCTCGGTCGCGGGCTTCGCCCGGGCGCCGCCAGCGCGCACCTCGGCGTCGCCGCGCAGCTCGACCCCGGCCCGCCAGGCGCGCCGCCATGCGCGGCACGAATGCGCCGGCGCATCGCGCGATCGACCAGCAGGGTCTCCATCGCGTTGCACACGCCCGGCCGCTGGACCTTGGCGTTCGCGCACGATGCGCGCGCGCCATCTCGAGGTCGGCGCGCGGCGTGGACGTAGACGTGGCAGACGCCCTTGTAGTGCTTGATGACCGGCACGCGCGCGTGCTCGGCGACGAAGCGGATCAGGCCCTCGCCGCCGCGCGGGATGACCAGGTCGATCAGTCGCCCTCGACGATCGAGCGTGCGCGAGTCGCCTCGCGGTCGGTCGTCGGCACGAGCTGGACCGCCGGCGGCGGGCAGGCCCGCGGCGGCGAGCCCGTCGGCGAACACGCCGCGCGCAGCGCCCGGTTGGAGTCGAAGCGCCTCGGAGCCGCCGCGCAGGATGCACGCGTTGCCGGTCTTGAGGCAGAGCGCGGCGGCGTCGGTGGTGACGTTGGGCCGCGCCTCGTAGATGATGGCGATGACGCCGAGCGGGATCGCGCATGCGCGCGACCTCGAGCCCGTTGGGCCGGCGCTCGCATGCTGCACGACTCGCCGACCGGATCGGGCAGGGCGGCGACTCTCGCTCGACCGCGGCCGCGATCGCCGTCGAGGCGCGCCGCGTCGAGGCGCAGGCGATCGAGCATCGCGGGCGACGAGCCCCGCTCCTCGGCCGCGGCCAGGTCGCGCGCGTTGGCCGCGAGGATCGCCGGCGTCCGGCTCCGGACCGCGCAGCATCGGCCACGCGCCCGAGCACCGCGTCCTTGCGCGCCGTCGACACGCCCCGCGAGCACCCGCGCGGCCTCCTTGGCGCGCGCGGCGAGCCCGGCGTCGAGCGCCGCGGACGTCGGGTGTCCTGCTGCACTGCCTCCGCCATGGCCGATCCGGCGCCGGGTCGGTCACCGACAGAGCGGGTCAGGCGCGCTCCCAGGACCAGGTCGTCGCGGTGGATCGATCTCGTCGACGACTTGTAGCCCGAGCGTGCCTCGATGTCCTGGAGTGCTGGCCCGGCGATCTTGCGCCAGGTCGCCGCGTGCCGTAGCGCGCGAGACCCCGCGCGAGCTCCAGCCTCATCGGGCCCGACGATCGCTCACCGTGTCGCCCGGCTCGAAGTCCCCCCGACCCCGACGATGCCCGCGGGCAACAGGCTGCGCTTGCCCGAGCGAGCGCCCGGCGCCGCGCCCTCGTCGACCAGCAGCCGCCCGCGCGGCTGAGGGTCGTAGGCGATCCAGTGCTTGCGGCTCGCCAGGCGCGTACCGTGCGGCAGGAACAGGGTGCCCACGTCCTCGCCGTCGGCGATGCGATCGAGCACCTTCGGGTCCCGCCCGTCGGCGATCATCACGGGCACGCCGGGACGGGTCGGCACGGGCCGCCGCGTCGACCTTGGAGCCATCCCGCCCGAGCCCACGTCGCTGACCGCGGGGCGTACCGGCCGGCCACCTGATCGACGTCGCGCACGAGCGGCATGCGTACTCCGGCGGCGTCGAGCACGCCCTCGACGTCGGTGAGCATCACCAGGAGGTCGGCCCCGACGAGGTCGCCACCAGCGCGGCGAGCTGGTCGTTGTCGCCGAAGCGGATCTCCTCGACCGCGACCGTGTCGTTCTCGTTGATGATCGGCACGGCGCCCTGGTCGAGCAGGGCCGCAGGGCCGCCGCGGGCGTTGAGGAAGCGGTCGCGGTCCGCGAGGTCGTCGTGGGTGAGCAGCACCTGGGCGACGTGCAGGCCGTGGCGCGCGAACGCGTCCTCGTAGGCGCGCATGAGCTGGGACTGGCCGACCGCCGCGGCGGCCTGCAGCTTGGCGATGGACGGAGGCCGTTTACCGAGCCCGAGCCGGCGCACGCCGAGGGCGATGGCGCCCGACGACACGAGCACGACCGAGCGCCCCGCCAATCGGAGGGCCGCAATCTGATCGGCCAGCACGGAGAAGCGCGCCCCGTCCTCCTCCCGCACGAGCGAGGCGCTTCCGATCTTGACGACCCATCGACGCGTCTCCTCGAGCGCACCGCGCAGGGCACCGGCCTCCGAAAGCACGTCGGTCTCGCTCACGCCCCGAGCATAGCGGGGCCTCGGGCGCCTGTCCCGGCAACCGCTCGCCCCGGACCGGGCAGGTCACGGACTCGCCCCCCCAGCGCGGAGGCACTAGGATGACCCCGCGTGCTCGCGTCCGACCTCCCGCCGTGGATCGTGCGTGCCCTGGCGTTCGTCTTCGGCGCCGTTTGGGGCAGCTTCTTCAACGTCGCCATCTATCGCTGGCCGCGGGAGATGTCCATCGTCTCGCCGCCGAGCCACTGCCCCTCCTGCGGCACGCCCATCCCGCCGTGGCGCAACGTGCCGATCCTCGGCTATCTGCTGTTGCGCGGACGCGCGGCGTGCTGCGGCGCAAAGCTCAACCCGCGCTACCTGCTGGTCGAGGTCTCGAGCGCCGTGCTCTGTGTCGCGCTCGCCGAGCGCTACGTCGTGCGCGCGCCAGCCTCCACGTCCCTCGGGGACGCCTCCCTGCTCGCCCTCGTCTACTTCGCCTTCGTCGGCGCCCTGCTCGTCGCGACCTTCGTCGACCTCGAGTGGATGGAGATCCCGGACGAGGTGAGCCTTCCCACAGCCGCCCTCGGCCTGGCCACCGCACCCCTCCGGCCCCACCCCGGCGCCGAAGCCGCAGCGCTCGGTGCCGGCGCCGCTTCCTCGTGGTGCAGCTCGTATTCGTGTGGGCCTACGAGCGGCTGACGGGGCGTCGCGGCATGGGCGAAGGCGACGCCAAGCTCCTGCTCGCCATCGGCGCCTTCCTCGGATGGGAGGGGGCGTTGTTCGCGATCGTGGCGGGGGCGGTGCAGGGGTTGGCCGTGGCCCTCGTGGCCATGGCGACCGGCCGGGACCTGGTGCCGACCCAGGCGGCCGAACGGGACGAAGCGGAGAGCGAAGGATCCGCGGTGGACGGGAACGGCTCTGCGGCCCAGGGCGAGCACTCGGACACCGCGCGCGACGAGGCGGACGACGACGACGAGAGGCAAGACGAGGACGAGGAGGCCGAAGGCGCATCCGGCGATCACGCCGGCCACTTCAAGGTGCCCTTCGGCCCCTTCCTCGCCTTGGCCTCGCTCGAGTTCCTCTTCTTCGGCGACCGCATCGTCGCCTGGTACTTTGGTCTGTTTCGCTGAGCTCAGCGGACCGGGATGATGCGCCGTACGGCGACGGCCTCGCCGGCCTCGGCCGCCGACGACTCGTCGCGCGCGCTCTCGGGGACCAGCCCCACGACGCGAGAGACCGGTCGGGCCGACGGCGCAGCGGCCTCGAGCGTCTCGCCGCCATCAAGAGGCGCGGGCCCGTCGCACGCGGTCGGGTCCTCCCACACCTGCTCGGGCGACGACACCGAGGGGCTCGTGTGATCGTTCGCCTCGCCGACCGTCGACCCGCTCCTCTGTTCGGCCCGTTGCTCGACGTGCTTGCGAAGCTGACGGAGGCGCTCGGCGTAGACGGGCTTTTCAGGGTGGCGCGCGGCCAGGTCCTCGAAGATCGCGATGGCCTGGTCGAGGTAGCCCTGTCGCGCCAGGAGGCCCGCCCTGAGCTCCAGGCTGACAACGGCCGTCGTGTCGTCATCATCGCTGTCGGAAAACGACGGGTACTTGGCCTCAATCTGCGCCTGGTAGGCGTTATCCGTCATCACCCCCCGCACGTGCTTCTGGAGGAGCTGAGGCGTGACGGGTCGGCGGGCGCGGACAGGCACATCGATGTGGGTCGGCTTGGTCGGGTCGTCGACGCCCTGCGTCAGCACGACACGGGTCGGGGCGGGGAGAGGCCGCTCCGGTACGGTCTCGACGGGGATGGCCTCGGAGGGCGGCTCGTCGGAACGGGTGGACCACCCCGGGTCCTCCGCCTCGCGGATCACCGGCGCGAGCGGCGCGGGCGACAGGGCGGGCGGCCGCTCGTTGATCGTGGGGCGCCCCTCAATCCCGATCGCCCCCAAGTCCAACGCCTCCACAGTCGCCGAGAACGGACGCACCGCCCCCATGCTCGGCCCCGTCGCGGCGGACCCCCGCACCTCGATGACGCGGCGCACGGTCTCGCAGTCGGCCAGCCGCTCGTGAGCCGTCGCGTCGTGTGGGTCCTCGAGCACGATCCTGCGATAGAAGCGGGCGGCCTCCTCCAGGTTGCCCATGCGCACGTGCAGCTCGGCGAGTGGGTGGCCCTTCATGGGCGCGGTGCGCTTGGCGGCGCCTGCCTCGAACATCTCTTTCGAGCGGGCTTCCACCGCCGCTAGGAGCCGCTCGAGGGCTGCGACGGCGGCCTGGGCATCAATCTCGCCCGAGTGTTGTTTCGCATACACACGCGCCGCCTCGAGAGCTCCGGAGAGATCGCGGGCTCCGAGCTTCGTGTGGAGCGCCTCTCCGAGGGGGCTGCCGCCCGGCCGGATCGACGGGGACGTGGCGGAGGTCGGGACCTCCTCGGCGTCGTCGTACAGGAGGCGCTGCAGCAGCACGCGGCATCGCAGCACCCAGTCGCCCTGAGCGTCCCCGAGGTCCTGCAACAGCGACAGGGCCATGGCGGCCCCGCCGGTCGCGAGCTGGTGAGCGACCTGATGGGCCTTCGGGCCGGCGTCCGCCGGCGGCGGGGCGAGCAACTCCTCGAGCATCGCCTCCCGTGCCCGTCCCTCTTCGCTCTGGCCGAGGGCCCCACCCCGTAGCACGGCGAGGGCTTCGACCAGCATGCCGCGACGCGCGTAGGCGTCCACGAGCGGCAGGTCCAGGGCGAGGTCCGGCCCCCACACACTCGCGTCGGGCCGGGCCTCGACTGCGCGGAGCAGCGCGGCGCAGGCCTTCTCGCCGGAATCGCGCTCGATCGCCCCCCGAAGCAGCACGACGGCCTCGTCCCGAGCCCCAAGCCGGACCAGGACGCGGGCCACGTGATCGGTGGGCGGAAGCTCGGCCGCACCTCGGGCCGGAGGCTTGATCATATGGACACCGCTCCCACCTGCGCTCCGAACCGCGACGGTAGCATCGCCGGGCGGCCCATGTCAGCCGACCCTGCGGGGTTCACCCACATACTTGGAGGACTCGGGGCCCGGGCCTACGCCTCGGGAGCCGGCTCGGGCTCCGGCTCGCCCTCCGCGGGCAAGGGCCGGAACCAGCGGAGCAGCAGCACGACGTCCACGGCGACGAACAGGAGGCATAGGGCCGCGAGCAGGAGCGCCCAACCGTAGCTCTGGGGAGGCTCGTCGGCGAGCACCAGGAACGACTCGCTCGAGACGGGCATGTGCATCCGGCGCGCGAGATAGCGACGCACGGTGGCGAAGCGCCCCCCGAGCTGCCCGAAGGTCAAGAGGCGCCCCGCGAAGTCGCGCCGCGAGGAGGTGCGCATGTCCTTCCGGCCGGAGAGGGGCAGCTGCACGAAGACCACGCGCTGACCAGCGAGCGGAAAGACCTCGTAGTCGTCGCCGCCGAGGATGCGGCTGTAGCGCACCGTGCCGGCGGCCATGGGCGTCCCCTCGATGCGCACGTAGGCGTTGGACGTGAGGCGCGCCGGGTCCACCAATCGCGCGTCCCCGAGGTCGACCGCCGTCGACGACGAGAAGAAGTAGGTGACATCGGTCCGCAGGGAAGCGACGAGGGCCAGGGCGGCGGCCACCACCAGGGCCATGACCGTCATGGTGACGAGGCGCCGGGCCCGGGGCGGCGCGGGCAGCCGCAACAGCTCCGGGTCGACGTCGGAAGCGGCGGCCGAGGGCGGCCCCGCCGGGGGTCCCGGCCCCAACTCGGCGCTCTGGTTCACCTGGCCCACGACTGCTCAGACACCCACTATGCCCAAAGGTTCGGCCGGGTCCAACCCGGAGGCCCGCACCTCACCGCCCAGGCGGGAGGGCGGGCCCATCTCGAATCCGTACCGGCCGGAGCGCCTTCGGGGCAGCCCCCACCGGTCAAGCGCGGGCGCGGTAGCGGTCCCAGAGCCGGGGCGTCGGCCACGCCTCGAGGCGAGTCCGGTACCCTGGGTCCTTGGCGCGCTTTTCCGCTTCGAGGATCGCGTCGATGAGGGCGGCGCGCGAGCCGTGCTGGCTCTTGACCTCGGACAGGATGTCGTGGAGGCGTAGGAGCTTCCGGTTCGAGACGAGGTCGAGCCCCCCGTCCCCGTTCAGCTTTCCAATCCAGAGAATCGTCGGTCGCGAGGGCGCGGACCTCTTTGATCAGCGACTCCTTGTCCCCGAAGCGCTCCTTGACGACCGCGAGCGGTGACTTCTCCATGGCATTCTCCTGAGGCAGGCTCGGCGGTCACACCGAGGGGCGGCGCATGTAGCACGCCGCCCGCCCCCCGCGCAAGCGTCACGGCCGCGCGCAGCGGAAGCCGAACACGTCGGCGCGCACGTAGGGCGCGAAAGCGCTGCGTGCGATGAGGCGCATGTTGCCGGAGTCATCGCGGTAGCTGCCGCCGTGCGCCACCCGGTTCGACGAAGGAGTGAGCTCGGCGCAGTCGACGCATGGATCCACCCACCCACTGCCGCCCGGCGCGGTATCGAGCAGCCAGCTGAAGAGCTCGCCGCCGAGGTCGGACTGGCCCCAGCGCCCGTCGCCCGCCGGCTTGCTTCCGACCGGAGTGAAGTCCGTGATCGCGCACCCGGTGGCTCCGTCGCCCAGGCAATCGCCGCCGGCGCCGTAGCTCGCATCCGACGGGTCGACGGTGAGCGAGCCCGGCGGCACGGACCAAGGAAACGCGCGCTGCTCGTCGCCGCCAGCCGACGCAAACAGGAGCTCGGCCTCGGTCGGGAGTTCCGTTGAACCCGGCGTGATGCTGCGACGCTTCGGCCTCCGCTAGGGCCGGCGGGCGTCCCTGACGAACGGCGCTGACCCGCGGACCGACCCCTGCCGCCCCCAGCGAAGGCATCGGAGATCGAGTATCCTGCCGGCGCCATGGCTGCCGAGCTCGTCCACCTCCACGTCCATTCGCAATACTCGATGCTGGACGGGGCGATCCGGCTCAAAGGGCTGGCGAAGCAGGCGGCCGAGATGGGCATGGGCGCCATCGCCCTGACCGACCACGGCAACATGTTCGGCGCCTTGCAGCACCACAAGGCCTGCAAGGCCGCGGGCATCGCGCCCATCCTCGGCTGCGAGGTGAACCTGGTCGCGGAGCGTCGCGACGATCCGCAGCAACGCGGGACGCACTTCTTGCTGCTCGCGGCGAGCCAGGAGGGCTACCGAAACCTGGTGCGGCTGGTGAGCCTCGGCTGGGTCGACGGCCTCGTCCGCGGGCAGCCGCGCATCGATGTTCCGTTGCTCGCCGAGCACAGTGAGGGGCTCGTCGGCCTCACCGCCTGCATGGGCGGCTTCGTCGCCCAGCAGATCCTCCACCAGGGCCCCGACGCGGGCCGCGAGGCCATGGCGCGCCTCAGGGACTGCTTCGCCCCCGGGCACTTCTTCGTCGAGCTGCAGGACCACGGCTTCCCCGAGCAGAAGCCGCTCAACGAGATCCTCGTCGAGCTCGCGCGCGGCTTCGACCTGCCCATCGTCGCCACCAACGACTGTCACTACCCGGGCGAGGGTGACGCGCGCGCCCAGCTCGTCTTGCAGTGCATCAGCGCGGGCCGCTCCCTCGGCGAGATGGAGGCGACCCACCACGGCTCGAGCGAGCTGTGGCTCAAGCCCGCCGAGGCGATGGCCGAGCGCTTCCGCCACCTGCCCGAGGCCCTCGGGAACACGTTGCGCGTCGCCGAGATGTGCGGCGGCGTGTGTGATCCGCAGGCCTTGCCCAAGCTGCCGCGCTTCGCCCTGCCCGACGGCGTGAGCGAGGACGACATGGTGCGTAAGCTCGCACACGAAGGGCTCGACCAGCGCTTCGCCGAGCTGACGACGCTCGGCCAGAAGTTCGATCGCGAAGCGTACATGGCCCAGCTCGAGCACGAGCTGAACGTCATCTGCCAGATGGGCTTCCCCGGCTACTTCCTCATCGTCCAGGACTTCATCAACTGGGCGAAGCAGAACGGCGTGCCGGTGGGCCCCGGGCGCGGCTCGGGCGCCGGCTCCATCGTCGCCTGGTCCCTGCGCATCACCGACCTCGACCCGATCCCTTACGGCCTGCTTTTCGAGCGCTTCCTCAACCCGGAGCGCGTGAGCATGCCCGACTTCGACGTGGACTTCTGCATGGACCGGCGCGACCGCGTCATCAACTACGTGCGCGAGAAGTACGGCGTCGAGAGCGTTGGGCAGATCGCGACCTTCCACCTGCTCAAGAGCCGCAGCGTGGTGCGCGACGTGGGGCGGGTGATGGGCATGACGCCGGCGGACGCGGGGCGCATCGCGACGCTCGTCCCGGAGCCGGTGCAAGGCAAGAGCGTGCCCATCGACGACGCGCTCAAGCAGGAACCCCGCTTGAAGGCCGAGTACGACGAGCGACCGGAGGTGCGCACGCTCATCGACACGGCGCGCACGCTCGAGGACCTGAACCGCCATGCGGGCATGCACGCAGCGGGTGTGGTGATCAGCGAGGGGCCGCTCTGGAACCACGTGCCGGTGTTCTGCCCCGAGCCGGGCGTCTTCGTCACGCAGTACCACAAGGACGACGTGGAGGCGGCGGGCCTGGTGAAGTTCGACTTCCTGGGCCTGCGCACGCTCACCGTCATCGACATCGCCACGCGCCTCATCGACAAGCGGCCCGACCGCGAAGAGCCCTTCCGCGTCGACCAGATCCCCATGGACGACCCGGCGACCTTCGCCCTCTTGCAATCGGGCGAGACGACGAACGTCTTCCAGCTCGAGTCGAGCGGCATGCAGTCGCTCTTCAAGCAGCTCCGGCCCGACTGCTTCGAGGACATCGTGGCCGCCGTGGCGTTGTATCGACCGGGTCCGCTCGGCTCCGGGATGGTCGAAGACTTCGTCCAACGCAAACACGGGCGCGTGAAGGTCGAGTACCCGCACCCGAGCCTAGAAAAGGCGCTCGAGGACACCTACGGCGTCATCGTCTACCAGGAGCAGGTAATGCAGATTGCCCGCGAGATGGCGGGCTACACCCTCGGCGGCGCCGACCTCTTGCGTCGCGCCATGGGCAAGAAGAAGGCCGAGGAGATGGAGAAGCAGAAGGTCATCTTCCTCGAGGGTGCCGACACGAAGGGCATCAAGCGCGAGGACGCGGAGAAGGTCTTCGAGCTGATGGCCTACTTTGCCGGGTACGGCTTCAACAAGAGCCACTCGGCGGCCTACGCGCTCATCACCTACCAGACCGCCTACATGAAGGCGCACTACCCGGTCGAGTTCGTCTGCGCGACCTTGTCGGCGGACAAGGAGAAGATCGACAAGGTCGTGCGGACCGTCGCCGAGGCGCGGGCGATGGGCATCACCGTGCTGCCGCCCGACGTCAACGAGTCGGAGATCGACTTCACGGTCGTCTACGACCCGACGTCGGCGAGCAAGGTCAAGCGCTCGATGAAGCAGCCCGTGTGCTTGCGCGGCAAGGTGCGCGACGCGACGGGGCCGAAGATCCGCTTCGGGCTCGGCGCCATCAAGGGTATCGGCACCTCGGCTCTCGAGGCGGTCTTCGAGACGCGCTCGGGCGGCGGCGAGGACGAGAGCGGGGAAGCGAAGCCCGCAGGCAAGCAGCCTTTCGTCGACCTGTTCGACTTCGCCGCGCGCGTGGATCTGCGGCGCGTCAACAAGGGCGTGTGCGAGGCGCTGGTCCAGTGCGGCGCCTTCGACGCGGTGCACGGCACCGCAAGCGTCTCGCGCGCCCAGGCCCTCGGCGCGGTCGACTCTGCCATCGAGCGCGGCAAGAAGATCAGCGCCGAACGTGCGAGCGGGCAGACGAACCTGTTCGGCCTACTCGGCGGCGGCGGCACGGGCGCGACGCGCACCCTCACCCATCCGGGCGGCGAGTTCCCCAAGGTCGAACCGTGGGACACGCGCGAGCTGCTCGCACGCGAGAAGATCTCCCTCGGCTTTTACGTATCGGGCCATCCCCTCGACCGCTACAAGAGCGAGCTCGAGCGCTTCTGCAACGCGACGACCGAGAGCCTTTCGGGCGTGTCGGACGGGACCCAGGTGACCATCGGCGGATTGGTCGAAGGCTTCCGTGAGCGCACGACCAAGACCGGCAACAAGATCGCTTTCTTCTCGCTCGAGGATCCGCACGGGCGCGTCGAGGTCATCGTGCGCAACCGCGCCCTCGGGCAGGAGGGCACGCGCGAGCTGCTCGGCGCCGGCGAGCCGGTGCTGGTGACGGGGGTCGTGCAGCGCGAGAGCACGCGCAACGGGGTGGCGGCGGCGGCGGCGACGGCGATGAGGACGAGGTGAAGCTCGTCCTCGATCAGGTCGCACCTCTGGCCGAGACCTTCGTCAAGCGGACGCGCGCGGTGCGGGTGAAGCTCTTCGTCGAGCGCGTCGACCAACGCAAGCTGGAGGCGCTGCGCGACGCCCTCGCCCGCCACCCCGGGACGTGCCCCGTGACCCTCGAGCTCGCCTCGACCGAGCGCTGGACGGTGAGCCTGCGCGGGACGGGGATGAGCGTCGAACCGAGCGACGCCCTCATGTCGAGCCTCGAGAGGCTCTTCGGCGAGAAGGTCTGCGACCTGCGCTGACGGCCGGCCACGGCCCGTCCCATCGAGCGATGGTCACCACGGAGCCAGCGACCGAGCAGGAGCTGATCGCGCGGGCACGCGCCCTGTCGGGGAGGACCGTGGGCGAGCTGGCCGAAGCGCAGGGCGTGGCGGTCCCGGGCGAGATGCGGCGGGCCAAGGGCCTCGTCGGCGGGCTCGTGGAGCGGGCCCTCGGGGCGAGCGCGGGCAACCGGTCGGCGCCCGACTTCCCGGCCCTCGGCATCGAGCTAAAGACCCTGCCCCTCGGCCGCGACGGCCGGCCGCGCGAGTCGACCTTTGTGTGCACCATCGCCCTCGACGCGATGGCGGAGATGGAGTGGGAGAGCTCGCCGGTGCGCGCCAAGCTGGCACGCGTTCTGTTCATGCCGGTGGAGGCGGAACCGGAGCTTCCACTGTCCTCACGGCGACTCGGAACCCCGCTACTGTGGTCACCTAGCCCCGCACAGGAGGCGATGCTCGAGAGCGACTGGGACGAGCTGGCGGGGCGAATCGGGATGGGGCAGGTCGAGGGGGTGACGGGCCATCTGGGGCAGGCGCTGCAGGTCCGACCCAAGGGTGCTCACGGCCGTCAGCGGCGGCGGGCGCCGGGCGACGACGGGGCCTGGGTGCGCACCATGCCGCGCGGGTTCTACCTGCGCGCGACCTTCACCGCGTCGATTGTCCGCGATGCGCTTCCGGGGTGACCGGACGACTGCGGCGCGGCGACCGTGGCGCCCGCGAAGAATTCCTGCGACGGAGACGCACGCCCAAGCCAACGGACCGTGCGCCGTGGGGGCACGTAGCGATACGCCACGTGTGGCACTCTGGGACGGTGCGCAAGATGCGCGCCTGGCGCAATGGGTGCGTTGCTGGACGGGCGAGTCGTCCTCCTTCGAGGACATACCCGCCGGTGTCTCCTCGGGTGTTTTCGCGCCGCGGGCGAACGAATCAGGGCGCATCCGGTGCCGCGAACATCGGCCCCTCGACCCCTTCGAGACCCGTCGGGATGGCTACGCGACCTGGGCGTAGACGGGGGCCGCTGCGTCGGCGGTCACCACGACGCCGGTGCCCCGGACCATCTCGGCGACGGTGAAGGCGAGGGCCTGCATGCTGAAGCGGTCGGCGCCGGCATCGTCGAGGAGCAGCTCGCCCCCGCCGTCCTCGGCCATGGCGCTGGCGAGGGCGCGAATAGAAAGCGAACGGCTAGCGAGGGCTTCGCGGTCGGAGCGCCCGGCACCGGCGATGACGGCGCGCTTCACGCGGATGGCGTCGCGCAACAGCTCGCCGACCCGGGAGCGGACGCGGGCGGCGAAGTCGTGCAGCCGCTCCTCGGGTTCCTGGGCGATGACCTCGACGGGAGCGTGGGCCATGCGAAAGCGGCTGAGCCACGGCGTCCAGTCGGAGCCATGCTCCGCGACGACGACCGAGACTGTGCTGGATTGGGACACCTTTGCTTCTCCTGCCAGACGTTGTTCAAGCAAACGTCGTACCAATCCAAGACACGAACAAACCGGCCATCCGGCCGACCCTCCTGGCACAACTTCTGGGCGCCTGTCTTCATCACAACGGCGGGTGCCCGTCCATTCCCAGAGACGCGCGGCGAGGCGAAAGGTTCTGCCTCGGCCAGCCCCAGGCAGCGGCCGCGTTGCTGCTGGCGCGCCTTGACCACCCTGGGGACGATTGATACATGGCCGAGGCCCCCCGCCGGGCCGTTAGCTCAGTTGGCAGAGCAGCGGGCTTTTAACCCGACGGTCGTGGGTTCGACCCCCACACGGCCCACCGGCACTGCACCACCATCGTCCCCATCGTCTAGCTGGCCCAGGACACCGGCCTTTCACGCCGGCGACGCGGGTTCAAATCCCGCTGGGGACGCCAGCCTCCGGATCATTCGTGATCTCGGGGCTTGGTCGTTCGGGTCGCGCGCCGGCTTGCCGCTCCGCTGTTGCGCAAGAGATGGGTGTCCCCTTCACCCCGCTACCTTCACCCGCTACGGACAGGCATCCGCTCCTTCCTCGAAGTGAACCCGCCGCCTCGGGGAAGGCCGGAACTTCGGTGTGGGGTAGCTGTCACAGAAAGCTGTGCGCAGAGTATTGCTGTATGTCCTGCTAGCCGGCTGCGGCTCTGGGGTCGCTTCGGTTCCGCCACCGCAAGCGGAACGGAGTCATCCCGCTGCCGAACGATCAAGCCGGTGCAGTCCAGCCCCTGCAGAAGCCGCGCGCCGCTGCGTAGAAGCGGCTACCGTCGAGCCCCTTCCTCCTTTTGTGGTGCCGCGCGGA
Source organism: uncultured delta proteobacterium (assembly GCA_963830115.1). Classification (GTDB taxonomy): domain Bacteria; phylum Myxococcota_A; class Polyangia; order Polyangiales; family CAWHLB01; genus CAWHLB01. The sequence continues at coordinate 111,068 of CAWHLB010000015.1, forward strand.
GGCATGCGCTTCCGGGTCGCCATGCGCCAACGTGCGGCCGAGCTGCGATGCTGTCTCGCTTCGGATGCAGACGATTTTCCCGATGAGCGGCTGGTCGTGACGTTCGAACCGTCAGAGCATTCCGGCATCGCGCGTGCTCGGATCGCGGATTCACCATGGAGCGCCTGTCCGGTGCAAGCCCGGTGCATCGCGGACATCGTGGCTACATGGCAAATCCGGCCGGCCCCTGGTAGCGACGTGTGCACCCCTCGAGTCGACCCTCACCAAGACGCCTGTTCGTTCGCACCTGGGTTCGTCGTCGTGTCCTTGCCGCTTCACTAGGCCGCCATCCGATCGGCTGGCGATCACAACGTCACTGGGGCAGGCGAGGTCGACCTTCCGAATCGAGGGCGGGGCAGTAGCAGGTGCACCCGGCGGCCCTCTCGAGCTCCTCGTCCATGCAGCGTGTGCCACGACCGACGCACGGCGTGTTCAGCGTCAGCCTGCACTGCCCCCCGCGTCCTTCGCACGCGGTTCGCGCCGCATCACCGCAGCTCGGGTCGCCCATGGGAGCCGGCCGAGGCGCGGACGGGCTCGGACGGTTGGGCGCATGCGCGGGGCGCGTCGCTGCCGGAAGCGGCGGCCGCTGCTCCGGTTGGCGCACCGGGAGCGTCGGTGTTGCGGTCGACGGTGGGGCGGCTCCCGCACTGCCGTGGCGGCCCGCGCTCGATGGGCGCCTACCGACCGAGGTCGCTCCGCAGGCAGCGAGGAGCAAAGCCAAGAGGCAGATCCGCATTCTCCGAGGATACGCGAAAGCCAACGCCGGCTCCGCTTCGAGCGTGCAGCGAGGAGCTGGGCACCGGGAACGCGCCCTCTCCGTCAGCCGTGACGTCGGCGGGGTCGAAGTCGAGGTGCTGAGAGAAGGCGTGTGCCCGTCGAGCCCGAACTGCTCGACTGTGCCGGCCGTGCTGTCGCCGTTGCCGAGCGCGACGGTCACCCCACCCTGCGGGTCCACCACCATTGCCCTGAGGCGACGGGCTGAGAGGGACGCTGCTCATCGAGTTGTCACTCGGCGCAGTCTCCACTCAGCCAGGCCGATGACGAGACATGCCTCGACAACGCCGCCGATGGGCCCCCGGCTGACCGACGTCAATTACTTTTGCCTGTCGACGACGACTATTTCTGCCGGTTGTCGCAGGCCGTGTGAAGGGGCGGTGCGGCGACCGTGCACCGTCCCGGGATCGCCGGCGTAGAGGTCGCCCGGCAGCGGTCACTTGGTGTTCCCTCCCTTGCTGGTGCGGAAGCTGTCGACGTCGAACTCGAGGATCACCGAGTGGTGGACGAGACGGTCGACGGCGGCCGCGGTGGTCATGGGGTTCTTGAAGATCCTGTCCCACTCGCTGAAGACGAGGTTGCTCGTGATGAGCATCGACCGCCGCTCGTAGCGCTCGGCCATGAGAGTGAACAGGACCTCGATCTCGTCGGCGTCCTGCTGGACGTAGCCGATGTCGTCGAGGATCAAGAGCTCGAAGTTGTCGAGCTTGCGTAGGGCCCTGGGCAGGGCGAGGTCGCGTTTGGCGGCGAGCAGGTCCTGCACCAGGCAGTAGGTGGGCGTGAACAGGACGCTGTGTCCCCGTTCGAGCAGGGCGTGTCCGATGGCCGCGGCCGCGTGGGTCTTGCCCGTGCCCGGCAGGCCGAAGGCGAGGCCGTTGGCGGCGCGGTCGAGGAAGTCGCCCGTCGCGAGCTCGCGGAGCTTGTTCACGAGCGGCCGAGGCAGCCGCTTGTCGTCGAGCGTGTCGAAGGTCTTGCCCGGCGGCAGACGCGAAGCCCGGCGCAGTCGCTCGACACGTCGGTCGTGACGGTCCTCGGCCTCGGCGATGAAGACGTCGTGCACCAGCCGCAATGCCTCCTGGTGTCCGGCATCGAGGAGGCGGGGCGCCAGATCTCGCGAGAGGGTCGGCAGGCGGAAGCTCGCTGCCAGCCGGCCGATCTCTTCGCGCATCTCGTCGGTGGAAGGGCCCTTCATCGCGCCGCCTCCAGTAGCTCGTCGTAGCGATGCAGATCGGGCCGCGGGATGTGGACCTGGGGCACGGACGTCACCTGGGGTGCAGCCCGGTCTTTCACGGCGGCGTAGTCGAAGGGTGCACCCTCGGCGAGCAGCTCCCCGAGCGCCCGTTCGACCGTGCTCTGCATCGTGCTCGCCGCCAGGTGCAGCACCCGCACGTACTCGACATCGGCGCGCAGCCCACGGTGCGACTTGAACACGCCGTAAGCGACGCGGAAGACCGACGAGGGGAAGAGCTGGTCCTGGTAGCGGTACAGCGCGAAGGCGCCGGGCTTGCGGACGAGCGACCAGATCACGTGGCGATAGTCGATGCGCACCGTGCCTTCGCCACGCAGTCGCGGCAGGCGCTCCACGAGGTGGTCCTTGTAGAAGACCTCGAGGTGATCGGCGTGCTGCCGCACTTCGACCTCGTGACCGATCAGCCGCGACGGCACCGAGTACGTCCGTCCTGCGACGCGGATCGTGCTGTGGCGTCGGACGTTCGGGTGGAAGGTCGTGTAGCTCGGGACCGGGGACGACGGCAGGGGCCGCAGCGCCGCCCGCTCCACATCGAGCTTGGCGCGGCCCGGACGTGATACGTGCGCCGCCTGCTCCTGGACGAAGGCAAGGTAGTCGGCCTCGGTGGCGAAATCGCGGCTGCCTCGGAGCTGAAGAGCCTGCTCGATGCGGCTCTTGAGCAGGTCGTGGCCCTTCTCGACGATGCCGTTCTGGTTCGAGTGGCCTGGTTTGATCCGCGCCGGCTCGATGCCGTAGTGCCCCAGCACGCCGACCCAGCGGTGGTTGAAGCAGCGGCCGCCAGCCTTCTTCAGCTCATGCGTGGCGGCCGACAGGTTGTCGCTGCGGGTTCGTTCGGGGCAGCCGCCGAGCGCCCACAGCGCGCCCTGCAGCCCGCCCACCAGCGCCTCGAAGGTCTCGCTGAAGGCCACGGTCGCCCAGGTCCAGCCGCTGAATGCGAACCGGAATACGAACAGCAAGTGCACGTACGCGACCCCGGCGATCGTGACCCGGAGCGACTTGCCCTCCGTGAAGTCCACGTGCCCCTGGCTCCCGGGCGGGTGGTCCTGCTCGAAGAACACCTCCTTGGCGGGCCCGTGCAGCGCGCGCCAGTCGCGGAAGCGCCGCTGCAGCGTCCGAAGCTGGCCATCGTCGAAGCGCTCCGGGTGCTTCGTGATCAGCTCCTCGAGCACCGCCTTCGCCTCGAGTTTGCCCTCCGTGTCCGCCCCGAGCAGCGGCACCACGGTCGACTCCCACACGCCGTCGAACGGGTCCTTCCGGGTCCTCCACTCGCGGGGGGGCCTGCTCTCCGATGGCAGCGGTCCGCGCTCCCATGCGCGAGCCGTGCGCACACGCATCCCTCCTGCGGCGGCCGCTGCCACCTCCTGCGTCTTGCCTTCCATGCGCTTCTTCCTCAGCAGCCTGACTTGCTCGTCGGTGACCACGCCGCCCTCCTGGGCGCGTAGCCTCCCCCGTCAGGTCGCCTGCGGACCGGCAAAAGTAGTTGTCGCTGACCCGCAAGAGTAATTGTCGCTGGTCACACGGAGGGCGCCGCCGCTTCGACGAGCTCGTGACGGAGGTCGACCCTGGATGAACGGGCCATCTCGAGCTCCCAGACCGGACGAGTCGCCGAGCGGGACTTTTGCCAACTCGGAGCCGGCCGGTCGAGCGGCGGTCGCCCGGCCTTCAGTCGACGAAGTACCAGCCCAGCGTTCCGAGCAGGGCGAAGCCCGAGACGCGGTAGTCGGAACCGGACACCCCGTCGAGCCATTGCACCTCGAGGCGCGCCAGCAGATCGTGATCGCCGAGCACGATGTGACGCAGCAATCCCCCCGCGAACACGTAGGTCGGTGCGTCGCTTTTCGAGATGCCCGTCCACGCGTAGTCGAACCCGATGTAGGGTTCGACCATGGGCGTGTACGCGCTCACGCGTAGCCCGGCGAACAAGCCGGTCAGATTGTTGTCCGCACCGAGGTCGTACCCCAGGAATCCGGCCTCGATCGCGATCGCGCCGAGCTGACTTCGGCTGACGCCGATGTCGCCGTAGATCGAATCTGCGAGGCCGTTCTTGTGTATCTGCGACGATCCGGTGGCCTTGGGCTTCGCGTCGAACGACGTGTAGCCGCCCATGATCCCCACTGCGACTCCGACATCGGTGCTCGGGGGTACCATGGAGCTCGGCCCGGCGCCCGGAGACCACTCGTCGCAGACCGCGCTCTCTTGGTTGGTCGTTCGGAGCACGGTGTTGGTGCTCGTCGTGCCGTCCTGAAAGGTCGTGACGTCGGTCTCCGGCGTGGCCACCGGGCGGCTCACCTGGTGAGTGTGGAGACAACTGCTGCCATTATCGACTGCGTCGATCGCGTTCGTCGTCGGGAAGCTATCGATGCGACCGAAGTTCGCGGTGCAACCGCCAACCAGCAGAAAAGCAAGCGAACGAACGAGAACAGACGACTTGTTCATGGCTGTTGATGCAATTATTCGATGTTCCTGAAAGAGACGTCAATACCCAAGAATGCCTGAACAGATGGCGAGCTACCGCGCCCGTCTCACCCGAATCGAAAAGGCCCCCGAGGACGACGATCTCCCGGGCGGGACCGAGACTGAACGACGAACCGCCACCCGGCGGTCGAATTGTCACTCTGGACTGTCGGTAGTAGCTTGGTGAGATGCGTTAGCTGGGGTGGGTCCTTCTCGTGCTCGCGGCTGGCTGCTACAGGGCGAGCGTCGCCAGCACGACGCGCGACGGCGGGTCGGACGGCGGCACGGTCGGCATCACTCGTCCGGCCGATGCGGGGAGCCGCACTCCCCGGCCGATGCGGGGAACCGCACACCCCCGGTCGGTGCGCCCGTCGGTGTTCCCGTCGCGGACGCCGGCGTGCGCGTAAGCACACCGGTCCCTCTCGACTGCTCACCCCTCCCGCCCTACGCCGGCGCCTTGCCCTGTGTGGGTGCGCCCTGCCGCGTGATCTCGTCGACCGTGTTTCCGCATGTCGGGTGCGGCAACGGGACTCCGAACGTGGTCGTCGGCTCGGACGGCGAGCCCGAGGTCCTCTACGAGTCCTCCTACTACGATCAAATGGAGTCCTGGCTCGCCCGCCGCAGAGCCGGTGCCTGGACGACGACCGCAACGCCTCCTTTCACGAATGCGGCATTCGTGCTCGGCGCCGGAGGCTGCGGCTACGCATGGCTCGCGAACGGCTTTGCTCCTCCGGGAACGGGCGTCGGCCTCTATGCGATCGACGGCGACGGGTTCAGTCTCTTGCGCAGCCAGGACGATGATCTAAAGGCCGACGCCACGCAGCTCGTGATGGACCCAACGGGCAGCCTGCACATGATGGGTCTCGTCTACCCCAGGATGCAGCCCGCGACCATCGACGTCACACGATCGGGCTGGGTAGAAGGTGCGGGTGCTCGCTTTGGTTGGCCCGCGACGCTTGCGGTAGGACCCGACGGCTCGACCCACTACCTCTGGAGGGACGGGCAACAGCCAGACGAGGGGTTCTACGTGCATGGGGGCACGCTCATCTCGCTGGGATTGCCGGATGACGGTGGCGACGGCGCCTACGAGAACGCGGACTGGGCCATGGCGGTTGCGGGCACGATGGGGGCGGGACGGCCGCGGATTCTGCTCGACGCGTGGGACTCGGGTGCCCTCTACTTCGCGTGGCGCGACGACAACACCAGCCCCTTCCACATGGAGCGCGTCACGGCACCGGCCGCGCCCATCGGCCTCGCTGCCGCCCCCGGTGGTGACGCCGTGGGCATCGCGACGAACGGCACCCTCAACCATCGCAGTGGCCTGTTCGCCGTGACCTTTCACGACGGCACCATCACAACCCAGGACCTTGGGGTCGACGTCCACCCGTACAAGGGATCGTCCACCGTGGGCCCTCACGGCCACTTGCACATCGCCGTCTGTGCGGACGGCGACCAGGTCCACTACTACGAGGTGGCTCCCGGCACTGCACCGTGAGCGAGGCGGCCCGCGGCGCTTCGTTCGCGCGAGCTCACGGGCCGAGCCGCGGGACGCCCACCGTTTCGGGGGAGCTCACGGTGGCCGGTCAGGCCGCCTCCGCGATCTGCATTACTGCGGTTCCAAGATCGTACACGTAGGGACGCCGGCCCCGGGATCATCCGTGATCTCGGGGCCTCGTCGTTCATGCCGGGTGCGCAGCTTGCCCACGGAGTCACGGCGACGCGGCAACGTAAGCGCGCGTCGACGGCGGCCAGCACAAAGGGGCGAGCATTCCGTCGCGACGACGGGCGAATCGGTGAATCGCCGGAAAGTGAGTGCCAGGTCAGGAGCCGCGCTGGCCGGACGCTTCGTCCCCGCGGCCCTTCGCGAGGTAGTCGCCCGGCGAGCAACCCACGATCGCCTTGAAGTCGCGGGCGAAGTGGGCCTGGTCGTAATAGCCGAGCTCGATAGCGAGCGCGGCCAGCTCCGGAGCCTCCGCGCCGGCAAGCCGCGCGGCCGCCTCGTGCATGCGATAGCGCCGGATGACCCGTTTCGGGCTCACACCGACCGCATCGCGGAAGTGCCGCTGGAGTTGTCGGATCTCCATGCCCGCGAGGGCGGCCGCTTGCTCCACCCGGGTGATGCTTGGGTCGGTCGCGAGCCGCTCGACCAGGTCACGCATCGCCGCGATCGCGGGCGGCATGGCCGGCAACCGCAAACGCAGCAGCTCCTCGGCCAGCAACACGCTCGCACGGGGCTCTGGCTCGGATAGTATCGCCCGAGCCGCGCCGCTGCTATCGCCGAGCACGGCGTCGAGCTCGACCACCCGGTCGGTGATCCGAGACAGCGGCGCGCCGAGAAGCGGCCTGAACGCCGCAGGCCGGAACTTGATGCCGAACACGCGATCCTCGCCGTACAGCTCACGCCGGAAGATTCGAGTCGGCACGCCGGCCACCTGCGCGGTACCGCGCTCGAACACGATGTGAACGCATGGGTGCGGCAGCGTCTCGACCACCCGCGGTGGCTGCCCGCGTAGGTCCCAGCGCACCGCCCAGTAGTGCGCGACGAACGGCTCGAGCGCAGGCGACGGTCCAAAGCGCTCGTGCTCGAACCGTCCCGACGCTGCGCCCGCGAGCACGCCGCGGACCGGTCCCGGTGGACGAGCGCTCACCGGAGGACTTTCGACCGGGTGTCGCGTTTTTACAAGACGGTGTCCGGGCCGCGGGCTATCTCGCCCCCACTGACGAGGAGGACGAGATGAATGACCTGAAGTTCGAGATCTACATCGCTGCGAAGCCGGAGGCGGTCTGGCGGGCGCTCACCGAGCCGGCCGGGGTGGCCGCGCTCTACTTCGGAAGCCGCTTGGAGACGAGCTTCGAGCCGGGCAGTCCGTACCGCTATGTCGGCGCCGGTCCGGACGGCGACCTCATCCATGTGGAGGGTGAGATTCTGGCCTGCGAGCCGAACCGGCTCCTGCAGCTCAGCCACACAGCCGGACCGGCGTGGCGGAAGGGCCCGAAGGTCTACCGCTCGCGACTCAGCTACCAGCTCGAGGGGCTGGGATTTGCTACCCGTCTATCGATCACGCACGACCAGTGGGAGGAGGGCGACCCGGGCTACGCCAGCAACCGCGACGGCTGGATGATTCTCCTGTCGAGCATCAAGAGCTACGTCGAAACGGGCAAGCCGCTCGACCTGCCCACTCACTGATCCGCCACCCCACAGTAAAGGGCAACTCGCCCCCGCGCCGATCGGCCGCAGAGGAGAACGATGAACGTCTGTCGGTGGAGCTCGATTTTCGCGAGGCATCATTCGGCCCCGGTGTGACCACGCTGCACGTCGGCGTCACGATGGACAACCTCGAGGTGACCTCCTCGGGCGGACGGCGGCGGCCCGCTCGGTGGTGCCGAGCGCCACGGAACGATGTAGCGGTCGAGTCGCCCGCTCGCCCGGTCAGCGGCACAAGGGCAGGAGCAGGATCCCCGCCTCGCCGTCCGCGACCAGGGCGAGGTGCGCGGCCAACGCCACGTCCGCCGGCGCGTCGACGCCGATCATCGGCGACTGCGCGAGCACATCGAAGCGCAACGTGCTCCGCGGCGTGTCCGGCGACGTGACATCCAACAGGTCGAGCCCGGGATGCGGGCCGGACGACGTCACCAGGAGGCGTCCGGTGCTGTCCGTTCTCACGTTCGTCACCACGCCGCCTCCATCCCACGTCGTCACGTAGCGGGGCTGCGTCGGGTCGCTCACGTCCACGACTTGCACGCCCTCTCCCCGGGCTCCGATGAAAACGTGTTGGTCGACGACCTCGGTCGGGCCGGCATAGGTGAGTCCGTCGTGGCGGTACCGGGCGAGCTCCACGGGCGTGCGGGGCTCTGCGATGTCGGTAGATCACCGCGCCGCCCGACTCGGTCACGAACAGGCGGTCGCCGAAGAAGGCGACCCCCTCGGCCCGCTCGCCCGGACCGAAGTGCTCCACATCGAGCACCGCGGGCGTGCTCGGGTCACGGACGTCTGCGAATCAAGAGGAGGGCGTCGGTCAGCGCCTTGGCGGTGATGGCGACCAGGCCGTCTTTCACCGCAAGGGAGTCGATGCGCGTCTCGACGCGTCCGCTCAGCGAGGGGATCGGGATGCGCCCGAGCTCCGTCAGGTCGCTCGTGCGCCGCAGCGAGACGGCCGTCCCTTGCGAGACGTAGACCACGTTCCCCTCGACCGCCACGTCGTAGGCGGGGGCTCCGCTGGTCAGCACGCGATCGACGCTGGGCAGCGCCGACAGGCGCCACGCCTCCACGCCGTCTTCACCCTTGGCGATGTAGAGGCGACCATCCGCCTGCGCCAGCGCCAGGGCGAGCCCGCTCGAGAGCGGAAGACGAACGGCGGCGAGCCCGTTCGCCTCGAGGTCGACGACGTGGAGGCCGGCGTCGCTCGTCCCGACGAAGGCCCACCGTCCCGACACCACCACGTCGTTCACGTGGCCACGAAGGCCGTACTGACGCGTCGCATCGCCCGAGAGCAGCGCGAGGCCCGCCTGGTTGGCCGCGAGGGGCTCGCCCGAAACGTCGGCCATCGCCTGCACCTGTCCGATGGCGCTCGCGTCGAGGCGCTGCACCGACCGGGGCCGACGTGGATCGTCGATGGCGTACGTCTCGAGGCCGCTCGAGCCCCCACGGACGAGCTGTCCGCCAACCAGGGCGATCGTGTTGGTCAGCTCTTCGGTGCGGCGGGTCTCGATGACGGACCACGAGGATCCCGACGCGTCCACCACCACGAAGCCACCCGAGGCGAGGCCGACGTAGAGCACGTTTCCCGAGCGCACGACGCCGCGCGAGTGGTCGGCCGAGCCCGACGCAAGCGTCGGGATGGGCAGCTCCTGGCGCAGGACGGGGTGGGCTGGGTCGCTGCGGTCGAGCATTTCGACTCGGTCCCCGCCCGAGATGAAGAGCTCGTCGCCGAGGAGGTCGATATGGCTGCCCCAGACCGGGACGCTCGAGCGCTCCTCGAGTGCGTCGCCGACCATCTGTAGCGTGTGCAACGTGCCCTCGGAGTCGAGCGCGTACACGTAGCCGTTCGCCGCGGCCACGCTGAACAACCCGGTGACGGGGAAGGTGGTGACGACGCGCAGATCGGGCGGATGGGATGCGTCCAGCCACACGAGCCCCGCCTGCCGGTCGGCCACGAAGAGGGCGTCGTCCGCCAAGGCCAGGTCGGAGATCGTGCCGAAGGCGCCGTAGCTGCGAGCAACGGTGGGATGGGTGGGCTCGGCGCAACGGTCCTCGGCGCAGGCGCCGAGCACGCATCGGTCCGGGCAGGCGTCGCAGGATGTGGGGGCGGCACCGGCCGCATCGAGGTCGGGCGTGCGTGCGTCGGTGATCCGGCCGCCGTCGGGCGGCGAGGGCCGGATCACCATGCCCGCATCTACGGCGCGCCCCGGCGCGGCGCCGAGGTCGGCCCCCGTCGAGGCGCCGCACCCCATGAGGAGCCCCAGCAGCGAGACGCACCCGAAGAGAGCAGCGGTGGAGGACAGGCGCATGGGCCGCGCGTCAGTGCAGGGACCGTGCCGCTCGCCGGAGTCGGGTGTCGGGTCGGTGTCGGCCCGCGGAACGGCACGGGGTGGCACGGCGGCGTGTCATCGAGGAACAGCTCGCCCCTGCCGTTCGGCGTGTCGGGCGGGCGTGCCGTCGACCGTGAGCAATGTCGTCCGAGTGCTCGTCAACCGGCTCCCTCGCGTCACGGCGTTGTGTGACCACAGCCGTGGTGGTGCGAGCTCCTCTGCACGCGACCGTGGACCAGGGCGCCGTGCTTCGGGGCGACGAGGTCCGGGACCTACGAGAGGGAAGGTGCCGGCGCGGGGGCCGAAGGGGGCGGGGTGAGGTGAGCCGAACCGCCTGCGTCCGACTTCGTCCTGCCCCCATTGGCACGCCATGCTCGACATCTTTCGCCGCTCGGGCTTGCAGGTGGACGCGGAGCTTCTCTCGTCAATCTGGACTACGAGAGCAGCATGGCGCTGGTCGCCGAGCGCCCCACGGCCGCACCTCCGACGCGTGACCATGGCCCATCGGCCGCTCGTTGGTTCGTTTCTGCCCTCGCTGCGGAGGAAACCGTCGGCGTCGGCGAGCGGATCAGGGCGCGCGCGCGCAGCGAAACCCGTTGTTCGAGTGGGCCGCCGAGGGATCCTGCTTGTCCCAGTGGCTCTGTGCGCCTTCGCGGCTTCCACCGTTGCTGCAGGTCGAGCAACCGCCTCGCATCGTCCGCATTGGCTGGGCCGGCGAGAGATCTGCGCAGTCGTTGCACGTCGTCGTCGCGTACGGCGACTCGAAACCGTCGAGCATCCACTCCCACGCCTCGCCGGACATGTCGGACTGCCCCCAGCGTGCGTTGCCTGTTGGCAGCGAGCCCACCGGCAGCATGTTGAAGAGCCCGGACGCGTTGAAGTTGTACACCGACAGGCTCGGCGAGAGCGGGGCCGTTCCCCAGGGACAGGGATAGTCCGCATCCCCGCCCTGCGCCGCGTCGTTCCACTCCGCCTCGCTCGGCAAGAAGCCGTGGTCCCAGATGCAGAACGCGTAGGCCTCGTACCAATTCACGAAAGTGATCGGGTCGTACTCGAACACCCCGGGGTAGGTCCAGGGACCCATGTTTCGGCTGAGCTCCGCATCCCACGCGGCCTGGGTGGTCGGTAGGTAACCGTCCCAGGCGGCCTGCCAGCCGGTCTCGAAGCCGCCGTCGGTGCCGCTGTTGGCCAGGCCCATACCGCCGTTGAGGTACGCGTGCTTGCCGGACCCCGGGGAGGGAACCCAGCCCGCAACGGCCGCCGCGACGAACGTGCGAAACCGTCCCACCGTGACGTGGAACGCGTCCAATCGGAAGCCGCTCACCACCGCGGGGTACATCGTGTTCCCATCGCGATTGAAGCTCTCGGTCGGGATCTCGAAGCTGCCACAGCAGTCCAGGTCCCCGCTCGCGCCGCAGCCGTGGTCGGCCCCCGGGGTCCCGGCGAGGCAGCTGCACGGCATCGTCGGGTCGGTGCAAACCACTGCCGCATCCTGGGCGCCCGCGTCCATCGCGCCGCCGTCGGGCGTGCCGGCACTGTCGCGTGGCGCCGCGTCGCGAATGCCGCCACCGTCGCCATGCACGCCGGAATCCCTGTCGTCGGGCGGCAACACCACGTAGCCGATGCGACCGCAGCCGAACGACGCGATGCACCCGACGAGGAGCGCCACCCATTTGCCACCGAGGCCCACCGGGTCACTGTACCGACTTTCGTCGGGCCGCGTGTGGACCGATTGATCGAGGCTCCGCGCCGTCGACCAACGGATCTCGACGCTGCCGTCGGCGCTGCTCGTCGAAGGCGCGAGGGAGGTGTCCATCCCCGCGGTCACGGACGGCGCGAAGAAGTTTCGGCCGCCGCACGTGGGATCGGCGGATAGGAAGTGCAAGCGGGTTTCGTGAAGTGGCGGCGTGGGCGGCGGCGGTCGTGGGCTTCTCCTGCCGGACAGCAAGTCGCTGGCGCGGGGGCCCGGGATCGCCTACACCACGCGCCTTCTTCCTTCGTTCGCATCATCCGTTTCTGGGCGTCTAGGGCCACGGGCGGGTAGTCGACCGGTCGAGGCACGATGTACGCCCCTCCAAGCTCTGAATCCTCGTTCGACGCGCTCGAGCTCGACGCACGCCTCGTCGAATCCATCCGGGCGCTGGGCTTCGAGACCCCGACGCCGATCCAGGCGCAGGCCATCCCGGTGCTCCTCGCGGGGCACGACGTCATCGGAAGGGCGCGCACCGGCTCCGGCAAGACGGCTGCCTTCGGGCTGCCCCTGCTCCAGCGGCTCGAGGCGGGCGGCACCCACCCCCGCGCACTCCTGCTGACGCCGACCCGCGAGCTGGCGCTCCAGGTGACCGAGGCGCTCCGCTCCTACGCGAAGGGGCTGCCGATCCGCGTCGTGACCATCTACGGCGGCACCGCCTACGGCCCGCAGCTCGGAGCCCTCGCGCGCGGCGCGAACGTGGTGGTCGGGACGCCGGGGCGTGTGGTCGACCTCGCCGAGGGCGGCAAGCTCGATCTGTCGAAGGTCGAGACGGTCGTCCTCGACGAGGCCGACGAGATGCTGCGGATGGGCTTCATCGAGGACATCGAGAAGTGCCTCCGGGCGACGCCCGACGAATGCCAGGTCGCGCTCTTCTCGGCCACCATGCCGCCGCCCATCCGGCGCGTGGCCGACGCCTACCTGAAGGACGCCGTCACGGTGCAGGTCGAGCAGGCCGAGCTCACCGTCGATCACATCGAGCAGCGCTGGGTGGTCGCGGAGGACCGCTACAAGCTCGATGCGCTGGTGCGCCTCCTCGCCGCCGAGCCGCGGGGCACCACCCTGATCTTCTCCCGCACCCGCGAGGGCGCCGCACGCATGGCCGACGCCCTCGCGAGCCGCGGCCAGTCGGTCGATGCCCTGCACGGTGACCTGAACCAGGCCGCGCGCGAGCGGGTGCTGGGTCGCCTGCGCTCGGGTAAGCTCGACCTGCTCGTCGCGACCGACGTCGCCGCGCGCGGCATCGACGTCGACCACATCACCCACGTCGTCAACCTGGACCTGCCGCCCGACAGAGAGAGCTACGTGCACCGCATCGGGCGCACGGGCCGCGCCGGCCGTGCGGGCGCCGCCATCAGCCTCGTCCTGCCCGGAGAGGTGCGGCGGCTGCGCGCTTTCGAGCGGACGCTGCGCACGCGGATCACCCAGATGGACGTCCCGTCGGACGCCGTCATCGCGCGCCGAACGCGCGAGCGGCTCGTCGAGCGCCTCGTGGGTCTCGCCGGCGAGCGGTGCCGCCGGCGTCGATCGCCGGGATGATCGCCCGAGCTCACCGAGCATGCGTCTGCCGAGACGCATGCTCGCCGCTGCGCTCCACGAGCTCGCACGGCGAGATGGCGTGAACCTCGAGGAGCACCCCGAACGAGAAGGCGCCGCCCATGGGCCGCGCGCCGGCGGAACGGACGCACGGCGCGAAGGGCAAGCGGCCCGAGCGCGAAAAGCCGCGCGTCCGTCACTCGACAAAGCTATCGATGCCGAGCTGTTCCTTCCGATGGGGTCGAAGAAGGGATTGCGGGCGAACGACATCGTCGGCGCCCTCGCCAACGGGCACGGCATCCCGACATCCGCCATCGGCCGCATCACAATCCACGAGCACGTGACCTTCGTCGGCCTGCCGAGCAACATCGTCGACGACCTGGTCGCCAGCGCTCCGAAGATCGAGCTCCGCCGTCACACCGTCCCCCTCGCGCGCGCCCGCCCACGCGGCGCCGCGGCGCATGACGCCACAGGGCGCCCCCGCGCGACACCCGGCACACGTGGCAAGGCGCCCGGACGCCCCCGCCTAGACCGGACCGGCAAAATGGGCGGCAACAAGCCTCCCTCGCGGCGCAAGAAGTAGCGGCGAGAAGCAAGAAGGAAGCTCGTCAGGGACCCCGCCTCCAGCGACCTCGCGGGGGGGCAAGCCAGCTTGCAGTTCCGCAGCCGAGACGGATGCACTAAAGTTTCGGGCCGCAATCGCGTACGTTGGTGTGCACGCCCGCGTTTCACACGCGGACTCCGAGGAGAGGACGACGGCCACGGCCCCGCCCCGCTCGCGGAAGACCCGGTCCCGCGCAGGTGCGTCGAAGCTGGCGCCACGACGGCGCGTCGCGTGTTGCTCGTCGATGACAGCGCGCTGGTCCGCCGCTCGCTCGGGGAGCTCCTCGAGCAGGCCGGCTACCAGGTGACGGCCACGGCCTCGGCGGAGGAGGCCTTCCAGCTGTGCATCGACGAGCCCGTGGACCTGCTCGTCTCCGCGGTCAGCGCCGGCGCCCTGTCCGGTCTGCAGCTCTGCCGGCTCCTTCGCGACGACCCCGCCACGGCAACGCTACCCATCGTGCTCCTGACGGCTCACGACGCCCCCCGACGGCGCTTCGCCAGCCGCCATGCCGGTGCCAACCGCCTCGTCCCCAAGACCTCTGCCCACGACGGCCTGCTCGATGCGATCGAGGCGCTCCTCGAGGGCCGGCCGAAGGCGGATGCGACCGCGCCGCGCAGCCACATCGCCAATCCCCTCGCACGTCTCTCCGACGTTCTCGAGCGGCAGCTGTTCGAGGCCACGGTCGCACGAGACGTGCGCCAGCTGGTCGAACACGTGGACAGCCGCGAAGGCTTCACCGACGCCTTGCTCGAGGTGGCCGCCGATGTGACGGACTGGGCCTACCTCTTGGTGCGCATCGGGGGCATGCGGGGGACGACGTGGACGATCGCCGCCGCGCGGCCCCTGGCCCCTCGAGGACGCCAAGGCGATCGGATCGCTCGGGCTCGTCGACGTGGCGCCCGACCGCGTGCGGGTGCTGGCCGACGCCCGCACCGAGGGAGCTGTCGTGCGAAGCGGAGAGACGGCGGTGTTTCCCGTCGTGGTCCGCGGGACGCGGCTCGCAGAGCTCCAGCTCTTCGCAGGGCAGGGCCGCCTCTCCGGCGAGGATCGCGCCACGCTCGAGCTCCTCGCGTCGGAGGCCGCGGTCGTCGTCCAGTCGGTGCTCCTGCTGGAGGAGACGCGGGCCCTGTCGCGCATCGATCCGCTCACGGGCCTGCCCAACCGGCGGACCTGCGTCGAGCGGCTGCAGCAGGAGCTCTCGCGCATCGAGCGCTACGGAGACGCCATCTCGGTCGCGGTGTGCGACATCGACCACTTCAAGCGGGTCAACGACACCTACGGTCACAACATGGGATGACCAGGTTCTCACGGCCGTCGCCGGCTACCCTGTCGGGTGCCGTTACGCAGGTCGACACGGTCGGACGTTGGGGAGGCGAGGAGTTCCTGGTGGTGCTTGCCACACACGTCGATCACGGGCGGGCGCATCGTGGCCGAACGACTCCGCGCCCGTGTCGCCGCCCTGCCCGCCTTCGAGGACGGCCCCGAGACGGTGACGCATGAGCATCGGCCTGGCCGCCACCCACGCGGCCGTCCAGCTCGAAGCCCTCGTGGACCGCGCCGACCAGGCCCTCTATCGCGCGAAGGACCGCGGCCGAAACCGGGTCGAGGTGGACCGCGAGACGACCTGAACCGGGGCACGCGCGAGGTCAGGTGGACGCCGGCGGCGGTCACGACCATGGCGGTTCCAAGATCGTCCACGCAGGGCCGCGCACGGCGAGCGAGCCGGCCCATCCCCACGGTGGCTCCAAGCCTTCCCAAGGCGGCGGCATCCACGCCATGGGTTAGGCGACGTGAGGGAAGAGTCGTCCCATCTCCGCCGGCCGCCTGCGTTGCGGATGACATTGGGCGTCGCAAACGATCCAGGCGATGAAATGGCCCAGCGACTTCCACCGAACCACGAGCTCTGGAATCTCCGGATTCGAACCACAGCACCGGATGTTCACCTGCCGATGAGGTCCGGCTTGCGTCGAGCACGAAGCAGATGTGGCCGCCCTGCTCGTGCCCCAGCGGAAAGAGCTTGCCCAAGTCGACATCCGTCGGAGCGATACCGCTCCAGTCCTCCGGCTCGATCTCCCCCTCCTCGAACAACTTCTGCAGCTCCTCCCATTGCTCGATGAAGAGGTCCCGCTCCTGCGCTAGCTCAGCGGCGCCCGCGAGAAAAGGTCCCGAATTGACCACTGCTCCGCAATCCCGTCGTGCGCGGCAAGCGCTTGCCGGAGGATAGAGGGCAATTCCCGCCCGAGCGCCTCCTCGGCCTCCTCGAGCGCCGACTCGCTCGCGCCCGCGTCGCGCAGCTCGAATCGATCGGCAGGAAGAGGATGGGCACGGAGAAACGCCCACGCCTCGTCCAGCGCCACTGGCGCCTGCTCCGGCCATGGGAAAGCCTCCATGCGGGCCATGAGCAACTCGTCCCTGTCAGTCACTATCGTCCTCCGCGGGCCAACGACCGGTGCTACGCCCGAGGCTGTCCGATCCTTCCCTACCAACGTGGTGTAACGCAACGCCGAGCCCGCAACGAAGAGTGTCCCCGCTACCTTCGGTCGTCGACTGGTAAGCCGGCGGACGTCCGCCGCGGCGACTGTCGGTGTCTTGTCGTGGCGTGATAGTCTGTCGGCGTCGTGGGGACCTCGGTGCGGCGCTCTTCTCGGCTTCACTACATCGTGCACGCGCTGGCGGGGTGCTTGCTGGCGTGCTCCGGCTGCTCGGGTCACGCGGAGCTGGTCGTGGCGCTCGAGACGGACTTCGTTCCCGGCGGCGACTTCACGCGGGTCGAGACGCGCGTGGCGGGGCAGCCGAGCGTGGAGGTGTCTGCGCGCTATGGCGACGACTTCCTCGCGGGGCGCCAGGTCGCCGAGGTGTCGGGGCTCGACGGGGGCCGCACCGACGTGGTCGTGCGCCTGCTCGACCAGGGGGGCGGGGTGGTCGCCCAGCGGCGCGTCATCGTCGAGGTGTCGGGGCGCTTCGGGGTGACGGTGATCATCACGCGCGACTGCCGGTCGGTGAGCTGTCCGGGGACGGGCGACGACCCCAGCGCGACCGAGTGCCTCGGCGGCCGCTGCGTGCCACCCGACTGCTCGCCCGAGAACCCGACCGCCTGCGGCACGCCGGGCTGCACGAGCGCATCGGAGTGCCCGGCCCCGGCTGCGGCCTGTGCCGAGGCCCGCTGCGACACGACGGTGGGCGCCTGCCTCGTCGCGCCCATGAGCGGCGGATGCGCCGCCGAGATGTTCTGCGATCCGGACCGCGGATGCCAGGCCGTGCCGAGCGGCGAGGGGGGCGTGCCCATGGACGCGGGCCCCGCGGACGCGGGCCCCGCGGACGCCAGCCCCGCGGATGCCGGGTGCGTCGGCGGAGCGAGCTGTGACACGGGCAACCCCTGCGAGCGCGGCACCCTCGACTGCGCGAGCGGCAGCCCTGTGTGCGCATCGGCCGGGCCCACAGCGGCCGGGACCGAGTGCCGCGCGGCGACAGGGCCTTGCGACGTCGCCGAGACCTGCGACGGCACGAGCACCGCGTGCCCGCCCGATGCCCTCGCCGACACCAGCACCGTCTGCCGGCCCGCGGCGGGGCCTTGCGACGTCGCCGAGACCTGCACGGGCATGAGCCCGACCTGCCCGGCGGACGCCTTCGCGTCGACGGGCACGACCTGCACGGGCGGCAGCTGCGACGGGCTCGGCGGGTGCGTCACCGGGTGCACCGCCGGAGCGCCCTGCGGCACGGGCAACCCGTGCGAGCTCGGCACCATGGACTGCAGCACCGGAAGTCCGGTGTGTCACCCGGCCGGGCCGGCGCCGGCGAGCACGGTCTGCCGCGCCTCGGCAGGCGTCTGCGACGTCGCCGAGCATTGCACGGGGTCGAGCACGGCCTGCCCGAGCGACTCGTTCCAACCGAGCTCGACCGTGTGCCGCACGTCCGCAGGGAGCTGCGACGTCGCCGAGACGTGCACCGGGTCTTCGGCCTCCTGCCCCACCGACAGCTTCGCCTCGCCGAGCACCGTGTGCCGCGCCTCGGCCGGCATCTGCGACGTCCCCGAGAGGTGCACCGGGTCCTCGGCCTCCTGCCCCAGCGACCAGGTCAAGAACAGCAGCAACCTTTGCCGGATGGCGGTCGATTCCTGCGACGCCACCGAGAACTGCGACGGCGTCAGCACGAGCTGTCCCCCCAACATGTACGCGCCCTCCGGGACGCTTTGCTCGGGTGGCACGTGCAATGGCTCTGGCGCGTGCGTGCCAAGCGGCCCCATGACGATTTACCTGACCTCCGGCGCGAGCTGGACGGTTCCGTCGAACTGGAACAACGCAAACAACACGATCGAAGTGATCGGCGGGGGCGGTGGCGGCGGCGGCGGCAGCTACTCCTCCGGGTACGGCGGCGGCGGCGGTGGCGGTGGCGCGTACTCCAAGATCACCAACGCGACACTGACGCCGAGCTCCACCGTGGCCTACGCGATCGGCGGCGGTGGCGGCGGCGGCCCCGGTGGCATGGCCCCTGGAGGCGACGGCACACTCGGCGCAGCGGGTGGCGCGACCTGGTTCTGCAACTCGGCGTCCAACTGCGGCTCGCTCGGGGGCTCCGCCGTGATCGTCGGCGCCGCGGGCGGCGCGGGAGGTCCCATCCACCTTGGCACGGGCACCGGCGGAGCGGCGACGAGCGGCGTCGGCGCGGTGCGGTACTCGGGCGGCGATGGCACGGAGGGTGGAACTCCGGACGACGAGTGTGTGTCGGGCGGCGGCGGAGGCGGAGCGGCCGGGCCGAACGGCGCCGGTCTCCCAGGCGACTACGGCAGCTACTACCACTGCACGGTCGATGTGACGGGAGGCGCCGGTGGCGCCGGAGACAATGGGAGTGGCGGCGCCGGCGGCGGTACGACCGGCGGCGCTGGCGGGAGCGGCACGGAGTGGGGTGTGTCCTACGGGTTGGGCGGTGGCGGCGGCGGAGGCGAAGCCAACGCCTCCATCTCCCAGGCGGGCGGGATGGGCGGCATCTACGGCGCGGGCGGTGGCGGCGGTGGCGCAAATCTGAGCCCTGGCACGACCATGGGCGCGGGTGGGAACGGGCGACAGGGCCTCATCGTCATCACCTACACGCCATAGCGACGACGCCCCTGGTGCGGCCCCCCACGCGGATCAGGAGGGCCCCGCGTTGTCGCAGATGTTCGCGCTCGTGCACGTGAGGCCGTCACAGCAATCGCCTGCGCCGCCGCAGGATTCGCCGCGCTCACGACATGTCGGGGCCGGCGAGCAGGTCTCATCGGGTCCGCAGAAGCTGCTGCAGCATTCCCCGTCCGCGCCGCACGTAGCGCCGTTCTCGTTGCAAGGGGGCGGCACCCACTGCGGCGAGAGGATCGTGGCGACCTCCTGACCCGCGAGATAGTACGGAACCTCGGAGGGATCGGACGACCCGTCGGGAGTGCGCGTGATCGCGGTGACCCACACCTGCTTTTGCCCGTGAACGCCCGCCGGCACGTTGCCGTAGTCGTGCAGGGTGGTGAACAGGAGCCAGAAGTAGCCGCCCGAGTCGAAGGGCGAGAAGATGGGTCGGTAGGAGCCGTCGGTCGCTCCCGAGCCGTCCGCCGGTCCGAAGTTCGCGTTGTCGAGCCGCACCGGTGACCCACCGCTGGGCGCGATCATCCACAGCGCGCCCCGCGTGCCGGACAAGCCCCCCCGGTCTCCGCATCGGTCCTGCGCGTGTCGCCGTGCTGATAGACGATCCAGTGCGAGTCGGGCGTCCACGAGGGGTGCCAATCGACCGCGCCTTCGGGCGAGGACGCAGCGCTGTGAACTACGCCCGACGAGCCGAAGCTACCGTCGGCCATCACGGGGGTGAGCGCGAGGTCGTTGCCGCGGTTGGTGTAGGCGATGGTCGATCCGTCGGGCGACCACTCGGGATCGAATCCGTCCCCCGCCTGTCCGGCGAGCGAGCTCACCTCGGCACCCGTGCTCATGTCGAGGATGTTGAACGGCAGGCTGGTGGGATTCGCTCCGCAGTCACCCGCGACCACGCGTGTCGAGTCCGGATTGAACGATTCACAACGCCGCACGTCGTAGTGCACGGCGAAGAGGTTGGGGGCGGGGTCAGCCGTCAGATCGCGCGTGATGTCGAACGCCGTCACGGTCTCGGTCGGCTCACGGACAGCGATGAGGCGTCGCCCGTCGCGCGAAACCGCGTGGCAGCCAATGCACGTGTCGCCCGTGTGGGGCAAGAAGTCGACGAGCGATGCGGTCTGCACATCCAGGCGCATGAGGCGCGCCTGGGGAGGCGACCAGTAGTACACAGACCCGCCCAGCACCGCGTCGACGGTACGGAAGTCGGTCATGGCGCTCTGGTAGACGACGCCCCCCGAAGAGACCTCGACCGTTACCTGGATGGGCTGGCCGACATCGCTCCCCGCCATGGCGGGCCAGCTGTCGGTTGGGAGCTGCCAGCTGTCGTCGAACCCCGCCGCTCCGCGGAAGTAGCCGTCGAGCACCGCGTGGGGACGCGCGAGACGTACGTGCCACAGATCGTCCGCGGTGGGCGAGGGATGGTGCGGGGTCCACATGACCTTGGGCGGATACACGTTCCGAGGCATGACCGCGCTGGCCAGCGGGTAGTCGATCGCGGGCGCCGTCGAAGCATCCGTGCTCGGCGTCGCCCCGCCGAAGACGTCGGGATCGGTGGGCGACACGCCAGACCCGAGCACCGTCCCGTGCCAGTTCACGGTGAGCGTGGTCGACGCCGATGGCCCCGCGCCGCCCAACTGCACGCGGACCGTCGCGCTGCCGCCACTGCCCGAGGCCGTGAACAGGCCGGTCAGCAAGTTGATGCTGCCGATGGAGGCGTTGTCGATGGTGAACAGGAGTCCGCTCGTCAGGGTGCGTGTCGAGCCGTCGCGCTGTCGACCGAGGACCGTGAAGCTCAACGTGGAAGGATCGTCTGGAAGCTGGATGACAGGGTTGTCGGGCATGAGCGAGAGCGCGATCAGGTCGGTTGGGCTTCCGGCGTCCATGCCCTCCCCGGCGTCGGACGACGCCGGCATGGCCCTGCATCGTCCGTCGATGCAGACCTGGCTCGCCGCGCAGTCGTCACTGAGGTGGCAGGCTCTGCTCGAGCCCACGGTCCCGCCGCTGCAGGCCACGCCGAGCGCCGCGAGAGCCAGCGAGAGGAGCACCATGACCGCATGGCCAATTCTGGACGTGTGGGTCGCGGTCTTCGTTCCCATCGCTCGTTCCTCCCAGTTTCCTCGAGCGAGGGTAGACGGCGGCACGCGACGTGCCATGGGTTCCTCACGGGCAGGGACGGCGGAAGGCCCCCTCGTTGCACCGCGCGGTGGCGTCTCCGGGGCTTCTCGTCCCCAGAGCCCCGGGGTCCAGCGCGCCCCAGACCCCACCTCACGGGCGATCCCGGTGCGTCCCGAAGCTCCCCGGTGGCCGCGCCTGGGTTTCAAGTCCGAACGTCAGAGCTCGCACCATTCATGCGCCCCAGGCTTCGGGCGCACTGGAACGCCATGGCAGCAAAGCCGAGAAAGGTCACTCCAGCAGCGTCCCAGGTCCGAATGTCGAGGTCACCGACGTGCGCGAGAAGAACGTAGGCGATGGCCACGTTGAGGAGGCCCCATGCCACGTTCACGATGGGGGAAGAGAGCCCCTTGAACGGCGGCGACGCAAACGGGGTCTGCATCTGCCTACCCGCGACCCCCGCCATCAAGTGTGGCAAGCAGTTGGCGCAAAGGGCGCCACCGAAGAAGTAGGCAATGTAGTGGGGCCACGGCATGAATCCGCAGACCCTATGCGCTCGCATCGCGGCCGGCAACTCATGCTCGCTCATGCGAAACGACCAGGCCTTCGCCCCCCCCGTCTATCCACCCACCGCCTTGCGGAGGCGAGCGCCTGCAATGCGAACGTCAATGGCGGCATTGAGCAGGCTCAAGCGCGCCGCTGTCAGCTCCGCGTCCGCGTCGAGCAAGTTGCTCGTCACTGCGCCGCCGGCGCGCAACTGGGCGAGGCGGCCCCGGTAACTCGCCTCGGCCGCCTCGACGGCGACCCGCGCGGCCGTGAGCGCGGCGCGTGCGGCGACCTCTTGCTCGAAATCCGCCGTGACCTCGATTCGAACCTGTTCCTCGAACTGCTCGAGCGCGTCCCGCGCGGAGGCGAGCTGGGCGCTCGCCCGATCGTAGTTCGAGTTATGGATGAGGGCGTCGGTCGGTGACCACTCGGCTACGACGCTCACGTCCCACGCCGACTTCCACGCGTCCACCGACGGAATGATGCGGGAGTTGGGGTCACCATACTCGTAGTTGCCCACGGCGAACACACGAGGCCAGCGCTCGCCCGCGCGCGCCGTGGCCGCGTCACCGCGCGCGTACGCCTCCTCCCGCAACGCCTCGAGCTCCGGCCGATGCTCGATGGCGCGGCGCACGAGCTGTTCTTCGTCACGGTGCTCCACCGGCGGGTCGTGCGTGAGAATCCTCGCCGATTCGGATCTCCTTCGACGGGTCGAGATGGAGAACGGTGCGAAGCGTGCGCTCGGCGACTGCGACCCCACCTTTCGCGCGCGCCAGCATCACCTGGGCCACGGCGGTCTTGGCCTCCATCCCGTCTAGGTCGACGCCCGACGCCGCGCCGACGCGCTCCATCGCTTCGACTTGTCGCTGGTTTTCCTGAGCGTCGTGCAAGGACGCCTGGGCGAGCGCCAGGGCGCCCCTGGCCCGCACGTAGCCGAAGAAGGCTTCGCGCGCTCGCAATTCGAGCGCCTCCTTGGCCGCTTCGAGGACGTAGTCTTCGGCGTGTGCTCCATGCTGGGCTGCGAGCGCCGCAGGAAGCAGGGTCATCAGGAGATCGGTAACCGGAACCGTGACCTGCGCGGTCACATCAAATTGGTCCTGAACGATCGGAAACGTATAGGTCGTGAGGGCCCCGAGGACGCTTCGGACGGCGGGATCCTGCACCGCCGCGAGGTTCATCTGGAGCTCCTGCTGACCACCCGAGGAAAGGCCGGCGGAGAGGCCCGCGTTCGTGGCGTGGACCCGCGTGTAGCGACCGCGCACCATGATCTGCGGCAGCATCTCGAGCCAGGCCGCCGCTGCCGCCGCCCGAGCCGCGTCCGCATCCGCACGCGCCTGGCGAACGGCCGGTGCGTGCCCGAGCGCGATCGCTGCGGCGTGATCAGCCGTCAACCCCCCCCGCGTATAGAGCGACTCCAGACGAAAGCCGGCGTGCTCGGCGACAGCAGCGTCCGATGGGTGCTGCCGGTGGTGGTGTCGATGTCGCTCCGCCTGGCTCGCCGAGGGAAACGCTGCGAGAAGGCAACACGCGGCGATCGACGCGAGCGCCGAGGCGCACCGCGTCGCGGGGAACCGGCCGCTCGTGGTGTCAGTCACTCAGAGCCCCCCGAGGTGGGCGCCGTCAAAGGCAACGCCCCGCCGGAGACCTGGATGGGGCTGCCCACGAGCGTAGGCCCGTCATCGAGCTCGTCGTCCACCTGCTCCGGAAGCGGGCTCGCGAGCTGCACGTCCTCGCGGATCATCACCTTGTAAAGCGCCGGGACGACGAAGAGCGTGAGGAAGGTGGAGGCTAGGAGCCCCGAAATCATCGCCCACGCCAACGGCGGCCACAGCGTCGACGAACTGA
The DNA here is from genome assembly GCA_963830115.1 of uncultured delta proteobacterium. Lineage (GTDB taxonomy): Bacteria > Myxococcota_A > Polyangia > Polyangiales > CAWHLB01 > CAWHLB01. Next base: position 134,611 of record CAWHLB010000015.1, read on the forward strand.
ACGCCAGCGGCAAGAGGCCCGCGACCGTCGTTCCCGTCGTCAGCACGATTGGACGCGTCCTCGTGCGCACTGCCGCGATGAGAGCCTGTTCCGTGCGCATCCCGCTCGCGCGATCGCGCTCGACGAAGTCGAGCAAGACGATGGCGTTGTTTACCACGATTCCCGCGAGCGACAGCGCTCCGAGCAGTGACATGAAACCAAAGGGTTGCCTCGAAATGATGAGGCCCGGAATGATACCGACCATGCAGAGAGGAACCGTCGCCATCACGATCGCCGTGCGACGGAAGGAGCGGAACTCGAAGACGAGACAAAGGACGATCAGGGCCAGGCCGATCGGAAAAACCTTCAGAAGCGATGCGTTCGCCTCGCCGGCACCCTGCACGGCGCCCGCGTATTCGAGGCGGACGCCCTTCGGTAGGTGATCGTGGGCGAGGCGCGCCTCGAGCGCCTCGAGCACCGGGCCGTAGGAGTGTCCCGGAAGCAACCCGGACATGACGTTTGCGAGGCGGTGACCGTTGCGACGCTCGATGTGGGCCGGACGCCACTCGACGTGAGCGGTCGCGACCTGTCCCAGCGGTACGAGCCCGCCCTTGCGCGTGGACACACCCATTCCCGGCAAGTCCTCGACGCGTGTGCGCTCACCCTGGCTCGAACGAAGAACGATTGGAACGGCCTGGTTCCCGCCGCGGTACTCGCCCACAGTCAAGCCGCGGCTCTGGGTGAGCATCGCCAAGGCCACATCCGATCGTGTCACGCCTTGGCGCGCGGCTGCAGCGTCGACGACATGAACACGGAGCGTCGGCGCACCGAGGTCGAGATCGCTGCGAACGTCGGTCGTGCCCTTGATGCGCTCGAGCTCCCGTAGCACCGTTTCGGACGCCGCCGCGAGCTTCTTCCTCTCGTTGTCGTAGACGCGAACCACGATGGGGGCACGCACGTAGGGGCCCTGCTCCATCGACTGCACCGTCGCCTCCGCCTCCGGGAGCTTGGTGGCGACAATATGACGGGCCGCCGCGGCCACCGCGGCCACATCGGAAGCGGATCGCGTGGTCAACAGGATCGCAGCCAGGTTGGGAACGTGCGTAGGTGAGGACACGTTGTAATAGAACCGTGGAGGCCCGCGGCCGACGAACGTCGTGACATTGACGACGTCATGACGGCGAGCCAACGCGCGTTCGATGACGTGGGCCGCCGCGTCCGTGTTTTCGATGTGCGTCCCCTCCCGCAAGTGCAGCTCGACCACGACCTGGTTGCGATCGGCGGAGGGAAAGAACCGCTGCCCAATGAGCCCAATACCCAACAACGAGCAGATCATCAGCGAGCCCGCGACGAGAAGGACGAGGCGGTGGCGGCGAACCCCCACGCCGCCAATGCGACTGGCCACGCGTTCGATCCAGCCTTCGCGGATGGCACGCCGCTCGAGCAGCCAGGCGGACATCAAGGGCGTGACGAACAGGGCTCCGAGCAAACTCAGCGTCAACGCGATGATGATGACGACCGGCAAGGCGCGAATGAAGTCCGCCGTCGTCCCCTTCGCGAGCAGCATCGGAAGATAGGCGGCCACCGTCGTCGCGGTGGCACCGGCCAGCGGAATCCCGAGCTCACGGACCGACGCCCGCGCCGCGTCGAGAGCCAACATTCCCTCGTCCAGCTTCGCCTGGATGTCCTCCACCACGACGATCGCGTTGTCGACGAGCATGCCGAGCGCGATGACGAACGCTGCGATCGACAACTGGTGGAGAACGCCACCCCCCATCCAATAGATCGCGAGCGTGCCGAGCGCGACGATGGGGACCATGGCCGACACGATGAGGGAAGATCGAAGTCCCATCGTCAGGAGGAGCATCACGGCGACGATCGCGATACTGGCCAGGAGGGAACGACCGAGCCCGCTGAGGCGCTGCGCCACGTAGTGCGGCTGGAAGGAAACCTCCTGAATCTGCAACGGTTGGAGTTCGTTCTGCATCCGCTCGACGGTCTTCCGAACACGCTCCCCGAGACGGATGAGGTTGATACCGTTCTGCGCCACGACACCGATGGCGACGGCCGGCTCGCCGTTCTGGCGCATGCGAGCCTCGATCGGATCGGCCGGCCCGTGGCGAACGTGGGCGACCTCGCGAAGCTCGACGGACCCGCCCGACGGCAACATGATGGGCGTGTGCTCTATGTCGGCAATCGATCCGAAGTCGGTTTCGGGGCTGAGGTCGGCACGCATCTGCCCGACCAAGACAGAACCGCCTGGGATGGCACTGTTGCGTCCCTGAAGCTCCGCGGCGAGGACGCGCTGATTGATGCCGAGGCGCTGGGCGGCGACCTGGTCGTACTCGATCGTGACCTGTTCGCCGGGATCGGCGATCATCGTTACGCGCGAGACGCCATCGATGTGCAGCAGGGCACGGCGCAGCTTGCGAGCCGCGGAGCGGAGAACAAGGGGATCGGTCGAACCGGTCACCGCGTACACCATCGACTCTTGGTCGACGAACGAGTCGTTCAGCAGCGGCGCGCCCGCGTCCTTGGGCAGCTTGCGGCGTGCCCTAGCGATCGCATTCCGCACGTCGTCCCACGCGGAGTGCGTGTCGTAGATGTCCGGTCGTAGCTCCAAGGTGAAGAGCGCCACCCCCTGGCGCGAGGTCGCGTCCACGTATCGCAGAGCGTCCACCTGCTCGAGCTGCTCTTCCATGGGCTTGACGACGAGACGCTCGATCGTCTCTGCCTCTGCGCCCGGAAAGAGCACCGTCACGTCGCCGTAACGCGATGGGAAGGTCGGGTCCTCCTGGCGCGGCATGAACAGCCACGCTGCCACCCCCATCAAGGCAAAGATGGGAACGATGACGAGCACGATCCGCGAGTGCGGGTGCTTGCCGACGCCGCTGCTCATGGAGACTCCTGCGGAGCTTCCGTTCGTCGGGTCCGGAGGGCTCGAGGTATCGCTGGGGCTTTCGCCGTGGACGATGGACACGGCCTCTCCGTCGACCAACGCGGCCTGGCCACCGACCACCACGGGCTCACCTTCCTGGACGCCAGCCGTAACAATTGCGCGATTGTCGACCAGCTCGCGCACGTGAACGGGCACGCGCTTGGCGCGCCCCGCCTTGACGACGAAGACCGAAGGACTGTCACCGTTCGGATTGAGAATCGCGATGGCAGGCAGAGACATGCCGGGCGCGACGTGCGTATGAAAGACGACCTCTGCGGCCATTCCCGGCACGACGGGCGCGGTGGGATCGATACGTACGACCACCGGGAACTGCCGTCCGACTTGTCCCGCGCTGTGACCGACGAGCCGTACGGTCCCGTGGATGTTCTTCAAGCCGGCGAGCGGCATGTTCACCTCGACCGCGCTCCCAGCATTGATCCGTGCGATCTGCGATTCGGGGACCTCGACCTCGACTTCGTCGCCAGCGACGCCGCTCAGGACCACCACGGGGCGGCCCGGTACGGCGAACTCACCGGGCTCGAGCAGAACCTGGCTCACGATGCCGTCGAATGGTGCCCGTAGGGTCGCCTCGTCGAGCATTCGGACAGCCTCTTCCCGCTGAGACCGGGCCGCCGCCCCCCCGGCGCGCAGGGCGCGCAGCTGCGCCGTCACCTGATCCACCTGGGCCTGGGAGACAGCGTCATCTCGCGCAAGCACGCGAGACCGATGCCGAGCGCGATACGCTTCACTCAGGTGAGCCGTCGCCTCCCGGGCTTGCGCAGCCGCGGCCTGTACCGCGGTCTTCAGGGGCGCTTGGTCGATCTGGGCGAGAACGTCCCCCGCGTGAACCTCGTCACCGATGTCTACGGGACGAGCCATGAGCCGCCCCCCGAGGGTGAACGACAGCTCCGCTCGATTGATCGCACGCGTGATCCCCGACGCCCGGAATTCGCGAACCCCGTCGTCGTGCGTCACCTTCGCGATCTGCACCGGCCGAGGCGTCTGCGCGGCAGGTGTCTCGGCGCCAGATCGCCCCTGAAAGACGACGAGCGTGACACCACCGACGCCCGCGATCGCAAGCACGACGGAAAGAACCACGGGAGCCGTCTTCTTCCGACGGCTCCCCGGACGCGTTGCTGTGGAAGGTCGTGCCACGCTCCCTCAGCCCAGAGCGGCCACGTCGGGTCGGAGAGGAGCCCGGAGGCGCACGAGAGGAACATGACAGAGCCGGCCGGAGCCAAGGCAACGGCTCGCCGTCTTCTCGGTCGCGTGAGCCCGAGAGATGGCCGAGCTCCGATCCCGAGAGCTCCCCATGCTCTGGTCCGCGGCAGAACGAGGCAGCCATGGTGTCCGCACGGCGGGCATCACGCCGACCGGAGGAGGAGGGTTTCGTCGCTGCGCTGGGTGCGCAAGTAGCCGCGAGTCGTGGGACGCAGGGTCTCGACCCGGTTCGAGCGACGCAGGAAGAGGTCCTGAAACACCTGCCGCGGCAACTTCGAAGGCCGTGGATTGCGCTCGGACGGCACGGAGCCAATCTCGATGCAAGACGGAAGACTGTCGATGAAGTGCTCGTGCACCGGGCGACCCGTGGACATGGGGCGGCGGTAGTGCCGGCGGAAGAACGTCACCGCCGCGCGCGCGTCCTGCACGAGCCCCACCACGGGCGCCGAGAGCTCCGCGTGGGCCTGCTCGCGGCCGAACCGCTGGAATCCGAACACGGCCCGGTACAAGGGGGCCGCGTTCGGATTCACACCGACGACGACGTGGCTCGCATCGAGCACGTTCCGGGCGATGAAGTGGGCCGTCAGGTAGAGCAGCGTGGTCACGCCCGTGCGGCGGCAACGGGGCTCGACGGCGAGCGAGTTGAACTCGACGAGACACGCACCATCACGGCGCAGCGCTGCGAGGGCGTCCGGGTAGTCCTTGTCGAGTGGCAACCCGGCGGGGGAGTCCAGCGTGACGGTGAGGGTCGCCACGACCTCGTCGCCCTCGTAGGCCACGAGGACCGTGGCTTCTTCGAGCACGTGCTGCTCGGTGATGCGCATGCGCGGGGCGCAAAGCGGCTCGAGCCCGCGCGACGCGTACGCCTCGTGGAGCAGGGTAAAGGCCTGGTCGAGCTCGTCACTCGTCCTGGCGACGCGGATTCGGTAGCGGTCGAGGGGCGTGTCTTCGAGCCGTGCCTTCGACCGGATGACCCAGGCGGGACAGACCTTCAACCACCACATGCGCGCCTCCCGCCGGAAGGTGATTCGCCGGCACGATCTGTCGGTCGCATGAGGTCCAAGGTCGGCTAAGGCGTCGTCGCAAATCGTCCACCACGACGTTCCAAGTCCGCGTCTCGAAATCGATTTCTTTTGATCCGCCGCTCGGTCCGTGGGCACGAGCCGACCTCGGAGGCCGGCTCGTGCGCGGGGGCGGTCCTCCTCGACACCTCCGCCGAGTCTCCGACCATCACGGCAACGGGCCATGGGCCCGCGAATCAGGTGGAGACGGGTCGGACCGGCCGAGAAGCCGGTTCCCTTTGGTGCACGGGTGGCCATGGGCCCGGCGGGGCGGCGCCAAGCCCCTTCGACGTCGCCGTCTTCTGGATCCACGGGTTCGTACCCTCCTTGGCCGCGCGCCGAGATCATGCGGCGCTGGCTGTGCGGGTTGCCGCGAGCTTCGTGTCGCGTTTCGGCGCACTCCTCGACACGATGAGCTCCCGGAGCGGCTTGCGAACCGAGCGCGCCATCGTGGTGTGCGATCGCGGGGTGCCGAGCCGTCCCGCGAAGACGAGCGCTTCGACTCCCCGCTCCGGCCACAGCGCCTCGAGGGACTCACCGAGCGCCCGAGCCTGTTCGCGGATGGCGCGCGAGTCGGTGAACAGAACCCCGTCGAGGCCGTACCGGCCGAACGCGAGGGGCGCCATGCCCGGCTGCATGGCGAGGCCGAGCCGCGTCGCCTCGAGCCACATGCGCTGCAGCCCCATGCCGGCGCGGAGCAGGGCGGGGACGCGCTCAGCGCGCGAAGGCGGGCTCCGAAACGCCACGAGGAACTGGGCCCCACAGGCCATGCCCGGGAAGAGATCCATCTGTAGGCGGGGCAAGCCCGTGCCGGCGACGCGATTCATCCATTGGACGCGCGTGAAGCTCGAAAGCGCCCACCGCATCGAGGCGAGCGTGACGATGTCGAGGCCGAGCGAGTGGGCGGGGATGCCGTCGTCGCTCTGGTCGCGTTTGAAGTCGACGATGCGCTGATGCGCCGCGTGCGCTTCGGGGATCCTGAGGCGGATGTCGGTCGCCTGCATGTTGAGCTGCGTGAGCCTCCAGCGCTCGCGACGCGACTCGAGCCAGCGGACGGTGAGCTCCGGCCCGAGCGCGTCCTCGAGCGCCCGGCGCTCTTCGGGCCGGAGCGGTGTCGTGTGGTAGGCGTTGCGGTTCACCGAGCGGGCACGGAGAAAGGCGCACCGCGGGTCCTCCTCGACTGCGGCGTCTCGCGGCATCGATACGTCGATGCGCAAGACGCTGGGGTCGTCGTCTGCGTCGCCGGAAAGCTCCCAGCGCAGCGTTCGGCCGAAGCGAGTCGCAGCCACGCGCATCGTCTCGAGCAGGAAGCCGCCCGCGAGCCGCGTGAAGTTGCCGTCCAGGTCGTAGACGTCGCCCTCGGGGATCTGCAGGTGGACGCGCACGGTCTCGGGGCCCGTGCGCTCGAACCTCCACGGTTGGTGGTTGTCGCCGCTCGGTGCCCAGCGCGCCAGATCGAGGATCCTCTCGATGTCGTCTTCGGCGATTGTGGCGGGTGGCGCCGTTCGTGCGGCGCCGAGATCGTGCAGCATCGAAAAGAGCTTGCGCTTGACGGTCTGCAGAGGGTTCCTGTGCCCTGCGTGCAGGCGGCCGCGTCGCCACCGGCCCGTGAATGCATCGAACTGTTGGTAGCAGGGCGCCGCCCGGACCTTGCCGCGCCCGAGCAGGATCTTGACGGCCTCCGTACCGACGACACCCGCGCAGAGCTGGCAGGCCATGGGAGTCGACGGCGCGCGACCCGCCACGAGGTCGAGCCACTGCGGCTCGGCGAGCGCTGGCATGTGCAGGGCCCCTGGCGCGAGCCCCGTCAGGAGCCGCGCGAGCTTCTCCTCGCGGCTCCGGCCGCGCCAGCCGAAGTACTGCTCGAAGGTCATCTGTCCCGGCATGAACACGAGGTACGCCACGCTCATCCCGATGGGCGCCGCCGTGGCCGCCGGGATCCCGAGCGCGGCACAGCGCTCGAAGACGAGCTCGCGCGCGTCGAGCGCGAAGGTATCGAGGCCGTCTACGTAGAGGTCCACGCCGCGGAGGAACGCGTCAACGTTCGTCGCGTCGATGCCTTCGGCAAAGGTGCGAATGCGAAGGTCAGGGTCGATGTCGCGGGCCATGGACTCCATCACCTCGACCTTCGGGCGCCCGACGGTGCTCATGGCCGAGCCGACCTGACGGTTGAAGTTCGCGAGCTCGAAGCGATCGAAGTCCGCGATGTGAAAGCCGCCGATGCCCAGTCGCGCGAGTGTCAGCAAGTGCGCGCCGCCGACGCCGCCCATGCCTGCGATGGCGACGGTCTTGTCGCGAAGGAGTTGCTGCTCCCACGCGCCGAGCCAGCCCAGGTTGCGGGAGAAGGCTTCGTCATGGTCGAACGGCGTGTGCATGATCTCATCACTCCCTTCCCTGTTCCCCCGGGGTCCCGGACTCGCCCGCCCGGTCACGCGACACACGTGAGCGGCACGCGCGCCAGGGTCTCGTCCGAGCGGACTCGTTCGAGGTGCTCGCGCGCCGGTGGGCGCAGCGTTTGAACGCGATCCGTTCCTTGGAGGAAGAGCCGCTGGAAGACGGCGCGAGGCATCTTCCAGCGGGTGACGGCCTCCGGGGAACGTTCGCCCGGTAGCTCGAGCCCGGGGATTCGGACGCTGACCGAAGATGTGCTCGGCGACGCTGTAGCCCGTCGGTAGCGGAGCTCGGTAGTGCTTGCGGCAGTGGCGCTCGTTCCGTTCTCGTTCGAGCTCCATTCCGATCACGGGTGCCGTGAGACTCGGCGTGATCCCGTGGCTCGCCGAAGACACCGAAGCCCCAGAGGGCGCGGTAGAAGGGCGCGGCCTTCGGGTGAATCCCGATCACGAGGCGATCGACCCCGAGCCAACCGAAGGAGAAACGTGCAGCGGCGAGGCTCAGGAGCTGACACACGCCGCTGTGATGACACCGGCCGACGATCCCGAACGAGCCGAGCTCCGCGATCCTCTCCCCACGCTTCCGGAAGCCGCAAAGCCGAGCGCCGTAGTCGTTGTCGAGTGGCAGCCCGGCCGGCGAGTCCGTGGTCACCGTCATCGTCCCGACGAGCTGGTCTCCCTCGTAGCAGACCAATACGGTCGACTCCGGCAGGAGGTGTTGGTCCGTGATGCGCATGACCGGCGCGTCGAGGGACTCGATGCCTTGCCAGGCGTAGGCGATGTGGAGGAGGCGGAACGCTTGCTCGTAGTCCTCGGTCGTTCGTGCGATCCGCACGGTGAATCGAGCGGGGTCGATCTTGTGGAAGCCTGCCTTGCGTCGAATCAGGTGATCCTCGACAGCCCGGGGTGCCCGCATGACTCGTTCCTTCCTCGTGCCGGTCGCCTCCCCGGCACTCTTCGGTCCATGTCCGCTGGCCGGTGCGACCTTCACGGCCGAACCACTTTTCTTTCGCGGAGGTCGCATGGGCCGAGTGAAACGGCTCACTCATGTGTGACGGGTCGCGCGGACGAGCGTGCGGCGCACCACCCATCGGGCGGCGGGTCGCGCGGACGAGCGTGCGGCTCGCGCATCTCGCCAGGGGCCGAGAATCGGTCGGTCGCGCCTCAGCGGGCGAGGCCGGTCTGCATGCGAACCCGTTCGCTGAAGGGCCCCGTCGGGTGGCGCGCGAGGAAGCGGCTGGCGCGCGTGCGCGCCTGGTCCTGTCGGTTCAAACGGACGAGCGCGAAGATCGCGATCGCCTGCCGCTCTTCCTGAAAGAGGCCGTTCGGAAACTGCCGCTGCCCTTGCTCGGCGAGGGCAAGGGCACGGGCGGGGTCTGCGGCGAGCGCGCGACGGGTTTCGGCGAGCAGGGCGATCTCCGCTCGGACGATGTCCTGCTTCGTGGTGGGCGCTGCCTGCGTCGGCTCCGGCGCGGCTTGCTCGTGCGGGGGTGCCGCCTGTTCGTGCGCCGGTGAGGTCTCCGTCCTGCGATTCGCGGTCGGCGGGGATGGGTGCCCCGAATGGCGAGCGTGGTGTCGGTGCTCGCGGGTCGGCGGGGCGAAGGTTGGCGGAGCGACTTCAGCGGGTCGGGCCGTGATCGGCGGAGCGCTGGCGGGCTTCGTCGCCGGAGCGCGTTCTGCGGGTGCAGCCGGCGCCGTCACGGCGGGTCGCGCGGGGGCGCTCTCCTTGGGCGCGCGCGACGCCCACATCCATACACCCACCCCGACGGAGGCCGTGATCAACCCGGCCACGACGAGGCCCTTGATCCCCGCGGCCGCCGACGTCGTCGCCGCCCCAACGTGGGCCGTCGCCGGGCCCGTGCTCGGGGCATGGCTCGTGCTGCCGGCTCCCGTGCCACCGCTCGCCCCGATCGCGGCTTCGAATCGCGCGAGCCCGGCCGCGACGTCGTAGCGGGGAGTCCACTCGGCCGCATCCGCGAGGTCTTGATGCAGCTCTTCCGGCAGCGACGGATCATCGAGCAAGCGCGGCGGGTCGGCGCTCATCCGGCCCTCCTGCTGCTTCGGCTCGCTTCCTCTTGCACGAGCTTGCCGTGAGCCCGCTTGAAGTGCTCACGAGCGTGGTGCAAGCGCGAGTAAACGGTGCCCTTCGGTATGGAAAGCGCTTCGGAGATGCCCTCGCAGCTCACGCCCTCGAGCTCGTAGAGCACGAACACGGCGCGGTGGTCGAGGTCGAGGGCGTCCAGGGCTTCGGCGACGCGTCGGAGCGACTCTCGGGCCTCCGAGGTGGCCAGAGGGTTGCCGCCGGTGGCCACTGCCCCATCGACCCGTTCTGCATCCAGCACGGTTCGCTTGCGGCGAGCCGAGCGCCGATGATTCGAGGCGGTGCGCACGGCGATGGCAGCGAGCCACGTCGTGGCCTGTGCCGCCCGCCCCGTGGGGGCTTGCTCCCCCCGCTGCTCGAACCCACCCCGCCGATGTGCCGTCAAGAACACTTCCTGAACCACGTCGTCGATTTCCTCGGCCGGTAGACCGAGTCGACGGAACGAAGCGTGCCACAAAACCCGCATGCCGGCGGAACAGCTCGCCGGCGTCCACCGTCGTCACACCCTGTTCATGTCCGGCACCGGGGCGGTCCATCACTGAAAATCGAGCACGAGGTCGAGACCGAGGGCTGCGCCCGCGATCGGAAAGGTCTTTTCGGCGACGACGGGCCCGTCGACCCCCTGCGTCACCTGCGCGACCGGCCGCACGATGGGCACTAGCCCCTGGATGAAAGGCTCCACGCCGAAGGGACCCGCGAGCTGGATACGCGCCGCGAGGCGGAGCGAGGCAGCCACCCAGAGCAGGTCAGCGGTCTTGGATTGGTCGTACCCTGCCCCTTCGGCGTTCGCGAGCCCGGCTGCGATGCCCGGGCAGGCGGCCACGCGAACCCAATCGAAGTGATCGTAGATGCAGCCGTCGATGCGACCCCCGACGAGGGTGATCCGGGCGCTGCCGGGAGGGACCTGCACCCGTGTCGGCACGCTGGCCATCCCGCTCACCGCGAGCCCGAGCCGGCGCCAGGCCACCTCCACGCCGGCTTCGACTCCTGCGGTGATGTTCGGGACCACTTGCCACAGGCCGAGGCCGCCGACCTCGACCGCAAGGCTCGCCTCGTCGCTTCTCGGCTCGGAAGGAGGCGCGGGGACGCCGAGCGACCCCAGGATGGTCGAGTCGATGGCGAGCGCAACGGCGAGGCCGAGCGCGGCCTGTCGGTCGGGGCACGCAGCCGGTACGTGCGCAAACTGGCGCTCTGCGCTCTCGCGCCCGTTGCGGAGCATGTCGAAGCGGAGCGTTCCGGCGCTGGCGCGCACGCGCACACGCACGCGCGCGTCCACCGTGCCCCGGCCTAGCCAGGCGGCGACCCGCTGGGCCGCTGCCTCCCAATCGATGCAGCCGTCGTCACCCTGGACCGTGATGGCGCGTGCCAGGGGTTGCATGGGAGCGGCCTGTGCATCCGCTCGTACGGCGGGCACGCCGGCCGAAAGAGCAAACGCGAGGACCGAGAGCGCGGTGCGCACGGTGCTACCGTGCCATCGCGCCGGCCGCGAACGCAATTGGGGCGCCGCTCCGCCGCCTTCACGGACCGACGAAACGCGCGGGAACCGATCGAGAGGGCGGCGGCTCGGTTGCGGGGCTGTGATAGGGTACGGGCTGTGCGCTGGCGGGCTTCCCATGTGCGTTTCCTGCTGACGCTGTTCACCCCACGGCTGCTCCTCGGGGTCGTGCCCGCCGCCCTCGGTTGCAGCGCGACCGGCACGGTGGGCGTGGTTCAGGGCGCGGACGCCGGTGCGGGCGCGGACGCGGACGCCGGTGCGGACGCGGGCGCGAACCTGGCCTGCCCGCTAGGACGCACCAAAGGGACCGAGTGGGTGGTCGACGTGCCCCCGACGACGGCGGCGACCAGCGACAACCCGTTCCCCGCTGTCTTCCCCCGCGCTCCGGCCATCGACCGGCAGGGTCGGATCTTTCTCTCCCTCGAGGGCGAGGGCTCGGCGTTTTCGTTCAGCGGCACGGAATCTCCGGCGCCTCTTCCGGGCGCGCCTTCTCTCGGTCCGGTCAGCTCCATGCCTGTCGCCCTCGATGCCACCGGCGCGGCCATCCTCGCCTCGCCAAACCAGGTTCTGGCCCCCCCCGACCCTTCCTCGTCCGTGTCCCAGCTCCGCTTCGACCGACCGGCGCCGGACGAGGCCGGCGGTGCATGGTTCCTCGCGAGCTTCAGCGGTAGCGTTCTCTTCAACGGCACCTCGAGCCCACTGACGACGACGACCCAACGCATGGCCCTCCTTCATGTGACGGCATCCGGAAACGTCAATCGCTTCCAGGCCTGGGACCCAAGCCTCACCGGCGGCTACGGCGTGGCCTACGATGCAACCGGGCAGGAGGTCGCGATCGTCGGCGGAGCGAACGCCGCACCGCTGCTCGGCAACCTCACCGGCAGCTTCCTGAGCGTCTTTTCCGCGACCGATCTCGCGCATCCCCGCTGGTTCGCCGACGTCGCGCCCTACGAGCGACCGACCGAGCCCGCCTTCTACGGCCACGCCGTCTTCATCGCCGGGCCGGGAAGCCACCAGCTCGCGATCCCGTTAGCCTCCGGACCGACGTTGTGGCTGCGCGAGGACGATCGAGGCCTCTCGTCGAACGTCTCGACATGGACGGCGACCAGCGGAGGCGAGTGGGAGCTCAATGATGTCCACGTCGATGACGCAGGCAACCGATACCTCGCGGGCAATGCGGTCGGACCCGGCGGGGACTTCGGCGACGGAATGGTGTTGCAGACGGGGTCGTCCGTGAGCCCCACCACCCCCGTGGTGGGCTTCGTCGTCTCCTTCGATGGCAGCAATGCGCTTCGATGGGTGCGGTTCTTCCAGACGTCCGATCCATCCCAGTTCTGCTACACCGATGCGATGAGCGCCGCGCCCGATGGGCGCGTCTACGCGCTGCTCGAGTGTCCCTCCGGCGTCACGTTGGATGTCGCAGGCACGACGGTCGCTTCCGTGGGGCGGGGGACCCTACTGGCCCTCGACGCCACGGGCCACCTTCTGTGGTCTCGACTGATCCACCAAGACATCCACGAGGAGGTCGCCGCCGACCCGTGCGTCGACGCGGTCGTGGTCACGACGAGGAACCGCTACGATGCATGGATCGCGCGTTTCGTCGGACCGTGATGCAGGCGGCGGCGCCCGTCCAGGGCATCAGGAGCCGCCGATAGAACAGCCCCACGCCACCCCACATCGTCGCGAACCACAGCGGTATGCCACCGCCCGGGTAGCTCCACTGCCCGGTGGCGACGCCGACGTGCTCTATCGCGGCGCCGACGAGGACGCCGTAGCCGACGTAGGCGAGGTCGAACGGGTCCGAGAGCACCAGGAGCGCGGCGAGGAGGACGGTCAGTGTGATGGGCAGCAAGAGGGCGCCGTTCGTCACGAGCGCGAAGGGAAGAGCGAACAGCACCGCGAAGACCGCCGCGATCTTGAAGCCCTCGTCGGGCACGGGTCCCCGCACCGCACGGCCGAAGTGGAGCAGGTAGAAGCCCCACATCACGAGCTCGTAGGCGGGCATGCCGAGAACGTCGGGGTGGCGAAAGGCGAAGACCCCGTGTCGCAGCGCGCCGACATTCATCGCGCAGAAGAAGAGGCATCCCCCGACGAACACCGCTGCCTCGCGCCACGAGAGGCGCGGGAAGGACAGCGCCCACAGGACGAGGAGCGCGAGGAGCTTCCACAGGTTGCCCGGAACGAGCGCGAGGATGGCCAGGGTGCCGACCAGCTGGAGGGCGCTCTGGGCGCGGCGACTGCGGCGAAACGCGGTCCACGGGTGCATGGCGCGCCTCACGCTACGGCCACCGGCTGCCCTTCGTCGTACGAGGGGTGATCTACTTCTTCGGTCTCGTCGCGCGTGAGCGCGTAGCGACCGGGGGCGATGAGGTGCTGCGGATCGACGGCCTCCTTGATCCGCGTCGCCAGCTGCCAGAAAGGCAGCTCCGGACGCACGAGGCGATCACGGAAGCGCGGGCCCACGCGGTAGGGGAGAAAGCCGCTCTTGCATCCCTCCGCGAGCAGCGCGTCGTAGCACGCGTGGGCCCGGGCGACCGCGGCGGGGTCGTCGCGATCGAACAGAAGCGGCACCGTGCTGTCGAAGCAGCGATCGGAGACGCTCGTCAGCGTGATCAACGGCTCGATGCCGTGAGCCACGCAGATCCGATCGACCATCGCCGTGTACCGGCGCACGGCCTCGGGGCGCATGGGCACGAGTGGCGCGTACCAGAGCAGGCCGCACCCGTCGCGCGCCGGATCGAGCGGCCTGCCCTCGGGGGCCCGCGTGCCCGCGCGCCAGTAGCAGAGCGGCAGCGCGACCTCGTTCGGCCGCCCGGTCAGCACCTCGAAGCTCGACTCGAGCGTCGCGACCAGCGCACCGAGGCGCTGGCGGGCGCGGCGCGGCAACACGCGGAGCAGCTTCTCGAGGAAGCGGACCGTGGACGGCCGCAGAAACAGGAGGCGTCGCGTCAGCGGACGGATCTCCTTGCGGATCATGCGCCGCACGGCGCGCACCACGTGGCGCGGTCCGTAGATCGTGCCCATGCCGGTCCAGGCCGCGACGCGATGCTGCTTGGCGAAGCGCGCCACCGTTTCGTCGTCGAGGACCTCGCCGCGCGCGTTCGGATCGCCGGGGTGCGGGATCGTCATCGAGAGGATGCGTCGGCGGTTCATCAGGTTGATCGATCCCGTGATGTTGCCGACCGAGCGAAGCACGTTGCGCACGCGCTCGACCGCCGCCTCGAGCCGCGCGTCGTCCTCGACCCAGAAGTAGAAGGCCGCCACCTCTTCGGGCACGCGCGCGAGGACGATCGTGGCGCGCGTGACGATGCCGAGGCCGCCCTGAGCGAAGAGGCCGTCGACGTAGGGACCGAGGCCCCACTTGAAGAGCTGGTCGATCTCCTCGCCGCCGAGCTCCGCGAGGGCCGAGCGGTACACGCGGCCCTCGGGCAGCACCGCCTCGAGGGACATGACCGCGCCGAAGTGATCGGCGTGCGGCGTGACGCCGTAGCCGCGCTCGAGCGCGTTGCCGAGCAGGCTACAGGAGGGACCGGCACCGGTCGTGGGCACCATGAAGGGCAGGCCCTGCTCGTCGAGGAAGCGCCGCAGGTCGCCCTGCGTGACGCCCGGCTCGACCGTGACCGTGCCGAGCTCGGCGTCGAAGGCGACGATGCGGTTCATGCCGGACAGGTCGACGAGCACGCCCTCGTCGGCCGAGGGGGTGGCCGTTCCGTAGCCCCAGTTCCTGCCCGTGCTCACCGGGTGCAGCGGGACGCGGTGCTGCCGCGCGATGTCGACGAGGCACACCACCTGCTCGGTCGAGCGCGGACAGAGGGCGATGGGCGCCGAGCGCAGCGCGGCGTCCGTGTCGCGGCCGTAGCGATCCTTCGCCTCGGCCCCCACTGCGACACCGCGCTCACCCAGCAGAACGCGCCACGCGGCGACGGCGCGCGGCAGGTCCGGGCCGTCGAGCGGCTCGCCGGTCGTCGCGGCCCGCAACCGTGCCTGCGACCCCTTGCGACTCTGAGCGTCCGTTCCGTGCCCCGTCGAAAGCGCCATGGCGACCTCCAAACAGTGGGTCGCACCGGCTCGGCAGACGGCTAAACGAAACTCTGGCCTCGGGGGGTCGCGCCGAAAAGGCCCCGAGCAGGCGGCGAGCGGCCTCGGCGAACCGGCCCTCGGGACGGCGGCTCGGGTAGTCCCGAGGCAGGGGCCGTTCCGCGGGAGCGGGCGAGGGCGCCGACGCATGCGGCGCTCGCGAGCACCATGCTATCTTCGTCGGGCGCTTGCCGCTCCTAGCTTCCCGGCGCCGGTCATCCGCCCACCGTGGATGGACGAGAGGCGGAAAGCAGGATCCGAATGTTCGACGTGATCAAGCGGATCGGTTTTCGCCTCAGGATCCTGAAGATCCTGCTCCGGGAGGCGATCGGCACCCGTCGCTTGAGGCGAGAGCCGGAAGTCTCGCTGGTGATGTCCGAAGAGGAAGAGGTCCTTGCGTTCGCCGACGCGGGCACACAGCAGAGCTCCTCCGCGCCTTCTACATCCTGAATGCGGGCCTCACGAGCCAGGTGATCCAGGGCTGCGACCGCGTGCTCGACCTCGGCTGCGGGCCGGGAAACCAGCTCGCTTTGGTGGCAGAGCTCAACCCGTCTTCGGAGTTCACAGGCGTCGATCTGTCGCCAAAAATGTTGGAGGTAGCGAGGAAGAACATCCGCGCGAAGAATCTGCAAAATGTGAATGTCAAGCTCGGAGACATTACTCGCCTGGAGTTTCCAGACCAAGGCTTCGACGCGATCATTTCAACCCTGACCCTGCACCATCTTCCCGACAAGGATCTTCTGAGGGCGACGTTCAGGGAAATCAAGAGGCTCTTGAAGCCCGGAGGCAAGGTGTTCCTCATGGACCACGGTCGCCTCAAGTTCGTCGACTCCATCCTCGCGATTTCTTACAAAGACTATTATTGGATGCCCAAAGCGCGATCGAGAACGACATCCGCCTTCTCAGGAGGGCGAAGCCGCTTCTCCGGTCGGTCCTCGGCGTTCGGAATCTGAGCGAGCTCCTCGAGGAGTTGCGGGTGTTTCTCCTCGGAGAGTGTGATTTGGAGGCGGAGGCGGCCGTGCAGCAGAGGTACGGGCGCATGTTCGCCGGCGACCCGGATGTGCTCGTTCCCAAGGTGTACCCGGAGCTCACGAAGAGCGAAGTCTTGACCACCGAGTACGTCGAAGGCCTCCGATACTACGAGTTTGCCGCGACGGCGCCCGAGGCCGTGAAGAACAAGGCAGGCGCGGTGATATGGCGCGTCGCGACCGAGGCGATCTTCAAACATCGCATCTACAACGCCGATCCCCATCCGGGGAACTACATCTTCGTGGGCGACAAGGTCTGTTTCATCGACTTCGGTTTCGCCAAGGAATTCTCGCCGGCGTTCATCGATGCGTGGCGCGATCACACCATCGCCCTCATGGATGGAAACCTCGAGGATTCCGTGGGCGCCACGAAGAGGATGGGCTTGCAGATCGAGGATCCCGAGCTCTGGAAGCAGCTGTTCGAGGCGATGCGTGGGGTCGACGCAGCGTGGGTCGATGACGAGGTCTACGAGTTCACCAGGGCCGCGGTGCTGACCCAGATGCAGAGCTCGAGGAAGCTCTTTCGGCTCCTCCGCGGCGCGCGCCTGCCGAAGGAGTACGTGGCCATCACGCGCGTTCTGTGGGGTCACCACGCTCTGTTGGGGGACCTGAAGTCGAGAGCGCACTGGAAGCGTATCTTGGAGCGGGTCGTACGAAAGGCCCCCGAGGAGAGCCTCGCACAAAGCCTCTAACGTTAGAGCAGCCGGTTGAGGAGCTGCTCACGCCGCCTCGCGGCCGGGTCCACCGTGTCTGGCGCTGTCCCTCCTCCTCCACGGCCGCCCCGACCACAATCCAGCGTTGAGCTCGCCGCGCTCGCTTGCGCGGACGCTTTCCGTGCGCGAGCCTGCGGCATGCGCTTCGCTCCGGTCGTCGCAGTCGTCTTCGTCGCGTTGTGGGCCACGAGCGCGCGTGCGGATCCGCGGATCGGGTCGAAGATGCCGCACGCCGTGCTCACCGACCACGCCGGCGCGCACGTGGTGCCCACGCCGCGCGCGGGCTCCGTGCTCGTCGTCGACTTCTTCGCGACGTGGTGCGGCCCTTGCCATCAGGCGCTCGAGGCCCTCGACGCAATCGCGCGCAACGAACCCGCGCACGTGCGGCTGCTCGTGGTCGCGGTCCGCGAGAACCCAGGGGTCGTCGACCGGTTTTTCGCGAGCCATCCGCTGCGCCCCCACGCCAGGGTGCTGTTCAATCGAACCGGAGCGGCTGCGCTCGCCTGGGGGATGCACCGATTTCCAACGACGTTCGTCGTCGACGGGGGGGGGGGACAATCCGCCATATCAACCGCGGCTATGGGCCCGGGTATCCGGCGCGTGTGCGCCGCTGGATCGAATCGCTCATCGCAGAGCGGACCGCTAGGTGATGGCGTCGAGGCTGCCCCGTTGACGGGCTTCTGTACTTCGGCGATGAGATGCCGCAAGACAAGTACGTGCGGTCCTCAGGACATCATTAGGTGAGCGTCGGAGCGCTCCTCGGAACGAGGCGTGTGGCCAAGGAGTCGACGGGGTAGTTTGTTGCGGCGCGTGGTGCTCTTGCTCGTGATTTCGCTCTGCCTGGTGGCCGGCTCCGGTTGCACCACAATCGTCGTGCTCTTCCCCGAGCTCGACGGAGGTCAGGCGCTCGATGGGAACGGGGAGAGCCATCGAGACGGAGGTTCCCTGGATGCCATGAGCAGCGTCGACGCCCAGCCCGACGCCGTCTGCGGGACAGGGTCGTGCAGCGCGAGCCCCTGTCGGCTCGTGAGCCCCCAGTGCGGCTGCCCGTGCGGTCAGGCGTGTTACGCCTCCCTTGCCGGACCCACCTGTGCAACGGCGGGCACGGCGGGTGTGAACGAGGCGTGCAACACCGATGGCGACTGCCGTGCGGGGCTCGCGTGCGTCGGGGTCAATGGCGCCAGTGCCTGCACGCCCTATTGCGACTCCGACGCCCAGTGCACCTCGCAGGTCTGCTGGATGGGCAGCGGGGCCAACGTTTGTCCTCACGCCTGTGACCTGGCGGCCCAGACCGGTTGCCCGACGGGAGAGGACTGCATCGATCTGAAGGGAACGAGCGTCGACACGGGCGCTCAGGTCCGGAGCTCGGTCTGCGGCATCAAGCCGGCTTCCGGTGCGGTCGGCACCGATTGCACCGGGGAGTCGATAACGAACTGGATCTGCGGGCCCGGCCTCTTCTGCGTCAGCAACGCATGCCAACGGTACTGCCGCATCGACGCACCCGCCTGTCCCGCCGGGAAGACGTGCCGGTCCGTCAGCCCTCCGGTCACGGTCGGCACGGTCGTGTACGGAGCGTGCCTCTGATCAGAACGGCATGCTGCTTCCGGAAGTCTTGGAGTCTTGGGGACGGTTCGGGGTCGCGACAGAACGGTCGTCCAGGAGCCGACCCTGACGGACCGTCGCGCGTGCAATTCCGTGCGAGCGCACCGCGGGCCGGGTACCCTCCGGGGTCGGGCTCATAATCCGTCATGCCTCGTGCGCGCTCCTCGCTACCCTCGTCGTGACGGCGGCCTCAGCTGGGGCGCTCGCTGCACCACCCGGTGCGTCGGCCCCCACGCCCCTCGTCGTCTTGACGCGGAACGACACGCCGCCGAGGTTCGACACGAGCCGCATTACCGAGGCGCTCGGCCTCTACGCCGAAGGTTCCCGCCTCGTCCTTCACGCGCTCGACGCGCCCGGCCCCGAGACGCGGAGCGAGCTCGAAGCCTTGGTCCGAAGCCGCATGGAGGGCCTCCATGCGAAGCGTGCCGTCTGGTGGGAGTGGAGTCCGGCGGGGGACCGCTTCACGGTGCACCTGATGGCTTCCGGCTCAGCCGTCGGCGACGACCTCGCGTTCAGCGTGGACTACCCTTCGGCGCCCACGGCCGACTTCTACCGTCAGGTCGCCCTGAAGCTGCGCACCCTGCTCCACGTGCTCGGCGAGGAGAGCGCGATGAGCACCGCGCCGGCACCGGTGGCTCCTCGAGCGCCGCGGCCTTCGCCCTCACCGAAGGCGGCAAGGCACTCGACGGCGCGCCCCGTGCGACTCACCGCCGGCATCTTCGCCGCGGGCCTGCTCCCGACCGACACCTGGCAGCCCGCGGCTCTGTTCGGTCTATCGGCGGGGCTCGAGTGGCAGCGAATCGGCATCGAGCTCAGCGCGGACCGCAGCCTGGGCGCGCCCAGGAGCACCACCGAGGGCCGCGGCACGGTGACCCTGTCGAGCGTGGTCGTGAGCGGCACCTTGAGCCTCACCTGGAGCGCCGTCCGTATCGGTCCCGTGCTCGGAGCCGGCATCGTCTGGGCGCAGGCAACCGGCCAGCTCACCGGTCAGGCCGAGCAACGAAGCGGGGACGGCGTGCTGCCCATGGGA
Source organism: uncultured delta proteobacterium (assembly GCA_963830115.1). Lineage (GTDB taxonomy): Bacteria > Myxococcota_A > Polyangia > Polyangiales > CAWHLB01 > CAWHLB01. The sequence goes on from CAWHLB010000015.1 coordinate 154,246, forward strand.
CGGCTCGGCGTCCGGCTCGCCCTGAGTCCGGTGAAAGGCTTCGAGGTCGCGCTGGTTCCAGAGGTCGACCTGTTCTTTCATCGAACCCGCATTTTCCTGCACGATACGATGTTGTTCGATTCGGGTTGGGTGCTCCCGAGGCTGGATCTCGAGCTCGGGCTCCGGCTCTGAACACGCGAAGCGGCTCTGAGCACCCGGGAGGGCGCGAGGTCCCCTTAGCCGATTCCGAAGGCCGGGCGACTCATGGTCGAGAGACGTGAAACGACTGCCGATCTCCCACTTCCGGACCTGATCGAGCGTGCGGCGGCGGGGGACCGGTCTGCCCAGCAGCGCGTGCTGGAGTCTCAATATGACTTCGTCCGACGAATGCTCTATCGCCTCGCGGGCCCCTCGGCCGACATCGACGATCTGCACCAGACGGTGCTGCTTCGGATCCTCACCAGCCTCGGCAGCTACCGGGCCGACGCCGCGCTGTCGACGTGGGTGGCGAGCATCTGCGTGCATGTGTGCAAGGACCACTGGCGCCGGCGAAAGGTGCGCTCGGTCATGCTGACGGGCAAAGGGGCACACGCGGCGATCGACGCGACCGAGGGTGGACACGACCCCGAGGGCGGCGCAATCCGCAGAGAGCAGCTCGCGCTGGCTCGGGCGGCGCTCGAGCAGATGCCCCCGAGCCAGAGGACGGCCTACGTGCTCCGTATCGTGTATGGCTACTCCGTGGACGAGATCGCGAAGATCACGAATGCGGCGCGTTCGACGACGCGAATGCGCCTCTATTACGGCCGCAAGACGTTCGCCAAGGCCCTCGCGGAGCTCGGCGAAAGGGCGGACGCGATCGCGTTGCAGGAGGAAGAGACGTGACGCGGGCCTGCAATCGCATTCGCCCGTTGCTCGGCGAGCTCGCGGCCGGCGTCCTCGAGGACCCGTGGCGCATGCGCGCGGAGGAGCATCTGCAGGCGTGTGCGGACTGCCGGCACCAGCACGGACTGGCGGCGGCCGCGGTCAGCGCCTTGCGAGGAGAGCCACCCGCGCTCGAGGCCGACATCCGTCGGGCCCACATCCGGGCCGCCCTGGACGCAGGCGACGATGCACGCGGGCGGACGGGTGCGCCTCGGCGGTGGCTTTGGGCCGGAGGGCTCGCAGCGGGCGTCGCAGCGGCCGCCGCGTTGGTCCTGGTGCTCTGGCCCCGCACCGGGGGGCCCGGGATGCGTGGAGGCGAGGGCCCCGTGCTCGTCGCCGGCCAGATGGTGTCGGGCCCGCGGCATTACCAGCCCGGTGATTCGCTGGCGCTCGGCGGCTCACTTCAGGTCGCCGGCTCCACGCCCGCGCAGCTCCGCTTGGCGGACGGCTCGCGGGTGGCCGCGGCGCCGACGAGCAGCTTGCGTCTGCAAACGGGCACGAGCGGGTGGACGCTCGCGCTGACGCGAGGGCGCGTGCGCCTGCACGTAACGCACCAGCCTCCGGGCCAATCGGTGCACGTGCAGACGCCGGAGGCCACGGTCCGTGTGATCGGCACGCGCTTCGAAGTCGAGCGGTGCACGAGCCGCGCGACCGCCGTCTCGGTGCGGGAAGGTGTCGTCGGCGTCCACGCCGACCGCACGGGGGTCGAATCAGAAGCTCCGCGCCGGAGGCTCACTGCTCATCCAGCGCGATGGCACCGTGGTGCCTGGTCGGCGCTGCCCGGAAGAGGCTGCCACGGCTGCCACGAGCTTGGGGACACCCCGCTCTGCGGCCCCGGCAGACGCCGGAACGCCAGCCGACGCCGGATCTGCCACCACGGTCGGGAATGGGGCGGCCGCCCACGGATTCGAATCCGGCTGGCACCCGCGTCGCGGGCACCGAGCGTCGCCCAGATCCGGCGTCGCGTCCGCGCCGGTCAAATCGCAGAGGCGCGCGAGCTCATCCGACGCGCGCGCCGCGACGCGCCCAGGCGGCGCCCCTACCTCGCGGAGATCGCCATCGTCGAGGCCGAGGCAGACCTCGCCGAGTCGCACTATCGGCGCGCCATCGACGCGTACCTCGGCGTGCGGCAGAGCTTCCCTGACACGCCCCAGGCCGAGTCCGCGCTCTTCGCCGCAGCCCAACTCTCCATGGACCACGAAGGCCACGCGCGGGGGGCGCAGCTGCTCCGGAGCTACTTGACGGCCTACCCCCAGGGTCGGTTCCGGTCCGACGCACAACGTCTGCTCGAGATGCTCTCGAGGCGCACGCCTCCCTGACCGAGCTCGACTCCTAGCTTGCACCCCAGTGTCGGTTCGCTCGACGACGTGACAGGCACGGGCGCGGACGGAAACAGATTCGTCCCCATGCGAGCACAGAACGTTTCGCGGCAGGCTTCAACGGCTCGCTCGCCCAGGACATTCGGACAGGCGATCTTGTGAACTGCGACATCGCGCTCAATGAGTTCGAGGTCGTTCGGGTGAGCGCCATTCCAAGGTGGTCCGACGAAGGGAAGCGCTACGGCATCCTGCGCGGGCCGTCGGCCTCTAGGGGAACCATGCGAGCCACTCACGCAGGACGCCCAGGCGCTCGGGCACGAAGCGGTAGACGCGCTCGCGGCCGCGGCGCTCGTGCGCCAAGAGGCCCGCGGCTTCGAGCGCTTGCAGGTGGCGCGTCGTGGTGGGCCACGCGTGGCGGAAGCGTTGCGCGATCGCGCCGGCCGTCGCCTCGCCGCCGCGCATGTGAATGGTCATGAGGATTTGCCTGCGCGCCGGATGGGCGAGGGCCTTGCACACGGCGTCGAGCGCTTCGAGGCGCGCCTTCGTCTCGGCCGCGCGGCTCACCCCGCGTCGAGGGGCTCGAGCTCTAGGATGCTCATGGTCTCGAGCACCGGACCCATGGGCTCCCACACCGCCATGACCTCGGGGGTCTGGTGTGCGAGGCCCGACGCCTCGCCGTCGCGCCACGCGAACATCTCGACGAAACACGTGGCGTCCGCGCGCTTGTCGTGGGCGCGCCACGTGCGGACGGGCTCGTCGGTGATGAGCCCGACGCCGCGCAGCGCCGGCGCGTGCTTCTTCACGAGGGCGAGCAACTCGTCGGCCTTGCCCTTCTTGGCGCGGTAGATGACGAGAGTCGGAACGGGTGCGGAGCTCGGCATGGGAACGCCTCCTTGCGAACGAAGAGGGATGTCGTTTAGCATGATCGCTAAATGACGCAAGCGCGAAACGCGGGAGGGGTCGTGGACACGATGTGCTCCAGCCTCGCGGGTGAAAGAGGGGTGTGAGATGGGCTCGTCACGAAAGAAGAGCGACGCGGCGCTGCGGGAGCTTTTGGCCTTCGGGCTCGCCTATCCCGGGGCTGCGCGCTCTCCTTGGTCGAGTGGACGACCTTCTTCGCGAGCTCCTTTGCGGCGTGACTGGCCCTTTCCACGCTCTCCTGCAGGCGGTGCCCCCATGCGGAGCGTGCCGCTGCTGTGGGACGCCCGCTCGCACCACGGGGAAATCCTCGCGGCGCGTCCGGGCGTCCCCGTGCGGACGGCGGGCTACGGCCTCACGCTGAAGTCGACGCGGACAGAGCGCTTGCCCGTCGGCGGGAAGTGGATGTGCCGGAGCTTCTTGACGACGCACTCCGCGAACTGTGGCGGATCGCCATTGTTGGGTTCCGGTCGCGCGTCCAGCACCGCGCCGTTGCCGGCCACGTCGATCTCGAAGTCGCGGCCTTGGTTGACCGTGGGGATCGGGACCGTGCGCGGCCAGCAGTCGGCCCATCCACCCTCGGCCTCGACCGGACCGCGGAAGTCGTCCGGGTGGGTGCCGCGCCCGAAGGAGCCGCCACCGTAGGTGACGCGTGGGCGCGGGTAGCGGCGCGGATGATCGCGGCGCCGGGGAGCGGTGCCGTGGGCGGGCTGCGGGGTGTCGTGGTCCGCGTGGTCCTCCGCCCTACCCGTGGGCCCGACGGGCGTGACGGGGTGGGGCTTCGGAGGGGGCGTGGTCGTTCCCGCCGCGGGGACCATCGGCGCTTCAGTCGGTGTGACGGGCGTCGGCGTGGGGGTCGACGAGCTGCTCTTCACGGTGGCGATCGCGTTCGACGGCTCGCCGCCCGCGTGGGCGACGGGCGCGCTGCTCGAGCCCTGGCTCGACATCATGTGCCCGCCCAAGAACGCGAGCGTGGCCATCGCGAGCGCACCGCCGGCGAGCGCGATGGGCCAAAGACGGAACCCGTTCTGCGCTCGGACGTCTCGCGCCGGCGGCGCCAGGGGCGCGGGCGAAGCGACCGGCTGGGCGATCGGGCCGGAAGGCGTAGCGGCGAGGGGCACCGCGGCAGTCGCGGCGCCCTGTGGCGTGCCTGCACCGCCCATCACCGGCGTGGGCGCGCCGGCGCCGTTCGGGATCGGCGTCGCCATCGTCGGCGCAGTCGCCATCGCCGGGTCGCTCGCGGCGCGCACCATCGGGCCCTGTTCGCCCGGTTGCATCGCACGGAGCGCCTCGGCCATCTCGTGGGCGCTCTGCCATCGCTCGGCGGGATCCTTCGCCATCGCTCGCGCGATGATCCTGGAGAGCGCAGGGGAGATGTCCGGCCGGAAGGTCTCAATCGGCTGCGGAGTCTCGCTCAGCACCGAGAACAGGAGCGCGTTGTAGTTCTTCCCGGTGAACGGGGGCCGGCCCGTGAGCGCTTCGTAGCAGACGGCCCCGAGCGCGTAGAGGTCGGCGCGCTGGTCCACATCGTCGCCCCGCGCTTGCTCCGGCGCCATGTAGAGCGGCGTTCCGATGAGCATGCCGGTCGCCGTCAGCTTGGCGGCGGCTTCGTCGTCGAGGAGCTTCGCGATGCCGAAGTCGAGGACCTTCACGCTCGCCCCGATGCCAGGGACGTTCGCGAGGAAGATGTTGTCCGGCTTGAGATCACGGTGGACGAGGTGCGCGGCGTGCGCGGCTTCGAGCGCGGAGAGCGTCTCCCTCGCGACGCAAACGACCTCGGCTTCAGAGAGCGTGCCTCGCTCGATGCGCGCCGAGAGCGGCTCTCCCGACAGGAGCTCCATCGCGATCCACGCCGAGGCGCCCTCCTCGTGACCGAAGTCGAGGATCTGGACGATGTGCGGGTGGGCGAGGCGCCCGGCGCGCTCGGCTTCGGCTTTGAAGCGGAGGATCATCTCGCCGTTCTGCGCGAGCATGGGCTGGAGCACCTTGAGCGCGACCGTACGTGCAAGGCTCTCCTGCGTCGCTGTGTAGACGACGCCCATTCCGCCCTGCCCCAGGAGGTCGCCGAGGCGATAGCGCCCGCCGATGATCTTCCCGGAGAGCTGTCCGATTGGAGAGCTCGCCTGTCCGTCATCCGACATGGAGTGCGATCCTGTCACGACGCGCGGCGACTTGCACGACCGGAGCGCGCCTCTCTCGAGCGGCCACGTGCTCGAGTCGGAACCGACAACGCCGTGTCGCGCCTGCGGCGGGACAGGTAGCCGGTCGTGTAACCGACGGTCCGGGGTGGGCATACGAGGGCAGGTTGCTGGGACGCACGTGGGTCCCGCGACGAGGAAGTCCCTGGGCACGAGCGAGCGATCAGGGAGGGCCTGGGCTCATCCGCGACCGCGCCTCGCGCCAGTGGATAATTGCCCACCATCGAAAAGGAGAATCGACATGCGTTGGTTGAAAGCAGCAGGAGTCGGCGTGGTCGGGAGCCTGGTCATGTTGGTGGTGATGAAGCCACTGATCGCGATGGGCGTGGCGCCGTTCAACGTGCCGCCATCCGCCGCATTCTTGGTGAAGCTCGGCCTCCCGGCCAAGCCGCTCGCGCTCCTCGTGCACCTCGGCTACGGCGCGAGCATGTCGGTCGCGCTCTATGCCATCGCGCGCGACGAGGTGAACCTGGCTCGCGGTCTGCTCTTCGCCGGTGGGTTGTGGCTCGTCATGATGGTCGTCTACTCGCCGATCATGGGGTGGGGCTTCTTCGGGTTCGGCGCGTCGGCATCGGCATTGCCGCCCACCCATCCATTGCACCTGGCGCCGGGCCCGAAGTACCTGATGGCGACCCTGGTCCTCCATCTACTGTATGGGGCCACCGTTGGGCTTCTGAACCAGCTGTGGGTCCGTCGCGAGCAACCGGCCGGGGTGGGCTTGGAGGCCGCCTCTCGTCGAGCCTGATCGGCCCGAGGCGCTACCGCCACACGAGACGTCGCAGGTAGAGGGGCTCGAGCACTCGATAATCATCACGAGAGCTCGAGCCCCTGCACATGACGGTGCGGCCCCCGCTGCCGGCAAGGTCCACCATGTGGGCTCCCGTGGTCGAGCCACCGTCGTTCCGTTCGACCGCTGTGGTACGGCTGCCGCGCATCGTGTCTCGTGGGAGACGATCGAAGGGCCACCGCCGGCTGTGCGCCCCACCGTTCGCGACATGAGCGTGCTGGCACGCGCGTTGCGTTGCGTGCGGGTCGGGGCCGCTCGGCGTTGGCCCCGATGGTGAGGGAGCCTGCATGTACCGACTGAACCGGGCGCTCGGCGCGCTCCGTAGGCCGTCGATAGCCGTCGTCCGCGTCCTGGTCCCCCTTCTCGCGCTTTCCTGCGGCGGCGGGCAGCAGCCGCCCCCCCGGATTGCCCGTGTTGCCGGGGGAGCGCACGTGCTGCAGGCACGGGCCACGACCGAGGCGCCTGTCGATGTCCACGGCCCCGTTCGCGTCCTCAGCCACAGCCCCGAGGGCAAGACCGATGGCCATGTCGAGGTGTCGGCAATCTTCGATCGCCCGATGATCGCCCTCGATCGCGCCGACGCCACGCACGCGCCCGCAATCCGGTTCTCGCCGCCAGTGAACGCAGAGGAACGCTGGCTCGGGACACGGGTCGTCACGTTCGTCCCGACGGCGCCCCTGGCCGCTGCAACCCGCTATACGGTCACGGTCCCGTCGGGGACCCGTGCGATCGACGGGAACACCGTGGCCGCGGATGTGCAGTGGACCTTCTCGACGCCGCGGCCGACGGTGGCTCAATCCGATCCGCCCGAGGGATAGCGAGGCCAGCTCCCGACCCGGCAGGTCGACCTCTACTTCAATCAACGCGTGAGCCCGGGCGCCATCGCACGGGCGGCGTATTTCACGGCGAGCGGAGTCGATGGCCACATCGGCTTGACCGTATCGCGGCCCGACGCGGCCAATCCCAAGCGCGTTCGGGTCAAGGCTGTTCGCGCGTTTCCGCTGCCCTCCCGCGTCGAGCTGCACGTCCCGGCTGGGCTCGTCGGCGACGAGGGTCCCCTGCCGAGCGACCGAGAGTGGGTCACGGAGTTTCGCACCTACGGTCCCTTCCGCCTGGCGGTCGAGTGCACCGAGCGTCCCGGCGGATGCCATCCGGACGCGGCCCCCGCGCTCGAGTCCGACAATGCCTTCTCTCCGCGCGACGTGCGCCGATTCATCCACGTCACGCCCGCGCTCGAGCGGCCCGCTTCGAGGGACAACGCCGTCGATGACCCCGAAACCCGGACGACCTACTACACGCTCGGGTACGGCCTCCGATACGGCCAGACGTACCGCGTGACGATATCACCCCAGCTTCGCGACGAATTCGGGCAGAGGTACAGTGGGCCGCGCACGCTGACGTTCAAGGGCGGGAGCTACCCCGCCTCGGCGCGCCTCGCCATGGACGGTCGCACCCTCGAAGCGTCGGCGAACGGGCGGATCGCGGCGCGCGCAGCGAACGTTCGCACCGCGAGGCTCAGGATCGCACGCGTCGCGCCGGACAAGCTCGGGCACTGGCTGTCCACGGTCGCCTCGAACACACCCATGGTGCCTGGGCACGATGGCGTCACCGAGCGGCTGCTCCGCCTGAATCTCGGTCCAGGAGACCGGCACGACCTGGCACTCCAGCTCGCGCCCGCCTTGCGCCACGGACACGGAATGGTCGCGGTCGAATTCGGGAGCGACCAGAGTGAGAGCTACGCGAAGTATCGCCGCGCCCTCGTGTCGGTGACCGACCTTGCAGAGACGGTGAAGGTCTCGCCCAACGGTGCCCTGGTCTGGGTCACCCGGCTCCACGATGCGAAGCCGGTCGAGGGCGCCCACGTGCAGGTGTTGCGCCGGGGCGCCTCGCCCACGGCCCTCGGCATCACCGACGCGAACGGGTTCGTGCATGCAACGGCCGCCCAAATCTACGGCGACGGGCGGTCGTCCGACGACGACGCGGAGAGGCTCGTCTTCCTCGCGACGACCGACGATGATGCGACCTACGTCGCACCCGCCGAGACCGGCGTCTCCGCCTGGGACCTCGGGGTCCCGGTCGCTTGGGACGGCCCGAGCGCGAGCCTGGAGGGGTACGTCTTCCTCGAACGCGGCATCTATAGCCCAGGAGAAGACCTGCGCCTCGAGGGCGTCGTCCGTCGCTGGACCGACCACGGACTGATCAACGTACGCGGGAGCGTGCACGTGACGGTCACCGACAGCCAGGGCAACGCGTTCCATGAAGCAGACGTGGCCCTGTCCGACTTCGGAACGTTCGTCGAAAAGGCGCCCATCCCCGCCAGCGCGCCGCTCGGACCCGTCCAGGTCGAAGCGACCATGGAAGGCCGGTCCTTCTCTGCGACCGCGACCGTGGAAGAGTACCAACCGGCCCAGTTCGAGGTGAGCGTCACTCCGCGCGCGGCCTCGGTTGTTCGCGGGCAGCCCGTCGACTTCGACATCGGGGGCGACTATCTCTTCGGCGCGCCCATGCAGGGGGCCCACGTGCGGTGGACCGCCACCTGGTCGAGGACGCCCCTCTCGGTGCCCGGCCTCGGCGCCTTCGTGTTCGGCGACGACGCATGGGATGGCAGCGAGAGCGAGGACTCGCAGACGGACGCCCTCGCCGACGGCGAAGGCGACCTGGGCGCCGAGGGGGACCTCACCGCGACGGTCGCGAGCCAAGGGCCGATGTTCGCCTGGCCGGCACGCATCGCTGTGGAGGCCACCGTCAGCGGGCTCGGCGGCCACCAGATCGCAAATCGCGCAAACATGCTCGTCATGCCCGCCGCCTTCGCCGTGGGTGTGAAGCAATCGTCCTGGCTCGCCCACGTCGGCGACCCGCACGAGGTCCAGGTCGTCGCCACCGACACGGCAGGGCATCGGCGCAAGGGCGTTCGGATCGACGTGACGACAGAGCAGGTGCGGTGGCGGTCGGTGCGCCGCGCCGGCGCGACCGGGGCCTTCAGCTACGAGACGACGGCCGTCCGAAGGCCCGACGGCTCCTGCCACGTCACGAGCGGCCAGGATCCGGTCGTGTGCCGCGTGGCCGTGAGCCGGCCCGGGATGCACGTCCTCCAGGTCCGCGCGATCGATCGCGGCGGGCGGGTGACCAAGTCCCGCGTCAACTTCTGGGCGTGGGGCGGTCATGGATACGACTGGGCGATCGACCAGACGGCCAAGATCGCGCTCCGGCCGGATCGAGCCAGCTATCACATCGGTGATACGGCGCACATTCTCGTCCCCTCCCCCTACGATCACGCCGATGCCCTCATCACGGTGGAGCGCGCCGGCATCGTCCACCAGGAACGCCGGACGTTGGTGGGCAACACGCCGACCATCGACGTGCCGATCACGAAGGCATTCGTGCCGAACGCGTTCGTCAGCGTGGTGCTGTTGCGCGGGCGGACCCCGCAGCACCGCGGTTCGAAGGACTCGGGGCGCCCCCAGTACAAGATGGGCACCGTGATGCTGAAGGCGGACGCGAGCGCCCACCGGCTCGAGGTCCAGGTCACGCCGGACGCAGCGAACAAACGCCCGGGCTCCGAGGTCTCGGTCGACGTCCACGTGCGGGATGTCTCCGGACGCCCGGTGGACTCCGAGCTCGCGTTCTACGCGGTCGACGAGGGGGTGCTGAGCCTCACCGCCTATCGCACGCCCGACCCCTTCTCGGCGATGTATGCCACGCGCGGTCTCTCCGTGCGCACGGGCGAGAGCCGCACGTCGCTCATGACGCCCGTGGCACCCACGTCGATGGAGGACAAGGGTGGCGACGCCGGTGGTGGCGGCGGTGGTGGTGGTCCACCTCTTCGGAGTCGCTTTCGGGCGGTCGCGTTCTACGACGGGGCCGTTCTGACAGGCGCCGATGGCGACGCGATGGTGCGCTTCCGCCTTCCCGAAAACCTCACTCGCTTCCGGCTGATCGCAGTCGCTGCATCCCGTGGCGGCGAGCTCGGAAGCGGCGAATCGAGCGTGACGACATCGAAGCCGCTGCTGGTCCGCCCGATGCTGCCGACGTTCGTGCGGGTCGATGACACGATGCGCGCGGGGGTGGTCCTCCATTCGAAGCTCCATCACGCCGGAATGGCCACCGTGACCGTCGAGGCCGACGGCATCGCCGTCGACGGCCCGCACGAGAAGCGGGTGCGGGTCGAAGCGGACGGCGGCGTCGAGGTGATGTTCGCCTTCCGCGCAACACAGCCCGGAAAGGCGCGCTTTCGGTTCCGCGCCCGCATGGACGGGAACGAGGACGGGGTCGAGGTCACGCGCCCCGTCGAGATGCCGGCAGACCTCGAGACGGTGACCGCCTATGGGCAGACGCAGGGCCACGTCCGCGAGCAACTCGTGCCGGCTCGGGGCGTGCGGCACGACGTCGGTGGGCTCGAGGTCACGGTTGCCTCGAGCGCCCTGGTGGGACTGAAGGATCCCGTGCGCGCGCTGATCGACTACCCCTACGAGTGCACCGAGCAGCTCAGCTCGAAGCTGATTCCCCTCGCTTCGTTCGAGGATCTCGCGAGCGTGTTCGGGCTGCCCCACGGGGACGATCTCACCCACCGGATCGACGACACGATTCACACGATCGAGAAGCGCCAGCGCTGGGATGGATCGCTTGGGCTGTGGTCGGCGGACGATGCCTGGCGTGACCAAGAGTTCGACGCGTTTCTCACCGCCTATGCGCTCATCGCCCTCGACACCGCCAAGAAGCACGGCCACGCGGTGGACGCGGACGCGCTCCGCAGCGGCGAGAGGTTCCTCGAGAGCTACCTGCGGTATCGGAGCACATCGAGCGTCTGGAGTCGTGTGGCGCAGGGGTATGCGGCCTACGCGCTCGCGTCCCTCGGAGCCCCCGACGCCTCGGCGAACACCTTCCTCTTCGAGCACCGGACCGACCTTCCCCTCGAGAGCCGGGCGATGCTGGCCCACACGATCCTGCTCTCCCACGGGGACCGAGCCGCCGTGGCCGAGTTGCTCCGCGACGTCGCGAACCACGCACGCCAGACCGCGGCGGAAGCCCATCTCGCGGAGAACTTCGGCGACGGCTACCAGACGATGATGGCGTCCGACGCACGGTCGACCGCCATCTGGCTGCGCGCGCTTCTGGCGTTCCAGCCCGACAGTCCGCTCGTGACGAAGATCGTGCGCTGGCTCGTGGGTGTGCGGCGCCCCGACGGCGGCTGGGAGAACACCCAGGAGACCACCTGGGCCCTCCTCGCGCTCAACGACTACTACCGCGCCCGCGAGCAACAGACGCCCCGCTTCGATGCCAGGGTGTCCATGGGCTCACGCGTGCTGAGCGCGCATTTCGAGGGGCACAGCCTGCGCGCCCAGCGCATGACCGTGCCGGCCGCCCAGCTGCCGAGCACCGACAGCGTGATCGACATCATGCGCGACGGGGTCGGGACGCTGTTCTACGCGGCACGCTTCCAGTACGCCCGCGCCGACCTGCCCCACGACCCGCTCGACCGTGGATTCATCGTCCAGCGACGCTACGAACGGCTCGTCACGCGGGGCGGGGGCGTCGAGGCGACCGGCGGGCCGACCACCCGATTCCATCGAGGCGACCTGGTGCGGGTGACCCTCGATGTGGTGGTCACGCAGCGACGGAACTTCGTCGTCGTCGACGACCCGACGCCGCCGGGACTGCAGGTGGTCAACTTCGCCCTCGCGACCGCGACACGATCCTATGGGTCCGGCGACGACTCGGAGCCCATCACGGTCGGCCGTCCCTACGACCCATTCGAGCACCGCGAGGTTCGGCACGACCGCGTCGTGCTCGCCGTCCACGCCCTCGAACCGGGCATCTACCGCGCCACGTATGTCGCGCGGGCAGTGACGGCCGGCCACTACGCCGTTCCCCCGACGATGGCTGAGGAGATGTATACACCCGAGACGTTTGGTCGTACCGCGGGTGCGGTGGTCGAGGTCGCCCCGTGACCTCGCGGCGATGGCGACCATGGCCGACGATGCGCGGTCGAGCTCGGGCCGTGAGCCCGACGCGCAGGCCCCGGGCGAGGTTGCTCGCTCTGGTCTTGGCGTTGGTCGGACTCGCCTGCCTCGTCTACGTGCCGCCCCTGCCTCACGCCCTTCGCCAGGGCGCAAGGGCCCCTCGCTCTGTTCGGTTCGTCGACGCCGAAGGGCGGGAGCTCTGCGAGACGACCGACGCCCGGGAGCAGTACAGGCGCTGGGCTCGCCTCGACGAGATCCCGCGAACGCTGATCGACGCCGTCATCGCCTCGGAGGACGGCCACTTCCTCGAGCATCCCGGCGTCGACCCCATCGGTGTGGTGCGCGCGGCTTGGCTCGACGTGCGCCACCGACGGATCGTTTCGGGAGCCTCGACGATCACCATGCAGGTCGTCCGGATGGCCTTCGGATTGCCGCGGACGGTCATCGGCAAGATTGAACAGGGAGCGCTTGCGCTCTGGCTCGAACGGCGCATGAGCAAGCGCGCGATCCTCGAGGCCTATCTGAACCTCGCGCCCTTCGGGCGAAACATCGTCGGGGTCGACGAGGCGGCACGGACCTTCTTTGGCAAGTCGCCGGCACACCTGACCCTCGGCGAGGCCGCCGCCCTCGCGACACTGCCGCGCGCGCCGACCGGCTACGACCCGTACCGAAGGGTTGCATCTCTCATCCCACGGCGCGCACACATCTTGTCGCTCATGGCCGACGCGGGGACGATCACTCGCGCCGATGAGGCACGGGCGAGCGCGGAGCCTCTCCGGCTCTCGCACGCCTCCCGTCCCTTCGTGGCCCCGCATTTCGTGCTCGCTGCGCGCGCCGAGGCGCGTCGAGACCGCATGCGCAAGGGTGCGGTCGCGGTCCGCACGACCCTCGATCCCCGGGCTCAGGCGGCAGCGGAGACGGCCTGCAGCTCTGGTCGTCGACCACCTCGAGGACCGGCACGTGACGAACTGTGCGGTCGTCGTCATGCGCGTATCGACGGGCGACATCCTCGCCATGGTCGGATCGGCCCACTTCTTCGATCCGGCCCACGATGGGCAAGTCAACGGCGCGCTGGCCCTGCGCCAACCCGGAAGCGCCCTCAAGCCGTTCGTCTACGGGCTCGCGTTCGAACGGGGCCTCACCCCCGCCACGGCGATCGCGGACGAAGCCGCGCGCTTCGCAACCGCAGAGGGCGACTTCATTCCCCGCAACTACGACAATCGCTTTCATGGCCCGGTACGCGCGCGGGAGGCGCTCGCCAACTCCTACAACATTCCGGCTGCGCGCGTGGCCGAGTCGGTGGGCCCGGGGGCGATCCTCGAGCGGCTTCACGCGCTCGGGTTCGGTTCGCTCGACGAGAGCGCAGACCACTATGGTGTCGCCATCGCGTTGGGAGACGGGGAGGTGCGGCTCGTCGAGCTCGCGGGGGCATACGCGACTATCGCCCGCGGTGGGGAATACCTGACACCGCGCATGGTCGCCGCGTTCGACCGGCGGACAGCGAGTGGGGCTCTCGTGACCAACCGCGTGCCGCGAGAGGCACCCCGCCGCGTCATGCCCAGAGCGGTCGCCTTTTTGCTCACGGACATTCTTTCGGATCGGAGCGCGCGTCTGCCGGCGTTTGGCGGATCGAGCGCCCTCGAGCTTCCGTTCCCGGCGGCCGCCAAGACGGGAACTTCGAAGAACTACCGAGACAACTGGACCATCGGGTTCGCGGGCGACGTGGTCGTGGCCGCGTGGGTCGGGAACTTCGACGGGTCACCGATGCGCGGCGTGAGCGGCGTGACTGGCGCGGCGCCCGTCTTCCGATTGGTCCTCGCCTCGGTGCTCGGCAGGGGCGCCCCGAGCGCGCGGGTCGCACCGCCCGCGCACGTGGTCTCGGCACGGATCTGCCCGCTTTCGGGGAGCTCGCTGGACCGGGCTGCCCCCACAGCATCGAGGAGTACTTCCTCGAAGGAACGGCCCCGACCACGCTGTGTCACCTCCAGGGCGCCGGCGCCGAGCCCCGGAACGACGGTCCCGTCGCGATCGTCGAGCCGCACGACGGCGATCGATACATGCTCGATCCGACGCGGAGCGCAGCGAGTCAGGCAATTCCCATTCGCGCCCGTGGAACCGCCGTCGGCCGTCTCCGCCTGACGATGGATGGTCGCCCGCTCGCAACCGGCGTGAGCGAGGTGCTCTGGACTCCCGTCCCCGGCACGCACCGCATCCTGGCGAGCGACGGGGCTCACTCGACGTCGGTCGTGATCCACGTCGGCGGCGTCACGCGATCGGCACGGAGATAGAACGCTCACGGGCAGACCGGACCGGGAGAGGCCGATCGATGCCTTGCTCGCGCACGCCGCAGTCCCCCACTGACGTAGCTCGTCATGGCCCGTCGTGGGCGCGCGGTCGGGTAGACTGGGAGCCTATGCCAGAGGTTGATTCATCCTGCTGGAGAGTGCGGGGCTCGATCGTGGGGGCGCGGTGGGGGCGCGCCGCCGGCCTGTGCGGGCTCGTCGCGGTGCTCGCGTCGGGTGCGTGCAGCGGACACGGGTCGTCGACCACGGGCCGGTCGGCGGGAGCGACGACCACAGGGCACTCGCCCGACCCCGGGGGACGGTCGCCCTCGTCGCCCTCGTCGCCCTCACCCGGTTCGAAACGGGGGGCGAACGCCGGTCCTGGCGCCAACGACGCGATTGTCGACCTGCTTCACGCAGTGCCGTCGACCGTGCTCGTGTCCTCCGCCTTTCGCAGCCGCCTCACAGAGGCGCAGAACCTCGTCGACGGCGACCTGGCGACCGCCTGGGACTCGGCGACCGGCGATTCTCGTCGGGGCCTTCATCGAGGTGCGCGTGCCCCCTGAAGCCAGGGTGACGGCGATTGCGATGACCGCCGGCTACACGGGGCACGGTGGCCCGGTCGACCTCTTCACGGGGAACCACCGCGTCGCCTCCGTTCACATCCGGCACGGGGACGTGGACCTCGGGGTGCATTCCCTCGACACATCGTCGCGCGAGATGCAGCGCATTCCCATCGTCGCCGGCGGCGGGACGTACCGGATTGAGATCGCCGCCCTGGTCGACGGGTCCCATCCCGCCTGGCAGGAGACCTGCATCTCGGAGCTGCGTGTGATGGGCCACGCCCCCGGACAACGGCCCGGCGAGCTCACGCCGAAGGTCGTGCTCGCCCCCCAGCGTCGAGCCCACGACGACGCCATGTACATCGCGGTGCCCCGGAAGCTCGTGAGGTTCGACGCCGATGGCCAGGTGCAGGTGCGAGACCATGTCTACGCCATCGCCGAGGGGCCCGGCAGGGCGCTCTACGCTGCGACGGAGGACGATGTCCGCACGCTTCCCGACCTGGACCGGCACGTCGCACCGATCCTCAACAGCCTCGGCTCCTTCGTGACAGGCCTCGCGCTGCAGCGCGACGGCCAGCTCTGGCTCGTCACGATTTCGAACCTCGCGCACTTCGACGGAAGGTCGTGGGAGGAGCTGCGAGCGCGACCCTTTGGCTGGGACGTGAGGGATGTCACCGTCACACGCGATGGCACCGTCTGGGTCTCGACGCGCGGTGGCCTGTACCGACGGCGAGGCCCGGGCTTCGAGGCCGTGACGATCGAGGGCGTTCGGTCGGCCACGTTCGGCCAGTTCGTCCAGGGCGCGCAGCGCCCCACGCTGGCGTCGGACGCGGGGCTCGTCGCGTACCATCATGGGCACTGGGCCCTCACGCCGATGCACGTTCCGGAGCCGCTCCGCGGAGGCGCGTTTCGCTCGGATGGAGCGTTCGCCACCAGCGACGGTGCCGAGCTGGTGGTCGTGCTGCCCAACGGAAAGCAGCAAACCCTCGACCTGTCGTCGATCGTGCCAGGCGTCCACACCCTCGGCCCCATCGAGTGGGACGCCGCGGGCCGCGTATGGGCATCGACCGGTACGGGGATCGTCGTGGTCGACGCCGGCCTCCGGACCGTGCTCCGCGCCTACACGCCCGAGTCGATTCCGGGCCTCGATGGCAGGAAGATCACCCGCATCCTCTGCCGAGGCGCGTGCGTGACGCTTCCCGGCCACGCGTTCGAGCCGGCCGCGCACCACGGAACGCATCCCTGAGCACGGGGCGCGACCGGATGACGTGGGACGCTCTTCGACCCCGCGTGAAGGCAGACCGGTCACGGCAGGGAGGGCCGCGACCGGCCCGCGGGCCGAGCTCACCGCGCCCTCACCGAAGCCGGTACCTGGCGCCTTCGCGCAGGGCCTTCAACGTGTAGAAACGCTCCCGCCAGTAGATGCCGCCGCGCAGGAGGGCGAGCACGCCGGTCCGCACGAAGAGCCACGCCGCGGTGGTGGTCCCGAGCGGCACGAGCAACGCGGGCACGGACGGCTGCCGCACCCAGCGGTTCACCGCCACCGAGACGGAGACTGCGAGGACGCACACCGCCGCGGCCGACAGGCGGAGGACGAGGGGGGTCGTGGGCCAGACGAGGGCGAGGAAGGGCGCGAGCTCGAGCGACCACAGGACGAGCCCGCCCGCGATGAGGCCACGCGGGCCGATGGCGGCCACGCCCGCCACCTTCTCCACCTTGCGCGCCATGTCGCCCACCGACGTGTAGAACTCGAGCCCCATGGCGCCGCGACCGTTCACCATGGCCTGACGTGCACCCGCCCGTTTCAGCATCTGCCCGAGGGCGATGTCGTCGCCGATCTCCATCCTCAGCCACTCGAGGCCCGGCGTCCTGTCGTAGGCGCTCCGGCGCACGAGGTTGAAGGCGCCGCACCCGAAGGAAGCGCTCGAGGCCGCGTCGCCGACCGACCAGGCGCGCGTCGAGACGAGCAGGAGCCGCACCATGGTCGCCATGACGGCGTCGAGAGCGACTCCGCGGGACCATACGGTCGGCAGCGCGCCGACGTGGTCGACGCCGCGCGCTTCGGCCCACGCGATCACGGTGCGGAGTGTGTCGGGAGCGAGGTGCACGTCCGCATCCGAGAAGAGCAGCCACTGCCCGCTCGACGCCGCGACCCCGCAGTGCATGGCGTACAGCTTGCCGAGCCATTCGGAGGGCAGGTCCGCGACGTGGATGGCCGTGACCCGTTCGTCGCGGGCCGCCACCGCATCGACGATCGGTCCCGTGCCGTCGGTCGAGCGGTCGTCGACGACGACGATCTCGAGATCCGGGTAGTCCTGTGCGAGCTTGGACGCGAGCGCGGGCTCGATGTGGCGCACCTCGTCGCGCGCGGGCACGACGATCGACACCTTCGGCCACACGGGCGGCGGCGGGGCCTCCATGCGCTCGACCACGGGCACCGTGCGCACCACCCGTATCAGGACGATGGCGTGGAGCGTCCATACGACGATGCCGATGGCGACCAGGACTGGGGGGATCATGGGCAGGCTGCGATAGCACGAGTCGCGCCGTCGCCACATCCCTCACCATCGCGCGGCCCGGAGATCGCGAGGCTGACACCACGGCATCGGGGGCGGTCCCCCGTCGCGAACGCGTGCCAAGATGGCAGCTGCCCACGACGAGGCACCGTTCGGCCGCGGCACCTCCGCGGTCGGTCCGCGCGCCGCGTTCCGCTACTGCGCCCGCTGCAGCGGGAAGCCGGGCTTTCCCTGCGCCGTGAGGACCATGTGCGTGGGATCGGTGAAGATGGCCGTGCTCGTCTTCGTCCCGTGGTCGTCCGTCGTGCGCATCGTGACCGAGTGAGCGTCGCTCGCGGTGACCTCGTAGTGCCCCGGCTGTGTCTTCGGCGTATGGGTCATGGGATTGTTGATCGTGACGGAGAAGGTGCCTTCGTTTCCGAACTTAAACCGGGGCTGCATGGCGGCCATGAACGTGAGCCCCAGGCAGCCCGACCCCGCCCGACGAGGTCAGTCCTCGGAGCGGCGGCGATGCCCGGGCGATGGGCCGAAGGAGCCGCGAAGGCCGACGCTCACGATCGGTCCGTAGCGCACGGGCGCGGCGAGAACCGGGAGCGAGACCTCGGGAACGATCGAAACGTGGGAGCCCAGGTGCAGGTCTGCGCCGAGCACGACAATCGGGTTCAGGGGCCCCGAGCGGACGTTGGCGTCGATCGTGGTCGACGTGAGCTGCGCGGTGTTGGTCGGATGGGTCTGGGTCACGACACCTCCCCATAGGCCCACATCCCCATTGGCGCGGTAGTGCACCGCCAAGCCCAAGGACAATAGGGCGACCCAGGGGTGCCCGTAGTCCTCGATGGGCGCCGCGGGCCGCGACGAGCTGCAGCGGCTGGCGCAGGTCGCCTCGATGTGCGTCGGCACCTCTACCATGCCCGCGTCGAGGGTGAGTCGGAGGTCCCATGCGGGGCTGCTCGTCGGAACGCGCAGCATCAGGCCGGCGCCCCACGTCTGCGTGTCGTGTCCCGGATTGCCGAGCGTCGTGGGCGCAGCGCGCATGGCACCCGCGCTCAGGCCCCGCCGGTAGAAAAAGCGCATGCCTTGGTTCTCGGCGAAGCGCACCGCGATGGACCCGTCGAGCTGCGTGCGCGGGATCCACAGGCCGACATTCTCGTTCGGGGCGGTCTCCGGCTCGGAGAGGAAAGCGACGGTGGAGTCGCCGACGAAGAGATCGGCGGCGCTGTCGAAGCTCGGCGGGGGCAGGGGCGTGGCCGCGGGCACGAGCGACGACTCGCGTACCAGGAAGGTGGAACAGCCGGAGGCCGGCACGACGCAGGCGGCGGCAAGGAAGGGGGCGGTGAGGCGACAAACCACGGCCCCTGACGGTGCAAACTGCGTGCCGGTCCGCACGGGAGCCGTGGATCCGACAATGGCTAAAGAGCCCCGGAAACCGCATGTGTCGCGCTGTGCCGCGTCTTCTTCGATTTGGCCCTTTTCACGTCGGCCCGGGCGCCGCAAGGTCGGGCCCATGGGTGGACACGACACCGAAGGCGAGCACGGGCTGTCGCGCCAGGGGTCGAGGGCGCGCCCCATGGGGACGTTCGAGCTGCTCCAGGTCGACGTGTTCACGCGGACCCCGCTTCGGGGCAACCCGTGCGCGATCGTCTTCGATGCCGACGACCTCGATGCGGACGAGATGCTCGCCGTGGCCCGGGAGATGAACCTCTCGGAGACGGTCTTCCTGAAACGGTCCGCATCTTCGGATTTCAGGGCGATCTACTACACGCCGAGAGAAGAGATCCCGCTCGCCGGCCATCCCACGATCGCGACGGCCCACGCGCTGCTCGACACCAAACGGATCGCGCCCGCGCGCCTCCCGTGCTCCATCTCCCTCGAGCTCACGGCGGGCCGCGTGCGCGTCGACATCGAACGGGACGGGGACGGAACCCGGATCGTCATGTACCAGCTCGAGCCGCGCTTCCTCCGCACCTACGACGCCTCCGTCGTCATGCCGGTCTTCGGGCTCGAGCCGGCCGACCTGCGCCCCGGCGCGCCGATCGAGACCGTGAGCACCGGCACGCCCATGCTCATGGTGCCGGTGCGGGACCTGTCGTGCTTGAGACGCGCCGAGCTCCGCGTCGCGCCGTATCTCGAGCTGAAGGAGCGGGGGGACTTCTTCAGCCCGCACCTGTTTTCGATGCCCGGGATGACGCCGGGGGCCGATACGTTCGCGCGTCACTTCGGCGTGCCGCCCGATACCTACGAAGACCCCTTCACCGGATCGGCCTCGGGGTGTATGGCCGCCTACCTGTGGCGGCACGGCATGATCGACGGTCCCGCGATCGTCGCGGAGCAGGGCCACCTCATGGGCAGGCCGGGAAGAGCGAGGCTCGAGGTCGTCGGGCCACGGCACGCCATCGAGACGGTGAAGCTGATCGGGACGGCGGTGACGACGATTCGCGGGCAGCTCCTGCTGTAGGCGCGCGGAGCGGGGCCACCGCGGCGGGCCCCCGGCTCTTCTCTTGTCGGCGATGCACCGGGCGGGTGACAATCGACGGCGGTGGCGCGCTTTCTTCGAGCGGCGGTGATGGTGTCGGCGTGTAGTGCCCTGTCGTGCAGCGGCGGCTACACGGTGGTCGTGCGCTTCGCCCCGCCGACCCTCGCCGTTCAGGCGAGGCGGGTCGAGCTGAGCCTGGTGCAGACCTGCCTTGCGCCGGGGATCGATACCGGGGAACCGGTCGCGGCGCTGCGTACCATCGAGCTGGCGCGCGGTGCGACGCACACCGGCTTCGGGAACGTGCAGCCGGGCACCTACGGCCTGTACGCGCGCGCCTTCGGCCCGTCGTGCGGGCTCGTGGGAACGGGCTGCGCGCCGGTGACCTTCATCGCGGGCGGCAGCGGCGAACGCGTGGTCGTCGTCCACGGCCTCGCGGGACCGTCCGACTGCCCTTCGGCCCAGTGCGTCGACGGAGCATGCCTCGAGCCCGACGCCGGCCGACGGGGGACGCGGGAGGTGGCCCGGACGCGGGAGGCAGACGGTCGGCGCAGACGCGGGAGGATGGAGCGCGGCGCAGACGCGGGAGGCATGGACGCGTCGGCGCACGACGCGGGCGGCATGGATGCCTCGACCCGCGATGCAGGAGGCATGGACGCCTCGGTTCGCGACGCGGGCGGAGGGGTGGATGCGGGGACCGATGCGGGCGGCGAGATGGATGCGAGTATCGACGCGGGGCCCACCCTGCCCCCGTGGGACGCAGGCGATCTCTTCATGGACGCCGGCGCCCTCGGCCAGCCTCCGTGGACCCCCCTCGAGGTCACCGCCAGCAGCAGCTGCCCTTCGATCACGGCGTGCGGGGGCGATGTCGTCGGCACCTGGGACGTGAGCGGTGGGTGCTTCGACGTGAACGTGGGCCCCTTGATGACTACGTGCCCGACCGCGATGGTGAGCACCCGCGGTCGCGTGCGCGGCCGCTTCACCTTCGACGGGACGACGTCGTCGCGCATCACCGAGCAGGAGGCCGACGCCAATGTGTCGATTCCGGCGAGCTGTTTGGGCACCCTCGGCGACTGCTCGAACATTGCGACGGGGTTCCGCATGCTCGGGCTGGAGACGGTGTGCGCCGTGGACTCCTCAGGCGGCTGCCAATGTGCGGTGCGCAACATCGTCGCGATCAGCTACGCGGGCACCTACTCGATCATGAGCAACCAGATCGTGACCGGCGGCGAGACGTGGAACTACTGCGTCACGGGAACCGCCATGACCTACGAGGACGTGACCGGCGGCTCGGACCCCCAGCCCCCCGGCACGGTCGATCTGACGAAGCGCTGACGGGGCCACGGCGGCCCCTACCTCCCCCAGCCGGCCGAAGCTCCGCAACTCCCTCCCGTCTACCGCGGCGGCTTGACGGGGGGCGGCTTTCGCGGCTTGCTTGCCCGCTTCGTGGTGGAGGACTCCATGCGCTTTTCGAGCATTGTCGCCGTTCTTGTCGCCTGCGTCGTAAGCTCCCTCGGCTGCAACCAGGCCCAACCCCCCATCGACCGCGTCCAGCCGAACGCCATCGACAAGTCGCTGTTCGATGGCGAGTGGTACTACCTGCAGACGGTCATCGACGCGCCCTACGAGACCCAGTTCACCTTCGTCGGCGACCAGTCCTCGCTCGAGAAGATCCGCTGGGACATCCAGGAGAACTACCTGGTGGCCCGGCGTAGCTATCAGTGGATCGCCGGAAGCCAGGACCCGGGCATCTCGGGGCGCAGCGACGCCCAGGGCGCCCCGGTCGGCATGTGGAAGATCGAGTCGCACTTCGACATCCGCCGCCAGTACAACCCGACGACGGGCGAGCAGCTCAACGTCGTCGAGGAGAACACGACCGACCGCCCCTGGTACGAGCGAAAGTACATGCGGGTCGACTGGTCGAAGAACCTCATCACCGATACGCACCTGTTCCAGGTCGCGCGCTACTTCGACGGCGTCACGATGGAGCCCGAGTCGTACTACGTGAACGACCCGTCGGACCCCGATGCGCCGAAGTTCGACAAGGACCCGACGACGGGCCAGGTCAACTACATCGACATCGTCGGCAAGGTCTTCGCGCAACCGACGACGGTCAACATCGAAGGATGGGGACCGGTCCCGACCTGCTGGCTCGAGGGCAACGAGCACCTCGACTGCTCGTCCGCGGAGATCACGGTCCGTCACTCCTTCCTCAAGGTCGACCCGAAGGACGACTACCAGCCCTTCGACTACACGGGCGACCGGATGAGCCAGTTCGGCTACTTCGTCAGCGAGCGCGCCGGCTACGACCCGCACTACGGCGTGGTCGACCCCGCGCGCTACAGGTTCTCGGACCGCCACGACATCTGGGCGGCGAGCCATCGGAGCGACGCGAGCGGCCAGCCCATCTCGTGCACGGCCGACAGCGATTGTGACGACGGCCGCGGCTCGGTGTGCGACATGGATTGGGCCAAGGCGCATCGCACCGATCACGGCCTGTGCACCATCGCCTACCGCGATCGAACCGTGCGACCCATCGCCTACCACGTCTCGGACAACCTCCCCGAGGACCTGTTCCCCGACGCCCAGTTCCTCGTCGACGGCTGGTCGGGCGCCCTGCACGACACGGTGGCGTCCCTCCGCGAGAACGAGTGCCTCGCCCACGGCAGCGGCGCCGGGCAGTGCAGCGACGAGCGCAACCGCCCCGATGCAGCGCACCCCTTCGTCCTCTGCCACAACCCCGTCGCCGACGGCGATCCCGAAGCATGCGGAGCGAGCGGCACCGTCGCGCGCATCGGCGATCTTCGCTACAATCTCATCGGCTGGGTCAGCGACCCGGGGCTCGGCAACCCGCTCGGCTACGGACCCTCGGCAGCGGACCCGGAGACCGGTCGCATCGTCCAGGCCAACGCCTTCATCTACGGCGCCGACGTGGAGTGGTACGCCACCTATGCACGTGACCTCATCGCCATGCTCAACGGCGACCTGTCGGAGGCGGACCTCACGAGCGGCGCCGCCGTGGACGCGTGGGTGCAGAACATGCAAGCGCCCGGATCGGCCCTCCGACACGTGGTCGACGTCACGGGCGCCGACGCGTCACGCATCGACCAGGCGATGGACTTCCGCTGGGCGCGGCCGGGTGCCGGCCCCGGTCGGTCGCGCGGCAAGCCTCGCTCCTTCGCCGAAATGAGGAGCCGCTTCCACGCGGCCGAAGCCCGCATCGCCCAGGCGGGCGGGTACGGCACGGGCGACGGAAGCGGTGCCGCACGGCTCGCGGCGCTCCACGGCACTCCCCTCGAACGCGCCCTCGTCGGCGCCGAGGCGCGCGTCGCGGCGGGCATCGATCCGCACCAGCCCGTGGACGACTCCGTGCTTGCCGCGGCGTCCCCCTTGTCGGGCCACAGCCTGGCGCACGAACGGGCCCTCGCCCGGGCGCGCCAGAAGCTCCGCTCCGAGCCCTGCATGCTCGGGCAGGACTTCGCCGACGACGGCCTGCTCGGCCTCGCGCGGGCGGTGCAGAAGGCCGTCCGCGACGGCAGCGGGACGATGGACTGGTACGGCAAGACCTACTCGGTGCTCGGGCCCGACGGCCACATCGACTACGAGGCCGTGCGCACGATGCTACGGCACCCGATCTTCGAGGCGACCACGGCCCACGAGGTCGGTCACACCCTCGGCCTCCGCCACAACTTCTCCGGCTCCTACGACTCGGTGAACTACCACCACCAGTACTGGCAGCTCCGGGATGACGGCAACATGCAGCCGCGCGCCTGGGACCCCATGACCCAGGCCGAGATCGACGGACGCGAGCGCGAGTATCAGACGTCGACGGTCATGGACTACGGCAACAACTTCGTCGTGACCGATGCGGCGGGCGTTGGCCACTACGACCGCGCCGCCATCAAGATGGGCTACGGCGACCTGGTCGAGGTCTTCACGAACGCCCACGACACGCACGACGTGGCCGAGTGGAACGCGTTGCAGCAGGAGGGCTGGGAGGTGCACCTCAAGGAGAGCTCCTTCCTGAACGGCTACCCCATCTCCGCCTACACGTACACCGACTTCCCGGGCCTCGTCGGCGGCATCAATCACCTGGAGCAACGCGCGGACGTGCCCTACACGAGCTTGCGTCCCGAGCCGATGCTGGCGGCGAACGGGTTCACCGCAAATGTCGTCGATGCCCAGGGGCGG
This sequence comes from uncultured delta proteobacterium, assembly GCA_963830115.1. Taxonomy (GTDB): domain Bacteria; phylum Myxococcota_A; class Polyangia; order Polyangiales; family CAWHLB01; genus CAWHLB01. The sequence continues at coordinate 178,350 of CAWHLB010000015.1, forward strand.
CCCGCCGTGCCCTACCGCTTCTGCAGCGACGAACAGGTGAACCTGGACCCGAGCTGCATGACCTACGACGCCGGTGCGGATCCCTACGAGTCGTTGCAGAGCATCATCGACTCGTACTGGAACTACTACCCGCTCGCGGCCTTCCGGCGCGGCCGGATCGGCTTCAACCCGAGCGACTACTACTGGCGCGTGGCCAACCGCTACTTCGCGAAGCTCCAGGAGGCGAACCAGCTCTACGCCCTCAACCGCAGCTTCTACGAGGACGCATGGGCCGGCGACCCGAGCCTCGCCGACTTCTGGACGCGCGAAGACGGCTACGGCGCGTGGACGCTCGGCGTCGGCGAGAGCTACGCCCTGCTCACGCGTGTGCTCGCGACACCGGCGCCTGGCGGCTACTCCCACACGACGCGCCCCGACGGCACCGATGCGCTCGGCACGGACTTCTACTCGAGCTCGCCCGACGCCAACGTTTCCTTCGACGACGGGCGCGCCCTCGAGACGACGTGGGACTTCAGCCAGGGCTACTACTGGTTCGACCAGATCGCGCGGGCGGGCTTCTTCATCGACAAGGCGCTCGCCATCCAGGTCCTGACCGATCCGACCACCTACTTCATCGGTCGCGACACCAGCGCCGACGTGCGCCAGTACGAGCTCAGCTTCTACTCGACCTTCGGGCCGAGCCTGACGGGGCTCATGCGCGGGCTCCTCTCCGAGGACTGGAACACGTTTGCGCCGCGCGTGGGCACCGACGGGAACCTGGTCTATCCGGACCCCTTGCAGCTCGCCCAGGGCGACATGCCGGGCGCGCCCGTGGACCCCGACGCGTCCTTCAGCCTCGCGCTCTACGGCGCCGTCTTCGGCATGGCGCTCGTGCCCGAGACCTACGACCTGGACTACCTGAACCGCGCGCGCATCTGGGCCCAGGGCAGCGCCGAGGCGATCGATCCGGCGCCGGGCACCCCGCTCGTCAGCTACACCGATCCCCGGAGCGGCCTGGTCTACCAGGCCGTGTCCTATCCCGACGGGAGCGGAACGGAGACGGGCGTGGGGGCCCAGATGATCGACCACGCCCTTTCGCTGGACGCCGCGGGCCCGGACGGCCAAGCCGCCCTCCCCCGCTACGTCGATCAGCTCGACATGGTCCGCTCCCTGAGCTGGTATCTCGGCTTCGGCCCGTAATCGGCCGTCGTCGCCCGCGACGGAGGGCGAGCTCCTGCCGTTCCTCGAGGACCTCGTTCTGCGAGCGCGCGGCCTCCTGATCGCCACGTGAAGCTTCGCGGCGCGAAGCCCGCGGCCCCCTCCGATGCCGGCTTGTGCACCGCCGGCCGTGGGCTACTGTCCCTCCGCCATGTCCACGCCCCCCATCCCCCAATCGATCAAGCTCACCTATTTCGACATCCACGGCGGTCGCGGCGAGGCGGCGCGGATCGCGCTGTCGATCCGCGGCATTCCGTTCGAGGACGACCGCATCCAGCGCGGGCGCTGGGCCGAGCTCAAGCCCACCATGCCCCTTCGCCAGCTTCCGGTCCTCGAGGTGGAGGGCAAGCGCATCACGCAGTCGAACGCGATCAACCGCTACGTCGGCAGGCTCGCCGGCCTCTATCCCGACGACCCGTGGCAGGCCGCCATTGCCGACGAGGCGTGCGACGCAGTCGAGGCATTCTTCGCCGTGCTCGCCCCGACCTATCACATCGAGGATGCGGCCGAGATGCAGCGCGCGCGCGCGGCGATCGTCGACGAACCGTTGCCGCTGTACATGGGGGCCCTCGCGGGGATGCTCGCCGAGCGCGGGGGCGAGTGGTTCGCCGACAACCGGCTCACCGTGGCCGATCTCAAGGTCCGCGAGTGCATCCGCTACCTGACCATCGGAACGCTCGACCACATTCCGCAGGACCTCGTCGGCCGCCTCCAGCCCACCCTCGTGGAGCACCTCGAGCGGGTCATGCGCCATCCGGGGGTGCGCGCGTACTACGAGCGCGTCGGGGCGTAGCTCCCGCCGGGGTATCGGAGTGGTCGCCTGCCCGGACGCCGGGAGGTCGTGGCCGTCGCGGCACCCGACGGGCATCTCGTCGCCGTCGCCCAGGCGAGGCGCCGCCTCGAGGGGATGGCCCGCCTCGCGGATCTGCTCCGCGGCAACGCGGGCCCTTACCGCTGAGGCGCCGCCGGACCGGGCTCATGTCCCCGTCGGATTGACGCGGGGAGGCTCAACGCGTGCGCCCGGGGCCGAGCGGAGGGAATTTTCGGACCGGTCGGGCCGTAGAACGACTCCGCGAGCCACGCGAACGGCTGCTCCATGCGTGGTGTCGGGCGCGATGTCGTCTACTCCCTGACACTGGCCACGACGAAGCACGTGGTCCTGACCACCATCGCGCCCGTGTCCGGGAGCTACGACACGGTGCTCCACGTGCGCACGACCTGCACCGACGCCGCCCCACCTGGCAGCGGGTTGAGCTCGCGGCGGCCGGGCGTGCGCGCGTGCTAGAAACGCGTCGGGGCGCAACCCCCGTCGCGATGTCGGAGAGCCCGCTCCGCGGGTCTGGTGCCGCCCCGTCACCTCGCCTAGTCTCAGACCGATCGAGTCGCATGACGAGGCGCGAGCACCCTCAATCACGGCAGGACGCAACCCTCCTGGCGGTCATGGCCGGCCGCCTCGAGGCAGCACCCTACGCTCCGCTGTACACGTTCCTCGGACCCCGAGGAAACGAGGCGGACTCGGCCGATTGCGAGGAGGTCGTGCGGCGCGCGGCCGGCGCGGCCGACCTCCTCGAGGCGGCGGGCGTGGGGCCCGGGGATCGCGTTCTTCTGGTCTTTCCCCCGGACGGGCTCGAGCTCGTCACGAGCTTCTTCGGATGCCTGCTGCTCGGCGCCATCGCCGTCCCGGTCGCGAGCCCGGACCCGCGACACCTCGCGCAGGAGCTGCCCAAGCTCCGCCACATCGCGATGGACAGCGGCGCCCGCGTCGCCCTCACCCACGCCAAGTACCGAGCGCTCACGACGATGGCGTCGGTACGGGACGGTGTGAGCCGCCTCCTAAAGGGCCGCCCACCCGACAGGGAGCGCTGGCCGGAGGTCACATGGCTCCTGTCCGACCGCATCCGGCGGGCAGACGCCGGAGCGGCCGCCACACGTCTCGCGCACGGTGCGCGCACCCAGCGCCCGGACGACGTCGTCTACCTCCAGTACACCTCCGGCTCGACGTCGGCGCCGAAGGGCGTGGTCGTGCGCCACCGGAACCTGCTGCACAACCTCTCGCTCATGGCGCGCAACACGCACGTCGACGCGGCGTCGGTTCTCGTGGGCTGGGTGCCCCTGTTCCACGACATGGGGCTGGCCGGCGGGATCCTCAACGCGATGAGCGCCGGGGCACGATGCGTCTTCTTCTCGCCCATGAGCTTCCTGGCCAATCCCCGCCTCTGGCTCGAGACCATCGATCGCTACGGAGGCACGCACATCGCTGGGCCGAACTTCGGCTACGAGTACGTGCTGCGCGGGTTGCGCAACGGCGACGCCTTCGATCTGTCGACCCTGCGCGCCGCGCTCCAAGGTGGTGAGTCGATGCGGGTCACGACCATGTCGCGGTTCGAGGCGGCTTTCGGATCGATGGGCTTCGACGCCGCGACCTTCTGCAACGTGTACGGCATGGCCGAGGCCGTGCTCTTCGTCACCGGTCAGGCGGGGCGAAGGCCGTCCCTGTTGCGCGGCGACCGAGCAATCATGGACCGGGAAGGCACCCTCGTCGCCCCCGCACCCGGTGCGCCGGCGGTGACACTGGTGGGGAGCGGCGTCCCGGACGCGGAGATGGGCGTGTCGGTGCTCGCCGTCAATCCCGCGACCCATCGGCCACGGCCGGACGGCGTCGTGGGCGAGCTGTGGGTGTCGAGCCCGAGCGTGTCGACGGGCTACTGGGGACGCAGGGAGGCGGAGAACGCGGCGGTCTTCGCTGCGCGCCTTTCGAGCGACGACGGTGGAGAGGACCCGCGACGATTCCTCCGCACGGGCGACCTCGGGGTGATCCACGAAGGCGAGGTGTTCGTCTGCGGCCGCCTCAAGGACCTCATCATCATCGGCGGTCGCAACATCCACCCCCAGGACCTGGAGGAGGCGGTAGTCGCCTCCGACCCGATCCTGCGGCCGGGCAACGCGCTCGCCTTCGGGGTCGAGGTGGACGGGACCGAGCGTGTGGTGGTGGTCGCGGAGGTGCGCAGGAAGCTCCTCGAGCGAAAGGACCTCCCCGCGCTCCTCACGCGCGCCATCGCCGCGATCCGAGCGGCGGTCGCGGCCCACGGCGGGGTCCAGTGCCACGACGTCCTGCTCCTTCGCCCGGACACGATCCCGAAGACGACCAGCGGGAAGCTGCGCCGCCGGGAGTGCAAGGAGCGGTGGGCGGACGGCTCACTGCACGCGACCAATCGACGCCTCGGTCGTCCGGCACGGACGCCGGCACCGCCACGGGGTGAGGCCGCACCGTTCGCCGATCGCCCGAACGCGGGCGGCTCGGAGGGACGCGACGCCTACCTGCTCCGTCTGCTCCAGACCGAGGTCGCGGCGGCGCTGCACCTGGCCGACCCCGACGACGTGTCGGTGGATCGACCGCTCCTCGACCTGGGCCTCGATTCGCTCGGGTTGATGGATCTGGGCAGGCGCCTCGAGGATCGGCTGGGGATGGCGGTGCCGCCGGCGAGCCTGAGCGATGCGTCGAGCCTGCGCGCGCTGGCCGACCTCCTCCTCGCGCGCTTCGAGCTGCCACCCGACGACGAGGGGCGGGCGCACCCGAGCCCGCACGCGGTCCACGCCGGAGACGTGCCGTTCACGGCCGGCCAGCTCGAGTCCCTGCGCCTAGGTCAGTGGAGCTGGTGGAACCGCGCCGCCCTCCTCACCGTCCATCGCCCGATCACCCCGGAGCAGCTCCACCGGGCGGCGTCGGTCCTGGTCGCCCACCACCACGCCCTGCGCCTCCGGTTCCACCGCGACGGCGACCGCTTCACCCAGCACTACGGAGACGTGGACGGAAGCTTCGCGGTCGAGTCGACGTCCTTGACGGCGCCGGACGAGGGCACCCGCCGCGACGCGCTCCTTCGCGCGATGGACGTCCAGCACCGACGCGTGGACCTGGAGCGCGGCCCCGTCCTTCGCCTCCTGTTGGTGGAGGGGCTCGGGCCCACCCAATGCCTCTTCGTCACGATCAACCACCTGGTGATGGACGCCTTCACGCTCGGGATCCTCGTCGACGAGCTCGACCACCTCTGCCATCTGGACGAGATGGAGAGGCCCCTGCGCCTCTCCCGGACCTCGACCCGGTTCGAGGACTACGCCCGTTGGGTGAACGACTTCGCGCGGGGAGCCGCCGTCGACGACCTGGTCTTCTGGCAGGCGCAGCTCGACACGCCGCCGCCCTGCGCCTACGACTCGCGCGTCCAGGAGCCCGTCCGGATGGCCGACCTGGCGAGCGGCGGTGAGCGCTTCACGGAGGCGGAGACGCGCGCGCTCCGGGAGGTCTGCACCGAGGGCCGTCGCGCACCCATCGCGACGACGCTGCTCGCGGCGTTGGTGCGGACGGCTCGAGGTCGGTGGGGGTGCGGGCGCCTGACGGTCAAGCTCTCGAGCTCGGGCAGGCAAGCCGCGGTGCACGGGCTCGACGTGTCGCGGACGTTGGGTGAGATGGACTGCGCGTTCCCGCTGGCCGTCTCCCACACCGCATCCGAGCGCCCCATCGAAACCGTCGCGGCGGTGCGCGATCGCCTGGCGTGCGTCCCCTCCGCGGGGATCTCGTTCGACGCCCTCGCGCACCTGAACGACGACCCGGCGGTGCGGGACCGCATTGCCAGCGCACCCGCGCCGACGCTATGGTTCAACTTCGCGGGGGAGGTGCCGTCTCGCAGCCGCCCGACCGGCCTCTTCTCCGTCCTCGAAGGTCCGCTGGGTGCCATGTGGGATCCCCGAGCCGGCGTGAAACAGCCTCCATTGCTGGTCGAGTGCTCCATCGTGGGGGGCGCTGCGCGTACGCACTGGTTCTATTCGCGGGAGCACCTGGGCTGGTCCGAGTCGGAGATCGACCTGTGGCGCGCGCGCTTCCGTGAGGAAGTGCTCGCCCTCGCACGAGCTGGAACGAGTTAGCGCTTCCATGGCGGATCGAGCGACCACATTTCGCGAAGGGACGTCGGCGACCACGACTCGAAGGAGCGGCCGCGCCGCGTCGAGCGAGCACGCGCCCGGGCCGTTCCGGGGGCTGGCGGACCGGGCCTTTGCCATGGCCTTCCAGCAGATCTTCACCTTCCCCCTCCTCTACGAGGATTCGGAGGTGGACAACCAGGTCCTCGGCCTCCGTCCCGACTCCCGGGTCCTTTCGGTGAGCGGGGCCGGTTGCGGCGTGGCCGGGCTCCTGGCCGCCCATCCGGCGCGCATCGACGCGGTGGACACCAACCGCCATCACTTGGCCCTGACCGCGCTCAAGGTCGCGGCGGCTCGCCGGATGTCGTCCCATGACGAGCTGTACCAGCTCCTCGGACGGGGCCGACACGACCACCCGGCGCGCATCCTCGGGCCGCTCATGAACGGCTTGCCGGCGTGGGTGGGGCGCTACTGGAACGAGAACCACCGCCGCTTTCGACGCAACGTCTATGGCGAAGGGCTGGTCGGCAGCTTTCAGAAGTGGCTGCGGCACGAGACCGGCCTCGACGCCGGGTTCCTTCGCGCCATGCAACCCCTGGCCATCGAGGATCGTCTGGCACACCTTTCGCCGGTGCTCGACGCGGTGCGGTGCTCGCGGTTGTTCCGCGTCGTCGCCAACAGCCCGCTCTTCCTGCTCGGCCACGGCATCAACTTCGAGCAACGGCAACGCAACCTCCGTGCCCATCAGGCCCGGAGCATGGTGGAGGTCGTGACCGCGCACCTCGAGCGCCTGGCCTACACCGACCTCGAGACCAACTGGTTCGTATGGGTCGGCCTGACCGGCGCCTTCAACCACGATCACCCCGACGCCGTGCCTCCCTACCTGCGCGCCGAGAGCCACAGGAGGTCGCGCGAAGCGCCCACCGACGTGGTCTTCCACCACCTCCCCCTAAAGCGCGTGCTCGCCGCGGCGGCGCCCGGACGCTGGTCCCACTTCTCGCTGTGCGACGTGCTGGACTGGATGCCCGCAGACACCCAGCGTCGCCTGCTGCAGCACATCGCCCATGTCGGTGGCCCGGGTGCCGTCGTCCTGACGCGCAGCGTGGAAGATGCGTGCGTCGTCGATCGCCTCGGTCTCGACGGGATGTACGAACGGCTCGAGCCGCGCTCGAGCGAGGCCGGCCAGAGGGAACGGACGAGGCTCTACGCGCGCGTCGGTGTCTACCGCGTGACCGGCGGACCGAACGGATCGACGGCGAGCGCTGGCGCATGACCGCCGTGTCGGCACCGCCGGAGGGAAGCCGCGCCGAGGCGCAGGCGGCCCATCGCGCGTTCCTCGACCGCTACTATCGAGCCACCCATCGCGTCTACGACGTCTCGCGCAAGTACTTCCTGTTCGGACGCGACGCGGTCCTCGATCGCCTCCTCGACGACGACTGGAGCACGCTCGTGGAGATCGGCCCCGGCACCGGCCGCAACCTGCACCGCCTGCACCGCCGCCGGCCCGAGGCGCGCCTCGGCGGGCTCGAGGCGAGCGACGTCATGCTCTCCCATGCGCGACGCCGCTGCCCATGGGCGCGCTTCGAGCCCGGCCTCGCCGAGGACGGTGACCTGCGGGCCGTCCTCGGCACGCCCCCGGAGCGCATCCTGATCTCCTACAGCATGTCCATGTTCCAGGCCCCGGGGCGCGCCATCGACAACGCCCTCGGACAGCTCGCTCCGGGCGGCGAGCTGTGGGTCGTGGACTTCTCCGACCTCGCGCGGACACCCACCTTGCCGCGAACGGCGATGCTCCGATTCCTCTCGGCCTTTCACGTCCGCCCCGTCGCGGACGACCTCCTGCGCGACCGTGGCGCGCGCCATCTCGAGCACGGCCCCGGCCGCTACTTCGTCGTCGCGCGGTTCGTCGCCGAGGGCGGGTGAGCTCCCCTCGGGCGGCGCTCGGTGTCACGCAACGGGCTCGCCCTGTCCTATCGCGTCGTCGGACGGGGCTCCCCTGTCCTGTTCATCGCGGGCTATGGTCGATCCGGGAGCAGCTGGCTCCCGTGGCTGGAACAGGTGGGCCCCCTGCCCTTCCGGGTCGTGCTCATGGACAACCGAGGCACAGGCGAATCGACGGTGTCGAAGCGGCCCTACACCATGGCGACCCTGGCCGACGACGCGGCGACGGTGCTGCGCGATGCCGTCGGCGGCGAGCCCGCCATCGTGGTGGGCCACTCGATGGGCGGGATGGTCGCGCAGCATGTGGCCCTCCGGCACCCGGAGCAGGTGGCGGGGATGGTGCTGTCGTCCAGCTCCGCGCGCGTGGAGATTTTCCGCCCGGCCTCGGTGCGCTCCCTGCCCCTGACCGTGCTGGCGACCCTCTCGCGCGACGTGCGGGTGTGGCAAATGTGCGACGGACTGCTCGTGCACGAGCACAGGCGCGGAGCCGCGGCCCACGCGCTCTTGTCCCCGCTGCGCCAGTTACAGAAGGCCGAGCCCTACTCGCGCCTGAACTCCGCCATGCAGCTCTGCGCCATGTCCTTCCACCGGACGCACCGACGCCTCGGTGCCGTGCGTGTCCCCGTCGAGGTGGTGGTCGGTGCCGGCGACCGCGTGCTGTCGCCCGAGGCTCCCATCGCCTCGCGCGAAACTTCCCCGATGCACGCCTCACGGTCCTTTCGAACGTGGGTCACGCGATCCCCTTCGAGCAACCCCTCGCGATCGCGAAGGCCCTCACGCGGCTCCGCGAGAGGATCACGGCGGCGCCGGGCGCGGTGGCACCTCGAGGCTAGCGAAGAAGCGAGCGCGACAGAGCAGCGGCACCAGCAGGAGGCTGTGCAGCAGGAGCTGCTTTGCGGCCCCGCGCTCGCCCTGGTACGAGCTCATGTACGTGCGCTCACGAAACGCCACATGGGACGCCTCCTGGGCCAGGGTGCCGAAGACGAGCAGCCCCGCGTAGAGGGGCCACCCGAGGGGCGGCAGGGCGAGGTAGATGCCCAGCACCGCGCCGGCGTAGAGGGCCGACATGGAGGCGGTGTGATCGGGGGCGGTGTAGTAACAGAAGAAGACGTAGTAGACCGCGAGGCAGACCGCCGCGGCCGCGGGCGTCCAGCCGAGCGCACGCGCGCCGACGCCGACGAGCCCCAGCACGCCGAGCAGGCCGAGCGCCGTGGTGAGCAGGTGGACCGAGACGTTGCCCGGTCTCCGATGGAAGCGTGAGAACGCCTCGTAGGTCTCTTCGAAACGATAGGTGCCCCCCACGTGCCAGTCGCCGATCTCCTGGCAGAGGACGATCAGGTAGCAGGCCATGTGGGCGATCAGCAGGGGCCACCACGCCGCTCGGAACGTCGCGTTCATCATGAGCCCGGCCAAGCCGATCCACTTGCCGACGATCATGGGGTGGGGAATCACCGAGTAGGGGAACCCCGAGGTCTTTTCTTTCGGGACGACACCGAGCTCGACGCCGAAGTAGGTCCGGTCGGCGCCGAGCCGGAGGAAGGCGAGCCCGGACAGCCCGAAGCCGAGGGCGGCGACGCCCAGCGACGGGATGTCGAGGGGCACGCCCGCGTACTCGTAGAACAGGAAGCCGAGGGCCAGGGTCTGGAACAGGGAGGCGTCGCGCCGAAGCTTGCCGGGCTCGACCGCACGAAACGTGTAGGCGAGCAGATACAAAAGGTAGTGAACGAAGCTGAACAGGTACACCCGCTCGACGGGATGGCCCCACGTCACGCCCCCGAGAAGCAGGATCACCAAGAGGTTCAGGACGCCGGCGTGCTCGTTGAACAGGCCGTAGAGAAAAGTGCTCGCGTTGACGAGAACGCCCAGCAGCTTGCCGAGCCAGGTGCGGGGGTTCTTGCTCGCGAGGAAGAGCTGCCGTGCCCTCCGGTTGTACGCCGCGTTCCAGGCCGCGAAGGCCGCGTGCACGGGCCGGAGCCATCGCGGCGCGACCGCGTAATGCACCTTGAGACAGATGCGGCTGTCGGTCAGCAGCTCCTGTGCGTCACCATCCTTGACGATGTGGTGGAGGTCACGGTTGTAATCGAACCAGCAAAACTGTCCCGAGGCGAGCGTGGTCCGGGACTTGTGGTTTTCGAAGACGGTGGTGACGCGGTCACTGCCGCGGATGACGATGAGACACCGGAGCAGGGTGAGGAACGGGATGAAGCCGAAGGGCCCGTCGATGTGCCGCTGCAGGAAGACATAGTCGGACCCCTTGGCCCCCATGTGGGTCACGTAGACCTCGTTCATGGCGTCGACGTGATGGACGTCGCATCCGGGGAAGGCCTCGCGGATGCTGTCCCGGATGGCGGTCGAGTCCTTGAGCTGACCGAACGCCTCGCGTTCCCTCGGGGGCAGGTCCGCCTCCCAGAGGTGGAGCGTCTCGTTGGGGTCGTGCTGCTGCTGCACCGTGAAGTCCAGCATCGTCTGGATGTGGCTGCCGGTGGGCTCCTCGACCAGGCCGATTCCGGGTTTCATCGGAGGCCCTCCCCGGGCGACGAAGGCGGCCGCCCGGATGGACGGGGGCGCGCGCGAGGCGGTCCGTGGTGCTGCTCCGAGCCCTCCCAATCACGTGCACGCCCTCGGCTCGGCACCCGCCGACGGTACCACGGAGGGAAGAGGTCGCGACGCAGAGCGGGCGTGGATGCCATCGAGGGTCCGGCGGCTCGGAGCACCGATTTTCCTTTCCAGCGTTCCTGCGACTTTATACCATCGCGCGTGCGTCTGGCCCGGTCGCCGAAGTTGGAACAGACGAAGTCATGCATGCAGCGGCCAACTGAAACGCGGGCGCCTGACACCGGTGTGCGCTCGCCTTTCGGCCAGCAGGACATCGTCGACGCCGTTCGGCGAACACGGGAGTCGTTGCAGCTGCTCCGAGACCCGCTCACTGGCACGATGGGCGTCGCCGCCGCGGGAGCCGCCGACCCGTCGCCGGCACGCGCCCGTGCGAGCGGATGGGAGCCGATGGGCGTGCTGCCGCCCCTCTACCCGGAGTGGCTCGGGGACCGCGCCTTCGCGGAGGCCCACGCCGTGCGCTTCCCCTACGTGGCCGGCTCCATGGCCAACGGCATCGCCACGCCTGCGCTCGTCGTGGCCATGGCGCGTGCCGGCATGCTCGCCTTCTTCGGCGCGGCCGGGTTGTCCCTCGCGCGCGTCGAGGCCGGGGTCGACGAGATCGCGCGGCGCCTCGAGGGGCGGCCCCTCGCCTGGGGCGCCAACCTCATCCACTCGCCCCAGGAGCCGGCCCTCGAAGAGGCGGTCGCCGACCTCTACGTCCACAGGGGCGTGCCGCGGGTGGAGGCCTCCGCCTTCATGGCGCTCGCGCCGAGCGTGGTCCGCTACGCCGCCGCCGGTCTCCACGTCGACGCCCAGGGCGAGATACGACGGCGCCACCGGGTCCTCGCGAAGGTCTCCCGCGCCGAGGTCGCCCGTCCGTTCATGTCGCCGGCGCCGGCGGAGATGCTGCGCGCCCTGGTCGCGTCGGGACGCCTGTCCGCAGAGGAGGCTCGCCTCGCGGCCCTCGTGCCGGTGGCGACCGACATCACGGTGGAGGCGGACTCGGGAGGCCACACCGACAACCGCCCCCTCGCCGCGCTCTTGCCGACCCTGTTCCGGCTCCGGGACGAAATCGAGTCGACCCTCGGCAGGCCCGGCACGATCCGTATCGGCGCCGCCGGCGGGCTCGGCACCCCCCAGGCCGTCGCCGCGGCCTTCGCCCTCGGCGCCGCCTACGTGATGACCGGCTCGATCAACCAGGGCGCCCTCGAGTCGGGTTTGTCCGACGAGGGCAAGCGGATGCTCGCCGGCGCGGGGATCGCCGACGTCGCCATGACCGCTGCCGCCGACATGTTCGAGCTGGGGGTCAAGCTGCAGGTGCTCGCGCGCGGCACCATGTTCGCCGTGCGCGCCAACAAGCTCTACGAGACCTACCGTGCACACCCCGCCCTCGACGCGCTGCCCCCGGCCCTGCGCGCCGAGCTCGAGCAGAGGGTCTTCGGCGCGTCCCTCGACACTGTGTGGGAAGATACAAAGTCCTTCTGGCGCGATCGCGACCCCGAGCAAGTCGCGCGCGCGGAGGCCGATCCGAAGCACCGGATGGCGCTCGTCTTTCGCTGGTACCTCGGGCTGTCGAGCCGCTGGGCCATCGTGGGGGAGGCCTCGCGCCGCGCGGACTTCCAGATCTGGTGCGGGCCGGCCATGGGCGCCTTCAACGACTGGGTGAAGGGCTCGTTTCTCGAGGCGCCCGAGGAGCGCACCGTCGTCCAGATCGCCCACAACCTCCTCGAAGGGGCGGCCGTGATGACGCGCGCCCAGCAGCTTCGGAGCCACGGCGTGCCGGTGCCGGCGCGCGCATTCCAGTTTCGGCCGCGACGGCTCGCGTATGGCCCTGCGACCGCAGAACGGGAGGATCGATGAGCGACGGGATCGAGAGTGCACGTGCCGCATCGGGGCGCGTGCCGCCCATCGCCGTCGTGGGCGTGGGTGCCCACTTCCCGGGGTCGACCGACGTGCTCGGCTTCTGGCGCGACATCCTGGAGGGCCGCGACCGGCTGACGGAGGTGCCGCGGACCCATTGGCTGTCGTCCGACTACTTCGATGCGACGCCGGGCACGCCCGACAAGGTGTACGCGACGCGGGGCGGCTTCCTCCCGTCCGTGCCCTTCTCGCCGGTGGACTTCGGCATGCCACCGAACACGCTCCCCGCGACCGACTCGGCCCAGCTCCTCGCCCTCCGCGTCGCCAAGCGCCTCCTCGAAGATGCGACGCGCGGTCGCTTCGCGTCGGTGGACCGGAGCCGCATGAGTGTCGTTCTCGGCGTGGCCTCGGCCACCGAGCTCGTGGGCCACATGGCGGGCCGCCTGCAGCTGCCCGTGTGGAAGCGCGCGCTACGGGAGGCCGGGCTCGCGGACGGAGAAGTCGAGCGGGTCAGTCAGATCCTGGCGGCCTGCTACACGCCCTGGCAGGAGAGCACGTTCCCCGGGCTCCTCGGCAACGTGGTCGCCGGTCGCGATCGCCAACCGGCTGGACCTCGGGGGAACCAACGCCGTCGTCGACGCGGCGTGCGCCAGCTCGCTCGCGGCCATCGACATCGCCATGAACGAGCTCGCCCTCGATCGGGCGGACCTGGTGGTCACGGGCGGCGTCGATGCGTTGAACGACATCTTGATGTTCATGTGCTTCGCCCAGACCGGCGCCCTCTCGAAGAGCGGCGATTGCCGCCCCTTCTCGGACGAGGCCGACGGCACCATGCTCGGCGAGGGCGTCGGCATGCTCGCCCTCAAGCGGCTCAGAGACGCCGAGCGCGACGGCGATCCCGTCTATGCGGTGCTGCGCGGGATGGGCACCTCCTCCGACGGACGCGCGAGCAGCATCTACGCGCCTCTGCCCCGAGGTCAGGCCGCCGCCCTGCGCCGCGCCTACGAGCGCGCCGGCTATGGCCCGGCGACGATCGAGCTGCTCGAGGCCCACGGCACGGCAACGCCTGTCGGCGACGCGGCGGAATTCGAGTCGACGCGAACCGTCTTCGAGGAGGACGGCGCGCCGCGGCGACGCTGCGCGCTCGGCTCGGTCAAGTCGCAGATCGGCCACACCAAGGCGGCGGCAGGCGCGGCGGGCGCTGATCAAGACCGTGATGGCGCTCCATCACCGCACGCTTCCACCGACGATCAAGGTCCGGGCACCGAACCCCGCCCTGCGCATCGAGGAGAGCCCCTTCTACCTCAACACGGAAGCGCGCCCGTGGATCGCACCCCCCGACCGTCCGCGCCGCGCCGGGGTCAGCGCCTTCGGCTTCGGCGGCACCAACTTCCACCTCACGCTCGAAGAGTACCGCGGCACGGGCCCGCGCCCGCCGCGCCTGCGGACCCTGCCCTCCGAGCTCTTGCTCTTCGGGGGCGCCGATGCGGGCGACCTGGCCGCCCAGTGCCGCGAGGCCGTGGACCTGGTCGGAGCGCCGGGCGCCATCGCGCACCTCGCCCGGCGGACCGCAGCGCGAGCTCGACGCGACCGCCGCCCGCGCGCCTCGCGATTGTCACCGACGACGACGCGGCGCGGGACAAGCTCGCCCAGGCGACGGCGGCCCTCGAGGCGACCACCTCGTCCCACTTCTCCTTGCCGCAGGGTATCCACTTCGGCAGCGGACCGGCCGCCGGCGGGGTCGCGTTCCTGCTCCCGGGTCAGGGCAGCCAGTACACGGGCATGGGGCGCGACCTGGGGCTCCACTTCGACGCGGCGCGCGCGGTGTGGGATCGCGCCGCCGCCCTCGACTTCGGCGATGGCTTGCACCGGCGAGTCTTTCCGCCGCCGCCCTTCGGGCGAGAGGAGCGCGAGGAGGCGGAGCGACGTCTGCGCGCGACCGAATGGGCCCAGCCCGGCATCACCGCCATGAGCCTCGGCATGCTGGCGCTGCTCCGATTGGTGGGCCTCGCGCCCATGTGTGTTGGAGGTCATAGTCTCGGCGAGCTCACGGCGCTCTTCGCGGCGGGCGTGCTCGATGAGCGGGGCGCCGTGGGGGTGGCGCGCCGGCGCGGCGAGCTGATGGCGAAGGCCAGCGAGGTCCCTGGCGCCATGACGGCGGTGTTCGCGGACGTGGACACGCTGCGCGCGCTCCTGTCTTCGTGGAAGAGCGACGTCGTCGTGGCGAACCACAACGCGCCCGGGCAGGCTGTGCTCTCGGGCGCGGTCGCCGCCATCGAAGAGGTCGAGCGCCGCCTCGCCGGGGAGGCGATCACGACGCGGCGCCTCCCGGTCTCGACCGCCTTCCACTCGCCCCTGGTGAGCCCTTCGAGCGCGCCCTTCCGCGAATTCCTCGAGGGCGTCTCCTTCGGGGCGCCCACGCTCCCCGTGTACTCGAACGCATCGGCCGCGCCCTACCCGGCCGACGCCGAGGCCATGCGCGACCAGCTCGCCGATGCGATCGCGCAGCCGGTGCGGTTCGTCGAACAGCTCGAGGCCATGTACGCGGCGGGGGCGCGCGTCTTCGTCGAGGTCGGTCCGGGGGCGGTCCTGACGCGGCTCGTGGAGCGATGCCTCGAGGGGCGGCCCCACGTGGCGGTGGCGCTCGATCGGCCGGGCAAGAACGGCATCACCGCCCTGTGGGAAGGCCTGGGGCTCCTGTCGGTGTCGGGCGTGCCCCTCGCGCTCGACGCGCTGTGGGAAGGGCAGGCGCTGCCGGATGATCCGCGCGCGGACGACGGGCCGGCCTTCCGCATCGCCGTCAGCGGGGCGAACCTGGGCAAGCCCTACCCGCCGGCCGAGGGTGAGCTACCTCTGGCGGCGAAGGCCGCTGCGCAGAGGGGCGCATCGCTGGCGAAGGCCGCTCCGGCCACGAGCCATGGGGCGGCGATGGACACGCAGACGAGGGCCACGCCTCCGTCATCGCCGACCGAGGCTCCGTCCTCGCCCGTCCGAGCGCCGTCATCGCCGGCCGCGCCCATTGGGGGCGCGCCCCTGCTGCCCGCGGGCGCCACCAATCCGGCGGCGTGGGTCGAAGCCGTTCGCCAGCTCCAGGCGCCGATCATCGAAGCCCAGAAGGAGTACCAGCGGCTCATGGCCGAGAGCCACATGGCGCTGTTGCGCGCGGTCGAGACGTCCTACGCGAGCCTCGGCCAGGGCCTCCCGGGAACCGCGGTCTCTCCGCCCCTCGTCTCGCACGAACCACCGTCCGTCGAGGCGAGCCCCGCGTCGATGCCACCGCCCCCCGATGGGCCGCGCGTGGAGGTGCCCACGTACCACGCCGCCCCGTCGTCGACGCCTTCGGCACCGACTGCGGCGCCTTCACCCCCGGTCGCACCCGGCCCGGCGGTCGACCTGGTGGCACTGATGCTCGAGGTGGTCGCGGCCAAGACCGGCTACCCCGCGGAGATGCTCGCCCTTTCCATGGAGCTCGAAGCCGACCTCGGCATCGACTCGATCAAGCGCGTCGAGATCCTCTCCGCCGTCAAGAGCCGCGTGCCCGGTCTGCCCGAGGTCGACGCCGCGCGCATGGCCTCCCTGCGCACGCTCCAGGAGATCGTCGACTTCTTTGAAGCGCAATGTGGCACACAAATTACCGTGCCCGACGCCGGGCCGACACCACACGCATCGAACGGTGCGGCACAGAGCGGCGCCGCGATCCCAGCCGCGACGGCGGTACCCGCCGATGTGGACCTGGTGGCACTGATGCTGGAGGTGGTCGCAGCCAAGACCGGCTACCCCGCCGAGATGCTCGCTCCCTCCATGGAGCTCGAGGCCGACCTCGGCATCGACTCGATCAAGCGCGTCGAGATCCTCTCCGCCGTCAAGAGCCGCGTGCCTGGCCTGCCCGAGGTCGATGCCGCACGCATGGCCTCCCTGCGCACGCTGCAGGAGATCGTCGATTTCCTGCAAGCGCAGGGCAACGATGACGCCTCCCGCTCCCCGGACGCCGCGACCGAGACCCGCACCGAGACCGAGGCCGAGACCGCGCCGCACCGAGAGGCGCAGGCGACCTCCCCGTCCCTCCTGCGCTTCGCCGTACGCGCGGTCGAAACGCCGGCGACCGGCCTCGCGATGCCGGGGCTCTTCGGCGGCGCGCCCGTCGTGGTCACGCCCGACGGCGGCGTCGCACGGGCCCTCGTCTCGGCCCTCGTGGCCAAGGGCGTCGCGGCCACCGTCGCGGACACCGTGCCCAGCGACGCGCGCGCGGTCCTCTTCCTCGGAGGCCTGGGCGAAGCCTCGAGCGTCGATGACGCCATCGCGATCAACCGGCGTGCCTTCACCACGGCGCGCGCGGCCGCCGCCCACCTCTTCGATCGACCCGCGACCTTCGTCACGGTGCAGGACACGGGCGGCGACTTCGGCCTGTCGGGCGCCTGCGGCGTGCGGGCGTGGCTCGCGGGCGTGGGCGCCCTCGCAAGGACCGTCGCCGCCGAGTGGCCCGACGCCTCGGTGAAGGCGATCGACATCGAGCGCGGCGGGCGCGACGACGACGCCATCGCGGAGGCGCTCGTCGCCGAGCTGCTCGACGGAGGCCCGGCCCTCGAGGTGGGCCTTGCCGCCGACGGCCACCGTCGGACGATCGAGAGCGTCGCCGCGCCGCTCCGCGCGGGACCGGGCGGCATCCGCGAGGGCGCCGTTTTCCTGGTCTCGGGGGGCGCTCGAGGCGTCACCGCAGCGTCGCTCCTCGCCCTCGCCGAGGAGGCGCACCCTCGCTTCGTCGTGCTCGGCCGCACTCCCCTCGCCGAGGAGCCCGCCTGGGCCTCCGGACGCGCCGAAGAGGCCGCCCTCAAGCACGCCGCCCTCGACGCGGCGAAGCGCGCGGGCGAGTCCGTCACGCCCAGAGAGATCGGGCGACGGGTCGCCGGTGTCCTCGCCGCGCGCGAGGTCCGACAGACGCTGGGGCAGCTCGAAGCGGCCGGCGCCCAGGCGCGCTATCGCGCGGTGGACGTGCGCGACGCGGAGGCACTCGCCGCCGTCCTCGAAGAGACGCGTCGCACCTTCGGCCCCATCGAGGGGCTCATCCATGGGGCGGGCGTGCTGGCCGACGCGCTCCTGCGCGACAAGACCGACGCCCAGTTCGCCCACGTCTTCGACACCAAGGTCCTCGGCCTGCGGGCCCTCCTCGACGCCACGCGTGACGATCCGCTCGGGTGGCTGTGCCTCTTCTCTTCGGTCGCCGCCCGCGTCGGCAACGCGGGACAGGGCGACTACGCCATGGCCAACGAGGTGCTCAACAAGGTGGCGGCCGTCGAGCGCGTGCGCCGCGGCGGGCGGTGCCTGGTGCGCTCGGTCGGCTGGGGTCCGTGGGACTCGGGGATGGTCACGCCGGCCTTGAAGCAGCTCTTCGAAGCCCGCGGCGTCGCCCTCATCCCGCGCTCGGTCGGGGCCTCCGCCCTCGTCGGCGAGCTTCGCGGAGAGGCGGCCGACGTGGAGGTGGTGCTCGGCGCAGGCGTCGGGCTCGGTGCCTCGCCGCGCCCGGTGCGGGGCGAGGTCCTCGTGAGCGCCGCGTCCCATCCGCAGCTCGACAGCCACCGCATCAAGGGCAAGGTCGTGCTCCCGGTCGTCCTGGCCCTCGAGTGGCTCACGCGCCTCGCCCACAGCATCGCGCCGAGCCCCGCCGCCTTCCGGTTGCGCGACCTGCACGTGGTCAAGGGTCTTCCCCTCGCGGGCTTCGACGGAGCGGGAGACCGGCTCACGCTCGAAGGGGTGCGCGCCACCGACGGGGACGCGATGAAGCTCCTGCTCCGCGGCGCGGACGGTACGCTGCACTACGAAGCGGCCCTCGACCTGGACGTGGAGCCGAGCCTCGGACCCCGAGCGGGCGACAGGGCGATGGACCCGAGCCCCTGGGCGCATCGGAAGCTCTACGGCCCCCAGACGCTCTTCCATGGTCCGGACCTCCAGGTCATCGAAGCCCTCGAAGGGATGTCGGCGGCGGGCGCCCGGGCTCGCCTGCGCGGCACACGGCAGCTTCCCTGGCCGAACGAACGGTGGCTCACCGATCCGGCCGCCCTCGACGGAGCGCTGCAGGTCGCGTTCTTGTGGGGCATCCATCATCTCGGCGGGCCGACCCTTCCCATGCGCGTGGCCGAGGTCGTGTCCGCGCGCGTAGCCGGCGAGGGGCCCCTTCGGTGCGAGCTCGAGGTGACGGACCGCTCCGCCCAGCACGTGGTGTGCGACGCCTCGCTGCACGGGCCCGACGGCGAGGTCGTGGCGACGCTGCGCGCGATCGAGATGTACCTGGTCCCGAGCGGCACGACCGCCGCGGAGGCCCCTTCGCCCGTCCGCGTCGCGGTGCGTGACGGACGTTCGTGAGCGTGGGGCGACGATGCGACGAGGCCATGGGGTTTGCGCCGATTGCGATCGTCGGGTGGGGGTGCGTGCTGCCCGGCGCCCTGAGCCCGGAAGCGCTCTGGGAGCTGGTGCGGGGTCGGCGCTCGGCCCTGTCGCCGACGCCGCCCGACGGATGGCAGCTCGGCGCGCACGCCGATCGACACCGTCTGGCCGAGCAGACGCGTGGGGGCGTGGGCGGTTACGTGCACGGCTTCGAGGACGTGTTCGATCCGGAGGGGTTCCTCCTTTCGAGCGAGGTCTTCCGCGGCCTCGACCCGCTCTTCCTCTGGACCCTGCACGCGGCGCGCGAAGCGATGCGCAGCGCGGGCCTCGATGTGCGGCCGGGCCGGCGCGGCGGCGTCCTCCTCGGGAACCTGAGCTACCCGACCCTCTCCCTCGGCCGTCTCGCGACCGAAGTCTGGACCGACGGGCGCAACGGCGGCGTCGACCCGCGCAATCGCTTCATGTCGGGCTACCCGGCGCATCTCACGGCCCGGGCCCTCGGGCTCGAGGGCCGCTCCTTCGCCCTCGACGCCGCCTGCGCCTCGTCGCTCTACGCCATCCGTCTCGCCTGCGATCGCCTTCACGAGGGGAGCGCGGACGTGATGCTCGCCGGCGGTGTCAACCACGCCGACGACCTGATCCTCCACCTCGGCTTCACGGCGCTACAGGCCATGAGCCCCACGGGACGAAGCCGCCCCTTTCACCGCGAGGCGGACGGGCTCGTGCCGGCGCACGGGGCGGCCCTCGTCGCCTTGAAGCGCCTGTCGGACGCTGAGGCTTCGGGCGACCGGGTGCTGGGTGTCATCCGCGCGGTCGGTCTCTCGAACGACGGGCGGAGTCGCGGCTTGCTCACGCCGTCCGAAGACGGACAGGTCCGGGCCATGCGCGCCGCCTACGCGATGAGCGGCCTCGGGCCCGAGGACATCTCCCTGGTCGAGTGCCACGCGACCGGCACATCCCTGGGCGACGCGGTCGAGGTGCGCAGCATGGGCGCGGTGTTCGGCGAGCACGCGCGCCTTCCCATCGGCTCGCTCAAGTCGAACCTCGGGCATTTGATCACCGCTTCGGGCGCGGCGGGCCTCATCAAGGTCCTCGCGGCCATGCACGCCGGCGTACGTCCCCCGACCTTGCACGCCGAAGCGCCCCTCGACGCCCTCGGCGACGGACCGCTCCGGGTCCTGCACGAGGAGGAGCCCTGGGACAGCGACGGCCCCCGGCGCGCGGCGATCAACAACTTCGGCTTCGGCGGCAACAACGCCCACCTCCTCGTCGAACAATGGCCCCCCTCCCCGAACGAAGCGAGGGCACCAACAAGAGCCGGTGTGCGTTCGGCGTCCGACGCAGACCCGAGCGAAGCGAGGGCCGTTGCCATCGTCGCCCAGGCGGTCGTCGCCGGATCCGCTTCGTCCGCCGACGTGCTCGCCGCGGCGCTCCTCGACGGGCGCTCGCTGCTGTCGGGCAATCCCCCGGAGGCGGTGGCCGCGCCCTTCGTCCTCGACCTCGAAGGCGTCCGCATGCCTCCCGTCGATCTTCGGGAGGCCCTGCCCCAGCAGCTTCTTGTCCTCGGGGCCGCCCTGTCCTTGCGCGACGCGATCGCTCGGCTGCCCCACGAGCGAACCGGCCTCTTCGTCGGGATGCAGTGCGACGCCGAGGTCGCCAGGAACGCGGCGTCGTGGCGCGCTTCCGCCGACCCCCGCCACGACGTGCCGAAGGGCTTCGAGCCGCCCACCGCCGCGACCGTCCTCGGTTGCATGCCCAACATCATCGCCAACCGCTTGAGCCACCAGCTCGACCTGCAAGGACCGAGCTTCACGGTCTCGAGCGAGGAGGCCTCGGGGACGGCGGCCCTCAATCTCGCCCTCGGCGCCCTCGCGCGCGGCGAGCTGGATGCGGCCCTCGTCGGTGCCGTCAATCTGTCGTGTGAACCGGTGCAGCGGGCCGCAGCGGAGGCGGTGCTTGCCGCCGATCGGGCCGCGGCGGGCGACGCGGTCGTGCTGCTGGTTCTCAAGCGCCTCACCGATGCGCGGCGCGACGGCGACGAGATCGTCGCCGTGCTCACATCGGAGGGCCCTCCGGCGCCACGGCTCTCGCTCGGCCTCGCGGACGGAGCATTCGGCCTCACGCCGTACGTCGGACACGCCCATGCAGCGTCGGGGCTCCTCCACGTCGCGGCGGCGGCCCTCGCGGCGCGCCATCGCTTCGTCCCCGGCCCACCGGGCACGCCCGCCATGCCGTGGCTGCCGGACGAGGACGGTCGCATCGCCCGCGTGGACGTGTCGGCCCTGGGCGCGCAACGGACACGCACCTTCGTGCGCGCCGAGCCGTCCTCCGCATCGACTCGCGCCCCCGTCACCCACGTTCCTCGCCTCGCCTTCTTCACGGCCGAGAGCATGGACGCGCTCCGAAGCGCCCTGGCGGAAGGACGGCAAGCATCCGGCGACGGACCGCTCAAGCTCGCCCTCGTGGCCAGCGACGATGCGGAGCTCGCTCGTCGTGCAGCGCGCGCGGCCGCGCTCCTCGCCCGCGGGGGCCACCACGGGAGCGGCCTCGAGCTCGACGAGGGCATCTACTTCGGCGACCACCCGGCGGGCGGCGACCTCGCGTTCGTGTTCACCGGGCCGGCGGGCGCCTATCCCGGCATGGGACGCGACGTGGCCCTCGCGCTGCCCGATCTCGTCGACGCCCTCGGCGACCGTTGCACCTCCCTGCGCGACGTGGCCGGCTGGGTCTACGAAGAGGCAGCGCCCTTCGCCGCGAGCCCGCGGGAGAAGCTCTGGGGCTCGGCCTTCCTGTGCCAGCTCCACGCCCGGATCACGCGGGAGCCCTCGGCCTCACGCCGAATGCCGCCATCGGCTACTGCTCGGGCGAGACCAACGCCCTGTTCGCCCTCGGCGCCTGGGACGGGTTCGACGATCTGCGCCACGCCCTCGACGGCGCGGGCATCTTCTCGCGCGAGCTCGACGGCGCCTACGACAGCGTGCGCCGCGCCTGGGACCTGCCAGAGAACGAGAAGGTGCGCTGGGGTACCTTCCGCGTCCTCGCGCCCATCGATCAGGTGCGCGCCGCGGTGGCGGACGAATCGCGAGCCCACATCACGCTGATCAACAGCGCGACCGACGGCGTCATCGCTGGCGACCCGGCCGCGTGCGAACGGGTGGCGGCGCGCATCGGGGCGCACCGCGTGCGCTCCCTCGAGTACGACTTCGTCATGCACTGCCCCGAGGCGCGGGAGGTCGCGGACGCCTGGCGGACGCTGCACCGTCGCCCGACCACACCCGTGCCGGGAGTCCGGTTCTATACCCACGCCACGTGCGCCTCCTACGCCCTGAGCGCCGACGCCGTCGCCGACGCCCTCGTGGGCCAGGCGATGAACGTCGTGGACTTCCCCGCCATGGTCGAGCGCGCCTACGCCGACGGGGTCCGGGTCTTCGTGGAGCACGGGCCGCAAGCCGGATGCACGAAGTGGATCGGTCAGACCCTCGGAGCGCGCCCCCACCTGGCCGTTCCCCTCGATCGCTACGGCCGCTCGTCGCTCTTGCAGCTCGTCGACTGCGTGGCCCGGTTGCTGAGCGCGGGCGTGGCCCTGGACCATCGCGCGCTCCAGGCGCGGCTCGAGGGGCCCGCGCGCAAACGGGAGGCGACGGGCCCGCTGCGCCTAACGATGCCGAGCCACTGGGCGCCGGTGCACCTCGCGCCGAAGGGGCGGACCGAGGACGCTCGGACGCACCTCGCACGCGCCGCGCAGGCCGAGGTGGAGTGGATGGAGCCGGCGCCGCCCCTCCCGCCGGTGAGCGAATCGGTCGCGGTCCACCTGGGTTCGGCCCCGGGCGACGGAGGTCGCGCACGGACGTCGAACGGCGGTGACGGTAGGCTCGCGCTCCTCGCCCAGGTCGCGGCGCACCACGCGGAGCTCGCGGAGTTGCACCGCGCGTTCTTGCAGAACCAGGCAGCGGCCCAGGCCCGCTTCCTCCAGGTCGCCCTCGCGCCCCTCGGTGTCACGGTGCCGCGGCACATCACGCCACCCGCAGGACCCGCGCGACCTGCTCGACCGGCGCCACGCGCAGCCCTTCCCCGACCCGCAGCCCCTCCCCGACCCGCAGCACCTCCGCGACCCGCAGCACCCTTGCGGCCCGCAGCGCAACCCGCAGCCCGTCCGCGACCCGCAGCGCCGACCGCTCCCCCAGGCCCGGCGACCTCGGCGTCTCGCACACCCGCGCTCGCGTCTCGCGCGCCTGCCGAGCCCCAACGCAGCACAGAGCCCCGCGGCCCGCGCTTCGCCCGCGCAGCGCTCGAGGTCCACGCCTCCGGGGCCATCTCCTCCCTCTTCGGTCCGCGCTTCGAACAGCAGGACGGCAACGCCCGTCAGGTGCGAATGCCCGAGCCGCCGCTCTTGCTCGCCGATCGTGTGACCGGCCTCGACGGGGCCGCCGGTGAGATGGGCCAGGGCACTGTCTGGACCGAGACCGACGTGACCGCCGACGCCTGGTACCTCCACGAAGGACGGATGCCGGCGGGCATCATGGTCGAGTCGGGCCAAGCAGACCTCTTCCTCATCTCCTATCTCGGCGCGGACTTCCTGAACCAGGGCACACGCGTCTACCGCCTGCTCGGGTGCGAGCTCGAGTGCTTCGGCGAGCTGCCCAAGCCGGGCGACACGCTTTCGTACGACATCCACGTCGACGGTCACGCCCGCCAGGGCGACGTGCGCCTCTTCTTCTTCCACTACGACTGCCGCATCGACGGCGAGCTCCGGATGCGCGTGCGCAACGGCCAGGCAGGCTTCTTCACCGACGAGGAGCTCTCGGCCTCGGGCGGCGTGCTGTGGAGCGCCGAGGCGGCGCGTCCCCGCGAAGACGTCCGGCTCGACCCGCCGGGCGCGCGATGCCTCAAGGAGCGCTTCACCGCCGACGACGTCACCGCCTTCATCGAAGGGCGGGTGCTCGACTGTTTCGGTCCGGGCTTCGAGCGCACCGAGACCCACACGCGCACGCCGTCCATCCAGGGCGGCACCATGCGCCTGCTCGATCAGGTCACCCACGTCGCCCGCGAGGGCGGCGCCTGGGGACGGGGCTACCTGCGCGCCTCCCTCGCGCTCCGCCCCGACCACTGGTTCTTCGCGGGCCACTTCAAGAACGATCCCTGCATGCCGGGCACCCTGATGCTCGAAGGGTGCTTGCAGGCGATGGCGATTCTATCTCACAGGCCTCGGCTACACCCTCGAGCGTGACGGCTGGCGCTTCGAGCCCGTGCCGGGCCAGGTCTACAACCTGCGCTGTCGCGGGCAGGCCACCCCTCGGTCGAAGGAAGTCGTCTACGAGGTCTTCGTCGAGGAGGTCGTCGCGGGTCCCATCCCGACGATCTACGCGGACCTCCTCGGCACGGTCGACGGACACAAGGCCTTCCACTGCCGGCGCATGGGGCTACGGCTCGTGCCCGCCTGGCCCCTCGATCAGGGGCGCCTCGAGCACCCGATGGCCGACGACGCGCGGCCCGTCGCGCAGGTGGGCACCCATCGCTTCGACCACGCCTCGCTCCTCGCCTGCGCCTGGGGCAAGCCCTCGCACGCCTTCGGCGACATGTATCGCCCCTTCGACGGCCCGCGCCGCGTCGCGCGCCTGCCGGGCCCTCCCTACCACTTCATGTCGCGGGTCCTTCGCGTCGAGGGGCCGCCGGGCGAGATGCAGAGCGGCGCAAGGGCCGAGGTGGAGTACGACGTTCCGCCGGACGCCTGGTACTTCGACGACAACGGCCGCCGCGTGATGCCCTTCTGCGCGCTGCTCGAGGTGGCCCTGCAGCCCTGCGGCTGGCTCGCGTCCTACGTGGGCTGCGCCCTGCATCACGACGGCGAGATGGTCTTCCGCAACCTCGACGGGACCGGCACCGTGCACCGCGAGGTCTCGGACGACACGAAGACGCTGACGACGACCACCACCCTCACCTCCCTGTCGTCCGCCGGCGGCCTCGTGCTGGTCTCGTTCGACGTCGTCGTGCGCGCGGGTGGGGACCCGGTCTACACGCTCGAGACGACCTTCGGCTTCTTCCCCCTCGAAGCGATGGCGAACCAGGAAGGACTGCCGACGAGCGACCGAGAGCGCGCGCGCCTCCTCGAGCCGAGCATCGACCCACCCCTCGCCCCCGCGCACCTCGTGTCGCGCCTTCCCGCGGGCCGGCTGCGGATGCTCGATCGGGTCACGGGGCTCTGGCCGCGGGGCGGCGAGGCCGGTCTCGGCCGCATCCGGGCGGAGAAGGACGTTCGGGCGAGCGACTGGTTCTTCAAGGCCCACTTCTTCCAGGACCCGGTCCAGCCCGGGTCCCTCGGCCTCGATGCGATGCTCCAGGCCCTGTCGATCCTCGTGCTCGAACGCGGTGTCGACACGAACGGCACGCCGGCGCACCTCGAGTCACCCGCCCTCGCCGAGGCGATGACCTGGAAGTACCGCGGCCAGGTCCTGCCGGAGAACCAACGCGTCGTCGTCGACCTTCAGATCACCGACTGGCGACGGGAGACCGGCGGCACGTTGGCCGTGGCGAAGGGCTCCCTCTGGGTCGACGGAAAGCGGATCTACGAAGCCACCGGCCTCGCCCTTCGGCTCGCCGACGATCACGCTCGATGAGCCGCCCGTGTCCCGATGGCTCTACCCGGACGCGGTCACGCAGCTAGCCAAGGGACGCATGGCGCGGTGGCCCCTCGGGGTCCTGCTCCTGCTCGCCTTCGTCACCGGCCCGGCCATTCCGTGGGCCGTCTGGACGTTCGTTTGTGCCCCCGCGCCCGCCGCTCTTGGCGCGCTGGGACGCGGTCCGCGTGAGCGGCGGCCGGCCTCGGACGAGCCGCCGCGGGCAGCCACCTAACGTAGACCGGCCCGCCCCAGGAAGGGCGGACCGAAGCTACCTCACCTCAGCGAACGTAGAGCTCCATCGGCTCGTTCGTCCCCGTGCTGAGGTCCCAGCGGGAAGCCACCGTCGTGAGGTGCAGGCCAGTGCTGTTGTTGCAGGACCAGTAGACGTCCGGGTAGCTCACGGTGGACGTGTCGCAGCCCGCGTAGTCGAACCCGATGTGGGCCGCCGTGGCGAAGGGGCCCGTGTAGTCGCCGATTGACCAGGGCTGAGTGGAGTCGTTCAGGATCCGACCCGCCTGCAGGTTGAGGATCGGCTGCGAGCCCGGGGTCGAGGTGATGGACCGCGTCGCCGCCTGGCCCATGGTGCGCAGGTGCACCTGCGTGGACACGGTGGCGAGGGCCTCCGTCGTGGCGACGGGCATGGCGGCCCAGCTGCCCGTGTCGACGGCACCGAAGGGGATCCCGGTGATGGCGTTGCCCCCCGACGTCGACAGGACCAGGGTCCAGCCGCCGCCGTCGGTCGTCATGTCGCAGTGGACGTCCAGCGGCGCGACCGGCCCGTCGCCGTCGGGGTCGATCGTGTAGGTACCGGTCGGGGCCGTGCTGTCCCACGCGTGGATCTCGTTGCAGCTCGCGGCCCACCTTCGGGCCAGGACGTAGCCGAACGCCAACACGCTGCTACCGCTGCCGCCGCAGGCGCCACCGTTCTCGACGCCTACGCTGGTGCCAGGCCCGCCGGCCCCTCCATAACACCCGTTGCCGGGTCCCACCTCGCCCCCGATGCCCGCGTAGGAATCGGGGCTACCGCAGTCGGATTCCTGGTTGCCGACGATGCCGATGCGCACGCGACCGTAGGGGCTAGCAGACCCGTTGGCGATCCCCTCTTGGTTGCAGTTGGCCTGCAGGCCGCCACCCGGGAAGAGGGCCAGCCAGTTGGCCCGGCCGAGCGAGGTTGCCGTGAAGCCTCCGGACTCGGCGTCGAGCAGCGAGTTGGCGGTCACGTTGAGGACCGCGCTGCCGAACGACGAGTCGGTGGTGACGACGACGAGCAGGGCAGTGAACGGGACGGTCGAGTAGCTCGCGAACTTCGCCTCCGTCATGGAGATGTCGGTCGACGTCGGGTTGAGCGTCGTCATGTCCGTCCAGATGGGTTGGTCGTATTGGAACGTGCCCTGGGTGCCGTCCGCCTTGAGCAAGAGCGTCCAGCCGCCCCCGTCGTCGCTCATGTCGCAGAAGACCTGGAAGGGCGCGACGGGGCCGCGCGGACCGTCGGGATCGATGGTGTAGACGCCGTCTGGTGCGGTCCGGTCGAAGGTCATGATCTCGGCGCAGGACCGCCGGTAGATGTAGGGAACGCAGAGGCCGCTGGTGCAGATGCCGTGCGCGTCGCAGGTCGTGCCGCAGGCGCCGCAGTTGCTCGCGTCCGTGTCGAGGTCCGTGCACATGCCCATGCAGTCGGTGAGGCCCGCCCCGCAGCTCGCGGTGCACGCGCCCATGACGCACACCTGGCCCGGGTCGCACGCGGTGCCGCAGGTGCCGCAGTTGGCGCGGTCCGTGTCGGTGTCCACGCAGCTGGTGCCGCAGAGCGTCGGCGTCCCACCGCCGCAGGCGAACGTGCAGCTGCCACCGACGCACACCTGGCCCGAATCGCAGGCGGTGCCGCAGGTCCCGCAGTTGGCGCGGTCGGTGTCGGTGTTCACGCAGCTCGTGCCGCAGAGCGTCGGCGTGCCGCCACCGCAGGTCGCGTTGCAGGTTCCGCCGGAGCAGACCTGGCCCGAGGGGCACGCGGTGCCGCAGGTGCCGCAGTTGCCGTCGTCCGTCTGCAGGTCGACGCAGGTGTCGCTGCAGTCCGCCTGGCCGAGGGCGCAGCTCAGGACGCAGGTCGAGGCGCTGCAGATGTACCCGTCGGCGCACACGTTGCCGCAGGCGCCGCAGTTGTCGCGATCGGTCGTGAGGTCCGCGCAGTAGGGAGCACCTCCACCGGTACCGGCGTCGCCCGTGCCCGCGTCACTCGTGCCGGCGTCGCCCGTGCCCGCGTCGCCCGTGCCCGCGTCGCCCGTGCCCGCGTCGCCCGTGCCCGCGTCCACGTCGGTCGTCCCGCCGCAGGTCGTCAGGTCCGCCGCGCAGGTCAGACCGCAGGCGCCGTCGCTGCACACCTCGCCCGAAGCGCAGGCGTTGCCGCAGCTGCCGCAGTTGGCGCCGTCGGTTTGCTCGTTCACACACGTCGAGTCGCAGTCCATCTGCCCCGCGGGACAATGGAGCTGGCACCCGCCGGCCACGCAGACCTCGTCGGCCCCACAAGCGGTCCCGCACACGCCGCAGTTGTCGTGGTCGCTTTGCAGGTCGAAGCACCCGCCGCTGCACGCGTCCTGGCCCGCCGGGCAGAACGTGGCGCAGCTGCCGGCGGAGCAGACCTCCCCGTCGCCGCAGGCATGGCCGCAGCTGCCGCAGTTGCGCGAGTCGGACGTCACGTCCACGCACGTGCCGCTGCAGGTCATCTCGCCGGAGGCGCAGGAGGGGCCGGCGTCCGTGGCGGCGTCCATGGCGGCGTCCGTCGCGGCGTCCCCGACGGCCGCGTCGCTGCCCCCGTCGGTCGTCGGCGGCGTCGTCGAGCTGCCCCCGCACCCCCAGGCCATCGCCACCATCGACAATGCCATCGCCCAACTCGTCGTACGCGCAGCCATGTGTTCCTCCGCGAAATTTGCAGCTGCACTACCACCGCGCGGGCGACGCGGTCAACAGGCCGCCCGGAGCAGCTCTGGGGTCCGGGTCTTCCGCATGACGACGCTGTGATCGCGCGGGAAGCTCAGCTTGTCCTGGCGCCTGCGAGACTGCACTCTAGTCGGGGAACATGAGCGCTCGGATTCCCGGTCCGCTTCAGGGAACAGCGTACTCGCTCGTACGACTGCTCGGAGCCGGGGGAAGCGGGGAGGTCTTCGAGGCCAACCACGATGCGCTCGGAACGCGCGTGGCGATCAAGCTTCTGCGCCCGGACCTCGCGCGCGATCCACTGCAGCTCGATCGGCTGCGCGCCGAAGCCCGGATGCTCGCGCGCATCTCGCATCCGTCTCTGGTCGGCGTGTTCGATCTCGGCGTCGCCGCGGACGGGCGCACCTTCTTCGCCATGGAGTACGTCGAGGGGGAGACGGCAGCGGCGCTGGTTTCGCGTCGCGGCCCGCTGCCAGTGGCGATGGCCATGGAGCTCATGGCAGAGGTGCTGGACGGGCTCGGGGCGGCTCATGCGCTCGGCATCGTGCACTGCGACGTCAAGCCATCGAATGTGATCGTGGGCCGCGACGGGAAGGCGCGCGTCGTCGACTTTGGCATGCTCGAAGGGGCAACGCAGCACGAGCACGGCAGCGGATCTCCAAAGGGCCTGGTCGGAACACCGAGGTACATGGCCCCCGAACAGATCCTCGCTCAGCGCGTCTCTCCTGCCACCGACGTCTACGCCGCCGCTTGCACGCTGTTCAGCTTGCTCACCGGAGCGCCGCCGTTCGAAGGCGACGTGTTCGAACAGCACGTGAACGCGCCGCCTCCCACGCTGGCAGAGCGCGGCAGAGGGGAGGCGAGCCTCGAGCTCGAGGCGCTCATCGCGCAAGCTCTGGCCAAGGACCCCCACGATCGACCGCCGAGCGCCGAGGCGATGGCCGCCGATTTGAGGCGGATCGCTCATCCGAGCCAGACCACGCTCGTGCCTCCCGCGGCGCGCCCGCAGAGGGCCAATATCCGCGAGCTGCCGACCGCGTTCGTCGGTCGCACGCACAAGCTCGCCACGATCGCCGAGCTGTTCGCGCGCGGCGATCGCCTCGTGACCCTGGTCGGACCCGGCGGGGCGGGCAAGACGCGCCTCGCCCAGCGTTACGCGGCGCTTCATGTCACGGACTACGCCGAAGCGGGAGGGGTGTGGTTCGTCGACCTGGAAGAAGCACGCACGCTCGGCGACGTCGTGACCAAGGTGGACCGTGCGATCGGCAGCGAGCTGCCGGGCGGTCGCGACGAGGCTGCCGCGCTCGAGCAACTAGGCCGCTACCTCCGCGCACAGAAGTCGATTCTTCTCGTGCTCGACAATTGCGAACAGGCGACGGCCGAGGTGGCAGAGGTCGTCCTGTGCTGGCTCGAGGCTGCGCCGGGCGTCCGGTTCCTCGCGACCTCGCGCGAGCGGCTCGGGCTCGAAGCCGAGCTGAGCTACGACGTGGCTCCGCTCTCGACCCGCGAGGCCATCGAGCTCTTCGTCGATCGGGCCCGGCGGGTTCGCATGGACTTCGCGCTTGGCGCCGAGGAGGCCCGGCACGTCAAAGCCATCGTGCAAGCGCTCGACGGGATTCCGCTGGCGATCGAGCTCGCCGCCGCGCGGATCGGCATCATGAGCCCGGCGACGCTGCGCGAGCGGTTGCGCGAGCGCTTCGAGCTGCTCTCGAGCCCGACGCGCGACGCGCATCCTCGCCAGCGCACGCTGCGCGCAGCCATCGCCTGGTCGTGGAACCTGCTCGAGCCCTGGGAACAGGCGGCGCTCGCGCAGTGCACCGTGTTTAGCGGCGGCTTCACGCTCGAGGCCGCCGAAGCCGTGCTCGACCTGAGCGCGTTTCCCGATGCGCCATCGGTTCTCGATGTCGTCCAGCGCCTGCGCGACAAGTCGCTGCTCTACGCGCAGTCCTCGCGGGAGTTCCCGTCGGAGATCCGTCTCGGGCTTTACGAGATGGTTCGCGACTACGCTCGGGACGAGCTCGCTCTAGAGACACTGTTCGAGCGGCATGCAGAGTATTTTCTGGACGCAGGCAGCGCGTGGGCCGAGCGCGCGCGCGCCGTCGGATCGCCGGAGCACCTGCGCCGCCTCACCCTCGAGGTCGAGAATGTTCGCGCGATACACGCGCGCTACCTCGGAAAGAATCCGCGCCACGTATTGCGGGCCGGCAACATTCTGGTCGTTGTGCTGGTGCTTCGTGACGCGCCGCTCAACATGCTGCTCGAGATCGCCGATGCGACGATAGCAAACGCGGGCGATGCCGAGCCCGAGCTCGTAGCCGACATTCTCTACCAGCGAGCCCATCTGTGGATGCGCTCGGGCATGGCTGAAGAGGCACGCGCTGATGCCGAGGCGCTCCGGGCGCTGGCGGATCGGAGGGAAAACCCGGTGATCGAGGTCCAGGCCCGGATCGCTTGTGGCAACTTCGTCACCATGGAAGAGCGGCTGGAGCACGCGGAGGCCGGCGTCAGGGCGGCACGCCAAGTCGGGGGGGCGTGGCTCCGGCGTGCGCTCGCGGACCTCGCGTCCGCACAGATGGACGCAGGGCAACGCGATCTTGCCCGAGGCATGTCGAGGGAACTGATCGCGCTGTCGGATGAGGCGGATGACCCGAGGAACTCTTCGTATGCGCGCACCAACCTGGGCCTGTCATTCATGGAGCACGGAGAAGCTCGAGCGGGCCGAGCGTGTTCTCGAAGAGGCCCTGGCCTCGATGAACCGCGTCCCGGGATACGCGCCGATCTATCACTACAATCTGGCGACCGTTCGTCACGAGCGGGGCGACTACGAGCGGGCTGAGCGCGCGTATCGCGAGATCATCGAGGGGAGCCAACATGCAGTGATCGTTGCGCTCGCACGAGCAGCTCTCGGTGCGTTGCTGGCGGCGCGGGACGAAATCGAGGAAGCGGCGGTGCTCCTGGACCAGGCCGACACCGAGCTCGCGAGGGCGGGCGACTATGCGCTGGTGTCGGCGACCCATCGCGGACACCTGCATCTCGGGTTGGCCCGCAAGGCAACGCGCGAAGGCGACACCGCCGAGTCCGCGAGATACCGGCATCTGGCCGAGCGCGCGCTGGAGGCTTCACGCGCACCCGGGCAAGGGATTGACGACGTGCGGACGGCGGGACGCTGGCTCGACCACGCCCTCGACCCGAGCGCGTCGGATGCTGCGGACGCCTGGCGCGTCGCGAGCGACGGCGCCTGGTTTCGACGACCACACGGCTGGCGCGTCGACGTCGGCTCGCGCAGCCACGCGAGGCGCGTGCTCGGCGCGCTCTTGCAGGCTCGGCTCGACGGTCCCGGTCGCTCCCTTTCGGTCGACGAGGTGTTGCGCGCCGGGTGGCCGGGCGAGCGAG
The DNA here is from genome assembly GCA_963830115.1 of uncultured delta proteobacterium. Classification (GTDB taxonomy): domain Bacteria; phylum Myxococcota_A; class Polyangia; order Polyangiales; family CAWHLB01; genus CAWHLB01. The sequence continues at coordinate 210,170 of CAWHLB010000015.1, forward strand.
TGATTCGCCGTGCAGCGGAGGCTCGCGTCTACGGCATCATCAAGATCCTCCGAAATGCGGGTCTTCGCGATCTCATCGTCAGCACGGAGGACGGCTACGCCATGGATCCGGCACAGCGCGTGGTCGCCGGCTGAGCGTCGCGGCGGGACCAGGGGTGCGGCTTCCCGGGTCTACGGGCCGCAGCGCGTCAGATAGTCGGCGTCGCAGTTCTGAAAAGTCGTTCGATACATACGACACGGCGGGGAGAAGCATGTGTCGCAGTCCTCGCCCCACTCCCCGTTGATCGACTGGTTACGACCGTCACAGCATCCGCACACAGGGGAGGCTTCGGTCGTGCAGATGGCCCAGGGACAATGGTCTCCTGTCACGGCGACTTCGTAGCTCCGGCACTGCTCGTTGTAGGAGACCTCGCTCCATCGGCCGGGGCAGACGGTCCCGCCCGTGCCGGCATCCGTGCCGCCGGTGCCGCCATCGGTTCCGGTGCTGCACCCCTCGTCGATGCGCCCGTCGCAGTTGTTGTCCGCACCGTCGCCGCAGACCTCGGGCCTGGGTCCCACGGTTCCAACGCAGGCGCTCCAGGCGCCGCCGTGGCAGCTCTCGGTCCCTGGTGTGCAGGCGCCGACTGCCGATCCGCACGGGCGCGTGTCGCCTTCGGTGCAGGCGCAACCTTCGTCCACATGCCCGTCGCAGTTGTCGTCCAGGCCGTCGCACATCTCGCTGGTGGCCTGGCCGGACCCCACGCAGGCGCCCCAGGATCCTTGCAAGAACTCGCCGCCACTCAAACAGCTCTGATTGCCCCAACCGCATGCTCCGATCCCGGCCTGCGCCGCGGGACCCACAAAGCACCTCTGCTCCTGGCCGGCTTCGCAAGCACAGCCGTCGTCGACTCTCCCGTTGCCATCGTCGTCGAGCCCGTTGCCGCAGATCTCACGGCCGCCAGCGTCATTTCCGGCATCTATCGTGCTCCACACGTCCCCGGCGTCTCCGGTAGGGCCGCCGGCGTCCCCCAGAGAGGAGGATGGGAGGCGATCGGTCGCGGCACCCTTGCGGCTGGTGCAGGACCAACTCAGGGTGATTGTGACCAGCAGGGCCGCCACGGGTGCACGTGCTTCGAACATGGTCTTCTCCTTCGTGTGGCAGCGCGAAAGCTCTCCGAACACGTCGCCTCCTGCTCGAATTCCTACCCCCAGGGGTCCTGACACGGTCCTGATACCTGCCTGACAAGGCGCGCTCAGGGCCCGCGACCGGCCGGCGTGCCCCTCGCCAGCGCGAGCTCCCGACCCTCCCGTGCGCCTCGTGCGCCGGCCCACCGAGCGCCAGCCCGGCGCGTGGTCGCCGGCTGAGCGTCGCGACTGGATCAGGTGCGGCTTCGGAAGCAGCACCGCGCATCGCTCGACGCCGCGGCTTGGTAGAGGCGGCGTCGAGCTCGCGTGGGCCACTCGCGCGAGCGGGCGCTCGCACCAGCCACTGCGTCCCTTGCAGGGACTACAGGCACCCACCGCAGCTGTTTGCGCTCTCGCAATCGGTCACGGCCTGCTCGAGCGCAGCGCCTGCGGGATGCAGCGAACGGCAGCACTCGTAGTCACTGTTGCCCATCGGCCCGTCCGTAGCCGCCGTTCCGCAGGCTGTGCGACCGAGAGGGACATCGTTCGGCGGGCAAGCCAGGATGCTCTCGATATAGGGCGTCGTGCACGCTCGGTGAAAGAAGCAATTCCTGAAGGCTAGCCAGTCGGCGGAGGCATACGCGGCGTTGGTCTCGGCGCAACAGTAGGTCGCCTGACAGGGCCCCCGCCCCGTACAGCGGCTGGGCCAACTCTCCGAACCGGGGCAGGTCGCGCCGCCCGTGCCGGCATCCGTGCCTCCGGTGCCGCCATCGGCTCCGATGCTGCACCCCTCGTCGATCCGCCCGTCGCAGTTGTTGTCCACGCCGTCGCTGCAAACCTCAGCGCTGGGTCCCACGGCTCCAAGGCAGGCGCCCCAGGCGCCGTCGGTGCAGCTCTCGGTCCCTGGTGTGCAGGCGCCGACCGCCAATCCGCAAGGGCGCGTCTCCCCGTTGGTGCAGTCGCAACCTTCGTCCACCTGGCCGTCGCAGTTGTTGTCGAGCCCGTCGCAGATCTCGCTCTCTGGACCGATCGCGCCTTCACACGCGCCCCACGCCCCGCCGGCGCATTGCTGCGTCCCCGGCTGGCAGGTTCCTTGCGAGGCGCCGCACGGCCTCGTTTCGCCGTCGGTGCAGTCGCAGCCCTCATCCGTGGTGCCGTCGCAGTTGTTGTCCACGCCGTCACAGGTCTCGCTGGTGGCCTGGCCGTAGCCCATGCAAGGGCCCCAGGTCCCTTGCGCAAACTCGCCGTCACTCGTCGTCACGCAGCGCTGCGTGCCCCAGCCGCACGCGCCGATCCCGGCCTGGGCCGCGGGGCCCAGGAAGCACCCCTGCTCCTGGCCCGCCGCGCAAGCACAGCCGTCGTCGACTCTCCCATTGCCGTCGTCGTCGAGGCCGTTGCCGCAGATTTCACTGCTGCCGGCGCCATTTCCCGCATCCGTCCTGCTCGTCACGCCGCCGCCGTCCCCGGCAGGGGGAGATGGACGATCGTGGGTCCCGACCGCGCCCCCGCCGGGGCTGCAGGACCAACTCAGGGTGATTGCGACGAGCAGGGCCGCCAGTGGTGCACGTGCTTCGAGCATGGTCATTTCCTTCCTGGCCGCAGCGCGAAAAGCGCTCCGGACACACTGCCTCCGTGCTCGAATTCCTACCCCCGGACCTCCTGACACGGTCCTGATACCCGTCTGACAAAGCGCCTCTCGAGGCTTTGGGCCGCCGACAGCGTCGCGAGCAGACACCCGCTGCACGACCACCGCGAGGGCGATGCGGTCAACAGGCCGTCGACCACCACACGGTTCCCGGACGTCGGCTCAGATCGTCACGTCGACGTCGTAGGTGCCGTAGGACGAGGTCGCCGTGCCGGTGACGTGGGTGCTGCCCGGAACCCGAGCAACCTTCGTCGAGTCGCTCGGGTCCGGCTCGAGCATGCCGCTGATCGTCAGGTTCAGGGTGACGTCGTGCTGAAGGTCGCCCTGCATGTGGAAGGTGCCCGTCAGGGTCCCGCTGAGGGTGCCGTTCGGCACGCTGCGCAGGCTCAGATCGAGCGCGGGCAACGGATCGTTCGTGTCGTAGACGACCATCACGTCCGCGCTGGCCGGCGTGTCGGTGTACCCCGTCAGAGTGAGCATCAAGCGCATCTGCTTGTTGCTCGAGGAGCCCATGTCCACCTGCCCGGTGACCTGCAGGGTGCCGGCCACGTCTCCGTCGGTCATCTGCGGCGGGATGTTCGCGCTCGACGCCGCGTTGTAGCCGTCGAAGCCGAGCTGCAATGCCTTGCCCACGGCCTTGTCGAGCGCGAGATAGGCCTGCTGGGCAGCCTTCGTGGAATCGACGGCGTCGGAGGAACCGCAGCCGCCCAGCGCGAGCGCTACGGCCGCGAGGACGGCGCACAGGATCGTGCGTGAAGACATGTCCGGTCTACGAGGGGTGTCGCGGCCGGATACCGGAGCCGATCGAGGAGGCGGTCGAAGCGCCCCCGGTCGCCTTGGCGGTCGCTCAGCACTCGCTGTCGAGGTGGGCCATCTGCGCGGCGTGGTAGCGCGTGCCGCCGAGGGCGTCGCGCGGGACGAGGGCCTCGAGCGCCTGCACCTCGTCAGCCGAGAGCGGATGATCGAGGGCGCCGAGGGCGTCGTCGAGCTGGGCGATGGTGCGCGCGCCGGCGAGGGGCACGAACGCGGGCTGCTTGGCCAACACCCAGGCGAGGGCGAGCTGGGCGGGGGTCCGGCCGTGGTCGGCCGCGAAGGCGTGGAAGCGCTGGACGACGGCCGCGTTCTGCGCGCGGTGCGCCTCCGAGAACCGCGGCAAGAAACGCCGCATGTCCCGAGGGGCGTCGACCTTGCTGCCGGCCAACAGGCCACGGCACAGGACCCCGTAGAGCGTGGCGCTGATGCCGAGCTCGGTGAGCACGGAGAAGATCTCGTCCTCGGGGCCGCGCGTCACCAGGGCGTACTCGATCTGCAGGTCGACGATGGGGTGGACGGCGTGGGCCCGACGGATCGTCTCGGCGCCGACCTCGGACAGACCGATGTGCCGCACGTAACCCTTGTCGATGAGCTCGGCGACGGCGCCGACCGTGTCCTCGATGGGCACCGTCGCGTCGAGGCGCGCCGGACGGTAGATGTCGATCACATCCACGCCGAGACGCCTCAGGCTGTAGGCGGCGAAGTTCTTCACGGCCGCCGGACGCCCGTCGAAGCCCCCCCAGCTCCCGTCGGGGCCGCGCAAGGCGCCGAACTTCACCGAGAGCTGGACGCGGTCGCGCCGGCCCTCGATGGCGCGGCGGATGAGCAGCTCGTTGTGCCCCATGCCGTAGAAGTCGCCCGTGTCGAGAAGCGTGATCCCGCGATCGATGGCGGCCTGGATGGTCGCGACGCAGCGGTCGTCGTCAGTCGTGCCGTAGATCCCCGACAGGGCCATGCAACCGAGGCCGAGGGGATGGACCTCGGGACCGGTGCGGCCGAGGCGGACGGTCGGGGTGGCAGATGTAAGCTTGGTCACGGCATCTCCTCCCGTCGTTTCGCCCGTCTCGCTCAGGCGGGCTTGGGCTCGAAGCGGATGGCGCCGCCCGGCAGGAAGTAGAGGATGTCCATCGCACCGCCCGCCACGGTCGGTACGTGCCACGAGCCCGGCGGGTAGACGGTCCAGCCCGGCGCGGCGCCGTCGAAGGTGGGCGTACCCTGTACCGCGAAGCAGAGATCGATCTCGCCGTTCGGATGGGTGTGGCCGGGACCGGGGCCGTGCATGTGCACGCAGTCGATCGACAGGTCGCCCTCGGCGACCGCCTTGCGCAACCGCCCGAAGCGAACGCCTCCGCTCTCGCGCTCGGCGAGCCAGCCCGCCTCCACGCCCCGTCGCACGGCCACTCGGAGCGCCGTCAGGGCCGGGCCGTCGAGGGGCAGCGCCGCCTCGAGCGTGCGTGTCGCCTCCGGGTCCGCCGGGTCGATGGCGGACACCACCTCGAGCACCGGCGCGAGCGCCTCGTCGAGTCCCTGTCGTTCTTCCATGGGCCCGAGGATGCACGGTGGGGCGCAGTCCGCAAGGTCCTGTCGCGGCGCCCGCGGGTCGGGCCAATCGCCGCGGGCGCGACCCGGACCGGGCGGGTAAGCTCGTCCGGACGATGCCCTCCACCGCGACCCAGGCGCAGCTCGAGACGTTCATGCGCGAGGCCCTGGCCGAGGGAGACAAGGCCCTGCCCGCCTGCCGGCCGAACCCGCCCGTCGGGTGCGTCCTGGTGCGCGGCAACGTCATCGTGGCGCGCGGCTACACCCAGCCGCCCTACCAGCCCCACGCCGAGCCGATGGCCCTCGCGCAGCTCGAGGGCGACCTCCCGGACGTCGTCGCCTTCGTCACACTCGAGCCCTGCGCCTTCCACCAACGCACGCCCTCGTGCGCCAAGGCGATGATCGCGCGGCGCGTGGGCTCGGTCTACGTGGCGCTCATCGATCCTCACCCGCGCAACCAGGGGCGCGGCCTCCAGATGCTCCGTGACGCCGGCATCCCCGTCGTCTCGGGTCTGCTCGCCGACGAAGCGCGCGGCCACCTCGCGCCCTACCTCTACGGTGCCCCGGGCAGCGATGAGCCGCCGGTGGGCTACTGACCCTCCCCATTCGCAGCCATCGCGGAACCGAATGGGGCCTCATGGCCTCAGTTTCGGAGGCGGCCGTGTGATTTTTGCGCTATCCTTCCGGAGCACGGGAGGGAGGCCACAATGAGACTGCGGATGGTTCGAGCGGCGATCGCCGTGGTGGGTGTGGTGCTCGCCGTATCTCCCGGTTGCGACTGTGGGGGTGGTGCGATCGGCCATGGACGTCCCCCGCCCGGAGGCGACGGGGGCACGCAGGCCGACGGCGCAGCGCCGAGCGGCAGCCTCACCGTCACCCCCACGCCCGTCACCATCGACCTCGACCAGGGCGGTCCCGCGGCCACCCAGGCCTTCACGGCGATGCTCGGCACCACGGACGTGAGCGCCATGGCAACCTGGACCCTGGACGACCCGGGGCTCGGCACGATCGTGGGCGGCATGTTCACCTCGAACCTGACCCACGGCGGCTCGACCATGGTGCATGCGCGCTACGCGACCCCGACTGGGGGCGCGATGGAAGCGGTCGCCATGCTGACCGTCCGCTTCCACGCGGCGGTCACCACGATGGACTGTCCCGGCTGCATGGCCATCCCCGCGGATGCGCCCGCCTGCACCACGCCCGGGGCGGCGCCAACGCTCGTCTATCCACCCGACAAGGTGCTCCTGCCACCCAACATGAACGTCATGGAAGTGCAGTTCATGCCGGGCACGGGCAACAGCGCCTACGAGGTCGACTTCAAGAGCGCCACGCTCGACGTAGAAGTCACGACGGCCTGCAACCCCATCACGAACACCCGCGGCATGGCGACCGGCGGATGCGGCTACCAGGTCGACCCGACCGTGTGGGGCTACATCGCCGGCACGGCGCGCGGCGGCGATTCGGTGATGGTCAGCGTGCGCGCGGCCCCGGGTGGGTCACCACCGACCTGCGCGTCGGTGAGCGCGACCCGCAACATCTCCTTCGCCCAGGAGGACCTGAACGGCGGCATCTACTACTGGCAGTCGGTGGCCGAGGGCGGCGTGGCCGGTCGGACGGGCGGCATCTTCCGCCACGACTTCGGCGACCCGACCTCGACGAGCGAGCCCTTCCTGACGCCCGCGGGCGACGGCAAGTGCTACGGCTGCCACTTCCTGTCGCGTGACGGCACACGCATGACGGTCGGCAACGACGATGCCGACAGCGACGACGAGTACAACGACCTGCACGGCGCCCTCATCGACGTGGCGACGATCAGCCAGATCGGCTCCACCCTGCCCGCGGGCTTCCAGACCTTCTCCCCGGACCACACACGCGTCCTCGCCTCGGACGGTCCGGGCTCGTCGAGCACGGGGCTCTTCCACCAGTACGACGGCGACTCGGGGAGCATGCTATCGGACGCCACCTTCTCGAGCTTCTCCGGGATGCGCATCACGCACCCGGACTGGTCCAAGGACGGCGCGACCGTCTACTTCGTGGTGACCTCGGAGGTGAACGGCACGCCTCACCCCGACGACGATCACTTCGCCGCGGGCAGCATCTACAAGGTGAGCTACGACGCGGCGACCGACACCTTCGGGACCCCAGCACCAGTCGTCATGAGCAGCGGGGCGAACGAGAACAACTACTACCCCTCCATCTCGCCGGACGGTCAGTTCCTGATCTTCGACCGGGCCACCGGCACCGACACGGCGGGGCGCGACTCCTACAACAACCCGACGGCCCGCCTGTGGGCGATGCACCTGCCCGACGGCGCCCCGATCGACATGATGCGCGCCAACCAGGGCGACGGCCTCACCGACTCCTGGCCGCGCTGGAGCCCCTTCATCCAGATGTACCAGGGCAAACAGCTCCTCTGGGTGACCTTCTCGTCGACTCGCGACTACGGCCTGCACGTCCAGAACACGGGCCTGGTCAACTGCTACCCACCCGACTCTCCAGAGAACCCGGGTGGACGGCACGGCGATCCGTTGCCGGCCAACTGCAACCAACCGCAGATCTGGATGGCGGCCATCTCCCTGTCGGACCTGGAGTTCGGCGTGGGCGACCCGAGCTATCCGGCGTTCTGGATGCCCTTCCAGGATGTCACCGCGCACAACCACATCGCCCAGTGGGTCGAGCACGTCGTCCACATGGACGAGCCCGACGGCAGCGTGTGCGGCTATTCGGGTGACCCCTGCGGGTCGGGCATGCCCTGCTGCACGGGCCTGACCTGCAACTCGGCGAGCCTCTGCGCACCCGGCCTCATGTAGGCGTCCGAAGACCGGCGCGCGCAACGGGAAGGGTGCCCGAAGCGCGCGTCGCCCGCGCGAGGGGAGAGCTCACTTCCCCGAGCCGCCGGAGCCGACGATCTTCTCGAAGGCGGAGGTCAGCTCGAGCGGCAGCGGGAAGACGACCGTCGTGTTGTTCTCCACGCCGATCTCGACGAGGGTCTGCAGGTAGCGCAGGTGCAGGGCCGTCGGCGTCTGGCCGATGATCACCGCCGCCTCGTGCAGCTTGGCGGACGCCTGGAACTCGCCGTCGGCCGCGATGACCTTGGCGCGCCGCTCGCGCTCCGCTTCCGCCTGCCGCGCCATCGCACGGCGCATGACCTCGGGCAGCTCGATGTCCTTGATCTCGACCGTCGTGACCTTCACGCCCCAGGCGTCGGTCGCCTCGTCGATGATCTTCTGCAGGGCCTGTCCGATCTTGTCGCGCTCGGCCAGGATCTGGTCGAGGTCGTGCTGGCCCAGGATGTTGCGCAGGGTCGTCTGGGCGATGAGCGAGGTGGCCAGGTAGTGGTTGGCGATCTTGATGACCGCGTCCACCGGGTTCAAGACGTTGAAGTAGACGACCGCGTTGACCTTGATCGTCACGTTGTCCTTGGTGATGACCTCCTGCGGCGGCACGTCGAGGGTCACCGTGCGGAGATCGACTTTGTAGATGCGGTCGACGATCGGGATGAGCAGGCGCAGTCCGGGCTGCTTGACGTTCTTCGGGTCGACGCGCCCGAGCCGGAAGACCACCCCGCGCTCGTACTCCTTCACGACGCGGAGGGAACGGGCGAGGATGAAGAGGACGGCGAGGCCCGCCATCAACACGAGCATGACGACCAATTGCATCACGGAGGACTCCTTCGCTTTCGCGCCGCACCACGAGGCGCATCGGGTGAGTGAGCACAGCGTCTACCACGATCGCCTCTCCCTCTTCGATGGGTGTGGCTCCGAACGCCGAGAAGAGCGCACCGCCGGCACGCACCATCCCGACGAAGCGGTCGCCCTCCTGCACGAATGCGCTCTTGGCGTGCCCGGGCGCACCGACCAGGGCCTCGACGCCTGTCCGCTGCGGCATCCGGGCCGCGTGCAGGAGGCTGGAGACCAGGAGCATGGGCAGCCCCCCGATCCAGCCGATCCCCACGCCTGGCGCCGCGAGGTGGCACAGCACCGCGAGGGCACCGAGCAAGAACAGTAGCGAGGAGGGGCTCGCGCTCCGGGCCGCACCGAGGATGACGTTTTCCACGTCCTCTGTGGACATGGCGCCCAGCCTCGCCGCGTCAAGCGCGCAGCACGACCGAAAGCGGCCCGCCGTGTATTTCTTCACGGCGGGCCACCACGACCCGACCTCCAAGAAGCTCACGCGGCGCCATCGCCGAGGGCGGCAGCCCGCGGTCAGCGCTCGGTGGCCACGTTCACGACGATCGTCCGGCCCTCGAGCTCCGTCTGGTGGAGCGTCTCGATGGCCTTGGCCGCGTCCTTTCGGCTCTCCATCGTCACGAAGCCGAAGCCGCGGGAGCGACCCGTGTCCCGGTCCTTCACGATGAAGGCGTCGCTGACGGGACCGATCGAGCCGAACGCTTCGCGGAGCTGGTCCTCGGTCACGCCCCAGCCCAGGCCGCCGACGAAGAGACGGCATGGCACCGAGGCGGCGCCCCGGGGAGCGCGGGCGCGCTCGGCCATGGCCTCCATGGCCTCGTCGACCGAGGGCAGAGCGCCCGTGATCTCTTCCGCGCTCGCAAGCGGCACGTCGCCGGGCCCCCGCTCGCGGCGCCGCATCCGGCGGTCCGCCTTCTCCTGCTTCTTCTTGGACTTGGCAGCATCACGCTGCCGCTTGCCCAAGGTGTAGTTACCGCCGCGACTCACGATTCACCCTTGGGGAGACACCCTTGGTTCTCCCGTCCCTTCACGTACTCCGACAATTTTGCCTTCTCCAATCCCGGGCCGTGCCCGTGTGCAGGGGCATCGTAAAGCGCATCGGCCGGTACGTCGAGGGGGCACCCCGTTGCAGGCAGGGGTTACGCACTTGCCGTGAGGGCGGACGGGGATCGTGGGGTTGAAGTCGCGTGCCCGGCTTGCACGGGGCAGGGAGGGCCCGCACGCCCCAAATGGTGCCCGAAAGCGGAGCCGGGAGCGGACGCGGTCTGAATCGAGCGAGGGTGAGGGGGCCGGAGACGGAGCTCGGCCGGTCGGGGTCGCGTTCGGGACGTCCGATCCGAGGGCATGGCAGCGGGGAGGCGGCGAGTGGCTCAGGGCGCCCTGGGGTCGCCTTTGAGGATCTGCAGAAGGTAGTCGTGGTCCCAGCCGCACATCTTGCGCTTGCATCGGATGCCGACCTTGATGCCGCGTTCCATGCGAATGAGATTGAGCGCGAGCTTGCGCACCAGCGCGAAGTTGCGAGTCGCGTTCTTGGCGCGAGCGGTGCTCCGGTCTTCATCGAACGCCAGGTCCAGGACCCAGTGCAGCTTGTTCTCGATGCCCCAGTGCCCTCGCACAGCCGCGGCAAAGGCACGCACGTCCTGGCGGGGAAGCGAAGCGAGATAGAGGACGCGCTCGTGCGAGGGCTCGCCCCCGCGTGTGCTCTGCCGGATACGCTCGACGGCCCCGGCGGCGGTGACCCCGGGCCACTTGGTGCCGCCGAGGTCGAGGTCGCGTAGCTCCAAGGCGTCGATGTCCGTGCTCAACCAGTAGCGACGTGTTTCCAGACGGCCGTGGTCCTTGTCGACGGTCTCCAGGAACAGATCGTCTCGGCGAAGCGCCTCGTCGTCGAGCCGAGGGCGGAAGTGATCGGAAAGAGCCTTGCGCAGCTCGGGCTGATTGCCTTTGGCCGCGATGACGTAGTGAGCCCCGCGCTCGTGAAGGACGCGCACGGTGTCGCGCTGACAGTGCAGCGCGTCCAGCGTGACGAGCGCCCCCTCGAGCTTGAGGTGCTCCAGCAGCCGCGGAACCGCCTCGATCTCGTTGCTCTTGGTGTCGGTCTGTACCTGCCCCAGCACCAGCCCCGATTCCACCGCGAAGGCGCTCACGAGCAGCAACGGGGAGCATTGCGCGCTTCGGTCCAGGGCTGCGCGAATCGCCTTACCGTCGATGGCCACGTGCACCCCAGCCAGCTCGTGCGACCACGCTCCGAGCCACCGGTTCAATAGCTCGGCGAAGGCCTCGGGATCGAGCGCAGCGAAAAGGCGTCCGAAGGTGTCGTGCGAGGGGATGCCCTGCGACAACTCAAGGAACGTCCGCAGAAACCTCTCCTTGGCGCGCGCAAACCTCTCCAGCTCGACATAGTTGTCCACGTTGCACAGCGCCCCGAGGATCCCAATCGCCACCAGGTCGATGAGCCTGTGGCGCTTGTTGTGGTCCAAGCGCGGATCGGGAAGCCCCTCCAGCAGCTCCAGCAGCGTCTCGGGCCGGCTCCACTCGTCCTGCGACCCGCCGCCCCGTCCTGAACGCGCGCTCCCCACCCGCAAAGGTAGATCACGGCGCGTGCGGCCTGTCCACCCACCTCGGCCGCCAACATCGCGAAAAACGCCGCCGAGCGGCCGGCTTCAGCCGCCGCCGATCAGTGCGCCTGAAAAACGATCGCCCCACGGCAAGTGCAATCGCCCTGCCGTTGCAGGGCGCCCCAGGAAGGCGTAGCCAGGGGGAATGCGACATCTTCGTGCCGTGGGTCTCTTTCTCGTGATGTCCGCCCTCGTGGCGTTTCCGTTCGGTTGCGGAGGAGGCGGGACTGCCTCGGGCGATGCCGGATCGGCACGGGATTCGGGGGGCACCTCGGGCGACGGGGCCGTGGGACACGACGCGGGCCCGGAAACGGACGGCGGACCCGGCCATGATGCGGGGCCTGGCCACGACGCCGGCCCGGGAACGGACGGCGGCCCCGGCGTGGACGGCGGCCCCGGCGTGGACGGCGGCCTACCCGGCGGCATCCAGGTGGTCTTCCTGATCGTCGAGGAGAACCACAACTGGTCCGACATCATCGGCAGCAGCTCGGCGCCCTACATCAACTCGCTCCTGTCGATGGGTGCCTCCACCTCGCAGTACTACAGCCCGCCCGGCATCCACCCGAGCCTGCCGAACTACCTGTGGCTGGAGGCGGGGACGAACTTCGGGATCCTGAACGACAACAACCCTTCGTCGAACCATCAGTCGACGAGCCAGCACCTGGTCTCCCAGCTCGAGGCCGCCGGCGTGACCTGGAGGAGCTACCAGGAGGGCATCCCCGGAGACTCGTGCCCCCTCACGGGCATCTCGTCCACCCACTACGCGCCCAAGCACAACCCCATGGTGTACTTCGACGACATCACGGACTCGAACAGCACCACGAGCATGCACTGCATCACCCACGTGCGACCGTTCACCGAGCTGGCGTCCGACCTGTCGGGCGGCACCGTCGCCCAGTACAACCTGGTCACGCCGAACCTCTGCGACGACATGCACGGTGCGAGCGGCTGTGCGAGCAATCTCGATCGCCGCCGCCGACACGTGGCTATCGACCAACCTCCCGCCCATCATCGACTACGCCAACGCCCATCACGGCGTCGTCTTCCTCACGTGGGACGAGAGCGAGGGGGGCAGCTTCCCCATCGGGATGATCGCGCTCGGACCGACGGCGAGGACAGGCTACGTGAGCTCGATGCACTTCACCCACGGGTCGCTGCTGAGGTCGGTCGAAACGATCTTCGGCGTCCCCTTCCTCGGCGACGCCAACAGTCAGTCGGACCTGGGCGACCTCTTCACGTCGTTCCCCTGAGAGACGCGCGCGAGCTCAGGGGGCCGGGGGATTGGGCGCGCCCGCCGGGGCGGCCTCCGGCCCAGGCGCGCTGGCCGGAGCGGACGCGGGTGTGTCCGCGGGGGCGGGTGCGGGCGTAGCGGCGGGGGCGGATGCGCCGGCCGGCGTGGGCAGCGGGAACTGGATGGAAGCGCCGGGCTGCTCGGTCGCGGGGCTCGCCTCGATGGCATAGATGCCGAGCGCGACGAACAACGCCCCGACGGCGAGCGTGATGCCGCCGGCGAGGCCCATGCCGCGGTCGTCGTTGGCGAGCCCGACCGGGAAGAGCGCGGCACCGGTCACGAACGAGGCGCCGCCGAGGGACACGGAGACGATCCCGAGGGGCAGGCCTGCGCCCGCGGAGTCGTAGCTGCCGAGGGCGCGGCGATAAACGGTGGGCTCGGTGCCCACATCGAGGGTGTCGAGCTCGAGCCGGCCGCTGCCGCCGCGCGAGGGAAACGTGAGCATGTAATGGCCGGGCGGCATGTCGGCGACGCACGGTGTCGTGCACAGGTGCGATGTCGACCGTGTGGTGGCCGAGAAGGAGTCGCCCTTGCCGAGGTCGAGGACGAGGGTGCGGTCCACGACGCGGCGGACTTCGGTCGGACCGTCGACGACGTCGATGACGGCGCGGCCCTGGCCCGCGGGCGGCGGCGTCGTGGCGCCGATGTCGGGCACCACCGGGGCGGGTGTGGCCACAGGGGGAAGGACTCGGACGCAGCCGCCTGCGACGAGGACGAGGCCCAAGAGCCCGATGCACCGCATCGGTCCATCATCGAAGGGCACCGCCAGCGGGTCAAGACGTGTTCGTTCCGGCGCGTTTGAGCGAAGTCCTGGGACGAGGCCTCCCTCACGAAAGGCGGCAGGCGGTGAGGAGACGCCGGCAGCCGAGCGAGAGCGACCTCACGAGCAGCGTTGAGGGGGGTCGGCGGGCGTGATATTCGCCCCGAGTCCTCCGCCCTTGGGCGGATGGAGGGAAGATGCCCCGCTTCACGCTTTTTGCCTTGGTCCTCGCCTTCGCCTCGTCGACCGCTTGTAGCGGCAACGCGCGGCCGGTCAATCGCCCGGCGCCCGACGCCGGCCACCCCGACGCCGGCCACGACGCCGGCAACCCATGCGGCAACGGCATGATCGACGGGACGGAGGAGTGCGACACCTTCGACCTGAACGGTCAAACCTGCGACGACTTCGGCTTCTCGGGGGGCACCCTGAGCTGCTCTTCGGACTGCACCCTCGACAAGTCCCACTGCGTCGCTCCGACCTGCGGCGACAACCTGATCGATCCCGGCGAGCAGTGCGACGGCACCGAGCACGGAGGCCAGTCCTGCGGGAGCCTCGGCTACATCGGGGGAGGCACCCTCCAATGCAAGCCGGACTGCACCTTCGACACCAGCGAGTGCAGCTCCTGTGGTGACGGGATGGTCCAGGCGGGCGAGGAATGCGACGGGACGGACCTCAACGGCGCCACCTGCGCCAGCCGCGGCTACTCGGCCGGAACGCTGGCGTGCAACACGCTCTGCGGCTTCGACGAGAGCGGCTGCACGATGGCGAGCTGCGGCAACGGCGTCCGCGACAGCAGCGAGGACTGCGACGGCAGCGACCTCGGCGGCCACAACTGCATCGACCAGGGCTTCTACGGCGGGACCCTCGCCTGCTCGGACGGTTGCACCTTCGACACGTCGGGGTGCACCGACTGCGGCGATGGCACGATCGAGGGCTCCGAGCAGTGCGACGGGAGCGCCTTCGGCAGCGCCACCTGCGTGAGCGAGGGCTTCACGACGGGCACCCTCGCCTGCAATGCGGACTGCACCATCGACACGTCGGGGTGCACGACGAGCATGTGCGGCAACGGCACGGTGGAGAGCGGCGAGGGCTGCGACGACGGCAACGCGGTCGACGGCGACGGGTGCAGCATGGGGTGCACCGTCGAAACCGGATGGACCTGCACGGGTTCCCCCTCGAGCTGCACGCCCAACTGCGGCGACGGGGCGATCCTCGGCGGCGAAGACTGCGACGGCAGCAACCTCGGCGGCCAGAGCTGCACCGACATGGGCTTCACCGGCGGTACGCTGGCCTGCAGCGGCACCTGCACCTTCGACACGTCGGGCTGTACGACGACCACCTGCGGCAACGGCGTCGTCGACCCGGGCGAGGAGTGCGACGACGGCAACACGGTGCCCTTCGACGGGTGCGACTCGGGCTGCCAGGTGGAGCCGACCTTCTACCTGCCGGTGCGTTTGCGGGGCGGCCCCGGAAGCAACGAGGGCATGCTCGAGGTCCACTACGCGGGTGCGTGGCGCGACGTCTGCGACGACACCTACACGGCGGCAGCGCAGCAGGCGATGGCGGACGTCGTGTGCCACGAGCTCGGCTACACCGGGACGGGCAACCAGTTCCTCACGGCCTACGGCGCGGGCAGCGGGACGCCCGTGATGGACAACGTCAACTGCACCGGCACCGAGACGAGCCTCGCCCAGTGCCCCTTCGCCGGCTGGAACGTGGGGCACTGCGGCCCGACCGAGACGGTCGGCATTCGGTGCATGGCCGGCGACGGCGACATCCGCCTCGTCGACGGACCGAGCGGCATGGAGGGACGGCTACAGAATCTACCACTCGGGCGCCTGGGGCGAGGTGTGCGACGACTACTTCGACGGCAGCTACCCGAGCTACTACGGCTACAGCACGACGACCGTGTGCCAACAGCTCGGCTACGCCGACGGCACGTTCCTCACGACCTATGACGCCCCGAGCGACACCTTCGAGCTCGACGACGTCAACTGCACCGGCTCGGAGCGCCGCATCGGCGACTGCCCCCACCAGCCCTGGGGCACGGAGAACTGCGTCGCGACCGAGGGCGCGGGCTTCCGGTGCCGCATCTACCAGGACGGCGACATCCGCCTCGCCGACGGCATGGCGCGCAACAGCGGTCGGGTCGAGGTGCTGCACAACAACATCTGGGGCACCGTCTGCGACGACTACATGGAGACCGCCGGCGCGCGCCGGGACGGGTTCGTCGCGGTCAGCTGCGGGCAGCTCGGCTTCACGCGGACGGGCTCGGCACTGATCACGACCGCGGTGCCCGACGGGGTGGACCCGACCTGGATGGACAACGTGGACTGCAACGGCGTCGAGACCACCCTGCCGGCCTGCGCCTTCGCCGGCTGGGACGTGGAGGACTGCACCCACGCCGAGGACATCGGCCTGACCTGCACGCCCTGAACGGACGGCCGGGCTGGCGGATGGCGCGCGGAGCCCGAGGATTCGCCTGCCGGCACGCGGGCCGCTACCCTAGGCGGGCCGACGCGCCCGAGAGCCGCGGCGGTGAGGTGCCCATGGGTCGTGAGCCGACACGGTTTCGGGAGCTCGAAGAGGCCATCGATGCGGTCGTCCAGAGCTACGGCGAAGGACGCGCCATCGACAACCTGGAGAGCGCCGCCCTGCCGAACAAGCGGGCCGTCATCGCGGCCCTGAGCCACCTGGAGCCGGCCCTGTACATGGGCTTCTACAGCCCCCGGCCCCTGCACGCCGACAACCTCCGTCAGGCCGTCGCCGAGCACATGTACGCGGCCCACCAGATCCTCGTCGAGCAGATCGAGCGGGCCCTCACCTACGACCAGTGGATGGGGCGCACCGACAAGGTGCTCGCGGCGGGCGCCGGCGAGCAGGTCGTGCTGGATCTGTTCGCGGCGCTGCCCGATCTCCGGCGCGTGCTCGACACGGACGTGCACGCGGCCTACGACGGCGACCCGGCGGCGAGCAGCATCGAGGAGATCGTCTTCGGCTATCCGTCGGTGCGGGCCGTGACGACCTACCGCATCGCCCACCTGCTCCGCCTCGCGGGCGTGCCCATGATCCCGCGCATCCTGACCGAGCACGCCCACGCCGAGACCGGCATCGACATCAGCCCCGGTGCGCGCATCGGCGAGAGCTTCTTCGTCGATCACGGGACGGGCGTCGTCATCGGCGAGACGGCCGTCATCGGCAACCGCGTCAAGCTCTACCAGGGCGTGACCCTCGGGGCGCTGAGCGTGCCCCATCGCGAGTCGGACCAGCTCGGCGCGCGTCGCCATCCGACCCTCGAGGACGACGTCACGGTCTACTCGGGTGCCACGATCCTCGGCGGCGACACGGTGATCGGCGCGGGCTCGATCATCGGGGGCAACGTGTGGCTCGTGCGCTCGGTGCCGCCCGGCTCGCGGGTCTTCGGCCGCGGGCGAAAGAACGGCGACAGCGACCCGGTGTGAGCGAGGCGCGGTGGGCCGCAAGGGCGACCGCGCGGCGGCGGATCAGGCGGTCGCTTCGCGCCGGCCTTCGAGGTGCTCCCAGCGGGCGATGAGGTCGGCGACCTCGGCCTGGGCCTGCTCGAGGGACGCGAGGGTGGAGCTGACCTCCTCGCCGGCCTTCGTGTAGAAGGCCGGGTCGGCGAGGCGCGCCTCGATGTCGGTGACGCGAGCCTCGGCCGCCTCGACGCGCTCCATCAAGCCCTCGAGCTCGATGCGCTCGCCGTAAGTGAGGGGCTTGTCTTCGAGGGGGACCGATGGCGCCGCGGGACGTGTCTTCGCGGGGGTCGCGGGCGCTTGCTCGGCGCGGTCGTCGTCTGCCGGGACGCGCGCGGCGCGCAGGGCGCGGTAGGTCTCGTAGTTGCCGGGCTGGTGGACGACACGTCCGTCGCCTTCGAAGGCGAGGATCGCGGTGGCGACCCGGTCGAGGAACCAGCGGTCGTGGCTGACGACGATGGCGGTGCCGCCGAAGGCGAGGAGCATCTCTTCGAGGGCGCCGAGGGTCGCCACGTCGAGGTCGTTCGTCGGCTCGTCGAACATGACCAGGTTGGCGCCCGTGCGCATCATCTTGGCGAGGGCCACGCGTGCGCGCTCACCGCCCGAGAGGGAGGCGACCTTCTGCCGCTGCTTCGGCACCGGGAAGAGGAAGCCTTCGAGGTAGGTGCGGACGTCCATGGAGCGGCCGTCGACCGTGACTTCGGCGCGCGCCTCCGCGACGTTGTCGAAGATGGAAGCGTCGTCGTCGAGGGTGATGCGCCCCTGATCGAAGTAGGCGATCTCCGTGCGCGCCCCTCGCACGACGCTGCCGCCGGCGGGCTCCACCTCGCCGAGGATCGCGCGCAAGAGCGTCGTCTTGCCGGTGCCGTTCTTGCCGATGATGCCGAGGCGCTCGCCCCGGACGAGGCTCAAATCGAGGTGGGTGACGAGCACGCCATCGCCCATGGTGAGCGTCAGGTCGCGCAGGTCGATGACGGTCTTGCCGGCGCGCGTGGCGTCCATGGCGATGCGCGCGGTGCGCTCGAGCTTCGGTGCCGTGACCGCGATCGCGGCCTCGGCGCGATCGATGCGCGCCTTCTGCTTGGTCGTGCGGGCGGGCGGCCCGCGCCGAAGCCAGGCGATCTCGCGGCGCAGGAAGTTCTGGCGGTTCGCTTCGCTGCGCGCCTCGTGGGCGAGCCGCTCGGCCTTCGCCTCGAGGTAGGCGCCGTAGCCGCCCTGGTAGCTGTAGACGCGTCCCTCGGCGAGCTCGAGGGTGCGCCGGGCGACGCGGTCGAGGACGTAGCGGTCGTGGGTGATGAGCAGAAGCGCGCCACGGTGCTCTTCGAGCAGGTAGCGCTCGAGCCACTCGATGGCCTCCACGTCGAGGTGGTTCGTCGGCTCGTCGAGGATGGCGAGGGCGGGGTCGGCGACGAGGATGCGCGCGAGGGCGATGCGGCGTCGCTCACCGCCGCTGAGCACCGCGACCTTCGCGTCGAGGCGCGTCATGCCGAGGTGCGCGAGGATCGCCTCCGCGCGGTGGAGCTGGTTCCATCCGCCGAGGCGCTCCATCTCGACCGCGGCCTCGTTCTGGGCGACGACCAGGGCGTCGACGTCGCCTTCGCCACGCGTGAGCGCGTCGGTGGCGTGCAGGTGACGCGACCGCGCCTCGGCCCAGGCGCCGAGCCCCTCGACCGCCACGTCGAGCACGGTGGCGTCCTGGTCGAAGACCGGGTCCTGGGCGAGATAGGCGACCGTGGCATCGCGCCGGCACACCACCTCGCCGCCGTCGGGCGCGTCGAGGCCCGCGAGGATGCGCGCGAGGGTGCTCTTGCCCGAGCCGTTGACGCCCACGAGCCCGACCCGCTCGCCCTCGTCGATGGCGAGGGAGACCCCGTCGAGCACGCGATGCGGGCCGAAGGCCTTCTGCAGATCCTGCGCGGTGAGCACCGGCATGCCGGCCATGTACCACGCCCCCGATCGCGGCGCCGCCCCGGTTGCCGGGCCCTGGTGGGGCACGTAGATTGGGAGCATGACACAAGGCGCGGGACATGCGGCGAAGGTCACGTGGACCTACAGCGACTACCGGCTGATGCCGGATGGCCAGCGCTACGAGGTGATCGATGGCGATCTGTTCGTGACGCCAACACCCACCACGACTGACCAGAAGGCCTCCAAGCGCATCCAGCTCGCGCTCATGCTCCAGGTGGAGCAGCAGGGCCTCGGCGTCGCGGCCTCGTCCATCATATGAAGCGGCTCGGCGACGATGGCATTCGCACCTTGCGCGATGCGCGCACTCGACCCGTTCGCGGCGCCGAGAAACTTCGTCGCATTCATCCCTGGGATGAGCCGAAGACGCTGGCGGAGGCAGGCGGGAAGCGTGTTCCGACGTACAAGCTCGCCATCCCAGGAGAAGAAGGGCATCGTCTCCAGATCCAATGCAAGCATGAAGTGAGAGCCCACCGCGCCGCGCATGAAACTGCACGACAGGAGCGGCTCGATGGCAACTTCGATGCTGTCTTTCCCTACGGGACGTACCAGATGCGTGTTCTGCATCGTGCTCCCGTTGCCGACCCCGATCCGGACTCGCTGGTACATGGGCCTGGTCCGCTTCTTCAGGAAGTACCTGCGCTCCTCGAAGACCTTCGCCCGGCACGCGACAGCGGTGAGCTCCGTGACGCGCGACATCAGATGCTCGATGAGTTGCGAGAGACGCTACGCGATGCAGCAGAGCCATTCATCGAAGACAGCGACATTGACCTCGAGCATCTCGAGCTCGATCGATTCGCTGCGTTTCGCGCGAGTAGTGACGATGCTCTGCCGGAACCGGTGACGACCGAGTCCTCTGATGCAGATGTGAACAGCGTTGGCCCGTTGACGCCGCGACCGGAGCCTCAGGTGCGGCATCGGTTTGATTCCAAATCGGATCGAAACGACGGCGTCGAGCATCCGCGCCGTTTGATCATTCGCCGTGACGACCGTCGGGGTCGCTTTCGCAAACCGGGCGGTTCCGACCCACCTGATTGACCACATCGCGGGTGCGAACTTCGCGTCGTTCGGCATGCCGGGCGACGCATTCGTGCGTCTTGTGGGTGGGAATTGGGGCGTGGGTGGTCGGTTGGTGGCCGAACGGCGCGCCATCGGCTGCGTTTCCAAGCTGGTCTCCTGATACGACCGCTCTGATCCGCGCTGCCGAGCACGACCAGGGCTCCTTCGTGCTCCCGTTCGACGACGCACCTCGGACGGTTCTTCTTGTGCTCCCGACACTTTAGACCGATGCGCGTGAGTTGCCTAAAGCAGCGGGCGTTTGAAGCAATAGTTCTGCCTACCCCGGTCCCCGTTGACGAGCTCCCATCCCTCGCTGCCAAAGCGGGCCAACACGTCGTTGATCGCAGACTGGCTGCTCGAGTCGACATCAGCGCACATGTTCTCCCACCTCTGCACGCCAGCGGCTGCCTGTTGGGCACTGAGCGGTGGAACAATAAGAGGTGCCGCTACACACCCAAGAACGAACGCAACCGACAGGGACAAGCCGAGCAAGAAACCACGCATTGCAACCTCCTAACCTAACAGCCCGACCCTAGCACGGGTGTCAAGGGACGGGTGATCTGATCCCACTCGGGACGGCGAAGTGATCGCACCGATCGATTGGTCCCGCATACCGCGTTCACTGCGAAAGTAATCCCGAGCAAGACGATCGACAATCATGTTCGCGCCTCCTGTCTGTTCTGGTTGGTGATGCGCTTCTTGCGAGTCCGACGGGTGGACTCGGGATTGCGGTAACTGGGTCCCTGAATAAAGCCGACTTCCATCGAGCCTAGCGCGGAGAGTTCGACATCGAACCCTCGGCCGCCCGCGTCGGTGCCGAAGGCGTCGCTCAGATCACCGAGCCCCAAAAGGTGCCGTCAGCAGGCCGCCTTCTTGCGATGGTGAGCTCGCTTCCTCCTCGCTCTCATAGGCTAGCTCGTCCCCCAGCTCATCATCGTCGCTCGCTGGCAGCTACGCGTCCCGCTTGCCTACGACCGCAAGCTCTCGGCCCGCCGCCTCAGCCCTCTTCGCGCCGCCCCGGGCTCCACTCGACGATGTTGTCGGTGCGCGTCTCGAGGAAACGGGCGAGCTCGATGTCGTAGAGCTTGCCGCGCTCGGTCGGGTCGCACAGGGACATGGCCTTGCCCTCGGCGCTCGGCCGACAGGCGCGCGGCGAAGTACAGCGGCGTCGGCCGGCCGACGTAGTGCGCGAGCAGCTCGATGCGACGCGCCTCGAAGGCTCGAAGGCCGCGCGGGCGTCTTTGTAGGCGGCCTCGAGGGCGTCGAGCGCCGGGACGAGCGTCTCGGCGACGTAGCGCCCTCCGTAGGGGCCCAGGCACGGGGCCGCGAGCCCCGCACGAGAGTGCCCTACGCGGGGCTCGACACGACCGTCCACGGCGGCGATTCGGATGCTCACTCGGGATGCGCGCGGCCGATGAGTGCAGGTGCCCGTTGTTGCCCGAGCCCCACCCTGCGCTGCGAGCTCGCGCACGGACGGCTACGAGCGGCGCCGTCCACAAGAGACGCTTCTGTACCGTGTGGTGAGCGAGCACTGGCCCGAGTTCCTGGAGCGGGCTGAGCAAGCAGGAGGGCTGCCGTCCTTCGTGACGAAGGAGTTTCGCGCCTACCTCGAATGCGGGCTGCTCGAGCACGGCTTCGTGCAGCTGGTCTGCAAAGGCTGCGGCGAGGAGCTGTTGGTGGCGTTCTCGTGCAAGAAGCGTGGGTTCTGCCCATCCTGCGTGGGCCGGCGCATGTCGGACGTTGCGGCCCACCTGGTGGACGAGGTGTTCCCCGAGGAGGTGCCCATGCGGCAATGGGTGTGCTCGCTGCCCTGGGCTCTGCGCTACGTACTGGGCTACGACCGCAAGCTGTGCGCGGACGTGCTGCGGGCGTTCATCGGCACGCTGAAGCAGTGCCTTCGTCGACGCGCGAAGCGAGAGCTCGGCCTGCGCTCGGTGAGCGAGGCCGAGGTGGGCGCGGTGACGGTGGTGCAGCGCAGCGACAGCGCGTTGCGGCTCAACGTTCACTTTCACACGCTCGCGGCGGACGGGGTCTGGCTGCGCGACGCCGACGGCGAGCTTCGCTTCCGCGAGCTGGCGTCGCCCACGGCCGAGGACGTGGCGGAGGTCGCGTCCCGCACCTACGAGAAGCTCGTACGCGTGCTCGCACGCCACGGTCGCGGCCTCGAGGGCATCGACGACGCCCCGGACACGCTCGCCGACGAGCAGCCGGTGCTCGCGAGCTGCTACGGCGCGTCGGCCGCTGACGTCAGCTTGCTCGGCGAGGACGCTGGCCAGCGTACGGCAAAGCTCACCGGGCCCGTGCGAGTCGCGGTCGAGCCCACGGGCGCCGTCGCGGAGGTGGGCGGTGTGAACGTGCACGCGAAGGTGCGCATCGAGGGCTGGGACCGACCTCGCCTCGAGCGCCTATGCCGCTACATCGCGCGCCCCCCGCTGGCGATGGAGCGCCTGAGTGAGCACGGTGACGGGCGCCTTCGCGTCGCGCTGAAGTCACGCTGGAGAGACGGCACCTCGGCCGTACTGTTCACGCCCCTCGACCTCATCGCCCGGCTCTGTGCGCTGATCCCGGCGCCGAGGTTTCACATGATCCGGTATCACGGAGTCTTCGCCGGAAACGCCAAGTGCCGCGCCGAGGTCGTGCCCGGCCCCGAGGTCGAGATCCACGAGCAGCTGCTGTTGCTGGACGAAGAGCAAGGTGGCCCGGCGAAGCCGACGCGACCGAGCCGGCACCCCTGGGCGTGGCTGCTCGCGCGGGTGTTCCGCGTGGACATCACCGAGTGCACCCAATGCGGTGGGCGGCTGCACGTCGTGGCGGTCGTGACTGAGCCGGGCGAGATCGCGAGCGTGTTGCACGGGCACGTCGCGCGCGGGCCGCCGCCGAAACTACTCGGTCAGCTCGAGCTCGACTTCGCGGTCTGAACGATGCCGTCGGCGTCGAGCTCGTCCAGCGTGGAGCTCCGGCACTCGAGCATGCCGCGCGGAGCGTTCTTGGGCATCTGTCGGGGAGGTTCGTCGACGCGAAGGGTCGGTCAGCTCGGGTGGGTCGCCCCTCGTCGAGCACGCGGACCCTTCCGTGGTACCGTTGCTCCATGCGGTCGCTGGTTGGTTTTGCAGCTTCGGATGTCCTTGGCGCCCGATCGCCCGGATTGCCCCATTGGAGTAGTGGACGTGGAAAAGATCACGCGTCTCGGGGTCCGACGGCCTTTCGTTCTCTACGTGGAGCTCGACGACGGTGTGAAGGGCGAATGCGACATGTGCGATCGGCTGAACGGACCGGTCTTCGCTCCGCTGCGAGACCCGGCCTTCTTCCCGCAGGTCACGCTTGCCGAATGGGGCGCGCCGGTGTGGCCGAACGGGGTCGACATCGCGCCCGATGCGCTTCACGCGCGTCTCGGCGGCTCCGGCGCGGAGTCCCGGACGGGCTGAGCGCACGGATTCTCGCGCCCCTCCGGTGACGGGAGACGGCCTCCCCTCGATGCGACCCGATCTCGAGCGATCACCGCTCAGGGTGCCGCCATCTCGGCGACGAAGGTCGTGCAGGCTTGGATGGGCGTGGCCTCGAGGTGGACGCCGCCGAGGTCGAGGCTGCCGTTGAAGCAGCCGACGAAGACGGGGTGGCCGGAGGGCGAGACGGTGACGTCGGAGATGTAGTCGCTTTCGAACGGCGCGCCGCCGAGCACCTCGGAGCGTGCCATGGTCGAGATGTCGAGGGCCCACTGGCAGGTGCCGGTCGAATCGGTGCTGACGAGAAAGCCGTCGCCGACGTTGTAGTCCGAAACCGGGGACCAGGTCATCTGGCAGCCGCCGAAGTCGGCCTGGTGGCCGAACCAGCCCGCCGTGAGCACCGACCCGTCGGACAGCATAGCGACGCCGCGCGCTGCCCGCGGGATGGCGCGCAGGCCGGTCCCGTGTCCCGAGGGATCGACGGTGGCGACGAAGCCCGATCCCCCCGCGAGGTCGCCCGCGCCATCGACGTGGAATGGGCCAAGGGCTAGCTGGATTTCGAACTCGCCGCCTACCACCACGTTGCCTCGGGGTCCGAGGCCCAGAGCAAGAATCTCCCCGTACCCCGGGCCGGTCAGGAGAGTCTGCCACTCGGGCTCTCCCGACGGACCGTAGCGGAGCAGGACGCTATCGATGCCGGTCTGCCGGTGTGGAGTGCCTATGGGACCGAGGCCGAAATCGGT
Organism: uncultured delta proteobacterium; assembly: GCA_963830115.1. GTDB lineage: Bacteria > Myxococcota_A > Polyangia > Polyangiales > CAWHLB01 > CAWHLB01. Next base: position 234,332 of record CAWHLB010000015.1, read on the forward strand.
CGGGTTGTCGATGAGCTCCGCGACGTAGAGCGCCGAAGACCGGGCGTCGTACAGGGCCTGCCTCGCTCTGCACGAGGGGGTCCACGAGGCGCGAAGGAGATCGCCGTTGGCAGAGTAGGTGGCACCGAAGCATTGGGCGAGGTCTGCCCCCGGAATGGAGGCGTCCGGGAGCGTCTGGGCGCCGATCTGGGCTTCGCTCCTGTAGTACCCCGCGACGAACACTGCGCCAGCAGGGGTCGGAGCGACCGCGGTGGCGCTTACCAACTCCGGGCCCCTCATCTCTTGGTCCCACCGCGCCTCGCCGGACGTCGGGTCGAGACAGAGGACGAATCCGTTCGCGGCGCCGGGGAGGTTCGTGACAGTGGACCGGACGCCGTGGCCGAAGTCCGTCGGGCCGAAGAAGGAGCCGACCACCGCGATGCAGCTTCCGGCCACGGCGATGTCGTTCTCGTGGACGATGTCGCCCGTCTCCCTCGGGCTGCCGATCCCGTGGAACCAACGGTACCTGCCGTTCTTGTCGTAGCTCACGACGAAGAGCGTTCCCTGCTCTGCGGGGACGATCGGCCCATCGCCAAGGTCGACCGGCATCGTTTGCGAGAAGCCCCGAGCCGAGACGTAGACGTTTCCGGCGGCGTCGACGGCGACATGAGGCGCCTCGATCGCGACGTCCTCCGTTTGCGCATCGGCCAGGGCGTGCGCCCAAAGGATCGGCGGCACGGCCGAGCGGCACGTTCCCGAGTCGCAGCGCTCGCCTACGGCGCAGGCGTGGCCGCAGGCGCCGCAGTCCGTGTTGGACGAGGTGACGTCGGCGCACACGCCGCGACACCTGAGCCGGCCCGCGCCGCAGCCATCGCCCGCGTCAGGGACCGGCGCATCGAACGCGGGCGCGTCGGCCGAGACCGACGCGTCCGCGCGTCCCGCGTCCGGAGCACCGCGGACGAGGATCCCCGTGCGCGCGCCGCATCCGGCCGCGAGCACGATGCCTACCCAGAAAACATCATTGAGCGTACGAGGCACGGTAGTCGACCGTGTTGTCCCCAATCGTGTTGAGGCGGTGGAACATGTACAGGTAGCCGTCGCCCGGCGCCTGGCTGTTCAGGGTGATGCCGGTCTGCGACAGGCCCTCCTGCGGCACGAATCGGCTCCACTGCTGGGAGTCCTCCGGGGTGTCGCAGTTCGCCGGAGGCGCGTTCTGGTAACACGGGGCTTTGCAGCTCGCATACCAGATGGTCTTGTCCGCGTCCGGATACGACGAGTCCCAGTCGGCAATGCCATGCACCGCAAGCTGAAGGCGCCCTCGGAACATGGCGACTGCGGGCCGCTCCGTAGGTAGGCTTCTTACGAACAGGTCCATGGGCGCATCGCTCTCCTGGACAAAGCCTCCGCCCGTCCAGGTGAAGGTGCTGTTGTCGAACAGCTTGTACGCAAGGTAGCTTCTGACGGCGTCTTTGTAGGTGTAGACGAGGAACATGTAGTCGTTGCTCGGGTTCCAGTAATCCTCGTTGCTGCTGGCGAGGACCGGCGGTGTGGAGATGGACTTGAATCCGGCATCCATCGCGGCCGACCAATGCACATAGGGATAGGTATCCAGGTACTTCGTGTAGACCTCATGCGAGGTGTTGTCCCGGTAGGTCAGCCAGAGTCGGCCGTAGTAGTAGACGAGGCTCGGCTGCTCGTAGATGTTGGACCCGCCGGGACTGGCGCCGTACTCCGTGCCTGTGCTGTCCCAGTAGAGGCACCAGATGCTGCCGTAGATGTTGTCCATGCAGCTGAACATCCCCACTCCAGGGAGCACCGCAACCGCGGGGCCGTGGGGTGTCCCCTGCTCGTAGCAGGTCTCCGCGCTCCAGCCGCAGCCTTGGTCGTAGTCGCACGTCTTGTACCGGTAGCACTGGTAATATGAGCCCGGCGCCCTCTCATAGAACGCGTACCAGCGCTTCTGGCCGTTAACGGTCCATTGCGCGAGGCCGACCGGGTACGCGCTCGCGAGCGGTGTGGTCGTGTCCGGGCTCCAGGGGCCCACCGCCAGCGCGGCCTGGAAGCAGTTCCCGAAGTCCGCGCCCGCGTTGTAGTAACAGGCGTAGGCCATGATGAGGTACCAGTCGGACCTGGTGGTCGACGCGTTGAAGGAGGGGAGGGCCCACTTCCACACGTGCTCGGCCTCGCTTCGACCGATGCCGGTGACGCTTACGCCCCAGTGGCTTTGCGCGCCTTCGGAGGGTTCGCGTCCCATGAGCTCGCCCGCCTGGCTGGCGATGGTCGAGTTGAAGTGTGCCTCGCCTTGGAAGCGATAGTTGGCCCAGTGGTCCGGCTGGGGCGCGGATACGAGCAGACTGCCTCCGCAGGCGCCCAAGGGAGAGACCTGCATGGACGGACCGCAGCCCGGGTCGCGGAGGTGGCTCCTTCGCGGGGAGCTGACGCAGCCGGTGTCATGGATCCAGTTCCGTCGATCCGTCGAGCCAATCCGAGGCGTACTCGCCGAAGATGTCGGGGACGCCCTCGTGCAGCAGCCCCGGGACCTGGCAGTCGGTGACGTGCACGCTGTCGCGCTCGGCCTGCTCCATCACGCCGTGGGTGAGCTCGTGCTGAACCGCCTCGAGGCAGGTGTCGCCGGTGGCGACAGCGATCGTGGCCCGTGCGTTCACGTTGGTGAGGTCGTCCCTCCGGTACCACGCGGCCCCAGCGCCCCCAGTCGCCGGGTCGGCGTCCGAGGCGACGCGGAGACGGTGGTAGTTAGGGTCACCCGCCTGTCCATCCCAGCCGTCCCAGCCGAGCGCGTCCCACCAATACTGGGTGGCGTTCGCCGCGCTCTGGTCGACCACCTGCGACGTGCCGGGCCACGGCGGCGCGACGTCGCAGTGGCCGCCCGTGCACGTGCCCGTGCAGTAGTCCGGCTGGCCCACGGGATCATCGCAGTGGTCGTCGTACTCGAGCGTGCCGGGGAGCTGGGTGGCGTCGCAATTGTCGCAGTAGAAGGTCTCGCGGTGCGGGTCGTTGTACTTCTTCCACGAGGACTCGTTGAGGACGGCTCCCGTCGTTGCGTCCGCGTAGAGCCACGCGCTTTTGGACGGGACGGCCACGCGCCAGGCGAGGTGCACGTCGCTTCCGGGGCTGCCGAACATCTCCGGATCGTACCAGCCGAGCTCGGCGCCCGCCGCCTCGCCGCCGAGGTCCGCGGCCGCCGCCGTCGCGTCGAGCGCCGGGTCCGGCGCCCCGACCACGCCGTCCGGCAGGAGGACGCCCAGCACGCCGCGCACCGCACCGTCCGGCGCGACCTCGATGCTCATGCGCGCGTTGAACACGGGCAGGCCGTCCATCGTCTGTGCGAAGTCGACCGCCTTGCCGCCCTCGTCGTCGCGCACGCGGTCCACGCTCGAGCTCACCCGACGTCGTCAGCCCGAAGAGCACCGAGTGCGCGTCGATGAAGGCCCGCGCCCGGTCGTCGGGCGCCGTGGCCGTCGTGTCCACCGGCAAGCGCATCGCGTAGGCCCAGAGCAGGCGCACCGTCCCGAAGCGCGTCCAGCTCGTCTCGAGCCGGCTCGCAGAGATGCCGAAGCGGTTCGCGAGGTCGTCTTCCTTGGCCTGCTGGTCTGCAGATAGCGTGGCGCGCCGTGCCGTGGCCGCTTCTCGCACGGTATCGGTCAGGCGCTGTACCTCGGCCACCGGTGGAGAAGGCGGCGGGGACGGCGGAATGACGGTGCCCGCCGGGACGGGCCCCGGCGTCGTCGTCAGCGCGCCGCGAGCGGCGCCCGCCTGCGGCGTCCCCGTGCCCGCGCTACAGGCGCTCAGCGCGACGACGAGAGCAGTCGCAACCCCCCCTCATTTTGTGTGCCATCTTCCCCTGCCTTCCCATGGTGAGATGAATCTCTTCCACCCTCCTCCTCGGCTCACCGCCTGTCAAGGGAGCTACCTCACTGACGCATCCACCTTGCGTGGTTGAAATTGCTAAGCATTTTCCCGCAGCTCACCCGTGGGGGTGAAGCCGACGAGCGGGCCGTTGCCGCGGTCTCCTGGAGCGGGCCTGCTCGCGGCCGCTCGTTGCTTGCGCCGTGCCGCCGAGGCGGCGTCGCCCGTCGGCGGAAGGCTCAGAAGCCCGGGGGGATGCAGTAGCCGGAGCTCGAGCGCCTATGCCGCTACATCGCGCGCCCCCCGCTGGCGATGGAGCGCCTGAGTGAGCACGGTGACGGGCGCCTTCGCGTCGCGCTGAAGTCACGCTGGAGAGACGGCACCTCGGCCGTACTGTTCACGCCCCTCGACCTCATCGCCCGGCTCTGTGCGCTGATCCCGGCGCCGAGGTTTCACATGATCCGGTATCACGGAGTCTTCGCCGGAAACGCCAAGTGCCGCGCCGAGGTCGTGCCCGGCCCCGAGGTCGAGATCCACGAGCAGCTGCTGTTGCTGGACGAAGAGCAAGGTGGCCCGGCGAAGCCGACGCGACCGAGCCGGCACCCCTGGGCGTGGCTGCTCGCGCGGGTGTTCCGCGTGGACATCACCGAGTGCACCCAATGCGGTGGGCGGCTGCACGTCGTGGCGGTCGTGACTGAGCCGGGCGAGATCGCGAGCGTGTTGCACGGGCACGTCGCGCGCGGGCCGCCGCCGAAACTACTCGGTCAGCTCGAGCTCGACTTCGCGGTCTGAACGATGCCGTCGGCGTCGAGCTCCGTCCAGCGTGGAGCTCCGGCACTCGAGCATGCCGCGCGGAGCGTTCTTGGGCATCTGTCGGGGAGGTTCGTCGACGCGAAGGGTCGGTCAGCTCGGGTGGGTCGCCCCTCGTCGAGCACGCGGACCCTTCCGTGGTACCGTTGCTCCATGCGGTCGCTGGTTGGTTTTGCAGCTTCGGATGTCCTTGGCGCCCCGGTACCATGGCTCGGTGGACGGCGCGGTATGATCCGGTTCGCCTTGGTGCTCGGCTTGTTGGGCCTCTCATGCCAAGTTGGCTACGACCCGGTCGACGGCTCGGCCCCCCCGGACAGCAGCTCCGCGGACGGCAGCTCCGCGGACGCCTCGCCCGCCGTCGATGCCGCGGTTGCGCCCTGCGACCCGAGCGATGGGTGCAAGCGGATGCGCGGCGGTAGCTGCGTGACGATCAATCCGCCCGTCGGCTGCACCGCTACGGCGTGCGGCACCACGTGCTTCGCGTTCTGCCCGTTCGCGCTCACTTGGCAGGGCGCCCGCACCAACTGTCAGAGTGCCGCGGGCTGGGTTCTGGCCGAGAATCGACAACGGCTTCGAAAACCAGTGCGTGGCCACGATCGCGCCGAACGGAGGCTGGATCGGCCTCCACCAGGCGTCCGGGGCGAGCCTTCCGTCGACGGATTGGTCCTGGTCGACCGGCAACGCCCTCACGTTCACCAACTGGGGCGCCGTCTACGACGGCGACGGCGTCGAGGACGGAAGCGCGCAATGTGGAATAATGGACAACACCGGAAACTGGCGAGACACCAATTGCACGCTGGACAACGTCTCGATCTGCAAGCTTCCATGACGTCCTCGATGCTCCCGGCGCCGAAGCCACGCGTACGGCGGACCAGATGAGGGCAGGGCCGCTGCCGCGGCTGACCCTTCGTCGACGCGCGAAGCGAGAGCTCGGCCTGCGCTCGGTGAGCGAGGCCGAGGTGGGCGCGGTGACGGTGGTGCAGCGCAGCGACAGCGCGTTGCGGCTCAACGTTCACTTTCACACGCTCGCGGCGGACGGGGTCTGGCTGCGCGACGCCGACGGCGAGCTTCGCTTCCGCGAGCTGGCGTCGCCCACGGCCGAGGACGTGGCGGAGGTCGCGTCCCGCACCTACGAGAAGCTCGTACGCGTGCTCGCACGCCAAGGTCGCGGCCTCGAGGGCATCGACGACGCCCCCGACACGCTCGCCGACGAGCAGCCGGTGCTCGCGAGCTGCTACGGCGCGTCGGCCGCTGACGTCAGCTTGCTCGGCGAGGACGCTGGCCAGCGTACGGCAAAGCTCACCGGGCCCGTGCGAGTCGCGGTCGAGCCCACGGGCGCCGTCGCGGAGGTGGGCGGTGTGAACGTGCACGCGAAGGTGCGCATCGAGGGCTGGGACCGACCTCGCCTCGAGCGCCTATGCCGCTACATCGCGCGCCCGCCGCTGGCGATGGAGCGCCTGAGTGAGCACGGTGACGGGCGCCTACGCGTCGCGCTGAAGTCACGCTGGAGAGACGGCACCTCGGCCGTACTGTTCACGCCGCTCGACCTCATCGCCCGGCTCTGTGCGCTGATCCCGGCGCCGAGGGTTCACATGATCCGGTATCACGGAGTCTTCGCCGGAAACGCCAAGTGCCGCGCCGAGGTCGTGCCCGGCCCCGAGGTCGAGCTCCACGAGCAGCTGCTGTTGCTGGACGAAGAGCAAGGTGGCCCGGCGAAGCCGACGCGACCGAGCCGGCACCCCTGGGCGTGGCTGCTCGCGCGGGTGTTCCGCGTGGACATCACCGAGTGCACCCAATGCGGTGGGCGGCTGCACGTCGTGGCGGTCGTGACTGAGCCGGGCGAGATCGCGAGCGTGTTGCACGGGCACGTCGCGCGCGGGCCGCCGCCGAAACTACTCGGTCAGCTCGAGCTCGACTTCGCGGTCTGAACGATGCCGTCGGCGTCGAGCTTCGTCCAGCGTGGAGCTCCGGCACTCGAGCATGCCGCGCGGAGCCTTCTTGGGCATCTGTCGGGGAGGTTCGTCGACGCGAAGGGTCGGTCAGCTCGGGTTGGTCGCCCCTCGTCGAGCACGCGGAGCCTTCCGTGGTACCGTTGCTCCATGCCGTCGCTGGTTGGTTTTGCAGCTTCGGATGTCCTTGGCGCCGCAGGCCTGCAGGTGTTTGCGGAGCAGCTGCTCCACGGCGGTCTCGATCTCTCCCTCCAGGGACTCGGTGGATGTCGTCATGCCTCCCGAGTCGCACGCGACCATCGCCGGCTCAACCTGGGGCCTGAACGGTTACAGCGGTCAGGGGTTCGCGAGTAAAAGCATGACGCCGCAGTCGCCACCGATCGCAACGTCGGGCGCCGTGTCGTCGTTAAAGTCGCCGATGGCCGCCGACTGCGCCGAGCACGTTGAGATGTCGATCGCCGTCGGCGGAGCGAACGAGGCGCCGGTATCGACGGCGAGTAGCACTTGATCGCGAGTCACTGCGATGGCGTCGGGATTGCCGTCGGCGTCGAGGTCCGTGAGATCGACGAACACTGCGGGCTCCGCCGGCCCCCAGTCGTAGGGGCTGAGCTCGGTACCGCTACCGGCCTCGAAGGGGAGCGACACAAGGTTGCCAGACGGGTCCTGCGTCGTCAGCAATACGAGATCGACGCCTCCGCCGAGGGTCGCCGCGCGCAGGCTGCGCGGGGAAGCGCGGGCTAGATCGACGACAACGGACCAGCTCGGTCCGGTCACCATTTCGGGGGTTGGCACCTCGTAACGCGTTAGGTACGAGGCCGACGTAGATTCCCAGAGGACGTACAAGGCGCCCTGCGCCACCCCGATCGTGGTCGGGGCGAGGGCCTGGCTGGGATGGGGATTCGTCAACTCTACGTAGGTGGGTCCATGCGGCAAGAGCGCGACCCCTATGCCGAAGCCCCCGGGGAACATGGAATCCGATGTCGCAACGGCGACATTGACCGTCCCATTGGCGTCGATGTCACCGAGTCCCATCGTGAGGACGCGTGCGTCCGGCGAGGCGGAGGCGAAATAGATGGGCGTGAGGTCGGTGGCGGCGGGAGGGGAGAACGACGTCCACGTGATGCTTGGCCGCGCGGCCGCGTAGTCCGGCATGATGCAGATGGAGTGGCCGTCATGGGAAGGGTCCGTGACGAGGAAAGTGGTCGGCGCGGGCAGGCTCGTAGGCTCCTCGAATATCGGCGTTCCGTCGCAGCTCGACCCTAAATTCTCCAAGTCATGTAGGGTGGAGCCATCGGAGATCGCCAAGTCTGAAACTAGCGATGGAGTACCCGAACCTGGGTTGAAATCACCAGCACCTAGACCTGCCACCGAGGAATAAGACGACAGCGGATACGGACTAATCCAGCTTGAGTCGTGGCGGAGCCGCCGACGTCCCGAACGCCGTTTCCGCAAGTCCCTGGGCCCGTATGCGAGGCTCCTGCGTCGAGCAAGGTCGCGCAGGGGCCGGCGTCGACCAAACCGCCATCACCGTCACCCGAATCCGCGCCCCCATCGGCGCTGCTGCCGCCGTCGCCGTGCCCTCCCTCCAAACTTGCACCGTCCGCGAGACCGCCGTCCACCGCGCCAGCATCCAGGTGACGGGCACCTGCGTCGATGCTTGAGCCGCAGCTGCACGGGTTGAACCCACTCCCATCGGCATTGCACACCTGACCGCCGGAGCATCCCCCGGCACCGAAGCAGGCGACGGACCGGCCGGGAACGCAGGCGTCCGAGGCCGAAGGACCGCACGCAACCGTCATCCCTGCCGCGACGAGCACTACCCCCCCAAGAAAACGGGCCATGACGCACGGTACCATGCGGCCACCGACGGCGCTTGTTGGTAAGTTCACGATGTCTTGGGAGCGCCGGCGCAACCCACACCACATCGGCGAGGTGCATGCTTCGGCTGACGTCGACGAAGCTGCTGATATCGATTGAGGGCTGCGCGCTCGTGGGACATCACACGTGGTTTCCTCGGGAGCTGAGGCCAAAGGAACGGCGGCAGATTCCGCAGCGCGGTCTTTCCCATCTCGTTGTGGCGGAGGGCCGGAGGGCGGACGCGAGGATCTTCTAGTCTTCTAGCACGCCCAGACCCGCCATGGGGTCGGGCAATGCCAGCCTTGCCGGCTCGCTTGGTCTGGGGGCTCCGTCCGAGACGTGTTCATCGGTCGCTCCTGCCGGACCGAGAGAGCTCGGTGACGACAACCTGGGGCCTCCCCTAGAGGAACGATCCAAAGAAGGCCGCCAGGCTCGGTATCGATGGCGGGGATTTCGCGTCGAAGCGCGTGAAGAAACCACCGCTGCCGGGCGCGAGGTAGACGAACCGCCCGTCGAACACGGCGGCGCCGAGGTCGGCGGCACCGACTTCCCGGCTGGCGGGGGCCAAGGTATTGGTGGAGAAGGTGGCCCACGACGCAGAGCATCCGAACGCCCGCTGCGTGTCGTAGCGCGTGACGACGCCGGTATTGTCCTGGCTCGGCACGAAATAGACGTAGCGGCCGTCGAAGGCAGCATCCCAAAAGCCCTTCGCGTCGGGGCTCAAGGCAGTGGTGGAAAAGGTGGACCAGGACGCCGCGTTGGCGAAGGCCGCCTGAGTGTCGTAGCGCACGACGAGCCCGGCGGGGCCGCCGCTGACTTCGGACGGCACCAAGTACACGTAGCGGCCGTCGAAGGCCCCCCCGTGGAAGTGGACGGCGTTCGCGTCCACCGTCCTGGTGTCGAACGTGGACCAGGATGCTGAGTTGCCAAACGCCGCCTCCGTATCGTAGCGCGCAACGGTGCTGCCGGCGGGACCGGAGGGAAGCGCGTTGGGGACGAGGTACAGGTAGCGGCCATCGAAGACTCCGCCGGTGAAGCCAACTGCGCTCGCGTTGACCGTTGCGGTGTCGAATGTGGCCCAGGACGCCGCATCGCCGAAGGCCGCCTGCGTGTCGTAGCGCGTAACGAGTCCGTCGAGGGCGGGGCCCGCGTGAGGCACGAAGTACACGTAGCGGCCGTCGAACGTCGCACCATTGAAACCCTTAGCCCTGGAACTCACCGTGCCGGCGTCGAACGTAGACCAGGACGCCGCATTGTCGAAGGTCGCCTGGGTGTCGTAGCGCGTGACGGTTCCGTACGAGTTCGGCACGAAGTAGACGTAGCGGCCGTCGAACGTCGCGCCCCAGAAGCCGGTGGCCTCCGAGTTGACGACCGAGGGATTGAAGGTCGTCCAGGCAGAAGCGGCCGTGAAAGACGCCTCAGTGTCGTAGCGCGTAACGACGTCGAGGGGGCCGCCCGGCCACCCGCTCGGTGCGAAGTAAACGTAGCGGCCGTCGAACGCCGCACCGTTGTTCGCGGTCCACTCACCGGAGTCGTACGCGGCCCAGTTCGCGGATTGCCTGATGTCGTTGTACCTCGTGGGTCCGGCGTCCGGGTTGCCCACGTCTCCCGCGTCAAGCAAGGTCGCGCAGCGCCCGGCGTCAACCGGACCGCCATCGCCGGTATCTAAATCCACTGCCCCGTCAGCGCTGCCCCCAGCGTCGGAGTGGCCTGCCGCGAAACTCGCCCCGTCCACGACGCCGCCATCCGCCGTGCCGGCGTCCACGCGCCCGGCAGCGGTGTGACCAGCGTCCATGATCGCATCCGCAGTTGCACGGGCCGAACCCACTTCCACCGGAGTTGCACACCTGACCGCCGGCGCATCCCCCGGCACCGAAGCAGGCGACGGACTGCCCGGGAACGCAGGCCTCCGAGGCCGGCCGGCCGCATGCAACCGCCATCCCTACCGCGACGAGCGCGACCCCACCAAGAAAACGGGCCATGTGTACAGACTACCACCCGCTTGCTTGAGCGGTCGCGTCATGCGGCGTTGTCGCAAAGTGCAGTGCTCCGCCCCGAAGCCGGAAGCGCTCGCTGAAAGTCGAACTCGAGCAGCTTGGGGCTTGGGGCCGTTGCCGTGTTCATGCCGCCGCCATCACGGGCAGCAGAGCAGAGCGTCAGAAGATGCGTTCGGGGACGTAGATGATGTCGCCGGCGCGGATGGTCAGGTCGCGGCCTTGGCCTTCGCTCACGTCACCTGCACGCAGGTGGTAGGTGCGACGGTGGCCGTCGATGGTCCGCGTGAGGGCGGTGCTGTTCTTGCTCGCCAGGGGCGAGAAGCCGCCTGCTTCTGTGATTGCCTGCACGACGGTCATGCCGGGGCTCAGCGGGAAGGTGCCGGGGTGGGCGACCGCGCCGATGACGCTTACGCGCTTGGAGTTGTACTCCTTGACCAGGATGGAGACCTGGGGGTTCTTCAGGTATTGCTCGCCCTTGAGCTTGTGGGTGATGAGGTCCGCGACCTCGGTCGGCTCGAGCCCCGCCACGCGGACGCGGCCGATGAACGGGTAGTCGATGCTCCCGTCCTGGGCGACCTGGAAGGTGCCCGTCAGGTCCTCCTCGCCGTAGACGCGCACGTCGAAGATGTCGCCGGCGCTTGCGGCCCACCTGGTGGACGAGGTGTTCCCCGAGGAGGTGCCCATGCGGCAATGGGTGTGCTCGCTGCCCTGGGCTCTGCGCTACGTACTGGGCTACGACCGCAAGCTGTGCGCGGACGTGCTGCGGGCGTTCATCGGCACGCTGAAGCAGTGCCTTCGTCGACGCGCGAAGCGAGAGCTCGGCCTGCGCTCGGTGAGCGAGGCCGAGGTGGGCGCGGTGACGGTGGTGCAGCGCAGCGACAGCGCGTTGCGGCTCAACGTTCACTTTCACACGCTCGCGGCGGACGGGGTCTGGCTGCGCGACGCCGACGGCGAGCTTCGCTTCCGCGAGCTGGCGTCGCCCACGGCCGAGGACGTGGCGGAGGTCGCGTCCCGCACCTACGAGAAGCTCGTACGCGTGCTCGCACGCCAAGGTCGCGGCCTCGAGGGCATCGACGACGCCCCGGACACGCTCGCCGACGAGCAGCCGGTGCTCGCGAGCTGCTACGGCGCGTCGGCCGCTGACGTCAGCTTGCTCGGCGAGGACGCTGGCCAGCGTACGGCAAAGCTCACCGGGCCCGTGCGAGTCGCGGTCGAGCCCACGGGCGCCGTCGCGGAGGTGGGCGGTGTGAACGTGCACGCGAAGGTGCGCATCGAGGGCTGGGACCGACCTCGCCTCGAGCGCCTATGCCGCTACATCGCGCGCCCGTGCCGGCCGTCGTCACCCACGCCCTGCGCATGCCATCGCTGGATCGTCCTGAGGTCGAGCTCGAGCACGTCGCAACACGGTGCGAGCCGGGCGCCGGCGGCCTGTGCCTCCGCGATGAGCTCCTCAGGATCCTCATTCGTTGTCGTCGCTCGTGTCGTCGCCCTCTTCCCCCGAGAGGAAGAAGGCTTCCGCTTTTTTTCGCAGCACCAACAGCGCGGCCGCCTCCGCAAGTGCCTTCTCCTTACGCCTCAGCTCCTTCTCGAGCTGGCGGACCCGCTTCTGCTCGGGGCTGGGGCCTCGACGGCGATTGGCCTGCTCGCCCTTGGCGGCATCCGCGAGCAGCTCCTCTTGGAACCGTTCGAGATCCGCCTCGTGCAGGCCTTCCCGCCGCAGCAGCGCGCCGAGCCCCTCACCGGCCGCCGCTGCCTCCTTGATCACGCGCAGCTTCTCGGCCGCCGTCCACCGCTTGCGGCGGCGTGCCGTGCGCCCTTCTCCTCCTCGATCGTCGTTCGTCATGGCCCCGACCATGGCTCGCCGAAGCCACGCCGACAACGCGGACTGCGAGACCCCCACCTCCTTCGACAGCGAGCAGGCGGATCTCCCGTTTGGCCCCGTCATCTTCGCGACCATTTTGCTCTTGAATTTCTCCGAGTACGGCATGGGCATGTTGCCCCTCTCGCCCCCTGAGTCCCGTTCGATCAGGCGACGCGGCAACTACCCTGGCACAGGGGGGGGTGGGTCGCCCCCGTCGAGCACGCGGAGCCTTCCGTGGTACCGTTGCTCCATGCGGTCGCTGGTTGGTTTTGCAGCTTCGGATGTCCTTGGCGCCGGATCGTCCTCGATGAGGAAGACAGGCCAAACGGGGAGGTAGACCCCCGGCACGAGGCCGTAGAGATAGATGAGCGGCTTGCGCTGCAGCATCGCCTGGCGCAGCCACTCGTTCTGGTAGTGGCGCGGATCCGTTCCTCGGTACGCGTACTAGAGCGTGCCGTCGTCCATGAGTTGGTCGTCGTAGGGCTGCGGCCTCCCCGGTTTGGGCGCTGTCGTCTTGATGCTCAGAGGAGCGCGCTCGAGCACCGCCGGCTTGAAGATCCCCTGCTGGCTGACGAGGGGCACCCTACGGCCTTTGTAGTCGAAGCCGCGCAGCAGGACCGCCCAGGGGAGCGAGTCTCCGTGCACGTCGGTCGCGCGATTCGAGGAACGCGAACGCTGCCCGTCGCACCTCGGCGTCGACATCGCCCATGCGTGAAGCATCTCACGCGACACCAGTGTGGCTGTCAAGGGGCGGCCACCATGCGCCGCTTCCGGAGCGCGCGGGCGGAATCAGGACCGGTCCCGGTCCTTCTTCTTGCGCAACAGGAAGAACAGGAAGAGGGCCAATCCCGCCAGGCCGAAGCCGGGCAGCCCGCATACCGCGAGGAACACGATCAGCTCCCCGACGCCGATCTTGGGAACGGCGAGGACCGACGAAAGCGTGGCGAGAGAGACGGCGGTGATCATGGGAGGGCATGCCCCGAGGCCGAGCGCGCGCAACGTAGCACAACGCCCTGCCACTGCATCCAAGCGACATCGACCATGATGCCCCGGTCACGATCCGACGACCGGCTTCTCCGGGTGACGGCCGAGAACAAGCGGGCCGCACCGAGGTTGAGCACCGGGGCGACGGTCGAGGATGCGCGCGAGGCCCTCGGGCCTTCCGAGGGGCCGGCGCCCAGGCGTCGCCAGGCGTTCCTACCGGCGCGACGCAAGGGCAACAACGGTCTCCTTGGCGGGCCCCATTGACAGCGGGATCACAATCGATAAGCCTCTTCTGCCGCGCCACGCCGCAACTGGAAGCGGTGGGCGACGATAGGGTCCTCATGAGAGCTCTGTCTTCGATCCTAGCCCTGCTTGTTTGTGCCCCGCTTTTCGCCGCCTGCGGTGATGGTGGCGCATGTCCCCCCGGCTCGACGGCCGTGGGAGGGAGGTGCGTCGTCCCTGGAAGCGACGCCGGCTCCCCCGAGCAGGGCACTGATGCAGGACCGTGCGGCGGATCCTGCGGTGCAGCGACCGTCTGCGAGCCGCACACCGGGCGCTGCGTGGGGTGCTTGACCGCCGCGGACTGTGCAGCACCTACGCCAGCCTGCGATACCCTCACGTTCAGCTGCGTCCCGTGCATGGCGGATTCCGACTGCGCAGCGCCCACACCTGCCTGCGACACCGCGACTCACACGTGCGTTCCGTGCATCGACGACAGCGCGTGCACGGATCCTGCAGCCCCGTTCTGTGACAGCACGCATGTCTGCGGCGGCTGCCTCAACTCGGTTGACTGTGCGCGTTTTGACGGAACGGCCACGTGTGATCGCACAAGCGGAGCGTGCGTCGAATGCACGGCTACCGACACCGCTGCGTGTGATGGCGGCGTTTGCGACGCTTCGACGCACACCTGTAGCGTACCCACGCCGGGCAGCGCGGGCCTTTGTCAGCCATGCGTGAGTGACGCCCAGTGTCAGGCGGGTCAACTCTGCATCCCCATGACCTTCGGCGCTTCGGCCACGTCTGTCGGCAACTTTTGCCTCTGGCGTCAGGATGCCACCGGAACCTACGCCCCGAACGGCGACTGCACTGCGGCTCCTCCCTACGCCAAGATCATCGCGGATGCTACGAGCGTGGACGGTACGACGGCGACGGTATGCGGCCTGCAACTGACGACATGCCCTGCACTCCATGACTGGCGCAACAAGCGTTGCTCGGGACCAGGCACAGGCGATGCTGAGTGCGGTGCGGATGGCCTCGACGATGGCTTCTGCGTTGTCGCTGGCTCCCTCACCAACCTCTGCACGATCCCTTGCGCTGCCGACGATGACTGCCCAGGAATCCCGGGCATCGCTGTCTTTCATTGTGACAGGACGACCTGGCTCTGCGGAGTCAACTAGGGCCACGGGGCTGCCACGACGAGATCGAGGGGCGCCAGTCCCAGTGGGCCCGACTACCTAGCCCGTCAGGCTCCATGCCCGCGCTACTGCGCTCGCCCTGCCGTAGCGCTCGAGCGGCTCGAGCTGTTGCCCGACGGCCGCCTCAGCTATCGCACCAAGTACGGCCGCGCCAGCCGCACCCATCGCGTCATGACAGCCACCGAGCTCATCGCCCGGCTCGCGGCCCTCGTGCCGCCCCCGCGCTACCCGCTCGTGCGTTACCTATGTGTTGCGCAAGTCCATTCTGCAGGAGCTTGGAATGACAGGTTCTTTCGATTTTTCATTTTGCGATGTGCGCCTCTGCTTCTTGGCATTGGTGACGGTTCTGCGGTTGTTCGCGGCGGCTCTCCTCTCGCCGTCGGTGCTCGGGCTCACGGCAGGCAGCAGCGCTTCTTCGTAGACGGCTTCGATGGTTCGGGGCACCTGCCCGATGCGGGCAGGGCGTGCTCCGGGGGTAACTCGCCTGAGCTTGTGTCGGGTCCGTGCGACCGGCGCGTAGCGGTAGGGCTCACCGCTGTGGAGCATATGCCAGGCGAGCACGACGAGCTTGCGCGCCAAGGCGGTCACCGCGACGTTGTGCCCCTTCTTGCGCCGCACTCGGTGGTAGGTGGCCGTGAGGGGCGAGCTCGACATCGCGACGGACTGTGCGGCCTCTACTGCAAGCCAGCGGGCGTGACTGCGGCCAGCCTTCGTGATGTGACCGTGATAACACTTATCGGCGGACTGGCTGACGGTGGGCACCAGGCCGAAATACGAGGCGAGCTTGCCCGGCGAAGCAAAGCGCGAGACGTCACCGATGGCCGCCATCATTCCGATCGCGACGGTAACGTTCACGCCCGGGATGGTCATCAGGAGCTTGGCGTCGAGCTGCTCAGAGGCGCGCGTGGTGAGCTCGTGGTCGACCTGGGCGAGTTGCTGCTGCAGCTCGTCGTGAAGGACCAGCGTGCTCTGCACGATCGTGCGTTCGGCACAGTTGAGCTCCTGCTCGAGGAGCCAGCGCCGGCCCGAGGCGCCGAGCAGCTCGTCGAACGGACAATGATAGAGGCGGCCGTTGACGACGCCGCGCAATCGGTTCCTCAGCGCAACTCGCTGTTTGCCCAGGAAGCGTCGGTGAGAGACGAGTTGACGCAGCTCCCAGGTCTCCGCCGAAGGCATCTCGACCTCGGGAATGAAATTCACCCGCAAAAGCTGCGCCAGGATGTGCGCATCGACTTTGTCCGTCTTGATCCGCGCGTGCGCGATGGCCTTGACCTGCATCGGGTTGGCCACGACGACTCGCGCTGCGTGAGCAACGAGCAGCGACCAGATCGCCCAGCTGTGAAACGTCGCCTCGAGAACGACTTCGTCGTCGGGCCCCAGACCCGAGGCGAAGGCACGGATCGCAGCGGATGTCGCATCGATGCGAAACTCCCGTTGCTTTCGGCCATCCCCGTCGACGGCGCAGCCTTGAATGAAGCGTTTATGAACGTCCAGTCCGTAGTACATCTGGGTTGACCCTCCGATCGGTCCTGGGATGAGCCCCGCAAGCGCAAGGCGTGGGGACACACGACAGCTACCTATTCGCGCTCGAAGCGCACTCGGGCGGGTCGTCGGGGCGGCCAGTTACCACAGCGGGCTCGAAGCCCATAACGCAGGCGGCCGTCCCCGCAGACGATGTGTTCCCAGGACCCCATCCACCACCTCGCTGCTCCCGTGCCCAAGAGATGCGATCTCCTCTGCCCCGGGGAAAAGCAAGCCGGTGGTGCGAGACCCTTTCGCTCAGCATGCCCGTTACCATGGAGTCTTCGCTCCTGCGCACACCTGGCGCCGGCGCGTGGTGCCCCGACCGCCCGAGCCGCGCAGGCCCTCGACGCAGACGCCTGCCGAGCCCCCTGCGCACGCCGGGCCGAGCCCCATCGACCCTGCGCCCATGCCGGTCACCGTCCCCGAAGCCGCACCGCTCGACCAGACCGCGCTGCGCTCACCGTTCGTGCTCAGCGACCCGCACCTGCGCCGGTTGCTCGATGGCCTGCTCGTGATGACCGGTCCGCGGGCGGACTGGGCCACGCTGCTCCGGCGCAGCCATCGCGTTGACGTGCTCGACTGCCCGCACTGCTACGGCCGCCTGCGCCTGCTCGCGGTCGTGCGCGACACTGCCCAGGCCCGCCGCTTCCTCGCCCACCTCGGGCGCCCCGCCGAGCCCAAGCCTCTCGCACGCGCTCGCGACCCCACCTTCGACTTCGGCGCCTGAGTTGTGAGTCTCGCTTACGTGGCGGGCCGCGCGACCTCCGCCGCGCGATGCCGTCCTCCGTCCCGCGCGCCAATTCCATGCCCCCAAGCCGCCGTCGTCCGCCTCATCTCCGCCTCGCCCATGGGCCTCACGACCGTCCCCCAGCCTCCGTCGCCCACCGCCACCGACAAAAACCGCTTTGCGCTTCCTACCCGCCGTCGTCTGCGCACGGGCCGAAGAGCCACCGGTCATCTCTGGTCTCGATGAAGCTGCGAACCTGGCGTATCGACGACTCTGGACGGCCTCCATGTTCGAGTCCGCCTACGTTGGCGCCGGGGGCAGCCTATCGGGCAACGCCGCGGCGCTGCGCATCTTGGTCCGGCACCCGAAGGCGCAGGAAATCTTCGATGCGCTTTGGAACAGCACCAACGACGTGGCGAGACTCTATGCCCTGGCGGCGTTCTGGTACCTGCGACCCGACGACTTTGCCGCCGCGGCCGCCCAACTCCGCAACGACGAAACAGAGGTGGACACCCTGAATGGCTGCATTGAAACGACCCAGAAGGTCAGCGAGATCGTCATTGGCGATTGCGCCGCAAGCGGCGCCCGGTTGCCCATCGGAACTGGCGCGCCTGAAATGTTCTGCCTTGGCCTACCGATCTGCGACGGAGTGATCGGCGGGGAACCCTCCATAGAGCCCATTGAGGACGCCAGCTTGCGGTGTCTCGATTGCAAACGAAATCCGAGCGACTGGCCGAGGCTCGTCCTGCCCGCAGCTTGGCCCACGAAGGCCCGCAACCCGATGCCAGTTGCTGAGCAGGAACGAAGAGCCGCGGGAGTTGGTCGGCGGTGTCTTGAAGAGGCGCTCGAGCAGGAGCGAGCGTATCGGTCGGCCCGCCCCTGACGCGAGAGTAGCTCGTGTTACAGTCTGCGCGTCTGCGCACCGTGGAGACCGTCATGGTCACAGGGCCCGGTGGCGGACTGCTCCGCGCCGCCCGCGCCGTCATCGAGGACGTCGACTCGGCGCTCCTGTGTGTGGCGTTCGCCGACGTACGCGGGGTGCAGCTGCTTCGGAAGGAGATCGAGGCCGCCTCGCAGCGCAAGGGCGCACGACTCCTCGTCACGACCGTGTGCGGCTCGACGTCCGAGGAGGCGCTGACCCTCGCGACGCGGCTCGGCGCGAACGTGCGTGTCCTGAACCCCGGCTCCGGCCGGACCTACCATCCCAAGGTCTACCTCGGCCGACGTGCCGACCACGCCGCCGCGCTCGTCGGCTCGGTGAACCTCACGAGCGGGCTCGCGGTCAACATCGAGGCCGCGTCGCACCTGATGGGGAGGTCCAGCGACCGTCCGATCCGCGAGCTTTGGGATTGGGCCGAAGCTCTCTGGAGCGACCCTCGCGTGGCAGAGTGGCAGCCCGCTCCCGGCTCCAGCAGCGAGGAGAGCATCGACCCGGAGCTGCTGCGCCTGATCCAAGCGGCCGCACGCGAGCAACCACGCTTCTACACGCTCGGCCCGTCACCGCGCCTGAACTACGTCGCCGAGGTCACGCCCGCCGGCCTGTATGTCGAGACGAAGCGCAGCCGACAGCGGACCGGCGGCGCCGAAGTCATCGAGCCCTGGATGCTGAACCTCGCGTGGGAAGTGCTCCGTAGCCGAGGCGAGCTGACGAACCAGACCCTCCTGCACGAGCGCACGAGCTGCGCGTCCATCGATCGAGCGCGGTGTGCGCACTCCTGGCGCGGCTCCCCGGCGTCGAGGCGCAGCGGGGCCGCGGGATACGGCTGCGGTGGGCGGGGTAGCGAGGGGTTGCACTCGCTCGCATGCCTGGCTCCCAGCGGACCCGGCCTCGCGTTCGTCCTGCCGCCCCCTGCGGGGACCCGCGAATTCCAAGGCGGGCCAGACGCTAGGCACTGCCTTGCACTTGAACTAAATACGCTGTATACAGACTATATATGGGTACAAATGCTGATACACAGGCTATGGAGTCGGACGACATGGTACTCGTTCCAGTGCCTCGCCGCTATTATCAGGTTGTTATCCGGGCGCTGGCCGCGGCAATGAATGCCACCGCAGCCCCCGTCTCGGACGCCACGCCTTCGACCCCAGCTGCGGAATCCGCCGCGACCAGCCGGACGTGGACGCCCGATCAGGTCGCGGCCCTCTCCCGGCTAGTGACGAACCCGACCGTGCGGGCCCTGATGGAGCTGACATCCCAAACGCCGGGCGAGCGCGTGACCTTCGAGCAGGTCTACCAGCAAGCGGGCCGGCCCTACGCCAAGGCCCGCGCGGATCTTGCGGGCTTCACCCGCCTCCTGCGCCATCAATTCGACCGCACCGACTGGCCCGTGCGCGCCACCACCGGAGCGAAGGGTCAACTCGAATACTCGGCCTCGCCAGCCGTTGCCGCAGCGTGGAAGTCGGCCTCGGCGACATCCCCCACCCACTGAACCGGAGACCAAGCATGACTGCCAAGGACTACACCTTCTACTCACACCTGAAGGCCGGAGACACGAAGCCGGGAGAGGTCTCAGGCACCCTCTACAAGACGCTGTGTGGTCACTGGGTGTACGACAGCATCGCGAGTGACGCGGACTGCCCCGACCGCCCGGTCTCGTGCCCGAAGTGCGCAGAGCTCGACCCGCAGCCCCAGTTCCGCAACCCCAAGGACGCGCCCTCCGTCTGAGCGTCGCAGGCCCTCTCAACTCGTGAACTCGGTCTGATTCGCCCCAGCGAAGACATTATCGCACGTGCCCGCCCGGCCGCAGCAGTCCGCCAGGAAGCTGTCTTGGCAGCTCGGATCGGGTCCGTTGCAAGTCGAGGACCGATCACACCAAGTCTGCGCCTCCTGAGTGCAAACGTCACGCGAGAGCAGCCCTGCGCCGCACTGACCGCCACCTGATGGCGCGGCGAGGCAGTAGCGCCCCGCGCAGCAGTCGCTCCGCATGGTGCACGACTCACCCGACATGGAGCAGGCCGGCACAACGAGGCGAGCGCGAACGACGTGCTCGCGTACGTGGCGAGCATCTTCGCGCGCGGCGACGTCAAGGGCTGAGCCTCCGCCCACGAAGTCCGAGCCACTGGCGCACGAGAGGGCCAGGCGGCTCGAGGCGCGCCCCGCCACCGCGCAATCTCGCGGCCCGACGCGCGATGAGCGGCGGTGGCCGACAGCCCGACGCTCGCACCCGCGATGCCGGGCTCGCCTCGCTGCGAGCCTCGGCTGGGGCTCGCGAGCGCGGCTCGGCCGCGACGCGTCTACGGCCGGCCGGCTGCGCCCCAGGACACCGTGCTGCACGAGGCGGTGCGGACCGGCCTCGAGACCTTCCTCGCCGAGCTGCGCGACAGCGGCGCGCGTCCGTTGCCCCGCTACGTGCTCGAAGCGTTGCGCGGCTACCTGCGGTGCGGCGTGCTCGCGTACGGCTTCTCTCGCTGGCACTGCGACCGATGCGACCACGACCTGCTCGTCGCCTTCTCGTGCAAGAAGCGCTCGATCTGCCCGAGCTGCGGGGTGCGCCGCATGGACGAGGTGGGCGCCGCGCTCGTCGACCGCGTCCTGCCCGACGTACCCTACCGGCAGTGGGTGCTGAGCTTGCCCTGGGAGCTGCGCGCCCTGTGTGCTCGTCGCGCCGACGTGCTGACCGCCGTCGGCCGGGCTCAGTGTGCTCACGTGATCTGAGGGCGTGATTCTCAGGAAGGATGAGGGAGGCCGAGGCAGAGCTGTCTCGGGTCGGGTGGGGGCAGGTGGCGCAGCGCCGGCCGCAGGAGCGGGAGGCTCGGCAGCCGAGCGAGAGCGGCGGCGATGGTGAGGTGGGCGGTGGGCCGCGCGGCGGTGAGGGACAGGACGTTGTCGACAAGCGCGGTGGGCGCGAGCCAGATGTGGACCCCGTGCAGATGGAGATGGTCGGCGACGGGATCGAAGCGATGGAGCAGCTCGGGCAGGACGACCTCGAGGTAGGGCTCTCGGGCGAGGTAGTGGGCGAGCTGCGCACGTCCGTCGAGGTTGCGCTCGACGCGCAGGTGCAGGCGCGAGGGTCGCGGCCCGGGGAGCTTTATGGCGACGACGAGCTGTCGCGCGGTGGGCCAGATGCCGGCGCGGAGCATGGGTCAGCCCTTGCGCCGCGAGGCCTTGTTGCGGACGGGCTTGGGGGAGACGGCCTTCGGGTGGAAGACGTCGAGGAAGAGAATCCTCGTCGATCTGTCCGAGCTCGCGCTCGTAGGCGACGGTCATCAGCTCGTCGGCGAGGTTCATCATGATGCGGTAGTTGCCGGCACAGTGCTCGGCGAGGGTGGACTTGAGCTCGGTGGTCATCAGCGCCGTGTTGCCGGCGGCCTCGAGCAGGTGGTCGAGGCACGCGCTCAGCGCGTCGCGCTCGGCGTAGTCGAGATGGAGGCGGCGACGGATTCGGCTGCCGAGCGGGAGCAGGTCGGGGTGACGGAAGCGCTCGGGTAGGCGCTGGTCACCGGCGAAGACGACGCACAGGAGCTGCTCGGAGTCGAAGCTCTTGGAGGTGAGGATGCGCAGCTCGTTGAAGACACCGGTGAGCATCTCCTGCGCCTCGTCGATGATGAGGACGGGCCGGGACATGGAGCTCTGGATGTGATCGCTCCACCGCTGTCGAAGCGCCTTGAATCCGCCCCAGCGGTTGTGGCGCTCGAGGGTCACGCCGAACAGGTCGCCAATCTCTCGATAGAAGTCGCTGCACCGGCTCTGCGGATGGTCGATGCACCCGACGCTCACGTCGCGCATCTGCCCGAGCCGGTGGGCGAGCAGTCGCAGGGCGACGCTCTTTCCGGTACCGGGCTCCCCGGTGACCATGACGAAGCCGCCGTCGGCCACGGTGAGCGCGACGCGGCGAGCGAATGTATCGATCTCCGGTGCCGGCCAGAGGGCTTCGATGGGTGCGCCGGGGCGGAAGGGGTGAAAGGCAAGGCCGAAGTGGGTCAGCATGTCGTGCGTGCTCATGAATCGTCCTCCTCGATGGACTCGGGGCCGGCGAGGTACGCCGGCGGCAATCCGGTGGCCGCGTACTCGCTCATCAGCGACTCGAGCAGCGGCGCGATCCCGCTCGATGCCGGCGGCTCGTTGCGTGGCGCGCCGGGGACGACCGGCCGCCGGCGCCCGTCGGCGTTCTTGCGCTTGTCCTGCGGGTAGAGCACCGCGAGGTGCGCGCCGCTGCGCGGGTCGACCAGGTCGACGGTCGACAAATCCCATCGCGCGTAGCGCACCTGGACGCGCTCGAGCGTCCGGTAGACCACGGGGAGCTCGAAGCGGACGCCCTCGACGGTGAGGGTGCCGTCGCTCTTGCGTTGCTTGCGGCCGCGCTGCATCCGGAAGGCGCGCCGCAGCGCCTGCGCCGTCGGCGCAGGCCGACCGACGTTCGGGGCGCTGGTGAAGACCGACAGCGGCGTGTTGCCGAGCTCGCTGTGGACCGAGCGGTTGTACTCGAGCTCGACCCACGCCTGCGTCGCCTCGTTGAGCAGCGGCAGCGTCAGCTCGCGATGGCCCTCGAGCATCGGCAGAAGCCGGCCTTCGATCTGCCCCCAGAAGCACTCCTGCTTCGCGTTCTGCTCGGGCGTGTACGGCAGGGTCGTGTGATGGACGATGCCGAGCCGCTCGAGCCCCTCGATCACCTCGGCCGCCGTCTCGGCGCCGCCGTTGTCGCTCAGCAGCGCACGCGGCAGGCCTCGCTTGAGAAGCCCCTGGCTGAAGCCGTGGACGAGCGTCTCGGTCGACTCGACCATGTACCACTGCAGGTGGCAGGCGAGACGCGACCGATCGTCGAGGCAGCCGAACAGCCACGGCTTGTCCCATCGGCCGGCGGACGTCAGCACGGCGCGCGAGCCCTCGTGGAAGTCGAGGTGCCACAGGCCGTGCACGTGACGGACCTCGAAGCTGAGCATCTCCCGGGCCTCGAGCGGCTCGAGCTCTTGCCGTCGACGGCGGCGCTTCTTCTGCCGCGCGAGGCCGTTCGACTTCATGAAGCGGCACAGCGTCTGATAGCTCGGCAGCTCACCGAGCTCGGCGTGCTGCTCGACGAGCACGCGCAAATTGTCGTGGTGGAGCTGGTAGCTCCATGAGGGATGCTCGGTGTGCTGGGCGCGGATCACCCCGGCGAGCGCGAGGCTCACCGACGGGTGCGTCCCGGCCCGCGCGTGCGTCTTGCGGCCGAGGGCCGCGACCGGATCGGTCGGATGGTTGCGCGCGAGGTAGTACCAGCGCTCGAGCGTCTTGACCCCGAAGCGCACCGCCTCGCCGGTCGTCGGGTGCTTGTAGGAGACCTTCGCCAAGCGCTCGAGCTCGCGGCGCAGCTCTCCGTGCTCCGGCGGGCTGGCCAAAAGCGGTCCCACCACCGAGAAGCGGAATCGACCCCAGCGCAATCGTGTGCTCTCGTCGCCGGCCATCGGGCGCACCTTCCCCTCGCGCTCCTGAGCGCCGCCTCGGCGTCTCGAGCGAGAGCCCACCCTACGTCCACGAGGGCGACGATCCCGAGCACCATCCTCTGCGTGTCGCTCGACCTCCCTCAGCTTTCACGAGCCGTCGGCGGACGGGCGCCGGCGACGAGCGCGAGGAGGCGGACGAGCCGATCACCTCGGTCGGCGCCGCCCATGCGCTCGAGCAGCGAGCCCGGCAGGGCGCCGACGTCGAGCGGTGTCGCGAGCCGCCCACGCAGCTCCGTGACGACGGCGCTGTGCGCGAAGACATCGCGCCACCACCCGAGCCACCGCGCCACGCGCCGAGCCTCCTGCCAGCGCCGCTGCGTGGCCTCGGCGACGCACGCCACGACAATCGCTATCGCCGCGTAGACCCGGCGCCCGAGAAATCGCACCGAGGGTGGCAGCGTCCGGCGGCGGCAGCCCTCCCGGGAGCAGCACAGCGCGAAGCGCCGCTCGAACAGCACCTCCA
The DNA here is from genome assembly GCA_963830115.1 of uncultured delta proteobacterium. Taxonomy (GTDB): domain Bacteria; phylum Myxococcota_A; class Polyangia; order Polyangiales; family CAWHLB01; genus CAWHLB01. The sequence continues at coordinate 258,185 of CAWHLB010000015.1, forward strand.
CCGACTCCGGCAGCCCTCGCGGCTTCCGCGGAAAGTCCGCTCGATCGAGCCGCCCACCGCAGTACACGCAGCCGCCCCGCCGGACAGCCTCCGTCAGCTCGACATCGAGATCGTGCAGTCGCGCGAAGATCTCGTCGTCGAGCCCCATCTCGTGGGACACTTCGACCTCCTTCGTTCTGTTTCGCGACTGCGAGGGAACGCCCCTTCGGAGACTTCTCGCAAGTTTTCCGAGGGGGCGATTTTCATGAACGGCGAGGGAGATCTCGCCCCTCCCTCACCCTTCCTGAGACTCCGGCCCCGCAAACCCCTCGCCATTCGTGCGAGG
>CAWHLB010000016.1:0-56812 GCA_963830115.1 uncultured delta proteobacterium
CGTGCGCACTGCTCGCACTGCTCGAGGGCCTGGTCGTGGTGGCCGCTCTCGGCCAGGGCCCGCACGAGGTACAGGCACGAGTTGAGCACGCGGCGCGCCGAGCGCGACTCGCGGTTGAGGGTCTCGAGGGCGCCCTGGGCCCGGGCCAGGATCCGCGCCACATCCGTGCGCGCCTGGCGCCGCTGGCCGACCGCCACGTGCCAGAGGGCCTTTTGGCTCTCGCGCGCCAGGGCGTCGAAGTCGTCGGGCGTGGCGGGGCGCGGCGCCGCCGACTGGCGCTGGTTGATCAGGTGCACCGCGTCGTGACGCACCAGGACCGTTCGGTCGCGCGCGAGGGTGGCCTCCACGTCGTCGGTGACCTGCGCCATGCCCGGCGGATCGTTGCCCGGGATGGTGCGCAGCACGACGAGGCGCTGCTCGGGCTGGGCGAGGGCGTGCGACGGCCGGCCGAGCGCGAAGAGCGCGACCACAACGAGCACGCACCGGGTGAGCGCGTGCGCGGGAGCTTGTCCACGCCGATACCCCACGTCCGCGCGACCCTGCCATCGGACCCCGTAATCTGCAAGACATCGCGACGGAGCGGGCGTGCTATGGTCCGCCGCCCAGGAGGTTGGGATGTTCACGTATGGGGGCGGATCGCTTCGGGGGGGCTTGGGGGGCATGGTCTTGTTGTGCGGGGGGCTCTGCGCCGCCGGGTGCGGCAATGCGCCGTGCCCGAGCGGGACGACCGCGATCGGGGACCGCTGTGTTCCGAGCGACGGCGGGCCGGAGGGCGGGCAGGACGCGGGTTCGGCCGACGCCGGCGTGGCGGACGGTAGCGCGGACGGCGCCACCGATGGGAGCGTCGATGCCTGTACGGCTCCGATGACGCTGTACCGCGACGCCGATGGAGACGGCCACGGCGATCCGAGCATGACGATGACGCGCTGCGCCGCCGTCGACGGTTGGGTCACCATGGGCGACGACTGCGACGACGGCGACGCGACCGTCTTCCCTGGCAGCACGGAGGTGTGCGACGGGGTCGACCAGGACTGCGACGGGGCGATCGACGAGGGACTGATCGGGCCGGTGGGTGCGCCGACGCTGATCGGGACCTCGGGCGTTTCCGTGACCTCCAACGCCGTTGCTCCTTTCGATGCGGGCTATGTCGTCACGTGGGTGTCCACGTCGGGCCTGCCCTACTACCAGACCGTGACTCCGGCGGGGGCGCTGATCGGTCCGCCGCAGGTCGTCGCCATGCCCGCGATGACTGGCTACAGCTCGACCATGATCGGGGTGACGACGGTGGGCAACACCGCCGTCTTCGCGTGGGTCGAACACGGGCAGCTCCGCGGACGCCGGCTCCCCCTCGACGCAACGACGCCCTCGGACCCGGTCGACCTCAGCGCCGAGCCGCTGGAACAGATATGGCTGGCGCCCCTCGGCAATGATGTCTTGGTGGCGTGGCGAGCGTTCCCTCCCGCCGGACCCGGCCGCCTCATCAAGGCCTGCGTGGTGGACGGCGCCACGGGCACAGCCACCGCGGAGACCACGCTACTCACCCTGGCGACTTTCGACGCCCCGGCCGCAGTGGGCGTCGTGCAAGACGATCCGCTCTACGCCCTCGTCGGGTTCACCGATCAACGCGCCGGCGACCTCGTGCCGACCGCGTACGTGGAGCGCGTCGATGTCACACCCAACCTGCACGTGAGCGGCGATCCTCTGCGGCTGCCCTTCGCCAGCGATCCGGCCGTGGACGTGGAACCCGTTGGCGTGCCGGCGACGCCAATGGCCCTCGTCGGCGTGACAGTCGGCGCCAGCACGAGCGGGGCGTTCCACGTTGGCGCGGTCGCGGATGACGGAAGCGGCGGGTTGACCGTCCAAGGCGATTTCAGCGATTTCCCGTTTGCGACATCGGTCGCGGACGCCGGCGGCTCGGGAGTGGTTTCGTGGCTACTGCAGGCCAGTGCCGGTGCCTCGGTGTCGATGCTCGAGTCGGGCGCAGCGCCCGCCACGGCCGGGGTCGCCCAACCGCTCGCCACGCTGCCCACCGACGCGAGTGGCTACGCCATCACCCGAACCGGTGGCACGGGCGCCATCGTCTACACCACCGCGCGCGACTCGATGGGCCACACGGCCGTCTACCTGCAGCGCCTCGGCTGTGAGTAGCCGCGGGCGCGCGGATCCGTAGGAATCGCTTCCCCTCTCGCATGCGGACGTTGCCAGAGGCGTCAGAAGAGGGGCAGCTCGCGCCCCCCGCGCCCCCTCACCAGTCCACGATCGCCGCGCCCCAGGTGAAGCCCGAGCCGAAGGCGACCAGCGCGACCTTCATGCCCTGCTTCAAACGCCCGGTCGTCTCCGCTTCCCACAAGAGCAGCGGAATCGTGGCGGCCGTCGTGTTGCCGTACTTGTGGATGTTGTGGATGAGCTTGTCTTCCGGGATGCCGAGCTGCTGCGCGACGTACTGGTTGATGCGCATGTTCGCCTGGTGGAAGACGAACAGATCGATGTCGTTCGCGCTGAGCTGCTCGTCGAAGCACACCTGCATCAACGTCATGCACATCTTCTCGACCGCGTGCCGGAAGACCTGCTTGCCGTCCATCTGGGGCCAGAGCTTGTCCGGCTCGATGCGGGCGGGGCCGTCGCGCCCGTCGGGAAGCGGCACGAAGGGCTTCTTGCGGATGTCCCAGATGGGCATCCACAGCGCTTCGGCGAAACGCCCGTCGGCGCCGAGGTGCCACTTGCGCACGCCGCGCTTCGGGTCGTCGGTCGGGCTCACCACCGCCGCGCCCGCGCCGTCGCCGAAGAGCGAGGTCACGGTGCGCCCGCGCGTCGTCATGTCGAGGGCCGCGCTGTGGGTCTCGCCGCCCACGACGAGCACGTGCTTCATCGCGCCCGCCTGCACCATGGACGCCGCCGTGCCGAGCCCGTAGAGGAAGCCGCTGCACTGGTTGCGGATGTCCATGGCCGGCACGTACTTGGGCATGGCGCCCTCGAACAGCTCGGTGAACTTGCGCTGCATGAACACGCCGCTGCCCGGGAAGTGGTGCTCGGGCGAGAGCGTGGCGAAGAGCATCATGTCGATGTCACGCGGCTCGAGGCCCGCGCGCTCGATGGCGATCTTCGCCGCCTCGTAGCCCATGTCCGCCGACCCGACGCCGTCCTCCGCGTAGCGACGCTCCTCGATGCCCGTGCGCTGCTTGATCCAGTCGTCGGTGGTGTCGATCCCGTACTGCGTGCGCAGGTCGTCGTTCGTCACGACGCGCGGCGGCACGTAGCCCCCGGTCCCTGAGATATAGGCGTTCGGCACGGTCCGACCTCCAGCGAAGCTGGCCCTCGGTTAGCACGTCTCGCGCCCGCTGCACAGACGACGCACCCCACGATGCAACGATAGACATTTTCGGACATCTGCCCATCACCGCTCGAGGGCACCCGGGGCCGGGACTAGGTGAGTGAACATGCACCATGCCCTAGCCTTGTTCGCCTCCTCGTCCCTCCTCCTCTCCGCCTGCGGCGGCCATTCCTCGGCCGACGCGGGGGCGCCGGACGCCTCCGCGCGCGACGCCTCCCCCCTGGACGCCTCACCCGTGGACACCGGTCTGGGCCACGACGGGGGCGCCGCCCAGGAATCGGGCCCCGGTCCCGACGCCGGCTCCGCGGCCGAGGGAGGCGTGGGTCCCTGCGGGGGTAGCACCCTCTCGGTCGCGACCCTGGATGCCGCCCACGACGCCCTGCGCGCCGGCATGACCGACGTGGCCCTGAGCGACGATGGCTGCGTCCACCTGCATCGCACCGTCTCGGGCAGCACGGTCCACGAGGAGGTCACCGAGGACGGCCAGGTCACCTCGCGGTGGGACAAGACCGAGACGACGGCGACCGGCGACCGGGACGACGATTGGGACGGCATCTTCGAGTGGCACGCCGAGGTCACGACCGACGGCCCGGACGCCCACACGATGGTGATCACGATCGACCCGACTGGCTCGGGCCACCCGGTCCGTCGCGAGACCTACACCCAGAGCGGCACCGACCTGCACGTGCTCATCGAGGTGGACGACGGCACGGGGACGCTCGTCACCGACCAGGACTTCGACACGACGACCACGCAGAACGGCGCCGTCAGCGGCCCGACGACGGGGACGGGCAGCAACGACTGCACCCCCGCCCAGGCGAACGAGCTGCGCATGAAGATGGAGCAGGCCCTCGCCCAGGGCAGCGACTGCTCGGAGCGCATGGGCCTCGGCGACCTCGCCCACCACGTGGCCTCGACCATCGCGAGCCTCGGCATCCAGCTCCACTGCGGGCCCTTGCCTGCGGGGGTGTGCGCCCAGATCAACGAGTGGGACGCGATCTCGCAGCTCCTCCGGGCGGGGACCCTCTTCGGTGGGCCCATCGACATCACGGTCAACCCGTCGATGTTCTTCGGCGACCCCAACTGCATGAGCAACCAACTCAACATCCTGTGGCACGAGATCCTGCACACGTACATCGGGCTGCACACCGGCTACGACCCGGCTTCGGCGCCGGAGACCAAGACCCACGACCGGGTCTACGCGTGCGCCGCCATGTGCTTCGACAGCACCGCGACCAAGTGCCAGTGCGCCTCGTGCCTGCGGACGACGGTGTGCGACCCCCGCTGCGCGAGCTTCGCCGACTGCACCCCGCACCTCGGCGCCCTCTGCCGCTGCGCCGCCAACCCTCGCTGGTACCCCACCCTCACCCAATGCACGGTCGACTGCCCGAGCGGCCTCGCCTGCTTTGCGGCGGACTGCCAGGACGTGGATTACTCCTGCCACTGAACGGCTACGGTGCGTCAGGCGGTGGGAGGCGGGCGCTCGGCCGGTTTCTGACACGCCCTCTGCTCCCGCGGCGAGAGAAGGGCAAACGGCAAACGATTGCTCGACTGCCCCCGGGGACGGCGCAGGCTTTCGCGATCGCCCCGGTCCCGGTGAATCGGCGGCGCGCGGCCCGCAACCCTGTGCTACGCCTCGCGCTCCTCCCATGTGCGGCATCGCAGGACAGTGGGCCCCGGGCCCGACCGATGCGGACGTGCTGTCGGCCGAGACCCGCGCCATGACGGCGCGCCTCGCCACGCGGGGACCGGACGGCGAGGGGACGTGGCTCGACCGGGAGGCGGGGCTCGCCCTCGGCCACCGGCGCCTGTCGATCCTGGACCTGTCGGACGCGGGCGCACAGCCCATGGTCTCGGCGAGCGGGCGCTGGGTCGTGGCGTACAACGGTGAGATGTACAACTTTCGCGTGATTCGGCGCGAGCTCGAGGCGGACGGGGCCGGCGGGGCGACTGCCTTCCGCGGCCACTCGGACACCGAAGTGCTGCTCGCGGCCATCGAGCGCTGGGGCGTGCGTGGTGCGGTCGAGCGCGCGATTGGGATGTTCGCCTTCGCCGCATGGGACCGCAGGCGGGGCGAGTTGCACCTCGGGCGCGACCGGCTCGGCATCAAGCCCCTCTACTGGGGGCGCGTCGGGGGGCGCCTCGCCTTCGCCTCCGACGTGGCCGCCTTCAGGGGCCTGCCCGGCTTCGAGGGCACCATCGACCGCACGGCCCTCACCCTCTACTTCCGCTACGGCTGCGTGCCGGGCGAGCACTGCATCTACCGCGGCTTGCGCAAGGTGCGACCAGGCACGCTGCTCACGTTTCGTGCGGCCGACGCCTCCCCGACGCGCGTCGTCTACTGGGACGCCCTCGAGGTGGCGCGCGCGGGCCTCGCCGAGCCGCTGCGCGGAAGCGACGACGAGGCGACCGACGCGGTCGAGGCCCTCTTGCGCGAAGCGGTGCGCGATCGCCTCGTCTCGGACGTGCCCCTCGGGGCGTTCCTGTCGGGCGGCATCGACTCGTCCACCGTGACCGCGCTCATGCGCGCCGAGAGCCCGGACGCGGTGCGCACCTTCTCCATCGGCTTCGAGGACCCGGCCTACGACGAGGCGTCCATGGCGCGCGAGGTCGCCCGCCACCTCGGGACCGAGCACACCGAGCTCATCGTCACGCCGCGCGAGGCGATGGACGCGATCCCGGACCTCGCGGGCGTCTACGCCGAGCCCTTCGCCGACAGCAGTCAGCTACCGACGCTGCTCGTCTCGCGCCTGGCGCGCCGGCACGTGACGGTGGCCCTGAGCGGCGACGGCGGCGACGAGCTGTTCGCTGGCTACAACCGCCACGTCTGGGCGGCGCGTTTGTGGTGGACCCTGCGCACCGTACCGCGGGCCGCCCGTGCGCGCGCCGCCCGCGCCCTCCTCGCACGCGCACCGGGCGAGTGGGACGCCTTCGCTGCACGTCATGCGGGACGCGTTCCGCTCTTGCGCCTGCGGACGCCGGGCGACAAGGCCCACAAGCTCGCGGGCCTGCTCGATGCGGGCGACTTCGACGGCCTCTACCTGGCGCTCACGTCGCTCTGGCCCGAGCCCGAGCGCGTCGTGGTCGGCGCGAGCGAGGCGGCCCTGCGTTTCGAGGCGAACCTGCCCCACGCCCCGCCGGCCGCCCAGATGCAGTACCGCGACTTGGTGAGCTACCTTCCAGACGACATCCTGACCAAGGTCGACCGGGCGAGCATGAGCGTCGGCCTCGAAGCGCGCGTGCCGCTGCTCGACCATCGCGTCGTGGAGCTGGCGTGGCGACTGCCGCTCGGGCAGAAGCTCCGGCGTGGCGAGAGCAAGGCCGTGCTCCGACGCGTGCTCGCGCGCCACGTGCCGCGGAAGCTCTTCGAGCGGCCGAAGATGGGCTTCGGCGTGCCGGTCGGCGAGTGGGTGCGCGGCCCCTTGCGCGACTGGGCCGAAGCGCTGCTCGACACGCGGCGCCTGCGCGACGACGGTCTGCTCGACGTGGCCGTGGCGCGCGGGTGCTGGGAACGCCACCTCGAAGGCAGCGGCGTCGAGCAACACCGCCTGTGGACGCTCCTGATGTTCCAGGCATGGCGCGAGCAGACGGCTGCGCCCTGATCGGGAGGGGGTCGGGGGTGGGACCCGCGGTTCATCACCGGCGGCCGTCAGCGAGCCGTCTCGATCAACGCGCGGAGCCGTTCGCGCCGATCGACGAGCGCGCGGTCGGGGGTCTCTGGCAGCGCCTCGAGCGCGTCGAGGAGCCTCGCCGCGTCGATACGGGCGCCGCTCTGTAACACAAGCTCGCAATCGTCGAGATCGCGCTCCGAGAGCCGGCGCATCTTGAGCAGGACCATCAACGTGGCGTTCGGGCGGTACACGGTGCACCGCGCCCCGCGATGGAGCACCTCGACCTCGCGCGCCCAGCCCTCGATGCGCTGCACGAAGAAGTCGGCCGCGGAGTTGACCGCCTCGATCGGCAGGCCCAGGCGCTCCGCCATCCCCATGAGAGCCAGGCGCTCGGCGCCGGTTGGCCTCATCGGCAGGACGTCGACGTCCTCCGTCACACGGCGCGGCTCGAGCCATAGCGCGATCGCGGCCCCGCCCACGAGGAGCCAGTCTCCCTCCAGTCTCGTCTGCGATTGCGCGGACGACGGTCTCGATGCGCGCCCGGTCGAGGGGGTCGACCACCGTGGTAGGCTAGCATCGTGGTCGACGAAAGCGACATCCTCCTGCGCGCCGGCCTCCCCCTTGGGGCACCTCGTCACCGGCCGCAAAGGTTGCCGGAGGAAGCAGCACTGCGGCGTGCGGTCCTCACGCTCGAAGCGCGACTCGGCGCGGAAGATCCCGCTCCCTATGCCGCCTGGTTGAGCGCCTGGGAGCACCACTGGCCGACCCGGTTCGATGCCGTCTTCGGTGAGGCCGGCCGGGCCCTGTCAGAGCGGCTGAGAGCGAAGGTCACGGACGACAACCGCTACCTCAAGCTGCGCCGCATCGCGATCGACAATCTCGCGGCCATCGTGTGAGCGGAGCGAGTGCCCGGCCCAGGCGCGCGAGCCATCCGCGCCCGTCGGCGGTCAATCCCGTCCCTCCGATCCCGCGGTTCACACGAGAGGCTCCGGGTCGCCCTACAGGACGGCTTCGAGGCGGCGGGCCACGGTGGGGGCGAAGGTCGCGTCGCTCGCGGGGCCTCCGTGGGCGCCGCGCGCAGCCGCATCGGCATACTTCCACGCGACCTCGGTGGGATCCGCGCCGCCAAGGCGCTCGCGCCGGGCGAAGGCGATGATGCGATTGAAACACCGCAGGTAGCTCCGTAGGGTCGCCGGTCGCGCGATGCGTCCGGCCGCCAGATCGGACTCGAGCGCGTGCTCGAAGTCGGCCCGCGCCGTACGGAGGGCCGAGACGGTGAACGAGGGATCGGTGGCGGGGCCTGCGGCGGCGTCCGGACACTCCGGGCTTTGCGGCGGGGCCGCCTCCCGCTCGTCCTTCGCATCCGACTCCTCTTCGTTCTGCTCCTCGAGCAGGCGGTCGCCGTCCGGCGCGCGAAGGAGCTCGGCGAGGTCCGCGGTCGACAGCCGGACGGCCTGATCCGTTCCCGACAGCACTCCGTCGGCCAGGGCGCGCTTGTCGGCGTGCAGCGCGAGCACCCGTTCCTCGATCGTATCGCGTGCGACCAGCCGGTAGATCGTGACCGGCCGCGTCTGGCCGATGCGGTGGGCGCGGTCGCTGGCCTGATCTTCGACCGCAGGGTTCCACCAAGGGTCGAGGTGGATGACGTAGTCGGCGGCCGTGAGGTCGAGCCCCGTGCCGCCGGCCTTGAGCGAGATGAGGAAGACGTCCGCCTCGCCTCGCTGAAACGCGTCGACCCGCCGCCGCCGCACCGCCTCCGGGGTCGAGCCGTCGAGCACGAGGAGCTGCACACCGTCTCGTTGGAGCGCCTCCCCGGCGCGCGAGAGGAGCTTGACGAACTGGCTGAAGACGAGCGCCTGGTGCCCCCCCTCGCGCATCTCCCGGACGAGCTCGACGAGCGCGGTGATCTTGGCGCTCGGGCCCCGAAACGCGTCCGAGACCATGCCCGGGTCGCAGGCGAGGAGGCGGAGCTTGGTGAGCGCTGCGAGGAACGCGAAGCGGTCGGCGTCGTTCGAACCACGGCGCGCGACGAGCCGGTCGACGGCGTCCTTTCGGACTTTCTCGTAGAGCGCGCGTCCGGCCCGGCTCAGGCTCACCTCGTGGGTCACCTCGGTCCGGGGCGGCAGCTCGGGGGCGACCTGCCGCTTGGTCCGGCGGAGCACGAAGGGCCGGATGGTCCCGGCGAGCAGGTCACGCCGCTCCACGTTTCCGTCGCGCTCGATCGGCACGGCGAAGCGCTCGCGGAAGTGCTCCCAGCTCCCGAGCACGTGGGGTGCGACGACCCGGAACACGCTCCACAGCTCGCCGAGGTGGTTCTCGATGGGGGTGCCGGAGAGGGCGAAGCGCACGTCGCAGGGGAGGTCGCGCGCGGCGCGTGCACGGCGCGTCGCCGGGTTCTTGACCGCCTGGGCCTCGTCGAGAACGAGGGTGGCGAAGTGCTCCTCCGACAAGCGCTCGGCATCGCGCACGAGGGTCCCGTAGGTCGTGACGACCACGTCGGCCGGCCCGAGGGAGGCGACTGCCCGCCGCGGTCGGCCCCGTGATAGCGGAGGACGTGGAGGCTCGGCGCGAAGCGAGCCGCCTGCTTTTCCCACCCCGCGATGACAGACGTCGGCGCCACGACGAGCGCGGGCCCCTGCCCCGCACGGACAAGGAGCAGGGCGAGGGCCTGGATCGTCTTGCCGAGACCCATGTCGTCGGCGAGCACACCGCCCACGCCCCAGGCCGCGAGGCGCGCCATCCAGGCGAAGCCGTCGCGCTGATAGGGACGGAGCACGCCCTCGAGCGACGCGGGCACCTCGGGCTCGAAGGTGCGGGCCGCCTCGTAGCGCGCCATCCAGGCTCGAAAAGCCGCGTCTCCGTCGAGCGTGGATTGGTCGTCCACGAGGTCCGAGAGGGCGTCGAGGGCCGGCATGCCGACGAGGCGGCGCTCGCCTGCCTGTCGAGTCATGGCGTCCACCCGCTGAAGGCGCCGGCGCAGTGCCCGCTCGATCTCGACGTACTGGCCGTTGCCCACGGCGACGAAGCGCCGGCCCGAGGCGGCGGCTCGAAGCAGGACCGAGAGGTCCACCGTCACGCCGTCCACGTCGGCCTCCCCGCTCAGGCCGAGCCAGTCGCTCGCCTGGCCACCGTGGACGTGGACGCGCAGGTCCTTCCCGGTCACCGACCGGTGGACGGAAAGCGTCGACTCACTCGCCCACTCGACCGCGAAACGCTCGGGGGCCGCGCCCGCTCGTGCGATCAGAATCGAGCGTGCGGTCCAGCTCGCCGATCGTCCAACGGAAGGGCGCCTGCTCGTCGTCGGCAGTGAGCCCGATCTCGTCGCAGGCAGCGCGCGCCCGGCCGACCTCGCCCTCCGCCCGCACGGCGTGGACCAGCGCGCCGTCGACCACGGCGAGGGCGGTCGGCGGACCCTGTCCCGGCACGGTCGCCGGCCCCTCGGGCAACGGCCGCACGAGGGCCTCGACCTCGAGGCTTCCCTCGGCGGAGAGGAGAAGCCTGAGCACCAGACGTCGGTCCGGCTCCACGCGGCGACCGCTCAGGTCCTCGGGCAGATCGAGGCGAAAGGCCGTGGCGAGCGGAGGCAGCGCCCGGACGAGGGCGTCCCGGTGCTCCGATGGGAAGCGGGCGGGGTGGACGTGGAGGGCGTGGAGGACGGGGATTTGGGCCGGAGCGACGTCCGCGAGGGTGCAGACGGCCTGGTCCTCATCGAGATCGATCACGACCATGACGCGGTCAAGACGCGCCCGGGTCGCCAGCTCGCCCGGGTCCAACTCCCGGCTTCCGAGGGCCACCGCCAGGCGTACCATGCCCTCTTCGTCGACGGCGCGGAGGGTCACGTCCCCCTCACGCACGGTAAGCGGAACCGACGACCTGGGGCCGAAGAGCCGGCTGCTCCCGCGCAGCATGCGCAGGGCGTCGGCCATGAGCGCGGTGTCCGTGTTCCGGTAGCTCGAATGGGCGGCCCGAAGCAACCGAACGGTGACGCGTTCCCTGTCCGTGAGCGCGCCGAGGCCCCGGTCGGTCTCGCTGACGGAGCGCAACCGCTGGCCCTTCGTCCAACCTCGGGCGCCCAGCTTCTGTCGATGGACGCCGAGCAACATCTCGCCGTTGCGCCCGGGCACGAGGCGAAAGCAGAGGCGGTCCTCGGGCTTTCGCTCGATGTTCGCGGCCTCGGGGGCCACCTGGGCGAGCGCATCGCTCAGGCGTTGCCATGCCGGGGTGCCCAGCTCTTCGCGCAACGCGGCCTGGAGGCGCGGTTGCAGCACGATCTCGGCCATGAGCCCCTCGAGCGCGGTGCGCATGGCCGAGACATGCGTGTGCTCGACAATCCGGGGCGCGTCGCCGTGGGCCCGATCGATGGCGACGACGAGCTCCTGCCCCAGCCACTGGTCGGGCGACGCGGGCACGAGCGCGACGACGAGCTCCGGAGGCGGTCCCCGGAGCTCGACCGCGTGGACGAGGTAGCCCGCGCCCGGGGAAGAGGGCGGGAGCCCTCGAGCGAGGGCACCGAGGGCCCGGAGCAGCCGCGCGACAGGCTCGGGCGGAGGTGCGGTGGCCGCGGCATCGAGGGCCTCCCGGACGAGGCGCTCCTGCGCACGAACCTTCGCGGTCGCATACAGGACGCGTTCGACGTGGTAGCGCGCCTCCGCCAGATGCCGCCACCGACGGCCGACCTGTGGCGGCTCGAACGCGGCGCGGGTGGGCTCTTGCCCGGCGGGCCCTCGGCGCTCGGCCCTGGGCAACAGGCGCCCGACCGAGGGGCAGATCTCGAGCAGCGGACGGTCGAGCAGGTCCGCGACCCCGACCGAGGCCGCCCAGGCGAGCACCTCGGCCGGATCGCCCGGCGGACGCGGCACGACATGCCGCACCCGCGGCCCGACGCTCACCAGCGAATCGATCACCTCCGCGAGCCACGGGCCGACCTCCTCCACCCACCCGGCGTGACCCGCGGGGCCGAGCAGATCGCGGACCGCGCCATCGAGCGTGTTCCACCCGCGCATCCGGGCGAGGTCAGACACCAGGAAGTCGTCCTCGTCTTCGTACTCGTCGAGCAGTGTCCCGACCGGCATGCGGAGCAACCGCGCGTACGCCGCCTCGTCGCGTAGCAGCTCTGCCAGGACATCTCGCCAGGATTCGCCGTCCATGCCGACCTCCAACCGCCCCGGAGGGTAGCCGAGCAAGATGAAGAGGCAACGGGCGACGTGCGGGGCAGAACGTGGTCGACGCGGCGATGGAGTCCGACGTCGAGCGCGTCGTCGCCCTGAGCACCGACAAAGCCGCTGCGCCCATCAACCACCTCTGCGGCGCGACCAACCTCTGCTCGGACAAGCTCTTCTCGTCTCGCGCGCGGGTGGCTGGGAGCGCCACCTCGAAGGCACCGGCGTCGTGCAACACCGCCTGTGGACCCTCCTGATGTTCCCGGCATGGCGCGAGCGGGCGCGCGCCGACCGATGTCGCCCCAGGCCCCCTGAGCCCGCCGCCCTCCCGCCTGCAGGGCGGCTCGACCGCGGAAGGTACCCATGCCACAATCGCGGTATCGAGGAGGCCCTTTCGCCGGGCCGCGGAGGACAGGATGAAGTACCGGATCGCGCTGCGCCGAACGGACGAGGGATATTCCGTGTCGGTACCAGGCTTGCCGGGGTGCTGGAGCCAAGGCGAGACAGAAGCGGAGGCGCTGGCGAACATCGCGGACGCGATCCGCGACTACGTCGCCGCCCGCGACGACCTGCTCGGGGACGCGGACGTCCGAGAGGTCGACGTCGCGGTCTGACGATGCCCAGCATCCCGGGCGTCAACCACCTCGATGCCGTTCGCGCCCTGCCGCACCGACTGGCAGACGAAGCCGCGCTCCGCCGGGCGGTCCTCACGCTCGAAGCGCGACTCGACGCGGAAGATCCCGCTCCCTATGCCGCCTGGCTGAGCGCCTGGGAGCACCACTGGCCGACCCGGTTCGATGCCGTCTTCGGTGAGGCCGGCCGGGCCCTGTCAGAGCGGCTGAGAGCGAAGGTCACGGACGACAACCGCTACCTCGAGCTGCGCCGCATCGCGATCGACAATCTCGCGGCCATCGTGTGAGCCGAGCGGCATCTCGCCGGAGAGCGAGCCGGTCCAACTCGCGTGGCGGTGTCCCGACAGCGAAGAGGCGTGGCTCGAGGCGTGCCGCGGCTTGTCGGTGTGAGAGGTGGAGCGGCGCGCGGGTCGCGCCCCGGCCATCCCCGGCCATCCACGCTCCCTTGTGGGGCTCGGAGGACCGTGGTAACCGATGGCTTCGTGGCGGCGCGCCTGCCTCGAGGGAGGACGCGCGGCGAGGGCGGCGAGCGAGCGACGACGCGAGGCAACCGATGCGGACCGTCCTCACCGGACCGCCATGGCCGAGTACGTCGACCTGCCGGTTTCCATGAACCTCGCGCCCGAATCTGGTCCTCGTCGACGGCCGGGCCCGCGTCCACTGCATCGCCACGGGCTTCCGCCTCCTTCGTCCGGGAGGCGTCCTGCTCGTCCACGACGCCCAGCGCCCCGAGTATCACCCGGCGTTGCGCGCGTTGGGGCGCCCCGTTTTCCTCGAGCCCTGGGAGCAGGGACAGGTCTGCGTGCTACGAAAACCCGGTCCATGAGCGCTCGGTCATGAGCGCTCGGTCGGAGGCAGAATCAGGCCGGCATCCTGGTCCTCGGCAAGGTCGCCGCGATGGTGGCCGAGGCGGTGATGCCCTTCTTCATCGCCCGCCTCCTGGGCAAGGCCGACGTCGGCGCCCTCTCGTCGATGATGCTCGTGTACGGGACCCTCTCGGTGGTCCTGACGGCGGGCTTCCCGGCCGCCATCCTCTACTTTCTCGCAGACCGGAGACTGAGCGAGCGGGCCGCGGTGGTGCGTCGGATACTCGGTCGTCCTCCTCGTGCTCGGCCTGCTCACGGGGGCGGCCCTTTTCATGCTCGGGGTCGAGGGCGAGAACCTGCTAGCAGTCCGTTGAAGAACCGGCATCTGCCGGTGGCGCAAGCGGTGTGACGGTCTGGAGCGCGAACCGCCAGCGGGCGTGGAGCGCGTCGATGGCGATGTTCGCCCGTACGAGCATCCAGGCAGCGAGAAGATGCACGAGCGCCGCGAGGCGGCTCGCCGCCTCCCTTGGGGTTCCGACCCCGAACAGCGCCCGCATCACCAAGCTCAGGTTGTAGGCGGCGCCCTGGATCAGATAGCGCTTGCGCACGTTCTGTTCGCCGCGAAGCCGAACGCGGCGGTGCTGGCCGGTCTCGCACATGTGCGCGAAGGACCGCTCGATCAGCTCACCTCGTCGCCGCTGCAAGGCTTTGCTCTTCGCCCTCTTCACACGTGCACGATTGCGGTAGACGGCGGTGGCGGTCGCTCGGCCGCGGTGTTTGGCCCAGTGTCGCTTTCCGTGCTGAATGCGCTCGGGGATGTAGGTCCGCACGCGCTTGTCTTCGAGCGACCGAATCGCGTCGGCCTTGTGGTAGCCCTTGTCCGCGACGACCTCCTCGATGCGGCGAGAGCCGCCTGAGGGGTCGTCATCATCGTCGTTGTCGTTGTCGTCTCGATCCTGGTTGGCCGTGGCGTCGTTCCGCGCAGCGCGTTCGAGGTTCTCTTCGGCGAGACTCGAGGCTGCTCTCGAGGGACGCTGGATCGCTCGTCGTCGCGGCCATCACGTCGACCGCCAGCAGCGCGCCGCTCTCCATGTCGACCACGTGCTCGGCCTTGTAGCCCAGGCGCGTGCGGCCGTCCTTGAGACGCACAATCTCGGCGTCCGGGTCGGTCGGGCTCTCCCACTCCTCGTTCGACGCGCGCTTGCCCTTGCAATTGCGGTCGAACCGGCGAAGGTCCTCGTCCGTCGGCGCCTTGATCCCCGACTCCTTCGCGAGCTTGCGCAGGTAGCCCTTGTAGCCCTCGCCGCTTCCCTTGCGCACGATCGTCTTCATCGAAGCGTCCGCGCGCAGGTAGGTGCCATCGACCCCGGCGACCTTGCCCTGCGTCAGCCCCTTCTCGTTGAGCACCCTCATCACCAACCGGAACACCTCTTGGTAGGTGCGCTCCGGCAGGCGCGCGCGCATCCGCGACAACGTGGAGTGGTCCGGAGTCGAGTCGTGCGGCTCGTATCCGAGGAAGCGCTTGAGCGACAGCGAGTCCTCGCAACGCCAGCAGATGCCACGCTCCGACTCGATGCCCTCGAAGTAGCCGAGCAGCAGCATCCGGAAGTAGACACCCGGTGGAATCGATGGCCGCCCGCCCTGACTTCGCGGCTCGAATGCCATCGCGCACAGGGCCTCGACGTGCTCGTCGAACCCCGCTTCCCGCAGCACCTTGTTGATGGCGTCGTAGAACCGGTGGCGTGGCCCCGACGCCATCCGCTCGGCCTCTACGAACAGCTCCCTCTGCTTCGCCTTCCGGCAGCCCATCGACATGAGCCGACCGTATCCGTCGCCAATCGGCGTGTCGATCCCCCACGCCGATAAATCAACGGACTGCTAGAGAGCGCCGGCTCGTGGTTCGTCCACACCTTCGCGGCAGGCAGCGCCCGCGCGGGCGGCGGCAACACCTTCGCCTGGCTCCGCTGGTTCGCGCTCTTTGCAGCGGTCGATGTGCCGGCGCGATGCTTCCCGAACCTCCTCATCGCGGAGCAGCGCACCCGTGGCGCTGCCGTCTTCGGCGTCCTGCGTGCGCTCGGCATGACGCTCGGCACCCTGGTCCCGGCCGCCCTCGGCCTGGGCCTCGGCGGAATCGTTGTCGGCCTCATCGCCTTCGGCGCCCTGCAGGCGGCGGGCATGGCGGCCACCGTTGCGGCGCTCTACCGGCGCGTCGACCGTGCGCCCTCCCCCATCTCCGCGGGCGAGCTCTTCCGCTTCTCGTTTCCCCTGGGGATGACGGACATCGTCAACACCCTCAACGTCGGCCTCGACCGCTACCTCATCCTCTTCGTCATGGGCGAGGCGGCCCTCGCCGAGTACGTGATGGGCGCCTGGCAGATCCCGCTCGTGACCTCCATCGCCTACTCGGTCGGCCACGTCTACATGCCCCGCTTCGTGCGCCTGTTCAAAGAAGGCCGCGCTGAAGAAGCCATCGCAATCTGGCGCGCCTCGATCCAGAAGGTGTCGCTCATCGTCGTGCCCGTGTGTGCCATCTTCGTGGTCGGCGCCGAACCCTTCGTCTCCCTCGCATTCACGAGCCGCTACGCCGCCGCAGCCCCGATCTTTCGGCTCTACTGCATCCTGACCATGGCGCGCGTTGCGTCCTTCGGCTCCATGCTGGTCGCCGCCGGCCGCCCCGGCTGGGTGCTGCGGGCTTCGTTCGCGAGCCTCCTGTCGAACCTCGTGCTCAGCGTCCCGCTCGTGCTCGTGATGGGCTTCGTGGGGCCGGCCCTCGGCACGGTGCTCGCGTTCATTCCGACCGTGGCGGCGTACTGCTGGGCCATCGCCCGCGCGTCGGGCCAACCGGCGAACCGCATCTTCCCCCTGTTCGCCTACCTCAAGGTGGTCAGCGTGGTCGCGGTGCCGAGCCTCGTTGCCGCGTGGCTTCAGCACAGCGTGCTCGCGGGGCTGTCGCCGGCGGTGTCCCTGCTGACGACCGCGGCGATCATCCTGGGCGGCTACGCGGTCGTGGGCACCATGTCGGGGCAGATCACCCGCTCCGACTGGGGCTTCGCCTCGCGCTGGATCCGGCTCAAGATCCTGTCGAGCCCAGGGTGAGCACAGGGCGGGGATCCATGCGGCCGGAACAGGCGTCGGCGCGTGGCAGCGAGGTCATGCACGCGTCATGATTCGGACATGGGCTTCAAGCGCATCACGATCAGCGTGCCTGAAGAAATCGCAGCCAAGGCCGCGCGCGCCGCGAGCGCTGGCGACGTCGAGTCCGTGTCCGCCTACTTCTCGCGACTGGCGGCACGAGAGCCGGACTGGGTCGAGGCCAGGGCGGTCATTGACGAAATGCTCGCCGAGGCGGGAGCGTTGCCCGAGGAAGACGTCGCGTGGGCGCTGTCGGTGCTCGGCGAGGTGGACGAGAGCGCGACAGGTACATGAAGACGGTTGTGTTCGACGCGGGTGCGCTGATCGCGCTCGAGCGGCGGGACCGGCGCATGCTTGCGCTCATGAGAGAGCTCATCGGAGGCAAGCGCTCCGCGCACGTGCCCGCAGGCGTGGTGGGCCAGGTGTGGCGCGGCTCTCCCCGGCAGCAGCCTGTCATCCGCATGCTTCGCACTGAAGCGGTGAGGATCCATCCCCTGGGGGAGTCGATCGCCTATCGCATCGGCCTGCTGTTGGCCGCCTCGAAGACGGCCGACGTGGTCGACGCACACGTCGCCATCCTTGCCCGCTCACTGTCGGCGGTCGTGCTCACCTCCGACCCCGAGGACATCGTTCGCCTCGACGCGACACTCGAAGTCGTAACGGTCTGACGGTTGTCGACCCCGTTGCCGCCAGGGGCCACCGAGCCCCCGCCGAGCTACTACCTCGAGGTGGTCAGCGTGGTCGCGGTGCCGAGCCTCGTTGCCGCGTGGCTTCAGCACACCGTGCTCGCGTGCTCGCGGGGCTATCGCCGGCGGTGTCCCTGGTGACGACCGCGGCGATCATCCTGGGCGGCTACGCGGTCGTGGGCACCGTGTCGGGGCAGAGCACCCGCTCCGACTGGGGCTTCGCCTCGCGCTGGATCCGGCTCGAGATCCTGTCGAACCCGTCATGAACGACCCCGCTCGAGAGGCCGTCGGCATCCTGCGCGAGCTCGGTATCCGCCGGGTCGTCCTGTGGGGCTACCGCCGGCCGGGCCACACCCACCACTGGGTCCAGCTCGCCATCCATCGCGCCCTCGAACACCTCTCGGCCGAGAGCCGCGGTGCGTTCGCCGTGTCCTGGCTCGAGAACGGCGACCTAATCGGGGCGGCGGACCTTCGCGACACCCTCGTCCTCGGAAACGTCAACGTGGACAGGGTCGACCTCGCCCTGCCCCTCGCGGGCGACGCCTTCTACATCGTGCACAACCACGCGCCGGGGAAGCTCGATGCGGCCCGCTACCGCCCCCTCGTCGACGCGGGACGTTGCGTGTCGTTCGAGGTCTTCCGGGGCGACCCGAGCAAATCCGGCTACCGCCCGGTGGAGGCAGAGCCCTTTCACTTCACCTCCGTGCGCGAGGCGAACGCCATCCTCACCTGGGCGACGGACCTCCTGCCCGACGAGATCGGCGAGAAGCCGTGTAGAGGCGGGCGTGCGCCGAGTGCCCCGCAGGGTGCGCTTCATCGGCTCGATCTGGAAAAAGAACGTCGACAGCATGGCCGAGCTCGCCCGAGCCTGCATCGAGCGGGACCTCGTGCTCGAGCAATACGGCGCGTTCGTACAGGACGGCTTCCCGCGCTTCGACGACCGGCACGTGCGCATCACCCGGCGCGCGGTGAGCATCGAAGACAACCAGCGGCTGGTGCGCGAGGCCCTACTCGCCCCGGCCCTCTGTGGCGCGACCGACCGCGTCAACAATCGGCAGAAGGGCACGCTTGCGCGCAAGCTCGAGCAGCACTTCGACGGCGACCTGCGCGGGGCGCGGAGCAGCACCGGCTGTGGACCCTGCTGATGTTCCAGGCGTGGCGGGAGGCGCGGCAGGGAGAGGCGACAGGGGCCGCGGACGCCTGAGCCCGGCACAGCGGGCGTCGAGCCGCTGTGCCTGCCGTGAACGCGCACGCCTCGGTGGACTCGACGTGGCCCTCAGGCCCCGCCGGACGACGTCTTTTCGAGGAGAAACCAGGTCAGGTCATCGGCCGGAAACACCGGGTCGCGGTGGTACTGGAAGCCGTAGTCCACGAGGCGCAGCGCCGGGAAGCGGTCGAGGATCTCGCCGGCGAAGTCCCGCTTGAAGAGGCGTTCGGCGTGGTCGCGATAGCGGATGGTGACCGGCGAGCGGTTGTAATACTCGGCGACCAGCACGTAGCGGCGGCTGGCCCGGTACAGCTGGTCATAGGCCTTGGCGAGAGCATCCGGATGGATGTGGATGAGCACCCCGGCGGTGAAGGTCAGGTCCCAGCCGCCCTCGGGCAGCTCCGCCTCGAGGAGAGAGCCCAGACGCGCATCCACGTAGGACAGCTTCGCCATTTCGGCGTGGGCCTGGGCGTTGATCTCGATGCCCGCCAGCGCGGCCTCCGGCAGGAGCAGGTGGATGGCTTCGAGGTTCAGCCCGATGTTGGCGCCGAGCTCCAGCGCCGACCCGCCCCCCGGGGCTCGGCGGAGGATGCGCTCGAACATGACGAGCTTCGAGCCGAGAAGCCTCGCGTCGCGATTGCGGTCGACGTAGTCGTCGCCGAACGAACCGGCCCAGAACTCCTCATGGGGGGTGTGAATGAACCTTGAGCTGCCACGGGCCCTCCACGCCGAATCGTCTGCTGTTCGGCAGACCTTGGACGGTGCGCGGGGTACCATCTGTTTCGCTCGCGAACCAAAGCTCCCGCCGCGGGGCCACCGAACTGAACCCTCGGCGCTTGCCGAGCGACCAAGCGGTTGGTAGTAGGAGCCAGCCTTGCTCGGAGCGTAGACCTTGCCCGACTCTCCCCAACAGCCAACAGGCAATCTCGCCGGCAAGTCCGTCGTGGTCACCGGTGGGACCGGCTCGTTCGGCAAGGCCTTCATCCGGCGGCTGCTCACGATCGAACCGGCCGTGAAGCGAATCGTCGTCCTGTCACGCGACGAGCTCAAGCAGTACGAGATGGGCCAACTGCCGGAGTTCCAGGACCGGCGGATCCGGTTCTTCCTGGGCGACGTCCGCGACAAGCCGCGCCTCATGCGCGCCTTCGAGGGCGTGGACGTGGTCATCCACGCCGCAGCGCTCAAGCAGGTGCCCGCGGCCGAGTACAACCCCTTCGAGTTCGTGAAGACGAACGTCCTCGGCGCGCAGAACGTGATCGACGCGGCGATGGAGTCCGACGTCGAGCGCGTCGTCGCCCTGAGCACCGACAAGGCCGCCGCGCCCATCAACCTCTACGGCGCCACCAAGCTCTGCTCGCGACAAGCTCTTCGTCGCCGCCAACAACTTCCGCGGCAAGCGGCCCATCCGCTTCTGGCGGTCGTCCGTTACGGCAACGTCATGGGCAGCCGCGGGAGCGTCATCCCTACCTATCTCAGGCTCCGCGAGCGCGGCGTTCTACCCATCACCGACGAGCGCATGACCCGCTTCAACATCACCCTCGACGAGGCGGTGGACCTGGTGCTGCACGCCCTCGAGACCATGTGGGGCGGTGGAGATCTTCGTGCCCAAGATCCCGAGCTACCGCATCACGGACGTCGCCACCGCCGTCGCGCCGAGTTGCAAGCACGAGGTCATCGGCATTCGCCCCGGCGAGAAGCTCCACGAGGAGATGATCACCGTCACCGATGCACTTCGGTGCGCCGAGTTCCCGACCCACTACGTCATCCTGCCGAGCACCGAGCTCTGGGACGTCGAGAAGTTCTTGGACGCCCAGGGGGGCGCGCTCGTGGGCGAGTCCTTTCACTACGACAGTGGCAACAACACCGAATGGCTCACCGTGGATGACCTCCGGTCGTTGATCCGGACCCACGTCGACGCCACGTTCGAGCCGATGTGACGGTTGTGCCTGCGGGGGTCGAGTCTGGCAGCGGCGCGGGCTGCCTCCTCGTGCGCGCGGACGCGGGGCCGAGGGTGGGCGGCGGCCACGTCATGCGGTGCCTCGCCCTCGCCCAGGAGTGGATGGTCCGGGGCGGCCGCGCTTGTTTCGTGCTCCCGTCGGCGGGTCGCGGCTTCGGGTCGCGCCTCGAGGCCGAGGGGGCCGAGGTCGAATGGCTCGCGGACGACTCGGAGGCGGCGGACCTGTCGAGCACGCGACAGCTCATCGAGCAGCACGGCGCCTCGTTCGTGATCGTCGACGGCTACGGCTTCTCGAGCCCCTATCTGGCGGAGTTGCGTCGCTCCGCGCCCGTGCTGGTGGTCGACGACAACCGCGACCGTGCCGCCTATCCGGTCGACGTCGTCCTCAACCCGAATCGGCATGCCGCCGCGGCGATGTACGAAGGCGTCGAGGCCACACTCCTGCTCGGCAACCGCTACACGCCCCTGCGCCGCGAGCTGCGCTTCCCGCCGACGACCCGCCTCGAGGTCGCCGACACCGCCGCGCACCTGCTCGTGACCCTGGGCGCGAGCGACCCGGACGACACCTCGAGCGCCGTCCTGCGCACCCTGGCCGGCCTGCCACGACCCCCGGCCGAGGGCGTGCGCCTCATCATCGGCCCCGCCTTCCGCGACCCGGCCGCGTTGGCGAAGGCGGCGGCGGCGCTGCCAATGGGCTGTGAGGTCGTCCACGCGCCGAGCGACATGGTGCCGCACATGACCTGGGCCGACGCGTGCATCTCCGGGTCGGGCTCCACTTGCTGGGAAGCTCCTCGTCATGGGCGTGCCCACGCTGGCGCTCGTCCTGGCGGACAACCAGGCCGGCGTGGCCGAGAGCCTCCGGGCGGGGCGGCTCGCGCTCACGGGGGACGGGGCTGCCGTGCGCGCGGACCCGACCGTCATCACGAACGACGTGGATGCGCTGCTCTACGACGCGGACCTGCGGCGCACCTTCGCGGACAACGCCCGGACCGCAATCGACGGCGAGGGGGCGGGGCGGGTCGTCTCCCATCTGCTCGACGCGCCCTTCCGCCTGCGCAACGTCCGGCCCGAAGACCGGCGACGCCTCTTCGACTGGGCGAACGAGCCGCTCGCGCGGCAAATGTCGTTTACCCAACGCTCCATCCCGTGGGACGAGCACGAACGATGGTTCGCGGCGCGCCTGACCGACCCGGCGACGCGCATCTTCCTCGTGCTGGGCGACGGCGACGCCCCCGTCGGCTTCGTGCGCTTTCAAGCGAGCGAAGACGCCGCCGAATCTCCGTCGCGCTAGGCCCCAGGGCCCGCGGCCGCGGCTGGGCGAGCGTGGTGCTGACCCAAGCCTGCCGCCTCTACCGCGCCCTCGGCTGCGAGGAACCGGTCGACGCTTTCATCCGCCCCGAGAACGCCGCCTCCATCCGCACCTTCGAGCGCGCCGGCTTCACCCCCGCCGCCCCCATCACCCGCAACGCCCTCCCCGCCCTGCGCTACCGCCTCGCGTAGGCCTCGCCTGCCGTCGCGAGAAAACGTGTAGGCAGGGTGCAACGTGCAGGCGATGCTCGCCTATCGCTTCTTCCACGCGTTCGGGTCGATACCGAAGTGCTTGCAACATCCCTTCAGATACACGTCGGGCAGCTCCGTATCCATGCCCTTGTGTGCAGGGATCGCGTAGGCACGACCCTCTCCCCGCCGCGCCACGTAGTGCCTCGAAGCGTGCTCGATGCGGACACCGTGCTCCTTCAGAAAGCGCGCAAAGTCCCGGAGACGCATCGGCATGGCGCCGAACAGTCAGGCTGCGGCTTCGGCGAGGGCCTGCTGCTGGAGGTCCCGCGCCGCGACCAGTTCCAAGGATTTCGGCCGACGCACGAGCTCGACCGTCAGGGGCACGGCGAATTCCGAATAGGGCGTCTCGTCCATCGAGCTCGCCGGCACTGCAGTGTGCTTTTCGAAGAGCCGAAAGAGGGGCTCCCACTCTTCGTCCGGCGCGCGCCGAGCGTGGGGATCGAGCCCGCGGTTCAGGTCGTCGACCAGGACGAGCCCCACCGCTTCGCGCACCATTTCCAGGGCGTGCTGCGGACTATCTCCGATGGTCACGACACCGAAGTCGAAACAGTGGGCGACCCAACACCCAGGCACGTCTTCCGCCCGCGTGATGTAGGCCCAGCCGGAGTACACCTTTCGGTCGGCTGCTGGCACGGGTAGGATCTCCATCCAGCTAGGATCTATGCACGCGCTGACCGGATCTGCAATGGAGCTGAGTGATCTCGAATCCTTGGCAAGAATGGCCATACGTAGCGATACATCACTCCCAAGCGTGCGGAAGCGTGGCAGGAATAGCCACTTTCGCCACGCCCTGCACGCAGCCCACCCCTACCCGATCATCTCCCACGCGAGCGGCGTGCCGCGGTCGATCGCCCGCCGCGCCCGCCGCCCGAGCACCTCCGGCAGATACCTCGGGTGCAGCCCATGGGCCGGCCGGATGCTCCGCACGTTCTCGGCCGTCAGCGCCTCCCCCTCGGCCACGTCCGCGACCACGAACAGCGACCGCCGGAACACGCGGCTCGCCATCTGCTTCTCGGTCGGCGCGTAGAGCACGCGACCGAGCGCCTTCTCCGCCGTCCGCACCGCCTCGACCATCGCCCCAAACTCCTCCGGCTCCAGCGAGAACGCCGAGTCGGGCCCCCCGTCGGCGCGACGCACGCACAGATGCTTCTCGATGACCGTCGCCCCGAGCGCCGTGGCCGCCACCGGCACCGCGATCCCGAGCGTGTGATCGCTCAGCCCCGAGGCCACGCCAAACGCCTCCGCCAGATGCGGAATCGTGCGCAGGTGCACTTCCTCCGGTGGCGCCGGATAGGCACTGTTCGTTTTCAGCAGCACGATCTCCGTCGCGCCCGCCCCGCGCGCCGCACGGACGGCCTCGTCGATCTCCGCGAGCGTCGCCATCCCCGTCGAAATGATCATGGGCTTCTTCGTCGCGGCCACCTTCTCGATGAGCGGGATGTCCACCAGCTCGAACGACGCGATCTTGTACGCCGGCACATTCAACGTCTCGAGGAAGTCCACCGCCGTCGGGTCGAACGGGCTCGAGAAGCAGTGCATCCCGAGCTCTTCGGCGAGCGCCTTGAGCTCCGGCTGCCACTCCCAGGGCGTGTGCGCCTCCTCGTAGAGGTCGTGCAGCGTGCGCCCGTCCCAAATCGTCCCGGACGACACCCGGAAGCACTCCTTGTCCGAGTCGATCGTGATCGTGTCGGCCGTGTAGGTCTGCAGCTTGACCGCGTCGGCGCCGGCGCGGTGGGCCGCGTGGACCAGCTCGCGGGCGCGGGCGAGCTCCCCGTTGTGGTTCCCCGAGAAGCTCCGCGATCACGTAGACCGGACAGCCGGGCCCGATCTTCCTGCCAGCGATGTGGACGTGCATGGACATGGCCTCTCCCTATCGCATCCGGCCGCGCGCTTCACCCCGGGACCACCTTCTGGTGCACGTCGGCGTTCAGGGCCGACCACTCCGGGTGGGCGCGCCTCCGCATCGAACGGCGTTGCGACCGGGTCCCGGCGTAGCTGGCGCCGGAGCGGCGGCGGCCTCGACCCGTCTCCGGAATGGTGAGACCGGAGGGCCCGGTACGTGCCTTTCGGGCCTGGCCGACTACGAAGACGCCCCGTTGGCTCCGAACACGTCCTCGACGAACTCGGCCGTCGCGGAGCGGGCGAGCCAGGCGTCGAGCTCGGTGGTGTCGCTGCAGGCGAGCACCCGCGCGCGAGCGGCCTCCGATACCTCAATCCCGCGCGCTGCCAGCACGGCGAGGACGCCCTCGGCCTTGCCCTCGGCCTTGCCCCTGGCCTCGCCCTCCACGAGCCCCTCGGCCTTCCCCCGCGCCAGGATGCGCTTTTCGAGCCCGGTCAGCTCCGGAAACTTCCCAAGGTGCATCTCGTCCTCCAGCCTCGCTCGCATCGCCGCGGACACTGCCCGCAGGATGACCGTAGTGTAGACCGCTGCCCGCTCATCGTCGACGCGCGCCACCGCATCGGCGGCGGCCAGCGCAGCGCGCGCGACCTGTTCGGCGTGCGCGCCGAGGCCGTGCGCCATGGCCGACAGAACGGCGAGACTCCGGCGCACGTCGGGCCGCGCTCGGGTCGGCTACGCACGGCACCTCATCGGGCCCGAGCACCGCCGGCTCGAAGCGATGCCCCGGGCCGACGACGATCGGCTTGCGTGCCCACCGCGCGACCGCCCGAGTGGTCGCGACCACGAGCAACGACGTCTGACGCTCGAGCTCCGCCCGCACGCTGGCCACATAGAGGGGCCACGTGTAGCGCTTGCGCTCGAGCCTCTTGCGCTGCACCTCGACGATGACGGCCATCCGCCGCCTCTCGCCCCGGTAGAGCACCACGACCGCGTCGGCCGTGCGCGTCGCCGGCTGCACCTCGGTCCGGTCGCCGCCTGCCAAGCGCGCCTGCCCGAACGCCGGCAGCTCCACGCCGAGCACCCCACCGAGCACCTCCGCCGCGAGACGCGGTCGGTTGCGAAAGAGCGCGGCGATCACCTCGTGCTCGGGGGAAGGCATGGGGCGCCGGTATCGGCGGCAGAAGCGGAGCGGTTGCGCCCCGGGCGGCACACGCCTCGGCGATGCGGGCTGTCATCACCCCGGGACCACCTTCTGGTGCACGTCGGCGTTCAGGGCGGACCACTCCGGGTGGGCGCGCACGACGGCCAGCACCTCGGCGAGCCCCGCCTCCGGCGGGACGGCCGCGTAGATGCGGCGCACGAGCTCGAGGTCGGCCGCCGTGTCGACCGTCCAGCGGAGCGCGGACAGGTCCTCCTCGTGGGCGACGCGGCCGAGCCGGAACAGCTCCGGATGCCGGTAGATGTAGGGCGTCACGTGCTCACGCCAGCGCGGATCGCGGTCCTCGCGAAAGGCCCGGTCGAGGGTCTCGGCCGTCATGGCCTCCACGTCGAGCCCGCGCGGGAACGTGCGCGGCTCGAGCGTGTTCGAGGCGTAGTCGAAGCCCTTGTCGAGCTCCTCGAGCACGCGGTCCACGACGGCCGGGTCGAGCAGCGGACAATCGGCCGTGATGCGGACGATGCGGTCGCAGGGCAGCGTGCTCGCGGCCCCCTGAAAGCAATCGAGCACGTCGTCCTCACTGCCCCGGTGCACGTGCCATCCGCGCGTCTCGGCGAGCGCCACGATGGCGTCATCGCCGGGCGCAGTGCTCGTGGCGACCACCACCTGATGGACCCGGGCCGCCCGACCCGCGCGCTCCACCACACGCGCGAGCATCGGCTCCCCGCCGATGTCCTCGAGCACCTTGCGCGGCAACCGCGTGCTTCCGGTGCGCGCCTGAATGATGGCGACCGTCGTCACAGTGTTTCGCTCGCGGCCCTGCGAATGCGTTCGATGACCGACGCGACGTCGTCATCGCTCATGCGCGGGAACATCGGGATCGAAATGGCACGCCGATAGAAGTCCTCGGCGACCGGGCAGAGCCCCTCCTGGAAGCCGAGATCGCGGTAGACCGGATGCCAGTAGACCGGCACGTAGTGCACCTGCACCCCGAGCCCGAGCGCCTGCAGCCGCTCGAACAGCGCGCGCCGCCGCGACGGGTCCTGCACGCGGATCACGTACAGGTGCCACCCCGGCTCCACGCCCGGCCGCACCGTCGGCAGCGTGAGCCCGTCCACGTCCGCGAGCGCCTCATCGTACATCCGAGCGATGGCGCGCCGCCGCTCGACGAACGCACCGAGCTTGCGGAGCTGAGCGAGCCCGAGGGCGCACTGAATGTCCGTGAGCCGGTAGTTGAAGCCGAGGGCCTGCATCTCGTAGTACCAGGCCCCTCATCGCGCCCGAGCCGCTCCGGACCCGCGTCAGCCCGTGGTTCCGGAACTCCCGCATCCTGAGGGCAACGTCGGCGTCGTCCGTGGCGATGGCGCCGCCCTCCCCCGTCGTGAACGCCTTGACCGGGTGGAAGCTGAACGTCGTCGCATCGGCGAGCGAGCCGACCGGCCGGCCGTCGAGGGTGGCGCCGATGGAGTGGGCGGCGTCGGCGACCAGGCGGACATCGTGGCGGGACGTGATGGTGCGTAGCCGGTCGTAGTCCGCGGGGTGCCCAGTGAAGTCGACGGCCGCGACGAGCTTGGTGCGCGGCCCGATGGCGGCCTCCACGGCGGCGGGGTCGATGTTGCCCGTATCGGGCTCCACGTCGACGAAGCGCACCTCGGCGCCGAGGTAGAGCGCGGCGTTCGAGGTCGCGGCGAACGTGAGAGGCGTCGTGACGAGCTCATCGCCCGGGCCCAGGCCGAGCCCGGCGTAGGCGGCGTGGAGCGCGGCCGTGCCCGAGTTGACCGCGACGACGTGCGCGGCCCCGGCGACGGCAGCGACGGCCTGCTCGAAGTCCTGGACCTTGGGCCCGGTGGTCAGGAGGTCGGCGCGGACCGCCTCGGCGACGGCGGCCGCGTCGTCGGCGTCGGTCCATTGGCTGCCGTAGGGGATGAAGGGGTCGCTGGGCACCTGGAGTCTCCGTGCGTCTGGCCGCCGGCAGGGGACGCCGGCGCGGGCATCCTAGCCTTCTCGGCAATGGGGAGCACCACCCAGGGAATCGGGCGACACACCTCCCCTCGGCTCCCGGACCGCTTCGGGGGCTTCAGTCGCCGTTGCTCAGCCCCCCTTTGCGCCGACCCAGCACAGTCGCCCGCCGGCCGGGACCATCGACGCCCCCCAGGCTCGACCGTGGCGTCGCGAGAAGCCGCAGACGCGTCCCCGCGCGCGGCCAGGCCCCGCTCCGGGTGCTTGCGATGCGCGGCCAACCCGGCTAAACGACAGCGATTCTCCCAGCGAGGGCCCTCATGAAGCTTTGCATGGTCGGAACCGGGTACGTCGGGCTCGTCGCCGGCGCCGGCTTCGCCGACTTCGGCGACGACGTCACCTGCGTCGACGTCGACGCCGGCCGGATCGAGCGCCTCGCGCCGCGGCGAGATCCCCATCTTCGAGCCCGGGCTCGACGAGCTGGTCGCAGCGCAACGTCGAGAGCCGGCCGCCTCGCGTTCACGACCACGATCGCCGACGCCGTCGCGGCGCCGACGTCGTCTTCATCGCCGTCGGCACGCCCAGCCGAGACGCGACGGCTCGCGCCGACCTCGCGCGCGGTCGACGCCGCCGCCCGAGTCGGTCGCCGCGCACGCGACCGGGAGGTCGTGCATCGTCACCAAGAGCACCGTGCCGGTCGGCACCACCGAGCGGGTCCGCCGCATCGTCGCAGGACGCCGCGCACCGGTCCACGTCGTCTCGAACCCCGAGTTCCTCAAGGAGGGCGACGCGGTCAACGACTTCCTCGAAGCCCGACCGCATCGTCATCGGCTGCGTGCCCGAGCGACGACTTCGCCCGCGACGTGATGGGCCGCCTCTACCACCCGGTCTGCCTCGACCGCGACCGCATCGTCGTGGATGGACGCCGCTCGAGCGCCGAGCTCACCAAGTACGTGGCCAACGCCATGCTCGCGATGCGCATCTCGTTCATGAACGAGGTCGCCGCCCTGTGCGAGCAGGTCGGCGCCGACATGCACCACGTGCGCCACGGCGTGGGCAGCGACAGCCGCATCGGGAGCAAGTTCCTTTACGCCGGACCCGGCTACGGCGGCTCCTGCCTCGCGCCCCGCGAATCCGTCCTCATTCGGCAGGACGGGCGCACGCGCTGGACCACGCTTGGCGCCCTGTTCGCTGCCCTTGCGCCCAAGGCGGACGACACCGTCCCGGAGGCCGCCGCCATTCGCCCCGAAGGGCTCGAGGTCTTCGCCTGGAGCCCGAGCGCCCGCGCCCCGTGCTTCCTGCCCGTCGCAGCGGTCACGCGCCGCCCCTACGAGGGCGAGTTGCTCGACGTGCGCACCAAGATGGGCCGCCGTGTCCGGTGCACGCCCGACCACCCCTTCGTCGCCTTCGATGCCGCGGGCGCCCAAGCGAAGGTCGTCCCAGCCTCCGAGCTGACATCGGACCATTGGCTGCCCATTGCCCTCGGCACCGACACATCGCGCCGTGTTCCCGCCACCGACCAGATCGACGTGCTCGCCGCCCTCGAGCGAGCTGGTGTCGATCCGGCCGAGGTGATCGTGCGGTACCGGCCCCACGGGCCGCGCCCGTCTCGAGGCGCTGGGCCTCGACGGCCTGGCCGACGCTCTCGCTCCCCTGGCTCACCCGCGGGGACGGGAACGTGTCCGCGACATTCTCAAGCGCGGCAGCCTGCGCCTGCCCGAGGCGCGCGCGGCAGCGGTCCCGCTCGAAGACGCGACCTTCGGCACCGCCAAGAACGGCACGTACATCCCGCGCTACATCCCCCTCGACGGGCCCTTCTTCCGCATCGCCGGCCTCTACCTCGCCGAGG
Source organism: uncultured delta proteobacterium (assembly GCA_963830115.1). Classification (GTDB taxonomy): domain Bacteria; phylum Myxococcota_A; class Polyangia; order Polyangiales; family CAWHLB01; genus CAWHLB01. Next base: position 28,886 of record CAWHLB010000016.1, read on the forward strand.
GCCACTGCACCGTCGACGGAGAGCACGGCCGCCGCCATCGCCTCTACTGGTCGTTCCACCCGACGCAGGAAGAAGACCTGGTCGACGAGGTCTCTGCCTACTTCCGTAGCCTCGACATCAAGCACGACGTCCGTGACGGCACCACAACCCGGCACGTGTCCGTGTCTTCACGTCTCCTCGCGCGCATCTGGCTCGACGTCCTCGAGCTCGGCGGGGACTGCTACAGCCATCGCATCCCGGACCTCTTGTGGGAGCGCGGCGAAGCCGACAAGCGCGCGTTGCTGTCCGGCATCTGGCGCGGCGACGGTTCTTGGTCCTACGTGAACGGGGGCCCGAGCGTCGTCCTCGAGTACGGCACCGTCTGCCGGCCCCTCGTGGACGGCGTCCTTCGCCTCCTGGCGGAGCTCGGCGTCGTCGCCCGGTGGAAGGTCGGCCGCGTAGCAAAGTCCACACGGGACACACACTGGCTCGTCATCGCGGGCGCCGACCAGGTCGAGCGCGTGCTCGACCTCGTGTCGTCCGCGAGCGCAGATCGCATCCGCGCCTCCATCGCCGAGCAGCAGAGGCGCATTGCGCCAACCGGCTATCGACGCATCAGCGACGGTAGCGCGATCGTCCGGGTGACGGCCGTCACACCGCACCCCTACCAAGGCTTCGTTTACTCGATGGAGGTCCCGGGCGCCGAAACACTGGTCACGAGCGGCGCACTCGTCGTCCACAACTGCTTCCCGAAGGACGTCAAGGCGCTGGTCAACACCGGCCGCGAGCACGGCGTCGAGCTCGAGCTATGCGGCGCGACCGACCGCGTCAACGACCGGCAGAAGGGCACCCTGGCGCGCAAGCTCAAGCAGCACTTCGACGGCGACCTGCGCGGAAGGCGCATCGCCGTCTGGGGCATCGCGTTCAAGCCTCGCACCGACGACATCCGCCAGGCGCCGGCGCTGACCCTCATCGACACCCTGTTGTCAGAGGGCGCCGAGGTGGTCGCGCACGATCCCGAGGCGCTCGACGAAGCGCGGAAACGTTTCGGAGACCGCATCGGACTCGTCGAGGACGCCTACGAAGCCACGCGCGACGCGGATGCGCTGGTGCTCGTGACCGAGTGGCGCGAGTACCAGAACCCCGACTTCGCGCGCCTTCAGAAGCTCCTCCGCCGCCCTCTCGTGCTCGACGGACGCAACATCTGGTCGAGCTACGGCCTGCGCGACCAGGGTTTCACCTACGAAGGCATCGGCGTCCATGGCAGCTGAAACTCGCAGGACAGGCCTCCGTCCCGCACTGCGCATGGGTGCCGCCTAGCAGCGCCATGCGGCCGACGCTCATCATTTCCCTGGACCTCGAGCTCCACTGGGGCGTCCGTGATGTTCGCGGTTTGTCGAGCTACCGGACTCACCTCGAAGGCACTCCTGCCGCCGTCGAAGCGCTTCTCGACATGTTCTCGGATCGTTCCGTCCATGCCACATGGGCGTACGTGGGCTTGCTTTCGGCTAGCGGATGGTCCGATGCACGCGCGCTTTCTCCGACTTCTCGGCCGACCTATGAGGACCCGCAACTGAGCCCCTACGGCCTGGTGGACGGCCGGGAGTGGCAGCCGCCGGAAAGGTACTACTTTGCACCGAATGCACTCCGGAGAATCGCCGCAACCAAGGGCCAAGAACTCGCCACTCACACCTTCTCACATTACTACTGCCTTGAAACTGGGCAGCAGCCCGAACAGTTCCGTGCCGACATCAGGGCTGCGAAAGCGGTCGCAGCTGCAGTGGGGCACGAGGTCGAGAGCATCGTCTTTCCGCGGAACCAGTGCACCCCGTTGGCACTGGCGATCTGCGCGGAGGAAGGGATTCGCTTCTTCCGGGGCAATCCGGACATCCGGATCCACGCCCCCCGCGCGAGCCAGCACCTCTGGGACCGAGGGCTCCGACTCGTCGACACCTATCTCCCACTAATTTCTTCCAATTGGTTGATGTTTATTCCCACTGATGCCGGCGGCTTGTTGAACCTTCCGGCGAGTCGATTTCTGCGACCAGCCTCGAGAAACGCGGCCCTCCAAGACCTACAGGTGCGTCGAGTGGCAAGGGAGATGGAGGTCGCGGCACGCGAAGGTCGCTGCTACCACCTTTGGTGGCACCCTCACAACTTCGGCGCGGATCTCCAGGCAAACGCGACCCAACTGGGACGCATACTCGAGTCGTTCGACACTCTGCGGAGGAGACATGGGATGCGCAGCATGACGCTAGCGGAGCTGGGCCGAGAGGTTGTCTCGTCGTGAATCTCCAAGGGCGGACGAAGGTCGCGCTCCTGATGGGCGACGGTCTTGCCAGCCGCGTCGTCCATGCCCGAGTGGCAGAGAAGTTCGACGTTGTGGCTGCAGTCCTGGAGCGACCCCCGTCGCGCGGGCGCATGGTGGAGCGGAGAGTAAAGCGTCTAGGACTTCCCGTCGTTGCCGACCAGCTCCTCTTTCAGATGGTTCTCGTGCCGCTGATGGCTCGCGCGTCTGCTGGACGGGCAAGAAGGCTGCAGCGCGAACTTGGCCTAGTCGCGCCACCATTCCCCGACAGCGTCGTACGGGTCGGTTCCGTGAATGACGAAGGCGTTCCCAACCTGCTGCGGCAGAGCGCGCCAGACGTAGTCGTAGTTGCGGGCACCCGGATCATCGGCCGGCGGGTCCTCGGAAGTGTAGACGCCCCCTTCGTCAACATGCACATGGGGATCACACCGACCTTCCGCGGCGTTCATGGAGGCTACTGGGCACTTGCCGAAAACCGCCCCGAGCTATGCGGTGTGACGATTCACCTCGTCGACCCAGGCATCGACACCGGGGGCGTCCTCGCGCAGGCGACCATCTCTCCCGGGGCCGCGGACAGCTACTCCACCTATCCGCTTCTGCAGTTGGGAACTGGGCTCCCCTTATTAATGGAGGCCATCCCGCGGATCGGACGGGGAGATCTCACCACCGTCGAGCCACTGTCGACCGATTCGCGGCTCTACTATCACCCGGGAGCTACACAGTACCTGCGAACATGGTGGAAGCGGGGCACCAGATGAGCCGGCCGACTGGACGAAATGGAGACAAGGACATGACGAATCCAGAAACCAACACGGGACGTCTTCGCTCCCTGGTAACCGGGGGCGCTGGATTTGTGGGCTCACACCTATGCGATCGACTGCTAGCGGAGGGCCACGACGTCGTAGCGCTGGACAACCTCTATACCGGCCGTCTCGAAAACCTCGCGCACCTTGCCGATAACCCACACTTTCGACTCATCGAGCACGATGTTACTGAGCCCTTTCCCGACCTGGGCGGTAGCGTCGATCGCATCTGGAATCTTGCCTGTCCGGCAAGCCCAATCCACTACCAGCGCGACCCCCTCTTCACGCTCAAGACGAGTTTCTTGGGCACACTGCATGCCCTTCAACGAGCCCAAGCCGATGACGCGCGTCTCCTGCATGCATCCACTAGCGAAGTCTACGGCGACCCCGCGGTTCATCCTCAATCGGAAGCCTACTGGGGTCACGTCAACCCGATCGGCCCCCGCGCCTGCTACGACGAAGGCAAGCGGGTGGCCGAGACCCTTTGCGTCGCATTCCATGACCGCGGCGTCCCAGTCCGCATTGCGCGCATCTTCAACACCTACGGTCCGCGCATGGATCCGGCCGACGGCCGTGTGGTGAGCAACTTCGTCGTTCAGGCGCTGCGCGGCGAGCCGCTCACGATCTATGGTGACGGCACCCAGACCCGCAGCTTCTGCCATGTCACAGACTTGGTGGAGGGCCTCTTCCGTCTCATGGCTCACCGAGAGTATCCTGGCCCGGTAAACCTCGGCAATCCTGGCGAATTCACGGTCGGAGAGTTGGCGGAACAAGTACTGCTGCAGACGCGCAGCAAGAGCGCGCTCAAGTCCCTCCCGCTGCCGACCGACGACCCAACTCGTCGTCGACCAGACATTGCTGTGGCAACGCGACTCCTCGACTACCGTCCGTCGATCCCGCTTGCGCAGGGCCTCCAGTCGACGGTGGAGTATTTCCGCACCCAACTCGGGGAAGACGATAGGTAACGGAATGTCTACCGAACACCGACCCAACAGGGACGCCACCACGGTCGAGGGCTTCAGCCGCGAATGGACTAGCTTCGACTACTCCGCCCACTCGCCCGAAGAGCTCGAGGACATGTTCGAGCAGTACTTTGGCATCTTTCCGTGGACATCCGTGCCAAGCAATGCGGTCGGCTTCGATCTTGGTTGTGGCACCGGTCGTTGGGCCCGCTTCGTTGCAGACCGTGTTGGCACTCTCCACTGCATCGATGCGAGTGGGGAAGCCCTGTCGGTAGCTCGCAGGAATCTGGGCGACAAGATCAACTGCGAATTTCACCACGCGTCGGTGGACGAGATTCCGCTTCCAGATTCGTCGATGGATTTTGGGTATTCCGTTGGGGTCCTGCACCACGTCCCCGACACAGCGGCGGGACTGGCCGCCTGCGTCCAAAAGCTCAAGCCTGGAGCCCCCTTTCTGGTGTATCTGTATTACGCACTAGACAATCGCCCACGTTGGTTTCGGACGGTTTGGCGCGCGAGTGACGTCCTCAGGAGAGGCGTCTCTAGCTTCCCTTATCCTGCTCGCTATGCCTGCTCTCAGCTCCTTGCAGCAGGCGTCTACTGGCCGCTGGCCCGGACTGCTCGAGCGCTTGAGTCCCGCGGATTCGATGTCAGTAGCGTGCCACTCAGCGCATACCGCAATCGTTCGTTCTACGTCATGCGCACCGACGCGCTCGACCGATTTGGAACGCGGCTAGAGCAGCGGTTCACACGACAGGAGATCGTGCAGCTGATGCGTTCCGCGGGGCTGGACGGGATCACGATTGCCGAGCAGACTCCCTACTGGGTCGCGGTGGGATACCGCACATAGTTCTTTTGTCGCTGTTGTTCCTCTGAGGGGTTCGCGAGAATGCCATGACAGGCCGCGCTTTCCCGGCGCCGGTAGAGCCGGCTCATGGCTCATCGAGGGTCGAGAAATCGATCCACCGGCGGATCAAACCGCACGCGACGGTAATCTCCGAAACTTCAACGGCGACACGGCGCCACCCTACTCCTACGCGCCTGGGCGGTCGCCTCCACCACCTCACGCCGGAGCCCTTCCGGGATCCGCCCGCTCCCCGCTCCGTCCACGTCTGTCCTTCAGCCGCTACCGCGCTGCCGCACCACGTCGAGATCAGTGGTCATGGTCAGCGGGGTTGGCACGGCGTATCGGCGTATACACCCCCATGGCAGGCCGCAGCGCGCCGTCGTCTCACGCCCTTGCTGCCTTGCTGGCTCGAAAATCGCTTCCAGAAAGACTCTCATTCGGCCAACCACACCCACACGCCTAGATCGCAACTCGATCCGACGCAGCCCGTGCCGCCGCAGCCCACGTACGGTGCTGCGCTCGTCGTTACGGCAAACGAGACGAGGTGATTGGCGAAACTTCCCCTGGGCGCCCCATCGCAGTACGCGATGCCGCCACTGTTGGGCGAGAGCGCCCCGCCGCAGATTCCGAAGTTCCCGCGCCCAAGGCCGCTCGATAGTGCCGCGATGATGCCCCAACCCGGGGCCCCAACTGTGTCCACGGTTCCCTTGTCACCATAATCAAAGCTGGTGAAAAGGGTTCGCGATGAGGACTCATGCATGATGTCATCAAAGCTGTGACCGCACTGCATGACAACCGTCTTCCCCATGGGATCAAAATTGGAGAACGACAAGTGTCCCGATGCAAAGCAAGGATCTGGCGCCCACCCAGTTGGCGCGCCCCCCCCACCTCCGACTGCGGATTCCTGCGCCTGACTGGGATCGTAGCTCGCGGGGTAGGTGCCTGGAGCATAGTAGGCGAGCAAGATGGCCCCATCGTCGCGAACATACGCTGGTATCACCCCCGTCCGCGTCGGCACGGAACTCAGCACCGCCCGACACACACCTGTCGTGCAGGCGTGGGAGGCGCAGTCCAGGTCGGTACTGCACGCGCGACAAGCACGGCAAGGACTACACTCACCCCCGCAGTCGACGTCGGTTTCGCCAGAGCTCAGCATCCCGTCCCGGCAGTGCCCGGGAAAGCCGCCGTCGATGCCGCCGTCAACACCGGCGTCGGGACCGCCGTCAACGCCGCCGTCCGCCTCACCCCCGCTGTCGGGTCGTGCATCCGTCCCGGCGTCAGAAGAACCGCCCTCCACTCGCGCGTCCATGGAGGCGGCGTCAGGCTCAGCCCTGCATTCCCCATCGATGCAGGCCTCCCCGGCGCAGTCTGCCGAAGTATTGCATCGCGCGGTTCCCAAGCCGCTGCGGGCGACGGCGCAGCCCGCCGACAAGCAGACCGCAAGCAGCACGGCGGCGCTTGCCCGGCGGGCCCCCAGCTTCGGACAGCCCATAGAACGCATCCAGCGAATGGTACACCATGTCGGGCCCGCCCACCCGCCCGGACCGGGCGCAGTTGCCTGGATGCGCCGGCCGGGATAGCTTCTCCGCTGCTCACGGGCCCTCGGGCTCATGACTTGCCTCGCCCCCAAGAGTTGGGTTCGTGCCCCTGGAGAGATCGACAAGGCGACTCTGCGGTGTTGACGAAGGCATCGCCCAATAATGTCCACGCTAGCCCGCCCGAACCTGTTTCTCGTTGGCGCCATGAAGAGCGCAACGACTTCCCTCTACGCCTACCTGGGCCAGCACCCGGAGATCGATTTCTCTGTGCCGAAGGAGCCGAACTACTTCGGTGAATCAGGGACGCGCGCCAAGGGCACGGTGTCCGCCCAAGACTACGCCGCCTTATTCGCGTCCCACCAGGGGCGCTATTCCGGAGATGCTACGGTGCGGTATCTCTTCTCCACCGGAGCTGCCAGGGAAATCGCAGACCATTGTCCCGATGCTCGGATCATTGCGATCTTCCGCAATCCAATTGACCGCGCATACTCGCACTATTGGCACAATCACAAGATCGGAGCCGAGCATCGCTCGTTCGCAACCTCCCTCCACGAGGAACTCCAAGCGGTCCCGTCTGGCGAGTGTAACTACGACCGCGGATACGTTGCGGTGGGAATGTACGCCGCGCAAGCTGCGCGGTTTCTCGACGCCTTTCCCCGAAGTTCCATCAGGTTTGTCTTGACGGAAGCGCTGGCCAGTACGCCAGCAACTGTCTGCGAAGACCTGTTTCGCTTTCTGGGACTCGACCTCAATTTCTCCGTCGACACGACCCAGCGCTTGAATCCATCTGGGATTCAGATCTTCCCTGGCCTCCGCCAACGGCTCCTCACCCAGCCCTTACTTCGAGCGGCAGCAAGGTCGCTGCTGACGCAGGATCAGCGGGCCCGGGTGGTTTGGACGCTTGACTCCTTGCTCACCTCGAAGAGGCGCACGCCTCCCATCGAGCCCGGCCTTCGCAAGGAGCTCGCCGCCATCCTTGCCCCGGACGTCCGGCGCCTCGCCCGGCTGACAGGGATTGATTTTTCGCTGTGGCACGACTGGGCTGTCTGAGCGATGCTTTCGGAATGTCCAACTCCCTGCTCCATCACCTGACCGAGCGCCTCCGACCCAGGCACGACTTCACCCAGGGAGTGTCGCCGTCTGACCTTGCGGGATACGTTCGTCAGGCGCGCCACGCCGGTCACGCGCTCGGCACCTTCTGCGAACGTTTCGACACCCCGTTCACCTGCGTCTCCATCGGACAAACCTGCAGTTCTGCGTGGTACCTCAAGCAGGTGGGCGCCAAGAAGGCCTCCTATCCCTTCGACTGGATCCTCACCTCTTCCGACATCATCCTCGATTGCATCGCCGACGGGTTCCGTCGCTACCTCGACAAGGCAAACATGCGGCCTCTCCGTCGCGGTCGTTCAGCGGGCCACACGATTTATCACTCTTCGATGTTTAGCCACAGGAGCCCCCTTGCCTCCGACGACGACTATCGGTACTACGAGCGTTGTTGTTCTAGATGGATCGACCTACTCAACTCGACCACGCCTGTTGTGTTCGTATGCACCCTCATCAATGAACCTGAGAAACGTAGGCGTTGGGCTTCGGGATTCAATGATCACTTCCGCCTCCCGCTGAACCAAGGGCCAGACACTCTTCGACCGCTGTTCCAAGCCCTCTCGGAGCGGCACCCACCCTCGAGGTTCCTTGTCCTTGAGCAATATACGGACAGGTCCCCCGAGGTGACCCATGAGATTGTCAGCGATAGTGTTATGCACATTTCCTTCCGTGCTCGGGGAGGCAGCAACGGGGTGGTCTACCGGGACGCTCTCGATGACTTTTGTGCCAAGCACATCTTCTCGGCGCTCAGCGTCTGACTTCCACGCAGTTCGTGTCCCGGCCGCGGGCGCACGCCCACACTTGCAACCTTTCGGAGAACTGGTGTGACCAAGAGGTGCTTGATCACAGGCGGCAGCGGATTCTTTGGCGGACACATCGTCCGCAGTTTGGCTAGCGCGGGATGGGAGGTCGTCGCGCCCTCCCGAGCGATCCTAGACGTCGGAACGGAAGGCGACTTCCACCGGATTCAGGGTCGCTTCGACGCCGTCATTCACGCGGCGGCGGTCGTCCCATCCGGAACGGCCACGCCCGGAGACGTCCCAACCCTTGTAACTACCAGCGCCCTTGGCACTCACAATGCCCTCACCTTTGCCGCAGAACGAGGCGCCAAACGTTTCGTCTACGTCTCCTCAGCCGACGTCTACTCGTCCACGGCCGCCCTGCCCGTCTCAGAGACGGCGCCGACTGACCCTCATGATGGCTCACTCTACTATGGTCTCGGCAAGCTCTGGGGAGACCAACTCTGCCGTGCCTTTCGAAAAACGAGAGACCTGGCCACCGTCTCGCTTCGCTTTTCCCAGCTTCATGGGCCGGGAATGCGTTCCCGGGGGGTCGTGAGCGCCTTCTGGCGGCGCGCGTCCAACGGCGAGACCCTGTCCCTTCATTCGCCAGCCGCGTCCGGCGACTTTCTCTACGTGGAAGACGCGTGCGATGCCGTGATCGCCGCTCTCGACCACCCCGCTCCAGGATCTGTCTACAACATCGGGTCCGGCGAAGAGACCTGCCTCGCTGATCTGGCCGCTGCAGTATGGACCACCCTCCGTCCCGACGAACGCCCTAGAATCGAGCGCGGCGACGCCCCGGGACGACGATTCGTTCTCGACATTCACCGCGCAACCAAGGAACTTCTCTATCGCCCGCGCCACAGTCTCCGAGACGGGTTAGCAGCCTGGCGTGAGGCGGAGGGTCAGCTGGGCACTACGCCACGCCAAGCAGGCGCTTGACCCGGGACTGCGTCACTCGTTCATCGCTCTCCCTTCTGAGCAACAAAGCTCACGAAGGGTTTCAACCGGGGAACGAACCGGACCGGCCAATCCACCCAGCGACGGCCGAACTTGCCACGAAAAACCATCCCCTTCACAACAAAGCCGACCTTTTCCAGGAATTCCACAACCTCAGCGCTCGTGTACTCCCGCACGTGACCCATATGCCCGAGAGTATGCAACTTGCGATATTCCTCGTAGAGTTCTGCCGAGCACGAATATGCACGGTTTCGGACCAGATAATTGTAAATTCCTCGCAGCGAGCGCAGGTTCGGAGTCGAAAGCAAGAGCATCCCATCGGGGCGTAGTACTCTGCACACCTCACTCATTGTAAAAATCGGATCTATCCGAAGGTGTTCAAAAAGCTCATTGAATACAGCGAGATCATGCGACTCATCCCCGAAAGGCAATTGCTCGGTTTCGATGTCACATCTGGCGATATCCAGACCGAGCGCCTCAATTGCCCCCGCCATCCGCTCAGGCTTCGCGTCCACTCCGGCGACCGTGTAGCCAAGAGATTGGAGGGACGCGGTCAGCAGGAGTGGAAGAGACCCCAATTCCAGAATTCGGTCGCCGCGGTTCGCGTAGGTTCGCGTCATCGTGACATCGAAGGCAATCCTCTCGGTGTGGTTCGCGAAATAGCCGGCCGCCCACTCGTTCAGGTCGGAAGCTTCGCCCAAGATTCTTCGGGCACTGTCACGAACGATCTTGAGGTCGGCCTCGTCAGGCAAGAACGGCTCGACGTCAACACTGCCCATCACATGGTCTCCCCTGCGGAAGCTGTCTCCGCGTAGTCTATAATCACGTGGAATTTATCGAAGGCCATTTCGGTTAGTTGCACTCGACATGCCTGGCCTAGGTCAGTCCAACGATCCGCTTCAACGCTCCCTTGATTGGCCGGGGAAGCCGTCGCGCATTCCGCAGCATGATCCGCGAGACCGGCGTATCTGCGAAGATGAAGTTGCGCGCTCTGGCCTGCAGCACCATCTGACCTCGGCGCCCCACGCGAAGGCTGTATGTCTCTCGCCATTGGCCCTCCCGGTCACGCCAGCCAGGATAGAACTTGTCCATGCTTTCGCCGCAGATCTCCTCGAACCACCTGCGCTGCTCCGGCTCCCAGCGGGTCCAACTAGGGCCCATCCGCTTTGAGCGGTTGACGATAGGCAAGTCATCGTCCGACAGTCTTAGGAAGTGAAATCGACGCCGCATCCGAGCCAGCGCCTCCGCCTCGAACTCAATCCGCAACTGGAGCCATTTTTCTGCAGGCAGACCGCACAGGTGCTCCTCAATCAGTGCGTTTGTCTTCTCCCAATACCAACAAGCCTTGGCAAACGCGGGGAGCTCGTGCCACGCGGCCGGGGACATTTCGCCGAACCAGGCCAGCGAGAATCGGCGCATCAACCACTCTCCTTCCACGTCATCCAGCGGCTGCCCCTCGAATGTCTGCCGCGCCATCAGCGATACTACGACGTCTCTCCCGTCTCGTAGGAGCCACACGTAGCTCGCTCCGGGGAACGCTCTGCCCAGCGCGCCAATGCAGTAGGTGAGCATATGGTTGCTCTCGACGTACTCCCTCCCGCCCGCCTCCTGTATGCGAGTTTGGGACAGAAGTTCCGCCATCGCCGGCTCCGGCAGCTCCCTCCGCACGTATCTCACGATCTCGTCGACAAGAAGGGGCTCGGGCTCGTGCTCCGCTCGAACTGACCTCGACCGATTGAACCACTCGGCCAGGCTACGCGTCCCGGACCTACCCGTGCTCAAGATAAAGATCACCGCTGCTCTCTTCCGCCGAAGGGCAATGCGCCGAGCACCCAATCTACAAGGCGCTCGGTCTCTTCGAGTCCAAGGATATGCGACACGAGGTTGTACAGCCACACACCCGATGGGTTCGGTGCCGGGTCTAGCGACAGAGCGACGCGGAAGGCCTCCCGCGCCTCGCGACGGAGCCCCTGACGCCAGGCGCGGCGAGCCGCCCACGCCAGACGATTCGCCATAATGCGGGATATCGGAGGCTGAAGTACCCCGTTCATTCGGAGTTCCTCCAGCATTCCGAGCTCTGCCCGTAGACAGCCCGGCACTGACGCCGGATCGAGGCGTTGTCGCCCTGGTGAGTGGTGATGACGACAAAGAACCAGAATCTCCGGCACCAGCCGAAAGCGCATTCCTGTCAGGGCCAGACGGAGGTTCAGGTCCACGTCCTCCTCCCAGCGCAGTTCGGCGCGATAGCCACCTAGCTTCGCGAGCACCTCGCGTCGATGAAGCCACTGGTGCGTCTGAACGCGGGATGCGAGCACCATCTCGACAGGCCGTTGGACGGCATATCTCCGGGGCGCTCGTGGCGCTGATCGCCTGACTCGCCGCGTCATCGACGAGCGCACAAGTGGTCGGCCGGAGTCAGCGACATTCTCTGTGAGAGAAAGCGGAAGACAGTTGATATCGCTCGACGCTGACTCCATGCACGCCTCGATCTTCCTCGGCAGCAGCACATCGTCTGCATCCAAGAACTGGATCCATTCGCCCTGGGCGGCGTCGAGGCCCCGATTCCTCGCGGCACCCGGACCGCCATTGGGTCCATCGAGAAGGCGGACGCGCTCGCCGTATGAAGACGCAACCCGCAGGCTGTCATCGGTCGAGCCGTCGTCAACGACGATTACCTCGATGCGATCCCATGTTTGCGCGAACGCGCTCTCAATGGCTTCGCCGAGCCAGCGACGGCCATTGAAGCATGGAATGATGACCGACACGAGGGGCTTGCCCATCGCACTCCTATTGAAATGATACGCGCGAACATGGCACCGAAGTCACCCGGTCCGAGCCATAGGCCGCAGAAGCCCGAGCGGCGTGGGAGAGATCAGCAAGCGCTTTCGGACGCGGACGACCAGGACGAGGTTCCACACTCCAAGCGACACAAGTGTGGCGAGAGCCGCGCCCGGCATCCCCCACAACGGAATGCCTATGGCGTTGAGGGCGACGTTGAGCAGAGCCGTCGCGCCTGTGACGACACCTACCTCTCGCTCATGACCTGCCATCAGGAGAAGCATGCCTACCGACCCACAGAAGGCATTAATCATGAAAGCAGCCGCAAGAAGAACCAGGGCCAGCGAAGCGTCAGTGAAGCCTTTGCCGAACACAGCAAGGAGCGGGGTAGCCGCAGCGGATATGAATCCGGCCAAAATCACGCCGCCGCAGGCCGTGTACGCGGCCGAGAGAGCCGCGAGTCGCTGGAGGCCCGCGGTGTCCTTCGCGGCGTGGAGCGCGGCAAACCGTGGAGCCAGTACATAGTTCGCAACACCCAAGACGAAGGAGCCGACGGCAGCGATGCGGGCGGCCGCTGCGTACGAACCGGCTGATGGCGTCCCGAGGAGGAACCGAAGCATGATCACGTCAGTCTGACGGCTCAGGATGCCAAGCCCGTAGACAGCGACCATGGGGAGACCGGACGTCGCGATAGTTCGCAGGGGCAGGCGGGGTACACCCCCCTTCCGCCATGCCAAAGGACTGCGCCGATGCAGCACAGCCCCTGTCACCAGACAGGTCACAGCCGCAGCGCCTACGTGGACACCCAGGCTAACCGATGGACGCCTGCATCCAAGTGCCCAGAGGACTCCCAACCCTCCGACCAAGAGGAGCGGCCGTATGATCGATCCTAGCACGCTCGAGGAAACGATTGCCTGCAGCCCCTGCAGGGCAGCAATCTGGACCGCGTTTAGGCTCATGAAGACAAGGAGCCCTGCCGCTGCCAGCATCAGCAACAGTTGCGTCGAGTCGGCCGCCGTTGCAATTGCTGCCGCGCTGAGCCCGATTGCGGCCGAGGCGATCGAGACCGCCAACTGGGCCCCGCGGACCGTCGCCCCGACGTGCGGAAGCTCATCGCGCTGTCGAGCTGCCGCGACCTCGCGGACCGTCACCATATCAAGGCCCAACCGGCCCAAGACCCCCAGAACCGTGACAAGCGCGAACGCAAACGCATACGAGCCGTACCCGGCAGTCCCGAGCAAGCGGCCTAGGATAACGGTCGCGACTAGCCCCAGCGCTACCGAACCGGACCTAACTGCAAACACCACCACAGAGGCGGAGCCCAAGGACGCCCGCCGTGCCACCGCTGCGCCCAGAAGGACGCCCCATCTCCGCGGTGCCGACGGTGAGCTCTGCTCTCGCGGCGACGGGGTCATTCGAGCGTATCTCGCCCCTGATAGACCGCGACGTACTGCTCCGCAACGGCCTCGATTCCAAGCGTCTCCAGCACTCGCCTCCTGCCTATCCCTCCAATGACGCGGCGACGTTCTACGCCTTGCGCGATCAACTCCAGAACCGCGGCCGCGAATGCGTCCGGTCTCTCCTTCGAACCACGAAACCGCCGTCCCCGAGCAGCGGAGGGTCGCCAACATCTGTCACCACGCACGGCACGCCATGCGCTATAGACTCGCCGACAACGAACGGGAAGGCCTCCGTTGCCGAGGGAAGAAGGGAAACGTCCTGCCCCGCCATCAGTCGTGGCATGCGCTCGCTGAGCATCCACACGCGTCCGGTCAGCCCCAGAGATTCCGCACCTGCGAGAGCGACGCATTCTCATGACATTGCCGCCGGCTCCGAACAGCGCGCCCACCAACACGGTCACGAGGACCCCAGCGCCGCCGACGCCAAGCGGATGCCCGAACACAATGACGGCCGTAGGCGCTGTCGAACCACTTGCCTCGACGCGCCAATTTCGCTCGACGGAGGACGCCCGCCTAGTGGCCAACGGCCACCTCACGCTCCATGCTAAACGCATGCCCAGCGTCCGACCTATAGAGGTTGGCGTAGCGCGTTGCAGTCTCCTCGATGCTAAACCGCTCCTGCACCCTTGAGCGGGCTTGTCTTCCGAGAGCTGCACGGCCCGGGTCATCCAGGTCGATGATCCGCACAATGGCATGCGCGAGCGCCTCGTGGCTTTGCGCGGGCACGAGCATGCCCGTATCCCCAAGAAGAAGGGCAGCGTCGCCGACGTCTGTGGCCACGCAGGGCACTCCGCAGGCCATGGATTCACCCACAACCATTGGGAACGCTTCGCTGTAGGACGGCAGCACGGTGAGATCCTGGCCGGCCATCAGCCGAGCGACGTCCCGCCGCTCACCGAGGAGCACCATCTTATCGTGAAGCCCCAAGTCGTGGAGTTGCGCGCGCACAATCGCGTTGGAACGGTCCACTCCCGAGCCCACGAGTACGAAGACCGTTTCGGGCCGCTTGGCGCACACGATCCTCGCTGCCCGGAAGAGACTCCCGTGATCCTTCATAGGGTGGTAACGCGCAAAGCACCCCACCAGCACGGCTGAGCTGCCCACGCCGAGTTCCTCTCGCACCGACCTCCGTGCCTCAATCGAAGGCCGAAACCGCGCGCAGTCGAAGCCATTGGAAATGACCTCACCGTTCCTGCCCGCAAAGCCTATCCGCTCGTGCATGCGACGAGCTGCTTCGGCGCAATACACGATGCTGTCCGCACGTCCGCTGCCGATCCGATTCATCACTAGGGCGCCTAGGGAGGAGGGGCCTAGAGCCCAGGGGTCATCCAGGCACGCATGTATCCCCCAGACCGTCCGCGCTCCGCGCGCGAACATCGACGTCAGCAGAGTGGCGCCGAGATTGCCGTGGTACATCCAGCCATGAACGACGTCCGGCCGGAACCTCCGGACGCGTCTCAGTACCTTTGCAGGGCCTTCGCCGGCGCATCCGCCCCCCGAAAGAAGCTGGTAGACAGGCACGCCAAGGTCTCGTATTGGCTCCGCCAGCACCCCGCCTCCGCGAAGGACGACGACGTGTGACTGGATGGGCATCGCGCGTTGCGCGAAGGCACCCAACAACGCGTGCAGCATTGCTTCGGCACCGCCTGCATTCAGCCCCGTTATTACGTGCAGGACTCGCGTGGGCCTCATCGCTAGACCCTCGCCTTTTCGGCTTCCAATGCCGTGCTGGAGACTCTCGCCATTCTCAGTGGCCCCAACAGAGTCAGAACGGACCCGACGTAGTACGGCATCATGGGAGCGCGGTAGCGAGACAGGGAGCCGAGGTTCGTCGTCGCGAGACCCACGCCGACGCTCAGAATTAAGAGTGAAGGTTACTCCAAAGGCAAGGGGAGGAGACGACACGATAGCGTGCCAGATTGCCCGCATTCCCAGTCGACGCGCGGCGACAAACACCAGCGCGGCTAGTCCCGTCGCCTCCGCCGCGTTGAGGAAAATGAGCGGATTTCGGATCTCCCATGGAAACGGACGAAAAAGGCTGGTGATCAATGCATAAGGTGTCGCGAGGATCTCATCCTTTGCGGAGTAGGACCCGACGATTGAGTAGCTTGAGCCCCCTTGAACCTGTGTCCCCACGGATTGCAGGTGCGCTGTCGCGTCCATGACGTTGTCAACGGCGTATCGCGGAAAGGCGATTCCAATGGAGTACAGTCCCCCCCCCACAGCCACAGCTGCCGCCACCAGAGCGCTCGGCACTGACAGTTGCCGCCCGGTCGCAACCGCCCGACGCCGATACACCCAAACACCAAGAGCCACTACGAACGCAACAAGAACGTAGGCTTTCACGATGCCCACGAGCACCGCACCCGTCGCTACGCCCGCCGCTCCCCGCGCGAACTTGCGACGCCCACAGGCGCACACTCCCACAACAAGCAACGACAAGCCGATGATTGCCACGGACTCCTTGACGATCCCGCATGACCAGAACACTGCTGTTGGAAGAAGCAGCATCCCGGCGGCCACCCGTACGAACAGTCGGGGATCGAGCACCCGGCGGACCTCCAGATAGAGCCTTCGCTTCGCAAAGAAGGACACAATCCCCACGGCGAGACAGGCGGAGTAGATAGAGTTTCCGAGCGGCAGCAGCATGAGGCCCGAGATCGCAGCCATCGTGCCGGTGGAACGACCGACGCCGATTATTGGAAGAGGCAGGTTCGGCTGGCCATGAAGCAACAGGGACAGCACTTGCGGCAGGTTCCCCCAAAGGTCGATCGACAACCATCTCGAAACCATGACCCCAGCATGGTAGTAGTAGAGCATGTCGCCCTGGCCGTAGTAGCCCTGGGTAACGAGAACCATGGCGCACGCGGACGCGATGTGAGCCAGAAAACTGGCCCCAAAGATCGTGGCTCGCTCTTGGAGGCCTTCGTCGGAAAGGCAACAAGGAGAATGAATCCGATCGCGAGAACGACAAGGATCGAAAAAGCCTGGTTTCCCATCACATCTCCGTCCCCCGGGGCCCAGAGGGGCTCGAGGAAGGCGCGTCGAGTTTCTTGCCAGGGTCAGCCAGGTTCAACTCTTCGTCCGTGATGCCGTCAGAAGCGAGGCTCCCGCGACGACCGAAGGCCGGACGACTTGTCCCCTCGTCAGCCTGTCGACTATGTCGCGGTCGACGACAATCTCCGCCCAGTAGCGGAGGACAACGGTCCCTTCGCGGAATCCGGCCCGCATACGGCTGCCCGGCGCTCCGCTTGAGCAGGAACTCCACAGGATTGAAGCCCAACTGCGCGCAAAACGGAGTAGTCCCCGAGAAGCGGCAGTTGATTTCGAAGAGCTTGGGAGCCTTGCCGTCGAAGCGGATCTGAAGATTGCAAGATCCGTATGTACCGAGGGCGTTAGCCACGGCCGTGACGTAGGCAGCGATGGCTTGGTTTCGCACGGGTTCTGCCCGGTAGGTGTCGCCGTTTCGGAGCCAGCGCCGGAGGACGACAGGCTCGGAGGTCTCTTCGCCGATCCGAACTACGGTGCAGGTGAATTCGTCGTCGTCGGTCGCGACCAACTCTTGCACGATGAGGCCTTGGTCGGTCCTGCATGCGGCGCCGAATCGCGTCTGCTGAGTCGGCGATCTCGACGCCGATGGACCGACAGCCGACACGTGGCTTGAGGACGACTGGGTAGTCCAGCGCATCAAGGTCGGCTTCCTCCGCGAGCTGGGTGGCCGGGTGCGGCAGGCCGTGGTCGCGCAGAAACTGGCAGGTCTTGTACTTGTCGTCGGCGATGCGGACGGCCTCGACCGGTGAGACGACGACTTCCGCGCCAGACGCCTCCCGGATACGCTCGGCGTTCTCGGCGCACACTAGGAGCTCCACGTCCGTTCCCGGGAAATAGTAGTCGATCTCGCGCGATCGCAGGATCTCGATGACGCGGTCGACGTAGTCGGGTGCCGACGCCTTCGGCACGATGATTGCTTCGTCGGCCACGTAGAGGCCTGCTGCATGCGGGCTCATGTCGCCGGCGACGATCTCAATGTCGAGGTCGTCGATCATTCGCAGGGATTTGAGAACGCCTTGGCCGACGCCGCCGCCAACGCCCGTGACAAATGTCTTGATCATTGGGTCCTACCCGATCCGGAAGAAGCGGAGGAGCGACCGCTCTGTCGCCTCCGAGAAGCCAGCACGCCTCACCGCTGCCCTGTGTGCATCCAGGTCGTAATCGACGACCTCGAAGCGGTAGCGCACGTCGGCACCAATCTCGAGCAGCATCCAGCTCGACTCTGCCGTCGCGTCGCGGGGCTGGCCGACCGAGCCGGGATTCGCGACCCAGATTGCGCCTGGCTCCCGTGACATGGCGCCCGACCGCTTCATGCCGCTCGACGACGTGTCGCCGGCGCAGCGCGCGACGGCGCGCCGGTGGGTGTGGCCGAACACCCCCACGCGAGGTTTCGTTCGGGCAGGGCTCGCGCGGCCTCCACCGTAGTCTCGTCGCCGTTGAGGTAGCGCCAGTTGCGCGCGCCGAACGGGTTTGCATGGGTAAAGAGGACGTCGCCAACGACGGTCTCGTCCTGCCAGGGAAGCGTTGCGAAGGCCCCCAGGTCGACGCGTTCGGCGGTCCAACGGAAGGTATCGCGCACCCAATCGGGTGACCCGTCGAGGTAGCTTTCGTCGCCATGCAGCATCTCGCGGTACGCAGCATCGTGGTTGCCTTCGATGAGCACGGCGCTATCGCGGGCGAGGCGCGCCCCCACCATGTCGAGGACCGCGGCAGGCTCGCAGCCATATGTCAGCAGGTCGCCGAGGATGACGAGACGATCGGCCGACGCGGCGTCGACCGCGCGAAACGCGGCTTCCACCGCGAGCGCGTTCGCGTGCAGATCGCTGACCACGGCAACGCGTGTCGGTGCCGTCATCGCTCATCCTCGGCTAGCGCCGGCTGGCCCGGGCGCCGCGTCATGATGAGCGCTGCACGGCGATCGTCGAGGCTGCGCGCCTCGGCACCGAGCGGCTCGCACCGGGAAGCGGCGTTCACGGTGCGGAGGGGCGGCGGCTCGGCCGCCGCGGCCACAAGAAAGCCACCGGGTCCAAGCACGGCCACGGATTCGGGCGCCGTGGTCACGGCGACGCCTCCCCGCGGAACTGGGGCATCGTGACGTGCCCCTGTGCGCTGATGCCATCCCGTCGGAACACTACCAACACGGTCTTGGCGAGGACGCGGAGGTCGAGTCCCAGGCTCCAGTGATCGACATACCAGACGTCGAGGTCGAGGCGCTTCGTCCAGGTTGTCGCGTTGCGCCCGTGCACTTGCGCCCAGCCAGTGATGCCGGGCGGAACCTCGTGACGCCGCGCCTGCCGGGGGCTGTAGCGACAGAGGTACTCCATCAAGAGGGGGCGCGGCCCCACGAGGCTCATGTCGCCGCGGAGCACGTTCCAGAGCGTGGGCAGCTCGTCGATGCTCGTCTTGCGCAGCAGGGCGCCGAGCGGCGTAAGGCGCGCGGCGTCGGAGTCGGCCCAGTCCTCCTGGGGCGCCTTCGGCGTCATGGTCCGGAACTTCACCAGGTCGAAGGGCTCAGCGCCGAGACCCGGGCGAACCTGCCGGAACAGAACCGGTGTGCCCATGGTGGCGCGGACGGCGAGCGCCGCGGCGCCGATGACTGGCGACAGGACGACGAGGCCCGTGGCCGCGCCGGCGACGTCGAGCGCGCGCTTAGCGTGGCGCGCCAACGAAGGCGATGAACCGAAGGGGGCCATGTCGGGAGGGAAACTAGCAGATGGCAGGGCGGTTTGCCTGCCGTCGTCGCCAATGGGGTGCTCCAGCTGCGCGAGACGTTCAGCCAAGCGGCTCCGGCGCCCAGAAAAAGGAGCCGAATGTTCCGGCGGTCGTGCGCAACGGTCGTCAGCGACGGCCGCGATGGCCGCGACGGTGGTTGCAGCGGCTCGGGCGGGATGGCACCGTTCGACCCGCCGCGGTCCCTTCCCCGCCCTGGCGAACTCTGGCAAACCGTCCATGGCAACTTCAGAGCGAATCCTCACCGTCGGGCTCGGCTACGTCGGCCTGCCCGTAGCGCTGGCCCTATCGCACCGGCACGACGACGTCGTCGGATTCGATGTGAACGTCGGCCGCATAGCGGAGCTGCGTGCAGGACGCGACCGAACTGGCGAGGTCGATGGCGAGGCATTGCGCACCGGCCGGCTGCGTGTGACCGGCGACGTCGCCGACGTGGGCAAGCCCACGTTCATACATCGTCGCCGTGCCGACGCCCGATCGACGGCAACCACCGCCCCGACCTCGCGCCGATGCTCCGCGCGTCGCGGACGGTCGGCCAGCACCTCAAGAAGGGCGACGTGCGTCGTCTACGAGTCGACCGTCTACCCCGGCGTCACCGAGGAGATCTGCGGCCCGATCCTCGAGCGCGAGTCCGGGCTCCGAACGGGCGTCGACTTCTTCCTCGGCTACTCGCCCGAGCGCATCAACCCGGGCGACAAGGAGCACACGTTCGAGACGATCATGAAGGTCGTCTCGGGCCAGGACGCCGAGACGCTCGACCGCGTCGCGCGGTCTACGGCTCGGTCGTCAGGCCGGCGTCCACCGCGCGCCGTCGATCAAGGTGGCCGAGGCGGCGAAGGTGATCGAGAACACGCAGCGCGACCTCAACATCGCGCTCATGAACGAGCTCGCGCTGATCTTCGACCGCATGGGCATCCGCACCAGCGACGTGCTCGAGGCCGCCGGCACGAAGTGGAACTTCCTGCACGTTCTCGCCCGGGCCTCGTCGGCGGCCACTGCATCGGCGTCGATCCCTACTACCTCACGACAAGGCCGAGGAGCTCGGCTACCAGCCCGAGGTCATCCTCGCCGGCCGGCGCATCAACAACGGCATGGGCGCGTTCGTCGCCCAGCAGGCTGGTCAAGCTGCTCGTCCAGGCGGACGTGCCGCTGTGCAAGGGCGCAAGGTCGGCATGCTCGGGCTCACGTTCAAGGAGAACGTGCCCGACCTGCGCAACACCGAATCCCCGACATCATCGGCGAGCTGCGGCAGTTCGGCATCGCGGCGCTGGTCCACGATCCGATGGGCGATGCCGACGAGGCGAAGGAGGAGTACGGGGTCACGCTCGCGCCGCTCGCCGACCTGCAAAACCTCGACGCCCTCGTGCTAGCCGTCGCCCACCGCGACTACCTCGACCGACCGCCGGCCGAGGCTCGCAGCGTGGCTACGTAAGGGCGGCGTGCTCGTCGACGTGAAGTCGGCCCTCGATCCCGACGCCCTGCCCTCCCACGTGCACTACTGGAGCCTCTGAGGAGCCCGTGCCGAAGACCCTCGTCACCGGCGCGGCCGGCTTCATCGGCTTCCACCTCGCCAGCGGCTGCTGGACCGCGGCGACGAGGTCGTCGGGCTCGACAACCTCAACGATTACTACGACGTCCGCAGCTCAAGGAGGCCCGGCTCGGCGCAGCTGGAGAGACAGCGCGGGCTTTCGCTTCCAGAAGCTGGACCTCGCCGACCGCCCGGCGATGGCCGAGCCTGTTCGAGCACGAAGCGCGTTCGAACGGGTCGTGTCAACCTGGCCGCCCAGGCGGGCGTCCGCTATTCGCTCGAGAACCCGCACGCCTACGTCGACTAGCAACCTGGTCGGCTTCCTCAACGTGCTGGAGGGCTGCCGCCACAACGGCGTCGAGCATCTGGTCTACGCCTCCTCCAGCTCCGTCTACGGCGCCAACACCGCACATGCCTTTCTCCGTGCACCAGAACGTCGACCACCCGTGAGCCTCTACGCCGCGACCAAGAAGGCCAACGAGCTGATGGCCCACACCTACAGCCACCTCTACGGACTGCCGACGACCGGCCTGCGCTTCTTCACGGTCTACGGCCCCTGGGGCCGGCCGGACATGGCGCTGTTCCTCTTCACCAAGGCCATCCTCGAAGGGCGCCCCATCGACGTCTTCAACCACGGCAGGATGCGGCGCGACTTCACTTACATCGACGACATCGTCGAAGGCGTCGTGCGGGTCATCCGACCGATTCCCGCAGCCGAATCCGGCCTGGACGCGGCGACGCGCCCGGACCCGGCCACGAGCCGCGCGCCCTACGCGATCTACAACATCGGCAACAACCAGCCCGTGGAGCTGATGCACTTCATCGAGACGCTGGAGAAGTGCCTGGGCCGCACGGCAGAGAAGCGGATGCTGCCCATGCAGCCCGGCGACGTGCCCGCCACCTATGCCGACGTGGATGACCTGCAACGCGACGTGGGCTTCCGCCCGTCGACCCCTATCGAAGAAGGCGTCGCGCGTTTCGTCGACTGGTACCGCGAGTACTACGGCGTTTGAGCATTGCGGCGCTCGCAGTGAGCAGGGCTTCGTACTCGGCTTCGAGCGCGCGCCAGACGCGCTCCTGCATGAACTCGGTCCGCGCACGTTCCGCTGCAGCCCGCCCGTGCTGCCGGCGCAGCTGTTCGTCGTCAATGTACGTTCGCAGCCCGGACACGAGACCGGCCAAGTCGCCGATGTCGTAGAGCAAGCCGGTCTTGCCGTGGACGACGGCGTCGACGGTGCCGGTCGCCCGGTAGCCGACGACCGGAACCTCCGCGCACGCTGCCTCGAGCGGGACGTTGGGAAAGCCCTCGCGCAGGGAGGGGAACAGCAGCACGTCCATGCGCGGGTAGTACAGCGCCGGATCGGCGACGTGGCCCGTGATGACGACGCGCGGGTGTGAGCGGAGGCGCTCGACCAACGCCCGGTCCGGAGGATCGGCCGCGTCGAAGTCGCCCACTGCGAGGAGCCACGCGTCCGTCTCGGAGCACACCTCCTCGAAGGCGGTCAGGAGCGCATCGAGCCCCTTGTCGCGAGCAAGGCGTCCAACGAACCCCACTACGCGCGCACCGCTGGGGATCCCGAAGCCGGCCGCCATTTCCTCGGCCCGCGCGCGTCGCTCGGGGGTGACCGCATATGTCTGCGGGTCGATGCCGTTCGAGGAACCGGAGCCGAGCACCGTCGTCTTGTCGCGCGGGGCGAACCCCATCTCGACGTAGCGGTCCTGGAGGCTGGCGCTGTTACACACGACCCGATGGGCCGTGCCCGACGCGGCACGCTCGGTCAGCGAAAGGATGAGGCGTCCTAGGCCGGTCACAGTCTCGAGCCTCAGGCCCCGCAGCACATAGATACGGCCCGGAACGCCGGCGAGACCGGCCGCCAGGGTCCCGAGAAGACCTGCCTTCGTCGTGCCGGCGTTGACGATGTCGGGAGACAGTCGCCGTAGGGTCACGGTCAGCCGCGCGAGCGCGAGGAGGTCCTCGAGCACGGCAAAGCCACGCTCCATCGGAAGTCCAACCACTTGAACCCCCTCGCGGGCAGCGACCCGATCGAGCTGCTCGCCAGGAGAGCAGATGACGGTGACGTCGTACCCTCGCCCACGCAGGTACGCGAGTTGGCCCCGAACAAGGCGGTCTGCGCTCATCGGGTGGGCGAAGACATAGACGACGTGGGGCTTCCGCTCGGATTCGACCCTGCTCCGCTCTTCGGTGTCTCGATGCGGCTGCATGTGGGGCACCCTTCTCCACGAAAGATGTAGCGGTCCTCAGGATCAACCCTTGGGGAGGATAGGCGAAAGAAGGGTCGGGCTGACACCCTGCGAAAGGATCTTCGCGGTGACGGCCGGAAGGCGGTCGCTCACACGGCGACTCGGACAGTCGTAGCGCCGACCTCCTCGCAGATGGGCTCCCCGCAGGCCAACCGGTCCTCGAGGTGCAGCCGTATCGCGTCGGCGATGAGGGCACGCGCCTCCTCCGGGGTCTCCCCCTCCGTGTAACACCCCTGAAGCGCCGGGCAGACGGCGAGGTAGCGCCCGTCCTCATCGCGCTCGACCACAACGGTGAACTCGTACTCGCGCGTGACAGCCATGGGGACAGCATAGCGCGCCCTTGGCCGTGCGGCATCGCCCGGCTGAGGGGACGAGCGTTGCCTCCTCGGCCCACTCTCGCTCGATGTCCCCACGATGGTCGTAGAAGTACGCGAGCGCCGCGTGCACGTCCGCGAGGCGCAGATGGGGGTGAGCGTCCACGATGTCATCGGGCGTCATCGAGAGGTGCTCGTACCCTGAAGCGATCTGGCTCACGCGGATGTCCGTCCCCCGCACGACCGGCCGGCGGCCGGTGACGTCGACGTGGGACGGGAGCGGTCTGGCTGGCTGCATGACAGAAGCGTAGCGTCGACTGCTCGTGCCCGATCTGGCGGCCGCCCTGGGCCTGAAGCTCGAGACTGCTACCCGAAGGCGACGGAAAGCGAGACCGTCGGCTGAGCCCCTGTCCCAAGGCCGCGCCGACATCGCCTGCTCAGGCCACGTCGGAGATGTCGAAGTTCGGGAAGAGGAGCACCGCGGGGTGGACGCGCAGGGCGCGGGCGAGCACGAGCGCCCGCTCCCGGCCCATGTTGCGGGCCCCCGTCTCGAATCGCGGAGATGTGGGACTGGGAGAGACCCGCAGCCTTCGCAAGCTCCGACTGGCTCATCCCCTGAAGCTCGCGCAGCGTTCGGAGCATCTCGCCGGGCTCACCTGCTCCGTTACGCGCGCGCGGACGAATCCCTCGCGCCCCGACGTTCGCGACCGCTCAGTACTCATGGGGGTTCACCTCAATCACGTATACCGCCAGCTCGGCCTTCTGGACTTTGTAGATGACTCGCCACTGTAAGCCGAGTCGGGATGATCGGTCTTCCACCCTCCCCTGAACGCTTCGCCAGCCTCGCGAAACGCATTCCCTGGCGCCCGCCCTCGGTCGCGGGTATTAATCGTGCCCCTGCCGCCCCGGCAGGGCCGTTGCTTGTTCGGGAGGGGCTCTCTTTTCATGGGCCGCGTGTATCTGTCGGCGCCCCACATGGGGGAGGAGGAGGAGCGATTCGTCGCGGAGGCGTTCCGCACGAACTGGCTCTCTTCCGTCGGGCCCCACATCGACGCCTTCGAGCGGGAGATGGCCGAGCGGGTGGGCCGTTCCTGCGTCGCCCTGGCCTCCGGGACGGCCGCGATGCACCTCGGCCTGCGCCTGCTCGGCGTCGGCCCGGGCGACGAGGTCTTCGTCCCGACCCTGACCTTCGCCGCCACCGCCAACCCGGTCCGCTACGTCGGCGCCGAGCCGGTCTTCGTCGACAGCGACCGGGCGAGCTGGAACATGGATCCCGAGCCTGCTCGCCGCCGCCCTGCGCAGCCGTGCAGCGAAGGGGCGCCTGCCCAAGGCGGTCGTGGTCGTGCACCTCTACGGGCAGATGCGCCGACATGGACCCGATCCTCGAGGCCTGCGCCCGCTACGAGGTACCGGTCCTCGAGGACGCCGCCGAGGCGCTGGGCGCCACCTACAAGGACCGCCCGGCTGGGACCCTCGGCGCCCCTCGCGCGTGTTCTCGTTCAACGGCAACAAGATCATCACCACCACCGGCGGCGGGATGCTGCTCGCCGCCGACCCGACCCAGGTCGCGCAAGGCGCAGTTCTGGTCGACCCAGGCCCGCGATCCTGGCGCTCAGCTACGAACACTCGGAGACTCGGCTACAACTACCGGATGAGCAACGTCCTCGCCGGCATCGGGCGCGGGCAGCTCCGGGTCCTCGACGACCGCGTGCGGCGCGCGGCGCGCCATCGCGTTCCGCTACCGCGACGCCTTCGCCGACCTCGAGGGCATCGAGCTCATGCCGCAGGCGCCCTGCGGGCTGCACACGAACTGGCTCTCGGTCTTCCTCGTCGACGAGGCACGCCTCGGCGCGAGCCGCGACACGCTCATCGAGGCCCTCGCCGCGGACGACATCGAGTCGCGCCCGGTGTGGAAGCCGATGCACCTGCAGCCGCTGTACGCGGACGCCGAGCGCATCGGCGGCGAGGTGGCCGCGGACCTCTTCCAGCCGCGGCATCTGCCTGCCGAGCAGCTCGAGCCTGCGCGCCGAGGAGCAGCAGCGCGTCATCGACATCGTGCGGCGGACGGCCGCGGCCGGTCGCGCCGCGACGCGAAGGACGGGGAGCTGAGCGCATGCGCCGCCACCTCCTTCGCTTGTCCCAGATCGCCATCGACCTTGCGGTGCTCGACGCGCGGCCTTCGCCGTCGCCTTCTGTCCTGCGCTTCGACGGAGCGCCGCCGCGCCAGACATGATCGGCCGGCTCGTGCTCACCGCGCCCTACGTGGTGCTCGGCGAGTACTTCGTCCTCGTCGCCTTCCGCGTGCACCGTTTCTCCTGGCGTTACGTCGGACTGCGCGAGGCCGGCCGCATCTTCTTCGCCGTCGTCGCCAGCACCGTGGTCCTGATCGCTATCCGCCTCCTGCTCGGCCGGCTCCAGTTCGTCCACGCCTACTTCCGCCACGGCGTCGTGCCCTTCGGCGTCATCGCCGCGAACTTCGCCCTCGCCTTCCTCGCGGTTGCCGGCGTGCGCGTCCTGCGCCGCGTCATCGGCGAGCGCCACGAGATCGGCGCGCGCCGCACCGGCGCCGAGCAGGTGCCGACCATGCTCAGTCGGCGCCGGCCAGGCGGGCGTGCTCGTTGCCGCGAATCGATCGCCGCCCCGACATCGGGCATCCGCGCCGTTGGCTTCCTCGACGACGACCCGGTCAAGATGGGCAGCATCGTCGAGGGCATCGCCGTGCTGCGGCACCACCGCGGACCGTCGCGCGACCGTCGTGCGCAAGCACGGCGCACGAGCAGGTGCTCATCACCATGGCGAGCGCCGCGGCGCAGGAGATCCGCCGCATCACGCGCTGTGCCAAGCGGCCGGCATCCCCGCCAAGATCATCCCCGGCATCTACGAAATCGTCGGCGGCGGCTGAACCTGTCGCGCATCCGCGACGTCGCCATCGAGGACCTCCTGGGCCGCGAGCCGGTGCAGCTCGACGAGCGACGCAATCTCGCGGCGTGGTCGGCGGCGGGTCGTGCTGGTCACCGGCGCCGGCGGCAGCATCGGCTCCGAGCTGTGCCGCCAGGTCTGCCAGTTCGCGCCCGCAGCGCCTCGTGCTGGTCGAGCAGGCCGAGAACGCCCTGTTCGACATCCACCGCGAGCTGCGCGGCGAGTTCCCGCGACGTCCCGATCGTAGCCGTGCATCGCCGACGTCATGCGACGCGCAGCGCATGGAGGAGGTCTTCGAGACGCCACCGCCCCGAGGTCGTCTTCCACGCCGCCGCCCACAAGCACGTGCCGATGATGGAGTGGAACCCGGGCGAGGCGGTCAAGAACAACGTCTTCGGCACCCGCGATCGTCGCCGACGCTGCGCCGACGCTCACGGCGTCGAGCGCTTCGTCATGATCTCGACCGACAAGGCCGTGAACCCGACCGTCGTCATGGGCGCGACCAAGCGCGTCGCCGAGCTGTACGTCCAGGCGCTGTCGGCAGCGGCAGCGCACACGCAGTTCGTCGACCGTGCGCTTCGGCAACGTGCTGGGCTCGGCCGGCAGCGTCATCCCGATCTTCAAGGAGCAGATCGCCGCGCGGCGGCCCGGTCACCGTGACCCACCCCGACATGACGCGCTACTTCATGACGATCCCCGAGGCCTGCCAGCTCGTCCTCCAGGCGGCGCGCCATGGGCCAGGGCGGCGAGATCTTCGTCCTCGACATGGGCGAGCCGGTCAAGATCGTCGACCTGGCGCGCGACCTGATCACGCTGTCGGGCTTCCGCCCGGACGAGGACATCGAGATCGAGTTCACCGGCATGCGCCCCGGCGAGAAGCTCTTCGAGGAGCTGTCGACCGACGCCGAGCACGCCGACAAGACCAAGCACCCCAAGGTCTTCATCGGCCACACCGAACGCCACCCCCCGGAGCGCGTCGCCGAGGGCCTGGCCGCCCTCGCCGCCGCCACGCCGCGCCCGCCCGCGCCCGCGCTGCGCTTCGCGCCATGGTGCCGGAGTTCGTGCCGCCGGAAGAGCGGCACGACGCCTCCGTCGCCGCCGCGCCGCCCTCGACCTCGACCCGGGCCCCGGGCCCGCGCAAGGTGATGACCACACCTTCCACGCCCTTCCCCGTGGCCCAGACGACTGGTGGAGCCGAGTAGCGAAAGCCCTGTCCGGCCTTCGGGGGGAATGCGTTCACCCACCGGGCCCGCCCGGCGCCGTCGCGGGCGTCGCCGAATCGGCCGAGGTGCGCAAGCGGCAGTCCTGGCTCGGACCATCGCCCTCGCGACCTTCGGCGTCGCGGTCATTGTCTCCCCCGAGCTCATGGGCGGCGCCCTGCCCTGGACGCTCGGGGTCATCGCGGCCCTGAGCGCGGCCGCGGCAGGAACGGCCTACTGGGCGGCTCGCGCGGGTCGCGTCGAGGCGCGAACGGACCTGGTCACCGGCGCCGTGCTGCTCGGCCTAGTGTGGACCGCACTGCAGTCCGTGCCGCTGCTCATGACCTGGACGCGGTGGCTCGCGCCCCTGAGCGCCCACCGAATAGCGAGCGCATCGCGGCTC
>CAWHLB010000017.1:0-27141 GCA_963830115.1 uncultured delta proteobacterium
ACGCGAGCACACTCAGTAGCCGCCGCGCGCGCGGTACCACGCCGCGATCAGCTCGTCGTCCTTCACCAGCCGCATCGCGGCGAGATACAGGTAGCCACGGGCCTCGGGCGCGCCGCGCTTGGTGATCGACGGTCGACCGGACACGTTCCCGCTGCTCTTGATCTTCAGGTTCAGGCCGCACGCCTTCTCGAGCGCCGCCGCCGAGGCGTACTCCGAGAGCGGGCCCAGGTACGCGACGAGCACGACCGCCGTCACGCGACCGACGACGGCCGCGATCCTGCGCGTGTCTTCGTGCGTCTCGCCCACCTTGCGGATCTCCTCGTCGACGCTCTGCATCAAGGAGCGAAGGCGGAGCGCCTCGCGCGCGATCATGCGCACCACTTCGCGTTCCTCCTGCGAGGCGGGCAAGCCGACCGAGCGTTTCGCAGAGTCGACGACTTTCTGGATCTGCTGGGGCTTGACCGCGTTGCGACCCGTGCGGCGCATCAGCTCGCGCGCTTCGGTCTCGTGCGCCGCGAGCTCGGCCGCAGAGCCATACGCCGCCAGCAGCTCGAGCGGCGTGCGCCTCCGCCATACGTCCATCTCGGCCAGCAGCTCCGGCCAGTGCCGCCCGCACAGCCCCTCGAGCTGGCCCAGGTGCAGCCGAAGCGGTGTGTCGAACACCTCACGTTGACGCACCAGTGCGCGAAGGCGCACTCGCTCCGCGCTCGCCTCGCGGTACGCGCGACTCGCTCCTTGCCGATGAAGCTGCGCCATCACCACGCACGACTTGGCGTCGTGCAGGCTGGGCACGCCATCGAACACCTCACGAGCATCGTGCACACGCTTGGGGCTCAGCATGAAGACCGTCACGCCTCGCGTGATCAGCAGCGCGCGCAGGCCCTCGCCGTACGTCCCCGTCGGCTCCATCAATGCCTCCACGGGCACTCCGAGCACACGGCCCGTCTCGACGACGAGATCGACGAACGCGCGGGTCTGCGTCGGGCTATCGAAGCGGACCAGCCGTGCGACCGTGCCGTCGTCGCGCCCGAACCCCGCCATCATTTTCGTCTTCGCCACATCGATCGCGACCACCAACTTCGTCGCGCCTGCCAACATCCCGGCCAGCAGCGCGCTCGTCACCTTCTCGATCGGAACCGCTCGGTACGATATCTTCCTCGCCATGGGGACGACCTCCTTCGCCCCGAGTTTCGTCGGGTTCTCGAGGCGTCCCCATCCCTTTCCTACAAACGACTTGGCGCTCACGGAGCAGGACCTCATCCGAGTCGTCGATTGGCTGTCTCATTGGAGCACCTCCCGTGGGTCGAGGCTGACGGAGCGGAGGTCCTCCACGGACAGCTTCGTGTACAGGAAGGTGGTTTCGGAGCTGGCATGACCCAGGCAATCGCCCACAGTCTTGAGCTTCACGCCCTGGCGCACGAGCTGCGTGGCAAGGCTGTGCCGGAAGGTATGCGCAGCCCGGCCACGGACACGCTCGACGCCGCCACGCTCGAGTGCGGCTTGCGCGATGTGCGAAACTCGTTCTCCGCTCAGCGGACGGGGTGGACGCCGGAGGCTGAGAAACACCTCGCGATGCTCGCAACGCGCCCGATCGCGCTGGATGTAGTCCGCGAGGGCATCACCGACCGCATGGATCAAGGGCAGCGCCAGGTGTCGCCCATTCTTGACCATGCGGAATGCGATCTTGCTGTCGCGCCAGTGCACCTCGTCGAGCCGCAAGGTCGCGACATCCCCGGCACGCAGTCCGTAGGTAGCCAGGAGGATGACGATCGCGTAGTCCCGTCGGCCGGCTGCATCTTCGCGTGGCATGGCGCCAAGAACGCGCAGCACGTCGTTCCAATCAATGCCTCGTGGCAAGCCGGCGAGACGGTAGGTCCGCACGCTCGGAACGTGACTCGCGAGCACCGCGGCGACCCGTCCGTCGAGCGCCAGGTAGCGGAGAAAGACGCGAAGCGTGATCGTCGCGCGCCGGACGTATTGGCGCCCCTGCGGCTGGGCATGCTGAATAACGAAGGCATCGAGATGAGCCGCGGTGATCTGGTCCGGCGTGATCGTCGCGCCGGACGAGCAAACATGAGCCGCGAACCGGCGCAGGATCACAACGTGATCGTCCACCGTGCCCGGCGAGATGCCTCGATGCTCGATCTGGAACTCGACGAAGGAGTCCAGAATACGCTGCCACTCGGGCAGCAAGGTTAGCCGCTCTGGACGAGCGGCTTTGCGAAGGGAAAGAGAATCCGGTTTCATCGTGCCTCCTTGGTTGATAGAGGCACGAACGTATGCGGAGCGGGGCTCCGCCCAAACCGGCTGCCCTACAGCAACTTATGCGCGCCGGGCCCTACGGCCCCACTATGCTATACTGGGCCTTTCCACTCGGCCTCGGGAATTGCGCGAATGAAACTCAATAGATGGCGCCAGTTCATAGTTGTGGGTGCCGTCATGGCAATTCCCACGTGGCTGCTGTTTGGGCCGATCGGTGGTTTCCATCACATGATTCGCTTTGGCCTGTTCGGCTACATGGTACTTGATGGCGAGGGGTTGTACCCGTCCGTGATCGGCGACTACGGCGTGCGTTTCTCGCTCGCTGCCTTCGGAGTCTCCTTGCTCGCATGGCTCACCGCTCTTGCTGCAGTGTGGTGGCTGGTGCGAGCAATAGCACCTCGACCGCTTGCAAACGATGACTCTACCAGCGCAGGAAATTCACCACGGTCAGAAAATTAATTGAGCGTGACATGCGGCGTCGAGTACTCGAAAACGTTCGAACCCTGAGCAGCAACTGATTGCCCGGATCGAGCGAGCCGACGTGGATCGAGGCTGTCCTGGAGCCGAACTTCGCTGACTCCCGCGATCGTGAGCTGATGGCAGATACCACCCGCCTGCGCGTGAGGGCGATGGTCCCTCGCTGGACGAAGAGCAAGGTGGCCCGGCGAAGCCGACGCGACCGAGCCGGCACCCCTGGGCGTGGCTGCTCGCGCGGGTCTTCGGCGTGGACATCACCGAGTGCACCCAATGCGGTGGGCGGCTGCACGTCGTGGCGGTCGTGACTGAGCCGGGCGAGATCGCGAGCGTGTTGCACGGGCACGTCGCGCGCGGGCCGCCGCCGAAACTACTCGGTCAGCTCGAGCTCGACTTCGCGGTCTGAACGATGCCGTCGGCGTCGAGCTCCGTCCAGCGTGGAGCTCCGGCACTCGAGCATGCCGCGCGGAGCCTTCTTGGGCATCTGTCGGGGAGGTTCGTCGACGCGAAGGGTCGGTCAGCTCGGGTGGGTCGCCCCTCGTCGAGCACGCGGAGCCTTCCGTGGTACCGTTGCTCCATGCCGTCGCTGGTTGGTTTTGCAGCTTCGGATGTCCTTGGCGCCCCTCCACCCGCCGGAGCCGGAACCATCTCCCTGAGCGCTGGCGGCGATCATGGCCCGGAGGCAAAGGGCGTGAACGTCCGCCGGCGTCGCGCGCGCCGCGGGCGTTACCCGGCTACGGCGACGCGGCGAGCGACTCGTCGAGAGGACCTGGATCGCGGATGGGCTCGAGGCTCAGCGGCAGGTCGCGCAAGCTGTCGAGGGCGTTGACCACGCGCGCCGTGGTGGTCGGCCGCTCGCCGGAAACGGCTGTTGCGCACCCCCGCCGACGCCACCGCAGGGAGAATACGCCGGGCCACCAGGGAAGGAAGGTCTCCGTCGCCCGGGACGTATCAAGAGGCCGAGCTCGACCGTCCCCTACCTCGACTACGATCGGCACCGACGAGGAACCGCCATGCCCACGCAGACGCTCTCTCCCCGATGGAATGGCACCCGGAACATCCTTCGCAAGGCCGACGGGTCCGAGCTCGCCGTGTCGCTCGAGCAAGGGGACTTCCCCGACCCGATCGCGCTCGGAGCCTGGACTTTCCGGGATATGGAGAGCTCCCATACGTACGAGTACAAGATCGACTTCTCGCCCTACGGCAAGCCGCGGTGGCGCGCCGACGGACGCGGGTTCCTGTTCACGAGCCAGCGGGTCTTCGTCTACGAAGACCGCGGGCACGGGCTCGAGCTCGCTTGGGAGCGCGGCTCGGAGAGCGATCGTGACCGTCTGGTCACGCGCACCCCTTCGGATGCCGCGTTCTCGGCAGATGGAGCGAGCGTCTTCGTCGCCTATCAGGGGGCCAACGACCACCACGATTCTCGCGTGCGTGCTGCGCGCCGACGCCGGGACCGGAGAGGAGCGAGGCGTCATGCCGCTTCCTCGCGACTACCCCGTGCGCATCGCCGTTCACCCGGACGGCCGCCTCGTCGCCGTCGCGAGCCTCGAGCACGGAGGCAATCCCGCGAGGCTCTACCTTTGCGA
The DNA here is from genome assembly GCA_963830115.1 of uncultured delta proteobacterium. Taxonomy (GTDB): domain Bacteria; phylum Myxococcota_A; class Polyangia; order Polyangiales; family CAWHLB01; genus CAWHLB01. The sequence continues at coordinate 4,323 of CAWHLB010000017.1, forward strand.
GGAGGGGAAGCAACCGAGGGCGCTCCTCGCGCGCGCCGTGGAGGACGTCGCCTTCCGGCCGGACGGCGGCGCGCTCGCGGTAGGGATGTCCGGAGCGTCGTGCGTGCTCGATCTCAAGGGGAAGGTCCTGTGGCAGACCGCCGAGGGATCGACGACGGTCGCGTGGCTGCCCGACGGACGCGCCGTCATGAGCGGCGTCGGCATCGTCGACTCGAAGTCGAAGAAGATCGTGAAGCTCACGCCCGCCATCGGCTGGGGCCGCGGCTTTCTCTGCGTCGGTCCGGACACCTTCGCGACGACCATCGACGGCAACTTCCAGGCATGGGACTTCCAGGGCAAGGCCGTTCGCACGCTCGAGGTCCCACGGGGAGGTGAAGGCAACTCGCTCGCCGTGATGGCGCCGGACGGGCGCGTCTTCGTCGGCTGGAATGGGAAGAACAAGGCATCGCTCTACGGGACGGCCCCGCGCTTTGCGGTCGTGACGACCGCGAGCAAGCCCGGGAAGGTCGGCCGCCCGAAGCAGACGCTCTTCGACACGCGCGAGGCCGCGGAGGATGCAGCCCGCGGTGTCGTCGCCGCGCACCAAAGGAAGGGCTACGCGCTCGCCGGAATCGCAGCGGGCATGACCGCCGAGGAGCGACAAGAGGCGGCGCGGTGGCAGGCGATCGAGAAGTCCAAGGCCAAGAAGCTCGTTCGCCCCGCGTGGCGCCCGCGGACCGTCGCTCGCGACCACGGGCATGTCGAGCAGGGGTTTCGAGCATCGGCGCGCCTCGGCGAGGGGGAGAGTTGGCCGGTGTGCCCGAGCTGCAGTCACCCCCTCGACCTGTTCCTGCAGCTCAATCTCTCCGAGACCCCGAACGACCAGAAGGGGATTTTGCAGGTCTTCTACTGCACGAGCACCTCGCCGCTGTGTGAAGTCGAAACAGAGGCGTTCTTCGCCGGCCCGGGCAAAAGCAAGCTCGTGCGCATCGTGGACCCCGCGAGCGCCCCCCGCGTCGCGCCGCGTCCAAAGGAGCTCGCGAAACGCGTCTCGGCACCGCCGCTCGAAATCGTGGGATGGGATGCGGTCAAGGACGCCCCGTGCGAGGAGGAGCTCGAGCACCTCGCGAAGAGGTCGCTCGAAGAACTCGGAGTCGCAGCGCTGTGGGACGGCTTGCCGCAAGGCGGAGACAAGCTCGGCGGCTACCCCGCGTGGCAGCAGAGCGTCGAGTATCCGACGTGCGCAGAGTGCAAGAAGCCGATGGACCGCGCGCTCTTCCAGCTCGGGTCGAACGGCGCTGCGGCCTGGCAGTGGGGGGACATGGGGACGGCGTACCTCGTGCAGTGCTCGCGGCACCCGGGCCGCCTCGAGCTGCTCTGGCAAGGCGGCTGACCTTGCGGGCGCCTCGCCTTCGGCCCGGTCCAGGGCAGCGAAATGCCGCTCTCGGGGATGCCGAGTCGGGATATCCTCACGGCCATGAGCTCACGTCTCCTGTTCTCGTTGGTCGCAGCGCTGGCCCTCGTGGGGTGCCACGCCAAGATCACGGGCGCGCTGCACGTCGACGGCGCGGCTTTCAAGGTTGCCGAGTGCCGCTCCGGCCGCGCCTTCGGCTTCAGCGGGATTCAGCTCGCGGACGCGCAGGGGCGCAGGTTGCGTTTGATGCAGCTCGTCGATGGATCGACCGTGGTGGCGTTGTTCCCGCCGAACGCCGCCCGCGGCGACCGACTGGGCACGTGCGGCACCTTGTCGATGCAAGCGCAGAACAGTCGCATCAACAACATTCAGAACATGAAGGGCACAGCGACGCTCTCGTGCAACGCCATCGGCCACCAGGTGAGCGGCCACATCGAGTTCGAAAACTGCCACTGAGTCCGGCGCGGGGCCCGATGGCTTCTTCGACGTACGCGCTCGAGCCGTGAGGCGCCGGGCTCACAACCGGGGAACCGTTTCACGTGTTGAGCCGCATCGGCTCCTGTGCCAACCAGCTCGCCACGCCGGCGTTGGTCGTCGCCGTGTTCCTGGCGGCCGTTCGCGTCAGACGCTCCATCGGCGCCTACGTTCTCTGGGTGGCGATGGTGCTCAACCTGGGCTTGGCCCTGCTCTTCGACATCGTCGACCCTCTCGGGCCAGGTGGCCATCTGGTTCTTCGCGCTCGGAGGTCTCGCCTCGACCGGCATCGCATTGATGGTGCTCGTCGGGATGGCGCTCATCGTGCCGCGCCGTCAACCAACGAGCGCGAGCGTGGAGGTCTCGCGATGAGGGGCTTTGGCCACCTGCTCGCCCCCTTCATGACCTGCGTCGCGTGGACCACCACCGCGATCTACTTCGCCGCGGGCGCGGTCGCGCTCGTGCGGCTCAAGGCGACCCCCGCGGGACTCTTGATCGGGGGCAGCTTGCTCGTGTTGGCCATCGTGGGCGCGGTCGCGCGCGCCGTTCGTTCGACGGTGATGTCGACCGATCACCTCGCCTCGATGAGCGCGCACGCCATCGACCTGACCGCGACCAACTTCCAGACCGCCTCGAGCTGCATGGATACGGTCTTCACGCTGTGCGGCGTCGTCGGCTTCTTCTTGCTCCCGAAGGCCCTCGAGCGGCTCGCCGAAAGGCGCGCCGCTTGAGCGCGCCAGGCAATGCGCCCATGGAACGAAGGCCATCGGCGGTGCTAGCCTTGCACTTCCACTCAGGCATGGAAGGCCGACGATGATGATGATGTGGATGCGGAAGAGGCGAAGCGGCGCGCGATCGGGGACGCAGCGGCAGCTCGTCGTCGAGGGCGAGACCTTCGCCCCTGGAGATCCGATCGCGGGGATCGTCGTCTTCGAGCCGCCGAACGGTGACTCCACCGTGACCGTGGAGCTTCCGCGCGTTCGACGTCATCTTCGGGACGAAGGTCTACCGACAAGCGCTTGCCTCCCGCGAGACTCGCGATCGCCGCATCCGGCGAGGAGCGCCGCTTCCGCCTGACCGTCCCGAGCAACGCCCTCGCGCCGATCGAGCCAAACCCGGACGAGCCGTTGGAGGAGACCGGTTGGGAAGTGGCGTTGGTCGTCGACGGCGTGTCGTGCGCGAGCCGCCTCGTGACGCTCGCCGCGAGCGTGACGAGTTAGAGAGCCCCGGGTCAGCGAAGGCCGGTCGTCCTTCGTCGACGCGCGAAGCGAGAGCTCGGCCTGCGCTCGGTGAGCGAGGCCGAGGTGGGCGCGGTGACGGTGGTGCAGCGCAGCGACAGCGCGTTGCGGCTCAACGTTCACTTTCACACGCTCGCGGCGGACGGGGTCTGGCTGCGCGACGCCGACGGCGAGCTTCGCTTCCGCGAGCTGGCGTCGCCCACGGCCGAGGACGTGGCGGAGGTCGCGTCCCGCACCTACGAGAAGCTCGTACGCGTGCTCGCACGCCACGGTCGCGGCCTCGAGGGCATCGACGACGCCCCCGACACGCTCGCCGACGAGCAGCCGGTGCTCGCGAGCTGCTACGGCGCGTCGGCCGCTGACGTCAGCTTGCTCGGCGAGGACGCTGGCCAGCGTACGGCAAAGCTCACCGGGCCCGTGCGAGTCGCGGTCGAGCCCACGGGCGCCGTCGCGGAGGTGGGCGGTGTGAACGTGCACGCGAAGGTGCGCATCGAGGGCTGGGACCGACCTCGCCTCGAGCGCCTATGCCGCGTCGTCGCGCGCCCGCCGCTGGCGATGGAGCGCCTGAGTGAGCACGGTGACGGGCGCCTACGCGTCGCGCTGAAGTCACGCTGGAGAGACGGCACCTCGGCCGTACTGTTCACGCCCCTCGACCTCATCGCCCGGCTCTGTGCGCTGATCCCGGCGCCGAGGTTTCACATGATCCGGTATCACGGAGTCTTCGCCGGAAACGCCAAGTGCCGCGCCGAGGTCGTGCCCGGCCCCGAGCCCGAGACCCACGAGCAGCTGCTGCTGCTGGACGAAGAGCAAGGTGGCCCGGCGAAGCCGACGCGACCGAGCCGGCACCCCTGGGCGTGGCTGCTCGCGCGGGTGTTCCGCGTGGACATCACCGAGTGCACCCAATGCGGTGGGCGGCTGCACGTCGTGGCGGTCGTGACTGAGCCGGGCGAGATCGCGAGCGTGTTGCACGGGCACGTCGCGCGCGGGCCGCCGCCGAAACTACTCGGTCAGCTCGAGCTCGACTTCGCGGTCTGAACGATGCCGTCGGCGTCGAGCTCCGTCCAGCGTGGAGCCCCGGCACTCGAGCATGCCGCGCGGAGCGTTCTTGGGCATCTGTCGGGGAGGTTCGTCGACGCGAAGGGTCGGTCAGCTCGGGTGGGTCGCCCCTCGTCGAGCACGCGGAGCCTTCCGTGGTACCGTTGCTCCATGCGGTCGCTGGTTGGTTTTGCAGCTTCGGATGTCCTTGGCGCCCCCGCCCTCCACAGCCGGAAGTCGACCGCGAGCTGCGGCATGTCCTCCACCTGCTGCACCAGACCCGCCGCCACCGGGTTGAGCTGCTCGTAGAGGAGGTGGCCCGCCTGCGCCTCGGCGTCCATGAGCCGCATCATGTGCGTCGGCCGGTCGTCGAAGACCTCCCGAGGTGCGTCGTAACGTTCTTCACACAATAGCGTGTGCAGCGCACAACTGAAGTCGCGATGCACCCGCTGTGTGAACTCCGGCAGATTTGCCCGGGCAGGCGTGACGCTCGTGTGGTGGTGGTTGATGACCTTCACCGACTGGTGGACGTCCACGTCGTACACGCGCTGCGCATCGGCCAGCGAGTACAGCCAGAGCTGGTCGACCATGGGGTGCCACGGAGCGAGGAACGACTTCCGCAGCGTCGTCCGCCGCGTGATGGCGATCGTCGCCCCCGGCACGACGATGCGGGGAGCCGTCACAGCCCGCAGGCACTTTCACGCGGCGTGCCGAAGACGTGGCCAAGTCATTTCGCGGAGTTACGGCGACAATTTGGCGGAAGTGGCCGCCACCCGCCGGCGGCCGCCACCCCGTGGCAGCCCGAACTGGGCAGCATTCCCCGCACCACGGACGGTTCCCTCGCCACCGACCCATGATGCCTACCCGCCCGCTCCTCAGGGCTCGATCCAGTCGAGGAGGCCCCGGGCGTTCTCGAAGGGCGAGGTGTCGCGGACGTAGAGCTCGTAGTAGTGCGTGCCCGTGCCATCGACGATCGGAAGGAAGTCGTAGTGCGACCACGGGCCGTGCGCGCCGCTCGTGTACTCCTGCCGGACCTGGCGTAGCGCGTCCGTGTCGGCCGTGAAGAGCACGCCATCGCCGTAGTCGAGATTGGCGACGTCCAACGGGGTGTGCACGGCGATGTCCGCGATGGTCATGTTGGTGACGGGCCAGGCGCTCCAATCGTAGTGTTCGGGGTCGGGTCGGTCGGTCTCATAGATGACGCCGCGCATGTCGCCGCCGACGGCGGTGCCCTCCTGCCAGAGGCGCTGGTTCCAGGACCTATTTGCGTCGCGCATCTCGGCCACGACGGTCGGAACCGAAGCGCCGCCGCAGCCTCCCTCACAAAGCACGCGGTTCGTCCCGTCGGTGAAGAGAATGTCGTCGGCGTCGAATGTTCCGGGCCCGGCAGGGTAGCCACCCTGCAGATCGTGCCAGCAGCCGAAATGCAGATCCTGGAAGAGCGACGCGGCCTCGTCGGGGCCGAGCGTTCCGGTCCTCAGCTCGGCCCACTCGAGGGCGGCCGACATCACCCAGTAGTGGCACTGACCGTCGACGAGGATGTAGGAGCCGTTCTCGAACAGCACGCGATCGCCCGGGTTCAGACGGGTCGCCTGGGTCATGCTGGTGACCAGCAGGCGTAGATCCGTGCTCCCGTCGCAAACCGCAGGGATGCTGGCTGCGGCAGCGCAGGCCGCGCCACCGCCATCCGGCGAGCCCGCGTCGGTGGGAGCCGGGGCGCGGCCGCACCCACCCACGCCAGCGAGAAGCGCCGCGGCGCAGCAAACCTCGACGAGCCTACCGGTGTAGCGAGTCACGAAGCTTTTCCGCGGAAACAGGAAGGGGGGGCGCCGGGTCCCAGTTGGCCGCGTCCGGATTGGAGCTCTGGACGACCTGCTTCGTTCCTCCCCAGCTCGGGTTGCAATAGGAGCGCATGTCGCGGTTCGCGCGGCCCCCCGGGGTGAAGCCGCTCAGGATGCAGAGATTGCCCTCCGGGCAGTCGGCGTGGGTCCGGCAGCTCACGTTGGAAGCAAGGAGGCAGCGGTCGAGCACGCACTTCTCGCCGGCCGCGCAGTCCGAGTCCGAAGCGCACGCGCCGCAGAAGCCGTTGCTCTTGCAGGCGAGGGCCAGACCACACTGAGACGATCGCGAGCACACCTGAGGAAAGGTGACATCGACGAGCATCCCCTGCCACTCGCCGGCCGCGCGGGGGATGACGCGCGGGGGCGGCCCGAGGCCGGGTGAGCCGCGCACCTCGGACGACGGGTAGGCGCCCCCGTCGCCGAGTGCTTGCTCGGGCGACGGGGGCCCAACCGGCACGGACACACCGGCGCCGGTCGGCGGCACGTCGGCGGCGGCACCCCGGTCTGAGCTGCCGGAGCCGCGCTCGCAGGCCGCAAGAAGGCGGCCGCTGGCGAGCCCCCCGAGACCGAGCACGGCGACCACCAGGAGCGTCTTCCACCGCCGGTTCACCGGGCCCGTCACGGATCGCAGTTGTTGTCGCACTGGTTGGTCGTCACGAGGCCCGTCGTGGCGTTGAAATTGTATTGGAAGTCATCGCAGGCGGACCGGCCGTCGAGGCTGTCGAGGACCGTGTATGTCGAGTTCCACGGCTCGTCCCTCTCATGGTTGTTGGTCCCGGTGGCGAAGTTGTGAACCACGTCGAAGAACTCGAAGTAGTTCCGGTGCATGGCCTCGGCGTAGTTCGAGTCGTTCACGGTGTCGTACATGTCGCGGAGGTACCGGTCCACGGACAGGGCCCACCGTCCCTCTCCGGCACCGCAGAAGCCTACCCCGGTGCTCGTCTCCACGTTGTACGTGTTCAAGGTGCATGGAGCCTGGGATTTCAAGCAGGTATGTGGTTGTGGATTCGAGTACCAATAGATGGCTGTGTCGCCGAAAAAAGTCGCGAGGCCTTCCTCGAAACTGGCCGAACGCCATTCGGTGGAGGTGAGGTACCAACCGGCCTGAGGATCGGTAGCCGCGCAGGTCCCGGTCGGGTAGCAATAGTCGTCCGCGGCCGTGAACGGCGCGCTCACGTAGGAAGCTATGTGCCCCATCTCGTGCATGATCCGCGCCTGCGGCTCATACGCCGCGTTGGCATCGAGCTGGATCTCGCTAGACGGGCCGTTCGCGCAACTCGACTTGCAGCTATTTGGTACGGTGTTGGACAGCGCACGGATGTCGACATCCGGGAAGTAGTTTACCATTAGGCTGGAGTATTTCAGTGATTTGTCCCACATCTTCTGCGCACCGTCGAAGACGTTCGTGAGCTGATGGGGAGCCCCGGGGCTGCCCCACTGCACAATTCCAAAGTTCTGTGGCGACGAGGACGTGGTACCGTCCGTGATACTGCTCACGTTGAACCACAAAATGTACGTCGCGCCGGACGGCGAGTGAACCTGGAATCGGCCGTCAGCGTGCTTGAGGGTCCAGATCACGCTTCCGTTCGTGGGCGCCGTACTGCGCCACCAGGAGAACTTGTAGTACCCGTTCGAGTCCGTCGTCCCCGTGCCGATCGTCACGCCATTCTGGTCCCGAAGATAAACGTACGCACGGCGGACGGGAACGTAGGTCTGGAACTCGGCCTGGAGGTACTGCGCGCCGGTGCAGTCGCGAGTGGTGGGGCAGTAGTCGCCCTGCGCCTGGTAGTGCTTCAGGTAGCCCTCGACCCAGCCGCTCGCTGCGTGGGCGGGCCGTGGCATCAGCGCGAGGAAGCTGCCCGCAAGAAGCAGACAGGGGATCAACCGCGTCATCGTGCCACCCCTTCGTTCGCGCGGGAGCGCCCGTAGAACTCTTCGGTGTCGAGCTGGTAGATGTGACCTCCGGCCACCTCGAAGTAGAGGTGGACGACGTCCGTGGAGTCGTTGGACGCCGTGGCCGCTGCGGCCGTGACGCGAAGGATGTAGAACCCATCTGCCAGGCCGGGAGGCGTCGAATGGGAATCGGAGCGGCTCGCCCCCGGCCCGACGTCGAACACATTGCCCGCCGCGGGGGGGGTGATTGCGACCCCTCGGTCAGTCACAAGCTCGATGGCGTACCGGGCGCTCGCCGACTGGCCGGTCCTGTTCTCCGAGCGAACCGAGTAGTCGAGAACCTCCCCCCCACCTGTCGCCACGGTCCGGTCGGGAACAATCTCGAACCTGACCGGGCCCTCCATTCCTCCGGCGCAGATCGAACGACCCGGGAGGGGCGCCACCTGCTCCCGCGCCAGGTGCCGGACCGCATGGCTCCGCGGGGTCCGACCAACGGCAACCGTTGGTTGCTGCGCGGCTGCAACGGCAATCCACAGGCCACCCGCGAAAGCGGCAGCCCCCAAGAGTGCTGTCCTCATCCCTGCGCCTCCTCCCATAATCCCTGGAGCGGAGGATGCCGCACCGATCGTGAGATATCATCCAGGCTGTCCTCTGAGGACCCTTGTCCCCAGCACGTCATCTGCCCTCCGGGGCGTTGGCCTGATCGAGCTGCCGATCGAGGCTCGCAAGGACGTGCAGGCGAAGCATCTCGAGCGACACGAAGCGGCCCCTGAGGATCGCGTTGATATGGGAGGAGAGGGTGCTCTCCGCGATCCCAAACATGTCCGCGAGCTCGTCTCGGTCGGCTCCGCGGAAGTATCCGTAGAGAATCTCCGCCTGGCGCGGCGTGAGGCGCATCTCCCGAGCATATTCCGTCGCTGCGTGGTGGAGCAGCCTCTTGTTGCGGGTCTCACGCCGGGCGAAGTCGGCCACCGCGTCGAGCAGGTGGGTTGCTGGGCCGGCCTTGTGCAACAGAAAGCAGCCCAGCGCACAGGCGCGGTTGAGGGTTTCGACGTCCTCGACTGCCGTGACCGCAAGGACGGGCAAGCGGGGACGAGACCGGACGCGCCTCTTCGAGCACGTCCAGCCCATCGCCGTCGCCCAGGCGAATGTCGAGCACGAGCGCGTCGACCGGGGTGCTGGCGAGCAATGCTTCTCGCGCCGCGGAGGCCGTGCCTATCGAAAGGACGTCGGCGTACCTGCAGCACACGCGAACGAGTTGCTTCGCGAAGAGCTCGTTGTCCTCGACGACGAGGACGTGACAGCCCGATTTGTCATCGGAGGGCACCGACCGTCCCCCCCCCCCCCGCGTCGACGTCCCGGTGGGTCTCATCCGCGCCTCCCCTTCCTCTCCGACGCACTGCGCCGCACCATAGAAAGCTATCCCACGTCTTCACCAAAGGAAAGGGACAATTCGATTTCGCCTTCGCGAGATCGCTACGCGCCCAGTGCGCCGTCTACGCCCGCTTCGACCGATGGTGTTCAGCGACCTGGTGCGGGACTTGGTGCAGATCACCGGGTAAGCTGTCTTCCTGTGATTCGCCTCACTTCGCTTACATCCCTGGCCCTGGCCAGCTCGTTCCTCGCTGCGTGCGGCCTCAGCCATGTGCGTACCGACGCCGGTCCAATCGCCGACGTCGGCATGGACGCCAGGGCCTCGGCCGATGCCGAGCCAGGGGACGCCGGCCCGAGCGACGGGCCCGGGCACGTGAGCATGTGTTTCCCGGACGCCGACTGGGGCCCCTGCGGTCCTGATGGGCGGTGTACGGACACCGACGGCAGCTACCAATGCACGTGCACCCCGGGCTTCTCCGCGCCTGCGACCGGTGAGTGGTGTGCTGACATCGACGAATGCGACGGCGGCACGCCGTGTGGTGCTGGCGGCGTGACCTGCACGAACACATACGGCAGCTATCGATGCACATGCGCCGCTGGCTATGTGGCGCCGCCGTCAGGCGGGACGTGCACGATGACCGACGCGTGCGTTCCGGGCGCGGACGGCGGGTGCGAGTAGTCGGTCCGAGCGGGCCGCGTGAGCTGGGCGGCGCGGCCGGTATGTCGAGGTCGCGGTAGGGACGGGCCTTAGCTCGGAGGGGTCGGCCCGCTCTTTGTAGGCGGCCTCGAGGGCGTCGAGCGCCGGGACGAGCGTCTCGGCGACGTAGCGCCCTCCGTAGGGGCCCAGGCACGGGGCCGCGCGCCCCGCACGAGAGTGCCCTACGCGGGGCTCGACACGACCGTCCACGGCGGCGATTCGGATGCTCACTCGGGATGCGCGCGGCCGATGAGTGCAGGTGCCCGTTGTTGCCCGAGCCCCACCCTGCGCTGCGAGCTCGCGCACGGACGGCTACGAGCGGCGCCGTCCACAAGAGACGCTTCTGTACCGTGTGGTGAGCGAGCACTGGCCCGAGTTCCTGGAGCGGGCTGAGCAAGCAGGAGGGCTGCCGTCCTTCGTGACGAAGGAGTTTCGCGCCTACCTCGAATGCGGGCTGCTCGAGCACGGCTTCGTGCAGCTGGTCTGCAAAGGCTGCGGCGAGGAGCTGTTGGTGGCGTTCTCGTGCAAGAAGCGTGGGTTCTGCCCATCCTGCGTGGGCCGGCGCATGTCGGACGTTGCGGCCCACCTGGTGGACGAGGTGTTCCCCGAGGAGGTGCCCATGCGGCAATGGGTGTGCTCGCTGCCCTGGGCTCTGCGCTACGTACTGGGCTACGACCGCAAGCTGTGCGCGGACGTGCTGCGGGCGTTCATCGGCACGCTGAAGCAGTGCCTTCGTCGACGCGCGAAGCGAGAGCTCGGCCTGCGCTCGGTGAGCGAGGCCGAGGTGGGCGCGGTGACGGTGGTGCAGCGCAGCGACAGCGCGTTGCGGCTCAACGTTCACTTTCACACGCTCGCGGCGGACGGGGTCTGGCTGCGCGACGCCGACGGCGAGCTTCGCTTCCGCGAGCTGGCGTCGCCCACGGCCGAGGACGTGGCGGAGGTCGCGTCTCGCACCTACGAGAAGCTCGTACGCGTGCTCGCACGCCACGGTCGCGGCCTCGAGGGCATCGACGACGCCCCGGACACGCTCGCCGACGAGCAGCCGGTGCTCGCGAGCTGCTACGGCGCGTCGGCCGCTGACGTCAGCTTGCTCGGCGAGGACGCTGGCCAGCGTACGGCAAAGCTCACCGGGCCCGTGCGAGTCGCGGTCGAGCCCACGGGCGCCGTCGCGGAGGTGGGCGGTGTGAACGTGCACGCGAAGGTGCGCATCGAGGGCTGGGACCGACCTCGCCTCGAGCGCCTATGCCGCTACATCGCGCGCCCGCCGCTGGCGATGGAGCGCCTGAGTGAGCACGGTGACGGGCGCCTACGCGTCGCGCTGAAGTCACGCTGGAGAGACGGCACCTCGGCCGTACTGTTCACGCCCCTCGACCTCATCGCCCGGCTCTGTGCGCTGATCCCGGCGCCGAGGTTTCACATGATCCGGTATCACGGAGTCTTCGCCGGAAACGCCAAGTGCCGCGCCGAGGTCGTGCCCGGCCCCGAGGTCGAGATCCACGAGCAGCTGCTGTTGCTGGACGAAGAGCAAGGTGGCCCGGCGAAGCCGACGCGACCGAGCCGGCACCCCTGGGCGTGGCTGCTCGCGCGGGTGTTCCGCGTGGACATCACCGAGTGCACCCAATGCGGTGGGCGGCTGCACGTCGTGGCGGTCGTGACTGAGCCGGGCGAGATCGCGAGCGTGTTGCACGGGCACGTCGCGCGCGGGCCGCCGCCGAAACTACTCGGTCAGCTCGAGCTCGACTTCGCGGTCTGAACGATGCCGTCGGCGTCGAGCTCCGTCCAGCGTGGAGCCCCGGCACTCGAGCATGCCGCGCGGAGCGTTCTTGGGCATCTGTCGGGGAGGTTCGTCGACGCGAAGGGTCGGTCAGCTCGGGTGGGTCGCCCCCGTCGAGCACGCGGAGCCTTCCGTGGTACCGTTGCTCCATGCCGTCGCTGGTTGGTTTTGCAGCTTCGGATGTCCTTGGCGCCGGCCTCTTTTCCAGATGCCAAGTTGCTCGACGAAGCCATGACAAGGTTCCCAGCAAGAACGATGGCGGATGGACCACATGGGACCTATCGGGACCTTGCAGACAGGTACATCGCGGTCTTCAACGGCTGGCTCGCCAACCCAAGCTTGGAAGCGACACGCATTCTCCATGAGGGCTTTCACTACGCGTTTCCAGAACTCTTTCATGGTCACCGGGACATGTTCTACAATGCCTTTCGCTGGCAGGGATTCGTGAGTCAAATCACAGGCTTGGCGTACAATGACCACCTCGTGTTCGCGAACGGCCGGCCATAGCCATGTGGAGGTCCCTGATTGTCTGCCTCGTTCTCGTTGGCGTGATTGGTTGCGCCTCCTGGGCCGCCGGTAGTCGCTCCTCGCACCGGGTGGTAGCGGAACGGCAGCCGTCGCGTAGCACCCGGGAGCCGCCCGCACGGGCGGCTCCGTACAGAGCCGACTACGAGCTCGCTGTGTCGACGTGGGTAGGTTGTTTGCTGCGCCCGACCGGCGAGCTCTGGTGCTGGGGACACGGCTACACGGGCGAGCTCGGGCTGGTGGCCACGCCACCAAGCGCAGTGCGCATCTCCGGGATTGGGCCGGTCCGGCATGTGGCCGTCGGGGATGGGCTCACCTGCGTCTGTGAGCGCTCCGGCATCGTGCGGTGTTGGGGCTACCACGGCCGCCCGATAGCTCCCCTTCAGCAACTCGCAAGACCTCTGGTCGTGGCGGTACCCCCTTGCCGCAGCGTCGTGGCCGGCGAGGGCTACGCCTGCTCCTTGAGTCGTCGCGGTGAGGTCGACTGCTGGGGGGAGACGTCGTGGGACGACGAGCAGTACCTCGCCAGAGTACAGGTCGTGGGGCGCCGGCCGCGCGGTACGGATGATCGGTGGTACGACCAGCCAGTGCGAATCGCTGGGTTGGCGCACGTGCGAAGCCTCGCGGCGGATCATGGCGGCACGCCTGCGCTCTGGACGACGGGGGCGTGGTTCGCTGCTGGGGCACCAATCTCCTTGGCGAGATCTCCAGTGGGCCGCGCGAGGGCGACGTCACGCGCGTCCCCCTCGACAACGCCGCGACCGCTGTTGCCTCGGGCCGGTCTCACAGTTGTGCCCTGCTCCCCGGTGGGCGACCCGTGTGCTGGGGCCAAGACCTGGCGAAAGTCTGCGTCGATGACGAGCCGGACCCGGATGTATTTGCGCCTTGCCGGCAAGCGCCAACGGCCGTGCCAGGCTTGACCGGCGTCCAAGCCATCTGGGCCGGCACGGAGATCAACTATGCCGAGACGGCCGACGGGCGCATCGTGTATTGGGGCGAGCCGCCAGACCGCCACCTCACAGGGCATGTTCGACCGCACGCTGTGACCGAGGTCGCGCCGGCGGCGAGGGCTTTCGACACTGCAGGTGATAGCGCCTGCCTCCTAGACGAGTCCGGAGACGTGCGGTGCTGGGGGTACGTTCTCACCGCGGCGACGGACCAGGGCGACGCCTCCTGGACCTTCGACCCACCAGGGGAGGCTCATTCTCCACGTCGACGCTAACGGCGTCACGCCTCGTACCCTACGAGTGGCGGACGCAGATAAAAAAAGAGAGAGACAACCCGCAAAGCGCGCTCCCTCTCCCTTGCATGTTCGTAGGCTTGCATACGCAGCCGCGCGAGTCAACCCTCGGAGGCAACGATGATGCGACCGACCATGGACTCGCTCGCCGAGGCCTATGAGCGGCGGGAGCAGCTCGAGCTGCTCGTCTACCAAGCCGACGCGGCCCGGGCCCGCATTGTTCGCGAGATTGCACGGGCACTCGAGGCAGGCTCGGCGGAGGCGGCCAGCCTCACTCGGCTGCGCGAGGACCTCGTGGCCGCGACACGCATGCTCATCGAGCTGACGGCTCGACTGCAGCGCGGTCACCGGCGCCTCGTCGAGCTCGACGAGGAGCTTCACCCATGACCCTCCCCTGCGACACGGCAGTGCTCCCCCTCGACGGACCGGACCTGATGGCCCTGCTTCGGACCGCCGTTGCCCGGGCCCGCAAGCGCGTGTGGGCGTTGCAGTTCGTTGCGGACGCGCGCCCGAGCGAGGACCGTTACGGTGAGATCAGGTATCTGGTGCACGCACTCGGCGAGGCCGCATCCCGGGGCGTCGACGTTCGTCTGCTGCTTCCGATCCTGATGGCGGGGCCCGATGCGAGCTACGACCTCAACGAACCCGTGGCGCGTTTCGCCGCCGCCAGGGGGGTCGCCGTCCGACGCTACGCTCCGGCGGCGGGCCGACCTCACCTCCACGCCAAGACGATGCTCGTAGACGACGATCTCGCCATCGTCGGAAACGCGAATTGGACACCGAGCGCGTTTCGCCTCAACACGGAGCAGGCCGTCGCTGCGCGCTCCGAGCAGGCGACCCGCCGAATGGCGCTGCGCTTCGCGCACCTCTGGCGGCACGATGCGCGACCGTTCGAGCAGGGGCTGGCGCTCAGGACGCTCCCGTCGGCGGCGGGCCCGGAGCAACTTCTGCGGAACGCGGACCTCGCCGTCTCATTGACACCGCACGGACCCGAACCCCGTCCCAAGCCGGGCCGCTATTGGCCGGCCCGGCGCCCGCGGCGCGATCCCATCGCGCTCTACTGGAAACGCGGCGAAGCTCTCCACGACGCGCTCCGTCGAGGACGAGACGCTGGGAACGCGGTCGCCGTCCTCGCCGGGCAACCCTACGTGCGCACGACACAGAGCTTGATCAACGGGGCTCGGAGCAACGTTCGACTCGCGATGTTCGGGCTGCGCGCATCGAAGGCGCCGCGGCTCCGCTCCCTGTTGCACGCGCTCGGTCGCGCCGTCGCTCGTGGGGTCGACGTCCGCGTCCTGCATGATGGGGGAAGAGACGTGAGCCACCTCGCGTCTGACGTCGGCATGCTGTCGAGCCTGGGGGTACCGCACCGCGCCTGGCCGCTCGACTCCCGCATGCACGCACGCACCATGTTGGTGGACGGGATGCACGCTCTCGTCGGTTCAGTCGCGTGGACGCCCCAGAGCGTCTACCTCTCGGAGGAGCAGAGCCTTCACATCGGGGCTCACGACGCGGTCGACGCCATGGGCCGGCAGTTCGACGCCCGATGGAGGTCGGCCGGCCGGCAACCAGGAAGCGATCCGATTGCGGCTCTCGCCCACGCGGACCTCGCTGCCCGCTGGACAGCGAGCCACCGGCTCCCGCCGCCCGTCGCAAGGCTCCTCGCTTTCCCGGACGCCGACTGGGGCCCCTGCGGTCCTGATGGGCGGTGTACGGACACCGACGGCAGCTACCAATGCACGTGCACCCCGGGCTTCTCCGCGCCTGCGACCGGTGAGTGGTGTGCTGACATCGACGAATGCGACGGCGGCACGCCGTGTGGTGCTGGCGGCGTGACCTGCACGAACACATACGGCAGCTATCGATGCACATGCGCCGCTGGCTATGTGGCGCCGCCGTCAGGCGGGACGTGCACGATGACCGACGCGTGCGTTCCGGGCGCGGACGGCGGGTGCGAGTAGTCGGTCCGAGCGGGCCGCGTGAGCTGGGCGGCGCGGCCGGTATGTCGAGGTCGCGGTAGGGACGGGCCTTAGCTCGGAGGGGTCGGCCCGCTCTTTGTAGGCGGCCTCGAGGGCGTCGAGCGCCGGGACGAGCGTCTCGGCGACGTAGCGCCCTCCGTAGGGGCCCAGGCACGGGGCCGCGCGCCCCGCACGAGAGTGCCCTACGCGGGGCTCGACACGACCGTCCACGGCGGCGATTCGGATGCTCACTCGGGATGCGCGCGGCCGATGAGTGCAGGTGCCCGTTGTTGCCCGAGCCCCACCCTGCGCTGCGAGCTCGCGCACGGACGGCTACGAGCGGCGCCGTCCACAAGAGACGCTTCTGTACCGTGTGGTGAGCGAGCACTGGCCCGAGTTCCTGGAGCGGGCTGAGCAAGCAGGAGGGCTGCCGTCCTTCGTGACGAAGGAGTTTCGCGCCTACCTCGAATGCGGGCTGCTCGAGCACGGCTTCGTGCAGCTGGTCTGCAAAGGCTGCGGCGAGGAGCTGTTGGTGGCGTTCTCGTGCAAGAAGCGTGGGTTCTGCCCATCCTGCGTGGGCCGGCGCATGTCGGACGTTGCGGCCCACCTGGTGGACGAGGTGTTCCCCGAGGAGGTGCCCATGCGGCAATGGGTGTGCTCGCTGCCCTGGGCTCTGCGCTACGTACTGGGCTACGACCGCAAGCTGTGCGCGGACGTGCTGCGGGCGTTCATCGGCACGCTGAAGCAGTGCCTTCGTCGACGCGCGAAGCGAGAGCTCGGCCTGCGCTCGGTGAGCGAGGCCGAGGTGGGCGCGGTGACGGTGGTGCAGCGCAGCGACAGCGCGTTGCGGCTCAACGTTCACTTTCACACGCTCGCGGCGGACGGGGTCTGGCTGCGCGACGCCGACGGCGAGCTTCGCTTCCGCGAGCTGGCGTCGCCCACGGCCGAGGACGTGGCGGAGGTCGCGTCTCGCACCTACGAGAAGCTCGTACGCGTGCTCGCACGCCACGGTCGCGGCCTCGAGGGCATCGACGACGCCCCGGACACGCTCGCCGACGAGCAGCCGGTGCTCGCGAGCTGCTACGGCGCGTCGGCCGCTGACGTCAGCTTGCTCGGCGAGGACGCTGGCCAGCGTACGGCAAAGCTCACCGGGCCCGTGCGAGTCGCGGTCGAGCCCACGGGCGCCGTCGCGGAGGTGGGCGGTGTGAACGTGCACGCGAAGGTGCGCATCGAGGGCTGGGACCGACCTCGCCTCGAGCGCCTATGCCGCTACATCGCGCGCCCGCCGCTGGCGATGGAGCGCCTGAGTGAGCACGGTGACGGGCGCCTACGCGTCGCGCTGAAGTCACGCTGGAGAGACGGCACCTCGGCCGTACTGTTCACGCCCCTCGACCTCATCGCCCGGCTCTGTGCGCTGATCCCGGCGCCGAGGTTTCACATGATCCGGTATCACGGAGTCTTCGCCGGAAACGCCAAGTGCCGCGCCGAGGTCGTGCCCGGCCCCGAGGTCGAGATCCACGAGCAGCTGCTGTTGCTGGACGAAGAGCAAGGTGGCCCGGCGAAGCCGACGCGACCGAGCCGGCACCCCTGGGCGTGGCTGCTCGCGCGGGTGTTCCGCGTGGACATCACCGAGTGCACCCAATGCGGTGGGCGGCTGCACGTCGTGGCGGTCGTGACTGAGCCGGGCGAGATCGCGAGCGTGTTGCACGGGCACGTCGCGCGCGGGCCGCCGCCGAAACTACTCGGTCAGCTCGAGCTCGACTTCGCGGTCTGAACGATGCCGTCGGCGTCGAGCTTCGTCCAGCGTGGAGCCCCGGCACTCGAGCATGCCGCGCGGAGCGTTCTTGGGCATCTGTCGGGGAGGTTCGTCGACGCGAAGGGTCGGTCAGCTCGGGTGGGTCGCCCCCGTCGAGCACGCGGAGCCTTCCGTGGTACCGTTGCTCCATGCCGTCGCTGGTTGGTTTTGCAGCTTCGGATGTCCTTGGCGCCCGCGGTCGAGGCTTCGATCGGCATCGACACGGCCGACCCGACCGACGTGACCATGGCCTTCGACAGCCGGCCGACGACCCTCGACGCCCTTGACGGGCCGCCGTCGCTCTTCGAGCCTGGCCGAATGAGCGCCTGCCCCTTCTGCGAGGTCGACCACGAGCGTGTGTTCCACGAAGGAGCGCACGTCAGCGCCCTCTGGGACGCGTTCCCCGTCTCGGAGGGCCACGCGCTGATCGTTCCGCGGCGCCACGTCGCGTCCTGGTTCGACGCGTCTCCCGAGGAGCAGGCCGAGCTCGCATCGACCATCGCGCTCGTCCGCGACGCCATCGAGCGCCGCCACCGCCCCGACGGCTACAACATCGGCGTCAATGTCGGCGCGGCCGCGGGGCAGACGGTCGGGCATCTGCACGTTCACGTCATCCCGCGCTACACAGGCGACGTGGAGGATCCGCGCGGCGGCGTGCGCTGGGTGCTGCCCGCCCGCGCCGCCTACTGGAAGGACGCGAAGTGACTCTCCCCGACGCCGACCGCGGCGCGTGCGAGCTCGCCCGAGGGCTGGGGCCCGAGCGATCGCTGTCCGATCCTCGTCGAGCTCGAGTGCGAGTGGGCAGGGCCTGTCCTCTGGCGCTCTCGAATCCTCCCCCACAAAGGGCGCATCCCGCTGAGAATATCCGCTATCCTGCGGCCGGACGGCTCCCAGGCGCCGTCAGCCAGCATTCAATTTCGAGGGGATTTTGATGATCGGTAGCTTCCGACTTTCCTGCCTCGTCGCGGTCGCGCTCTTGGCCGCGGGCTGCCCTGAGACCAAGACCTGCCCCGTCGGCATGCACTTCCCGCCCATGAGCAGCGAGTGCGTGCCCGACGTAGTCGATGCGGGGCAGCCGGATGCGGGTCAGGATGCCGGGGTCGATGCTGGACCCTGCGGCGGCATGTGCAGCGGCGACACGCCCGTGTGCGACACGACGACGGGCACGTGCGTGGGCTGCCTGAGCGCAACCGATTGCGCGGCGCCGACCCCGGCCTGCGACACGAGCATGCACATGTGCGTGCAGTGCGTCGGTGACGGGGACTGCACGGACCCGACAGCGGCGAAGTGCAATTCGTCGGCCCACACCTGTGGCGGGTGTACCGACAGCAGCCAGTGCGCCCAGTTCACGGACACCGCCGTGTGCGAGACGACGAGTGGCGCGTGCGTGCAGTGCACCGCGGCTGACACGAGCGCATGCGGAGGGAACACGTGCAAGAGCGACGGGACGTGCAGCATGTACGGCACGACGCAGCGGCAGTGCGATCCGTGCGACACCGACGCGAACTGCGGCGGCGCGCACGACTATTGCGTTCCGATGAAGTACATGGGGGCGGACCATGGGGCGTACTGCTTGACGGACTTCACCGAGACGGGGCCCTGCCAGCGTCCATTCTCCATCAGCCTGTCTGGTCGAACGACTCTGTCTGGTCACTCTGGCGACACGTACTGCGGCATCAACGAGGACCTAGCGACATGCGAAGCGGTCCGAGCGCTGCTGGACGGCGTTGCCTGCAGCATGGACTCCGACTGTCCGGAAAGCGGCGTCTGCCGACCGCTAGGAACCCTTGGGAATCAGTGTACCTACCCCTGCAGCGGCGCGTCATCCGAGTGTCTGAATCCTCCCACCGGTGGGTCTTCCTGCGTTCCCGACTCGACTACCGGTGGCTCCTACTGCGGCGGATAGGGAAGCACCGTCCGCCGCCGTGGTCGAGGCGGGCGACGTGGAGGATCCGCGCGGCGGCGTGCGCTGGGTGCTGCCCGCCCGCGCCGCCTACTGGAAGGACGCGAAGTGACCCTCCCCGACGCCGATCGCGGCGCGCTCGCCTTCGCCGAGAAGGTGCTCGCGTTGCTCGATGAGGGGCGCTTCACGGCTACGTACAAGTTCGCCGTCTTGCTCGGGCTCATGGACCTGTGCCTCGAGCACTCGACGCGCGAGGGGTTCCCGCCGTCCGCGGTGACGACGCGCCAGCTCGCCGAGAAGGTGCTCGAGCTGTACTGGCCCCACGCGGTGCCGTATGGGGGCGCGCGGGTGCTGTTCCAGAATCATGGGCGCGCCGGGGCGCAGGCGGCGATCGTCTCGAGGATTCGGCGGTTTCGGGAGCGGCATGCGAAGGATGGCACCGCTCCGCTCGGGCGCAGTCGGTCCGAGCGGCGGGGGCAGTTCGAGCGGCTCGTGCGATACGTCGAGTGGAAGCTCGTCGAGATGCCGCTGCCGCGCCTGCAGCTCGTCGGCGATCACGAGGACGCGTTCATCTACCGGATTCACTGGGAGCGCGGCATCGCGAAGGCCGCCTTCACCGACTACGACCGCTTCCCGAACGAGATCCTGTTCGTGCCCGGCGCCGCCGAGCACCTGGTGCGGCTCGCGGGGCTCTTGCGTCCGCTCGTGCAGCGGCACTGGGCGAGCATGGTCGCGAGCCTCAACGGCGACCTCGTCCCCGATGCGCAGCTCGAGGCGTTTCTCTTCGGCGAGGACCGCATCTCGCTCGCTCCCGTCCGCGACGTGCTGGCCGAGCTGCAACGAGGGCGATGCTTCTACTGCGACGGCCGGCTGCGCACCGACGTCGAGGTGGACCACTTCATCCCGTGGGCGCGCTATCCGAACAACGGCATCGAGAACCTGGTGGCGACCAATCGCAAGTGCAATAGCGACAAGCGAGATAGGCTCGCGAGCGGGGAGCACGTGGCGCGGTGGGTGGACTGGACGCGCGCGCGCGAGGGCGACCTCGACGACATCGCGGCGCGGCTCCTGTGGGACCGGCATCCGGCGCGGAGCCTCGGCGTGGCGAGGTCCATCTACTTGCGGCTGCCGGCCGGCGCGAAGCTGTGGCGCGGGGTAGGGGAGATCGTGGACCTCGAGAGGACGCTGCTGCGGCGCGCGCTGGTGCGGTGAGGGGCGGCCGGGCGCCCACCGGCCCGCTTCGCACGGTCGGCCAGGGCCTCGCCAGGCTGGAACGGCTATCGTTCGAGGCAGTAGGCACCGGCCTTCATGTCGCGATCGGTCCCCTTCACGAGGCGACGCCCCTCACTGTCCCGCCCACCGCAGCCGGATTCCGCGTCCCCGCTGCGCCTCCACGCCGGGACGCCGCGCCAGCACTGCACACACCGCACTCGAGCGATGGACGCGCAGCTCCTTCAGGAGGGTCTGGTTCGTCAGCTCGCCCCGGCTACGAAGCACTTCCCACGCCAGGTTCAGCATCCAGGGCTCGATGACTTCGGCGCCGCCGGTCCGCTCTCGGCTACGCTCGGTTTCGACATACAGGCCGGCAGGCGTGACCTCGGCGACGTAGTTCAGGCGCGGTGACGGACCGAGGGTGTAGAAGCGCGGTTGCTCTCGTGCGGCCGCTTGGATCATGCGCAGCAGCTCCGGGTCGATACTCTCGTCGCAGCTGGCGCCGACAGCGGGCTGCCACTCTGCGACGCGTGGGTCGCGCCAGAGAGCTTCGGCCCAGTCCCATAGCTCGCGGATCGGACGGTCGCTGGATCTCCGCTTCAGGTGCGACGCAGCCTCGATGTTGACCGCCAGCCCGCTCGTGAGGTTCACGGAGCCTACGAGCGCGGCGGCGCGGTCGGCACGTCGACCGAGGTAGACCTTGGGATGGTAGTTCCGGCCGGAGCCGGGGTTCAGGACACGGACGTTCGCACCAAGTCGCGTCGCGAGGGTCAGCGCTTCCTCGGACGTCGCGCCAAACGCGGTCGTGACGAGGAGCCGCGTGCGAGGTCTCGGCGTGATCTCGAGCAGTCGTACTCCATGCCGGGCGCCTCCCTCGAGCGGAAGCGCAGCCGGGGCGAGCTCCGCGCAAGCGCGGCCGCGACCGGTGCCTCGAGCACGTAGGAGGCCCGTATGATGCGCGGCGGGCGATCCTGGCGCGTGAGCTCGACCTCGACCTCGGCATGCCGATACGAGAAGGGAAGCATGTGGCTGAATCGCTCCACGTTCTTGAGCACGCATGCTGCCAGTGAGCCGGCCAAGAGGTGCGCCGGTCCGGGTACGGCATCGCTCCTGCTCGCGCTCCCGTCGAAGGCGAGTCGTCGCTTGCAGGGTCTCGATCACGGCTGCACCGGACGGATCGTTCTTCCCATGCGCGCGGTAGACGTTCGTGGTCACGGCGTAGTCTCCGCTCGAGCGTGGATGTCCATCCTGTTCCCCCTGTGGGCGCGGCACGTCGCCGTGGCTCCGAGTTGGCCTCCTGAACGTACGTCCGCCGATCTACAGCGCCACGGGGGCGAGCCCGACGAGGACGGGGACCTCGGCGAGCGGCCCGATGGCCTCACGCGTGCGGACCCGCGGGTCACCGAGCGGCATGTGCGGCGGGCGATGGACGAGGTCGCGGGGGAGCGGGATCCCGGGGCGGCCCAGTTATGGAAGATTCGTGTCTCAGTTATGGGAAGATTCGCTGTCTCAGTTATGGGAAGAGTAGGCCGCAAATATGGAGATTGAGGGCTCCTACGGGGTCCTCCGGTCGAGTTCCTCCTGGGAGCTCTCCACCGCCGCATGTGATGCGTTGCTTGCCCGGCTACGGTGGGCCTGCTTCGCGCCATCAATGCGTCGTGTCCCGGGCCCGCTCGTCCGCCCCTCAACCGCCGGCCGGCCACCGGCTCATGCTGCGGGCGAGAAGGCGTCGAGCCCGGCGGCTGGAACCTCCTCACCTCCGACCGCTCGAGGCGATCAGGCCGCGCTGCCTCGCCGCTTGGCGGCGCGGTCCAGATCGTACGTCGCTTGCAGGTTCATCCAGAGCTTGGCCGACGTGCCGAGGGCCTCCGCCAGGTCGAGGGCCGCGTCGGCCGTCACGCCGCGCTTGCCGTGGATGAGCTCGCTCAAGCGAGCGCGGGTCCACCCAATCTTCTCGGCGAACGCGGTCTGGGTCATGCCGGAGGGCTGGAGGAAATTCCTCGAGCAGGATCTCTCCGGGATGGAACGGATTCTTCGGTGTCCTCAGCTTGCTCATGTCGCCCTCAGTGGTAGTCGACGACCTCGACATCGTGCGCGTCGCCATGGGCCCAGCGGAAGACCACACGCCACTGGTCGTTGATGCGGATCGAGTGGTACCCGGCGCGGTCTCCCTTCAAGGCCTCGAGCCGGTTTCCCGGTGGCACGCGCAGATCGCGCAGCTCCGCCGCATCGTGAAGGTAGAGAAGCTTTCGGCGGGCGGGGCCCGCAGGTCGGGCGGGAAGCGCCGCGCCGAGCGTGCATCCCAATCTTCGAACAGCTCCTCCGCCAGCCGGTTAGCGAAGCTGCGTATCACTGACCGAGGTTATCGTACATCGATAACAAGTCAAGGAGACGCGAACGCCGACCTCCCGTCCTCCTGCCCCGGGCTCCTTGGTCATGGCTCTCCAGCCCCCCCTCCAGGCCTCAG
>CAWHLB010000018.1:0-548638 GCA_963830115.1 uncultured delta proteobacterium
CCTCGCACGAATGGCGAGGGGTTTGCGGGGCCGGAGTCTCAGGAAGGGTGAGGGAGGGGCGAGATCTCCCTCGCCGTTCATGAAAATCGCCCCCTCGGAAAACTTGCGAGAAGTCTCCGAAGGGGCGTTCCCTCGCAGTCGCGAAACAGAACGAAGGAGGTCGAAGTGTCCCACGAGATGGGGCTCGACGACGAGATCTTCGCGCGACTGCACGATCTCGATGTCGAGCTGACGGAGGCTGTCCGGCGGGGCGGCTGCGTGTACTGCGGTGGGCGGCTCGATCGAGCGGACTTTCCGCGGAAGCCGCGAGGGCTGCCGGAGTCGGTGGAGGTGCTGTTCGAGCGGCGCTTCGCGCTGTGCTGCTCCCGGGAGGGCTGCCGCCGCCGGACGCTGCCACCCTCGGTGCGATTTCTCGGGCGCCGGGTCTACGCGGCGATAGCGATCGTCGTGGCGTGCGTCGCCGAGGCCACGCAGCGGCGCTGGCAGGAGGCTCGGCGCGTGGCGCGGTGGCTCGGGTGGTGGCGCGATGTCTTCGCGCACAGCGCCGTCGTCACGGAGCTGCGTGGGCGGCTCGCGACACCGCTCGACGTCGGCGCCCTGCCGGGCTCGCTGCTCGAGCGCATGGGCGGCGCCGACCGAGGTGATCGGCTCGTCCGCCTCCTCGCGCTCGTCGCCGGCGCCCGTCCGCCGACGGCTCGTGAAAGCTGAGGGAGGTCGAGCGACACGCAGAGGATGGTGCTCGGGATCGTCGCCCTCGTGGACGTAGGGTGGGCTCTCGCTCGAGACGCCGAGGCGGCGCTCAGGAGCGCGAGGGGAAGGTGCGCCCGATGGCCGGCGACGAGAGCACACGATTGCGCTGGGGTCGTTTCCGCTTTTCGGTGGTGGGACCGCTTTTGGCCAGCCCGCCGGAGCACGGAGAGCTGCGCCGCGAGCTCGAGCGCTTGGCGAAGGTCTCCTACAAGCACCCGACGACCGGCGAGGCGGTGCGCTTCGGGGTCAAGACGCTCGAGCGCTGGTACTACCTCGCGCGCAACCATCCGACCGATCCGGTCGCGGCCCTCGGCCGCAAGACGCACGCGCGGGCCGGGACGCACCCGTCGGTGAGCCTCGCGCTCGCCGGGGTGATCCGCGCCCAGCACACCGAGCATCCCTCATGGAGCTACCAGCTCCACCACGACAACTTGCGCGTGCTCGTCGAGCAGCACGCCGAGCTCGGTGAGCTGCCGAGCTATCAGACGCTGTGCCGCTTCATGAAGTCGAACGGCCTCGGGCGGCAGAAGAAGCGCCGTCGTCGAAGGCACGAGATCGAGCCGCTCGAGGCCCGGGAGATGCTCAGCTTCGAGGTCCGTCACGTGCACGGCCTGTGGCACCTCGACTTCCACGAGGGCTCGCGCGCCGTGCTGACCTCCGCCGGCCGATGGGACAAGCCCTGGCTGTTCGGCTGCCTCGACGACCGGTCGCGCCTCGCCTGCCACCTGCAGTGGTACATGCTCGAGTCGACCGAGACGCTCGTCCACGGCTTCAGCCAAGGGATCCTCAAGCGAGGCCTGCCGCGGGCGCTGCTGAGCGACAACGGCGGCGCGGAGACGGCCGCCGAGCTCGTCGAGGGGCTCGAGCGGCTCGGCATCGTGCACCACACGACCCTGCCGTACACGCCCGAGCAGAACGCCAAGCAGGAGTGCTTCTGGGGGCAGATCGAGGGCCGGCTTTTGCCGATGCTCGAAGGCCATCGTGAGCTGACGCTGCCCCTGCTCAACGAGGCGACGCAGGCCTGGGTCGAGCTCGAGTACAACCGCTCGGTCCACAGCGAGCTCGGCGCGACGCCGCTGTCGGTCTTCACCACCGCCCCGAACGTCGGTCGGCCTGCGCCGACGGCGCAGGCGCTGCGGCGCGCCTTCCGGATGCAGCGCGGCCGCAAGCAACGCAAGAGCGACGGCACCCTCACCGTCGAGGGCGTCCGCTTCGAGCTCCCCGTGGTCTACCGGACGCTCGAGCGCGTCCAGGTGCGCTACGCGCGATGGGATCTGTCGACCGTCGACCTGGTCGACCCGCGCAGCGGCGCGCACCTCGCGGTGCTCTACCCGCAGGACAAGCGCAAGAACGCGGACGGGCGCCGGCGGCCGGTCGTGCCCGGCACGCCGCGCAACGAGCCGCCTGCGTCGAGCGGGATCGCGCCGCTGCTCGAGTCGCTGATGAGCGAGTACGCGGCCACCGGATTGCCGCCGGCGTACCTCGCCGGCCCCGAGCCCATCGAGGAGGACGACCCATGAGCACGCACGAAATGCTGACCCACTTCGGTCTCGCCTTTCACCCCTTCCGCCCCGGCGCACCGATCGAAGCGCTCTGGCCGGCACCGGAGATCGACACCTTCGCTCGCCGGGTCGCGCTCACCGTGGCCGATGGCGGCTTCGTCATGGTCACCGGGGAGCCCGGCATGGGAAAGAGCGTCGCCCTGCGACTGCTCGCTCACCGGCTCGGGCAGATGCGCGACGTGTCCGTCGGCTGCATCGACCACCCGCAGAGCCGGTGCAGCGACTTCTACCGAGAGATCGGCGACCTGTTCGGCGTGACCCTCGAGCGCCACAACCGCTGGGGCGGATTCAAGGCGCTTCGCCAGCGGTGGAGCGATCACATCCAGAGCTCCATGTCCCGGCCCGTCCTCATCATCGACGAGGCGCAGGAGATGCTCACCACGGTCTTCAACGAGCTGCGCATCCTCACCTCCAAGAGCTTCGACTCCGAGCAACTCCTGTGCGTCGTCTTCGCCGGCGACCAGCGCCTGCCCGAGCGCTTTCGCCATCCCGACCTGCTCCCGCTCGGCAGTCGGATCCGTCGCCGCCTCCATCTCGACTACGCCGAACGCGACGCGCTGAGCGCGTGCCTCGACCACCTGCTCGAGGCCGCCGGCAACACGGCGCTGATGACCACCGAGCTCAAGTCCACCCTCGCCGAGCACTGTGCCGGCAACTACCGCATCATGATGAACCTCGCCGACGAGCTGATGACCGTCGCCTACGAGCGCGAGCTCGGACAGATCGACGAGGATCTCTTCCTCGACGTCTTCCACCCGAAGGCCGTCTCCCCCAAGCCCGTCCGCAACAAGACCTCGCGGCGCAAGGGCTGACCCATGCTCCGCGCCGGCATCTGGCCCACCGCGCGACAGCTCGTCGTCGCCATAAAGCTCCCCGGGCCGCGACCCTCGCGCCTGCACCTGCGCGTCGAGCGCAACCTCGACGGACGTGCGCAGCTCGCCCACTACCTCGCCCGAGAGTCCTACCTCGAGGTCGTCCTGCCCGAGCTGCTCCATCGCTTCGATCCCGTCGCCGACCATCTCCATCTGCACGGGGTCCACATCTGGCTCGCGCCCACCGCGCTTGTCGACAACGTCCTGTCCCTCACCGCCGCGCGGCCCACCGCCCACCTCACCATCGCCGCCGCTCTCGCTCGGCTGCCGAGCCTCCCGCTCCTGCGGCCGGCGCTGCGCCACCTGCCCCCACCCGACCCGAGACAGCTCTGCCTCGGCCTCCCTCATCCTTCCTGAGAATCACGCCCTCAGATCACGCGAGCACACTGACCCCTGCGCCCGCGCTGGCGCGCCGCTCGGCGACGTCCCGACCGACTACGTCTGCGCGCCACGCGACCCGAGCCAGCCAACGCTCGGCTTCCTCGAGCCCTGAGAAGCTCCGGTCGTCGGAAGGGAGGGTCGGCCGGGACGGCGTGCACTCGCACCTACCAACCCGCGAGGGCTCGGGCCGTGCGTGGCGCGTCGCCCGTCGCGCTGGTAGCATCGCCGCCCTTCCCGGAGGAAAACGTGCGCATCGATGCTCATCGAGGTTTCCTGGTCGCCGCGATTGTCCTCGCGGTCGCCGTGCCCCTCGCCGCCCATGGCCAGGGCGGCGGCGCCGCGCACTACGCCGTGGAGGGGCCCGCGGCGGCGACCCATCCCGCGGGCCACGGGGCCCAGGCCACTAGGCCGACCCACGGCGCGCCGGCCGCCCCCGTGCATCACGGCCAGGCCGTCCTGCCCACGCCGCCCATCGTCGACCACCTGCCGAACGGGCTGACGGTCGTGACGGTGCCGTGGAACAGCCCCGGCATCATCGCCTACTACACGCTCATGCGCGTCGGCTCCCGCGACGAGGTGGAGGCGCACCACACCGGCTTCGCCCACCTGTTCGAGCACATGATGTTCCGTGGCACCCACCGCTATCCCGCCACCGTCTACGACCAGACGATCCAGAGCTTCGGCGCCGACGGCAACGCCTACACGACCCAGGACTTCACCCTCTTCACCATCACCGCGCCCAAGAGCGCCCTCGCGAAGATCGCCGACCTCGAGTCCGATCGCTTTCAGCACCTCTACTACGATCAGGGGCAGTTCCGCACCGAGACCGGCGCGGTGCTCGGCGAGTACAACAAGGACGCCGCCGACCCGGGCATGAAGATGTGGGAGGCCCTGAGCGAGATCTCGTTCGCCCACCACACCTACGGCCACACGACCATGGGCTACCTCGCCGACGTCGAGGCGATGCCCCACTACTTCGCCTACTCGCGGAGCTTCTTCCATCGCTTCTACACGCCGGACGACGCCACCGTCATCGTCGCGGGCGACGTCGACCACGATCAACTCCTGTCTCTCGTGCGCGCCAACTACGGCCACTGGCACGGCCACCGCGCCCACCCCCACATCCCGAAGGAGCCACCTCCGAGCGGGCCCAAGAGCCGCGACGTCGCGTGGCAAGGCACTTCACCGCCGCGCATCCTCCTCGCCTGGCGCACGCCGGCCTTCGACGGCGGCGCGCACGATGCGGCCCACCGGGCGGCCGCGCTCCGCGAGACGGCGGCCCTCGACGTCATCCACGGGTTGGCCTTCAGCGAGCCGTCCCCCCTCTACCAGCAGCTCGTCGTCGACCAGCAGAAGGTGCTCGCGCTCGACTCGGAGGCTGGCGACTACAACCGTGACCCGGGGCTGTTCTCGGTGTCCGCGACGCTCAAGCCCGGGACCGATCCGGCATCCATCGTCAGTGCGATCCAGGCCGAGGTCGGGCGCATCGCGGCGGGGCAGGTCGCCGCCGAGCGCATCGCAGCCGTCCAGTCTCACCTGCGCTACGGCATGATCATGGGGCTCGAGACACCGGCCGACGTGGCCGACCTGCTCGGCCGCTTCATCGCCGTCGGCGGCACCGTCGGCACCCTCGACGAGTACATGAACGCCCTCGCCCAGGTGACGCCCGCCGACGTGGCGCGCGTCGCGGGCGCCTATCTCACCGAAAAGCGACGCGCGGTGGTCACGCTCACTCCCACGCCGGTCGAGCACGCCGACATGGGTGGCGTCACCCATGGGTCCGCCGCACGAGGAGGTGCACGATGAGCCGTCCCACGATCTCCGCACTGCACGTCCTCGTCGTCGCGCTGGTGCTCGGTGGCTGCGGCTCGAGCGCGCCGGCGGCACCGCCCGAGACCCCCGCGACGCCTGCCCCCACGGCCGCATCGGCGGGCGGGGCCCAGGCCGCCACTCCCGCGGCCGCCAGGGACGGGCGTGAGCCCCTCTCGTCGCCGAAGCTCGTGGCCATGCCGAGCAGCTCGCCCATCGTGACGATCCGCGTCGTGTTCGACGCGGGCTCGGCCTCGGACCCGGCCGGCCAGGAGGGCGTCACCAACCTGGCCGCGCGCCTCATGACCGAAGGGGGCGCGGGGGACATGAGCTACAAGGAGCTCACCCAGCGCCTCTACCCCATGGCCGCCGAGCTCTCGTCCCACGTGGGCCGCGACGAGACCGTCCTCGTCGGCCGCGTCCACAAGGATCACCTCGACGACTTCTGGTCCGTCATGAAGGACGTGCTGCTCAGGCCGCGCATGGACCAGACCGACTTCGACCGCATCCACTCCCAGGTCCAGAGCGAGCTCGAGCTCGAGCTCCGGGGCAACGACGACGAGGAGCTCGGCAAGGAGGCGCTCGAAGCCGGCGATCTACCAGGGCCACCCCTACGGTCATCCCGCCCTCGGCACGAGCCGCGGCCTCGCCGCCGTCGACCTCGCGGCCGTGCGCGCCCAGCGCGAGCGCGTGCTGTGCGGAGGGCGCGCGACCGTCGGCGTCGCGGGCGGCTATCCGCAGGGCTTCGCCGAGCAGGTGCAGACGGCCGTCGCGGGCATGACGTCCGATCACTGCGTCGGCCGGCTTCCCTTGCCGCCCCAGCCGGACGTGGACGGGCCCACGGTGCTGCTCATCGACAAGCCCTCCTCGGCCTCCATCGCCGTGTCCATGGGCATGCCCATCGACGTGACGCGGGCCGACCCCGACTACCCGGCCCTCACCCTCGCCGCCGCCTACTTCGGCCAGCACCGCCAGTTCGTCGGCAAGCTCATGCAGGAGATGCGCGAGCAGCGCGGCCTCAACTACGGCGACTACGCCTACGTCGAGCACTTCGATCAGGACGGATGGAGCACCTTCCCCCTGCCGAACATCTCACGCCGTGAGCAGTACTTCTCCATGTGGCTCCGCCCGGTGACACCGGTGAATGCACACTTCGCCGTGCGCATGGCGGTACGCGAGCTGCGCGATTTCGTAGAGAACGGCATGAGCGAGCAGGACTTCGACCGGGTGCGCACCTTCGCGATGGGCTACTACGGGCTCTATGAGCAGACCGAGTCCCGCCGTCTCGGCTTCGCGCTCGACGACGTCTTCTACGGGCAGAGCCAGCCGTGGCTCGAGAGGCTTCGCACCGCCTGGCAGGCCCTCACGGTGGACCAGGTCAACGCCGCCATCCGCCGCCACATCCATCCGGACAAGCTCCGCATCGCCATCGTCACGCCCCACGCGGCCCAAGTCGCCGAGGCCCTCGCGGCCGACGCCCCCTCGCCCATCCACTACCAGGCCGACGTCTCGGCGGCAATCCGCACCGAGGACCAGAACATCATCGGCTACCACGTGGGCATCCATCCGGACCACATGCAGGTGGTTCCGGTGGCCCAGATGTTCCGCTGATCGGTGAGGCTCTTGCACACGCCAGGCGCGTTCGCGCGCAGCGCTACGGCCTGTCAAAGGCGACGGCGGCAGGGCGAAGCGCGGGGGGGAGCGACTCGCCCCGCCGCCGTCGACTTACCAACGTGAGTCATCCCACGCCGTTGTGCAAGATGTAGGTTCGCCGACCACCCTACCTTTTTGACAGGGTACCCGCTTGGTGACCCACGTCACCCTTCTTGTCACCAGGGCCACAACTCGCGCTCGCACACGAAGGGCAGGGGAACGTTGCAGGGGTAGTCGTTGAGGGCGCCCCCGAAGCCCGCGTACAGCTCGGCACAGTCCTCGACCCCGCCCGCGTTGTCCGGTTGCCCGGGCCCCCAATCGCTCCACAGAAAGGGCTCGGCCGTGACCCACTGGAAGACGCAACCGGGGATCGTCACGTTGCACTCGCTCGTCCGGTCGGTGGCGCCCAGGGCGATCTGCGTCGGGTCCATGCTCCAGATCAGATCGTGCTCCGCCTGGCTGTGGATCGTTGCCAGCGTGCCGTGCATGGAGGCGCACATGCCTTCGGCCGCGTCCCACCCGAGCGGTGCGGTCTCGAGCGTGTAGCAGTGACGGCCGTCAGGGCTGCGTACCCCCGCGTCGCACTCGATGAGGGGCTCGTCGCAGGGCGCGTCCCGGCACAGCCGCGCGCGCCAGATGCCCATGGCGGCCGGGGACCAGGGCCGCGACGAGGAGAAGAACACCTCCTGCGTCGACTGGGAGACGAAGGGGAACTCGTTCTCGGAGCCGGGGGCGTCGAGGGCGGTCGCCTCGATGGGCATGCCGAAGGTCGTGTCGTGGGGGCCGGCGCGGGTCGCGATCATGAGGTTGCTGTCGCCCGGGGCCACGACGCGCGAGAAGAAGAGGGTGCGGTCGTCGACCGTGAGGGACGGCGTGCCGTCGCCCATGTCGATCCCATCGCTCGGCAGATCGAGCACGGTCGCCGCCCCGAAGGAGGCGGTGGGGGTCGGGCGCAAGGCGCGGAAGATGCGGGGTGCACCGACGCGGGTGGAGGTGAAGAGCAGCTCGCTGCCGTCGTGGGAGAGGTAGGGTGCGGTGTCGCTTCCCGCGCTGCTCGTGATCCCGCTGACCAGCGCGAGGGCGCCGAAGCGGCTGGTGGGCTGCGCGCGCGTCGCCCGGTAGATCGCGGTCGGTCGGCCGCTCCCGTGGGGCGTGGCGCTGGCGAAGAGCTCGCGCTCGTCCGGAGACAGGGCGATGGCCCCGATGTCGTAGCTCCCGAAATCCTCGCCCTGGACGGGGACGATGGAGTTGAAGTGCGCTTCTAGGGTGAGGCGGGATGCCGCCCAGAGGTGGCTCGTGCCGTCCGTGGCTTTCACGACGAAATAGAGCCGCAAACCATCGGCCGACAGGGCCGGAGAGAGGTGAGCGTCGGTGGACACGTGGAGGCGCACGAGCGGGGAGGGGCGGCCAAAGTTCCACGCGCAGCCTTCGTCGATGGCCCCGTCGCAGTCCTCGTCGCCCGGCTCCGAGCAGCTCTCCACCGCGTCCGGGTGCACGTCCGCCCGGGTGTCGTCACAGTCGGCACCCGCGCAGTACCCATCCCGATCCCGGTCCCTGCAGACGTCAGGTGGTGATCCCTCGTCCGTGGCGTCGGCTGCGGCGTCCTCCTGTCCGCCGTCGCGCCGCTCCGCAGGTGCGAGCCCGCTGCGCTGCACGCTGCATGCGGTGGCGACCATGACGGCAACGACCGGCAGGAGACGGGTTCGCATCGAGCCCGCAATTCTACCTCAACTGGTCAACCAACGCTGCAGCGCCTCCAGCGGCGTTCGCGGGCGAGGCGCTTCAGGGTGCCGTCGGGGCGGGCGGCGGAGCCGGAGTCGAAGGGGCGGCCGGTGCGGTTGCGCCCGGAACGGGCATCGTCGCTGCGCCCGTCATCGGGGCAGTTCCGGCCGGCGCCGTCGCGCCCGGCGCGGTGCTGCCACCCTGGTAGGGCTGCAGGTCCTCGAACCGCACCATGCCGCGCACGGCGACCTGGTCGTCGACGGCCGCGAAGACGTCGACCTGGTGGTAGCGGTTGTAGCGATGCAGCTCACGGGCGAAGCCCGGCTGCTCCAGGATCGCGGTGGTCACGCCGTTGAAGCGGATGCGCGTGCCCGCCGGCAGGCGCCACAGGGGCTTGTCGTTGTCGGCGCGCAGCCGCTCGGGCACCTCGCCGGGACCGGCATGGGAGCCGCCCGACAGGGCGCCGCCGTGGGGGACCTGGCCCGGTGTCAGGGCCACGTTCACGAAGCCGACCAGGTAGGGACCGACCCCCACGCGCACGCCCTTCCAGTCGCCCTGGTGGATCAGCACGACGAGGTTCAGGGGCGGGTCGAGGGCCGGCAGGGTCGCGACCACGCGGCCCCCCGGTCGATCGTAGACGGGGACCTCCTGGCCGGCGGGGAGCCTGCTCGGCCTCTCCGGGCGTCGGGCCTTCGGCCGTGCTCGGCGGATGCTGCACACCGAGACGGTCCGCCGGGTACTCGCCCACGAAGGGGCCGATGGACATGGCGCCCGCGCGGCCGAGCCAGGGCTTGACCTCGACGCGAAGGAGCCCGGGCGACGACTGGCCGAGCACCCCGACCACGTCGTTCGGCCCCAGGTACACGGGGGCGCCGCGAGCCCGGCCACGCTCCTGCACGCGGGCGGCGAGGCGGGACATGGACATCCAGCCGCGCGTCTTGAGCGGCCCCTCGATCACCACCGGCACCCGATCGCCCTGGGGC
Source organism: uncultured delta proteobacterium (assembly GCA_963830115.1). Lineage (GTDB taxonomy): Bacteria > Myxococcota_A > Polyangia > Polyangiales > CAWHLB01 > CAWHLB01. Next base: position 9,733 of record CAWHLB010000018.1, read on the forward strand.
TGGCCGTGGACCTTCACGACGACGTCGGCCGAGATATAGCCCATGGGCGGGTCGTCGGCGGCCGGCCCCAGGTAGAGGGCAGGGCCGGTCCCTTCCGAGGTGAGCAGGGCGGCGGGCCAGCCATGGGGCCCCCCGCTCGCCGACCCGGAAGAGGCAGGCGGGGCCGCCGCGGAGCTTGTGGCCCCCCCGCATCCCGCCGTCAGGGCCGCCGCGAGAAGCCCCACCGCTTGCAGCGTGGCGATGCGCATCATGACTCGCTGCAAATAGCGGAATTCGGCCCCGTTGGCCAGTCTGACCCGTCCGGGCCCCCGGGCTCACCCCGCGAAGGTGTCCCAGGCGAGCTTCGCGCAGCTCGCGAGGACCGCCACCACCATGGCGATGCGGACCAGGCGGCTCCCGCCTCGGAGGGTCGTGCGGGCACCGATGATGCTGCCGATTCGAAGTGGCCGACGCGAGGACCAGCCCGCGCACGAGATCGATGTGCACACCGCGCAGCGCGAAGACCCCGAGGGCCGGCACCGTCAGCGCGGCGACCACGGCCACCTTGACCGCGTTGGCGGCAACCAGGTCGGTCCGATGCACGAAGGAGAGGTAGAGCAGGATGAGGATGCCCACGCCGGCTTGCAGGAAACCGCCGTAGAATCCGATGGCGACGAAGGCGGGCACCATCGCCCAGTGGAATGCGGGGGGCCCCGACGGCGCGTCCGGCTCGCCGGTCGGCTTGCGGCGCGGGACGAGGGAGAGTGAGAGGAAGACGACCATCGCGATGGCGATGGCGATGCGCGTCCCGCCGTTGTCGAGCAGGCTCGCGACGAAGGCCCCACCGACGGCACCGACGATGGTCGGCAGGAGCAACCAGAGGACGAGCCTTCCGACGCGCAAGCCGCCGCGCCGGTAGGCCGTCATGGCGCTCAGACCCGTGAAGAGGACGGCGATGCGGTTGGTGGCGTTGGCGGCCGTCGCTCCGAGGCCGGTGAAGATGAGCGCGGGCAGCGTGAGGAGGGAGCCCGCGCCCGCCATGGCATTGACGAAGCCCGCGAAGAGGCCCGCGATGAAGAGGAGCAGCAGATGCAAGATGGGGCCGCCCATGCGTGTCCACGTTGGGCCCGAGGCCAACTCGCGTCCTCGGCCCGACCTTGCGAAACGCCGAAGTATCTCTCCGGTCGGTCTGCGCTCAGCGCATGGCGGGTCGGAGCTTGATGCCGAGGAAGTCGGCGATGCGCTGCGCGACAGGGCGCGGCACGTCGTCGGCGTCGTTCAGGCGCCGTTCGACGACGGCGCGGGCGCGCGCGTGGGGCTCGCCCTTGAGGGCCGGCAGCACGATCTCGGTCCAGCGCAAGAGCGTCTTGCCGTCCGCCTCGCCGAGGGCGCGGGTGAGCACGGGCTCGAGACGCTTCTGATAGGCGACCGATGCCGAGCAGAGTGTGGTGAAGGTGCGGACCAGGCCGTCCTTGCCCACGTCGCTGGCCGCGCCGAAGGAGCCCTTGAGGCGCTCGAGGTGACGGGCCACGCGGGCGGGAGCGACGCGCGCGACCGCGGGTAGGGCGTCGGCGGCGGTCTGGACGACACGCTTGTGGTCGGCGGTCAGGGACGTGACGAGCTTGTCGACGAGGGCGACGATCAGCTCGGGCTTGCGCTTGCCGATCTCGTCGATGACGCGCGCTGCCTGGGTCTGGGTGGTCCCGGGGGCATCGACCAGGAGGCTGCCGTACTCGGCGATCTTGGCTGCGGCCGCCTCGTCGGTGAGCAGGGCCTCGGCGATGGTGGCGGCACTGCCCGAGCGGGCGGCCTTGGGTCGCGCCTTCGTCGCCTTCGTCGCCGGAGACTTGGCGGACGAGGTCTTGTTCGATGTCGCTGTCTTCGCTGACTTCGTACTTGCCATCGGCTCCCCTCGAGGTCCGCCTCGCGCCGGCGGCGGCCGTATCATAGGCGAAGCGGGGCCCGTCCCCAAGGGCAGAACCGCGATTGTTCCGCCCGCACCGTCGCGCAGGCGCCGTCAGGCCGCTTCGAGCACACCGACGAGGCGCGGCAGGGAGATCGCGTAGCGATGGCCCGTGCCTCGGTGGCCGCCTTCGAACTCCTCGTGCACGACCGTCGCGCCGATGCGGCCGAGGGCGGTGGCGAGCAGGCGCGCCGCGAAGTGCAGACCGTGCTCGTCCCGGTCGCCCGCATCGATGTGGACGAGGCGCAGGGCGCGCAGTGCGTCGGCCGACGTGTCGACGCGGCGCAGCGGGTCGTGGGCGAGCCAACGGGTCCAGACGTCGGGGCGAAGCTCGGCGGTGGCCGGGTCGAAGGGCAGCTCGAGGTGGGGCGGCGGCGCATCCGGAGCGGGCGAGTAGGCCGCCGCCGCTGCGAGCACGAAGATGCCGTCGAAGTCGGTGGCGCCCAGGGGACCCGTCTCGCCGATCCGTTCGGCGAAGGCCGAAGGGCTCCCGGCGCGATCGAAGGCGATGGCGGCCGTCGTGAGCATGGGTCGCATGCTGACCTCGAAGGCCGCGTCGCCCGCGTGGCTGCCCGCCGCGGCGAAGAGGCCCGGCCGATCCATCACGAGACGCAGGGCGCCGAAGCCGCCCGAGGAGGTGCCGACCACGGCGCGCCCCTCGGCCCGCGGGACGGTGCGGAAGGTCGCGTCCACGTGGGGGATGACCTCGTCGGCGAGGTAACTCTGGTAGGCGCCGGTCGCGGGCGAGTCGAGGAACTGGCTGCCGCCCCAGCGTGTCATGGCGTCGGGCAAGACGAGCAGAGCGGGCGCGGAGGTGCCGGCCGCGACCAGGGCGTCGAAGCGCTCGACCGGGTTCGGTCGCCAGGGATTGAAGCGGACGATCGAACGGTGCGTGCTCGCGTAGCCCGGGAGCATCATGACGGTCGGGTAGCGGCGCGCGCCCTCGTCGTAGCCTGGCGGAAGGTAGACGAGCACGTCGCGGTCGGCGGGATCGCCGAGGACGTTGCCCCGGAGCAGGCGGCTCGACAGGCGCGTGGTGACGACGGTGCCGTGCATTACATCCGCTCGACCACGTCGATGCCGAGGAGGGCGAGGCCGCGGCGGAGCTGGCGCGCGGTCAGGGCCGACAGGGCGAGGCGGCTCGCGCGCACGTCAGGCTCGGCCTTGAGCACCGGACAGCCCTCGTAGAAGGTGCTGAACGCGCGCGAGAGGCTGTAGAGGTGATCGCACACCAGGTGCGGCTGGTAGGTCTCGGCCGCTGCGTGGGCCACGTCGCCGAGCTTGAGGAGCTGGCGGGCGAGGGCGGCCTCGGCCGGCGCACCGAGCGTGATCGCCCTGCCATCGAGATTCTTCGGATCCACCTCGCCCTTGCGGAAGATCGACTGGATGCGCGCGTAGGCGTACTGCAGGTAGGGCCCGGCGTTGCCCTGGAACGAGATCAGCTTGTCCCAGTCGAAGATATAATCGCTCATACGGTTCTGGCGCAGGTCGGCGTACTTGACCGCCCCGATGCCGACGGCGTGGGCCACGCTGGCGATCTCCCCTTCGGGGATGTCGAGACCCTGCTCGCGGATGCGCTCGCCAGCACGCTCCTCGGCCTCGTCGAGGAGCGCCGCGAGCTTGATGGTGTCGCCGGCGCGCGTCTTCAAGGGCTTGCCGTCCGGGCCGAGGACGCTGCCGAAGGCGACGTGGTCGAGGCGCATCTCGATGCCGAGCATGCGGGCGACCGCGAAGAGTTGCCGGAAGTGGAGCGTCTGGGGCGTGCCCACGACGTAGACCGCCCGGTCGGCGTGGAAGTGGTCGCGCCGGTAGAGCACTGTGGCGATGTCGGTCGTCGAGTAGAGGAACGCCCCGTCCCGCTTGCGCACGATGAAGGGCGCCTCGAGCTTCTTCAGGTCGGCCGGCGCGTCCGCGAGCTCGTTGAAGAACACGCACAGGGCGCCCTGGTCCTCGCGTGCGATCCCGCGCTCGCGCAGCTCCTCGATCACCCCTGGCAGCATCTCGTGGTAGGCGCTCTCGCCGAGCCACTCGTCGAAGCGCACGTCGAGCCGCGCGTAGGCTGTTTCGAGGGTGTGGCGCGTGGCGGCGACGAAGCGCTTCCACATGTCGAGGCTCTCCGGGTCGCCCGACTGGAGCCGGGCCAGCGCCTTTCGCGCGCTCTCGGCGAAGGCCTCGTCCTCCTTGGCCCGCGCGCTCGCCAGCTTGTAGACGCGCTCGAGCTCGTCGATGGGCTCGAGTCGCAGCACCTCGTCCGAGCCCCACTCGTCCATGCCCACGATGAGCAGGCCGAACTGGGTGCCCCAGTCGCCGATGTGGTTGTCGCGCACGACGTCGTGGCCCACGAAGACGAGCAGGCGCGCGATGGCGTCGCCGAGGATCGTCGAGCGCAGGTGGCCGACGTGCATCTGCTTGGCGATGTTCGGCGCCGAGAAGTCGACGATGATCTTCTCGGGGCGGTCGACGGGTGGGACGCCGTCCTGGGCCGCGTCGGCGAGGGCCGCGGCGAGCTGGGCGGCGACGAAGCCGTCGTCGAGGCGCAGGTTGACGAAGCCGGGTCCCGCCACCTCGGCCGAGGCGATCTCCGGATGGGCGCCCATCGCCTCGGCGATGGCGGTACCGATCTCACGCGGGGGCCTCTCGAGCTGCTTGGCGAGGGGCATCGCCGCGTTGATCTGGTAGTCGCCGTGCTTCGCGTCCTGCGTCGAGCGCAAGAGCGCCGGCGCGTCCTCCTCGAGCCCGAGCGCCTCCCGGATCGTCCGGGCGGCCAGCTCCTCGAGGTGCCGTTCGATGCGCATGGCCCGAAGAGGTACGGCGAATCGGCTGCCGCGTCCACCGGGGGGCGATCGGCGCTTGCCGCGCGGGGGGGCAGCGTCGGTGCCTCGTGCGCCTGCGCCGCGAGGGCGCGGGGCGGCTCACCGCACGTTTACATCGACCTGGGGTTGGGGCTCGATCTCTACGTATTCGACGACCTCGGCCTGCGCGAGACGCGAGAGCGCCTCGAAGGAGCGCACGGACACGAAGACGATTGCCGGGCCCTCGCCTAGGGCGCTGTTCGCCTGCACGCCCGGACAGCCGACGACCCAGGCGTGCGCCTCCGCGGCGGGCAGGTCGACCTTGGCGGAGATCACCTGGGGCTCTCGCGGCTCCCAGGGCCCCCGCACGCGCGCGCGGGCGGTCGCGTCGAGCTGGTCCGGGCGTGCCACGGGCGAGAGCGTCGCGCAGGGCGGCGGCGGCGAGGCGAGGAAGCGCGCGACGCGGTCGCGTGCATCGAGGCGTTCCGTGAGGCTGCGCACGACGCCCGGCAGCGCGTCCGTCGACGGCGACGTTGCGCCGAAGCCGTGCCGGTCGAACCAGTAATCGCGATCGCCGGTCACCCGTGCGACGCGCGGGTTGAGCACCACGGCCGACGTCGGCACGTGCACCCGGAGGTGGGAGCGCGGAAGCACGAGCAGGCCGGGCTCGCCGACGGGCATCCGGTGCGGGGTGTCGACGGTGCCGACGACCGTCGCACCCCCGTACGCGTGAAGGACGCGCGCCGTGAGCTCGCACGCCTCGCCACAGCCCTCGCCGACCAACACCGTCATCAGGCGCGCCGGCGCGGGGGTCGTCGCGCCTTCGGGGCCGACGAGCGCCTGCCACGAGGGAGGCAGCGGCGGTGCCGGCGTGGGCATGGAGCTGCGCAGCGCGTCGGCGGTCGGGCCGGACGCGCGACGGATTGCGGCGAGCGGGTGGAGCGGCGTGACGCCGGTCAGGGCCGAGAGCATCGGAACGACTGCGGCCAGGTCGTCGCCGCCTGCGCCACGCAGGTCGATGACGAAGGCGGGCGCGTGGACCGCCTCGTCGACGGCCCGGTTGAAACCCGCCCAGCCCGGAGCGCTTCTAGGCTCGAACCGGCGGATGCCCAGCACGACGACGGATCCTCCCTCGCGGCGCATCGCCCAGAGCGCGTCCGCGTGCGCCGCGATGCCCTCGCCCGTGGGCGACGCCGTGTAGGGGAGGCCCCCCCTCGTCCCGTCGCGCGGCGTGCAGCGGGCCCCGTCCGCCGAGAGCGACGCATACAGGCCGGGCTCGATGAGCCGCGTGAGGGCGCTCCCGAGCGCATCGCAGAACGCCTGCGTGCTCCGATCGCCGGCCGCGACCTCCTCGAGACGTCGGCGAAAGGCGCTCCAGGTGGCGGGTGTGACGAAGCTCCGCCCGCCGTAGGCATCGTCGAGCGTGCGCACGAGGAGCGAGACGTCCGCCACGACGTCGGCCTGCCTGAGCTGCGCTCTCGGATCTGCGGGCGGCGGCGCGACGCGCGGCGCGAGGTACCGCGGCGGGTGCGGGTCGAGCGTCGCGCGGTGCGGCGTCGAAGCACCGCAGGCCGGGAGGATGGCGGCCGCGGCGACGAGGGCGATCGCGCCAACGGACGTCGCCGCCCTCGGGTGCGGGCCGGTGTCTCGCAACCGGCCAGGCCCGTTTCCACGTGGCGCGTGATGCGCGTCATGGTCGTAAGGTAGGAGGGCGTTGGACATCTCGATCCGTGGAAGGGGCCGGTGCGCGAAAGCGTGGTGTGCGGCGCCATGCAAGCAACAGCCATGCCGCCATCCAGGCCCCGTTCGCGCGCGAGACCCTAGCGCGCGTCCGTGGGCGCGACACGGCAGTTCACGTCCGTCGTGTGCATCCGCGTTCACACGGTCCCGGCCCGGAGAGGCCGCTGCTCGCCCTCGCCGTGGCGCGATGCAAAGCGGATGAAAGTCGCGCCGCGGTGCGCTACATGCTGCCGTCCACCCCATGGCTGCTCCCACCCCATCGACCACCACCGACGTCGCGCCCGCCGCCCCCGCCGAGGGGCCGCGCTGGTTCGGGAGCTTCACGATCCCCGAAGGCCGTGCGGGGCGCTGGCGGCTCGGGCCCATGTCCTTGTCCGCTGAGCACCTGCTGGGCGAGTGGCGCCTGATCCACGCCCACGGCGACGAGCCCATGGACACCGCCCTCGAGGTCTCGGTCCCGACCGACGCGACCGATCCGCTCCCTCGGGCCGAGACGTTGCGTTTCGCCTTCGACACGGCCGACGACGACCTGCGCGTGCTCCCGAGCGCGGCCGACCGCTCGATCGTGGCCCGGCCGGAGACGCCGTTCTACCTGGCGGCCAGGCAGCGCACGACGATCTACCTGAGCACGCCCCTTTGGTGTCGCGTCGAGTGGGGACGGCCGCTGCACACCTTGCTCGACGTGCCCACCTCCCGGCCCTCCGATACCTGGTTCGGCCCGAACACGCGCGAAGGCGAGCTCTGCTACGCGTCACGCACCAAGGCGCGCCTGCGCCTCGACCTCGTCCCCAGGCGACCGGGTCGGGTCATGACCGCAGTGGCCCTCGACAACCGCGCGGCCGACGCGCTCTTCATCGAGCGGGTCAACATCCCCGCGCCCTTCCTCTCGGTGTTTTTCGACGGCGCCGGCGACTTCTGGACCGAGACGATCCGCGTCGAGCGCGAGGCCGACGGCGAGATCTGCGGCGCCTCCATCGACCACGGCGCACCGCGCGAAGCGGGCACGGCGGAGCGCGTCGCCGAGCCGCGACGGGTCCATGACCGCAACGTGATGATGCGCGCCTTCCGCGCGCTCGTGGGGTGACGGCGTTGGAGCACTTCATCGCAGAGGCAGAGCGCATCCTCGGCGACCCTCGGCTCGCGGGCTTCGTGCGGGCGACCGCGCTCGTCCTCGGCTCGTTCCTCTTCGGCCGCCTCCTCGGCGCCGCGGTCGGGCGGATGATGCGGCACGCCGAAGCGTCTCACCGCATGCTCGCGCGCCGCATCACCTTCTGGGCGATCGTCGCCCTCGGGCTCGTGTCGGCCATGAACCAGCTCGGCTTCAAGCTGAGCGTCTTCCTCGGGGCTGCCGGCGTCCTGACCGTCGCCCTCGGCTTCGCCTCCCAGACCTCCGCGTCCAACTTGATCAGCGGCCTGTTCCTGATCGGCGAGCGCCCCTTCGTCGTGGGCGACGTCGTTCGCGTGGGCGAGGTGACCGGCGAGGTGCTCTCCATCGACCTCATGAGCGTCAAGCTCCGCACCTTCGACAACCTCTTCGTCCGCGTGCCGAACGAGACCCTGATCAAGAGCCAGATCGTCAACCTCACCCACTTCCCCATCCGGCGCATCGACCTGCCCATCGGCATCGCCTACAAGGAGGACGTGGGCCGCGTACGCGACGTGCTCTTGCGCGTGGCCGACGACAACCCCTTGTGCCTCGAAGAGCCCCGGCCTCTGCTCATGTTCCTCGGCTTCGGGGACTCGTCCCAGGACCTGCAGTTTTCGATCTGGGCGCGCCGCGAGAGCTTCCTCGAGCTCAAGACGTCGAATCCTCGAGGAGATCAAGCGCGCCTTCGACGCCGAAGGCATCGAGATCCCCTTCCCGCACGTGTCCGTGTACGCCGGCAGCGTGACCGATCCGATCCCCCTTCGCGTCACGCGCGACGATCCCGCGCCGTGAGGATCGCGCGCGCCCCCGGCGTGCTGCAGTGCAAATGCAGGGCGCGCCCCTCGGCGACGGCGCGCCTGTCACCGAGCGCTACGAGCATTGAGAGCGCATCGACGCCGGTGCGTCCACCTTCACGGTCCGTTCGACGGAGCCCCTCCGTCGGCGGGAGCGGCGCGCGTCAGGTCGTCGATGAGATGCAGGGCCCGGCGCGCGTACATCCCGTTCCGATCGTGATCGATCAACCGCTGGGCTCGCGCGTGGGCCTCTGCGATGCGGCCCAACCGTCTCAGGGCCTCCACCGCGATGAGCTCGCGTTCGTCGGCGAGCTGGCCGTCGGGGTAGAGGCGGCGGTGGGCCTCGGCGCCAGCCAGGGCTGCTGCGGGGTGCGAGGCGAGCAGCGCGCGGGCGCGCTCGAGCATGGCGACCTCGGAGGCGAGCGGATCTTCGGTTGGCTGGCGGTCGGCGCCTGCGGTCGCGGGCGCTGCCGGCTCGACCGACCTCGCATCCGGGGCGGCTGTCCCCGACGCGTGTTGCGAGCCGGGTGGCGACGAGGCCGGCGCAGCGCTTCCGCGATCGTTCTTCGGTCCCCGTGCGGTCGCGCCGCCGACCGGACGCGCTTCGCGTGGCGCGGAGACTGAGCCGGTCGTGGTCCCCGTCGCGCTCGCCGCAACCGGTAGGGCGGTGGTCACGCCGGGGGCGAGCGAGGCGGACGCGTGGCGGGTCGCGCCGATGGTGGGTGCGGCCGGCGCTTGGGTGGTGGGGCCGGTCGCGGGCGACGCGGGGACGTTCGGCGGCGTTGTCGTCTCCTTCCGGCGCCGTCCGTGACGCGCGGCGGTGGGCGGTGCGGAGACCGCGGCGGGTGACGCGTGTCGCTCCTCCGAGGGACGCGCGATGGCCGCCCACGTCACGGCGCCCCCCACCCCCACCACCAATGCCGCCAGGACGATCTTGGCGCTGAGCAGCACCCACGCAGCGGCGGTGCCCGCGGCCATCCGCGACACGAAGGCGCCGATGCGGTGTCGCTCCGAGGTGCCCATCTCGGGCACCGGAGCCCCGGCTTCGAGGAGCTCTCGCACCTCGCTCGGCAGCGCGTCATCGCGGAGCCAACGATCCGGATTGGTCATCGCCGGCCCCTCCGCTCCTGCGCCTCGAGCCGCTCGAGACCCCTCCGAAAGTCCTTGCGAGCGGCGTGCAGTCGCGAGTGCACCGTGCCCACCGGCATGCCGAACAGTTCGGCGATCTCGGCGCACGGTTTCTCCTCGAGCTCGAACATGACGAAGACTGCGCGCCTCGCCGGCGGAAGCGAATCGAGCACGATCTGGAGGCGCCGCCGCGCGTCCGACTGGATCGCTTGCTCTTCCGGCGTCAACGCCTGGTCGGTCGACGCGTGCTCGCCCACCTCCACGGTTTCGGTGATCCGCTCCCTTCGGAACCAGGCGCGCCGCCGATAGCCCGCTGCGACCTTGATGCAGATGCCGAAGAGCCAGGTCGTGATGCGCGTCCGTTCGTCCCAGGTGTGCAGGCGCCGGTGCACGACGACGAACACTTCCTGCGTCATGTCCGGCACGTCGGCTTCACGCACGCCCAGGCGATGGAGGCTCGCCCAGACGAAGTCGGCGTGCGCTTCGTAGATGTCGGTGACGGTGGTCGAGGACACCGGAGCCGAGCGGGTGATTGCAACCGCGTCCAACACGGCACTCCCTAGATGCCCCCTGGCCGCCGTTTGCTTCATGGAAAACGCAACCCGATCCCGAGGGCGAGCTGCGGGACGACGAGGGGCTCCTGGAACTCCACGGAATCATGCCCTTCCACGCGGAAGGCGTACCTCGTGAGGGGCACGGTCATGGTGAACGTAGCGCTGAGGAAGAGGGGCCCGACGAGGATCACGGCCCCCTCTGCCGAGAGGTTCAGCCCGCCGTAGATGCGGTCTCCGGGGGCGGTGGGCCGGGGCTGGTAGACGACGGCGTGGATTGCTCCGAGGGAGAGCGTGGCGCATCCCGCGCCGGAAAGGCGAGCGCTCTCGGCCATCACACACGCTCCGGCCTTGGCCGCGGTGACGCCGAAGCCGAAGTCGGCGGTGGGCTGCGCAGTCCGTTGCTCGGGCACGTACTGCATCCCGACGATGAAACGCAGGGGACCGGTGATCCGTCCGTCGACGTCGAGGTCGACGCCTGGAGCGAGCCCGGGCACGAGCTGATAGGTGAGGCTCATTCCCATTCGGACGCGGATCCGTGAGCGAGCGTGTCGGGTCACGGGCGGCCCGGGTGCCGGCTCGAATCGCAGTCGGGAACGTCGCGGCCGGTGCGGCCGGGGCCAGAGCGGCGTGCGCGGGAGCGGTGGCGTCGTGTGGCGGAGCCGCGGCGGTGCGTGCGGGCGAGGTGGCGTCGTGCGCGGGAGCGTCGTCGTCGCGCGCGGGAGCGTCGTCGTCGTGCGTGGGAGCGGTGGCTGTGTGCGTGCGCGCGTCGTCGTCGTGCGCGGGAGCGGTGGCTGTGTGTGTGAGAGCGTCGTCGTCGTGCGCGGGAGAGGCGGCGTCCTGTGGTGGATCGGCGGCGGTGCGTGCGGGCGCGGTGGCGCGAGTGCTTCCTGCGTCACCCGCCGCCCTCAGCGCCGCTTCGGGATCGATCGCGAGGGCCACTGCCAACACGGTCGCAGAGGCCATCGCGTCGCAATCCACCCCCTCGCTCGTGAGCCGTCGCGTCCCGATGAGCGCGCCTGTGGCGTCGCGATTGTAGAGCTCGGCGACCCAGTGCCCGTCGCCCGTGCGACGGACGATTCCTTCGATGGTCTGCGCGCTCGGCTCGTGGAACGGATTGCGGCCCAAGCGGCGCGTCACGTCTGCCTCGAGGGCCGTGGCGCTCGGACAACTTCCGGCGCCCTCGCCGCGAACCCACGCGAGCCGCACGCCCCTCTCCGCGGTTGCTGCGCCCGCTGGCGCAGCCGGTCCGTCCGCCGCCGCGACCTGAACGCTCAGGAGCCAGACCAGAGCTGCGGCCAGCCACCTCCCCATGGCGACCCCATACCAGACGGCGCAGTTGCTGGCCGGACTTTTTCTTGAAGCCAAGGCCGGCAGACGCGCATTCAGGGGGCGGAAGGGCATTTCCGATGAAGAACATGGCCTGCTCGATCTCCCTGTCTCTCGTCTTCCTTGCCTACGCGTGTGCGAGCGACGCGCCCATCGCTGCCGACCAGGACGGCGGCCCGGACTCGAGCACGTGCGCCTCCGCTGGGCTGTCCTGCGCGAGCGCGAGCTGCTGCAGCGGGCTGTCCTGTAGCAGCCAATCGACCACCTGCATGCCTCGGAGCGATGGCGGCACCGGTCCGAGCGACGGTGCGATCGGTCCGGGCGACGGTGGGGGGCTCGCCGACGGGGGGAACGTGTGCGATCCGCAGATCTCGGCGCTCGCATCCATGCTCGTGCTCAGCGAAACCAGCAAATGCGCCGTCGTGGTCCGGCTCGACTACACGACGCGCGTGCCCCTCGGCTATCACGTGTTCTGTCCCGGTACCGGTGGCGGCAGCTCGGACGAGGCGAGCGCGCGCGCCCTCGCCCAATCGGACACGGGGTTTGGATCGTCCGGCGCCATGTTGAACGAGGCGATGCCGCCCGACGACTACGTCTTTTATCAGTCGCCGGGCGACTTCGGGGGCGTGGCGGCTGTAAGCGGAGCTCACGGGAACGACCGTGTTCGGCGGCGGCATCGTCTGGGCGGGGCAGGGAGACATCACCTACCCCTCCTCCTGGAGGGACCCGGCGAAGCCGGCTCGGGTTGTCCGGCGCCGTCGACCCCGGCCCTCAGCGGGCGTGGTTGGGACCTCCGAGACGGGACCGCTCTGTCGAGCCCAGAGGTCGATGCCGCGCTCCGCGTGGTGAGCCAGACGGCCGTGCCTGCGGCGATCTGGCGGAAGGGCTGGCCCAGGGACACCATCGTCCTGCTCTACCCGCGCAGTGTCGGTGGGTTCAACCCCGCCACCGCCGAATGGATCGTCGTGATCAACGCGGATTGGAACCTGACCACTTGATCCGTTTTGCGAATCCATTCTGCACGATGACGGCACGCGGTCGGTCCTCGCCGGGCTCGGCGCGCGGTCAGCGCGTGATGCCGCGGTCGCGGAGGAGCGTCACGAAGGCCGCCTCGTCGAGGGTCGTGATGCCGAGCCGACGGGCGTCTTCGAGCTTGCCGCCGGGGTCGCTGCCGACGACGACGTAGTCGGTCTGCTTGCCCACCGAGCAGCTCGCGCGGCCGCCGGGGCCTTCGACCAGGGCCTGGGCGTCGTGGCGCGTGTAGCCCTCGAGGCCGCCGGTGAAAACGAAGGTGAGTCCTGCGAGCGGGCCCTCTTCGCCCTTCGCGCCTCTCTCGGGCGCCGCGATGGTCACGCGCGCGAGCAGCCGGTCGAGAAATGCCGTTTTGCGGGGCTCCGCGAAGAAGCCGGGGATGTGCTGGGCCATGCGCGGTCCGATCGCCTTTGACCGCCTGGAGCTGCTCGTCGCCGGCGTGCGGATCACATCGAAGGTCCCGAAGTGGCTGGCGAGGTCGCGGGCGACCTAGTGCCGACCTCGGGGATGCCCAGCCCATAGAGGAAGCGATGCAAGCTCCGTCTTCGCCGCCCGGGCGATGCCATCGACCAGGTTCTGCGCCGACTTCTCGGCGAAGCCGTCGAGCGGCGTGAGCTGGTCGGCGTTGAGATCGAAGAGGTCGGGGAGGTGGCGGACGAGCCCCTCTCGAGGAACTGCTGGCGGTCTCTTCGCCCAGCCCCTCGATGTCGAGGGCGTCGCGCGAGGCGCCAAGTGGATCAGTCGGCCGGCGAGCTGGGCGGGACAGACGAAGGCGTTGGGGCAGACGGTGAACGGCCCGCGCTCGGGCAGCGGCGTGCCGCAGGAGGGGCAGTCTTCGGCGGATGCTCAAACGCGGCCCGCGCTGCGGCCCGGCCTCCTCGATGCGCTCGACGACCTGCGGGATGACATCGCCCGCCCGCTGGACGCGCACGCGGTCGCCTTCGCGCACGTCGTTGCGCGCCACCTCTTCGCGGTTGTGGAGCGTGGCGCGGCTCACCGTCACGCCGCCGATCTCCACCGGCCGCATCATCGCCACCGGGGTCACCACGCCGGTGCGGCCGACGCTGGCGATGATGCGCGTCGATGCGGGTGATCTCCTTGCGCGGCGGGAACTTGAAGGCGAAGGCCCAGCGCGGGTGGCGCGAGGTGGCGCCCAACTCTTCGCGCGCCGCCAGGTCGTCGAGCTTGATGACGACGCCGTCGATCTCGAAGCCGAGGTCGTCGCGGCGCCGCCGAGGTCGCGTGGTAGGCGAGGACGTCGTCGACGGTGCCCCCGGGGCGCGAGCTGTACCCGCAGCCCCCAGCCGCGGAGGGCCTCGAGCGCCTCCCCTGGGTGGTCGGGTGGGCGGCGCCCTCGCCCCAGTGGCGGCGAGGATGTCGTAGAGGTAGATGTCGAGCGGACTTTGCGCGGTGAGCTTCGGGTCGAGCTGGCGGAGCGATCCCGGCGGCGACGTTGCGCGGGTTGGCGAAAGGCTCTTTCCCCTCCTTCATCAGCGGCTCGTTGAGCCTTTCGAAGTCGGCGATGTGCATGATCACCTCGCCCCGCACCGCGAGCCGCCGCGGCACCGGCCGCTCGCCCGCCGTGCAGGACGCAGCGGGATCGAGCGCACGGTCTTGACGTTCTCGGTCACGCCCTCGCCGCGCGTGCCGTCGCCCCTCGTCGCCGAGCGCACGAGCCGCCCCTCTTCGTAGACCAGCTCGATCGACATGCCGTCGAGCTTGGGCTCAAGCTGGTAGCGGACCCGGTCGTCGCCCAGGGCCTTGCGCAGCCGCTCGTCGAAGCGGCGCAGCTCGCCCTGTTCGCGCGACGAGTCGAGGCTGAGCATCGGCATCGTGTGCACGACGGCGGGGAAGGCCTCGAGAGGCGCGCCGCCCACGCGCTCTGTGGGCGAGTCTGTCGTGCGCAGCTCGGGGTGGCGCTGCTCGAGCTCCTTCAGCTCCTCGAACAGGGCGTCGTAGGCCTCGTCCGAGATCTCGGGCCGGTCGAGGACGTAGTAGCGGTAGTCGTGGTGCCGGATCTGGCTGCGCAGCGCGCGCGCGCGCTCCGCTGGCGTCTCGCCGCCCTCCGCTGCCCATCGCGATCCCATGGCGCCCCCGTGCCCCCGCCGACCGAAACCGACCGAAATGTAGAGCGCCGCCCGACCCGCGTCGACGGCCGGCCTCCCGTCCGCCAGCCCCCGTTCGGTAACGCTTGACGCGCTGCGGCAATGCCGCCAGAGTCTCATTGAATCAGATTCAAGGAGGAGCGGATGGCCTCGGCCGACAACCGTTACAAGGCGGACCTCAGGGAGATGCAGTTCGTGCTCTTCGAGCAGTTCCGCATCCAGGAGTTCCTCGGCAAGGCGCCCTTCGAGGACTGGGGGCCGGACGAGTGCCGCCTCGTGCTCGAGGAGACCTACCGCTTCGTCACGGAGGTGACGGGCCCCTCAACGCGATCGGCGACCGCAGGGCTGCCGCGTCGAGGACGGGCGCGTCAAGACGCCCGAGGGCTTCGAGCGAAGCGTGGAAGGAGCTCTACGAGGCCGGCTGGAGGAAGCTCGCGGCGCCGGAGCGCTTCGGCGGGCAGGGAGCGCCCCACGCGCTGCAGGTGTTGGTCGAGGAGATGCTCAACGGCTCCAACGTCTCCTTCAACATGTACCCGGGTCTCGCCTACGGCGCCGCCGAGCGTCGTCGCCGAGTTCGGCACCGAGCGCCAGCAGAAGCTCTACGCCGACCAGATGTTCAACGGCGTCTGGGGCGGCACCATGTGCCTGACCGAGCCTCAAGCGGGCTCGGACGTCGGCTCCGCCACGACCTCGGCGAAGAAGAACCCCGACGGCACCTACCGCATCCGCGGCACCAAGATCTTCATCTGCGGCGGCGACCACGACCTGGCCGACAACATCGTCCACCTGGTGCTCGCGCGCATCGAAGGCGCGCCCGCCGGCACCAGGGCCTGTCGCTGTTCATCGTGCCGCAAGCGTCCGCGCGAACGAAGACGGCACCCTGGGCGACCCGAACGATGTGCAAGTCGCCTCCATCGAGCACAAGATCGGCATCAACGGCTCGGCGACCTGCGTGCTGCAGTTCGGCGACGAGGACGGCTGCATCGGCGAGCTCGTCGGCACCGTGGAGCATCAGGGCATGTCGCCAGATGTTCCACATGATGAACTGCGCGCGCATCGCCGTGGGCATCCAGGGCCTCTCCCTCGCCTCGACCGCGTACCTCAACGCTCTCGAGTACGCGCGCGAACGCAAGCAGGGGCCGAGCGTCCACAACTGGAAGGACCCGGAGGCGCCGCGCGTGCCGATCCTCGAGCACCCGAACATCCGCCGGATGCTGCTCGACATGAAGGCACGCGTCGAGGGCATCCGCTCGCTCATCCTCAAGCTCGCCTTCCACCAGGACCGCGCCGATGCCCTCAAGGGGCAGGACGACGAGCAGGCAGCCTACCATCATGGGCCAGGTCGATCTGCTCACGCCGCTCGTGAAGGCCTACGGCTCCGACGAGGCTTTCCGCATGTGCGCGACCGCGATCCAGGTCTACGGCGGCGCGGGCTACCTCAAGGACCACCCCGTCGAGCAGTACCTGCCGCGACTCGAAGATCTTCAGCATCTACGAGGGCACCAACGCGATCCAGGCGCTCGACCTGGTCGGGCGCAAGCTCGGTCAGGCCGGCGGACGGCACGCCCAGGAGTTCCTCGGCGACATCGCGAGGTTCGTCGCGGAGCACAAGGAGCACCCGGTGCTCGGGCCCAGCGTCGCGCATCTCGAGAAGGCCCACGAGGCCGTCGCCGGGATGGCGATGCAGTTCCTCGCCTGGTACCAGGGCGGCCGCATGGAGCAGGTGCCGCTCGCAGCCGAGACCTTCCTCGAGATGATGAGCGAGCTGGCCGTCGGCTGGCTGTTGCTCGAGGGCGCCATGATCGCGCTCGAGGCGCAGCGGGGCGTGACCGAGGGACACCCGGACCGACACTTCTACGAAGGGCGCCGTCACGCCGCTGTGCACTACGCCCAGAGCGTCTTGCCGACGGTGCCGGCCAAGGCGCGCATCCTCGCCGGTGGCGACCGGAGCCCCCTCGAGATCCCGGATGAGGCCTTCGCGACGGTCTAGCGTTCGGGGCGCGTCGATCGTCGCCGGGTCGACCGAGGACTACAGACGGGGGGGACGAGGGTTGCACCCGCGGGCGGAGGGCCCGCGGGTACCCAGGCGTCACTGCACCGTCAGGACCGATCCCTGCCCGGTGATCGCAACGCTGCGACGGTCGAGAAGCGCGTGGTGTTGGCAGTCCTCGAGCTTGATGTCGTACGCGCCGCTGGCGACGTTCCAGGTGCGGGCGGCTCCGGAAGACAGCACCTCTCTCGGCCCGAGCTGGTCGCTCCCCCAGGAGCTGGATGAGCTCGGCGAGATGTACGCGAAGCAGATGGTGCTGCCGGAGTTGTTGCTGACGATGAACGAGGACATCGCACCCCCTCCCGCCGACGCCGTCGCCGTCGCCGTCGCGGGGGCGGGGCCGTTGGCCGACGGGTCCCGGACCACGCACGCGGGCAAGAGGAACAGACCGCTCACGAGCCCCAGAGTGAGCCACCCCCAACCGGTCATCCGCTTACTGGACACGTGTGCATGCACCTTCCTCCCCCATCTCGGTGACGCTACCCGCGTTGGTGGGGAGACGACCATCGCATGATGATGTGATTAAATTTCTTAATGACGGAAAAATGCTGTGAGATAGTAATCTGGCTCGAGGCGGAGGGAGGTGCGAGTGGGCACTGACACGGTTTCAGTTCGTCCGGTTGGCACGGATTCCCTGTCTTCGGAGGGATCTGCACCCACGGGGGAGCTCCTCGGAGCTTTCCGACCTCCTCGGGGCGTCTCCGGCCGCCCCGCCATCCGCTCCGGGGGTGGTGGCGCGGCGACCCTTCCCGACCGGGCGCCCGGGCGGCTCGTGGGAGCCCGTCGGGGGGAGCTGACCCGCCGTGAGCTGGACGTCCTCGAGCTGTTCACGCGCGGGCTCACCTACGGGGAGGCGGCCCATGTTCTAGGCGTGAGCCTCAATACAAATTCGCAGTCACGTCAAGGCTGTCTACGCGAAGCTCCAGGTGACGAGCCGGACCGAGGCCGTCGTCGAGGCGCTTCGTTCGGGGCTCGTCCCGCTCGAATGAACAGCCGCGGGCAGGCCCGTCCTCACATCCTCGTGGGATGGCGTCTGGGGCCGCGAGGTGATGTGAAGAGAGGGAGAGGCAGTCCCGCCTGGAGGCCGACATGGTGCGAGCTCGCCCGATCTTGCCCGCCGTAGCATTCGCGCTCGTGGCCCTCGTGATGACCGGACGAGCGCGCGCCGACTACCCGCCCTACATCCGCTCGTCCGGAGGGGCGCCCATGGTCATGATCGGGCCGAGCTGGTCACTGCGCGCGCCGTATCAGCTCTTCGGCATCGGAGCGACGGCGGACGTGCGACTCTTCGACGTGATCACCATCCGCGGTCTCTACCAATACGGCTTCGGCTACGCGGATGCCCAGAACGACTCGGCGAGCGACTACTTCGAGGCCCTGGCCGGTGTCGCCCTGCTTCGGTGGTACAGCACGACGACCGAGTCCTACCTCCTCGACCAAGCCCAAATCGGCGACCTTCAAATCACCTCCTATCGGAACCTCGACTTTCCCACCTCCGAGAGCCTCATCGCCGAAGCGGGCGTCATGGCGGGCGAGCGTGTCTTCGACGTCCAGCAGGGCGGGGGCACGACCACCGTGGACCCCCTCGTGTGGACCTTTGCCGCCGGCGTTCGCTACATCTACTACTACAACGTCACCCTCGTGGACGGCAGTGTGGTGCGCAATCACGCGGCCTTCTGGGCACACCTCCTCTTGCTTCCGCAGGGCATTCCGACAGGCGACAAGGTGATGGTGCACGGATACTTCTCGAATCCCGAGGTCCATGACCACTACGTCGGGGTGCGCGTGGGCTGTCAGCTCTTCATGTGGGCGAACGCGTTTGCCAGCGTGGACGTGGAGGCCGGCTACACGCCCACGGGCGACTTCTACCTTACCGTGGGCAACACGGTGCCCTTCTGGATCATGTGATCGCCACCGATCCCTCGAGGGCGCCAGGGGAGGCTACGGGGCGGGGTCGGGAATGGACCAGAGGCGCCCGCCCCGGGGGTCGCACACGTAGCCTCGTCCGTGCGCGTCGGTGGTCACGCAATGGGCGCCTAGAGGCGAAGACACCGCCCCCACGACGCGCAGCGCGCCGTGATCGCCCACCGCGAAGACTGTCGTCTCTTCGGCGCGGACGCTCGGGGCCCACAGGTGGTGTGTGCTCGGCGCGAAGGCGATGATGTCGACGCCGACCCCCGCCGCTTGCGCGTGGCCGAGCACGGCGCCGCTCCGGACGTCGAGCACCGAAACCGCCCCCTCGCCGCACGCCACCATCACAAAACCCCGTGCTTCGTCGAGGGCGAGGCCCCGCGACCGCCGGCAGCCGTTGGGCCACTGAGCGACGATCTGCCGCGTGTGCAGGTCGATCGCCATCGTGCTGTCGGTCCACGTGTTCGCGTAGGCTCGCCCATGGGCCTCGTCGACGACGAGCGATTCGGGGCCGACGGGCATCGCGATGGTGCCGGTGGGAGCGGGCGGTGCCGCGCCGTTGCCGAGGGCGAGCACCTCGATCTGATGGCCGGGCGGCTCCGTGATCCACAGCTCGTTCGTCGCCTTCACGAAGCGCACGTAATCGGGGCCGGCGGCGAGGCCGACCGAGGCCACGATCGTGCGCTGCGCCGCATCGACCACCCGTAGCGTCTGCGTCGTGCGGTCGGTGGCGTAGAGCGTGCCCCCGTGCGCCGCGACCGAGGTCACACCGTCGTTGTGGCCGCCGTGCCAGGGCTCGACCGAGAAGCCCGAAATGGGCGTGACCGCGGAGGTCGTCGGGTCCACCAAGTCCAGGTTCCCCGTGCCGCCCGCCGGCGCGAGCACTTTGCCGATCGCCGCCGAGAAGCCGAGGTCGTCGAAGCCGGTGCCCTCTTGCCCGCCAGGCAGGGCGATGCGGACCGTCTCGGCGTGCGCGGCCGCATGCGCGTGGGTGCGCGACGGTTGCGTTCGCGCGTGGGTGTCGGCCACTGCCCGCGAGGCCTTGCACCCGCCCGCGACGACCCCCGCGCTGCACAACCCGACGACGGCGACCGCGACGAGAGCCCGATGCATGACGCGAGCGGAGCGCGAACCCGCGCCCGCGTCAAGCCCCGCGGCAGGCTGGGTCAAGCGCACTGCCGAGCCCGTGCTCGCGGAGCATGACGCGGCCGCCCCTGCCCGCCCGCACCCGTCATGGCCACTCGGATTCGGCACAGCGTCGCATGTACTCCATCTAAATGTTGACCGCCCGCGGCCGCGCGCGCCGACCCTGGGCGCGCCGCCCCAGACGCTGTGTGAACGCGCGGTCACGTGGCGGGCCGTGGAGTACCGTGCACAGGCACACTCCCGAGGGGCCTCACAGGCCAGGAACCGCAAGAGGACGCGACGACCCCGTGGACGGCACGGACGTTGCGTACCGGCGCGCCGCCGGCTGCGTTCGTGCCGCCTTGCGGGCGAAAGGGAGGTCTCCATGTCGCGTCGTCTCACCGCGTGGGCGCTCCTCAGCGCGCTGTTCGCGATCGGATCGTCTGCAGCCCGCGTAGAGGCGCAGAGCATCGACGTGCGCGGACCCTTGGTGGGGAGCCCGGCCGAGATGCAGACGTATGGGACGGCCCGCGAGTACGCCACGAACACGATCGTGCTCCCCAAGGGCTGGACCCCCGTCACCGGCGAGCTTTCGTTCCTCACGAGCCCGGATGCCCCGACGGTGCTTGGCGCCACGCACGCGCTCCGGTTCAGCGACGCCGTCCTCTTCGACGCCGAGCTCCGCCACTCCTTCGGGCGTGTGGAGGTCGCGGTCGGCACCTCGCTCGCTCCGAAGAAGCCCCAGTTCGTCGACGTGCTGCCTTGGCAAGGGGCGAACCTCTCGCTGCGCGTGGCGCTCGTCCCGTGGCTCGCCCTGGCCGCGCAGACCGACGTCGTTCCGATGGTCGACCAACTCGGCTACGCCAATGCGACGTCGCTCTCCCTAGAGGCGCGCGCCAACATCGATCGGACCATCACCATGAGCGCTGGCATCGGTGCGACGGGCACGTTTCTCTTCTTCCAGGTCGCCCCGAAGCAGACCTCGTGGCTCACGGAGCTCGCCGCCCACTGGGAGATCAACTTCCATGCGCCCGGCGGAGAGGTCGCGGGTTGGCTCGGCACCGACCTCTATTTCCCCATCTACGCCGAGGGCTCGATTCCCTGGCCGAGCCTCCCCCAACCCGCCGCCCTCGAGCCGCAGGTCCGCGCCAACTTCCACATCGGCGGGACCGTCTCCTACGTGCGCGATTGGGACTTCTATGCGCGCTTCGACGTCCTCGACCGCGGCGACGTCGACAAGCCGGGCTCCGAGCTTCCCATCCTGCTCGGCGGATTCGACGAGCAAGTGTGGACGCTCGGCGTCACCCACACCTTCGGCACGCACGAGCGCGAGCCACGTCCCGAGTGACCTCGTAGGCGACCACGATCACGACCGCTGGGCGAGCACCCCCGATGCGCCTGCGCCCGGGCGGACAACACTCAAGCATTCGCTTTACTATTTGCTCCGCCTCGCGTCGCACGCGCCCGGCGGCGCAGACGGAGCACCCCGGCGAGGACCAGGCATGCGAGCAGACCCGGCGCGGAGTGGTGCGCGCCGGTGCCCGCCGCGCTGCATCCACATCCACCGCCGCCGGTCCCGCCGCCGGTGCTTGCTGGCGGCGTCTCCAGGATGCCGGCGTCGAGATGGAGGTCGCTCACCAGGTCGGCGAGGGCCGGCTCGCAGGTGGTCGCGGTATCGGAGCTCGCGGGGCAATCGATGAGTCCCGCGACCTGGTCCAACACCAGCATCGGCTCGAAGGTCGAGCCGCCGTCCATCGATCTGCCCACGGCGAAGCCGTCGCTGAAGTTGTTACCGCAGGCCCAGAGCGCGCCGGCGTGAAGCGTCAGGCAGGCGAGGTTCACGTCGTCGCGCTCCTCCTCGAACGTCATCCCACCGTCCGTCGAGCGCCAGAGGCCGCCGTTCTGGACGCTGCTCACCCAGACGGTCTCTCCATCGGGAGACCAGGCAAAGCCCTGGGTGTCGGGGAGCATCGACAGCACCTCGGTGAACGTCTGGCCGCCGTCGCCGCTGCGCAGCACGCGACCGGGCGCCGAGTCGCTCCACTCCTTGACGAAGAGCCGGTCGGGGTCCTGGGGATCGACACCGAGCAGGTAGACGTTCGCGGTCGCGTTGGCGAGCATGAAGGCGAAGGGCTGCCACGTCGCGCCGCCGTCCTCGGAGCGGTAGACGAAGGGCCGGCGCGGGTGGGTCGCGTCCGACGGGTAGGCGCCCGTCAGGTAGATGCGGCTCGCGTCGGAGGGCGCCACCGCCATGGTCTCGAAGAGGATGGGATCGATCGGATCGCTGGTCGGCGTCCAGGTCTGACCGTCGTCGTCGGTTCGATAGACCCGGTTCGAGGTGGTGCCCGACGATGTGACCGCGAAGGCGGAGGCGGCGTCGCTCGGGTTGGCCTTCAGGTCCGCGACGACGACACCGTCGAGATCGCTCGACGGAAAGCCCCACGTGCATCCGCCGTCGGTCCCGTGGGCGAGCCCGACGAGCATCGAGGCGCCGATGGAGCCGTCGTCGAACAGGACCACCGAGGGGTCCTCCTCGAGGTCGGCGCGGTAGACGTCGAGGCAGATCCAGCGCCAGGTCGCGCCCCCATCCCGCGAGATCAGCATGCCGAAGGTCGCCCGCACGGCAATCACGTTCGGATCCGTGGGGCTGAACACGATCTGGCCGGTGGCGGGCAGACGGCCGTGGGCACGCGCGACGCCGGCGGTGGTGAGCGAAAGCGCCACGGCGAGCGCACCGGCGAAGACGAACCGATCCATCCGACCACGCTACCGCCTTTGGGCGGCGTGACAAGACCCGCGGCGCTGGGCACGGGCGGCACGAAGGGCGCATGCTAGGATGCGGTCGTGGAGGTGACGGGATGACGCGGGACCGCCTGTCGTGGTTGGTTCGCTGTGCTGCGAGCGTGGCTCTCCTGTGGGCGGTGTCAGGCTGCAGCAACGGCGGCAGCGCGGACAGCGGCCCGCCCACGTGGAACAAGGACGTGGCTCCGATCGCGATGCAGTACTGCGTCGGCTGCCACGACGGCAGCGGCATCGCCCCCTTCTCCCTCCTGAGCTACGATTCGGCGCGCCTCCAGGCCACCCGCATCCGCATCGACGTGGACACGCGCAAGATGCCGCCCTTCGCCGCGAACAACAGCGGCTCGTGCAACACCTTCCGGGACGCGCGCTGGCTCAGCGACGCGCAGATCGCGACCATCGACGCGTGGGTCGAGGGAGGTGCCCTCGAGGGCGACCCGGCCGACGCGCCGCCCCCGCCGCCGCCTGTCGACAATCTCGCCGACAAGACCACGACGGTGAACGTCGGCACCTTCGAGCCCGACCCGACCCTGAGCGACGACTACCGCTGCTTCGTGGTCGACCCGGGCAACACCACCGACATGTACCTCACCGGCTATCAGGTCGTTCCCGGCAACGCCAGGATGGTCCACCACGCCATCCTCTACTCCATCGACGACGACGCGGGGGAGGCGCAGGCTGACGCCCTGCTCGCCGAGGACGACAAGCCCGGCTACGCGTGCTTCGGCGACTCGCGCATCGACAACTCGCGCTTCATCGGCGGCTGGGCTCCCGGGACGCCAGCCACACGCTACCCGGAAGGCACCGGCGTCAAGCTGAACGCCGGCCATCGCGCCATCTTCCAGATCCACTACAACCTGGCGAACGGTCCGGGCATCGACAGCGGCACGCACATGGACCTGAAGCTCGTGCCAACCGTCGCGCACGAGGGCATCGTCGCCCCCATCGCCGACCTCGCCATGGTGCTACAGCCGCGCCAGAGCTACGAGGAGGTGAGCACGGTGGAGCACCCCTCGCTGCCGGTGCCGGTCAAGGTGTGGGGCGTCTTCCCGCACATGCACACCCTCGGCCGCACGCTGAAGGTGGAGGACCTGGCGGCGGACGGCAGCAGCGCGTGCATGCTCGACGTGGAGCGGTGGGACTTCAACTGGCAGCGCTTCTACTGGTACGACACGCCCTTGCGGTTCCCGATGAGCGACGGCCTCCGCCTCACCTGCGGCTACGACACGACGAGCCGCAGCGACGTCGTCACCTGGGGCAACGGCACATCCGACGAGATGTGCCTCAACTTCTTCTACGTCACCCTGTAGTCCGGGCGCGGCTCACCGGCTCGGATCGTCGTTCCTGGGCGCTGGGTCAGTGCGCGGCGTGGAAGCGCACGTACTCGTAGTCGACCGGCTTGCCCTTGACGCCCTTGCTGGGCGGCGCGATCCAGCTCGCGAACTTGCCGGGCTCGTAGACCGGCTTCATCAGCGAGCGCACGTAGGCCCGGTCCTCCAGGGTGGGCAGCCACGCGCCGCGCTTCGCCTCGAACTGCTCCTCGGTGATGGGGCTGCCTTCGAGGTCGAAGGCGTGGCCCGCGTACATGCCCATGGAGCGGTTGAAGCGCCGGCTCGGGATGCGCAGCTCGAAGTCGACTCCCGTCTCGGCGATGGAGGCGTTCCAGCGACGGCAGGCGCGCTCGCAGTCCTCGACGTACTCGTCGCGCAACACCTCGTTCATCGCGTTGCGCAGCGGGACCTCGCGCTCGGTCAGCACGTCGTTCTCGAGCACCGGCACCTTGTAGCTCTCGTCCATGGCCTGGTGCTGCGCGTACTTCTTCTGCTCGTGGTGGCGCCCCTTGAGGCCCGTGGCGAAGTAGTCGGCCGCGTTCGAGCTGACCTCGCCGCCGAAGAGCTCGACGGCGCTCGAGAACCAGAAGTTGATGTACTTCTGGATCGTGCCGAGGTCGATGACGCCCTGCGCGCGCGCGTCCCCGTTCGGGTCCTTGCGCATGGCCTCGGCGGCGCGTCGGACGATCCGATCGATGCCGTACTCGCCGACCGAGAGGTGGAACGCCTCCTCGGTCAACATGAACTGGGTGGCCCGCGAGAGCGGATCGAAGCCCGACTCCGACAGGGCCGAGAGCTGATACTTGCCGTCCCGGTCGGTGAACATCGTGAACATGAAGAACGACAGCCAGTCGTCGGTCTTCTCGTTGAAGGTGCTCAGGATGCGCGGCTTGTCGGCGTCGCCGCTGCGCCGCTCGAGCAGCGCTTCGGCCTCTTCGCGACCGTCGCGGCCGAAGTACTGGTGGAGCAGGTGGACCATGGCCCACAGGTGCCGCCCTTCCTCCACGTTCACCTGGAAGAGGTTGCGCAGGTCGTAGAGCGACGGCGCCGTCTTGCCGAGCTGGCGCTGCTGCTCGACGCTGGCGGGCTCGGTGTCGGCCTGGGTGACGATGATGCGCCTGAGGATCCCGCGCAGCTCGCCGGGCACCTCCTCCCACGCCCGGCTCGACGCGTTGTCGCCGAAGCCGATCGTGCGTTCGCCCTTGCGCGGCGTCAGGAAGATGCCCCAGCGGTACTCGGGCATGCGCACGTACTCGTAGTGTGCCCAACCACTCGCATCCACGCTCACGGCGGTGCGCAGCCAGACGTCGTCTTCCTGGAAGCCCTCGGGCCCCATGTCGCGCCACCAGGCCAGGAAGTTGGGCTGCCACTTCTCGAGCGCACGCAGGAGCTTGCGGTCGGAGGCCAGGTCGACGTTGTTCGGGATGGAGTCGGTCAGGGACATACGAGCCGAATCCTAGGGCGCGGCACGGGAGGCGGCCGTGTGGCCACTCACGTGTGGCCGCTCACAGGCTCGAGGCGGCGGGCGGCTCGCGCTCGCTCTACGGGCGTGGGTCCCGTGGAGAGGTAATAGCCTGAAAATACGGCGAAAAGGATCTCGCCCGGAGGGGGGCCTAGACAGGGCCTCTCCTTTTGACCATAGTGCGCCCAGACTGAGGGGTCCATCGTGCGAAACTGGCTTGGAGTATTGCTGGTGCTGTCCGTACTGCTCGTGTGGCCCCTGTCTGCCCGCGCCGACGGAAGCATGACGGTCACCTTCGACACGACGTCTGCTACCGGCAACTACTACCCGCGGAACATCGTCGCCGTCTGGATCCAGTCCTCGAGCGGCAGCTACGTCAAGACGCTCGCGCGCTGGGCGCAGACGCGCCGGCGCTATCTGCTCGACTGGAACTCGGCCTCCGGCGGCGACACGGTCGACGCGGTGACCGGGGCCACCTTCTACAGCCACGGCACGCGCACCGCGACCTGGAACCTGACCGACCGGTCCGGCAGCGTGGTGCCCGACGGCACCTACACGATCCGCCTCGAGCTCGCCGACGCCGACGTGTTCAGCGACTCGCAGAACAACGAGGGGACCTTCACCTTCCAGAAGGGCTCGAGCCCCGTCAATCAGAACACGAGTGGCGGCGGCTTCAACAACGTCCACATCGTCTACACGCCGCCGACGACCTCGGCGCCTCGCTGCGGCGACGGCCACGTCGATCCGGGCGAGATCTGCGACGGCTCGTGCCCCACGTCGTGTCCGCGGAGCACGGATCCCTGCAGCACCAACGTCCTCATGGGCAGCGCGTCCACCTGCGACGCCCGTTGCGTGAGTCAGCCGGTGTCCTGCGACGGCGGTGCGTCGCCACCCCCGCCCGCCGATGCCGGGTCCTCGCCACCTCCGCCCGCCGATGCCGGGTCCCATTCGCCGCCTCCGCCCGCCGATGCGGGCAGCATTGGACCGCCGCCGCCTGCGGGCACCGATGGGGGTGGTCCGCCGTCCGGGTCCCGTCCAACCTTCAGCGATCGTCCCTACCCGCCTGGCGCGGTGGGCGCCGGCTGTAGCGCCGCCGGTGGGGCCCCCGCCCCTGGCGCCGCCTTTTCTCTGTTGCTCGTGCTGGTCGCCCTCGGCTTCGCCGTTCGCCGCTGCCGCCCCGCCGTTTAGGAGAGGCCCGAGAGCCGTTCGGGCTCCTTCCAACCGCGGCCCGTCCGTCGTACCCTCCCGCCCGATGCGTGTCGTCCTCGCCATGGTCCTGCTCGCCCTATCCGGCCTCGCGGTCGGAGGCTGCGCCACCATCGCGCCCTACGAGCGTGAGACGCTGGCGCGCCCTGACATGGCGCTTGAAGGCGACCCCGCCATCGCGGCGGCGGACGAGCACGCGCTCGAGGTGAGGGAAGCGTCGACAGGGGGATTCGGGAGCGCTGGTGGGGGCTGCGGCTGCAACTGATCGGCGGCACGTCGCTCCGCGCCACATCGCCCTGATCGGCGTGTGCGCAGCCCTGCTGCTCGCGGCCTGCGCGCCCGGGCCGCCGCCGTTGCCGAACCCCAATCGCGACAGGTTCAACACCGACGTGTTCCCGGTGCTCGCCCGGCGCTGCGCCTTCCCTGCGTGCCACGGCAAGGCGGAGCGCGTGCTTCGCATCTACGCGCCGGGGCGGGTCCGCCTCGACCCGATGACGTTCCCCCAGGACCCGCTCACGCAGGCCGAGTCCGACGAAGATTTCGATTCGCACGCGGTCCCTGCTCATCAACGTCGACAACGTCGATAACTGTCTCCTCCTGACGAAACCCCTGTCGCCTGCAGCTCAGGGCGACGGGCATCAGGGAGTGGACGTCTGGGGGCGGATCCCTTCGCCAGCACCGCCGACCCCGACTACCAGACCCTGCGCAGCTGGGTCGCCGAGGCCCTGGGACAGCCATGAAGCGGGGCGGCCACATGGTATGTGTGCTCACACTGGCCCTGGGCCTGGTCGCGGCCTCCGCACCGGCAGCGCACGCCTTCCCGGACATCGACTCCTTCGGCGCGTCGGTGAACGATGGCGGCGGCGGTGGCCGCTACTTCACCGGGTCGCTCAGGGACGGTCTGACCTGCGCCGTCTGCCACATCGACGGCACCCCGCCCCAGGTGGACGTGCAGGGGCTCCCGCCCGACGGCTACGTGCCGGGCACCACCTACGACATCGACATCCGCTGGCCCCCGACCGCGCCGCCGGCGTCGACGGGCGCCATGCTCGAGATGCTCTCGTGGCAAGGCGTCGCGGGTGGTGACGTGCACCTGCCGCCGGCGTCCGGCGACGAGCAATGCATGGGCGGCGGTCTGCCTCCGACCGAGCGCCTCGACTTGAGTGATGGGCGCACCGTCATCCACGTCGTCAACTGCGGCGAGAACGGCGTCCACTTCCAGTGGACCGCGCCCGACAAGGCGGCGGGGCCCGTGTGGCTCAACGCCGCCATCGTCACCGGCAACGGCGACAACCGCTACGGCGGAGACGGGGTCACGACCGTGGCCAAGCTCGTCCCGATCCAGGGCACGCCGGCCGAGGCGTCGGTGGTCGCCTCGAGCTGCTCGGTCGCCGGGCCGGGGAGCACGCCGCCGATCGCGAGCTTCCTCGGGCTCGTCCTCTTGCTGCTCGCGCTCGCCCTTCGCCGTCGCGGCGAGGCGGGAGCGGGCGGGCGCCGCTGGCCGATCGGTCGCGCCCGTCTCTTCCGCGGCATCCGTCGCGCTCTCTCCCTGTTGGCCCTCGCCGTGTTGCTGGTGATCGGTCGCGCCGCCTCGAGCCACGCCGACGAGGGGTCCTCGTCGCTCAGCATCTACACCGACGACGACGGCACCACGGTGATCACGCCGAGCGCCCACGTCCACGCGTCGCTCAGCCAGGACACGGGGGTGGACGTCGGCTACACGGCCGACGTGTGGAGCAGCGCCTCCATCGACATACGCACGGTGGCCACGCTGCCCGTCCACGAGCAGCGCGACGAGCTGGACCTCGGCATCCAGCATGACGTCGGCGACCTGCACCTCAACGCCTCCTACCGCATCTCCCACGAGAACGACTACCTGGCGAACGGTGGATCCATCGGTGCGTCCCTCGACGTCGCCGACAAGGCCGCAACCCTCGAGGCGCGCTTCTCCGCGGCCCACGACCTGGTCGGTCGCCACGGCGATCCGTTCCTGTTCCGGTCGGTGACGACCCTCGGCGGGCGCATCGCCTACACGCAGGTCATCGACCCCAACACGATCGTCGAGGCCGCCTACGAGCTGCGCCATCCGAGCGGGTTCCAGTCGAGCCCCTACCGATGGGTCGGCATCGGCGGGGACGGCTCCTGCGCCGGCTCGGCGGTGCTGTGCATCCCGGAGACCCATCCGTCCGAGCGATGGCGAAACGCCTTCGGGCTGATGGGAAAGCACGCGCTGGGCGACAGGAGCTCTACTCGAGCTCGACTACCGCCTCTACGTCGATAGCTGGGGCATCATCGGCCACACCCTCGAGGCGGGCTTCTCCTACGTGCCCAACGAGGACACGGTTCTCACGTTGAGCTACCGCTTCTACGCCCAGAACGGCGCCTTCTTCTACAAGTCTTTCTACGACGTGGCCGACTTGCAGAACGACCTGTACTTCACGCGCGCTCGTGAGCTGGGCCCGCTGCAGAACGACCGGCTCTCTTTGACCCTCGAGCACTCTTTCGAGATCACCGGATCGGGCCCCGAGGTGAAGGCGAGCGGTGAGCTCGCGGGCGCCTACTACCACTACTCGGACTACGTGCTCGATCGCGTTTTCGCGTTGAGCGCCACCGTCGACCTCACCTGGGAGCTCTGACCCATGCCTCGCGCTTCCACACTGGCCGTCTCCCTCTTCGTCTTCGTCCTCGCCGCGAGCTCCGTCGCCCGGGCCCAGGACAACGGCGGCGGCGTGCCCCACCGTATCCTCGTCTTGCACGACGACCGCACGCCGGACGCGTGGGCGGACATCGTGAGCGACCAGCTTCGCTTCGTCGGTCAGATCGTCTCACCCAACCCCTACCTGCGTGAGGCCCGTCACCAGGGGCTGAGGTGGTACCGGGGAGACGTTCCAGGCGCTCCTGCCCGCCCAGGCCGTCGACCTGGTGGTCGTGCTCATGCGTCGCGGGCCGCGGAGCGACCGCCGCCTGCGCATCATCTACCGCAGCGGTCAGACGGGCGATGCGGTGCTCGTGGAGGAGCACCCCCTTTCGCTCTTGCGTTCGGCGCCCCTCGCGCGCGAAGCCGAGCTCGCCATGGGCGCGGCTTCCGGATGGTCGGCCCAGGGCCAGGGGGGTCGGCGCCGCGTCCATCCTACCAGGGGCCGGGGCCGGGGCCCGGCAACGCACAGGTGGGCAACTATCCGCCGGGCGGGAATCGTCCAGGACCCTGGGGCAGCCCCCGAACGGTTGGGGCGGCGGCCCTCCGGGCGGCACGGGGCCGACGGCCGGGAGCCATACCAACGGCTCCGCGGGCGGTGGGGAGACGGACGCGGGAGGCCGTGACCCCGTCGTGCGCCTCAAGCTCGTCCTCGGCGGCGGCATCGGCTCTCGCACCGCCAAGATTCCTTCGACCGAAGGGCTGCAGAGGCTCTCGCTCACCCTCTTCGCGGCCGCGGACCTCGGCATGGAGGTCTCGCTCGAGCCCACGCCCCACGGACCCCTCGCCCTCATCGCGGGCATCTCCTATCGCACCTCCCTCGGCCTGACGACGCGCTACACGCGTGGCGACGGCTCGACGCAGGATGCCAACGTGCGCGAGCAGCGCGTCGAGGTGCTCGGCGGTGCGGACATCCGCATCGGCGGCCCGGCGGCGCTCGAGCTGCGGGCGGGATGGGCGGCGCGCGTATACGACTCGCCCGCGGTCACGTCCGTGCCCGACATCACGTTGGCAGGGCTGCTGCTGCGCGCGATGGGGCGCGTGACCTTCGGTCGCGTCACCCTGGCCCTCGGGCCCGAGCTGTTTTGGCTCCTCTCGACCGACGATGCCTACCACCAGCTCGAGCTCGACAGCCATCCCTTCGGGTGGGGCCTCGAGGGGCGCATCTCGGTGCGCGTGAGCAATGCGGTGTCGATCGAGGGCGTCCTGCGCGAGTCGCGGGTGACTCTGGCGTCGTCGGACCTGGAGGGCGACGACGTCGCCCGCTTCGCGACCGTGCGCGTCGCCTACCGTCCCTGAGCGCGCGCGTCGCTCCCGTGGGCCTGCTATCCGCGGCGGGCACGCATCTCGCGTCGCACCATCGCGTCGACCTCGGGTGAAAGGTCGCGGCGGATCACCGGGAACAGCTCCGCCTCCTCGAGGGCGAGGTGGGCCTCGAGCCGCGCCGCGAGAGCGAGGCCCTCATCGTGGAGGCAGGATCGCTCGGCGATGCGCCCGGCGGGATCGACCGCGAGCGCCCGCCATCGGACCATCAACACCAAGACCAGCTCGTCGATGCGCTGATGCTCCTCGGCGAGGGACGCGAGAAGAGCGGCGATCCCCAGCGCACGAGCCTCGGAGCGATGGACAGGTCCTCGTCCTCGATATGCAGCGGGAGCGCCCTACCGAAGTAGTGCACGAGCGCTACCGCGGAGTTGGCTACGACCTCGTGTGACGCCTCGGGCACGCGTCCGAGCTCGACCGCGAGCCTCGAGAAACAACGAATCCGGGCGTGGCAAATTTCGAGATGGCCGGCGACGTCGTCCGGTGACGGTCCCGAGACCCCGAGCAAGCTGCGGTTCTGGTCGCGATCGGTCACCGCAGCAACCATGGGGCTGCCACCCCCGAGATGCCAACCCCACGCGTCGGTCGCCCGGGCGCCCTCCGAAACCGTGCCCGTCTCACGGTGCGCCGTCGGTGCCGGCGTCGATGCGCACGCGCGGGTGGAGGTTCACCGCGTCCGCGACCGCGAGAGCCCGTGCGGCGGGGCCGGTGACCACGTGGAACACCCACTCGTCCGACATGCGTATCGGCAGCGTCTCATCGCGGAACGTCACGGTGTGGGCCGACGGGTCGAGCCGCGCCGCGAGGTGCACCGTGGCGTTGTCGGGGATGAGCCAGAGGTCGTGGTCGAGGCCGAAGGGGCCCGAGGCGATGGAGATGGCGGCGCTCTCCGGTAGGGTTACTTGCGCCAGCGGTAGGTCGATCGTCGTTCCGTCGAGCAGGGCCGGCGTGTAGCGCACGACGCCGCCGTCCCCTGCGGCGAGGGGCCACGGGAAGCTCACGGTCGCAGCGCCGCTTTCGGCGGCCATGTCGATCGTCAGCACGTAGTGGTCGGGCTCGTCCCGGTATCGCTTCCACACCACGCGGTACGCGCGACTTCCTTCGGGCCGCATCACGTGGAGCGGCGGCGTGGTGACGGGCTCTTCCACGGGGGGCGGTGCCGCGGAGGCGGGCATCACCGTTCCGGTCGCCGTGTCGACCACGAAGGGAAGGCCGATGCCGAGGGCCGAGGCCGCCTGCATGGCCAGGTCCCGCGCCCGCGAAGAGGCGGCTTGGGCGTGCCACAGGCCGTAGTAGACCTCGTTGCCGATCGGGTTCCACCCCGTCGCGTCCGACACCTCGCCGAGGAACAGGTCGCGCCACGCGCGCTGCAAGGTCGCATCCGCGCCCGTGAGCGGGTGGTCCGCCGCCCGCGCCGCGACCACCGCCGTCTCCGCCGCGAGTGCCATGCGCCCCGCCGCGCTGTTGTGCGCGAGGACCGCGTTGTCGCGCTCGGTGGCGGCGAAGGTGCCGGCGTTCCCCATCCAGCGTCCGAGGTTCTTCGTGTCGTCGGGTTGCCACGTCCCGTCGAGCATCGGTGGCAGGGCCGTCGGCGTCACGCCCGCGCTCCTCAGGGTCGCGACGTAGTCCGACACGCCGGCGATGGTCCAACCGTCGGCCTCCAGGTGTTCGAGCTGTTGCTCGAACATGTCGATCGCCGCCTGCTTGGCCACGAATGCGTCGGGGAAGTAGGGGTCCAGGCCGCCCGTCGCCAGCTTCTCCGCGTCGTCCATGTAGATCCATTGGGTTTCGAAGCCGCTGTCCCCGTCGCTCGTGCCTTCGCCCGCGACGACGACGGGCACTCCATCCGTCTCGTAGTAGGGCGCGATCGCCGTCCCGGCGTGGAAGTAGTGGAAGAGGTTCTTCGGGAGGAGGAGGATGCTGCCGGCGCCGAGCAGGTCCGCCATGCCGATGCCGAACTGTCCCTCCTGGGTAAAGACGGGATCGGAGGCCGCCATGCATCCGTCGGCCAGTACCTTCTGGTCGAGGGTGTGGCTCAGCTCCATGTGGTGGCGCGGATAGGCGAGGAAGAGCTGGTCGGCGTAGTGGAAGGAGATCAGCTCGACCTGGCCGCTCCGCACGAGGCGCTCGAGGTGCTTCGCCATGTCGGGGAAACGGGCGAGCAGGATCTCGACCATGTAGCCCTGCATCTCGATGGAGAGCGTCCAGGTCGGGTGGTGGTCGAGCATGTCGAGGACGGGCACCAGGGACTCCGTGACGATCTTGTCCTGGACCTGGTCGTCGGTCTCGGCGCTGGCTCCCGGGAAGACCTCGCGGCCCGCGACCCGGAAGTTGGCGAGGCCGCCGGCGACGTACTGGATGTTGTAGTGCAGCACACTCAACGCGAAGCGTCGCTTCTCACCGAGGTCGCGCCCTTCGCGCCGCGCCGGTCCGTCGGGGCAGGGGAGGGGCGGCGCGTTCCACGTCGTGCTGGTGTCGAAGATGGGCCCGGGGAGCGGTGCCGCATCGCGCCCGGCGTCCGGGCGCCCGCCCGCGTCAGGGGCCATGCCGTCGGAGCCGGAGCAGGCGGCGAGGGACAGGGTGATGGCCGCGAGGGCGAGGGCGAGAACGGGATGGCGGCAGGCGAGCATGATCTTCGGCGCCCAGGGTACACCGCCCAGGCGACGGGTCCGAGGGGGGACCGCCGACGAGGAGCGCGTCGATGCTATCATCGGTACCGCGGTGGCCCGCTTCCTACTCCGATACCAGTCCAACACCATCCTGCTCGTCGCGGGTGACTTCCTTCTCGGCCGGGGTGCCGACTGTGGTCTGCAGCTCGACGACACGGAGGTCTCCCGTCGCCATGCAGTGCTCCACGTCGTCCCAGATCGCCTCACGGTCGAGGACCTGGGCAGCCGCAACGGCGTGCTCCTGAACGGTCAGCGCGTCGAAGGGACTGCCGAGATCGTCCACGGGGACGTGCTCACCATCGGCAAGCAGACACTCCAGGTCCTCGAGGAAGCGGAGCGCCAGCGCCGGGCGGCCATGTCGACCCTGGGCTCGTCCGAGCAGTCCACCGACATACGCGGCAAGCTGCGCGACCGGGCGCGGGCGGAGCTGGGGAGCGGGACGTGGAGGGCGAGCTCGGCAAGCTCAGCCCGCGTGAGCGCGAAGTCCTCCGGCTCGTGGCGCTCGGCCACACGCAGAAGGAGGTCGCCGACGAGCTCGGCCTGAGCATCAAGACCGTCGAGACCTATCGCACGCGCCTCAACGTCAAGCTGGGCTTCACCTCACGCGCCGAGCTCGTGCGCTACGCGCTGGCCGCGGGCCTGTTCGAGGTCGGCTGAGCCGGCGCTCGTCCCATCGCCCGCGCGAAACAGGACTCCGTCGCTTCACCCCCTTTACACGCAGTCGTAACGTGCGCATGGGAAGTCTTCGCCATGTACACCCTGCTGCGTCTGCCCGGGGCAATCGCCCACTACACACTCGGCTCGGTCCTGCTTCTGGGGCACTTCGCCACCTTCGGCCTCGCCACGCGCCGCGTCGGCTGAGCGCCCCCCGGTTGCGCGCCCCGCTGCCGAATCGACGCCGAGCCGTGCACCCCGGCGAAGGCCGCCGCCGCCGCCCCTTAAGGGGTTTCCCCGACGCCGGAGGCGCCCCGGCGGGGAAAAAAGCGGCATTTTGGGGGAATTTCCCGATACCCCCGAGGCGCGGGAGCGGTCATGCTCAGGCGACGCTTCGGGAGACGCCATGATTCAGCAGCTCGTCGCCCTCCTCGTGCCCATCGGCCTGGTCCAGCTCCTCCTCGCACCGGCCGTCATGCGCGACACCGCCGTGCCCACCCCTGCGTTGGCCAAGCCCGTCGCCGCGGCCCCCGCGATCAAGCGCCCCGACCACACCGTGACCGCGCAAGGCGCCCTCGAGACGCCGCGTCCCGACCATTGGATGCGCCAGCTGCGCCGCTGCCGCTACCATGGCACGCGGTACTACTGCGACGGGCCGCGCATGGTGCCGCTGCCCCAGGGCAGGGCCAAGGTGCGGGCGGACCGCCTGGGTCTCGGGACGCTGCATGCCGTGTCCGAGGTCCTCGGTCACGTCCCCGATCCGAAGTGGGTGGCTGCCGTCGACGGCCGGGCGTCCCACACCTTGCTCTGGCCGGTGGCGACGGGATGGCTCGGCCGCGGCTTCGGCTACGTCCGCCGCCCGGCCCTGCGCCACATCCGCCACAACGGCATCGACGTGGAGGCGCCGCCCGGGACACCCGTGCGTGCGGTCGACGACGGTCTGGTGGTCTACGCCGATAACGGCGTGCATGGCTACGGCAACCTGATCGCCATCCTCCATGCCGATGGCAACACGAGCTTCTACGCCCATCTGCAGGCCGCCTACATCTTCGCCGGGCAGCGCGTTCGGCGCGGGCAGGTGATCGGTGAGGTGGGTTGCACGGGTCTCGCCCAGGGCCCCCATCTACACTTCGAGTGGCACGTGCGGGGTCAGGCGAAGGACCCGCTCGCCCTCATGGTGGGCTTCCCTTCCGGCGCCCTCGATCACCACCACCCCCTCACGGGCCGCAGTCACCGCCATCACCACCACCGATACGCGTCTCGCTGAGACACGTCGGCCCCGTGAGGCCCTTGGCCTCGGCCGCCTCGCTCAGCAGCGCGTCCAGTCGAAGACCGGGCGGTCGGGCTGGCCGTACTTGGTGAGCGCGCCCTGGGGACCGACGGCGTTGGGACGCTGGAAGATCCAGTTCTGCCAGGCGCTCAGCCGCGCGAAGATCTTGCTCTCGAGCGTCTCCGGGCCGGGGAAGCGCAGCGACGCCTCCATGCCCGTCAGGGCATCCGGCGAGAGGCTCGCCCGTTCCTCGATCGCGATCCGCACGTCGTCTTCCCAGTCGATGTCGTCGGCCGCCACCGTGATCAGGCTCAGCGCGTCGGCCTCCCGCGTCGTGATCGGGCCGCTCTTCGCGAGCACCTCCTCGACCCGACCGGGTGTCCCCCAGAAGTGGGCTGCGAGACGCGAGATGCCCGTCCCCATGGGCAGGGCGCCCGCGTTGAGCGGCGAGACGACAACGGCCACCTCACCGTCGTCGTCGTCGAGCATGTAGATGCGGTCGGCGGCGAGGGCGAGCTCGAGGAGTGATCCGGCGAAGCAGGACCCCTGCTCGACGAGGGCGAAGAGGCTGCGCGAGGTCACGTCGAGGCGCCGGAGCACGCGCGCCTGCAGGCGGAGGATCTCGTTTGCGAGCCAGTGGGTGCGGTGGGCGTAGAGCGAGCGGTCGACGGCGAGCACCGCGTCCCGGTCGCCCTCGGTGTGCAACACCACGAGCCCGACCTGCATGTGATGGAAGCGCAGGCGCAGCAGAGCGTCGTCGAGCTCTCGGAAGCAGGCGAGGGACCACTGGCCCTCACCCGCCGCCTGGATCGCCTCGGGCGTCTCGGGCTGCGCGCCCTCGGGGCCGCGCACGGTCAGGTGTGCGATGCGCGCGTCCCGGTCGACCGCGAGGGTCACGTGGCGGTAGCCGAACGTGGTGCCCTCCACCTCGGGCGTGATCGCCGAGAGGCGGATGCCCGGGCCCTTGTCGAGCGCGTCGCTCACCGCGCACAGGGCCTCGGCGCGTGCCGCCACGACCTCGTCGAACTTGCTGCGCGGCGCCGTCGCCTCCACGAGCCCCCAGTCGACCGCCCGCTTGCCGCGCACACCCTCGCTCGTCGTGCAGAAGACGTCGGCCAGGTCGCGGCGCACCTTTCGCTTGTCGACGACGCGCGTCAGCCCGCCGGTGCCGGGCAGCACGCCGAGCAGCGGCACCTCGGGCAGGCTCACCGACGAGCTCCCGTCGTCGATGAGCACGATCTCATCGCAGGCGAGGGCGAGCTCGTAGCCGCCGCCCGCGCAGGAGCCTCCCACGGCCGCCAGGTACTTCTGCCCGCTGTGGCGCGAGGCGTCCTCGATGTAGAGGCGCGTCTCGTTGGTGTACTTGCAGAAGTTGACCTTGAACGGGTGCGTGGAGGTGCCGAGCATGGGGATGTTCGCACCGGCACAAAACACGCGGTCCTGGGCGCTGTCGACGACGACGGCGCGCACTTCGGGGTGCTCGAAGCGCAGCCGCTGGACTGCGTCGGCCAGCTCGATGTCGACCCCCAGGTCGTAGCTGTTCATCTTCAGCTCGTAGTCGTCGCGCAGGCCGCCGCGCAGCTGCACGTCCATCGTGAGCCGGGCGATCGTGCCGTCGATCGCGAGCTTCCAGTGACGGTATCGGTCGGGGTTCGTCTGGAACTCGATGTGCATGGGGGCATGACGATACGGCACGGGGGGAGCGCGGGGGAGGGCCGGACGTGTGGATCCGCACGCCGAAGGCGCCGGCGCGCCCGCGGGGCCGTCGTGGTAGATCCGCGGGCGTGAAGAAGACCGAGAAGGCCGCGCGCATCGGTGACACCCTCGACACCCTCTATCCGGCGCCGCCCATCCCCCTCGTCCACGAGGACCCGTTCACGCTGCTCGTCGCGGTGATGCTCAGCGCGCAAACGACGGACAAGAAGGTCAACGAGGTCACCCCCGCGCTCTTCGCGCTCGCGCCGAGGCCCGAGGCGATGGCGGCCCAGCCCGTCGGTGCCATCCTCGCGCGCATCCGCGCCCTCGGCCTCGCGCCGACCAAGGCCAAGAACCTGCGCGCCGCCTCCGCGCTGCTCGTCGAGCGTCACGGCGGCCACGTTCCCGCCGACATGGACGCGCTCGAAGCGCTGCCGGGCGTGGGGCACAAGACCGCGTCGGTCGTCATGTCCCAGGCCTTCGGCGAGCCCGCCTTCCCGGTCGACACCCACATCCATCGGTTGGCCGCCCGCTGGGGCCTGTCGCCGGGCACGAACGTCGCGCGCACCGAGGCCGACCTCAAGCGCCTCTTTGCGCGCGAGACCTGGAACCTCCGCCACCTGCAGATCATCTACTTCGGCCGCGAGCACTGCCCGGCCCGCGGGCACGATCCGGCCCGCTGCCCCATTTGCTCCTGGGCCGCGCCCAAGCGCCGACGCCGCGCCTGAGCTCCGGCGACGGTTCTACGCCTCGCGCACCTCGGCCTTGCGCGCGAGCGCCATGATCTGTCGGGGGGCCACGTGCAGCGCTTCGAGGGGCCGCTCGCACAGGCGCACGAACGCCGTGGGCGGCAGGCTGAGCAGGACGTTCTTGACGCTCTCGACCGCCGCGCCCGCGACGGGGATGCGCGCGCGGCTCGGCCAGTTGAGCACCTGCACCACGTGCGAGGCGTAGCGAAAGTTCTCCTCGATCGAGACCACGTCCCAGCCGGTGCGCGCGAGCAGATGCCGCAGGCCCGCCGTGGTGTAGACCCGCGCGTGGTCCGGGTTGTGACGCGGCCGCTCGAGGGGCAGGAAGAACAGACCGTGCCCTCCCGGTCGCACGTGCGCCGCCAGGGCCTCGAGCGTCGCCCGATCGTTCGGCACGTGCTCGAGCACGTGCGAGGCGATCACCATGTCGTAGTCGCTCGCGGGGAAGCGCGCCGCGCCGTTTCCGTCGGCCGTCACGAAGCAGGTCTCGGCGTAGCCACGCGTCCGCCGATCGGCGCGCAGGGCATCGACCGCCTCCTCCGACAGCTCGCATCCGTGCAGCGTCGAGGTCGTGTCGAAGCGCAGCAGCAGATCCCCCGTGCCGAAGCCGAGCTCGTAGACCAACATGCGCTCGAAGGGGATGTCGTGCTCCCGGAACAGCTCTTCCATGAGCAGGACGCGGTAGCGGCAGTCGTAGCGCAGGAGCCAGCGCAGGCGGCGGAGCCGTCGGTAGAAGCCGCCGCCGTAGATCGCGCGCTGCCGAGCCACCCACGCGTCGTTCGACGCAGGAAGCGAAGTCATGAGTCGGGCTGGTTGCACGCACCGTGCCCGTGAGGCGATCCGGGAACGGCTCGAAACGGGTGGCCGAAGTGGCCTCGGCCGCCACCGACGTGTGGCCTGGACGCCCGCCTGTGGCGCGTCGGTCACGCTGGCAGTGTGGACGAAGCGGGTGCGGCGGGCGCGGGTTTCCGGTCCGACCTGCCCATCTCCCGGGGGGCGCGACGGGCAACGTCCCGCCCTTTCGAACCGCGCCGCCACACGATCAGTGCGGGTAGGGCACCGTGCAGCCGGGCGCGGAGGGGACCGACCGCAGCGTTTCGGCCAGGCCGCCGTCGGTATGCATGAACGCAGCGATGCCCTCGCGGCTCAGGGCGGCGGTGGTGCACGACGCGGGTGCCCGATAGACGGTTCGGGCGTAGCTCTGCACGAGCACACTCCCGTCCTCGACGGACCATGTCGACGCCAGTGGAGAAGCGCACACGGGCACGGTCAGGGTTCCTTGCATCGCGCTGAACCGAACCTTGAAGTCGAGCGCCGTTCCGTCACCGTTCAAGATCAGCACGTCGCACTCCGGTGTGACAAAGGTCTCGAAACACGTGAGGCAGTCGTGCGCATGGCGCCAGACTCCTGGCGCGCAGTCGGCCAGTGGCATGGGAGGTGGCGCCGAGCCGCTTGACGAGCAGCCGAGCAGCGCTGCGCAGGCGGCGGCGACCGTCATCCTCACCGCCGGCGCCACCACGCAACGCCGACGAGCAGTCCGAGCACGAGCAGCGTCAGTGGCGCCCGCCCGTCATCCGGCGTTGTGCTCGACACTGTGCAGCCCCCGCTGGCGGGCGGTGGTAAGCCGGGGGCAGCGCTCGAGAGCACAGCTGTCGCCGCGGACGTCGGCGTCACGATGTTGGCCTCACAGCGCGGATCGTCGTCCGCGACGATGGGAGCGAGATCCCCCGTTCGGCACCGCGTTGCAGCCCGCTGGTCGTGGGGCACCGACACATGAATCGGGTAGCGCGTCGTGTTGCCATGGCTGTCCACGGCCTCGAGGATCGCGGTGTAGGTGCGGCCGTTGCCACTGCCCCCCTGCCGCTCGGCCCGGAGGCACACGGCGGCGCTGCCAAACCGCACGTCGGGGACCGTGCTTCCGTCGCCCGTGTCATCGGCGGGTTGGTCCGAATGGGCGTCCACGATGCGTACAGTGGAGGTCGTTCCGTCGCAGACGTCCGTCGCGGTGGCTCGGATCTCCTGGCCCAACCGGAGGAGGCGCATCTCGTGGTCGGGAGGCCAGAGACAACCCGTCGAGAGTTGCACGTCCTGGAAGGCGGGGCCTGTGGTGTCGACCACGTGGACGTCGACTCCGTCGACGCCGATCACGCCCGAGCGATCGGTCAAGCTGAGGGCGAAGTGGGTGTCGCCGAGACCGGCGAGCGGGGAGATCTGTTCACCGCTCCCAACGTAGTGCGTGCCCGTTGCTCGCGTCCTCGCGCTCCACGAGAACGACGCGAGATCCCCCAAACCATCCGGGTCCGAGCTTCCGGCACCCGAGAGGTCGATACGGGCACCCCCGGCGGTATTGCACTCGGCAGTCTGATCCGGGCCGGCGTTTGCCACCGGACCGAGGTTGGGGAGGTCCCCAGCGAGGTCGAGGCTGATCGAGGACCCTGCCCCGTCGTCGATCGAGAACGAGAGAGTGAAGGTACGCGCCTGCCAGTCGATGCTGCCCAGCATCGCGCTGGGCACGGTGGCAACCGTGCCCTCACGGTCGCTGTCGCCGTCGTGAAGACCGCTGACGTAGACCCTCGCCCCCGGTGGGAGCTGGATGTCGCTGACGCGCGTGGGGTCCGCGGGGTCGGGCGTGATCTCGTCATCGATCGGATCGGCGTTGTACATCTGGATGTCCAGGAACGAGTCGTCTCCGAGGTTGAGCGCGCCCGTCGCGCTCAACCCCAGGAACGTGATCGACGCGCCGCACGAGACCCCCGGGCTGCAACCGAACGGCTGCAGCGCGAGCATGCCCCCGACACCGACGCTCCCGTGACGCACGATGTCGGGCAGGATGGGACGGTGAACCACGACCGTGACCTCAGCATGCGATGGCGCACGGAAGAAGACGTCGAAGGCCGACCAGGCGATCTCCGGCGGATCAAAGGCATCCGTGCTGCAGTTGGCTTCGAGGGGTCCCCGGCCGTCCGGCAGTCCCCCGCCGCAGTTCAAGAAGCAGAAGCGCGCCGGGTGCGCGCTCGGCACCGTGGCGGGCGTAGATTGCTTGCACGCGAAGAACAGCTTCTCGCGCGTCGGAGCGAGGGGATCTGCGGCGCCGTCCTCCGTGGCACAGACGCTCAGATCGCCCCCTGCCGCTGCGTGGACATCGTGGCATTCCCGAGGATCCGGCCGCGGTTCCCCCGGCATGAAGCACTCCGCTGGTTTTTCGCAGTCCAGTAGATCTACACACGGGTCGAGGTTGCCCTCCGTGGCGCGAGCCATGGGATCGCTTGGGCAGCTTGGAGTGTCTTCGGGGCCCGGAAACGCCTTGTTCGGGTCCGGCTGCAGACAGAAGACCGGTTGGACCTCGAGACCGAGAAGCCGTCGGCGGAACCCCTCCGAGCTCGACAGGGGCGGCCGCGAGTCGAGCGGCCAAGCCTCTACGGCGGTCTGGAAGCCGGGGTCGGTGCAGGTCGCGAGATCCGTCCGGAACTCGCCGGTATCGGGGTTCATGCAGAAGGGTCTGTTCAGGCAGACGGCGCACATGCACTCGCCGCGAGCACCCTCGTCGGGGGTCGAGAAGTCAAAGGGGCCGCCGGATCCGCAGCCAACTACCCCCCCCCCGAGCAGTGTGGTAACCAGCAGTAGCGTGCGGCGCATCGTGACCCTCCTCCCTTTTCGAGCAAGACAGGGGGCGGTGCGCATGTCAACGGGTTGCCGGAAGTTATTGTGGGACGATGTACGATTCGTCCGCCACGCCAATCTTGGGGGCCCGCCTCGAAAGAGCGGATGCCGGTGTGGCGCTGGCGCTCCTGCTCCTCGCCGCTGGATGCGGCGCGCGGACGGGGCTCGCGCTTCCCGAGGGAGGCGAAGGCCCTCCCGCAGAGACGCCCGGTTCGGTTGTGGCAATCACTGCCGGCATCCAGTTCGCGTGCGCTCTCGATCACGACGGGGCGGTCTGGTGTTGGGGAGATGACGTAGGACGCGAGCTCGGTGACGGAAGGGGCGTCGGCACGCCTGCAAACCTGCCCGTCCGGGTGATCGGCCTCGAGCACGCGATCGCCGTTTCGGTGAGCTCCGGCTACGGTTGCGCGGTCGAGGCGAGGGGGACGGCGGCCTGTTGGGCAAGCAACTACGACGGCCAGCTCGGCTCGGCGATGGTAGGGCTCCACAGCCAGACCCTCGGGCCGGTGCGGGTCGACCGCCTATCGTACGTGACCTGGATTAGCGCCGGCACCTTTCACGCCTGTGCCCTCGTGGGCGGAGGTACGGCCTACTGTTGGGGCAGCAACGACCATGGCCAGCTCGGGACGGGTGACCACGCGTCCTCGCGCGTTCCCGTCCCGGTCGTGGATCTCCCGCCGGCTCATGCCATCTGCGCGGGCGGGCAGCAGACGTGCGCACTGACCGAGACAGGCGACGTCTACTGCTGGGGCGGAAACGAACATGGTGAGCTCGGGATCACAGGGACGGGGACCAGCCGACCGACACGCGTCCCGGGGATTCCCAGCGCCGCCGCGATAGCCTGCGCGGGCGACGTCTCGTGCGCGCTCGTCGCCGACGGATCGGTGTTCTGTTGGGGCGCCGCGGTGGATTCTGGGCGCGGCGGCGATGGCGCAGTGGCCCCAGGTCGCGTGCCTCTGTCTGGCCGCGCGGCGGCCGTTGCGACGGGTGCAGGGCATGCGTGTGCGGTGGGGCGCTCGGGCGAGGTCTGGTGCTGGGGCGACAACCTCTATTCGGCCGTGGGCAGTGGGCCGCGCGACCAGCCCCTTCCTGTGAGGGTCTCCGGCGTGCAGGCCACGAGCCTCGCCCTTGGGTTCGCCTTCTCGTGCGCTCTCAGCCCAGCAGGGAACGTGTGGTGCTGGGGAGACGACAGCCACGGCCAGCTCGGCGATGGCATCTCCTCGGCGCCGCGGCCGACGCCCACGCAGGTCCTCGGGCTGCCGTAGCCGATGATCTCCGTGTCCGCGAGCGCCGAGAGCACTGCGTCCAGGCTCGGCTGCGTTGCTCACGCCTCCAACGTTGCCCGCCCCCCGGCACTTGCGAGCCGCGCCGCGAGCCGCCACGCTGGGCTCCGACGCGATGCGCCTCGAGCTCTTCTTCGATTACTCGTCGCCCTTCGGCTACCTCGCCTCGACCCAGGTCGAGCGCGTGGCGGTGGCCCACGGCGCGACCCTCGAGTGGAAGCCGGTCCTGCTCGGCGCCCTCTTCAAGCAGAATCGGCACGCCCATCGTGCCCATCGCCGCCATGAGTGACGCCAAGCGGCGGCACGCGCTTCTCGACATGCACCGCTGGGCCGAGCACTGGGAGGTGCCCTTCCGCTTCCCGTCGGGGTTCCCGCTGCGCACGGTCGCGGCCCTGCGCCTCACGTTGCTCGCGTCCGAGCCCGCGCGCCCCGCCCTCATCCATCGCCTCATGCGTGCGTGCTGGATCGACGACCAGGACCCGAACGACCCGGAGGTGCTCGGCACGTGCGCGCGTGACGCGGGGGTCGACGCGGGGCTGGTCGATCGCACCGGCGAGCCCCAGATCAAGGAGGCCCTCCGTCGCGCGACCGACGAGGCGGTGGCGCGGCAGGTTCCCGGCGTGCCCACCTTCTTCATCGACCGCGATCGGATGTTCTTCGGGCAGGACCGCCTGCATTTCGTCGAGCGGGCGCTTTCGGGCTGGCGGCCCGCCAAGGGGTGACGATGGGCTGGCGGTTTCGAATCTTCGGCATCCCCGTCCGCATCCAGCCCTGGTTCCTGCTGATCGCGGTCTTCCTCGGTCCGCGCGACGCCAGCCACGGCTGGCTCGGGCGCATGCTCGTGTGGATCCTGATCGTCTTCACCGGCGTGCTCGCCCACGAGCTCGGTCACGCGTTCACTGGTCGCGGCTTCGGCCTCGTGCCGAGCATCGAGCTGCACGGCATGGGCGGCCTGACCTGGTGGGAGCGCGGCCGCGCCCTCGGTCCCGGGCGCAGCATCGTGGTCAGCCTTGCGGGCCCCTTCGTCGGCATCGCGATCGGCACCGTCTCCTTCGTCGTCCTCTCGGGCCATCCCTTCCCGCGAGGTAGCCTCGCCGAGTACGCGCTGCTCGCCGCCGTCTGGGTCAACCTCGGCTGGGGCGTCCTCAACCTCTTCCCCATGCTTCCCCTCGACGGCGGCAACGTGGTCGCGTCCGTCTTCGAGATATTCGCCAAGGACAACGGCCGCCGCTTCGCGCGCTACGCGTCGCTCTTCCTCGCGGTCGGCCTGGCCGCCTGGGCCCTGGCGACCCCCACGCTCCCCTTCCACCTCGACAAGTGGTTCACCGCGATCCTGCTCGGTTTCTTGGCCTTTCAGAACTGGCGCGGCCTGCGCGCCGACCAGCAGCTCGCGCGCACCCTCCCGCTGCGTCCGCACCTCGAGGCGGCCGTCCGCGCACTGCAGGCCGGTGATGGCGCGGCGGCGGCCGAAGCGGCCGAGCAGGTGATCGCCAAGGCCACCGACCCGCGTGTGAAGGACGAGGGCTACCGCCTGCTCGCCTGGGGCCGGCTCGTCTCGGGCGACGCGGTCTCCGCCCAGCGCGCGCTCGCCCAGATGACGGGTGAGCCGGAGCCAGCGCTGCAAGGCCTCATCCTGGTCGAGCGCGGCAACTTCGAAGCGGCTATCGGGCACCTCGTGCGCGCCGTCGAGCACGGCGGCGGGCCGCTCGTCGAGGAGGGGCTCGCGCGCGCCTTCAGAGATAGCCGCAGCTTCGAGGAGGCGGCCGACTTCTTCGAGTCACCCGGGGGCGCGAACGTCGGCGCCGACACGGTCTTCCGCATCGAGCATGCGGCCTACGAGGCCGGCGACTACGGGAGCGCCGCACGCCTCGGCAAGGTGCTGTTCGAGCGGGAGCGCGAGCCGATCCGCGCCTTCAACGTGGCCTGTTCCCTCGCGCGGGCCGGAGATCTCGACGCGTCCCTCGCGTGGCTCGAGCGCGCGCACCGGGCGGGCTTCGACGACGCCCACCTGCTCGACACCGACGAGGACCTGGCCACCGTGCGCGCCTTGCCGGGCTTCGCCGCCCTGCGCGCCCGCATCGGCTGAGCACACCAACGAGCCGCTCCCGTGCAAGGGCCGTCTCGAGATCGCGGTCCCGCCACCGCCGTCGCACCACGCCTCGCGGCGTTCTATGCCGCGGTGTTCGGCACGGTCGGCATCGCGCTGCCCTTCTGGCCCGTCTGGCTCTCGTCACGCGGCCTCGACCCGGGCGCCATCGGCGCCGTCCTCACC
This sequence comes from uncultured delta proteobacterium, assembly GCA_963830115.1. Classification (GTDB taxonomy): domain Bacteria; phylum Myxococcota_A; class Polyangia; order Polyangiales; family CAWHLB01; genus CAWHLB01. The sequence continues at coordinate 54,447 of CAWHLB010000018.1, forward strand.
GTCGGCTTCTGGGTGCGCGTCGGGGCGGCACCCCTCGCGGCGCGCATCGCCGATCGCACCGGCAACCGTCGAGCGGTCCTCGTCGCGCTCGGCGCGCTCGGCTTCTCCGCCTACCTGGCCTTCGCCTTCGTGCACGGCCTCGCCGCCTATCTCGTTCTCGCCGCCGTGGCCGGTGCCGCGGTCGCGCCCCTCGCGCCCCTCGGCGACAGCATCACCATGCGCCACGCGACGGTCGACCGCATCGACTACGGCCGTGTGCGGCTGTGGGGTTCCCTCGCCTTCATCGCCGCGTCGGTGGGCGTCGGACGTCTGCTCGGCGCGGGCGGTCCCGACGTCGTGTTGTGGTGCATCGTCTGCACCATGGCCGCCACACTGCTCGCGTCCATCGCCCTGCCGCGCCCTGCGCGTCGTACGGCCTCACGCGCGTCCCGCGGCGACCTGTCGCGCCTGCTCGATCGCCGCTTCGTCCTCTTCATCGTCGCGGCCGCCCTCGTGCAGTCGTCCCACGTCGTCTACTACGCCTTCGCGAGCATCCATTGGCGCGCCGCCGGCATCGACTCCACGGTCATCGGCCTCCTGTGGGCCGAGGGCGTCGTGGCCGAGGTTCTGCTCTTCGCCTTCGGCGGGCGGCTCACCGGAAGGCTGCACCCCCGCGCCCTGCTCGTCGTCGCGGGCGCGGCCGGCGTCGTGCGCTGGACCGCGCTCGCCACGACCACGGCGCCCGCGGCCCTCGTCGCCGTGCAAGCGCTCCACGCCCTGACCTTTGGCGCCGCCCACCTCGGCGCCATGCGCTACCTGACGCGCGCCGTCCCCGAGGGCCTCTCTTCGACCGCCCAGAGCTTCTACTCGGCCGCCGTGTCGGGCGTCGCCTTCGGCGTGACGACCCCGGTCGCCGCCTTGCTCTACGCGCGCGTGGGCGGCGGCGCCTACTTCTTCGGCGCTGCCCTCGCCGCCGCCGGAGCCTTGCTCGCCGCCGGCCATCTCGTCTTCGCCCACGCTCGCCCCAACGCCGTGTGACGCGCGCCGCGTCGCGCTTCAGCGCGCGCAGTCGACGTCACGGACGACGAGCGAGTTGGTGCATCGCGATCGCGCACGTCACGACGAGGGCCAGGATCTGGGCTGCGCGGCGCACGGCGTCTCCATCGACGAGCGTGGCGCCAATCCGCCTCGACCGCTGGCGTCGCCTCCGGCGGGCTCGCCCAGGGATCCCGCTACGGGAGACGGCTCACCATCTCGGCGATCTTCTGCACCGTTCGAAAGTTGCGTGCGGTGACCGTCGACCCCGCGGCTCGAATCCAGCACGACCGGGGTCAGCTTGGAGCGCGCGACGCCCGCACGGAAGTCGATCCAGATCGCATCGCCCGTCACCTCAATCCGCTCGCCGGCCGCCGCGCGCTCGCGCAGGGTCGCCCCCGCACCCGCTGCGATGCGTCGCTTGGCCAGGGCGAGGTGCAGCATGTTCGGTCGCTCCGCTTCGGCGTCGGCGAAAGGGCTGCCATCCGCGTAGCGCTTCCACTGCGCCGCCGTGCGGACGATCACGTCCACCGAAAACCCGAAGCGCTGGGCGATCCCGTCTTCCAGCGCCGCCTCGAGGGCCTCCGCCGGGAGGTCTGACGCGAGCACGAGGTTGCCGCTCTGCACGTAGGTCTCGACCTGTCGAGCGCCAATCCCCGCCGCCACCTCGCGCAGCTCCGCCATGGGCACGCGCTTGTTGCCGCCCACGTTGATGCCGCGGAGCAACGCGACGAACACGCCGCCGCGGGTCGACCCCTTCGCTTGCCCCTCGCGTCCCGAGCGCGCCCTGTGCCGTGCCTTGCCCATGCGCCGTTCGGAGACCGCGCTCCGATCGCAACGAGGGTAGGGCGGCAGGCGCTCTGGTGTCCAACGCAGCAGATGTGGACGGCGTCAGAGCCCCACGGCCTCGGCGATGGCCGCGGACGGCATGGCGCCGCTCACGCGCTGCGCCTCTCGACCGTGTCGGAACAGGATCATCGTCGGGATGGAGCGGATGCCGAAGCGGCCGGCCACATCGGGCAGCGCCTCGGTGTCGACCTTGGCCACGATCACCCTGCCGACCTGCCTGCGCGCCAGGGTCTCGAGCTCCGGGGCGACCACGCGGCAGGGGCCGCACCAGCTCGCCCAGAAGTCGACCAGGACGGGCAGGCGGGCCTCGCCCACCAGGGTGTCGAAGTCCGCGGCCGACCCGACGGGCAGCGGCCTGTCGATGGGTCCGAGGGGCGCCTTGCAGCTTCCGCAGCGTGCCCGGTCGCCAAGGCGGGCCGCCGGGACCCGGTTGTGCATCCCGCACGATGGACAGGCCAAGATCATGGGAGAACCTCCACTCGCCAGATAGCCACGTGAAAGGCCGTCGGCCACAGGCATCCATGTAATCATTCAGGATCTTTGCTGAAATTGTTCGTGCTTGCATGCATGCGCATTGGAGCATATAAGAGTCGGGATGCAGGCGTCCGCCGAGGCCGTTTCCTCCAAGCGCTGGGAGCTGTACCGGCTTCTGGGGGAGCCCGTGCGCCTGCGCCTCTTGTGCCTCTCGGCCGACGAGGAGCTGGCCATCGGCGAGCTGGCGGAGCTGCTCGGTGAAGGTCAGCCGAACGTGTCGCGCCACGTGGCTCCCCTCCGGCGGGCGGGTCTGCTCGCCGTGCGCCGCCAAGGCCCGCGTGCCCTGGTGCGCCTCGCCGACGGCGCCGCCGCTGACCCGGTCATCGCTGACGCTCTCAGCGCCGGTCGGAGCCTGTGCGATGCGGACGGCAGCCGCGCGCGCATCGCCGAGGTGCTACGCGCCCGCGACGCGGCCTCCCGCGCCTTCTTCGATCGCGCACCCGCCGCCGAGGGCGACACCCCCGCCCTGCCGCCGGAGCTGCCCGCCTATCTCACCGCCCTCGCCCCGCTGTTGCCCCGTCGCCGGCTCGCGGTCGATGCGGGCACCGGAGACGGCAGCCTCCTCGACGTGCTCGCGCCGGTCTTCGACCACGTCGTCGCCGTCGACCGCGCCGACGCCCAGCTCGGCCGCGCCCACGCCCGGCTCGCCCAGCGCGGCTACCACAACGTCGAGCTGATGCGCGCCGACCTGGCCGACCCGGACCTCGCCGCACGCGTCGCCTCCCTCGGTGGCGCCGATGCGGTGTTCGCCTCACGCGTCCTGCATCACGCGCCCAAGCCGAGCACCGCCCTCGCCGCTCTCGCCGCCCTCGCCGCGCCCGGCGGCGCCGTCGTCGTCATCGACTACGCCGCCCACGACGACGAGCGGATGCGCGACGAGCAGGCGGACCTGTGGCTTGGCTTCGAGCCGGACGAGCTCGTGCGCGCGGCCCGGACGGCCGGCCTCGAGTCGCCCACCCACAGCACGGTTCCCGCGGTGCGCTGCGGCAACGGACCCGACGGTCACCTCGACTGGCAGGTCCTCGTCGCGCGCCGCCCGACATGAACGAGGAGAATGAGCCCATGCATGAGCACCAGGCCGTGACCGACCACAAGACCCACGCACACCCCGCGCCGACCCAGCCGTTCAAGGTCGCTGATCTCTCGCTCGCGGACTTCGGCCGCAAGGAGATCCAGATCGCCGAGACCGAGATGCCGGGGCTCATGGCCCTGCGGGCGGAGTACGGCGCCAAGAAGCCCCTCGCGGGCTCGCGCATCGCGGGCTGCCTCCACATGACCATCCAGACGGCCGTGCTCATCGAGACCCTGCGTGAGCTCGGCGCCGAGGTGACATGGTCGAGCTGCAACATCTACTCGACCCAGGACCACGCCGCCGCGGCCATCGCAGCTTCGGGCGTGCCGGTCTTCGCCTGGAAGGGCGAGACGGAAGAAGAGTACTGGTGGTGCATCGAGCAGCAGCTCGCGGCCTTCGGCGCCGGCAAGGGCCCGACCATGCTCCTCGACGACGGCGGCGACCTGACGCTCGTCGTCCACGAGAAGCACCCGCACCTTTTCGACGGGCCGAACGGCCTCCGCGGCCTGTCCGAGGAGACGACGACTGGCGTCCATCGCCTCTACCAGATGGAGAAGAAGGGCACGCTCCGCTGCCCCGCCATCAACGTCAACGACTCGGTGACCAAGAGCAAGTTCGACAACCTCTACGGCTGCCGTGAGTCGCTCCTCGACGGCATCAAGCGCGCGACCGACGTGATGATCGCCGGCAAGATCGCGGTCGTGTGCGGTTACGGCGACGTCGGCAAGGGCTGCGCCCAGTCGCTCCGCGGTCAGGGTGCGCGCGTGCTCATCACCGAGGTCGATCCGATCTGCGCGCTGCAGGCCGCCATGGAGGGCTACCAGGTCGTCACCATGGACGACGCCGCCGCCATGGGCGACATCTTCGTGACCGCCACCGGTTGCAGCGACGTGATCACCGGCGAGCACATGAAGCAGATGAAGAACGAGGCGATCCTCTGCAACATCGGCCACTTCGATTCCGAGATCCAGGTCGCCTGGCTCATGGACGAAAAGAACGGCATCACCATCGAGAACATCAAGCCGCAGGTCGACCACTTCATCTTCCCCGACGGCAAGAAGATCACCTTGCTCGCACGCGGGCGCCTCGTGAACCTCGGCTGCGCCACCGGGCACCCGAGCTTCGTCATGAGCAACTCGTTCACGAACCAGGTGCTGGCGCAGATGTCCCTCTTCACGGAGCAGCAGCGCTACGAGAAGGGCAAGGTCTACGTGCTGCCCAAGGAGCTCGACGAGAAGGTCGCGCGGCTGCACCTCGACAAGCTGGGCGCGAAGCTGACGACCCTGACGGCGGAGCAGGCCGAGTACCTGAGCATCCCGGTCGAGGGGCCCTTCAAGCCCGAGTTCTACCGCTACTGAGCGCCGGCTGGCCGCCCTCCTCCCCCGCGCTTCGGGCGCGGAGGAGGGAGCGGCGGGTCGAGAGCGTCCGCTCCAGGGCCCCAGCCGCGCCACCCGCGCGCAGCCCGCCCCCGTTCAAGATCCTGTGAACCACCTGGGTCTTGCGGACGGGGCGCCGTGGCGGCCATCCTGGACCATCCCCGCCCGAGTGGCTCAGAGCCGGGTCGTCCGTCCAACCACCGCCCGCGTGCGTCTCCTCTCCGGGCGCTTGCGGTCGGAACGGTTCGCGGCACAATCCATGGGTCGGGAACCAGCCCCCACTACGCTCGCCACGTCTCCATGGCTTCGGAACAGTCCACGCGGATCGGCATCCTGATCGTCGAAGACGACGACGTGCTGGCGAGGACACTTGGGCGCTACGTCGCCCTCTTCGCCAGGCCGCTGATCATGACCACCGCCCGGCAGGCACGGGAGACGCTGCGGGAGGAGCCGGACATCGCCGCCGGCATCTTCGATGTCGGCCTCCCCGACGAGAACGGTCTCGACCTCATCGCCGAGGTGCGCCGCAATCATCCGCGGCTTCCCGTCCTCGTGCTCACCGGGCAGCTGCGTCCCGACTACGTCAACCGCGCCGCAGAGCTCGGTGCGCGCTTCGTGAGCAAGTATGACGAGGGCAGCCGCATCGCCCACATCGTCATGCAGTTCGCCCAGGCCGCGCTGCCAGACGACGAGCGCCTCACCCTGGTCATCGCGGACTTCTGTCGGACCCACGGTTTGACCCGCGAGGAGTCGGAGATCGTGCGCTGCTTCGTCATGGGCGCCCCCCGCGAGGAGCTCGCGGTCCAGACCCGCACCAACGAGAACACCCTCAAGAGCCGCGTCCGCGCCATCCTCCGCAAGAGCCGCGCGCGCAGCCTCGAAGAAATCTTCCGGCACCTGTTCTTCACCGCGCTCGGGAGCAAGGAACCGAAGACCCGCGGCGCGAGCAGCCCCGGCTGAAGGCGCTGCACGGAAGGAGTGCAGGATGCGCGTCCAGGGGGCGTGCTCGGCGGTCGGTCACCACCGCGCGAGCGACGTCAGGAAGCGCTCGATCACCGGGAGAACGACGTCAGGTCGCTCGAGCAGACAGAAGTGACTGGCCCGCACGAGGGCGAGCCGCTCGGCGTGGGGCATTCGCCGCGCGATCTCGCGTGACTGACGTGCCGGCGCGAGGACGTCGAGGCTGCCACTGATCACGAGGGCGGGCGCCTCGATGTCCGGGAGCAGGTGGTAGACCGAGTGGGCGTCCAGCTCCTGGAACAGCCGCATGAAGGTCTCGAAGCTCTCGCCGAGGACGTCGTCCATGTAGCGGCGAAGCATCGGCCTGAGCACGAGGGCGCGTCTCCCCGCGGTCACCGAAAAGAGGGCGACGGTGGGCCACTCGGTCAGGCGGGTGAGCAGGGCGATGCGCCGCGTGCTCCCCGGGTGGCGCCGGAACCACTCGATGACCGAGTGCAGGCGCTTCGGGAGCCACGGCATGGAGAAGACCGGCTGCAACCCGGTCGACAGGGTGTGCCCGTAGGTGCCGTTGAGCAGCACGAGCCCCGCGACCAGGTCGGGCCGCGTGGCCGCCACGTCGAGCGACACCTGCACGCCCATGCTCCAGCCGAAGAGTACGGCGCGTCCCGCGTCCTCCGCTTCCAGGATGGCGACCGCGTCCTCGACGTGGTGATGGATCGACAGGCGGCGCGGCGCGGCGGGCGTGCCCGACTCGAACAGCCCCCGGTAGTCCCACGTGATGATGCGGTAGTCGCGGTAGCACGCGTCGAGGAGCGGCTCCCAGGCGTAGAGTCGCCCCCCGAGCCCGTTCGCCAGAAGCAGCACGCGCTCGCCGTGTCCGAGCGTCTCGTAGTAGATGCTCGTGCCGTCGGCGGAGGTGGTGCGCTTGCGCTCGAGGCTCGCCCGCCACGGCGCCCGATCGCGCGAGGGGCGGGGCCCATCCTCGGACCCCGTCTTCGAATCGTCAGGCGGCCGCGGAAGCATCCTCCACTCCGTCTTCGAGGTGGCGCCGAAGGAAACGCGCGACGGCGCGCCACTTCGCCTGGGCCGCTGGACGCCAGAGCATGGCGTCGAAGCCGTGGATCTCGCCCGGGTAGACGTGCAGCTCGTGCTCCACGCCGCGCGCCTCGAGCACCCGTGCGAGCCGCCGGGAGTCGTCGAGCAGCGGGTCGGCCGTGCCCGCCGTGAGAAGGAAGGGCGGCAGGGGGCGCGCGCCCTCCGGCACGGGTCCTGCGATCAGGCGCAGGGGGCTCGCGAGGGGCGCCGCCGCCGCGCTCGCATCGGTCGCGTCGCCCAGGTAGGCGGTCGTCGTGGACAGGATCTCCCGCTTCACCCAGCCGGGCATGCGCTGGTCCTTGCGTGGGTCGCGCCACAGGCGGGCGACGTCGTGCATGTCGTGCATGCCGTAGACCGCCAGCGTGGCGCGCAACCCGGCTTGCCGTTCGAACAGGGCGCGCGCGAAGGGCTCGGGGCGCGGGTGGGTCGCGATGTAGGTGAGGGCCGTGACCAGGTTGGCGCCCGCCGACTCGCCGGCGACCGCAAGCCGCGTCGGGTCCGCACCCCACTCTTCGGCGTGGTCACACACCCAGCCCAGGGCCGCGGCCACGTCCTCGAGCGGCGCTGGATAGCGGTGGCGCGGGCCCAGACGGTAGTTGATGTTGAAGACGACAAAGCCGCGGGCCGCGAGCTGCAGGGCCATGACGCGGTGGGTGTCCTTCGAGAGCATGGAGAAGGCGCCACCGTGCACGTACAGCACCGCCGGCCGCAACGACCGACCGTCGCCGTGGGGCTGGTACACATCGAGCCGGTGGGCTCGGCGGTCCGTGCTCCGGTAGGCGACGTCGGTGGTCAGGGTCAGGCCGTAGCGGGAGGGGTTGGCGGCCGGGATGACGCGGTAGCCCACGGCGGCCACACCGTGGACGCTCCGGTCGAAGGCCCACCGGACCAGGGGGGAAAGACGAGCTGGCATCGGCACAGAGTACACCAGGCGGGGACTCGGATCCCCGCCCGTGTCGGAGGAAGTGGGTCCCGGGCCCGGCAGAAGGCGGGCCGCGCGCGCGCCGCGCCAGACAAATAGTTGCCCCCAAATGCGGGAGTCCGCACTCTGGGAGGGCCTCCGCGGGCGCACCGCCGTCCCCTCTCCCCCCCTCGGGGCGGTGGAGTCTGCGTCCGCGGGGGTCTTTCTCCACTCTCCGAGTGGCTCGGCCGGCCCAGCCGTGGAGACACGCGCTACAACGCTTCGCCGGTGAGATCGGACGGGAGCAGGGAGTACAGCGCCACGTCGCATCGCCGCCCTTGCAGGACCCTCGAGGACCGCAGCACGCCTTCCCGCGCGCAGCCCACCCGCAGGGCGACGCGCTGCGAGGCGATGTTGTCCACGTGGATGGGCACCTCGAGGCGGCACAGCCCGAGCTCGCCGAGGGCCCAGCGGGCGAGCAAGCGCAATGCCCGGCTCGCCACGCCGCGTCCGCGTGCAGGTCGTGCGACCCAGTAGCCCGCCTCGCCCGCGCTCGAGGACCAGCGGACGTTCTCGAGCCCCATCGACCCAAGCAAGGTGTCGGTCGCGGGGTCGGCGATGGCGAAGGGCACGCCCCAACCGGCCACGCGTTGCGTCTCGTGGGAGGCGAGCCAGAGATGGGCCGTCTCCGCGTCGTAGGGTGAGGGCACGCCCGTCCAGCGCGGGATCTCCGGATCCTGGCAGGCCGCGACCAGGGCCGGCACGTCGGAGTCACGAAAGGGGCGCAGGGTGACCACGCCGTCCGTGAGGCGCAGGGGTGGCGCAATGGAGGGCACGCCGACCGATCGTAGCGCCCCATCGAGGACGCGCGCCAGGACGGCCGGAGCCGAGCTTCACCTGGACCGCGTCAGCTCGCGAGGGCCTGAGTGAGGGCTGCGCGCAGCACCGCGAGCCCGATGGGCTTGGGGACCACCGTCGCACCCAGGGCGGCAGCCCGGGCGTGGGTCGGCGGGTCGTCCCGAGCGCTCATGACGAGGGTCGGGATGTCCAGCCCGAGGCGGCGCATCCTCTCCACGCACGCGAGACCCGAGCAGCTCGGTAGGCTCGCATCGGCCACGAGCACGTCGGGGGGCGGCACGCCCTCGCGGATCGACTGCAATCGGGCGAGCAGCTGGTGGCCGTCGGCCAGCACGTCTACCTCGAGCCCCGCGGTGCGGAGCCCTGTGCCCATCGCCTCGCGGAACGCCGGGTCGTCATCGACGAGCAGGACGCGGGGCGTCGTAGTCCGAATCTTCGAATCCACTGCCCCACCTCCCGCGAAGACACCGCAGCCCTCCACAGGTGCGCACGGAGCGACAGCGCGTCAAGGATCGAACCGCCCGCCGGTCTCCCGGGCGCGGCGTGGCGGGAAAAAAAAATGCGGGGGCTGGCTCATCTCTTCAGGCGAGCGAAAGAATTGGGTCGTCTGCTAAGGGTGAGCGCGGGTCATGGCGGCCCGCCTGCACAAGGAGACCAGCCCATGACCACATTCCCGCTCATCCGCTCGCTCGCCCTCGCCGGCGCCGTCGCCTTCGGGGTGGCAGGCACTGCCATGGCGCAGTCGAACAGCCCCAACGGCCCGCCTCCCGGGGCCGAGGCAGGACCCGGCGGCTTCGGCCACCACCATCACGGGCGAGGGATGCACATGCTCCGCCACGCTATCGAGCAGCTGAACCTGAACGAGACCCAGAAGGGGCAGGTGCGCCAGAATCCTCCAGGACGCCCGCGCCAACTTCCAGCACGTCCGGCAGCTGCCGCAGAACGACCGCCGGGCCGCGTTCCGTGATCTGCGCGACAGTGTCGTCCGCCGGGTCCGCGCCGTCCTCGATTCGCAGCAGCGCGCGAAGCTCGACCAGATGCGTGCCCAGTGGCAAGCGCGTCGGGCCGCGCGGGTCCGCAGCATGTGCCAGGAGCAGGGGTACGTGCCGGCCCACGGTCAGTGAGCCGATGGGCGGCGCGAGGCGTGCGGTCCATGCGCGCCCCGCCGCTGCCCGTGCGGTCCGGGGCGCGTGCAGCTCCGGGCCGCATCGGTCGTCCGGAGCTCAGCCCGCTCGAAGCCGGCGCATCACCTCCTCGACCACCATGACCGGGCCCACGGTCTTCATGATGCAGCCGTCTGCGCCGCACAGCCGCGTCGCCTTCTGAAGGCTCGCCTCGTCCATCGCCGAGTAGAGCAGGATTTGGGTAGTGGACAGCTCGGGGTCCTGCCGGATGAGCTCGGTCACGCTGGGGCCGTCGAGGCCGGGCATCATGGCGTCGAGCAGGACGAGGTGGGGGCGGCGCTCGGCGATGAGGTTGAGCAGACCGAAGGCCCGATGGGCGCGCTCCACCTCCACGTCGACCGTTCGGAAGGCGATCACCAGCATCTGTGTGATCGTCGGGTCGTCATCCACGACCAGAATGCGCGGACGATCGGTCAAGCGCGAGACCTCCACCCCGGCACGCGGCACAGTCGCATCCCCCCCACTCTAGCAGCCGAGGCGAGGTGCGGTCACCCATGTGTGCCGCCGGCACGGTTCGAGCCATCCGGCCCGCGTGCGGCCGGGTCCTTGCCCCGGTTACCCCGCTCCTCTCATGGCCTTGCCCACCCCCTTCCGCATCTCGGCCAAGTCCCTGGCGGGGGTCAGCTCAATCGCCGCCCCGAGGTTCGTGAAACCAACGTCAGCGTGGGGCCGGGCAACGGGAAGGCAACAGTTCCAATCGCGGTCGCGGTCGTGCTCAGCCGGGCAGGGACAGGAGTGGGAGCCGGTCCGCTCGTCGTACTGTTGGTGGTAGTCCTCCGCCTTCCAGAAACGGCCGATGGGCGCGATGAGCGTCACGACACGACGACCAAGCCGCCTGGCCGCTGCCGCCTTGGCCTCGCGTGCGGCCGCCGCTTGCGCGTCTGTGAACGTGAACACCTCGCTCCGGTAGTTGCTCCCCACGTCCGGGCCCTGGCGATTCGAGCGTCGTCGGGTCGTGGCTCGTGAAGAACACGTGGAGCAGCTGGGCGTAGGTGACGCGCCGTGGATCGAACTCCACCAGCACCGTCTCGGCGTGCCCCGTCGTGTGGGACGAGACCTGCTCGTAGGTCGGGAAGGTGGTGTGACCACCCGTGTACCCCACCGCGGTCGCGACCACGCCGGGCACGTGGCGGAACACGTCCTCGGTGCCCCAGAAGCACCCGCCCGCGAACGCGGCGAGCCCGTCCCCGGGCCGTGCCACGAGCGGCGTGCCGGCGCCCACCTGGCCGGGATCGGTACCCACGTGCATCGCGGCGGCGTTCCGGTGGTCGGTCGGATCGGCCTTTGCGTGACGGCAGGCCCCCAGCGCGAGGAGGGCCAGGGCGATGGCGACGGTGACGGATAGGGTGCGCATGACCGTGCATATGCTGGTGCGCGATGGGCGGTTACGGCACTGCGAAAAGCCTCGGCGCCTCTTATCGATGTCCACGACGGATGCCGATGACCGGTCGCCGAGAGCCTGGACGGGCAGATCAATCTCCCGTGCGCCCTCCGCCTCACGTAGGATTGCGTCGAAGCGGTGGCCGTCGAATCGGGGCGGATGGACACCCCGTGCTCGGAGGCGGCCGACGTGCTCCGGAGCCGACCGAGCGGCAGGCATCCCGGAACGAGAAGGGCGAGGTGCACCCCATGGCGGAATCGATCGTGCTGTACGGGTTCGGTGACAGCGATCGCAGCGGCAAGGTCCGCTGGATGGCGGCGGAGCTCGGTCTCACCGTGGACGAGCGTCCAGTGCAGTTCGGCGCCCATCGCGTGAGCCCCTACGCGGACCTCAATCCGCTCGCCCGAGATCCCGACCGTGGAGTTTCGGGGCCGCACGCTCCTCGAGAGCACGGCGATCTGCCAGACCCTGGCCGAGGCCTTCGACGCGCCCAAGCTCTGGATCGCACCGGGCGAGCCCCGCCGCTCGGACTACCTGTTCTGGCTGAGCGCCTTTGGCGAGACGCTCGAAGGACGGCTGGTGGAGTCCGCCGTCAGCCGCGCCGGTATCCTCGGCCCCGAGTACTTCGCGCTCCACGAGAGGGCGCTGCGGTTCAAGCTCGGCGCAATCGCGAAGATGTTGCCGAGCGAGGGCCATCTTTGCGGGGAGCGTTTCACCGTTGCCGACGTGCTCGCGGGCTACAGCTTGCGTCTCGCGATCGGCTGCGGGCTCGTCGAGCGCGCCCTCGTCGAGCCCTACTTCGGCCGACTCGTCGCGCGCGGGGCGGCGCGCACGAGCCGCGTGTTCGCGAGCCTGTAGCGAAGCCCATCCAAGCGTCGGGCACAGCGGCCTCGCGGTCGGCGGACCCTGTCGGACGGCACCTTCGTCACAGGACGAACGTGGACGGATCCGGGACCGGCAGCACGGTCGAGTCGAGGACGGTGTCGTCGTTCACGTAGCGGACGCCGTTCTGGAGCCGCGTGAGGTCGAACCCGTCCACCTGGACGTTGACTCCGATCGGGCTGTCGGCGATGACGCCGTCGTGCAGGTCCATGCTGCCCCCGCGCACGACCTGTACGCCGCACAGGGCGCTACCCCGGATCTCGAAATTTGCGTCAGTTTCGATCGCACCGTTCTGTGTCGCGATGAGGCCCATGCCGGCGCCCGCGTCGACACAGCCACTCGTGGCACACTCGCGCGGCGCCGTGTCCAACACGCGAATGTCGGTGAGCTGCGCGTTCGACCCCGTGCCGTAGGTGATGACGCCCACTTCGTGGTTGGCCTCGAGCCGGGCGCGCGTCACCTCGGTCGTCGCTCCGGCCATGACCGTCAGCGCCTCGCCGAAGAAGCCGTCCACGCCCATGTACCGCGCCCCGCCCGTGTGCTCGACGACCAGGTCCTCGAAGGTGCCGTGGGTCATCGCGGAGATCAGGTAGACGCCGCTCCCGTGGTTGTTCTCGAAGGCCCCCCGCACGACGTCGACCGAGGCGCCCATCTGCACCTGCAGTCCATGCCCGCCGGTGCCGTCCGAGCTCGTCGCCCGGGTGCCGCTCACGGTCACGTCTTCGAGGTGGGCCGAAGCCCCGCTGACGCCGATGCCCGACACCTCGCAGTCTTCCACCGCGGCGCGCGCCACGGTGATGTCCGCGCTCCCCGAGGCGAGGATCCCCAATCCGTACTGACCGTTGCTTGCACTTGGGTGCACGGTGTCGACGGTCGTGTCGTTCGCCACGCTCCGCCCCGCTCCCGGCCACGTTGATTCCAATCCCATGCGTGTCCGAGACGACGGCTCGGTCGAGCTCGATGTGCATCCCGCCTTGGACCTGGATGCCGACGCCGTCGGAGGTACCCCGGACCGTGACGTCGGTGAGGTGCATCGTGCCGCTGCCGCCCGCACCGATGTGGGCGTTGTCCACGAGGGAGGCGCGCTCCACCGTTATGTCTCCGCCACCCAGGCCGATGAACAGCCCGTTGCCGGACAGCGACGGGTCTGCCGCGCTGCGGGTCGTGTCGAGCTCGGTCAGGTCGGTGAGATCGAAGGAGCCGGCGCTCGTGGTGAGCGCGATGCCCTGCACGTGGGCGACCAGAAGGCGCGTGGCCGTCACGGCGGCGCTCTGCTCCGCGGTGATGCCGGAGCCGCTCGTCATGGGGGCGCTCACACTCGACGGCATGGATCTCCGCACCACCACGTCCGAAAGGTTTGCCGTCGTGCCGGTCGCGTTGGCGAGTAGGCCGGTCGTCGTGTTCTGGTCGATGAGCGCGCGGCTCAGCTCGACGTGGCCGCCGTTGTCGACGTCGATCCCCTCTCCGTTGCCCGTGGGACGGGCGAGGGTGCCGCGCACGACGAGGTCGTGGCCGACGAGCATCGTGCCCGGGCCGCTCACCTGGACACCCTCGTCGTGGCTCGCCTCGATCGCGACGCGCTCGAGGTCGACGGCGGCCTGGAGGTCGGTCACGCCGCACCCCTTCGAGCCCGTCGCTTCCACGGGGCGCCGTGTCGTCGATGGCCGCGTCCGCGAGCGTGAGGTGGGTCCCGGGGCCACTCGCGTAGACTGCCGCCCCTCCGCATCGTTCGAACACGGCGTGGGTGACGTTGGCGGTCGACCCCATCTCCACGCCGAGGCCCCGGGCCATCGCACCGTCCGCCGAGCTCCCCACGTCCCGCACCACCAGCCCGTTCGCCCGGAGGAGGCCTCCTTGGGCCACGTGGACGCCGATGGCCAGCGGTGCGTCGATCAGGACGTCGTCCAGCTCCAGGACCCGGTCGGCGCCGACCGCTTCGGTGCCGTTCGCGTGGCCCGAGATCTGGAGGTTGCGCAGCGTCACGCCGCGGCCGGCCGCAGTGACCACCGAGTGGAGCTCGTCCGCGGTGCCCGAGTAGGTGAGGATCGTCCCCGCCACCGAGGCGCCCCAGAGGGTCACGCCGGGCCGCACCGTCACGCGTTCGTCGTAGGTGCCGCGCGCGAGGGCGATGATGGTGCGGAGGCGGGCGATCGGCATTGCCTCGGCGATCGTCTGGAAGGGTGAGGCCGCGCTTCCGTCGCCACCGGGCGCAGCGGTCGGCGAGACGTAGAGCACCACCGCCCCCGCGGGCAGCCCGTCGGGCCACTCGCCGCTGGCGTCGGTGCCGATGGGGCTGCATCCGTCCGTGCCGGGGAAGGCCGCAGTAGCGCCGGTGCAGGTGGGTCGCCCCGAAGCGGGCCAGGGATCACACACCGTGACGCCGTCCGCGTCGACGGCGTGCCATCCGTCGGGGCAGGGTGTCAGGACGGGCAGGGCGGGCGCCGCGGGCGTCGCCGGCGCAGCGGGAGGCGCGGGCTCCGGGATGGCCGCGCCTCCGTTCGGAGCAACGCCGCTATCCGTGTCGGGCCCTGCGTCGGCGGCACCGCCATCGCCAAGGGCACCACCACCTCCTCCTCCGCATGCGGTGGCGATCACCGCGAGTGACAGGGTCACTACCGTCGCGCCCGCCCCGAATCCTCGGCCCATCGACGGCGAGCATAGCGCAGGGACGCCTCACGCGTCTCGCGCGAGCCGAACGTCGCACGAGCCGATCTGCGAGCGCGCTCACAGCGTGCAAAGGTTCGTCATCAGGATGCGGCGCGGCTCAGCCGCCGGCGGCCGTGTCGCAGGCCATCAAGGCGCTGTCGACGTCCGCCGGGATCATGCAGGGGGCGCCCGTGTTGCAGTTCATGGCGACCGTGCAGTCCGATCCGGCGGACTCGAGGCAGCTCGTGTACGTCTGGTCGTCCGTGATCAGGCACTGGAGCAGGTCCGCGTGGCCGCTGAGCGCGTTCATGTAGCAGCTGACGTACGAGGCGGGCGGCGTGCCGGCGGCGTTCGCGTCGGCTGAGCAGGCGGCTGCGGTCGCGTAGCCGTCATCCGTGTAGAAGCAAGCACACTCCGCCGCGAAGGCCTGGCCGTCCGCCATCAGGTACTGGCTCACCATGGCTGCCGTCACGTCGCCACCGCTCGAGCCACCGTCCCCGGGGGGCGGCGTGACTCCCGCATCCCCGGAAGGCGGCGGTGTGCTCCCTGCGTCCTGCGAGGGCGGCGGTGTCCCCGCATCGGTCGGCCCCCGTGTGGTCGGGCTCGAGCTGCACCCGGCCAGGACGAGCAGCGCCAATGCCACGGCGAAGCGTGATGGCGTCAGCCCTTCGCCTCGGCGCTTCTCACTGGACGGTTGCGTGGGTGGGTGAGGGTAGGGTGCAGAATGCATGCTCGGCACCGAAGCAAGAAGTGTGCATGCCGCCTCTCCCGCCAAATTGGAGACAATCGCGGGCCGCCAACCGCGATTTCGAGCAGCGAGTGCTCCTTCGAGGTGGGGCCGATGGGGTCACGAGTCATCGCCCCCAGAGGGCCGAGGGGACTGGAACGCATCTCGAGAGTCCCGACCGAGGATGATCGCGGTCGAGGTCAGCCGGGATGCAACTAGCGCAGCGCGATCGTGAGCCGCAACGGTGCGTCCCGGAGGGGCGAGGGCGCTGTGGCGAGGGGCGTCTTCGCGTCGCGGTCGCGCACGTCGGGGACGAAGACCAGCTCCCACGGTGCGCTCGTGCTCGTGCCGTGCCGGCCGAGGAGGACGGCGTCGGGTCGGCCGTCGGCATCCAGGTCGGTCACCACCACGCGCGCCAGCACGAAGCCCTCGGGCGAGATCAACGTCTTCGGCTCGAAGGTCCCGTCGGCCTTCTGCCGGAGCCACAGCACGTGGGCGCCGTCGGTCCCGAGGATGTCGCGCCGCCCGTCGCCGTCCAGGTCGGTCACCGCGACGTCGAAGAGGGACGGCGGCGCGGCGATCGTCCGTGGTGCGATCGCGTCGGCCGAGCCGCCCGGCAACAGATGCAGGCCCTGACCCTTGGCGAGCACGTCGGTGATGCCGTCGCCATCCAAGTCGCCCGCGACCAACTCGGTGACCTTCGGGACCTCGACCATCGCCGAGCGCGGGAAGCGCCCCGCGCCGTCGCCGAAGAACACGTCCACCCGCCCGCCGTCGCCCGAGGCGACGAGGACGTCGAGGTGCGCGTCGTGATCGAGATCGGCGACCGCGAGGGCCACGCCGCCCACGCCCGCGCGCAGCACCGCCCCACGCGCCGGCGAAGGCCCGCCCGAGAAGACCCACACCTCGCTCGGCCTCCGCGCGTAGGCGTTGGTCCGGTCGAGGGCTGCGATGTCGAGGCCAGGGTGGGCGTCGAAGGCCCCGAGGGCCATCGCCCCGACGCCGATGGGCGCGAGACGCTCGGGCGCGGCGAAGGCCCCGCTCGGCGCCTGGGGCACGAGCCAGAGGGTGCCGCCGCGCGCGCCACCGCTCCCGGCCGTCGACAGGAACCCGAGCACCAGGTCGGGCTCGCCATCATCGTCCACGTCGCCGGCCACCACGGGTGCGGCGCGGAGGGTGGTGTCGGGCTGCTCTTCGGTGGTCTCGAAGGTGGCGATGCCCCAGGGCACGAGCGCGCCGGTCGTGCCGCCCGTCGTCGCCTTCATGGAGATCACCGACACCAGGTGCACCAGGGAACCGCAGCCGACGGCGATCTCGGGCCGAGGGTCGCCCACGATCTGCACCGCAGACAGGGAGGGCTCGGTGACCGCCGGATCGCACACGGTCCAGCGCGGCACCGTCGCCGGGGCCACAGCGGGCGCGGGTCGACCGGCATCCCGCGCCGCTCGTGGGGTCTGGGCGGTCGAGGCGGGCGCCTTGGTCCCGTGGGTGAGCCCGGCGTCGGGCGTGGGCTTGCCGTGACTGCCGTGCGCGGTCGTACCGTGGCTCGAGGTCGTGCCGCCATCGCCCCCGAAGACGCTCATGGGCACGACCCCCGCGATCAGCCCGATCACCGCCAGGATCGCCCAGGCGCCCACCAGGACGCCGAGCGAGCGCAGCACTCTGCCGACCTTCCGCACCGAGCGTTGATACACCGCGTGCCCCGCCGGCGCCACGACCCCTCGGCGCCTGCCGACGAGCTGGGCACGCCTCTCGGCCGCCGCGACCGAGATCCGCCGCACCCGGTTCTTCCACAGACTCTCAGGTCTCGTAGAGGACGCGCAGGAGATCGGCGCGCGTCACGATGCCCACGAGCTGCCCGCTCCGCAGCACCGGCAGCCGGCCCACGTCGGCCTCCGTCATGCGGGCGAGGGCCTCGTCCAGGGTCGCCCCCGGCGTCGTCGTCACGACCCGCGCCCCCATGCAGCTCGCGGCCGGCAGGCCGAGCCGTTCGTCCCGCTCCGCCGCCTCGAGGTCGCGTTGTGACACCATGCCGATCACCGCTCCCTCGCGTGTGACCGGCACACCCGTGTAGCCGGTCGCAACGAGAAGGTCGCGCACGTCGGCGAGGCGCGTGTCGGGCGCGACCGTGTGGACCGGGCTCGACATGATGTCCGCGACACAGGTGGGCTCGGGCGGGTGCTGCCCGAGCGCTGCGAGGAGCGCGTCGCGCACGGTCGACACGTCGCCGTGCCCGATGGAGGCAGCGCCTGCGCTCCCATGGCCGCCGCCACCGACCGTGGCGAGCACGCGCCCCACGTCCACGAGGGGCGAGGCCGCCCGCGCGACCACCAGCACCCGCCGTCCGCCGATTGCGTAGAGCGCGAAGAGTGCTGCGTATCCGCCGAGGGCCGCCGCCTCGCTCGTCACCTCGGCGAGCCGGTCGACTGGGCGGGGAGCGTCACCGTGGCGAAGGCGATGGGGAGCTTGCCCACCCGCTCGAAGCGCACGGCATCCATCACGTGCACGAGCAGCTCGCGCTGGGCGCGTCCGAAGGCGGGCCGCAGGTAGCGCTGGATCATGGTGAGGCTCGCGCCCCTCCCGAAGAGCCAGCCGAGCGCATGTGCGTCGCGTCCGGTGGTGCCGGCGAAGGTCAACGAGCCCGTGTCCTCGTGGATGCCGAGGGCCAAGAGTGTGGCCTCCACGGCGTCGATGGCGATGCGCTCGGCCTTCATGCGCTCGACGAGGACGGTGGATGCCGATCCCACCTTCGCGACCCACACATGGCGCGCCGGCACGTCGTCCGCGGCTGCGCCGTGATGGTCGTAGACCGTCACGGCGAGCGTCGGATCCCCGCCCTGCGCCCTCGCGACGACACGCTCGAAGGCGTGGAGACGGCTCGCCCGCCGCACGTCCACCAATACCAGGTGCCGCACCGTGTCCTGGTCCACCTCGCCCACGCCCACCGTCCGGAAGCGGTCCTTGTGGAGCGCCAAAAAATCGTGCACCGAGGCCTCGACGCCGCGCAGCACGATGGACGCTTCCGGGTGGAGCTTCTGGGCGGCCACGGCGCCGGCGAGGGCGTCGAAGTCGGTGACGTCGTGGGTGACGATGATGTCCATGGACCCGTCCCGGGACGCACGGGGCCGCCGCTCTCGAGGATAGGCACCGGGTGGGCCGCGACAAGGTCCTTGTGGCGCGAGGGGCCTGTGCGTACGTGATGCGGCGGAGGACCTGCCCGATGCCCGCCTACGCTCTGCACAAGCAGCTCGACACGACGTTCGAGGACGCGCTCGAGCGTGTCCGGGAAGCGCTCCCGACCGAGGGCTTCGGGGTGCTCACCGAGATCGATGTGAAGGGGACGCTGAAGAAGAAGCTCGACGTGGAGTTTCGCAAGTACGTCATCCTCGGCGCCTGCAACCCGCCCCTGGCCAAGCGCGCCCTCGAGGCGGACCTGGACGTGGGGGTGCTCCTGCCCTGCAACGTGTGCGTCTGGGAGGACGAGCAGGGGCGGGCGACCGTCGCGGCGATGGACCCGGTCGAGGCCATGGGCAAGCTCAGCGGCAACGCCGACCTCGTGCGGATCGCCAGCGAGGTGCGCGGCCGCCTCGAACGCGTGCTCGAGAAGGTCTGATCCCGGGGGACTGGCTAGGCGTTGGGAGTCGCGCTCGCCACCGTCTCGCGCGCGTGCTCGAGGCCCGTGCGCGCCCGTTCCAGGCTGGGCCGGACCTCGTCCCAGGCCTCGTCGGTCAGGGCGCTCCAGGCGCGCGCTGCGTTGCGCTCCATGATCGCGAACTGGCCAATGGCCATCGCGTAGGTCGCGAGACCGAGGTCCGCGATCATCTCCTCGCGCTGATCGAGGAACGTGGGAACGTCCTCCTCGAGCAGTTTGTCGAGCACGCCCCGCATGGACTCGGCGTGCTCGCTCGGCGGGCCCTTTGGGAGCTCGTCGAAGCGCGCGAGCATGCCGTCGAGCATGGGGCCGATCTCGGCCGGCGCGTGGGCCGTCGTCCCTTCGCCGTTGGCCTTCGGACGCGGGGTCTTGCGCCGCGCGAGCAGCCCGCCGCCCAGCATGATCACGAGGCCCACACCGAAGGGCAGGCCGGCCGCCGAGCCCCACGCCGAGAGGCGGTCGCTGGCGGTCACCGCACCGTGTGCACCCGTGCCCTCCGGGTGCACCGCGCGCGCCGCGTAACCGCTCGCCACGAGCAGGCCGAAGAGGAACAGGGTGTACGCCAGGACCTTCATCAGCTGCCTCCCGCGAGCTGGATCATCGTCAGGGTCAGGCTGGTGAGGGCCTCGCCCACGATGAGCCCGGCGGCCAGGGGGACGACCACGTCGCCGACGAAGCGGTGCCCCTTGACCCGGTCCAGGATCATCGTGATGACGCATCCGACGCCGTAGCCGAGCGTGATCTCGAAGGGCAGGTACATGGCGAGGCCGACGAGCACGCCGAGGCCGCTGATCGGGAAGACCGCCAGGGCCGCTCCGATGCTCGCCCCCGCCAGATACTTGTCGACGGGGGCCTGCCCCGTGAGCACGCCCTTGATCATCCCCACGAGCACGCTCGCCTGGGGTGCCGGCAAGCAACCTGCCTGGTGGTGCGCGCAGGCGGGCGAGTCGGGGCCGAAGCCGTGGGCGCCCCCGGGCCCGCCGTGCCACAGGAGCACGGTGGTGCCGATGGCGATGGCGGGCCCGATCCAGGCGACGGAGAACTGCACGATCTGCTGCCGCCGCGGGACGCCGCCGACAAGGTGCCCCGTCTTGAGGTCGGTCATCATGTCGGCGCACTGGTTGGTCGCGATGCACACCGCGACGCCCATGGTCACCGCGAGCAGGACGTTACCGCTGGTGAGCGCGAGCATGAGCGTGACCGCGATGAGGGCGAGGCCGCTCAGGGGCGAGATGTCCGTCATGCCTGTCGCCTGGGCGACGATGAGCCCCGCGAGGGCGAGCCACAGGGTGCCGACGATCGCCACGAGGGCCGCGTTGGCGATGTGCAGGTGGCCGGTCGTGTCCATGGAGCCGAGCATGGCGACCACGAAGAGCAGGATGAACGAGCCGATGAGGCCGACGACGAGCACCCGGAGCGACAGCTCCTCGGAGGCTTGGCCGCCCTGGCGCGCGAGCTTGGCCGCGGCGCTCAGGCTGTGCATGGCGCTCCGGAGGGCGGGCATGGCCGCGACCACGCCCGCGAGGGCGCCCCCGATGAGCACGCCGATACCGGTCGGCCGGAGCATGGTGCCGTAGACCACGCCGACGAGCGCGTCACCACTCGCGTGGGGCGGCGCCCATCCGTGGGCGACCACGAAGGGTGCGATGACCCACCAGGCCAAGACCCCGCCGAGGGCGAAGGGCAATCCGCCCTTCCCGCTGAGCAGGCCCGCGCCCACGTTCGCCATGCTGAGCGACAGGGCCGTGCCCATGAGCGCCACCGCTGCGGGGCCGGCCTTGCCGATGTGGAAGAGCACGCGGACCCACTCGCCGATGGGCAGGGACTCGGGCAGGAGCTGGACGTGCTCGTTGGTGGCGAGGGTGAGCAGCGCCGCGAGCAGGAAGCCGACCCCGAGGTACGCCGCCTTGCGCGCGCCTGCACCGGGAGCCTTGAGGATCGTCGCGACGGCCACGCCCGACGGGAAGCGCAGGCGGTCGATCTCGATGAGCTGCTTGCGCAGCGGGATGATGATGATGACTCCCATGAAGGAGCCGGCGACGGCGGCCGCGAGGATCGTCCAGAAGTTGTAGTGCGCGCCGAGCAAGAGCAGCGCCGGGAAGGTGAACACCACGCCCGACGAGGCCGTGTTCACGCCCGAGGCGATCGTCTGGTTGATGTTGTTCTCGACAATCGAGCCCGCGCCGGGAATGCGGAAGACCTTGCGCCCCATGCCGCGGAGCAGGGCGAAGCCCATGATGGCGGCGACGGTCGAGCCCGCCAGGCCGAAGCCGAGCTTGAGCCCGATGTAGACGAAGGCGGCGGTCATCACCATGCCCTGGATGATGCCGAGGGCGACGGCGCCGACGGTGACCTCGCGGTAGGTGCTCGCGGACATGGCGGAGACGCATACCCTGGTAATGCCCGCGAGAGCAAGCGTTCCGGGCCGTTGGCTCGAGGGGGCTGGCGGTCAGAGACAGCCGTGCTCGAGGGGGGGCGGGGCCATGCTCTCGAGGGCCTGGTTCGGCACGAGCTGCCGCAGGTGCCAGGCGTGCAGGTGCATGCGACGCTCGGCCTCGACGAGGGTATCGCGCGAGCGGCCTACCAGCCGGGCGGCGAGGATGGTCGCCGCGACCGAGCACACGAGCAGCACCCCCTCGGTCGGCAACTCGGGCAGGCGTGTCATGTGGGGCAGGATCCGGATGGAGCCGCCCACGAACGCATAGGACGGGGCGAGCAGGCCGGCCCATTGCAGGATTTGCACGCCCACCAGGCCCGACACGCTGAGGGCCACGTACACGCGCCGGGCACGCCGGTTCGGCGTCATGGCGAAGGCCGCCGTCTGGACCGCGATGATGGTCGGCACCAGCACGAGCGGGCCGAACATACGGTAGATGAGCACGACGCCGAAGAGCGCCGAGACGACGACCAGGTGCAGCCACGCCGTCGACGCGCGCGGCGAGCGGGCGATGTAGAAGCTCACGGCCATGGCCACGAAGACGCACGACCCGTTCGCGAAGAACGTCGACCACTCCCGGATGCCCAGCCATAGGATCAGGGGAGCGAACAGGAGCCAGGTCAGGTAGGCGAAGCCAGTGCTGCGGGCGAGCACGCGCAGATGGTCGTTCAGCGACTGGGCGACCTCCGCCTCGCTCTCGTCGGGCAGCGTGGCCGGCGGCGACTCCATGAGCCCCACCAGCGTGCGCATGGCGCGGCGGTTCTCCGGATCGAAGGCGAGGGCACGTCCGACCGCACCGAGGCTCTTGGCGCGGGCGGCGGTGCTCGGGTCGTCTCCCGAGAGCGCGACATGGGCCTCGCGCTCGGCGGCGGTCGCGTGCTCCTCGGCCATCGCGCGCCGGAGGGCCAGGTCCCGATCCCCGTCGAGGTACGCCTGCACCGCGTCGTGCAAGGCGCGTGCGGACCCGAAGCGCTCGGCCGGCTCCCGGGCCGTGGCGCGCACGCACGCGGCCTCGAGCTCGGGTGGCACATCGCGCTCGGGGCGGCGTGCGCTCGGTCGCGCGTCGGCTCCGAGCAGCGTGGAGGCGAGAAGGGCGTGCAGGTGGTCGCCGGTGTGGAGCGGCTCGAGGGCGAGCACCTCGAAGAGGATCGTGCCGAGGGCGTAGACGTCGGTGCGCCGATCGATGTGAGGCAGAGCGCCGCGCGCCTGCTCCGGCGCCATGTAGCCGGGCGTGCCCAGGATCTCGCCGTCCACGGTGCGCGCGGGTCCGGCTTCGTCTTCGACCGCACGCTCACCGGCGGAGGCGGCGTCACCGGAGGCGGAGGCATCGGTGGTGGCCGCTTCCAGGTCCGCGGTGCCGTCGACGTGGGCGAGCCCCCAGTCGAGCACGTACACCTCGCCCCAGTCGCCGAGCATGATGTTCGCGGGCTTGAGGTCGCGATGGACGACGCCCCGCTCATGGGCGAAGTCCACCGCGAGGCACACCCGGGCGAAGGCATCGAGCAGGCGCCGCGCGCGAAAGCGCTCCCTCGCCTCCGCTTCGCCCGCGCCGAGCCGGTCGATCACCTCGGCGAGGGACACGCCTCGGACGCGGCGCATCGTGAAGTAGGGCTCGCCCGCGTCGTCCACGCCCATGTCGTAGACCGGCACGATGGCGGGATGCTCGAGCTGCCCCTGCACGCGCGCCTCGCGCAGGAAGCGCCGCCGGGCGTCGGACCGTGACCCCATCCCCGGGCGGATCACCTTCATCGCCACTTCGCGCCCGATGCGTCCGTCGCGGCACAGCCGCACCTCGCCCATCCCGCCCTCGCCGAGCACCGAGCGCGCAGAGTAGCGCTCGTCCACCCGTGCCTGGTGAAGGGGTCGCTCGCCCGTGTCGACCGGCCTGGGCCCCGAGCCGGGGGCCTTGCCGGAGGTGCTGTCGAGTAGCGTGTCCGCCGCGACCGCCCCCTGTGACGTCGCCTGCTCTGCCCCTGTCCCGTCCTTGCCCATGGCCGTGCCTCCGCAGAGCGGATCCTGCCGGATCGGGGCGCCCGAGCGAAAGCGCCGCGTCGCCTTTACGGGGGAAGGCCGGTGCTTACGTGCCGTTCATGGGCGATGTCCAGACGAAGCTGCGCGACGATCATTGCCGCCTAGAGAAGCTGCTCGACCAGATCGCCACCGCGGCGGCCGGTGCCGGTTGGCTGGAGGTCCAGGCAGCGTGGGACGAGCTCGAGGCGGGGCTGCTCGCCCACCTCGACGCGGAGGAAACGCACCTGCTCCCGATCCTCGAGACCTCCCACCCCGAGGAGACGGGGCGCATCCGACGCGAGCACCAGCGCTTCCGCGAGGAGGTGGCGGACCTGGGCGTCCGCACCCAGGTGCACTCCCTGCGCAAGGAGCAGGTCGACCGCTTCTGCGACGAGCTGCGCGAGCACGCCGCGCGCGAAGACCGGATGCTCTATCGGTGGGCCGACGAGATCGTCTCCGAGGCGACACGCCATCGGCTCCTGACCTTCCTCGTCACGGAGCGGGCGCGCCGCCTGGAGGAGCGCCGCCGCGCGACCGAGCCCCCGCCGCGCTCCGAAGCGCGGCCCTGAGCCGAGCCCCGGGGAGGCCGCCGCTACGGCCGCGTTGACGCCCACCACGGCCCAGACTATCCCCCTGCCTCCATGACGCTCCTCGGGCGGTGCGGGCGGCGGGTCGCGCTCCTGGTCGGGCTCGCGACCGTGGGGACCCTCGGGCTCCTGTGGCTCGGTGCACCCCTCCACGCCCAGGCACCCGAGCGGGGCCTCTCCCTCGAGCTTCCGGACGTCCTGCTCACGGGCGTCGACTACCGCGCCAAGGTCCGCGTCCCCGAGGGCACGGCCCTGCCCGCCCAGGTCCACGTCCGGCTCGTCGACCCGGCGACGCGCGCGCCCCTGTATGACGGGCAGCTCGCGACGCGCGACGCCGGCGGGCGGCCCCTCTCTCAGATCACGCTCCCGGCCGTCTCGGTCGCTCACGGCGGTGTGCGGCGGCTCGCCCTGCGCATCGACGGGCGCACCGTCACCACGCGCCGCGTCCGGGTCCTCTGGGGATGGCTCGCCATCCTGCCGCCCCTCATCGCCGTCATCCTCTCACTCGCCCTGCGCCAAGTCGTCGTGGCGCTCCTGTCGGGCGTGTGGGTCGGCGCCCTCATGCTCACCGGATGGAACCCCTTCGTCGCCCTGTTGCGCACGGTCGACACGCACATCGTCGGCGTGATCAGCGACACCGACCACGCGTCGATCCTGCTCTTCAGCCTGCTGCTCGGCGGCATGATCGGCATCATCACCAAGTCGGGCGGCGGCGTGGGTCTCGCGCGCCTGGTCACCCGTCGCGCGACGACGAGCCGCAGCGGCCAGCTCAGCACCTGGGCCCTCGGCATCCTCATCTTCTTCGACGACTACGCCAACTCGCTGCTCATCGGGCCGACCATGCGGCCGGTCACCGACCGGCTGCGCATCAGCCGCGAGAAGCTCGCTTTCATCGTGGACGCCACCTCGGCACCGGTCGCGAGCATCGCCCTGGTCTCGTCATGGATCGGCGTCGAGGTCGGTTACATCGCCGACCAGTACCACGCGCTCGGTCTGCACGGCGATCCGTACCTGATCTTCCTCGAGACGATCCCCTTCCGCTTCTATCCCATCCTCATGCTCTTCTTCGTGGGGTTGATGGCGGTGCTCGGGCGCGACTTCGGTCCCATGTGGCACGCGGAGCAGCGCGCGCGGCTTCACGGCAAGGTCCTGGCGGACCACGCCCGCCCGGCCACCGACTTCCACGATGAGGCCCCCCCGCCTGATGCGCATGGCCGGTGGCTGAACGCCATCGTGCCCATCGTCGTCGTGGTCCTCACATCCCTTCTCGGCATGTGGGTGACGGGACGGGCGGCCGCCGTCGACAAGGGCCTCGCCCCGACCCTGCGCAACGCCTTCGGCAATGCGAGCTCACTCCGGGCGCTCCTCTGGGCCTCGGCCCTCGGCTGCCTTGCCGCCGGCGCCATCGCCGCGGGGCGCCGTCATCTGCGCTTCGAGGAGACCTTCGACGCGTGGTTCGACGGCGTGCGCTCCATGATGCTCGCCGCCATCATCCTCATCCTCGCCTGGTCGCTCGGCGCGATCTGCCGCGACGTGCAGACCGCGCGCTTCATCATCGCGGCCATCGGCGCCTGGCTCTCACCCGGCTTCCTGCCGGCGGTCGTCTTCGTGGTCGCCGCCCTCGTCAGCTTCGCGACCGGCTCGTCCTGGAGCACGATGGCGATCCTGTTTCCCCTCGTCGTGCCCCTCGCCCACCGACTCGCGCCCGCCGGCGACCCGATCGTGCTCAGCTCCATCGCGTCGATCCTCGCGGGCTCGGTGTGGGGCGACCACTGCTCGCCGATCAGCGACACCACGATCATGAGCTCCATGGCCTCGAGCTGCGATCACGGGCATCACGTGTGGACCCAGCTCCCCTACGCGCTCACCGTCGGCCTCGTCGGCCTCGTCTTCGGCGAGCTGGCCACGGCCTTCCACATCTATTCGCGCTGGCTCGCACTGCCCATCGGCGCCCTGGTGCTCGTCGGCATCGCCTTCCTCTTCGGCCGCAAGGTGCCCGAGCACGTGGCCGGGGAAGACGACGAGACGGCCCGCGCCGAGACGGTCCCGGATGGCGCGGTAGCCGCCGAGCCGGCGAAGGTCAGTGGAACTCGCGCAGGTGGGTGACGTACCAGTGGTCGTCCCACGTGATGAGCACGCGCACCTCCATGCGGCGCACGTGTCCGGCGACGCGATAGCGTAGGAACGAGTGGCGTGAGGCCCAGTAGGGCAGGCGGTTGGCTTCCTCCCGCGGCGTGACGAAGCCTCCGCGGCGCACGAGCGTGAAGCCGACGTACGCGGCTGCGCCGAGGTCGGGCGTCTCGGTGTGGAGGGTGTGGATGTCCCGGTTGTAGCGGGCGTGAAGCCGGTCCCAGTAGCGGCCCGGCGCGGCGATGCCCTTGAGCACGAGGAACGGGCCGCGGGGGAAGAAGAAGTCCTCGGCCTCGTTTGGCGTGTCCTTCACGATCGCGTCGAAGAGGCGCCGTGCCTTGGCCGCCGCGTCGCCGACCGGGGGGCGTGGCGGCGGCGCTCTCAGATGCGGGTCGTTGCGGGCCGGGACGACCACGGGAAGCGCGGACGGGTCGTGGCTCTGGGCGAAGGCCGCCGCGGCGACGAGCAGGGCCGCCGTCACGACGACGATTGCCTTGCTTCCCGCGCGCATCACCGCCGCGTCACAGCGCGCGGTCGCTCGAGCGCCCGTCGCGGCGCTGCTCCTCGTCATGGATGAGCTTGAGCAACTCGTCGGTGTCGAAGGGCTTGTCGATGCGCGGGTTGTCGACACGGCGCAGGAAGGAACGGGCACGGTCCGTGTAGGCCCCGCCCGTCATGAAGATCATGCGCGAGGCGAGGGGCGGGTCGCGCTCCGACAGCCATGCATGCAGATCCATGCCCGACACGTCGACCATCATCAGGTCGCAGAGCAGGGTATCGAAGGCGCGGTCCCGTTCGAGGAGCTCGCGCGCGGCCGTGCCCGATTGCACGACCGCCACGTCGTAGTCGTCCGCCAGCACGACGCGCAAGGTTGTCCCGATCATCGGCTCGTCGTCGATGACCAGAACCCTCTTCTCCGGTGCGTGGCGGACCGCCCACCCGGATGAATGCCGAGCCTCAGCCAAGGCGGCCACGGCCGGTACGCGTGAACCGATGCTCATGCTCCACCCCCGTCGTCGCCGAACCCCCGGGACCGAACGTTACCCCCCGGTCACCACAGAGAATCCTACACCGACACGGGGCTGCGTAAAGCAGATTTGCTCGTATGTAATCGAGAATACCATAACACGGCCCGCGGCGGCGAGGCGCTCAGCCCGTTTCCGAACGAGCGCCCCTCCCCTCCGCCGCTGAGGGCCGGTGTCGCTACTCCATCGTTGGGCCGGGCTGCTCGGCCGGCTGCTCGGCCGGCTGCTGGGCTGGCTGCTGCTCGGGCGGTGGCTGGGTGGCGGGCTGCTGCTCGGTGGCGGCACCCCCGGCGGCCGGCTCGCAGGTGGGCGTGATGGCCGCCTGCTGCGACTCGGCCTGTCCCCCGCCGCAACCGGCGAGCGAGAGCGCACCGGCCATCAACGCGCCCGCGAGAAATCGTTCGCGATCGATCTTCATGTCGTTCTCCTCCTCTGGTGACGGCGCCCTCGGGCGCACGGCGTCTCGGATGGAGGCGCCCCCCTTGGCTCGGACCGTAAACTCGATCGGGGCGGACGCAAGACCCGCGGCCGTCGAGCCAGGGACCACAGCACCCCCCACTCGGTGTATGCTCGACGCCGAACCGCATGTCGTTGTCCGCCGCCATTCGTCGCGCCGGCGTCGCTTCCTCGGACCACGCGGACCCCCTGCGCGCGGGCCGGCTCGCCGCTGCGGCCGCCGCCTCCGGCGTGGGGCGCGACCGGGTCCGGGCCATCCTGCTCTTCGCGTCGGCCTCCCACGGCGCCCGGGCCCTCGACGTGGCGCGGGGGGCCCGGGAGCACGTCCCCGATGCGGCGATCGCCGTCGTGGGCGGCTCCGATGTCCTGTCCGCCGAGGGCGATGCGGAGGGCGCGCCGGCCGTGCGCGCCCTGGCCCTCACCGTGCCCTGCCACGGTGCCCTTTCGGACCGCGCGCCCCTCCGTTCCGGCGAGGACGAAGAGGAGGACGCCCCCGCTGCCCTCGGTCGCGCCCTCGGCGGCGTGCTCTATCACGAGCGCCGCCGCCCCCTGCTCGTTTTCAGCCACCCGCACGTGTTCCACCCGACCATGCTCGCCGGCATCGCCGAGGCGTCGGGCGCGTCGGTGGTCGCGGGGGGCGGTCTCGATCCCCGTGCCATGGTCGCCTTCGCGGCGCCCGGTCGCGCGCCCCGGGTCGGCACCACCCTCGTCCTTCGCCTCGACGGCGGCGTGCGCGCGCGGGTCGTGACATCGGCGGGCCTGAGGCCCTTGACCGAGCCCCTTCCGGTCGAGGTGGTGGACGCGGGATTCATCGCGCGCCTCGGCGGTCGGCGACCGCTCGCGGTGCTCGAGGAGGCCATGCGCGGTCGCACCGACCGGCCCATGGTGCTCGCCGTGCTCGAGCCGGCGGGACGCGAGGCCGACGCGGCGTCCGGTGAGGGCGACGGGCGGATCGTGCGCGCCATCTCGGGGGTCGATCCCTCGCGCGGCGCCATCCACGTGGGCGACCCGGTGCGCGTCGGCGATCGCCTCGCCTTCGGTGCGCTCGACGCAGCGGAAGCGCGCCGCGACCTGGACGTCGCGCTGCGCGGGTTGCTCGCGGGTCTCGGCGGCGGCGTTCCCGTGGCGGCGCTCTACGTTGGCTGCGTCGCGAGGGGCCGCCGTCCCTACGGTGCCCCCCACGCGGACGCCCGCGCGCTCCGCGGCGCGCTCGGGGACGTTCCCTTCGCCGGCGTCCGCGGCAGCTTCGAGATCGCGTCCGTGGGCGGCGAGCCCAGCGTCCTCTCGTACACGGGCGTGGTCGTCATGCTCTACGTGCCGAGCTGAGCCCGGGACGGGGCCTGCGGCGGCGCCTTCAGATGATCGGTGAGGAATCCTGCAATGCGCTCGTCGAGGGCGAGGGCGACCGCTGCGTCGTGGACCATGTGGGTGAAGCCGTTCAGTGGCAAGAAGTCGAAGGGGCGGCCGGCCCTGAGGAGCGCATCGGCGAGCGCCATGGAGTTGACCAGGTAGACGTTGTCGTCGGTGGTGCCGTGGATGAGCAGGAGGGGACGGGCGAGATGGGCGGCGTAGGTGAGCAGGGAGGTCCGGCCGTAGCCCGCGCGGTTGTCGTCCGGTAGCCCCATGTAGCGTTCGGTGTAGTGCGTGTCGTAGTCGCGCCAGTCGGTCACCGGCGCACCGGCAACGGCGACGGCGAAGACGTCGGGGCGGCGCAGCACGGCCATGGCCGAGAAGTAGCCGCCGAAGGACCAGCCGTAGATGCCGACGCGCGACAGGTCCATCTCCGGGTGCTCGGCACCGAGGGCCCGGAGCGCAGCGATCTGATCGGCGAGGGGGATGTCGATGAGGTCGCCCTTGGTCGCGCGCTCCCAGGCACGGCCGCGTCCAGGCGTCCCGCGCCCGTCTGCCGACACGACGATGAAGCCGTGATCGGCGATCCACTGCTCCCTCAGGTAGTAGCCCCGTACCGCGCGCACCGTGCGGACGCCGGGGCCGCCGTACACCGAGACGACGACCGGGTAGCGGAGGTGCGGATCGAAGTTGCGCGGCCGGATGACGAGCGCGTGGAAGTGCCGCGCTCCGACGGTCTCGAAGGTGAGATGCGGTACGAAAGGCGGCGTCTCGGCCACGCTGTGCAGCGGGCCCACGACCTCTTCGCCGCGCATGACCGTCGCGACCGGCGCCCCGTCGACGGGGGAGGCAGTGTGGACCCACACGCGCGACCCGGAGCCGAAGGTCGCGCCGTGCACCCCGCGGGCATGGGTCACCTGCACAGGTGCCTGGCTCCCGTCGAGGGGCGCGCGGAAGAGCTGGGTCTCGGTCGGATCGGCGCCGCCGCGCACCCAGGCCAGGCCGCCCGCCTCGTCGACGTGCGAGAGTCCCCCGTAGCCGAAGCTCGCGGGCGTGACCGTGTGCACGAGGGTGCCGTCGCGCGTCTCGTGTAGCTCGAGCTGAAAGCTCCCACCGCGCTCGGTCGTCCACAGGAACTCGTGGCCGTGGTCCAGGAAGCGCGGCATCTGCTGGTCGAGGTTGATCCAGGCGTCGTCGTGCTCGGCGAGCAGCGTGCGGGTCGTGCCGTGGTCGGCGTCCACCGCGAGCAAGCGCTCGTCGGTCTGGCGGCGGTTCTGCACCAGCAGCGTGAGTGGCGCGCCCGCGGTCCAGCGCACCGTGGCCAGGTAGGGGAAGCTGTCCCGGTCCCACCCGATCCATCGCGTCGGCCCGCCCGTGGCACGCACGATGCCGAGCGCTACCTTCGCGTTGGGATGACCCGCGCGGGGGTAGGGCGCCCCGTGAGACGCGACCTCGGGATGGAGCGGGTTGAACGCGTAGAGCGTCTCCACACCGGACGTGTCGGTTTGCTGATAGGCGATCCGGCGCGAATCGGGCGACCACCAGTAGCCGCGGTAGCGCTCCATCTCTTCCTGCGCCACGAACTCGGGCAGGCCGTCCTCGATGTGGGCGTTGGCGTCGTGCGTGAGCCGCTTCTCGCGGCCCCCCGCGACGGCGATCACGTAGAGGTCGCCACTGCGCACGAAGGCCACGTGGGTGCCGTCCGGCGAGAAGTGGGCGTCGTTCGCGTCCCCTTCGCCCGTCGGTAGCTCGTGGGCCTGGCTGCTCGTGCGGTCGAAGACGAAGATGCGGCCCGACAGGGGCACCAGGATCTCCTTGCCGTCCGCCGACAGCTCGTAGGAGGCGATGCCGCGGGCGGTGAGCCGCAGCCGCTCGCGCCGCTCGCGCTCTTCGGCCGAGAGGTGCTCCGGCGTGCTCCCGAGGAGCTCGGCCGCCGTGAGCAGGGAGCGCTCCTGCCCCGTGGCCGGGTCGAAGGCGAAGAGGGCACCCTCGAAGTCACGCGGTCCCGAGCGCAGGAAGAGCACGGCGTCGCCGTCGGGCGTCACGGTGATCGCGCGCGGCCGCCCGAGGCGGAAGCCCATGGTCGCCGCGTCCTCTTCGATGAAGTGGGGGTCGGCGATGGACGTGGGGTGCGCGGCCTCGGCGTGGGCACCGCCGGAAGCGGGCGTCGACGTGCACGCGGCGTGCGCCGGGGGCGTCGTGGGCGTGCGGGCAGGCGCACCGCCGCAGCCGGCGGCGAGGCTCGTGGCGAAAAGGACGTGAACGCCAAGCGTGGTACCGAAGCGACCCATGGTCTCTCCCTTGCGCGTCGTGCGCGCGGTGGCCGACACGATCGCGTTGGCGGCCTTCCGCGTCAACGTGCGCGCGCCGCGACGGGCCGGGCCATTACGCCCGGGCGACGGCGCGCCGCGAGATCCACAGGAAGCGCGCGGTGAGCAGGACGGCCACCGCGACGAGCCCGGCGCTCAGCCCCCACCACAGGCCCGCCACGCCCCAGCCGAGGCCGAAGCACAGGGCGGCGCCGAGGGGCAGACCGACGGCGTAGTGGCCGACGAGGTTCGCGAACATGGCGGCGCGTGTGTCCCCTGCCCCGCGCAGGGCGCCGCCGCCGACGGCCTGCAGCCCGTCGGCGAGCTGGAAGGCGGCGGCCACACCGAGCAGCGGCACCGCTGCCGCGATGACGTCGCGCTGGTCGGTGAGCAGGCGCGCGAGGGGGCCCGGGACCAGCAGGAACGCCGCGGCCGTGAGCAGCATGAACGAGCCGCCGGCGGTGAGACCGACGAGCCCCGCGAGACGTGTGCCGGGTGCGTCCTCACGCCCGATCGCCTGACCGACACGTACGGACGTGGCCGCGCCGACGGCGAAGGGAACCTGGAAGGTGAAGCTCGCGAGGGTGAGGGCGACCTGGTGCGCGGCCAGGGCGCGGGCGCCCAAGTGGCCCGCGATGACGGTGACGAGCGCGAACACGCCGACCTCTGCCAAGAGCTGCAGGCCCACCGGGGCGCCGAGGCGGGCGGCGCGTCCGAGCAGCGCGCGGTCGAGACGTCGCGAGGCGCGCTCCCCTTCGCCGGCGTGCGGGCGCGGGATCGACCCGACGAGCACGAGCGTGACCAGGACGCTCGATCCCGTGCTCGCCCAGCCCGCCCCGATCACGCCCAGGGCGGGGATGCCCAGGTGCGGCAGGCCGAAGGACGATAGCCCCGCGTCGCCGAAGACGAGCGCCCAGCTCGCGCCGAGATTGAGCACGTTGGCGGCGACGACGGAGAGGACGAGGGGGCGGGTGATGCCGCGTGCCTGCAGGTAGCAGCGCAGGCCCACGGTGAGCAGGACCGGCCAGAGCCCGGCGAGGCGCGCGACGAGGTAGGCGGTCGTCTGTCGCACCGTGGTGGGACCGATGCCGACGTGCGGCAGCACGAGTGCGACCACGAGCGCGGTGACGGTGAGCGGGATCGTGATGAGCAGCGACAGCCACACCCCTTGCCACAGGACCCGGCGGGCGCGGGTGAGCTCCGAGGCGCCCACGGCCTGGGCGATGAGCGGGTCGAGCCCGAGCATGATCCCGACGCCGATGACGGCGATGGCGGAGAAGAGCGCGTTGCCGAGGCCGACGGCGCCGATGGCGACGGTGCCGAGACGACCCACGACCGCCGTGTCGACGACGCCGATGAGCTGCTGTCCGATCTGGGACGCCGCGATGGGGCCGGCCAGCAGGAGCAGGGCGCGGAGCTCGATCCTCGCAGGGCGCGGCGTCGCCCCGGGCGGCGTGGCCCTCGGCGCGTGCGTCGTCGTCGAGCCGTCTGCCGCCACGGTGCGTGAACCTCGGACACCGGCCGGGCGCCTTCTGTCCATGAAGACGAGCCGCCGCGCGCCGGAAGGGTCACCGAAGCCCCCCGCCCCTGCAAGCCGATTGGTCGACCGAGCGTCGGCGCCGTGCATGGGCGTCCGCGCACCGGCCCCGGGTCCGATCTATAGTGCGCGTCATGGTCAAGGCACGCGCGGTTCGCATTCGGGAGGCCGGTGGCCCCGAGGTGCTCTACGTCGGTGAGGTCGAGGTGCCCGATCCGGGGCCGGGGGAGGTCCTGGTCGAGGTCGAGGCGGCGGGGCTCAACCGCGCGGACGTCCTGCAGCGAAAGGGCTTCTACCCGGCGCCGCCGGGCGCGCCGCCGGACGTGCCCGGGCTCGAGTACGCCGGCGTCGTCGCCGCGGTCGGCCGGCAGGTGACCGCGTTCCGGCCGGGCGATCGGGTGATGGGCATCGCGGGCGGCGGCGGCATGGCGACGCACCTGGTCGCGCACGCGCGCGAGGTGATCCCCGTGCCCGACGGCCTGTCGACCGCCGAGGCCGCAGCCGTGCCGGAGGTCTTCCTCACCGCCTTCGACGCGCTCTTCTTGCAGGCCGGCCTCACCCTCGGCGAGACGGTGCTCTTGCACGCGGTCGGCAGCGGGGTGGGCACCGCGGCGCTGCAGCTCGCCGCCGTTGCCGGCGCGCGCGCGATCGGCACCTCGCGCACGGCCGACAAGCTCGACAAATGCAAAACCCTCGGCCTGCCCGCCGCGGTGCTGGTCGAGGGTGGGCGCTTCGCCGACGCGGTCCTCGAGCAGACGGGCGGCCGCGGAGCCGACGTGATCCTCGATACTATCGGTGCCTCCTACCTCGAGGAGGACATGCGCGCCGTGGCGCCGCGCGGTCGCGTGATGATCGTCGGCCTGCTCGGCGGCGCGAACGGCGCCATGCCCCTCGGCCTGCTCTTGCGCAAGCGCGCCCGGCTCATCGGCACGGTCCTCCGGAGCCGCGCCCTCGAGGAGAAGGCCGCCGTCGCCCAGGCGTTCATCCACGAGGTGCTGCCGCTGCTCGCCGACGGCCGCGTGAAGCCCATCGTCGATGCCGTCCTGCCCATGACCGAGATCGCCGAGGCCCACCGCCGCATGGAGTCCGACGCGACCGTCGGCAAGCTCGTGCTCTCCTGGAAGGCGTAGGCGCGCGTCAGCTGCCGCGGGCAAGACGCCGCGCGACGTAGGGCGGCTGGGTGAAGGCCCCGAGGTGCACCTCCGGGCTGTAGACCCGGAGGTCCTTCGCGAAGGGCGCGATGCGGTCTGCGTGCAGCGCGCTCTTGGTGCGCGGGTCGCCCGCGTTCGACGCCCAGGTCCAGCTCCAGATGCCCGCGCCGTAGAGGGGCACGGGCCCGAAGTAGGGGTGGGCGTTCACGAAGACGCGGCGGAGGGTCTGCTGGATCTCGAAGAAGACGTCGGCGAGCAGGATCGGCGACTCGCTCTGCAGGGCGAAGACGCCGCCCGAGGCGAGGCGGTCGCGCACCCCGCGGTAGAACGACTCGTCGAAGAGGCCCTTGGCGGGGCCTACCGGGTCGGTGCCGTCGAGGAGCACCACGTCGAACGACTCCTTGCTCTCCTTCACGAAGGCGACGCCGTCCCCGATGCGCACCTCGAGGCGCGGGTCGTTCCACGCGTCGCCGCCGAGGGCGGGCAGGTGCGCCTTGCACGCCTCGACGACCATCGCGTCGATCTCGACCAGCACCACCTTCTCGACGCCCGGGTGGCGCAGCACCTCGCGCACCGTGCCGCCGTCGCCGCCGCCGATGACCAGCACGCGCGCGATGCGCGGTGCGGTGACGAGCGCGGGGTGCACGATCATCTCGTGATAGAAGCGCTCGTCGCCTTCGCTCGTCATGAAGACGCCGTCGATGACGAGCACGCGTCCCCACTGGGGCGTCTCGAGCACCTCGACGGTTTGGTAGTCGCTCCTGCCCGAGAAGAGCGTGCGCTCGACGCGCAGGCCGAGGCGCGTGCGGTTCTCGAAGGTCTCGTCGTACCAGAGCACGGTGCCCAGACTAGGCGTTCGGGCGGTCTTGCGAAAGGTCGGAGGACGGAAGCGAAAAGCGCGACCCGGTGTGGGCCGCGCTCGTCGCGTGTCGTGGATGCCGCCCGAGGAGAGCCCCGGGCAGCGTCGCGGATCAGTTACCGCAGGTGGGGTTCTTGCAGATGCCGTCGCAGACGAAGCCGCCGAGGTTGGCGTCCTTACAGTCCGCGTCGGTGCTGCAGGGCAGCTGACAGGTGTTGCTGTCCGCGTCGCAGGTCATGTTACGGATCTGGGAGGAGCTGCCGCAGTCGATCGTGGTGCCTGGCCCGCACGGTGAGCCCAGGATGACGGAGCTGCCGCCCATGGCGCTGCTGCCCTCGCTGACGGGCTGCAGGCACTCGAGGCGGACCTTCGTGCCCGTCACCGGCTCGTCGCCCATCGTGTAGGAGATGCGCTGGGGCGTGGTCATGCACTTCGTCGTCACGTCCGACCCGGTGATCGTGGTGTCGTCGTAGTACCAGCCCGGACTGCACGGGGGCCCGCCGGCGGCCCCGGTCGGGTCGCAGGTGCCGCCGCGCTCGATGGGCACGATCTGGTTTACCTTGCAGACCTCGTGGGTGCCGTCTGCGTCGGTTTCCGTGCGGATGGGTGTCGCGTCGCGACCCTTGTCGGCGAGCTGGCTGCAGTGGACGACGTCGGCGCCGCTGTCGAGGGCCGGGAGCACCTCGACCACGTCGCACTTCACGCTGCCGTCCGCCGCCGGGTTGAGGGCGCGCGGCAGGCAGGCGCCCTTGAGGGCATCGGCGATCTTGTTGATGATCGCGTCGATGGCCGGCTCGAAGTCGTCGGCGCAGATCGACTCGATGACGCCCGTCGAGCCCGCGTCGTGGATACCCTTGGCCACCTGCACGATGCGGCGCGGCGGGAAGGCGAGACCCGTGCCCGGCCGGTTGCACGACGGCGCGAGCTGCGTCGGGATCATGGGGTCCTGCCTCTCCTGCATGCTCGGGTCGGCCAGGATGGCGTCGTAGTCGATCATGTTCGGGTCGGCCGGGATGAGGTTCTGGGGGACGCCGGTGATGGCGGCGAAGACCAGCAGGCCCGGCTGGCCCTGGCGCAGGGCCAAGAAGCCGTCGACGTAGCGGCTCGCCGGCTGGACCGCGTCCGGATACATGAAGCAGCGGAGGTTCAGGTCACCCGGGAAGGTCGGGTTCGAGGTGTTGGGATCGAACAGCTCCAGGTTGCTCGGCGTGCACTCGTCCTCGTCGGTGACGACGACGATCGTCAGGAGCGAGTTGGCCCGGAGGAAGCCGGCGTTGTCCGTGTCCCCGTGGCCGACGGTGCCCATGCTGAAGGTGAGCATGGAGCTGCTCGGCGTGAGGGCCTTGAGGGGCGACTCGAGCTGCTGCTCGAAGCCGCAGCCGCCCGTGCCCACGTCCGAGACGCAGTTGAAGTCCTGGCTGAGCTGCATGGCGCTGCCCTCGGGGGGCGGGGCGCCGGCCGTGAAGGTCAGGAACTTCGGGTAGCTCGCCGAACAGCCCGTGATGGAGGGGTCGCCCCGGGTGCGCAGGATGCCGTCGTCGCCGAACATGAAGCTCTGGTCGCCGTTGCCGCAGGTCGGCACCATGAAGCCGCCGCTGCCCATGTCGGAGTCGACCACGCCGACGTGGAGGCTCTTCACGGGCGGGAAGCTCCGGGTCACCATCCCCGAGGTGGGGTCGATGACCTGGCCGCTCGCCAGGGTCTGCACCAGGCGCGGGAACTGCATCCGGAGGTTCGCCTGCTCCTCCTTCATGGAGTTCGAGTCGTCCACCATGAAGAGCAGGTCGACCTTGTCGACGTTCGTCACCTGCACGTTCTTGACCACGCCCGAGACCGTGCACGGCTGCAGCGGCTTGAGGTCTCGGTTGAGGCACCCGACGGCGAGGACGGCCACCAAGGACACGAGAAGCCCGAGGGCCAGGCCGGCCCTGCGTCCCGAGCCGGAGAATCGCGCGATCATTCTTCCTCCTCCTGGCGTTCCGATCCCGTCACCACGGTCCGGTGCCGAGGCGCGCCTAGGATACGCGCTGTCGGGTGCTGAGATCAACGATGAGCGGCGGCCGTGGTGCATGGTCCTCTCCTCGGGCGAGCGTCGCGAGGTAGAGCAATGCCCATGCGATGCCCGTGCCACGAGCTCTTTGCTAAAATCATTGAGGAAAATGCCCACCCAACCGCGGACGCACGTCAACACGGTTGGCGCGGCGTCAACGCGGCTGGCGAGCCCGGACCGGCGGGCCCTCACGTGCCGCAGGTCGGGTTCTTGCAGATGCCGTCGCAGACGAAGCCGCCGAGGTTTTCGTTGCTGCAGTCCGCGTCGGAGGTGCAGGGAAGCTGGCAGGTGTGGCTGTCCGCGTCGCAGGTCATCCCCCGGACCTGGGCCGAGGTGCCGCAGTCGTCCATGGCGCCCGGGGTGCAGGGAGAGCCGAGGATCACGTCGCCGCCGGGGCCGCCGCCGCTGCCGGTGCTCAGGGGCTGCAGGCACTCGAGGTCCACCTCGGTTCCGTTCACCGGCTCGTCGCCCGCCGTGTAGGAGATGCGCTGCTGGTGGTCCATGGGGCAGGTCGTGGCGATGTCCGACGTGGGGGGGGCGTGCGCCGCGTCCTCGTAGTACCAGCCGGGCGGGCATTGACCGGGCATGTTCGGGTCGCACCCGTTCGGGACGATCTGCTTGACCTTGCAGACCTCGTGGGTGCCGTCCGCGTCGGTGACCATGCGGAGGGGCGTCCCGTCCCGGCCCTTGTCGGCGAGCTGGCTGCAGTGGGTGACGTCGGCGCCGCTGCCGAGGGCCGGGAGCGTCTCCACCACATCGCAGCTCACGCTGCCGTCGGCTTTCGGGTTGAGCGCCCGCGGCAAGCAGGCGCCCTTGAGGGCGGCGGCGATCTTGTCGATGATCGTGTTGATGGCCGGCTCGAAGTCGTCGGCGCAGATCGACTGGATGACGCCGGTCGAGCCTGCGTCGTGGATGCCCTTGGCCACCTGCACGATGCGGCGCGGCGGATAGGCCGTGCCGGTTCCGGCCCGGTCGCACGAGGTCGCGAGCCGGTGCAGCGGATCCGCGGGGTCCGGCCTCTCCTGCATGCTCGAGTCGGCCAGGATGGCGTCGTAGTCGAGGTTGTTTGGATCCATCCCCGAAAGGAGGTCGGCCGGCACGCCCGTGATGGCCGCGAAGATGAACAGGCCCGGCTCGCCCTGACGCAGGGCCAAGAAGCCGTTGACGTAGCGGCTCGCGGGCTGGACCGCGCCCGGGTACTTGAAGCACCGGAGGTTGAGGTCGCCCGGGAAGGTCGGGTTCGAGGTGTTGGGATGGAAGAGCTCGGGGTTGATCGGCGTGCACTCGTCCTCGTCCGTGACGACGACGACCGTCAGGAGTGAGTCCGGGCGGAGGAAGCCGGCGTTCTCCCTGTCCCCGTGGCCGACCGTGCCCATGCTGAAGGTGATCGGGGAGGTGCTCGGGGTGAGGGCCTTGAGGGGCGACTCGAGCTGCTGTTCGAAGCCGCAGCCGTTCGTGCCGACGTCGGAGACGCAGTCGAAGTCCTGGCTGAGCGCCATGGGGTCGCCGCCGGCCGCGAAGGTCAGGAACATCGGGTAGCTCGCCGAGCACCCGGGGATGGTGGGGTCTCCCTTCGTGCGCAGGATGCCGTCGTCGCCGAACATCGTGCCCATGTCGCCGTTGCCGCAGGTCGGCACCGGAAAGCCGCCGCTGCCCATGTCCGAGTCGACCACGCCGACATGGAGGCTCTTCACGGGGGGGAAGGTGCCGATGACCGCACCCGCCGGGTTGGTGATGCGGCCGCTCGCCAGGGTCTGTACCAGGCGAGGGAACTGCGTTCGGAGGTTCGCCTGCTCCTCCTTCATGGAGTTCGAGTCGTCCACCATGAAGAGCAGGTCGACCTTGTCGACGTTCGTGACCCGCAGCTTCTTGACGACGCCGGAAACCGTGCACGGCTCGAGGGGCGCCAGGTTCCGCTCGAGGCACCCGCCCGCGAGGACGGTTCCCGACAGCGCGAGCAGGAGCAGCGCCCGCGCGCGACGGAGCGACGCCGAAGCGTGCGTCTGCGGGTGACGGCCCTCGGGCTCCGGCGCCGACGATGCGTGATGGTCGCGATGCTTCATGGCTTCACTCCTCGAGACGTGCGGGTCAGTCGGGACAGGTCGGGTCGCGGCAGATGGCGGTGCCGTCGCTCAGCGGATGGGTTCGGTCGCAGACGAAGCCGCCGAGGTCTGCGTCGGTGCAGTCCGCAGCCGTCGTGCACGGCATCTGGCAGGTGTGGGTGTCCGGATCGCAGACGAGGCCGGGCAGGGCGGGGGCGAGATCGCAGCCGCCCGCGTCGGGGCTGCACGGTGAGCCCAGGACCACGCCCGCGTCGCTCCCAGGGGCGCCGGGGTGAACCGCCTGCAGACACTCGAAGTCAATGCGGGTGCCGGCCGGTGGTGCGGCGTCGCCCGCGTAGGCGATGCGTTGCGGAGCGTCCCGGCAGCGCGCTCGCGCGAGCCGAGAAGTCGTCGTAGTACCAGCCGGACGGGCACGATCCCGCGACCGTGGGATCGCAGCCGCCCCCGTGCTGAAGCGGGACCACCTGACGGAGCCGGCACACCTGGTGGGTGCTCTCGCCGTCGACTTCCGTGCGCACCGGCGTGGGGTCGACGCCGGCATCCGCGAGCTGGGCGCAGCGGGTCACGTCGTGGCCGCTTTCGGCCGCGGGGAGCACCTCGACCAGGTCGCACCCCACGTGGCCGTCCGGGCGCAGCGGGACTGGTCGCGGCAAGCACGTGGGGCGCCCGAGGGCATCGGCGATCCGCTCGGCGAGGGCGTTCATCGCGGGGCCGTAGTCGCCGGCGCACGATGACTGGAGCGCCGTGCGGAGGCCCTGGTCGTACAGGCCCTGAGAGACCTTCACGATGCGCCGCGGCGGGTACGACACGTCCGACCCGGGCCCCCGGCACGAGGGCGCGAGCTCCGTCGGATGCGCCGGGTCGGGGGTGTCCTGCATCCGCGGGTCGGCGAGGATCGCGTCGTAGTCGATGTTGTAAGGATCACCGAGGAGATCGGGCGGGACGCCCGCGATGACGTCGTAGAGGAGGAGGTTCGGTTCGCCTGGTCGCAAGGCCAACAGCCCGTCGACGTAGCGGCTCGGGGGCTGCTGGGCGTCCGGGAAGGTGGCGCAGCGCAGGGGCAGGGGACCCGGGTAGGTCGGGTTCGAGGTGTCGGGATCGAAGAGCGCCGGATCCTTCGCCGTGCAGTCGTCCCCATCGGTGACCAGGACGACGACGAGCAGGGAGCCGCTCCGGAGGAAGCCGGCGTCGAGCGTGTCGCCGCGGCCGACGGTGCCCTCGAAGAACAGGATCGGCGAGCTGCTCGGCGTGAGCGCCGCGAGGGCGGCCTCGAGCGGCTGCGCGAAACCGCAGCCGTCGGTGCCCACGGCCGACACGCAGTCGAAGTCCTGGACGAGGGCCGCCGGGTCCCCCTCGGGACCCATCGCGCCGCTCCAGTACGTCAGGAACTTGGGGTACGTGGCGGCACACGCCGCGTTCGCGGGGTCGCCCGTCGTGCGCAGGATTCCGTCGTCGCCGAACGTGTAACCCATGTCGCCATTGCCGCAGGTCGGCACCATGAGGCCGTCGCTGCCCATGTCCGAGGTGACCACGCCGACGTGGAGGCTCCGAACCGCCGGAAAGACGCCCGTGACGGCGCCGGTTGCGGGGTCGGTGATCTCGCCGGTCGCGAGGGCGTGCACGAGATCCGGGAAGGCCTGCCGGAGGTTCCGCTGCGCGTCCTGCATCGCGCGCGAGTCGTCGACCACGAAGAGGAGGTCGACCTCGTCGAGCAGCAGGAGACTCTGGTTCTTCGTGACGACCGACACCGTGCAGGGCGTCTCGGGCGCCGCGTGGGACGGCCCGCACCCCGCGGCGAAGGTCGCGACGGACGAGAGGAGGAGCCACGCCCGCGGCGCTTTCCCATCGCGCGCGTTCCAGCCGAGACGGCTCACCAGCGCCTCGGCGCGGCATCGCTCCTGCCGCCCGAATAGATCGAAGTGCGAAATTCCACACCTCTCCCGCGCGATCGCCTCGCGCATCTCGCCCCCCGTCGCCGCGCGTCCCCCGTGCGCGTCGCTCTTCGTTCAGTCGATTAGGCCGGGCGGGATTTCCAACGCGTCGTGCGCGACGGCCTCCCGGTGACCTCTCTCCGATGCGATCCCCGTGCCAATCGAGAGGCGGCGCTCTGACCGGGAAAACAATGCCGCTTCACGCGCGGCTGCGGCTGCGGCTGCCAACGATCTTGTCGGCGGTGCCAACCGGCGTTGGGCGCAGTGGCGCGCTCGCGACGTCGATCAGCCCGGACAGGTCGGATCGCGGCAGATGGCGGTGCCGTCGCTCAGCGGATGGGCCGTGTCGCAGACGAAGCCGCCGAGGCCTGCCCCGCTGCAGTCCGCGTCGGTCGCGCAGGGCATCTGGCACGTGCCGCTTTCCGCGTCGCAGACGAGACCGGGTAGGGCGGGGGCGGCGTTGCAGTTGCCGCCCGGCATACACAACGCGCCGACGGCGAGGCTGCTCCGCGTGCCGCCACCTCGTGCGACCGACTCGAGGCACTGCAATCGGAGATCCGCGCCGGGCGGTCGAGCGGCGCCGCCCCCGAAGGCGATGCGCTCCGCCGCGCCCCCGCAGCTCCGCTGCGCGTCGGGCGAGAAGTCGTCGTAGTACCAACCCGGCGGGCAGGAGCCTGCCACCTCGGGGTCGCAGTCCCCGCCGTGCTCGGTGGGCGCCAGCTGGTGCATCCGGCAGATGGTGCGCGGGCCCGTGGAGCTCATGGCGGTGCCGACGGGCGCGAGGTCGGCGCCCGGAACCGCTGCGCATCCGGTCCACGCGGATGCGGGGAGAACCTCGTCGAGGCCTCGCAACGCACGCTTCCGTCCGGTGTCACGTCGAGGGGGCGCGAGAGGCAGCCGGTGGGCGCGAGGCCATCGGCGATCTGCGTCACGAGGGCGTCGATGGCCGGGGTGTAGTCGTCCTGGCAGCACGTCTGGACGACGGTGCGGGCGCCTCGCTGGGCGAGCCCCTGGGCCACCTGCACGATGCGCCGCGGCGGCAAGGCGAGCCCGGTGCCCGGCCGATTGCACGAGGGCGTGAGCTGGGTCGGGATCATGGGGTCCCGCCGCTCCTGCATCCGCGGGTCGCTCAGGATGGCGTCGTAGTCGACGGGGTCTCCGCTGCTCACCAGGTCGGGCGGCACGCCGGCGATGACGGCGAAGACGAGGCGTCCGGGATCGCCCTGGCGCAGCGCCAAAAATCCGTCGACGTAGCGGCTCGGCAGCTGGACCGCGTCCGGATACATGAAGCAGCGCGTGTTGAGGTCGCCCGGATAGGTCGCGTTGTTCACATTCGGGTCGAAGAGGCGCGGGTCCCTCGGCGTGCACGCATCCTCGTCGGTGACCACGAGGATCGCGAGCAGGGAATCGGCGCGGAGGAAGCCGGCGTTGTCGGTGTCTCCGTGGCCGACCGTGCCCATGCCGAACCGGATCGACGAGCCGCTCGGCGTGAGGGCCTTGAGCGGTGCCTCGAGCTGCTGCTCCCAACCGCACCCAGAGGTGCCGATGTCCGCGATGCAGTCGAAGTCCTGAACGAGCTGGGTGGCGCTCCCCTCCGCACCCGAGGCGCCGGTCATGAACGTGAGGAACTTCGGGTAGCTCGCCGCACAGCCCGTGATGGAGGGGATCGCCCCTCGTGCGCAGGATGCCGTCGTCGCCGAACATGGTGCCCATGTCGCCATTGCCGCAGGTCGGCACCATGAACCCGCCACTGCCCATGTCGCAGTCGACCACGCCGACGTGGAGGCTCCTGACCGGTGTGAAGCTACGCGTGAGGGCGCCGGTTGCGGGATCGGTCGTCTGTCCTGTCGTGAGCGCGTGCACGAACCGCGGGAACGCTCCGCGGAGCAGGACCTGCGGCGTCCTCGTGGACGGCGAGTTGTCCACCATGACGAGGAGGTCGACCTGGTCGATGTCGCCCTGGATCGCCTCGGTGCGACGGACGACGGAGACCGTGCACGGCGCATGCGTCGGGGCGGCGTGCGATTGGGAGCATCCGGCGATGACGAGCGCAGCGGCGGCCCAAAAGAGCCGGCAGGTCGCTTGACCACTCCAGCGACGCGCTCGCCCAGGAGCGGCGATCAAGGCGACCCCTCCGACTGCCGCCCGCGCTGTGCCCATCGCTCGTGGAATGACTTACACATCTTCCGCGCGCTTGCGTCATGCACCTCGCCACTGGCGGGCGTAGCCCTCTTGTCGAGAGGCCTGGTCGGGATTTCCAAGGGTGCCCAGGTTGCAATCGGCGTGCCATCCGGCGGCCACCCCTTTTTGCCGAGAAAAGAGAGTCGGCCCACATCCGCGTGGTGCCAACGCGCTTGTCGGCGGCGCCAAACCACGGTGAGGCGGGCCGACACGACAGGTCGGAACGAGGCGGCCCCGAAGCCCGCAGTGGAGATCGGGGCGGGCGGCACCGGGAACGGCAAAAACCGAAAGGACCGCGAGGGGTTGAGACTTTTTGCGGGGTCGTCCAGCATGGGTACGCAGAAAGTGCGGAGGTGCTGGGCGTGCGCAGGGTGCTGGTGGTCGACGACGAGGAGAACATCCGGCTGGTCCTCCGGACCTTGCTGCGCAAACACGGCTACGAGGTGGAGGTGGCGCCGAGCGCCGAGGAGGCCCTCGCCCTGCTCGAGCGCTTCGGTCCGGACTTCGTCATCGCCGACGTGCGCATGCCCGGCATGAGCGGCATCGAGCTGCTGCGGCGAGATCGAAGCGCGCGGCGCCCAGGCGACCGTGATCGTGATGAGCGCCTACGGCTCGGTGGACGCCGCCGCTCGAGGCCATGAAGGCCGGCGCCTACGACTACGTCTCCAAGCCCTTCAAGCCGGACGAGGTGCTGCTGGCGCTGAAGAAGGCCGAGGAGCGCGAGTCGCTCCGGCGCGAGAACCGCGCCCTGCGCGAGGCGATGCGACGCGAGGCGGAGCTCGACGGGATGCTCGGCAAGAGCGAGGTGATGAAGAGGGTCTTCCGCACCATCGCGCAAGGTGGCCGAGTACAAGACGACCGTGCTCGTGCACCGGCGAGAGCGGGCACGGGCAAGGAGCTGGTCGCGCGCGCGCTCCACGAGCGCGGGCCGCGCGCCGGCGAGCCCTTCGTCGCGGTCAACTGCGGCGCCATCCCCGAGACGCTCCTCGAGAGCGAGCTGTTCGGCCACGGCGCGGCGCCTTCACCGGACGCCCACAGCGACAAGCGGGGCCTCTTCGAGGAGGCCGACGGCGGCACCCTCTTCCTCGACGAGATCGGCGAGCTGCCCCTCAGCCTGCAGGTCAAGCTGCTGCGCGTGCTGCAGGAGAGCGAGATCCGGCCGCGTCGGCGACGACGCGCGACCGATCAAGGTCGACGTGCGGGTCATCGCGGCCACGGACCGCGACCTCGCCCACGAAGTCGCAGCAGGGCCGCTTCCGCGAGGACCTCTACTACCGTCTGAACGTGCTGCCAGATCACGGTGCCGCCCCTGCGCGATCGCCGGGAGGACATCCCGCTGCTCGTCGAGCACTTCATCGAGCGCAACAACGGGCGGCTC
Organism: uncultured delta proteobacterium; assembly: GCA_963830115.1. Lineage (GTDB taxonomy): Bacteria > Myxococcota_A > Polyangia > Polyangiales > CAWHLB01 > CAWHLB01. The sequence goes on from CAWHLB010000018.1 coordinate 99,032, forward strand.
GGCATCGACATCCGGGGCATCGACGCGAAGGCGGGCAAGATCCTGCTCGACTACCCTTTCCCGGGTAACGTGCGCGAGCTCGAGAACGTGGTCGAGCGGGCCATGGTGCTGGCCGACGGCGACCGCCTCGGCGTGGAGGACCTGCCCGATCGGCTGCGCGAGCCCCTCGACCCGGCCGCCGCCACGCTCACGAGCGGCGAGCTGTCGATCAAGAAGACCGCGCGCTTCATCGAAGAGCAGCTCATCCGCCGCGCCCTCCAGAAGACCAACGGCAATCGTACGGCAGCGAGCAAACTCCTCGAGATCAGCCACCGCGCTCTGCTCTACAAGATCAAGGACTACGGCATCCGCTAGCGTTCCAGGTCGGGATCTCGAGGCCGGCTCACCGGCGTGTCCGGGCCCCATGCCGTCCGCGCCCCAAAGGAGGTACGCAGTCGCGGGTGGGTCCATGGCCGTTGCGATTCGACGGGCAGCGTTTTCGTGGACCGGGATCGCAGCGATCGCGCTGCTCCTCACCCGATGCGCCCGCATCCCCCGACGCCACGAGATCCCCCGATGCCGGATCGCGGCCGTGGATGCCGGTCGCATGGATGCCGCGGCCCTGCCCGACGCGTCGGCGGGCTTCGACTCTCCTGCCGATGCGATTGAAACGGACCTCTCCCGCATTCCCGGCTCGGGCGACGGTGCCCCCGTTGACCGCACCGGAGGGCGGTGCGACCGTGATCCGATGCTGCCGCGGGGGACGCTGGTGATCGCGTTGTGCCTCTTCGAGGTCGGCTGCGGCAGGATCGGATACGACGCCTTCGGGAACGGGGGCGACGCGTCGGCGGACGGAGGGGACGCGGGGCTTCCAGGCGACGCGTCGGCGGACGGTGGGGCTCGGGACGCGGGGCTCGGGATGGATGCCTCCGTGGACGCCGGAGCGGGCGACGCCGGCGTCGACGCCGGGACCGCGCTCCACGGATTTGTGATCGACACTACCTTCGGCGCCGGCGGGGTGGTGGTCATCGACAACGGCGGCATCAACAACGTGGGCTACTCGATTCAGGGGATCGCGGTGCAACCGGACGGGCGCATCGTGGTCGCGGGCTCCGGCGGGACGGCGGCCAACGAGGACACGCTCGTCGCGCGCTTGCTCGACGACGGTTCCCTCGACCCGTCCTTCGGGTCGGGTGGCATCGTGCTCGTCGACGTGTTGCCCGCGGAGTCTGCCGGCAGCGTCGTCATCCAGCCCGACGGACGGATCGTGGTCGGGGCGGGCGGCACCCCGTCGGGCGGCACACCCGGGGGCATCGTCATCCGGCTCGACGCGGACGGCTCGCGCGATTCCACCTTCGGCAACCACGGTCCGGGCGTTTCGGTCGTCGACTTCCCGGGCAATCCCGATGCGCCGAACGGCGCCTACGTCGGGAGCGACGGCAAGATCGTCTTCGGCGGGCAGAGCTGGTCGAGCACGAGCCCCGTGGGATGGGACCTCGCGACGACGCGCCTGAACCCCGACGGCTCCCTCGACACGACCTTCGGGACGAGCGGCTTCGTCATGACGGACATCTTCGGGGGGACGAGTTCGGGTCACCGCGCGCAATCCTGCCCGACGGACGGATCTACCTCGAGGGCGGCGCCAATGACCCCTCGGCGTCCTTCGACGGCGTCATCGTGAGGTTGCTCCCGGACGGCTCGCCCGACAGCACCTTCGGGTCCGCAGGGGTCGCGGTGGCGAACTTCAGCGTGCACGACGAGACGAGGGCCGCGGCCGTCGACGGCAGCGGGAGGATCGTCGCCGGGGGCGACACCGACAACGGGGCGGCTTCGAACGTTTTCGTGACGCGCTTCCTCGCTGACGGCTCGGCCGACCCGACCTTCGCCGGCGGCACGGGCTTCCTCCTCGACCTCGGCGGTCAAGAGATGTGCGTGGCGCTCCTGGTGATGCCCGATGGGCGCATCCTCGCCGCCGGCTGGACCGACCACGGCGGAGAGGCCGCGTTCCTCCTGATCGTGCTGAAGGACGACGGCACGCTCGACACCTCGGTCGGCACGGGCGGCGTGATCGAGCTCGACGTCGTTCCGGGTCAGGACGACAAGGCTTGGGGGCTCGCGCTCGACCCCCTCGGTCGCGTCCTCGTGTTCGGGGCCACGAGCGACGGCACGCAGAACGACATCGCCGTCGTTCGCCTGCTGCCGTGAGGCCACGGGCGCGCGGGAAAGCGGGCGCGACCCTCCTCCGGAAACGAGCGTCTACGCGAAGCGGACGAGGATGGCGTTGCCTTCGACCGTCTGCCCGGCCGTCACCTCGACCGCGGCCACCTTCGCCGCGCCCTCGGCCCGCAGCTCGTTCTGCATCTTCATGGCTTCGATGACGACCACGGCCTGGCCCGCGGCGACCTCGTCGCCCACCGCCACCAGCACCTCGACGACGCGCCCGGGCATGGGCGAGCGGATCTCCTTGTCGCTCGGGCCCGGCGCGCCGGCCCGCTTGCGTCGCGCCCGCGCCCGCTCGCTCTCGACGCGCGCCACGGTGCGGTGCGGCCCCGAGGCGATTGTCATGCGCTCGGCCGGCCCGCCCACCAGCACGTCGTGGACCTGTCCATCAATCCGCAGGCTGACGCCCCCCGGGATCGGCACCACGTCGGCGTCGATCGGGGCACCGTCCAGGCTCACGTGGACCGTGCCGGCGGGTGTGATCTGGACGTCGACGTCGTGCTCTGTGCCCTCGATGGTGACGCGATACTTCACGAGGGAGGCGTCATATCCGAAGGGGCGTTGACGCGCAATCGGCGGCGCCGACCCGTGTCGCGACGGACCGCTGGCGTCCGACGCCTTATGGTGAAACCTTGAAAGGCCATGGCATCCGCGCGAAGAGCTGCACCCAAGGGGAGCGCGCAGGGGGGAGGCACCCCTCCGTCGGGCGGTGTGGGCCGATGGCTCAGGCGCCGGCACGACCCGCTCACGAGCCTCGTGCTGACGATCCCCGTCTTCCTCTTCTACAGCCTCGGCATCCTCTTCGTGGACATGCGCAACGGCGTCGATCTCTTCACCGAGGCGACCGTGGCGCTGCTCCACCTGAGCCGCGTCGGCTACATCGCCACGACGCTCGGGATCGCCGCCGGTCTCGTGCTGGCCGGGCTCTGGCTCCGGGGTCGCGGCACCGTCCGGCCGAAGGCTCTGTTGCCGGTGCTGGCCGAGAGCGCGGTGTGGGCGGTCGTGATGCTCTTCACAGTCGGCTGGGCGACGCAGCACGTCTTCGCCTGGCACGTCGGCGGGGCCGTTCCGGCGCAGATCGGCGGCCAGCACCTCGGCCCCTTCGCCAAGCTCGTCATGGCGGCGGGCGCCGGCTTCCACGAGGAGCTCGTCTTCCGCGTGGGGCTGTTCGCCGGCGGGGCCTTCCTGCTCACCCGCTTCGTCCACATGGGCAAGGGACGGGCCCTCGTGCTCGCGGCGGTCGTCTCCTCGCTGATCTTCTCGGGCATGCACTACGTCGGCCCCATGGCCTACCGCTTCACCCTGGTGAGCTTCGGATTCCGCTTCCTCGCCGGGTTGTTCCTCGCGGCCGTCTACCGATGGCGCGGCTTCGCGGTCGGCGTGTATACGCACGCCCTTTATGACGTCCTCGTCTTCTTCGTGTAAGGAGCCTTCGCGGAGCGGTGCACCCTCGTGATAGGCTCTGGTCCATGCGTTGGGTGTGGGTGGTCCTGTGCGTGGGGGCGGCCGTGGCCGCGGTCGGTTGCCACGGAAAGCCGCACGTGGCGGGCAGCTGGGTCGGCGACCTGAAGGAGTCGGCTTCGTTGCGGGTCATCGTCGACCAGCACAAGGGCGGCGGCCGGATGCGGACGATCCACAACGATGACACGACGCCCGGCGCCACGGTCAGCGTCGGCCCGCTCGCCAAGGGGCAGCGCCGCGTCGTGCTGCCTGCCTGCGTCGTTCAGGCCCGGCCCACGAAGGACGGCGACGGCTTCGCGGTGGCCCGAGGCCAGCACTGCCACGTGGAGCTCGGCAGCTTCGAGCGCGTGATGGCGGTCACCGGCACCGGCACCGTCGACGGTGACAAGCTGACCCTCGAGCTCACGGGCACCGCGTCGGGGGTGGGCGGCTCCTACGCATGGCATTTCGAGGGGCACCGGCTCTCGTTCAAGAAGCCGTGAACGGCCTGGACGGCGGATGACTTGCTCCTCCGGTGCCTCGCCGGCACAATCCGCGCCAAACCGGTCCGTCGCACCCCCCGAATCGGGAATAGGCGCCGCCCCGGCGCCCGTTGAGCCACACGATGCTACGTCCCCACGTCTTCCTCTTGGCCTGCCTGTCGCTTGCGGCCCTGGCGCCCCTGTCGGGCTGCGCCCAGGGCAACATCCCGAACACCGACGTCCCCGACAACGCGGCGGACCGCCAGGTCATCGCCTTCGTCGAGAACTACCGCAAGGCCCTCGAGGCACGCGACGTGGCCAAGCTCATGAGCTTCGTGTCCCACCGCTACTTCGACGACAACGGCACCCCCACGGGCTCGGACGACATCGACTACGACACGCTCCGACAGCAGCTCGCCTCCTGGCACGATCAGGTGCTCGACGTGCGCTACGAGATCCGCTACCGCCACGTGACCTTCCGACAGGACCGAGTGCTGGTCGACTTCACCTACAGCGGCAACTTCCGGATCGCCACGGCCGACGGCGATCACTGGGCGCGGCGCCTCTCGGACGATCGGCTCGTCCTGACCCGCGAAGGCGGCCAGTACCGCATCCTGTCCGGCATGTAGCTCGCATTCGGCAGCGGTGGCAGCAACAGGTCGTTGAACCGAGCCCCCGCTCCGGGATAGTCTTCACGAGGCGATCGAAGCACGTCTGCCGGCGATGGGCATGAGCGGCTCGGGCGAAAAGAAACCGCTGGGGAAGATCCTTCTCAAGCAGCAGCTCGTGACGCAGGCGGAGCTGGACGATCTACTCGAGCGCCAAAAGGGCGAGCCCGGGCATCGTCTCGCGTCGGTCGCGCGGTCGGCCGGCAAGGTGCGCGACGTCGATCTGCTCAAGGCGCTGAGCGAGCAGCACGGTCTGCCGGGGATCGACCTGAGCCAGGTCGTGATCCCCCTCGAGAACCTCTCGCTCTTGCCCGCGGAGATCGCGCGGCAGCACCTCATCCTTCCGGTGCTGGTCAAGGACGACCGCATCTTCCTGGCGATGGCCGACCCGGCGGACAACCGGGTCGTCGACGAGGTCGAGTTCGTCACGGGGCGCCGCGTCTTTCCCTACGTGGCGCTCCACGACGCCCTGGGTGCGGTGATCGAGGACAGCTATCGACTCCTCGAGCGGGGGGAGGCCTATTACATCGGTCGCCATGTGTCCCGCGACTACCTCGAGTCCCTCGGGCTCGAGGGGCTTCAGAGCACCGCGGGGCGGACGACCAGCAAGCCTCCCGAATCCAGCCGCTGGCATCGTCGTCGAGGACGACTCGCCCGTCGCTGGCTTCGGCGACGACTCGCTCGGCCTCGACCCGGCCCTGTCCGAAGCGGCGAGCGGGCTGGACCCCGTCTTCGAGGCCCCCGTGGCGGCGCCGCCCCGCGAGCCCCGTGCTCGGCCGGAGCAGCCGACCGTGCTCGTCGTCGACGACGAGGACGACATCCGCCGGATGCTGCGCCGTGTGTTCGCCCAGAAGGGCTACGAGGTCGTGGAGGCCGCCCGGGGGCTCGAGGCGCTCGAGGCCGTACGCAGCCACGTACCGGATGTGATCCTGCTCGATGCCATGCTCCCCGAGGTGCACGGCTTCGACATCTGCCGGCGGATCAGGGGGAGCCGTCGCTACGGGCACATCCCCATCATCATGGTCAGCGCCATCTACCGTGGCTGGCGCGTGGCCGAGGACCTCAAGCAGTCCTACGGCGTGTCCGCGTTCCTCGAGAAGCCCTTCAAGATCGGCGACGTGCTGGGCGCGGTGGAGCGCGCCCTCGCCGGCCGCTCCGAGGAGGCCCAGGGGGACGATGAGCTCAGCCGCGAGGCGGGCGACATCCTCTCCGCCAGCATGGCGGCCTATCAGGAGGGGGACCTGGACACGGCCATCGGGCACCTGCGGCGCGCCGTCGGCATCGACCCCCTCGCCTTCAAGCTGCACTACCACCTGGGCCTCTTGCACGGGCGGCGCGAGGAGCTCTTCGAGGCGATCCAGGCGCTCGAGACGGCGATCGACCTCTCACCGCGGCACTTCCCGGCCCTGAAGAACCTCGCGATCCTCTACCAACAGGCCGGCTTCAAGCACAAGGCGATCGAGATGTGGGAACGGGCCCTCGCGAGCTCGCCAGACGACGAGACGCGCCGGGGGATCAAAGAACATCTGATGGGCTTGCTCTAACAAAAGAAAACTCCACCCTCCTCACCCTTGCCGCGGGTCGAAACACCACGGTTCGGAGGACAGGGCGAGCAGGGTCGCGTATAGTCAGACCCTCGGGGCTCCGGGCGGATGAAGTTCCTCTGCGACAACTGCAAGGCGAAGTACCAGATCGCCGATGAGAAGGTCGCTGGCCGCTCATTGCGGATGAAGTGTCGGCGTTGCCACCACGACATCCTCATCCGGGGCGAGTCCCTCGCTCCGCCCGCGCCCCGCCCCGCCCCGGCGCGACCGGCCGCACGTCCAAGCACCGGCCGTGGCGGCTCGGGGGTTGGGCCCATGCCGCGCCGCATGGGACGGGGGGGCTCGGGCGCCGGCCCGCTACCGACGCGGCGGGCGAGCACCTCGTCCGCCCTCGGCGCCGATTTCCGGCGGCAGGTGGGGGCCGCGGCACCTGCCCAGCCGGCCCCGCGACCGACGGCGCTCGATCAGTGGCACGTGGCGATCCAGGACGTGCCCGTCGGCCCCATCAAGCGCGACGAGATCACGCGGAAGATGGCCGCCGGTGCCATCACCGCCGAGTCCCTGGCCTGGCGCGAGGGCTTCGACGACTGGCGTCCCATTCGCGACATCCCCGAGCTGTCGGTCCTGCTCCGCCAGAGGCGCCCGGTCGCGCCGCCGCGCCCCGCCATCGGTCGCGGGGCGGGCCGGTCCCGTCCCGGGGCCCGCTCCTCGCGTCCCTCCTCGCGTCCGGGGGCCCGCGAGTCGTCGCGTCCGGCGGCCCGATCCAACGTGGTGCCCATCGGCGGCCGGCTCGGGGCCGCACCGGCACCGCCGCCGACCCCCGAGGAGGAGATCTTCGCCGAGGCCGAGCCGACCCGCATCTCGGAGGGGTTCCCTCCCGGGTTCCTCGAAGAGGCCCAAATGGTCGAGGCGGGGCTCGAGGCGGCGCCCGCGTCCCAGGGCATGGCGGTGATGTCTCCGGACGTCGTGGCCAATCCCTTCGCCGGCGGCGCGGAGGCCAGCTCCCCCGGGGTCGAGCCGGGGTTCCGGGCGGCCCGGCCCCCGAGCCGGCAATCCGTCTTCTCGTCCCTGCCCGTCGGCGCGTGGATCGCGTTCGTCGGAGCCGCGGCCTTCGGTGTCGCCTTCGCGGTGATGCTGGCCGCCAAGATGTTCACCGGGAGCGGTCAGGCCCCGGCCGCCGCCGCGCAGGCGCCCACCGCCACGGCACCGAGCAAGCCGTCGCCCCAACTCGTGCTCCCATCGGCCCAGACGGCGGCTCCCGAGCAGCCGGCCGAGGGACCCGAGCAGCCGGGCACGACGCGCGTCGCCCATGCGGGGGCCGTCCGGCGCCACCTCGCCGGCACGGGCGCGGAGGCGACGCCCACCTCGAGGCATGGCAAGCAGCTCTCGGCCGATCAGCGTGCCCTGATCGCCCAGATGGGTGCCGACGATGGCTCCGGTGGCAACCTGGGCGCGATCGCCAACCGCGCCTTCGACCTGCACCAGCGGCAGCACACCGGCCAGACGCTCAATGCGCAGCAGCTCACGTCCGTCGTCTCCCGCAACCGCCCCGGCCTTCAGCGCTGCTACGAGACGGCCATCCGCGGCATGGGCGCTCCTCCGGCGGTCCGCCTCGACGTGGACCTGACGGTGGGCACGTCGGGCATGGTCACCCATGTGCGGGCGCGCGGCAACGACGTGAGCGGGCTGGTCGATTGCGTGCAGGGCGCGGTGCGACGCTGGCATTTTCCCAATGCGGGCGATTCGACCCAGACCTCGTTCCCGGTCGTATTCCAGCCCGGCGCGTGACCGGCCCCCACAGGGTGACCCGAGGAATGCTCCGAGTATTTCGCAGGGTCCGGCCGAGGAGGGTTGCCGCCCGATGGCTTATCTGACTGGCATTGGCGCTAGCGCAGGAAGCGGATCAGCGCGTAGGCGATGACCGCGAGCACGGCGGCGAGCCCAATGGTCATGGGCCAGCTCGGTCCCCGTCGCGGGGCGAGTGCGGGGCGCGGCGGGGCGGGCTTCTTGGTTGCGGCCTGGGCTCGACGGGCGTCCAGGAGATCGGTGAGGCCTGCGTCCTTCAGGGAGTCGTCGTCCCACACGGCGGTCGGGGCGTCGGCGGCGTAGGCGATCGCCTCGTCATCGAAGAGGCCCGGACGGTCCGAGCTGCGGCGGCGCGGTGGTTCGCTGTCCGGAGAGTCGGCCGGTTCGCGTTCCGAGGAAGGGGCCGCCTTCGCATCATCGCTCGCGGGGGACGCGGTGGCTTGCTCCGGGTCGCTCGATCGGGTGGGCTTCGCATCGCTCGACGGGGTGGGCTTCACGTCGTCCGACGCGGGCTTCACGTCCGTCGCAGAGGACGCGGCGGGGCCCGGGGGCTTCGGGACCGCCCCATCGGGCGTCCCTGCCTCCGCGGTGGCTCCCTCCGCCGGCCCGTCGCCTGTGGACGGCGGGTCCGCCACGGGCGCTTTGGTTTGCTTCTCGTCCGCCACGTGCGCCTCGGGCTCCAGCATCGCAGATGTCGAACGCGGAAGACAGTCTTCCTGCTACCCTCGCCGCCGTGGACAGCAGCCAGCTCACGCGCCTGACCGTCGAGACCCTCTATCTCGTCCTCCTCGTCTCCGCGCCGGCGTTGGTGGTGAGCCTCCTGGTGGGGCTCGTCATCGGCCTCTTGCAGGCGGTGACCCAGGTGCAGGAGCAAACCCTTTCCTTCGTCCCCAAGCTCGTGGCCGTGGGCCTGGTGCTGGCCGTGGGGGGCGGTTGGCTTGGCGGCGAGCTGTTGCGCTTCACCGACACCCTCTGGCGCGCCATCCCGGTGCTCATCCACTGAGCGAGCGTGGAACGGCTCGTGGCCTGGCTGGGCGGAGACGCCCACATCCGAGCGGTGCTGGCGGCCGGCTTCCTGGTCGCCGCCCGCGCCGCGCCCCTGACGCTCTTCGCCCCCTGGCTCTCGATCCGCCAGATGCCGCCGCTGTTGCGCACCGCGTTGCTTCTCGGCCTCACCATCGCCCTGACGCCCCTCGCCATGGCCTCGGCGCCCACCCTGCCGCTCCATCCCCTGAGCCTCTTGCTGCTCGCGGTTCGCGAGGTCCTCGTCGGCACCCTCTTCGCCGTCGCGACCGCCCTGCCACTGCATGCCCTGGACTGGGCCGGTCGCCTGGTCGACACGTGGCGTGGCGCGTCCCTCGCCCAAGTGCTCGCGCCGTCGACGGGGGAGCGGACGAGCCCCCTCGGCAACCTCTACCTGATGTTCGGTATCGTCCTGTTCGTGATCCTCGGTGGTCACCGCGTGGCGATCGCCGCCTTCGCCGACGGGCTCGGGACCTTGCCGATCGGCCACGTCGCCCTCGCCACGGGTCTGCCCGCCGTCACCCTGGGGGCGATGCGGCTCGCCGGAAACGCCCTGGCCTTCGGCCTCGCCATCGCGGCGCCCGCGGCCGCGGCGATCGTGCTGGTCGAGGTGTCCCTCGGGCTGGTGGCCCGGGCGGCGCCCCAGGTGCCCGTGTTCTTCGCCGGCATGCCCGTCCGCGCGGCGGTCGGCGTGGCCGCGGTACTTCTCGGCCTGTCCATCGTCGTCGGCCGCCTCCCCGTCGCCTTCACAGACGCGATCGGGGCCGCCCGCCACCTCGTCGGCTCCCTCGCCCACTGAGCCACGCGGCGGCCCGGTTGACAGCGGCCCTGCGTGGGCGACTATCCGCCAAGCCATGCCCGACACCCTCTACGACCAGACGGCCTATCGCCCCTCGCAGATCGAGCACGCCTTCGGCGACCACGTCCGCCTCATCGACGATCCGCTCGCTCTCACGTTCCTCGCCCGGCTCAGCGCCCGCGAGACGACGCAGCCAGAGGTCGGCCGGCTCCTCCGGCACCTCTACGCGCACCTGGCCTGGATCGTCCTGTCGGCCGAGCTGCCGCGCGAGAAGATCGCCGTGCCCACGCGCATGGTGACCACCAGCCCCGAAGCGGTCTTCCGCGGCCTCGCCATCGATCGCTCCTCCCGGGTCGTGACGGTCGGCATCGCCCGCGCCGGCACCGTCCCGTCCCAGATCTTCTACGAGATTCTCGAACGAGCTGCTCGACGCGGCGGGTGTGCGTCAGGACCACCTGGTCATGAGCCGCACGACCGACGCCGAGGGGCACGTCACGGGCGTGGAGCTGATCGGCGCCAAGGCGGGCTCGGACATCGAGGGCCGCACCGTGCTGATCCCCGACCCCATGGGCGCCACGGGTTCCTCCATGAGCGACGCGATCACGCACTACGAGACCAAGCTCCACGGGCGGCCGGCCAAGGTCGTCGCCGTGAACCTCATCGTGACGCCCGAGTACGTGCGGCGCATCACGCGCGATCATCCCGACGCGGTGATCTACGCGTTGCGCTACGATCGGGGGCTATCGGCGCCGTCGGCGTTTGGCTCCGTCCCGGGCACCGCTGACGGCGAGCGCGGGCTCGACGAGCATCAGTACATCGTGCCCGGAGCCGGTGGGCTAGGCGAGATCCTCAACAACGTATGGGTGTGACATGGCCACCATTCGGACCCTCATCGACGAAACGACGATCCGCAAACGTGTGGTCGAGCTCGGCCGACAGATCAGTGACGACTACGCAGGTCGCGAGGTCGTCATGGTCCCGGTGCTCAAGGGCAGCTTCGTGTTTGCGGCGGACCTGGCGCGCGCGGTCGATCTCGACGTGAACGTGGACTTCCTCGGGCTGCGCAGCTACGGCAACGACACGGAGTCGAGCGGTGTCGTCCAGATCACGGGCGACCTCACCAAGCCCATCGAAGGCAAGGACGTCATCGTGGTCGAGGACATCGTCGACACGGGCCTGACCATGGCGTACCTGCTCGAGAACCTCGAGACGCGCCATCCGCGGTCGGTGCGGCTCGCCTCGCTCCTGCACAAGCCGGCGCGCACGCGCGTGCCCATCGAGATCGACTACCTGGGCTTCACCATCGATGACGTGTTCGTCATCGGCTACGGGCTCGACTACGCCCAGCGCTACCGCAACCTGCCTTACCTCGGCGTCCTCGAAGAGCAATGAGCAAGCGGCTCGAGATGCTCGAGAAGGTGATCGCGGCGGGCTCTACCGACCCCTTCGCATGGTACGGGCGCGCGATGGAGCTCCGGACCCTCGGGCGCCTCGAGGACGCCCTCGCCCGGTTCGCCGAGGTGCGCGACAGGTTCCCGGCCTACGTGCCGACCTACCTGATGGCCGGCCAGGTCGCGACCGAGCTCGGCCGCCTCGACGACGCACGCACCTGGCTCCGTCGCGGTCTGGCGGTCGCACGCGAGGCCGGCGACGGGCACACGGTGAGCGAGATCGAAGCGGCGCTGGGCGAGATCGGCTAGCGCCATTGGTTGCCCAATGATTGGCGCGGCTCACGTCGTGAAGGGGCCCGGGTAGGTCAGGGACGTGAGGACGTGGTCGCGCCACGCTCCGTCGATGAAGAGGTAGTCGCGCGCGTAGCCCTCGACGACGAAGCCGAGCCGCCGCAGCAGAAGGCCGCTGCGCTCGTTGATCGGCTGGTAGTTCGCCATGATGCGGTGCAGCCCGAGCCGCCGGAAGGAATAGGGGATGGCCGCCCGGAGGGCCTCCGACATCATCCCGCGGCCTTCGTGCTCCTGGTCGAGGCCGTAGCCGAGGTGGCAAGCGAGGAAGGCGCCGCGGATGATGTTGGAGAAGTTGCACGTGCCGATGACCGGGCCGTCCGGGTCGCGGCGGTTGCGCAGGAAGAGGCGCAGGGAGCGGCCGTCCTCGAGCTCGCTCAGGTTGTGGCCCAGCTGCTCGGCCCACCAGCCCGGTTCGTAGAACCCCTCGGGGCGCGCCGGCTCCCAGGGCGCGAGGTGCGTGTGGTTGCGGCGGAAGTACTCGACGACGCGTGCGGCGTGGTCCGGTGGTGGCAGGTGCAATACGAGCCGCTCGGTCTCGAGCCGCACCGACGACGCCCGCGGTGATCGGATGGCTACCTGTGCCATGCCAGAAACCGTACACTCGGTCGGCGATGCGTGCATTCCGAAGGCGGTTTTCTCCGTGCGGAACGCCTTCCGGCGCTGTCCTCGCGTGCCTGGCCCTGCTCGGCGCCCCCCTCACCGGATGCGGGGCGCACGACGCCGCGTCGGCGACGGACGCGGGCCCGAGCGATGCCGGGAGCCCCGACGCCCCGCCCGCCTGCGCCGCCGGCCAGCGCACGTGGGCCTTCGAGGACGCGGGCATCTCCGGCGACTCTCCGGCCTTCCCCAGCGGTCCGATCGCAGGCGGGCTGCCCTTCCTCTGGGGCACCGCGACGGCGGCCTACCAGGTCGAGGGCAGCGACGTGCACAGCGACTGGTACCAGTGGGAGCAGGTGCCGGGCCACATCGCGAACGGGGATTGCTCGGACGACGGCCCCGACGAGTGGGACCACTGGGCGGAGGACGAGGACCTGATGCAGGCGGACGGCATGAACGCCTACCGCTTGAGCATCGAGTGGGCGAAGGTCTTCCCGACGCGCGCCTCCTTCGACAGCCTCACCCCCGACCCGGCCGTCGTGGCCCACTACCACGACGTGCTCGCCGGCCTCATCGCGCGCGGCATCCATCCGATGGTGACCATCCATCACTACACCGCGCCGTCCTGGTGGCTCGACCCGACCTTGCCCCGTGACCAGCTCGAGCACCAGGGCTTCCTCTCGGACACCGCGGTCGACGACTTCCGCACGTGGGCCTCCTGGGTGGCCGGAGAGTTCGGCTCCGAGGTGGACCTCTGGGTGACGATCAACGAACCGGTCCTGCTCGTGCTCGCGGGCTACGTCCAGGGCACCTTCCCGCCCGGTCTGGTCTACGATCCGTCGAAGGACTTGGTGCAGCGCGCCCTCGTCGCCGAGATCCGCGCCCACGCCGCCGCCTACGACGCCATCCACGAAGCCGACACGGTGGACGCCGATGGAGACGGGATCGCGGCCCTCGTGTCGGTGGCAAAGCACCAGCGGGTGTTCTTCCCCCTGTCTCCCTGCAGCACCGCCGACGTGCAGGCGGCGGACCGCTTCCGCTACCTGTCGAACGACCTCTTCCTGAACGCCATCGTGAAGGGCGACCTGGATGCGAACGCGGACGGGGACCTGAACGACCCGGGGGACCTGCACGCGGACCCGTCTCTCATCGGGCGTGCCGACTACCTCGGGATCAACTACTACGGGATGACGCTCGTGAACGGGCGCGTGCAGCTCAGTGACCTGATCTCGGGCATCCCGACGGTCAGCGACGATCCCACCGACCTGCCGAAGACCGACCTCGGGTGGTCGATTTATCCCGCCGGCCTCCGGACGGTCCTCGAGGAGGCCCGGAGCACCTGGGGCCTGCCCATCTACATCACCGAGAATGGGGTCGCCGATCAGGGAGGTGGTCTGCGGGCCAAGTTCATCGTGGACCACCTGCACGTGCTCGCGCGCGCCATCGCGGACGGCATCGACGTGCGCGGCTACTTCCATTGGTCCCTGGTCGACAACTTCGAATGGGACTCGGGTCTCTGTCCCCGGTTCGGCCTCTACCGCGTGGACTATGCGGATCCCGCTCGCTCCCGAACGCCGACCGAGGGAGCGCGCATCTACCGGCAGATCATCGCGGCCGGCAAGGTATCCTCCGCTCTGCTAAGCTCACACGACGTCTACGGGGCGCCGATGCGCTGCAACTGAGGTCGACATTGTCCGGCAAGGATGGCGATCCGGACTCGATGAAGGGTCCCGACGAGGAGACAACCGACCTGGTCGGCTCGGTTCGGTCGCTCATGTCGGTCCGGCGGGATCGCGCGACACTCACGCTCTTGTCCGGGCGGGACGCGGGGCGCGTCCAACCGGTGGAGGCCAATGAGCTGATCATCGGGCGGGGGAGCGGCGCGACGCTGCGCATCGACGACAAGGGGTTGTCGCGCCGTCACGTACGCATCTTCCTGCGCGGGGGTGACCACTTCATCGAGGACCTGAGCAGCAAGAACGGCACCTGGCTCGACGACGACTGCCTGGCCAATCCCCGGAAGCTCTCGTCGGGGGCTCGCATCTACCTCGGCCACGCCACGGTCCTGCGCTTCGACGTGCACGACGCGCGGGAGCAGCAGGCGGTCAAGCAGCTCTACGAGTCGGCGATCCGCGACCCGCTCACCCACCTCTACAACCGCCGCTACTTCGACGAGCGCTCGCGGACGGAGGTGGCCTACGCCGCCCGGCACGGCACGGCCCTGTCCCTGGTGCTGTTCGACATCGACCACTTCAAGCAGGTCAACGACTCGCTCGGGCACATCGCGGGGGATGCCGTGCTGCGGGTCGCCGGGCAGGCCCTCTCCCGCCTGGCGCGGACCGAGGACGTGGTGGTGCGCTACGGCGGTGAGGAGTTCTGCATCCTGGCCCGGGGGATTGACCGGGAAGGGGCACGTGTGCTCGCGGAGCGGGTACGTCGCTCCCTCGCATCCACGGTGATCCCGTGGGAGGAAGGGTCGATCCGCATCACCGTCAGCGGCGGCGTCGCGTCGACCGGCCCGGACTGCGCCACGGTCGACTTGCTGCTGCGCGCGGCCGACGAGGCCCTCTACCGCGCAAAGCGTGGTGGGCGGAATCGCGTGGAGCTCTGATCTCTCGGGGCGCGCCCGCGCGAAGTCGCAGCCGCGTCACGGTCAGAAGGACTTGAGGCCTTCGAAGAGACGCTTCGAGATGACGACGCGCTGGATTTGCCCGGTCCCCTCGAAGATGTCGTAGACCTTGATGTCCCGGAACCACTTGGCGAGCAGGCCGTGCTCGCCCTCTTCGATCGTGGCCTCGGCGCCCACTACCTCGATGGCGTCGATGCAGGCCTGCACGGCAGCGCGCCCGCTCGCGGCTTTGGCCATGGACGCTTCCTTCGAGTTCGGCAGGCCCATGTCCGCCATGAAGGCCGCGCGCCAGCACAGGAGGCGCGCCGCGTCGAGGCGCCGCTTGGCGCGGGCGAGGCGGTCGGCGATGACGCGGTAGCGCGGGACCGGGCGGCTCAGGACGTAGCGCTCCTTCACCACGTCGCGCGCGTGCTCGTAGGCGGCGCGCCCGATGCCGATCGCCATCGCGCCGACCAGGGGGCGCGTGGAGTCGAAGGTCTTCATGGCGGCCATGAACCCTGCCTTCTTACGCTCGCCGTAGCGCTCCTCGCCGCCGAGGAGGTTCTCCGCCGGGACGCGGCAGTCCTCGAGCACCAACTCGGCTGTCTCGCTCGCGCGCAGGCCGAGCTTGTCCTCGATCTTGCCGACGCTGAAACCCGGGGTGCCCTTCTCCACGACGAAGGCGCGGTGGCCGGCGCGGCCGAGGCCCGGATCCACTGTGGCGAAGATCACGACCCATGAGGCGCGCGCCCCGTTCGTGATGTAACACTTGGTGCCGTTCAGTACCCAGTGGCCGCCGTCCTTGCGGCAGCTCGTGCGAATGCCCGCCACGTCGCTGCCCGCGCCCGGCTCGGTCAGGCCGTAGGCGCCCCACCGTAGCTCGTCCTGAGCGTCGAAGACCGAGAAGAAGCGTTTCTGCTGCTCGGGGGTGCCGTGGGAGCGCACGGGCGGGGCGCCCAGGCCCGGGCCGGGCATGCTGATCAGCACCGAGCCGTCGCCCCAGCTCATCTCCTCGGCGGCCACGATGGCGGTGCGGTTCGTGCTGCGCGGGCGCTTGTCGCTCCCGGCGTTCGCCTCGTCCACGTGGCTCGTGCCGCCCGTCGGCATGGGGCCCACGCCCGCGGCCAGGTCCCTGAGCCTGCGGAGCAGGTCGTGGGGCACCTGGTGGTCGCGGTCCATCTGTAGCGAGAGGGGACGGATCACGTCGCGCGCGATCGTGCGCACCGCGTCGCGCAGCATGCGTTGCTTGTCGGTCAGCTCGAGAATCGATGGTCACGGCATTGCCTCGGGCGCGGGAGTCAAAGCAGGATCGGTTGGATGTCGGGGGTCGGCAGCAGCGCTGCCGGATCGAGGGGCCGGCCGAGCTCCCGGTCGGCCGCGAGGGCGTCCAGAACGGCGAGGCTCGGCGCCATGAGTGTGAGCTGTCGTGCATCGCGTAGGAGCTTCTCGATGGGGTAGTCGCGCATGAACCCGGCGCCGCCGTGGAGCTGCACCCCGTCGTCGCCCGCGCGCAGGGCAGCCTCGAAGGCTTCGGCCGCCGCTGCGGCCACGTCGGGCAGGTCGGGCGCGCCGTGTCGATCCCAGCGGCTCGCAGCGCGCCACAGCAGCAGGCGTGCGCCGTCCACGTCGATGAGGCGGTCGGCGATGGTGAAGGCGACGGCCTGGAAGTGGGCGATGGGCTTTCCGAATGCCTTGCGGTCCCGGCAGTAGTCGCGCGTCAGCTCGAAGGCGCGCTGGGCGAGGCCCACGGCGCGGGCCGCGACGATGAGGGCGTGATGCGCGAAGGCGTGCACGAGCGCCGAGTCGAAGTCGTCGCCGCCGCGAAGGCGTGCCGCGTCGGGCACGCGCACGCCGCGCAGGTGGAGGTCGGCCACGTGGGCCGCGTCGAGGCCGAGCAGCTTCTTGCGCGGTCCGGCGTCGAGGCCCTCCGCGTCACCCGCGACGACGAAGGCGCCGAGGCCACGGTAGCCCGCGTCCGGATCGACCTGGGCGATCACGACGTAGCGGTCGGCGATGCCGCCGTTGACGACGAAGGCCTTGTCCCCCTCGAGGACCCAGTCGTCGCCCTCGCGACGCGCGCGGGTGCCGAGGCCTTCGCGCTCCGCGGGACGCGCTTCGCTGAAGGCGACGGCGCCCCGCCGCCCCGCGCCGTCGTCCGCGCCGAAGCGACCGAGCACCTCCGCTACCTGCGCGTTGTCGCCGAGCGCACGGATGAAGGGACCGAGGGCGCCGGGCCCCGGCAGCGCCCAGCAGGCGGCCGGGTCACCCCAGGCGAGCTCCTCCTCGACGAGACATCGGGCGAGGAGGCCGAGCCCCTGCCCGCCCGCGCTCTCGGGCAGATCGAGGGTGGCGAGGCCGAGCTCGGCGCTCTCGCGCACGGCGGTCTCTGCGAGGGCGCGCTCGGCTTCGGTCGTGCGCAGGGCGGGGAAGAGCCGCTCGGCGGCGAAGCGCCGCGCGGTCTCGCGGATGAGGGATTGCTCCTCGTCGAGTTCGAGCGAGATCACGACCGACCTCCCGGCGAATGAACCGCCATTCAGGCCCGGGAGCATGCCGCCGCCGCGCCCGTGGGGTCAAGGAGGACTCGCGGCAGGCGATGCGCGCACGTCCCGCAGGACCCGCGGGGGTAGGGGTCGGTCGCGGTGTCGGCCTCGAACCCCGTCCGGGCGTGCGTCCTCGGGCTTCAGGCCGCCGGCGACGTCAGAACTTCACGACGCTGCGCAGGCCGGCGCCGCCCTTGGGGAACCAGGGCGACAGGTGCGCCGAGAGGTGGTTGGTGCTGCTCGCGTGGGCGTGGTGGTCCATCAAGAGCAGGATCGTGCCGATCGCCGCGCCCACGATGCCGACGCCGAGGCTGATCTCCGCGAGCGTGTCCCAGCGGCGGAGCGATGAGACCTCGCCCTCGCTGCAATTGGCACCGCACCGGGTCGCGAGACTGGTTGTCCTCGAGGAGTGCGAGGCTGCCGAACACGCCGAAGGCCGCCACGCCCACGCCACCGACGATGTACGACACGAGGGCGCCAGTCGGGATGCCTCCGCTCGGCGCGACGACGCGGAGCGGTCGGTGCGTCCTCGGGCTGCCACCGTGACCCTGCGTCCCGATCACGTCACGCCGTGCCCGTCGCTCGAGGATCTGCGCACGCATCTCGAGCGCGGCGCGGTTTCGGATCGCGCCCGGGCTCGCGTCGCTGAGGAAGCGCCGGAGGTGCTGTGCGGCAAGCCCCGGCTGGCCGAGCCGGTCGTAGCACAGCGCGATGTTGTACTGCAGGCCGGGACGGCGGCTCAGGTCGTACGCCTTCTGGAGCTCGCGCAGCGCGTGCTCGTAGTCGCCCACCTGGAAGTAGGCGTTGCCCGACTGGACGTGCACGCGCGCCGCCGGGGCAAGCGCGGTCTCGCCTTCCGGAGCCGACGAGCCGTCGCGGGAGGGCGAAGGCACCGGCCGTCCCCGGTGGCCGCGGCGGCCCGGCGAGGTGCGCTGGGCGAGGGCGGGGGCGACGACGAGGAGACAGGAGCAGAGGAGGATGGCGAGGAGGAGCGGAATTGTACGGGGGACAGCGGTTGTGTGGATCACACGGTTCTCCCGAGAAGGGCTGAGCATGCCTCCGTCCCGCGGGATGACAACGGTTTTTGCGCTACCGGTGCGCCCGTTTTCGAGGCGCGCGCCCTACGGGCGAGCGTGGGCGGAAAGCCACGTCCACACGCGATCGGTGAAGTCGCCCTGGAGCGCTGGAACGTGGGTGCCGTCCTGGATCGTCCAGAGGTCGACCTCGCTGTTCGCCTGGCACCCGACGTCGTAGCGCGCGACGTTCGTCTCGGCGCCGGGGAGGTTCGTCACGAGGTCGATGGGGTCGCCCATGGTCGTCATGGTCGTGTCGCATCCGTCGTGCGCGGCCCAGAGCATCGTGCTGGTCGGCGCGGCCGTGTCATAGGGCACGTAGCTGTCGGCCGTGCCGTGGATGTGGAGCACGCTGACGGGCTTGGTCGGGTTGCACTTGGAGTCGTCGGCCCAGGTCGCGCCCGCCAGGCCGGCGATGGCGACCACGTCGTCGGCGTGATCACAAGCCATCCGGTAGGCCATGAACGCCCCGTTCGAGTGGCCGACGATGAAGACCCGCTTCGGGTCCACGTTGTAGTCGGCCTTCATCTCCCCGATGAGTCCCTCGAGGTAGCTGGAGTCGTCCACGCCTGTATGGTCGTAGTCGCAGCAGGCGTCGGTGGCGTTCCAGAAGTGGTTTCCCATGGAGTCCACCTCGCCGTCGGGCTCGACGAGCAGGAAGCCGACCCTGCGCGCCTCGGCCGACATGTTGAAGTAGACGTCTTGCAACACGCCCGTGGCGCCGTAGCCGTGCAAGAGCAGCATGAGCGGCATCGGCGTGGACGCGTCGTAGGAAGAGGGAACGATCACGCGCGCCGGTCGGTCGCCACCGATTGTGGTGGGCGGCCCCGCATCGACCGGACCCGTGTCCGGTGGTCCCGCGTCGGCGGGTGGCGGCATGGAGCCGCTCTGACCGCAGCCGAGCAGGGAGAGCGCGAGAAGACCGGCGGCTGCGGCCCAAGGTCCACGAAACGCGAGGGTAGAGGAAGCGCGGGGTTGCACGGGGGCCATCATCCGCGCAGAGGCCGGGCGGGGCAACCCACCGCTCGGGCGGGCGCACGGGCTCGGGTGCGCGGGCGGTGGGGCCGTGCGCGTGGCCCGTCCTGCGCCTATGCTACGCGCCATGCTTCGCCTGCGCCTTTCCGCGCTGCTCGTGCTCCTCGCGTTCGGGGTGTCGGGCTGCGGCGCGCGCACGGCCACGATCGACGACGCCTTCGAGGCGGGTGCCCACGCCGTCCCCCACGACGAGGTGTGCAACGGGCTCGACGACGACCTGGACGGCACGGTCGACGAAGACTTCCGCGACGATCAGGGCCGCTACGTGAACGACGACAACTGCGGCCGGTGCGGTAACCCATGCCGTCCCACCGCCCCGCACGAGGTCGCGGCGAGCTGCGCCGTGATCGAGCAGACCGCCGTCTGCGCCGCCACGGCCTGCGACCCGGGCTTCACGCCGTCGACCACGGGCCAGTGCGTCCCCGCCTGGGATTGCCTCTGCCTGACCTGCGCCGATGGTGGTGACTGCGGCGACTTCCCCGCCGCGCGATGCGCGTTGGTCGGTGGCGAGCAGCGATGCTCCATCGCCTGCGGTGACGGGACCGGCGGTCCCGGCTGTCCCGACGGCTACGCCTGCACCGATGGGCTGTGCATCCCCACGGGCGGGAGCTGCAGCTGCAACCCAGGCGACAACTTCTCGATCGCGTGCGCCATCGCGACCCCGATGGACCCGCATTGCGTCGGCTCCGCGGCCTGCACCGACGGCATGCTGAGCGCGTGCGTCGCGCCGGCCGAGGTCTGCGACGGCACCGACGACGACTGCGACGGGATGGTGGACGAGGGCTACCGGGACGCGCGCGGTGCCTACAGCCTGGACATCCACAACTGCGGCCAGTGCGGCGTCGACTGTACCCAGAGCACGATCCCCGAGGGCGACCTCGTGTGTGGGGGCGACCCCTTCGCACCGACCTGCGTCCTGCACTGCCCCGACACCGACAACGGCATCCAGCCCGGTGACCGGGTCGACGCCAACCTGAACATCGCCGATGGGTGCGAGTGCACCGTGACCTCCGTCGACGACGTGCCGGGACCGGTCGGTGCGAGCGGCGGAACCCTCGACGTCAATTGCGACGGCGCCGACGGTGTCGTGGTGCGCTCGTTCTACGTCGCGGGGGACGGGAACGACTCGGGGCCCGGCTCGCCGACCCATCCCCTCGCGACCATCGGTGAGGCGGTGCGTCAGGCGGCTGCGTCGCTCGGCACCGACATGCCGCGCCCCGACATCTACATCGCCTCGGGTCGTTACACCGAGTCGGTCACCGTGCCGGACGGCGTGAGGTTGCACGGCGGCTACCGGCGGGACTTCCTCTCGCTGCAGCCCGACGGGTTCCGCGTCGACATCCGCGCGCCGAGTGACACGACCGCCCCCGGAGGCGCCGCCCTGGTGGTCGACGGAGCGGGCAGCACCGACACCGTCGTCGAGTGGCTGGCGGTGACCGGCGTGGACGCGACCACGCCCTCGGCGCCCGCCTTCGGCGTGTTCCTGCGCGACCCGGGGCCGCGGCTTTCGCTCCGGCAGATGGAGGTGCGCTCGGGCACGGCGGGCAGCGGGATGGCGGGCATGGCCGGGGTCGCGGGCACCGCGCCACCCACGGCTGCGGGGAGCGTGGGCGATCCGCCCCGTGCCGCGGTCGAGAGCAGCCGGCACGACTGCCTCCCCGGTGCGATGAACGCGGTGGCGGGCGGCGCGGGCGGCCAGAACCGATGCGGCTCGAGTGACGTCTCGGGCGGTCAGGGCGGCTCGCCGGCCTGCCCCTCGTTCTCGATGGTGCAGCCGAGCGGGCGCACGGGGAGCGGCCGGTGCAGTGCGGGGCGGCGCGGGCGGTATCGGCGGCCAGGACTCGGAGGGGCCCATCGTCGGGGTGGGGTGCACCGGCGCCTCGGTCTGCTGTGGCCTCGCCGACTTCACGGTGCCCACCGACTTCACGGGGCCCCAGTCGGGTCAGCCGGGAGGCGACGGGACCGTGGGTCGAGCCGGTGACGGCTGCACCGACCCGCTCGGGAGCTTCATGGGGGACATGTGGATGTCGGCCATCGCCGGTCGCGGCACCCTGGGCGCGCCCGGCAGCGGTGGCGGTGGCGGCGGCGCCGGCGGCGGCGCCCAGATGGACTGGATGTCGGGCGTTTGTGAGTTCGCCGACGGTCTCGGCGGCGGTGGCGGTGGCGGCGGGGCGGGTGGCTGCGGAGGCCAGCCCGGCACGGGCGGGACGAGCGGCGGCCCGTCGGTGGCCATCGTCGTGCGCTACACGTCTGGCACGCCCTCGGTGCTGCCGACGTTCGACGGCGTGAGCATCGCGCCGGGCGCCGGCGGCCGGGGAGGCGACGGCGGTGGCGGTGGCGACGGTGGGCTCGGCGGGCCGGGCGGCTTCGGCGGATCCCTACCGCGCTCGGCACGCTCGACGCCGACGCTCTCGGGGCCCTTCCCGGGCGGGCGAGGCGGCAAGGGTGGCAACGGCGGCCCCGGTGGCGGCGGCGGCGGTGGCTGTGGCGGCGGCTCGGTCGGCATCTGGCTGACGGGTCTCGGCGGGCGAGAGCCCCCGGGCGTCGCCGCCTGGCGGACGGGGAACATGTTCGTGCTCGGGAGGCCCGGGCCGGCGGGGCGCGGCGGCGCGGGCGAGGCGGCGGCGGCCGACGGCGCGGCAGGAGGGGCGGTCGATGTCGTGGTCCGCTGAAGGGCGCGCTGTCGCGGTCCTCGGGGCGATCCTCGGGGTGCTCGGTCTCGCGGGCTGCTACGCACACCATCTGTGCGGCGCGCCCGAGGTCTGCAACTACCAGGACGACGACTGTGACCACGTCGTGGACGAGGGCTTCGTCGACGACGCCGGCGTCTACTTCACGAAGCAGAACTGCGGCGGCTGGCGGCGTCGATTGCGACGCGGTGTTCCCCACGGCGGCCGAGACGGCGTGTGATGTGGACGACACCCACCAGACCGCCCAGTGCCGCCTCGTCCGCTGCCCGGACGGCTGGCACATGGCCGGGGCCGGCGCCTGTGCCCCCGACGTGGCCGTCCTGTGTCTGCCCTGCACGACCGACGACGACTGCGCATTGCGCTTGCCCGGCGCACGCTGCCTGGCGACGGGGTCGGGCCAGAACCGATGCGGCCAGCCGTGCACCGGCGCGGGCGACTGCCCGGCCGGCTTCCGGTGCGAAGGCGGCACCGGCGACGTCTCCGCCCAGTGCGTGCCCGAGAGCGGGTGGTGCGGCTGCTCGGACGCGACCATGGGCACCGAGATCGCGTGTCTCTACGACGGCGGCGACAGCCATCAGTGCGCAGGCGTACAAACCTGCGGGCCGGACGGTCCGAGCGCGTGCATGCCCGTGCTCGCAGAGGCCTGCAACGGCATCGACGACGACTGCGACGGGCACGTCGACGAGGACTTCCGCGACGACGCGGGGCGCTACGTCTCGCCCACGGCCTGCGGCGCCTGCGGCGTGCCCTGTGCCGCGCCTGGGCCCCACATGGTGGCCACCTGCCTGCCGGCCGGGACGAGCGCCCGGTGCGACATCCAGTGTGAGATGGGTTACGTCGATGTGAACGGCATCGCGGCCGACGGTTGCGAGTGCCGGCGCTACGACGGGACGGGGCCGCCTCCGGCGGTCGGCGGGGACGCGAACTGCGACGGCGTCCCCGACGACACGAGCGACTTCATCTATGTCACCACGACGGGCAGCGACACCAACCCCGGCACCCTCGCCCACCCGATGCGGACCATCGAGGCGGCGATGCGGCGCGGCCGCACCACGAGCAAGGACGTGCTCGTCGCGCGGGGGATCTACGACGGACCCTTCGACCTGATTGGCGGCGTGAACGTCTACGGCGGCTACGCGCCCGACTTCCGCGACCGGGACCTGTCCCTGTATCCCGTGCTGATCGAGCGGACCGACCTGCCGCCCGGCTCGCCGGTCATGACGTGCCACGGCGTCACGGCGCCGACGCGCGTCGAGGGCTTCGTCCTGCAAGGGACCGACGCGGTCACGCCGGGTGACGGCAGCACGGCGGCCTACTTCGACGGTTGCACCTCCGCCGTGCAGCTCGCCTCGATCCAGGTCTTCGCGGGGCGCGGCGCGGACGGCGGGCGGGGCAACGCCTCGAGCGACAACCTGCGCGCCCTCGGCCTCATGTCCCTCGACCAGCTCGCCGGGACCGACGGCACCGACGGGCAGGACTCTCCCGCGGGCGGGACCTGCACGGCCGTTCCCGGCGGGGCGGGCGGCGCCATGCGTTGCCCGGACGGCGACGTCAGCGGCGGCGTCGGCGGCGCGGGCGGATGCCCCGCGACGCGCTGCACGAACGGCCGGCCCTGCGGCAACGGCGGCTGCACCGACTACACGTCGGGGGGCGTGTGCGACTTCATGTCCGTGCTTCGCGATGCGGTGCCGAACCAGCCCGCCGGCTCCGGCCACGGTCCCATGGGCGGGGCCGAAGGTGAGCTTACATACAATGCGCCGACCGACCGGGGCATCTGCAATTTCTGCGACGACAACCCGACCCTGCCGCGCAACGGCGGCACGGGCGGGGACGGGACGTCGGGCACGTCGGGCCGCGGCGGTATGGGCTGCATGGCCGGCCCCAGTCTCGACGCCACCACGGGACGCATCGATGGCGGCGGCGGCACCGACGGGACCTCCGGCACCGACGGCTCGGGCGGCGGCGGCGGCACGGCCGGCGCGGGCTATGCGGTCATCGGCGGGACGAGCGGCGGCTGCTCGGACGTGGCCGGCGGCGGCGGTGGCGGCGGTGGCAGCGGCGGTTGCGGCGCGCCCGGCGCGAGCGGTGGCGGCGGTGGCGGCATGTCGACCGGCATGGTGGTGCGGCTCGCCCCCGGCGCGAGCGCGGGGCCAGGGCTGACCGATGTGCGCATCGTCACGGCGAGCGGGGGCAGCGGCGGCGACGGAGGGTTGGGGGCGACGGGCGGCGGTGGCGGCGGCGGCGGCCTCGGCGGACAGGCTCGCTTCTGGTGCGCGCGGACCGGTGGGCGCGGCGGCGACGGTGGGCGCGGCGGCGCGGGTGGCGGCGGCGGTGGCGGCTGCGGTGGCGGCAGCCACGGCGTGGTCGTGGTGAGCCGGGGGGGCGATCCGTCGGCCTATGCGACGGCCCTCCGGGCCGGAGCGACCATCGACCGCACCGGCGTGGCGGGGCGCGGCGGCACCGGGGGCTTCTCGCCCGGGGCCGCGGGGACAGGGGGGCAGCCCGGCACCGCAGACCCGGTCGCCGTGCTTCCGTAGCAGGCCCGGTTGACCGGCGGGCCGCGGCGACTATCATGCCGCCTCCCTCGCCTACCAAGGACGCGTCATGCGGGATCTGATCAAGCTGAGCTGCGAGAACTGCCACCGTGACAACTACGTCACGGACAAGAACAAGCGCACGATGGCGGAGAAGTTCACCATCAAGAAGTTCTGCGCCGCGTGCCGCAAGCACACGATGCACAAGGAAGGCAAGATCTCGAAGGGCTGAGCGGCGGGCCTCGCGCGCTACATGCCCAGCGCGCCGAGGGCCTGCTCGTAGCCTTCGCGAATCGCCTCCCACTCGAGACAGCGGCCGTCGCGCACCACGGGCCGGCCGTCCACGTCCACCTCCCGCACGGCGCGCGGACCGGCGCCGAAGATCACCGGCGTCCTCGAGAACGTCCGCGGGCGCACCGACGAGGGCCGGGTCGCAGGCATCGAGGGCGACGCGATCGCGGCTCCAGGCGTCCGGCATGCCGATGGCTGCATAGCCGTGACGCGAAGCGGCTTCGAGCAGGGCGGGCGCTTCGGCTACGACGTGGCGCGCCTCGGCCCGGCTGCGGTCGTCGAGCTCGATGGCCCGCGCCTCCTCGAAGGGGTCGCTCACCGCGTGGCTGTCGACGCCCGTGCACAGAAGGGCGCCCGCCTCGCGTAGGGCGGCAGCGTCGGCGAGCCCGTCGCCCAGATCGCGCTCGGTCGTGCGGCACAGGCATGCGAAGGCCCCGGCGGCCCCGAGGGCACGCGTCTCGTGGGGCTCGGTGTGGGTGGCGTGCACGGCCACGAAGCGGCCGTCGAGCACGCCCTCTTCGGCGAGCAGCTCCACCGGCCGCAGGCCGTGCTCGGCCAGGCACTCGCGCACCTCGCGCCGTTGCTCGGCCACGTGCATGTGCAGGGGTAGGGCCTGCGCACGCGCGAAGCGGGCCGCCTCCCCGATGGAGGCGCGTGACACGGCGCGCACGCTGTGGGGCGCGAGCCCGACCGCCACGGCCGGGTCGTCGGCGAAACGCACGCGAATGCGCTCCACGTCCGCGAGCGCGTCGTCGATCCTCGCATCGCAGAAGCGGCGTTGGGCGCCCTCGGGTGGACGGCCAGCGCCCGCCCGCTCGTAGAGCACCCGGAGCAGGGTGATGCGCAGGCCCACCTCCCGCGCGGCCCGGATGACGGCGTCGGCGAGGGCGATGCGGTCGTCGTAGGGTGTGCCGTCCCGTGCGTGGTGTACGTAATGAAACTCACCGACGGCGGTCACGCCCGCCATGGCCAGCTCGGCGTAGGCGAAGCGGGCCACGGCGAACAGGGTGTCGGGCTCGAGGCGCTCCGCCATCGCGTACATCAGGCCGCGCCAGGACCAGAACGAACCGACGCCCCCGTCGCGCCGCTCGGTCCGTCGCGCAGGGCGCGCTGGAATGCGTGGGAGTGGGCGGTCGCGAGGCCCGGCAGCACGAGGAGGTCGCCCTCACGCCGGACGGCGCAGCGGGCGCGCGTCGGCCCACCGCCCGGAGCCCCCGACGAGGCGCCATCGCTCGCGTCGCGCGGGCCGTCCCCGCTCACGGTGACCGCCCCAGGATGCGCCGGAGCCTCTCGATCTCCCGCGCCGGCTCTTGCCTTCCGGGGCGTAGCGGTCGGCCTTCGTGTAGGCCTCGAGGGCCGCCGCGACGTCGCCACGCCGCCGCGCGTCGCCCCCGACGAAGCGATAGAAATCGTACCGCACGTCCGTCGAGGCAATCGCCATCCACATGGTGAGCACCGCGAGCCCCGTGGCCGCAATCCACGGGCGCGCCAGGGCGGGGTTCTTCTCGGCGATGGCAGAAGGCCGCGCCCACGACCAGGGCCCCGCCCGCGGCGATGCCCGGCGCCCAGGCCGCCGGGCGTCGACGAGCCGACCGACGAGGGCGGCGACGGCGCCCGTGGCGAGCGCGAGGACGAGCACCGTGAAGCGCTCGTCACGCTCTCGGGGCCACCCATGGGCGAGCCCCAGGCCGCGGCTAGAACGCGTGAGGGCCAGCTCAGAACGCGCGCGACCGGCCACAGCCACGCCTCGGGCAGGTACACCACCAGCGCGATGAGGATCATGTAGTAGCTGAACCAGCCGATGCGCAGCTTCAGGTACTCGGCGCCGACGTGGAACGCGAGGGCGCTCGCCGGGATCCACAGAAGGCGGCCGGCCCAGGGGCACTTCACCTCGTCGCGCCGCGTCGCCGCCAGGTAGCCGAGGAAGATGACGACCTGCAGGACAATCACCGAGTGGCCGACGAAGTAGAAGAAGGCGTCGTGCCCCATGCCCGCAGCGCGCGAAGTACTGCTCGAAGGGTTTCAGGGTGCCGGTCCCGCTGGTCAGCCGCTCGAGCGCGTGTCCCATGCGCCAGTCGAGCTCCGTCTTCGAGGAATCGCCGTGTAGAGATAGACGATGCCCGTGCTGACCGACGCGAGCACGTAGCCCAGGCGCTCACGCGCCGGAGGAGCTGAGGGCGTCTCCGCCTTGCGCTTGCGGCGCTTCTTCTTGCGCGCGTTCTTCGGCGGGTCGGCCACGTCGGGACGGCCGAAGAGGTCGCTCCCGCTCACCTCGGGGAAGAAGACCATGCACACGAGGACGAGCGAGATGAAGTAGTGGTGCTGGTAGCTGTCCAGCATGCTCATCGCCCAGCTGTAGGTGTAGAGGACCGTCAGCACGGCGAGGCCGGCGCGACTGGTTCGCACGGTCCCTAGGACGAAGGCGAGCAGGCCGCAGAACAGGACGAAGCCCACGTAGAAGGCGGTCGTCGGGACCGGCTGGATCGCGTCGAGCCAGGCGAAGTGGGCGACGTTGAAGCCGCCCACGCCGTAGCGTCCCCCGTGCTCGGTCCGTAGCACCCACGTGTCGACCGCGAGCAACAGCAAGAGCCCCTTGACGAGGAGATAGGGGCGGACGGCGGCGACCTCGCCGAAGAAGTAGCGGTCGAAGAGCGCCTTCACGGGTGCTCCGTCGGCTCGGTCACCGCGCCGCTCGTACAGTCACGCTCCCACACGACGGCCGGGACCGATTTGCCGTCGGACGTCTGACAGGTGTTGACCAGCCGGACGCTCCGGACGTCCGGCTCGCGGCAACGCCGCCGAAGGAACGCGAGGATGACGTCGCGGCGGTTCCTCGAGAGGGTGTTGAGCCAGGCCGGATGGATCGTGCGTGCGAGATCGATCCGCTGCTCGTTGCCCGAAGGGCCCACGTCGAAGGCCGCCGTCTGGCAGCCGTACATGCGGATCTCCGAGAACATGCGCCAGGCGAAGCGCTCGTCGTAGGGGTCGTCGCGCAGGTAATAGGTGAGCGGCGTGAGCAGCTCGAAGGCGACGAAGAGCAGGATGAAGAGGCGTGCGCGCCGGCGGCTCGTACCGCTCGGCGCGGCGCCCAGCGGGGCGGGCGACGTCATGGCCAGGCACCGCGAATCGTCCGCGTCCGCCCGGGCCCTGTCAAATCGAAGACGCGCGCGTGCCCGCGGCCGCGCTCAGGGCAGGAGCATGCCGTGGTCAGCGGCATCGCGGACGGCCCACGCGGGCGTGCGGCCCACGCCGTCGAGGCCCACGTAGAGCATCTCAATCTCTTGCTGGCCCGGCACCTCGCGGACATCCGGATCGGTCACGCCGAGGCGCTCGAAGGCGTTCGCCCCCGCACCCATCACCGATGCGCCCTGGTCCATGTGGCGCCACGACACCAGCTCGTCCGACACGAGCAGGCCGATGGACCAGCGCGCGCCGCGACGCCGGGCGTAGTAGAGCTGCCAGGCCCCGTCGTGGATGACCAGCGACGGCGAGGCGACCTCGTCCGCGTCGAGGGCCGGCGGCAGCGTGCCGGCCGTGGGATCGAACATGCGGGGCAGGTCGGTGGGCCCGTAGGGCGACCAGGTGAGGCCACCGTCGTCGGACGTGAGGATCGCGAGCCAGGTCTTGGCGCCGTCGCTCGCCCGCACGACCATCACCCAGAGGTCCGCGCGGTAGGCCACGACGGTGGGGCCGTCCACTGCGCTCGCCGCCCCGGGAAGCACGGCGGGGTCGACGACCGGCGCATCGGCCGGCTGGGCGTGGTAGGTGTGGTCGGTCGGGTCGAGCACGGCACGGCCAATCCGCCGCGCCCCGTCCGCGTCCACGGCCGTGAAGAACATCACCGGGTCGGCGCCGGCCTGATCGACCAGCTCCGGGTCGTGGGCGCCCCCCACGTCCCAGCTCTCGTCGCGGGCGAGGCCGACCTGGGAGGAGAAGGCGACGAAGGTGAAGCTCGCCGGCGCGCTCTCGTCCGGCCGCTCGGCGAGGAAGACGTCGCCGCCCCGCTCGAAGGCCATCAGGGTGTTGCCGTCGCTCGCCGCGCCGAAGCTCGGCCCCGCCGCGTCGTCCACGGCGACCGAGGGTGTCGAGCGGTCGCCCAGGGCGAGGGCCTGCCGCGCGCTCCAGCCGCTCGGGATGTCGCAGAGGGACGTGCTCGTCGTGAGCGCGGCGATGCGTGCGCCGTAGGGCGCCGCGGTGGAGGGGTTGCGGCTGCGGCCGAACAGGACGAGCTGGGCGCCGGTGGTCGGGACGTAGGCGCTCGTCATGGCGACGGTGGTGCCATGCGCGATGCTCAGCTCCCCGGTGGGCCGGAGCACGAGGGACCAGGGGCCGTCGCCGTCGGTGAAGGGCCAGCTCGCCACGGCGCTGTCGCCGACGACGAGGCTCACGGTTCTGCGCGAGCCGCTCAGCACCAGCGCCACGGCGGGCTCGACGTGCGCGTCCGTGCCCACCGCCGGCAGGGCCTGGGTCGTGAGCCCTACCGCCGCGCTCTCGAGACAGCTCGTGGTGCAGCTCGGATCGGCGCCCGCGAAGGTCACATCGATCGCGAGCCTGCGCGACGTCAGGTCGATGGGCGCACCGACCAGGAGCCCGCCGTCGGAGCTCGCATTGCCGCCGCAGGCGAGGGCCCGATCCTGCACCCACGGGCCCGAGTTGCCGAAGGGCGTGACGTTCCCATAGCCGGCGAGACAGCTGTAGTCGCTGCCGGTCGCGCACGACGAGAAGTCGAGGTCGTCGTTCGGCGCGGTCGCCTCCGCCGCGCAGCAGTCGCCGCTGCCGACGCAGCAGCTGCGGGCCGAGGCGCAGGCGGGGTCTGCGCAGTCGATGAAGGAGTTGCCGTTGTCGTCCGTGCCGTCGTAGCAGGACGGGTCCACGGCGCCGTTGCCGGAAGGCGGTCCCTCCGTGTCACCGGAGGCGCTGAACCCCGAGGGATCGGCGGGGACCGGGCCCGGCCCCAAGGGCGGCGGTGCGCCCGCCTCCGCCGCGGCCGCGTCCGACGCGGGGAAGCCCCCTTCGACGCCGCCCCTGCCGCCGTCGAATCCGGCGAGGCCACCCCCGTCCGTGCCCGGGCTCGTGCCGGGGAAGTCACTGCCGGCGGAGGCGCAGGCCGAGGCCAAGCAGGCGGCGGCGGCGGCGAGGGCTGCGATACGCCGCGTCACGGCAGGACCGTTCCCGTGTCGGTCGCGTCGTGGGCGGTCCGCGCGAGCACCGCTTGCGCACCGTCGAGACCCGCGAAGTAGAGCAGCACGCGGTCGCCGGCCGACACGGCGGACGGTGCCCGGACGCCGAGCCGGTCGAAGCCATTGCCGCCGGGGCCGAGCACGGTGTCGCCGAGCGAGCGCCAGCCGAGCAGCTCGTCCGAGGAGAGCAGGCCCACCTTCCACCGCGTCCCGCGCCGCCAGCCGTAGTAGAGCTGCCAGGCGCGGTCGTGCACGATGAGCGAGCTGCGGCCGAGGGCATCGGCACCGCCGACCAGCGCACCGGTGCCCGTGCGGGTCGCGCCGGGCAAGGTCGAGCCACGCACCTCGGACCAGCCGACGCCGCCGGTCGCGACGAAGGCGCGGAGCTGCTCGCTCCCGTCCCTCAGGGTGGCACGGGCGACGAGCACCCACGTGCCGTCGAGCGCAACCGCGACCGTCGGTGCGTCCAGCCCCACGACGATGGCTCCGTCCGACGCGGGCGCAGCCTCGCTCGGATCAATCTCCAGCGCGTCGCCCTCGGTGAAGGTCGAGCCGGGGCTGCTCGCTTCGGCCCGCGCGATGCCGTGCCGTCCCGCGCCGTCGACGGCCGTGTAGAAGAGCGCCACCCCGTCGCCATCGGCGATCAGGACGGGATCGGCGATGCCGCCCGCTTCATAGTCCTTCGTCGGGGCGAGGGCGGGGGCGGTCGGGGCGGTCGACAGCTCGAAGGACGTGTCGTCGGTCGCCGATCCCCGGGCGAGCAGGAACGTGCCTTGGTACGGGAAGACGAGGTAGCGCTGGCCCTGCACGAACGCGACATCGGCACCGCTGGCGGCGCCGAGGAGCGGATCGCTGACATCGGTGCCCGCCTGCGTGAGCTGCAATGCGGTGCGCGGCTCCCAGGCGGAGGGCATGTCGCACAGGTCGACGGTCGTTTGGAGCGCGCCGAGCCGCGCGCCCGCCGCCATGGCCGCCGGGTTACGGCTGCGACCGAACAGGACGAGGTGCGCGGCGGCGTCGGGCGCGAAGGTGGCGGTGTGGGACGTGCCGTCGCCCATCCTCGTCGCGCGGACCTCACCCGTCGGCAACAAATCGAGCTGCCACGTCTCCCTGTCTCCGTCGGCCGGCCAGCGACCGACGACCGTGTCGCCGACGAGCAGGCTCACGTCCCTCCGAACGCCGCTGTAGAGGAGCGCCGCGAGGGGCACGACGTGCGCGTTGCTGTCCGAGAGATCGGCCTGGGTCGTGAAGCCGACTGCGACCCCGTCGATGCAGGTCGCCGGGTCGCAGGCCAGGGGGGCGGCGGCGAGGAACGTGGCCGTGAGGGTCGCGCGGTGCGTCGTCAGGTCGACGGCCTGGTCGAAGCGGAGCCCACCGTCGCTGCTCGCGTTGCCACCGGGATAGAAGCCGCCGTCGCCCATGAACGTACCGGGCCCGAAGGCGGTGGCGTCGGGCGCGCATGTGGCCACCGACGTGCCGCAGGTGCCGAAGGCCAGGCTCGCGGGCAGCGGTGAGCTCGCGACGGCGGCGCAGCAGTCCCCGCGCCCGATGCAGCAGCTCGCGAGCGGCGAACAGAGGGGATCCTGGCAGTCGACGCCCGATGCGGCGTTGTTGTCGAGGCCGTCGTAGCAGGTGCGCGGATCGCCCCCGCCGCCCTCGTATCCGTCGGAGCGGCCCGGGGTCGAGGGTGTCGTGGCGGGCACGGGCGTGTTGGCGAGCCCGCCTGCTTCGGGGCCCGCGGCCGCGTCGGCGTAGGCTCCAGTGCCGGCCTCCATCGCCGTGCCGCCCCCGTCGGCCGCCGAGCCCGCGTCGAACCCGAGCCCGCCCATCGTCCCCGCGTCCTCGCTCCGGCCGCTCGCGCTGATCCCGCCGCACCCCGCGGCGAAGAGCCCGGCGAGAAGCAAGGCGAGGGCAAGGGGACGCGGGACGTGGGTCAATCGGCTCTCCAGAACTGCTCGAGGGGCAACAGGTCGTAGGTCTGCCCCGACGAGTCATTCAAACGCCGTGCCACCAGGAAGCGGAGCTTGTTCGCCGCGTCGAGTTGTCGCGTGACCGCGAGGCCCTCGATGGTCGGACAACCGTCGCTCCCACAGGGCCCGATCACCGGCGACTCCGGCGTGAGGACGGGGTTCGCGGCGTAGGCGCTGAACGTGGGCAAGATGCTGGTCAGGTCCGTCGTCAACTCGTTGCCCTCCGCCATGCCGACCGTCGTCCGTCCGCCTACCGCGCGCGCGAGGAACCAAAGGCGAATGCGCGCCGTGCCCCCCGAGGACGACGGGAAAGCGATCACCGGTTCCGCCCCACTCACCCCGGCGGCCGCATAGCTGCCGAGGGTCGAGGGGTCGAGCACCTTCTGGAGCGTGCTCGTGTCCGGCGTGAACGTGATGCCCATCCCCGTGAGTCGCACCGCCTCCACGCGGCTCGGGGCGGTGTCGGAGACGCAGGTGAAAAGCAGCCAGAAGGGGGTGCCCTCGTAGTCCGAGTTGACCGGCAAGAGCGCGGGATCACGAAGAGAGACGCAGTTCGACCCCGGGTCCGCCGTGTTGACCGCGCTGGGCGAAAGCGTCGGGCTCGTCGGAGTTACGAATCGGCATCCCGAGGGAAGGGTCCAGGGAGGTCACGTACAGGTCGTAGACGTCTCGCGGCTCCCCATCTTCCTCACGGGCGAAGGCGACGATGGGTTGGGTCAACACCTGATCGGGGTTCGTCCGCGCGAAGACGAACGGATCGCGGTAACTGTGCGCACCCGCGGGGGCCGTCGACCCGCAGACCATGCCGATACCGGAGGGAGGCTCGGAGCCAGCCTTCACCGTATGCGCCACCGACCAGGTGGGCTCCGTGCTCAGGCTGGTCCACCCCGTGTTCCCGGTCGTGGTCGCGTAGCCGAGCGCCCGGCCTACGTGGGTGACGAGGTCCAGCGAGGGGTCATCGTCCGTGCCTTCGACCATCACGTACCACTGCGCCGTCGGCGGCACCATGGAGTCGTACGCGGTGGCGAGGGTGGGCGCTCCGATGCCGCCGGAGGCCCAGCAGTCGAGCCCCAGGTCGCTGTAGGTGTACCCGGATGGCGCAGGCGAACCGCCGCGGCCGGTGAACTGGCTCGGATTGACACAGCTCAGGGTGTCGGCCGTCACCTGGTTGATCCCGACCAGGCCGCCCCATCCTTCGAGGGCCAGATTGAGGCCGGGGGTGGAGGCGCACTGGCCGTCGCGGATCAGGTCGGACTGCAGCAGGACGGCCGGCAGCGCGTCCGAGGCGAACAGGTCCCCCTCCATCGAGCCCGCCTGGTAGTGGACCTGCGCCAGAAGCGCGGGGCGATTGCGGCTGTCGAGCCCCGGAGCCAGCGTGATCTGCACATCCACCGGGTCGATGCCGAGCGGTTGTGGGGACGCGAGCGCCCTTCCGGCTTGCGTGACCACGAGGTGCGGCCCGGTCGAGTCCACGGTCATGAACACGCCCAGGTCGTCGAGGAGGCGGGCGCCGGGGCGCATGTCGTTGGCGCCGCTCAGGACGAGCCCGGCGAAGCACTGGGAGACGGTGGGGTCGCAGGTGCCGGTGTAGGGCTGGAGGATCACGTCGATGTCGGCCCCGAGCGCGAGGGGGATGCAGGCGCTCCAGCGAACGCCCTTCGGGTGCGCCGAGCCGAAGTCCTTGAGCTTGGAGTCGCCCGTGCTCCAGGTGATGCCCGTCGTGTCTGCCGTCGGGATCGTGACCCAGCTCGGATTGGTGGAACCGAGATCGCCAGTGTGGATCTTGGGCGTTCCGGAGGCACAGCAGGCGCTCTGCCCGGCGCAGTCGAAGTCGTCGCAGTCGACGAACCCGTCGCAGTCGTTGTCCATGCCGTCGCTGCAGTCGGACTCGTGGGTTACCCCGTGGCATGTGCCCGCGTCGCCTGCGTCGCCTGCATCGCCTGCGTCGCCCGCGTCGCCTGCGTCGCCCGCGTCGCCTGCGTCCCCCGCGTCCATCGGCGCGTCCATCGAGCTGTCCGGCTGCGAGCCGTCCATGCCCGCGTCGCGGTTGAGCGGGCTCGGTGCGTAGAGGAAGGTGCAGCCACCCGCCAGGGCGAGCACGAGGGACAAGCCGAAGAGCGATGCTGTATGGCGCATCACAGTCCCCCCGTCGCGACGGAGGCCGCGAGCATGCCGCCTCCGCGGAGCGGCGCGGCGGCCACCGTGAGGTGCGACGGCCGCGGCGGCACGTCGTGGTTCACGAGGAGCAGGATGATCGCGGTGATGCCGAGCGCCGCAGTGCCTATCCAGAAGCCGTCGGCGAGGTGGTTGGCGCCGATGACGCCGTCCCGCTCGTCCTGGGTGGCGAGGCCGTTGCCGTTGTGGGTCTCGTAGTCGTCGTGGAGCTTGAGCGCCCGCAGCGAGAACACGATGGCCGCCGCGCCGACGAGCCCGCTCGCGACGCCCATCCAGAGTGGCGCGGTGCCGAGGCTCTTCTGCCCCGCCGTCGAGGGGACGAGGTCGGCCTGCATCTCGACCGTTCCGCCGGCTGCGATCGTGACGTGTCGCTCCACCGGCGTGCGTCCGTGGGCCGTCACACGGACGACGGGCTCCCCCGCGTGCAACGAGGCGTGGACGTCCGTGCCCTCGCCGGCCGGCACACCGTCGACGAAGACCTGCGCCGGCACGTTGCTCCGAACGTGCAGCGTGCCCGGGAGGGACGCGGCCGAGTCGGCGGTGATCGAGACGCTGACCGGCTCGCTACCGGGCGGCACGTCGACGCTCTGCTCGACGGGCTCGCGGCCGGGCATCTCGAGCCGCACGACGTGGGTCCCCGGCGCGACGTGCACGGCGGTTCCCGCGGCTACCGGGTGGCCGTCGACCGAGAGGTGGCCGTGGGCCGGGGCGGAGATGCGGAGCTCGACCGGTGTGGCCCGGAGGGTGACGTGGGACTCGACGCGCGTTCCGAGCGCCGCGTTCACGCTCGTCCGGCCGTCGTGGTAGCCGGCGTGGGAGAGAAAGATCGTGTGGTGACCGGCGGGCATGGCCACCTCGATCGGGGTCGTTCCGCGCGGCGCCAGATCCGGGCGGTCCACGCGCACCGCGGCGCCGGGCGGCGTGCTCGTCACGGCGACGACGGCGACCTTTGCGCGCAGGGCGTTGCGCTTGCTCTCGACGTCGTGTCGCTCGGCGTCGCTCAGGCCGGGCATGGCGAGGTACTCGGTGAAGTAGGTGAAGGCCTCGGCGTTGCGGCCGAGCTCCTGGAGGGTGACGGCGGCGTTGTAGACGGCGTTGCGGCTGCGCACGATGCGCATGCAGGAGACGAAGCTCTCGAGCGCGTCCTCGAGGCCGGCTTGCCGCGCGTGCCCGTGAAGCCCGAGGGCGCGCGCGAGCTGGCGGTTGCCGCGCTCGAAGTAGACGCGCGCCTCGTCGTTGGCGTCGGCGTGGACCGGCGACGGAGCGACGGCCGCAAGGGCAAAGAGAAGCGAGAGAGCGAGCGCGGCGGCGGTGGCGACCGCCCTCAACCCAAGCATGTCCCCCATCAGAGCTCCGTCTTGAAGTGAAGTGAGTTGCTGCTGCCGTGGCCGGACCCGTGACGAAGAGGGCGCAGGTGTCCCCGCACCTGTGCGCCTTCGGCCGGGATGACCGGGACCACGTCGTCGGCGTGTCCCCGCAAGGT
Source organism: uncultured delta proteobacterium (assembly GCA_963830115.1). GTDB lineage: Bacteria > Myxococcota_A > Polyangia > Polyangiales > CAWHLB01 > CAWHLB01. The sequence goes on from CAWHLB010000018.1 coordinate 134,911, forward strand.
GAAGCGGACGTCGACGGGTGTCGCCGACAGCGGGAGCGGAGCGTCGAGGGGCGTCCGTCCGAAGGAGCGCTCGCCGACGTGCACCTCGGCTCCCTCGGGGACGGAGTCGAAGTGCACCGAGGGGGCCTGTGGAGGCTCGACGCCGTGGGGGAGCTGCGTCGGGTCGTGGGACGCGGTGGGGCCGGCCGGCTGCGGCCCTTGGCGTGCGGGCGGCGCGGCCTTGGGCTCGTGGGTCGGCGTCGGAACGATCGCTCGCGCATCTCCGCCCGTGCCTCGGGTCGCGGCGACGACGACCCCCACGATCGCGATGGCGAGCACGGCGCCGCCCGCGAAGAGCAGCGCGCGCGACCGGTGTGGCGCGGGCGCCCGTGTCTCGCGCCTGAGGCCCGGCGGCATCGAGAACAGGGGCGGCGGCACCGGCACGTCGGGCGCAGCCTCGAGCAGGGCGGCCTCGAGCTCGGCCATGGAGCCCCACCGCGTCTCCGGGTCCTTGGCGAGGGCCTTGAGGATCACGGTCTCGAGCGCCGGCGGGATGTCGGCCTTCGGGTTGCGCACGCGCGGCGGCTCCGGCTCCTCGTTGCCGTGCTTCCACAGGAGCTGGAAGTAGTTGCCGCCCTCGAAGGGAGGCGTGCCGGTGAGCATCTCGTAGAGCATCACGCCGAGCGAATAGACGTCGACGCGCCGGTCCACCTCCATCTCGCCGCGCGCCTGCTCGGGCGACATGTACAGGGGCGTGCCGACGAGCTGCCCCGTCTTCGTCATGCGCACCTGCTCGGTGTCGGCGCTGCGCACCTTCGAGATGCCGAAGTCGAGCACCTTGACGAAGTCCATCTCGCCCTTCTGCACGATGTGGACGTTCTCGGGCTTGAGATCGCGGTGGATGATCCCGCGCTCGTGGGCTGCCTCGAGGGCGCGGCAGATCTGCAGGACGATGGGCAGCGCCTTGTCGAGCGCCATGGGCCCCGCGTCGACCACGTCCGCGAGGCTCTTGCCCTTGAGCAGCTCCATCACGATGAAGACATTGCCGTCGTCGGTGACGTCGAAGTTGATGACGTCGACGATGTTGTCGTGGTCGATGCTGCTCGCCGCGATCGCCTCCTGGCGCAGGCGCTCGATCGCCTCGCGGTTCGTTGCGATCTTCCGGGACAGCACCTTGACGGCGAAGGACTTGTTGAGGTGCACGTGGGTCGCGGTATAGACGGTGCCCATGCCGCCCTCGCCGAGGCGGCTCTCCACCTTGTAGAGCCCGCTGAGCACCCGACCGACCAGCGGATCGGGGCCCGACTCCTCCGCGCCGTCGCCTGCGCTCGCAGGCGTGGTCAGGGGAACGCCGTTGGAGTCGACGGTGCCCTCGTGGCGGCGGGCCGGGCCGGGGGTCGTGGCCGGGATCGCGGCGGGGTCCACGGCGGCGGGATCGCTCGGGCGTGGATCGCCGGGGGCGGGCGAGGCGGCGCCGATCCCGATGGCCGTGTCGGCGAAGGCCTCCTCGCGGCGGACCTTCGGCGCCGCGCCTCCCGTCTCGCCCGTCTGGGCCGCTTTGCGCTGGTCCGGATCTCCCATGGGGGTGGGCCCAAGCGCCATCGTAGCGGCCTACTGCCCAAAGGTCACGCCTCCGGCCCGGTGACGGAAGGCCATGACGGGTGTCTCGTGGCCGGCGGGTGGAGCCCCGCCATGCGCGGGGCGCGGCCGCGCGACCCGGACGGACGCCCCCGTCGCCGGTCTACACCGTGGTGACCCTGCCCTTCGCCACACGCCACACCTCGCGCGTGCACGCGCGGGCGAAGGCGCCATCGTGGGTGACGAGGACGAGGGCCCCCGGGTAGGCGGCGAGGGCGGCTTCGAGGCGCTCGATGGACGGCAGATCGAGGTGGTTGGTCGGCTCATCGAGCACGAGGGCCCACGCGTGTCGGCCGAGCCCCCCGGCGATGGCGAGCTTGCGGGCCTCGCCGGGGGACGGGGCCTCGGTCGCGATCAGCCGCGCCGGGTCGCTGCCGAGGGCGGCGACGATCGACAGCACGCGTCCGCGCGCGGCGGCTGGGAGAGCGCGCATCTCGTGGACGAGCGCGCATCGCCCGGCCGCGGTGAGCTCCTGGGGAAGGTAGAGCACGCGATCGGGGCGCGCCCCCCGGACCAGGGCGGCGAGCAGGAGCGACTTGCCGGCGCCGTTGTCTCCGCTCACGTGCACGCGGCTGTCGCGCTCGACCACGAGGCGTAGGTCGTCGAGGATTCGCCGCCCAGCCCGCTCGACGGCACCGTAGCAGGTCAGCACGTGTGGCGAGGGAGCCGGTACGTAGTCGACGAAGAGGGATCGGCCCAGTGCCTTGTCGACCTCGATGTCGTCGTTGCGCTCGGCTGCGCGTGTCACCTCGCCGCGGAGCACCGCCACGCTTCGGCCATGGCGCTTCTCAGCCCGTTCGGCGCGCCCCTTCCGGGCAGCGCTTCGCGCGTCGTGGTCCTTCGCGCTCTTCATGCGGCGCCGGGCGCTGCGGCTTCGGCTCGCCGCCCTTTCGGCCCGGCGCGCGCGATTGAGCTGGGCCTCGAGTGTGTGCTGCGTCTCTTGCTGCGCCTTCCGCTCGGCGAGTCGCTCCGCTCGGGCTGCTTCCCACGCGATGCGGGCCTGCCCGTAGGGCGCGCGGTAGTGCTCGACGCGCCCGCCCACGACCCGCAGCGTCAATCGCGTCAGCCCATCGAGCATCGCGCGGTCGTGGGAGACCAGGAGGCCGACGCCGGTGAAGCGCTCGAGCCCGGCGACGAGGAGCGCACGGGTGCGCGCGTCGATGTGGTTCGTGGGCTCGTCGAGCAGGAGCACGTCGGGCTCGGTGGCCAGGGCGGCAGCGATCTGGAAGCGGCGTCGCTCGCCCGGCGACAGCGTCGTCCAGCGCACGATGGAAGCGGGGTCGAGGCCGAAGCGCCCGCGCAACCGGTGTGCGATCGCCTCGTCTGAGCGCGCGAACCCCTCGACGCGCGCGTCGCATCGCTCCACGCCCTGGGGACACACCACGACCGTCGCGTCCTCGGGCAAGCGCCGGAGCCGGCCCGCGGCCGGGCGCAGCACGCCCGCGACCAGCCCGAGCAACGTCGTCTTGCCCGCACCGTTGTCGCCGACGAGACCGGTCCACCCCGGATCGAGCCGGAAGCTCGCGTCCGCGATCAGCGCGACCGCGTCGGAATACGAAAAGAACACACGCTCGGCCTGCACAGCCGCCATGACACACTCCTGTTCGGGCCGGGGAACCCGGCGACGGAAACGCGCGAGACGTTCAGGAGTGGCTGGTCATGATGGCGCGGTGCGGCCCGCGCGGTCCCATACATAGCACGGGCGCGACGCGGCGCGCACGCGGCCCACGTGGTGGCTTCCTCGCGGCCCCGCGCTCCGCGCCCTTGCCTCGGTTGGGTCGCACGCCGTCTGCGGGGCGCCCTGCGGCGCCACGGATCAGGGCAGCATGATGCGTCCGGGGGCGCCCATGGTGCCGCTCTCGGTGTGACACGAGTTGCAATCGCCCGAAGCCGCGGGCGTCGTCATCGCGCGCACTCGACCGGCGTAGTGCACGCGCGCCGTCACGGGCAGCGTCACGCTCCCCGCGCGCGCTTCCATGAAGAAGTTGCCCGCCGAGCTCACGTTCATCGTGAAGACCTGGCCCGTCGCGTCGGTCACCTCCACCGTCGCGGTGCCCATACCGAGGGTGCCGCCGCTGCAGTTGTCCGGCTCGTGGGCCGAGGGATAGACCGTCCCCGCGACGACGAAGCGCGGCGCCTCCGAGCTACGGCTGTGGCACGCGATGCACGTGGCGCCGGGCATCATGTTCCGGCTCCCCTCATCGCTGGCCGCGTTCCAGTAGGTGCCGCTCGAGCACATGGTCGGTGTGGCGTAGGGGCTTGGGCCAGCGTCCGGCACGTCGGCCGCCGAGCTGCAGCCGCCCGCCGGCATCCCCGCCGACACCCACGTGTCCATCGCCGCGATCGCCACGGCGTCGACCGGCGCCGCCGGCGGCGGCGGCATCGGCGCGACCGAGGCGCGCATGCGGACCAACGCCCGCGCGGCGACGGTGCTCGTCGGATCGATCCGCGACGGCGCCATGAGGTCGGCGCGCGTCATCATGGGCATCGGCGCGGCGCCAATCGGTGGATTGCTGTGGCAGCTCTGGCAGTGGGTCGCGAGCAGGGCCGCCACGTCGCACGGCAGGTCGCTCACCGCGGCCACCCCGCCCTCCGGAGTGCTGCCGCTCGCGCCGCCCGTGCCGCCGCCGGTTCCCGGATCCGAGCCGAAGAGCCCCCCGTCCTCCGCGTTGCCCGAGCACCCCTGGACCAGGCTCAGGGCCCAGGCCAGGGCCGCCACCGCCCGCAGGCTCGAATCCGCTCGTTACGCGATACATCCTCATGTCCACCTCGTGTCGAGGATGAGCTTGCGAGGCAACCCCCGTGCCGCGCCGTCCCTGGGCCCGTGCGCACCCGTTCCGTCGCAATCCGGGCGGCATACTTCGACAGGGGCGTCTCAACGCGGTGCCAGTGCCTGCACACCCTGCAAGGGCGTGCACACGCGGCCTCTCGGCCTTGCCCTGATCAGGCTGAATTTCTCCGCCCTGCCCGCCACCCACTTGCAACGCCCAGGCCGACCGCTGCCGTGCCCCGCCGGTTCGAGGGTGGAACCGGCCGACGTAGCCGAACACCAGGCGCCGGGGAACAGGTCAGGCGTTCCCTGGGCTGCCTTCACGTCGCGGATCTGCTGAGAGCCCAGTGCTCGCGGAGTGAGGGTCGAAAGGCGCGCCCGTTCAGTTGCAACGACGCTCGCCGGCGCAACCCTGGCAGTACTCCGAACCGAGCGGAACGCCGAAGACCGCGCGAGCCCGCCGGGTTGCCCCGCGAGCGGAAGCGGTCGGGGCTCGTTGGCGCACGTCGCCGGAGGAGGGATGATGGCCGTTGCCTACTCGAAGGGGATGCCGCTCGGCACGAAGGCGCCGCCCTTCTCGCTCCCGAACGTCGACGGGCGGACGCTCTCGCTCGCGTCCTTCGCCGACGCCCCGGTGCTCGTGGTGGTGTTCACCTGCAACCACTGCCCCTACGCCCAGGCCTGCGAGGACCGGCTCATCGCGATCCAGCGCGACCACGAAGACCGCGGCGTGCGGCTCGTCGCAATCAACCCGAACGACGACACGCGCTACCCGGACGACTCCATGGACGCGATGAAAGCCCGTGCGCGGGACAAGGGCTTCCCCTTCCCCTACCTGCGGGACGAGTCCCAGGAAGTCGCGCGCGCCTACGACGCCGCCTGCACGCCCGACCCCTTCGTCTTCGACGCCGATCGGCGCCTCGTCTACAACGGGCGCATCGACGACAACTGGAAGGACGCCGCGAAGGTCACGCGGCGCGATCTGCGTGCGGCCATCGAGGCGGCGCTCGAGGGCAAGAAGGTGCCCTTCGAGGCCGTGGCGTCCATGGGCTGCAGCATCAAGTGGCGATGAGCACGCCCCTATCGAACGAGCTCCCTTGGATCGCGGACAAGCTGCCGGCCGTCTTTTCGCGGTGGCAGATGGCGGGCCTCTACCTCTGGCAGTGGCTCGGCCTGTTCGCTGTCGTGATCCTGGCGTGGCTCGGGGCGCGGCTCACCGTGTGGTTGCTCATGCGGATCGGGCACCGGCTGGCCGCCCACACGCGTACGCGCCGGGACGATCAGCTGCTCGACAAGCTGCGCGAGCCCGGCCGTCTCTTCGTGGGCATCGTGTTCGCTTGGGGCCTGGTCGCGCCTCTCGCGCTGCCCGCGCCCGCGCAGGCCGTCGCCGGCAAGACCCTCGGGGTCGTGCTCGTCTTTGCCGTGGCCTGGTTCCTGGTCCGGCTGGTGCACTTCGTCGGCGACGCCATCGAGGAGCACGCCGTCGAGCAGGCGAAGGACGGGGGCGACGAGCTGCACGAGCGCGGCGTGCGCACGCAGGTCGCCGTGCTCCGGCGGGTCGCGTCAATCCTCGTCGGCATCCTGGCGGTCTCCCTTGCGCTCCTGCAGTTCGACGTGGTGCGAACCGTCGGCATGTCGCTCCTGGCGTCGGCCGGGATCGCGGGCATCGTCATCGGGCTGGCGGCCCAGAAGAGCATCGCGACTCTGCTCGCCGGCATCCAGCTGTCGATCACGCAGCCGATCCGCATCGGCGACACGGTCATCGTCGAGGGCGAGTGGGGGACCATCGAGGAGATCAACCTGACCTATGTGGTCGTCAAGGTGTGGGACCTGCGCAGGCTCATCGTCCCCATGACCAGGTTTCTCAATCACTCGTTCCAGAACTGGACGAAGGTCTCGCCCGAGCTGCTCGGCACGGTCTACCTCTACGCGGACTACCGGCTTCCGGTCGACGCGGTGCGCGCCGAGCTCGACCGCATCCTCGAGGGCAACCCCAAATGGGACGAGAAGGCCAAGGGCGTGGTCGTCACCAACGCCAAGGAGCAGGTCATCGAGGTCCGGCCGCTCGTCTCGGCCACGAACGCCGGCGACCTGTGGGACCTCCGGTGCGAAGTGCGCGAGAAGCTCGTCACCTGGCTCGGGCGCTACGAGAACGGCCGCTTCCTGCCGCGCGCGCGCGTCGAGATGGAGCCCGACGGGGCCGCTTCGTCGAGAGGGCGGACCGAGGACGGCGCCGCCGCGGCAGCCGCCGGTGCGGGCAACGCCTGACGCGGGGTGTTCCGGCGACGAGTCGTGTCATCATGGGAGTGCCGTGAGGGTCCCCCCGTTCCGCATGCCGCGTGAGGCCATCCGCGCCGAGCTCGACCGCATCCGCCATCCCTTCCGCGTCGCGGTCGAGCGCTCGAAGAACCCGTTCAACATCGGGGCCATCATCCGCACGGCCCATTCGTTCCTGGCGCGCGAGGTCATCCTCATCGGCACCGAGCCCTGGTACGAGCGGGCGGCCATGGGCATGCAGCGCTACGAGAACGTGGTGGAGGTCGGGGGTACGGCGGGCTTCCTCGAGATGGCGCGCGAGCGGCAGTGGAAGCTCGTCGCCTTCGAGAAGGAGCGGGCGAGCGTCGGCCTGTGGGAGGCCGAGCTGCCGGAGGAGGCGGTGCTCGTGTTCGGCAACGAGGAGGGGGGCCTGTCCGACGCGATCCTCGCCGCGGCCCACGAGGTGGTGGCCATCCCCATGTTCGGCATCAACCACAGCTATCCGGTGTCGGTCGCCGCCGGCATGGCCATGGCCGAGTGGGCGCGCCGCTACTACGCGGGCGGGCGGGCCATCGTCACCCCCCACGGGCCCTGAGCGCGCCGGGCCCCGGGCCGCACAGATCGGTCTTGCGATCCCTGGCCAGGGCGGTACAGTCGGCGTCCCGAATTTTTGGTGGGTGTAGCTCAGTTGGTAGAGCACCGGATTGTGGCTCCGGTTGTCGCGGGTTCAATCCCCGTCACTCACCCAACTTCGCGCTCCGGCGATGGCCTGGAGCCATTGACAGCCAGCGAAGATCGAGTAACAAGCGTGCGCCCGTAGCTCAGCTGGATAGAGCGTCGGACTTCGAATCCGCAGGTCGCAGGTTCGAATCCTGCCGGGCGCGCAAAGGACGTCGTCGGGTCATTAGCTCAATTGGTAGAGCAGCGGATTCTTAATCCGTTGGCTGACGGTTCAAGTCCGTCATGACCCACTAGCAATGCAGGGGGGAGGACCCCCCTGGCCCCCCCCATCTCACGTGGAGAGGTGCGTCGGTGATGGGGGCGGGTGGGCCCCCCCATCTCACGTGGAGAGGTGCGTCGGTGATGGGGGCGGGTGGGCCCCCCCATCTCACGTGGAGAGGTGCGTCGGTGATGGGGGCGGGTGGGCCCCCCCATCTCACGTGGAGAGGTGCGTCGGTGATGGGGGCGGGTGGGCCCCCCCGTCTCACGTGGAGAGGTGCGTCGGTGATGGGGGCGGGTGGCGCCCTCACATTATACTAAAGTCATCGCTTTACTGTTTGCTGCGGGCCGGCACACGCGAGGGCGGGGCAGTGATAGGGTAGGCGGGTGACCCGGCAGCGGTTCGGCCATGTGCTGTGGATGATGGTCTGCGTGCCGTGGCTGGGGTGCGGACGCATCGGTTACGCGCCGGTGGGGAGCGGGCAGGACGGCGGCCCGGTGGATGCGATGGTTCGCGACACCGGAGCGACGACTGACGGTTCGGCCACGGAGGGCGGAACGGACGGCGGCGTGGCCATGGACGGCGGCGACGCGGGCATGGACGGCGCGATTGCCGACGCGGGCGGCGTGCGCGACGCGACCCTCGCCGACGGAGGGGCCGCCATCCCCCCGGCGCCAGCTTGCTACGCCAACGCGTGGTGCTGGCAGAACCCCCTGCCCCAGGGCTCCAATCTCGACGCGCTCTGGGGAAGCGGACCAAACGACGTGTGGGCCGTGGGCCAGGACAACGTGCTCGCGCATTACGACGGCACAGCCTGGTCGTTCACGTGGAGCGCGCCCGCCGGCGCCTACTACGGGGTCTGGGGCGCGAGCGCGAGCGACGTGTGGATCGCGAGCGTGCGCGGCATGGTGCACTACGACGGGGCGAGCTGGACTCCGGACCCGAGCACCACGTCCCACGACTGCTTCGGGGTCTGGGGCACGGGCGCGAGCGACGTGTGGGCCGCGTGCGTCGGCGGCACGATCCTGCACTACGACGGCGCGAGCTGGACCGCCGAGACGACCGGAACGACGAACAACCTGCACGCGGTCTGGGGCACGAGCGCGAGCGACGTGTGGGCCGTCGGCGTCGGCGGCACGATCCTGCACTACGACGGCGCGACCTGGAGCGCCGCGATGAGCGGCACGACGCAGGAGATCGACGCGGTCTGGGGCGCGAGCGCGAACGATGTCTGGGCGGGCGGCACTTCGGGGACGCTGCTGCACTACGACGGCACGCGCTGGACCGTCGCGACGACCGGCACCACGAACAGCTTCCGCCGGCTTTGGGGTACGAGCGCGAGCGACGTGTGGGCCGTCGGCTTCGTGGGCACGCTGTGGCACTACGACGGCACGGCCTGGACCGCCTTCTCGACGGGGACGGGGCGTTCGTTCTCCGCCGTCTGGGGCGCGAGCCCGAACGACGTGTGGATCGTCGGCTCGAGCGGGACGATGTGGCACTACGACGGCACCTACTGGCGGTCGCTCTCGAGTGGTCCCGCGACGGCCGACCTGTACTCGGTCTGGGCCAACGCACCGAACGACGTGTGGGCCGCCGGCGCATCCTCAATCACCACCTCCACTGTGCTCCACTACGACGGCACGCGGTGGACCCCCGTCCCGGGCGCGCCGCCGAGCGCCCTCTACTCGGTCTGGGCGAGCGGCTCGAACGACGTCTACGTCGCCGGCAACGCGGGCGTGTTCGCGCACTACGACGGCACGGCATGGACGGGGATCGCCTCGGGCACCGCGACGTTCCACCAGGTCTGGGGGACGAGCGCGAGCGACGTATGGACCGTGGGGGACTCCACCACGGCCCGTCACTTCGGCGGCGCTTCGTGGAGCGCTCTCATTCCCCCCGTGTCGGTTGATCTCTACGGTGTCTGGGCCACCGGACCGGACAACGCCTGGGTCGTCGGTAACGCCGGCACCATCGCTCACTACACCGGTGGCACCTGGAGCAGTGTCGCGAGCGGTACGTCCGTGCCCCTGAACGCCGCGTGGGGCAGCAGCGCCAGCGACGTGTGGGCCGCCGGCCAGGGCGGAACGATCCTCCACTACGCCGGTGCGAGCTGGACCACGGTCTGGAGCACCCCGCCGACCCGGTTCCAGTCGATCTGGGGGACGAGCGCAAGCGACGTCTGGGCCGTGGGAAGCAGCGGGGCCATCCTGCACTACGGCGGCTCCGCCTGGACGCCCCAGTCCATCGCCACCCTCACCTCGTACAACGGGATCGGGGGCAGCGGGACGCACGACGTCTGGATCGTGGGGGACACGGGCGTGATCCTCCACCTCGGGCGGTAGGGGACGCCTTCGCACCGCGACGCCGACCGAGGACGTCACGGGCTGCGCGCTGGATCCCACCACTCCTCGGTCGCGAGCGAGACATTCGGCGACCGACGACGACGACGCGCGAGGGTGCGCCGGAGCGCTCGACGCAAGGGTGCGAGAGAGGTGGGGAGGAATCTCGCGCCGGCCGGTGCGCGAAGCGACGTGGACACCGCCGCGCCGCTGGTTAGCTTTCGGCTTGGGCGTGCCGTCCGCGTTCGCGGCTCACGCCGGGGACCTCCATGGCGACCGACGACGCGATCGGGCGAGAGCCCCTGGCGCTTCGTGGCGCGGCGTTTCCGGGCGCCGTCGGCCGTACCGTCATCGGGGGCACCGCGGGGGCGGGCCGCGCAGTGATCTTCTTCGCGAAGGGCATGGCCCGTTTCGTCCGGCCGCCCTACCGATGGCGGCTCGTGGTCGAGCACCTCGCCTTCCTCGGTAACCGTTCCCTCGCCCTGATCCTCCTGACGTCCGCCTTCAGCGGCATGGTGCTGACCCTGCAGGGCGAGATCGCTCTGTCACGCTTCGGCAGCACCGCCTACGTCGGGGCGATCGTCGCCCTGTCCCTCGTGCGCGAGCTCGGACCCGTCCTCGCCGCGCTCATGGTGACCGCCCGGGCGGGCTCGGCCATCGCCGCCACCCTCGGCAACATGCGCGTCACCGAGCAGATCGATGCCCTGACATCCATGGCGGTCGACCCGGTGCAGTACCTGGTCAGCCCGCGCCTGTTCGCCTCGCTCGTGGCCGTGCCCCTGCTGACGTCGATCTTCTGCGTCGTCGGCATCTTCAGCGGCTACGCGATCGGAACCCTGGCCCTCGGCCTCGACGGAGGCGTCTTCATGTCGAGCGTCCGCACCTCGGTCGACTTCTCGGATGTCTCGGTCGGTCTCGGCAAGTCGGTGGTCTTCTCGTTCCTCATCGCGTGGCTCGCCACCTATCGCGGCTTCCATGCACGGGGCGGCGCCGAGGGGGTCGGCCAGGCCACCACGAAGGCGGTCGTCGAGACCTCCGCGCTCGTGCTGGTCACCGACTACGTCATGACGGCACTGCTCTTCTGACGCCATGCGGAGCTACACGAAGACCGAGATCACGGTGGGGGCCTTCGTGCTCCTGGGGGCGGCCGCGCTCGGCTATCTGTCGATCTCGATCGGCGGCCTGCGCATCATGAGCCGCCCGACCCTGCACGTCAGCGCGCGCTTCGCCTCGGTCGGCCCCCTCAAGGTGGGCGCCCCCGTCGAGATCGCGGGCGTGCCCGTCGGTCAGGTCACCGCCATCGGCCTTTCGGACTACCTGGCGGAGGTCCATCTCTCGGTGCATCGCGACGTACCGTTGCCCGCGGACACGATCGCGTCGATCCGCACGGCAGGGCTGCTCGGCGACGCCTACGTCTCCCTCTCGCCAGGCGGCTCGGACAAGGACCTGCACGACGGAGGTCGTATCCGCCAGACCGAGCCTTCCATCGACCTGCTCGAGATCATCTCGAAGTACGCCTTCGGAGGCGGCTCCTCGGCTGCGCCGAAGCACGACGGCGCGGGCACGGGTGCTTCCAGCCCCTTCGGCAACCCCCTGGAGGGACCGTGAAACGGCGCCACGGCTCGACGCTCCTCGTGCTCGCCGCCCTGGCCGGCATCTTCGGTCTCGCGCCGCCCGCGTCGGCCGACACGACCCTGTCGCGCGCCCAGGTCCTCCGCTCGGTCATGGCGCAGAGCCCGGAGGTGGCGGCGGCTCGCGCGCGCGTGGCGGCGGCATGGGCCCAGCGGCGCCAGGCGGATGCGGCGCGCTGGCCCAACGTGGATTTGACCGCGGGCGTCGGCACGTCCCTGCAGGCCTCCCTGGTGCCGGGCACTGCGGTCCAGTCCACCGAGAACGCCTACTCGGATGTCCATCTCGGAGACCTGTCCGCGGTCTTTCTCGGGGACCTTCACGTCGCGCAGCCGCTCTACACCTTCGGCAAGATCGACGAGCGGCGGGCGGCGGCCCTTCACGGCATCCGCGCGCGGCGCGCCCAGGTTCGGATGACACGCGACGACGTGGGTGTGCGCGTCGCGCGGATCTACGAGGGCTGGCTCCTGGCGCGCGACAGCCAGCGCTTTTTCGAGGAGATGGGCCAGCACCTGGACAAGGTGATCACCGAGACCCGCGAGCGGCTCGCCCACGGAGCGACGGAACGTCACGGAGGACGATCTGTTGCGCTTCGAGACCGGCCGCAGCCTGGTCGAGGTGGCCTTGCACGAGGCGCAGGCCGGGCGTGACCAGGCGGCCGGGGGCCTGCGCGCCTACCTCGGCATGCGCTTCGACGTCCCCGTCCAGCCGGCGGAGCACAACCTCGCGCCAATCGCCACGCGCCTCGGCGACCTCAATCACCTGGTCGCGCGGGCCCTCGATCAGCGGCCCGAGCTTCGGGCCCTGCGCGAAGGACAGGAGGCCCACATGCGGCTCGCCGCCGCGGAGGCCGCCGGCGCCTTCCCCGACGTTCTCGCCTACGGCTTCGTGTCGGCGGCCTACACGCCCGGGCGCCAGTGGGTGCAGACGCGCTACGTCTTCGACCCGCTCGGCCACTTCGTCCCCGGCCTCGTGATCGGCCTGCGGTGGAGCTTCACGGGGGACATGCCGCACCAGCGGGCCGACGAGCAGCGCGCCGAGGCCGACCGCCTCGCATCCTTGCGCCGCTTCGCGGTCTCGGGGATCCCAGCCGAGGTGCGCCGCGCCTACGACGACGTGGTGCGGGCGCGCGCAGACCTGACCTCGGCGGCCTCGGCCGTGCGCACCTCCAAGAGGTGGGCCGTGCGCACCAGCGCGGACTTCGGCGTGGGGCTCGGCGATTCCCGCAGCGTCGCCGATTCTCTGCAGGCCTACGTGGGCGCCCGCACGGCCCAGCTCGAGGCCATCTACCACCTCAACGTGGGGCTCGCCGAGCTCTCCCGGGCGATGGGCACCCTGTCGTCCGGAAGCGGGCTCTACCTCGGAGGAAGATCCCATGGCAGCGTCGCTTCTCGCTGAGCGAAGTCGAAACGCACGGCGTCCGCAGAGCCCAACCCGTCTCGTGGCCGTGGCGCGGGGGTGTCTGACGGTGGCCGCGATGGGTGCGGTGTGGGGCGGGGCGGCGGCGCTGGCCGAAGCCCAGGCGACTCCCGAGGCCGTGGTGCACCGTGCCATCGACGACGCCTTCGCCGTCCTGCGCGATCCGCGCATGCGCGGCCCGCAGCACCGCGACGCACGGATGCAGGCCCTGCGCCACATCGCCGATCGCGCCTTCGACTGGGAGGAGATGGCCAAGCAGTCCCTCGGAGCGCACTGGCGCCGCCTGTCGCCAGCCCAGCGCCGCGACTTCGTCGACGTGTTCCAGCAGCTCCTCGCCCAGGAGTACATCGACGACATCGACCAGATGCGAGGCGACGAGCACGTCGCCTACGGGACCGTCCAGCACACCGACGGCATGAGCGTGGTCCCCACGGTGATCACGACCCACAGCGGCGAGCACGTGCCCATGAGCTACTACCTGCGCGCCGAAAGCAGCGGCCCTCGCGTCTACGACGTCAGCGTCGAAGGCGTCAGCCTGGTCCGCCACTACCGCGAGACCCTGGGACGCTTCCTCGTCAATCACGGCTTCGACGAGCTGATGACGCGGCTCAAGCAGCGTGCAGCCGCCTCGTGACCGTTCGCTTCTCGCGAGGAATCGCCGATGGCTCGTTCGTGATCCCTACGTTTTTTTGGATCGACAAGCGGATCGGCATTTGATCTAACCGACGCCGTGACGTCGCTCTCCTGGAACGAAACCGATCCTCGACCGGACGCGGGCCCGCCCGAGCCGGCCCCCTTTCGTCCCCGGCTCGCCGATCCCGCCCCGGTTTCGCCGTCCACCCTCGTCCCCTGCGTCCGCCTCTTCGCCGATCAGGTCGTCATCGATCGCGGCGACTACGGCAGCGACTTCGAGACCCGCGAGCTGCCCCTCATCGCCCTGTCCTTCGACTACGACGGTCAGCGCCTCCGTGCCTCCGATCCCCAGGAGCGCTTCTTCCGGGCGACCGACGCAGGCCTCGCCGCCTTCCCACGCGACGAGGCGGCCGAAGGACATGCGCGGCGCGTGCTCGAGAGCTTCGGCGCCGTCGACCTCGAGTGTCTCGACGACTACGCCGTGTCGCCCGGCGTCGATGCGGACTACGTCGTGCGCTGCGACGGCGACGTCCACGACTACTGCGGCTTCGGCGCCTGGGTCGTGCCCCAGCTCAGGCGGCTCGGCTTCCGCGTCGAGGTCGACGAGGCCTTCCCCTACCGCGTCGTCGATCGGGAGCTGCCCTGGTACGCGTCGATCGAGCCGGAGCCCCGCCGTACCGACTGGTTCGCCCTCGAGCTCGGCGTCGAGATCGACGGTCGACACGTCAACCTGTTGCCGGCTCTGCTCGATCTGCTCGACGACGGAGGCGGCGCCCGCGGCCTCGGCTCCCTCGCCCGATTCGGCGAGGCACGTGGCCTTGCCCGTCGGCGACGGGTCGTACATGACCGTGCCGAGCGAGCGCCTCCGCTCCCTGCTGCGCGTGCTCGCCGAGCTGTACCGCGGCGAGTGGACCCCCGCCCAGGCGCTCCGTTTCTCGGGTGCTCAGGCGGCCGCCCTGCACGACCTGACCGTCGCCTTTCGCGGCGCCGGTTTCGCGCTCGACTTCCGCGGCGGCGAGCGGCTGCGAGCGCGGGGCGAGGCCATCGCCCGAGGTCCGCGGGCCCGCGTCGAGCCGCCGCCCGACCTGCGCGCCACCCTCCGTCCCTACCAGGCCGAGGGGCTCGCCTTTCTGCAGCACCTCCGCGACCGCGGCGTCGGCGGGATCCTGGCCGACGACATGGGGCTCGGAAAGACGCTTCAGACCATCGCCCACTTCGCGCTCGAGAAGGCGTCCGGCCGCCTCGTCCATCCCGCGCTCGTCGTCGCGCCCACGAGTCTCGTCGGCACGTGGATACGCGAGGTCGGCAAGTTCGCGCCGAGCCTGCGCGCCGCAGCGTTCCACGGCCCGGGGCGGCGGGCCCGCTGGGCGGAGGTGCGACGGGCGGACGTGATCGTGACGAGCTACCCGCTCCTCGTGCGCGACGAAGCGTTGCTCGCGGCGCAGCGCTATCACCTGCTGGTCCTCGACGAGGCCCAGACGGTGAAGAACTACCGGAGCCAGGCGGCGCGTGCGGTGCGCGCCCTCGAGGCCGATCACCGTCTGTGCCTCACCGGGACCCCCGTCGAGAACCACCTGGGCGAGCTCTGGTCCCTTGTCGACTTCGTCGATCCCGGGCTGCTCGGCGACGAGGCCGCCTTCAGCCGCTTCTACCGCGCGCCCATCGAACGGCTCGGCGACGAGGAGCGTCTCGACGCGCTGCGGGGGCTGCTCGCGCCCTACATCCTGCGGCGTCGCAAGGACCAGGTGGCGAAGGACCTGCCCCCCAAGACGGAGCTGCTCCGTCCGGTGGAGCTCACCGGCAAGCAGCGCGAGCTCTACGAGAGCATTCGCATCTCGGCCCACGGCGCCGTGCGCAAGATCATCGAGCGGCGCGGTCTCGCCGCGTCGACCCCGTCGATCCTCGGCGCCCTGATGAAGCTCCGTCAGGTGTGCTGCGACCCGCGCCTTCTGCCCATGGAGGCCGCGCGCTTCGTGCGCGAGTCGGCGAAGTACGAGCTGTGCTTCGAGCTGCTCGAGCGTCAGCTCGAGGAAGGCCACCGCGTGCTCGTCTTCTCCCAGTTCACGAGCATGCTCGGGCTCATCGCGGAGGGGCTGCGCGCGCGGGGCACACGCTTCGTGGCCCTGACGGGGACGACGACGGACCGCCAGAAGGTCGTCGACACCTTCGAGAAGGGGGACGCGGAGGTCTTCCTCATCAGCCTCAAGGCCGGCGGCACGGGCCTCACCCTGACGAGCGCCGACACCGTCATCCACTACGACCCATGGTGGAACCCGGCGGCCCAGGCCCAGGCGACCGATCGCGCCTACCGCATCGGTCAGACGAAACCGGTCTTCGTCCACAGCCTCTTCGTCGCGGGCAGCGTCGAGGAGCGCATCCTCGCGCTCCAACAGAGGAAGCAGCACCTGGCCGACGCGATCCTCGGCGCCACCGCCTCGCGGCCGACGCTCACCGAGGACGATGTGGACGTGCTGTTCGCGCCGCTCGGCGCGTGAGCGGGAGCTGCCTCGCTCAGAGCCGCGCGGGCCACTGCACCACGAAGCTGTCGTTCGCGAAGGCATCGACCGAGACGCGGCGGAGCTGGCGCGCGATGCACGAGCCCTGGGGCGTCCCCGCGAAGGCGCCCGTCACGATCGCGCTGCGCACGCGCCCCGTGCCCGCAAAGGTGATGCGTGCCTCGAGCAGGCCGTGTTGGCTCCCCGCGCATTCCTGCAGCGCAGGGACGCGTCCCTCGAGCGCCTCCCTCACCTGCTCGCGGGACGGTTGGGGAGGACGGGCCGCGGCCACCGCCTGCGTTTCGGCGGTGCGCGCGCTGCTCGCCCCATCCGGCACGGCGGCGGCGATCAAGGCGTCGATGTTCCGTGGGGCCGTGTCCGAAGCTCGCGTCGGGGGCGCGGCCGGCGCGGCAACCGTGTCGTCCGTGCCGGTAGCGGTGGAAGTCGAGGCGGCTCTAGCGCTTTGCGATACGGCGGGGGTGGGGACGTCGCCCGAGCCCGTTGCCGCTGGCGCGGCCGCCGCCGTCGTCTGCACCGAGGCGATCGCGTGCGGCTCGGCAGCAGGCGGGGCCACAGTGTGATGGCGCCTACGTTCGGGCCGCGTCGGTGTCGTCGCCGGCCGGGGCGCGGCCCGCACGGTTTCCACAGGCTCGACGTTCTCCGATGCCTGGACCGGTGGCTCGATCGGAGCAGCGGCGGCTGGCAGCTCGGCGAGTGCGGGACGAGTAGGGGTCGCCGCCAGCCCTGGGGCCAGGGTCTGGGGAGCTACCTGCGCCCGGGTGAGCGTGACGGGCGCTTCGGGTCCTGGAAGGACGGCCGCCAGGGCCGCTCCCGCACCGAGGGCGCATCCGCAGAGCAGAAGCCGCACCTGCCAGCGTCGCCCGCGCGTCCTCCGCGCCGGCGCAGGGGGGAAGGACGAGAGAAGGGGTAGGGCATGCTCGATGGTGGTGGCCGGCATGAAGGGGGAGGGGACCAGCGGTCCGGCATCGAGTGGCACGGCGCGGTACATCGCTCCCAGATCGAGCTCCGCGGGCTCCGCGTCGTTCTTCGGAGGGGGCGAAATCGAGGCGGCCAAGGCGCACAGGGACTCGAGCGAGTCGGGGGAGCCCTCCGGCGCCGGCTCGTTCCGGAGGGGATCGATGTCGAGATGATCCGTCATGACATGTTCCTCGCCTTGGGACTGTGACATTGTAGTTTTCTTCTCATGCAGTACTCATGCCAGGAGAATCGCGAATAATTACCTGTCGAGATCCCTGGAAAGATGGCGCCTTCTCTCACCGGATCTGGGGCCCCCGTGCACCACGCGCGCAAGAGATGCGGCCGTCGATGCGCAGGTCCGGGACGGAACGCCGGCAATGTCCGGCGGGCTGCTAGGATTCGCCTGTGAGCGACGACGCGCCGGGTCCGGTCGAGCTACCCATCGACGGGATTCTCGACCTGCACACGTTCCGGCCCCGGGACGTGCCCTCCCTCATCGACGACTACCTCGACGAGTGCCTTCGCCGCGGCATCACCGCGGTGCGCATCATCCACGGCAAGGGCACCGGCACCCTGCGGCGGACCACCCACGCGATCCTCGAGCGCAGGCCCGACGTCGTGGCGTTCCGCCTCGCTCCGCCCGAGCGCGGCGGCTGGGGAGCTACACTGGTGACCCTTGCGAAACGGGCGCCCCCTCACGCCCGAACGGCTCGCGCGCGGCGTCGACGCAGGTCGACCCATGGATGACTTCGCGGTCGGCATGCTCGTCTGTGGGGGGCCAATCCTCTGCCTCGGTGTAGTCGCCGTCGTGGCGATGTGGATCGACCGCGGGGCCTTGCGCCGGCGGCTGCGACGCCTCGAGGAGGAGATGGCCATGGCCCGCTCGGCCTTCGCGCGCCTCGAGGTCGAGCTTGGTCGCCTCGAGGCGCCGCCCGGTGCCGTGCCGGCGCCGGTGGCGTCCGTGGAGACACGCGTTGCGGCCGCAATGCAACCGGAAGCGCTGCCGGAGCGAGCGTCGGTCGCCGCCGAGGCGGCGCCGAAGACCGACGTGGGGGCGCCCGAAAGGATGCGAGCGGATGCGGGTGAGGAGGCGGCGCCCGAAAGGATGCGAGCGGATGCGGGTGAGGAGGCGGCGCCCGAAGTGGCGCCTGCCGACACGAACGCAACACCTGCGGAGGCCGCGCGCGCGGGGGCGAACGCCGGTGCGGAGGCGGCGCCGCCCGAGGGCGGCGGACAGGCGGAGGAAGGTGCGGCGAGCCCGCCGCCCGCCGAGAGCGTCTCCCCTGCACCCCCATCGACGACTCCGGCGGAGCCGGCGCGGCCCGCCGCAAGCCTCGAGCAGTGGCTCGGTGTCCGCGGCGCCGCGGCCCTCGGTGCCGGCGTCCTGGTCCTCGCGGGGCTCTACTTCTTCCAGTACTCGATCGAGCACGGGCTGGTGACGCCCCTCTTGCGCGTGGTGATCGGCGCGGTCGTGGGCGTCACCTGCCTCGCCGCGGCCGAGCTGTGGCTCCGCCGCCGCTACGTCGTCCTCGCCAACCTCCTGTCCGGCGCAGGCGTTGCGATCCTCTACCTCGCCTTCTGGGCCGGCTCGGCCCTCTACGCGCTCATCGCGCCCCCCTTCGCCTTCGCCTTGATGGTGCTCGTGACCCTCGGGGCCTGCCTGCTCGCCCTGCGCCGCCGGTCCATGGCCATCGCGGTGCTCGGCCTGCTCGGCGGCTTCGCCACGCCGGCGCTCCTGTCGACCGGCGCCGATCGTCCCGTCGCCCTGTTCTCGTACCTGCTCGTCCTCGACACGGCGCTCCTGTTCCTCGCGCGTGCCCGGCGCTGGTCGGTGCTGGCCCTGCTCAGCCTGCTCGGCACCACCGTCTACGAGGCGCTCTGGATCGGCGGGCGCATGTCGGGGCAAGGCCTCGCCCTCGGCATCGGCATCCTGCTCGTCTTCGGCGTGCTCTTCGCGGCCGCCGCCCGCCCGTCGCCCGAGGGCGCCGCGGCATCGACGAGGCCCTGGTCCTTCACCCGCGTCGCCGCCGTCCTCCTGCCGTTCCTTTTCGCGCTCGACTTCGGTCTGCGCTCCGACCTGGGCCCGCACCTGTGGCCGATCGGCCTGTACGACACGATCCTGGTCCTTGGTGCCTGCGTCGTCGGCCGGCGGGATGGGGCGCGCTGGCTCGGCCTGGCCGGCGCCTGCGCGGCCCTCGGCACCCTGGTCGCCTGGCTCTTCAGCCATGGCCTCACCCTCCCGCTCGCGTGGGAGATCGCGGCCGTGGCCGTCGTGGTGGGTGTCGTCCTGGCGCTCTTCGAAGCCCTCGACGTCGACCACGGCGAGCCGGTGGCGGCCCTTTCGATCTGGGCTCTCGGCATTCCCCTCGCCACCGCCGTCGCCGCCGGCCAGGCACCGCCGATCGCGATCTACCCCTGGCTCGTGGCCTGGCTCGTGCTCGGCGCCCTGGTCCATCGCGTCGCCTCTCGCGGCGAGGCCCGCGCGTCGCTCCATCCCGCAGCCGCCGTTGTCACGGCCCTGGCCATCGCCATCGTCGAGCTCTCCCAGGCCGGCTCGCCCGCGTTCTTCCCACCCCACCTCCTGATCGTGGTCCCTGTCGCCGTCGCCCTCGCCTGGCAGCTTTCGTCCTTCCTGCCGCACGCGCCCCGCAGCCGCCGCCTCGCCGCCCGCGGCGCGGCGCTGCTCGCCCTCATCCTGCTCCTGTGCCAGCTCTGGCTTTCAATCGGCAGTGGGGTCCTTGCCCCGGCGCTCTTCCTCGGCGGCGCGCTCGCCCTGGCACTCCTCGCGTGCCTGCCTTCGGTGCGCTTTCCTTCGGGCGGCCTGCTCCTCACCGCGGCCCTCGCCGTGTCGCTCGTCGACCTGCGCGTCGCTGACGAGCTCGCGAGCCGGGGCTCGCCCGCACGCCTCGTCGCCCTGGTGTTCGTCGGCCTGGCGTTCGTCGCGTTCGTCGCCCTGCCGTTCCTCCTGCCCGCGCCCCGGCGAGAAGAGCCGGCCCCCTACCGTGTCGCGGCCCTCGCTGGCGCAGGCCTCTTCCCAGCGGCGCTCGAGCTGTACCGCGCGCTCTTCGGGGAGGGCACCATCGGCCTCCTACCGATCGGCTTCGGTGCCCTCGCCTTCGTGGGCCTCCTCGCCCTCTCGATCCGCGGCCCCCGCCATCCCGCCGCGCGGCACATCGCCACCGTGTGGCTCGCCGGCGCAGCCCTCGGCTTCGTCGTCGTCGCCGTGCCGGTGCAGGTCCATCGGCAGTGGATCACAATCGGCTGGGCGCTCGTGGGTGGGGCGATGCTGGTCCTGTGGCGCCGCTACGACCACGTCGGCCTCAAGTACTTCGCCCTCGCCCTGCTCGCCCTCGTGACCGTGCGTCTGGTGCTCGACCCGGCGGTCCTCGGCTACGCGCCCCGCGGCCCCCTGCCGGTGCTCAACTGGCTCGCCTACACGTATCTCGTCCCGGCGGGCGCGCTCCTCGGGAGCTTCCTCGTGCTCACCGAGAGGGAGGTCCCGCGGCTGCGCAAGCTCGAGAAGCAGCTCGTCGGTGGGCGCGCGGTCGGCGCGGCCTTCGTCGCCACCTGCGCCCTGCTCGTGGTCTTCGTGTGGATCAACCTTGCGATCATCGACGCCTACACGACCGGTCCGGACCTCAGGCTTCCGGTCGACCGCATGCCAGCGCGCGACCTGACCATGTCGGTCGCCTGGGCCCTCTATGGGATCGGTCTTCTGGCCCTCGGCCTGGTGCGCCGGAGCACCGCCCTGCGCTTCGCGAGCCTCGGCCTGATGTTGCTGACGAGCGGCAAGGTCTTCCTCTACGACCTCGCCCAGCTCCAGGACCTCTACCGGGTGGCCTCCCTTGTCGGCCTGGCCCTTTCCCTCATTGTGATCTCCCTCGCCTACCAGCGTTTCGTCTTCGCCCGCGGGGACCCCCCCGCACCGCCGACCGTAGGCGCCGAAGCGGGGGCGGACGAGGGCCCGGGCGGCTGAGGGGAGGCGGGGGTCCCCCTTCAGGGATGGGCACCCCTGGACCGAAACATGCTGACCCGGAGCGGTCGGCCGTTCTACGATAGCCGTCAAAGTGTACACGCCGAGCACCGTGGTCGGGGGCCGCTATCGGTTGATCCGAAAGATCGGCGAAGGCGGCATGGCTTCCGTCTGGCGCGCGGAGCACATGACCCTCGGCAGCCCCGTGGCGCTGAAGTTCCTCCATGCCGGGGGCCCCGGCGCCAAGGAAGCTGACCGAGCGCTTCATGCGCGAAGCCCGGGTCGCGGCGTCGGTCCGCCACCGCAACGTCATCGAGATCAAGGACTTCGGCATCACCGACGCGGGCGACCCGTTCATGGTCATGGAGCTGCTCGAGGGTGAGAGCCTGGCCGAGCGGATGGCTCGAGAGCTGCCCATGTCGGTCACCGACGGCTGCCGCATCGTCTCCTTGACCCTGCGCGGCCTGGCGGCGGTCCACGACGCCGGCATCGTCCATCGCGACCTCAAGCCGGAGAACGTGTTCCTGGTGAAAGATGCCGACGGCATCTTCCCGAAGCTGCTCGACTTCGGCGTTTCGCGGCGGGTCGGCAACGTGAGCTCGCACCTCACCCAAGAGGGCATGCTCGTGGGCACCCCCGACTACATGTCGCCCGAGCAGGCTCGGGGTCTGCGCGACATCGACCTGCGCACCGACATCTACAGCATCGGAGTGATGCTCTTCGAGCTCCTCATCGGTCGGCTCCCCTTCGAATCCGAGAACATTGGCGACCTGATTGTCATGATCACGACCGAGCCGCCGCCGTCGGTGACAGACCTCCGGCCCGAGATCCCTCCCGATGTGGCCCACGTGATCGAGCAGTCGATGGTCAAGGACCGCGACGCCCGCTTTCAGAACGCGCGCGAGATGCGGTGGGCGCTCATGGAGTGCTTCACCGATGTCGGGGGCTTCGGCGATCGGCCGACGGGTGTGACGAGCTTTTCGGAGATGCCGCCGCCCGCCGATGCCCTCCGGCGGGCCCGCGACTCGCGGGTCAGCGCCACCGGGACCGGGCAGGTGGCCCTCGGGGCGCCGGCGGCGAGCGCCCTCAGCCGGTCGCCCGTCAAGCGGCGCGGCGGCATGATTGTCGGCGTGGTGATCGCTGCGCTCGCGGTCGCGGGTGCACTGGCCGTGCTGTACACGAAGCGCGCCATCCCTCCGCCTGCCGTGGGCCGGCCAACGCCACCGGCCATGCCCTGGGCGCCGTCGACGCCCTTCGCCGCGCCCTGGCTCGACGGGGGCGCGGAGGACGCGGGCAGGTCGGTTTCGGTGCAGCTCTGGGGCGTGCCCGACGGCGGGGCGGTGCGCATCGACGGGGTGGCCGTTCCGGGGGCGCGGGCCGAGCTGCCCTCGGGCCCCTATCGCTACCGCGTCGAGGTGCTCACGCCCGATGGTGGCGCACCGATGTGGCGCGTGAGCCACCCAGGGCGGGTGAGCGGCGAGTACGAGGTGTGGCCCATGTCCGACACGGGCTCGCCGCCGAGCAGGGCGGGGATGGCGGGGTACCCGCTGGGGACGCGTCGCGGCCGACGCCCGGGGCTGAGGCCGCCCACGGGGGCCGCTCTCCGCACCGCCATCAGGTCGTGCATCGCCGCCGCATCCCGCGCCGTCACCGGTCCCACCGGCGCTGAGGGCTGCTCAGGCGACGGGCTGGACCAGCACCGAGCGCAGCTTGCGTTCGGCCTGCTTCTGGATTCGGCGGACCCGCTCGCGCGACACACCGAAGCGCGCGCCGAGGGACGCGAGACTCGAGGTGTCCTCCGACAAGAGCCGCGAACGGATGATCTCGCGCTCGCGCGGGGTCAGGACGCAAAGGGCCCGCGCAACGCGTTTCGATTCGAGGGCCCGCACCTCGTCGTCCGCGGCCTGCTGCTCGGGGCTCGGCCCTTCCCCCGCAAGGTCGAAGGCGCTGCCGTCGTCGCGCGGCCCGAGGGAGATGTCCCAGCCGGCCAGAGCGCTCTCGACCATCGCCACCTCGTCGTCGCGCACGTGGAGGGCCGCCGCCACCTCGTCGCGGCGCGCGGGCCGCCCGTGGCGCTGCTCGATCTCGCGCTGGATGGTGCGCATCCCCCACAGGATGCGTCGCCCGTTGCGGGTCGAGGGGGTCGGCACGAGGCGGCGGTTGTCGAGGGCGTGGCGTCGCACGAAGGCGCGCACCCAGAAGGCCGCGTAGGTCCCGAAGCGGGTGCCCCTTCCGGGGTCGAAGCGGCGTGCCGCCTCGACCAGGCCGAGGACGCCTTCACCAATCAGGTCCGCCGGCGGAACGCCCCGACCCGCGTACCGCGACGCGATGGAGAGCACGAGGCGCAGGTGAGAGAGGACGACGCGGCGCAGGGCCTCCTCGGACCCCGTCGACGCCTCCGCGAGGAGGGTCCGCTCGGTCTCGGCATCGAGCATCGGGGCATGGGAGGCGGCCCGACGGAGCTGCCGCATGGTGGTCTGGGTACTGAAGGTGAGCTCCATGATCGACCTCTTCGTGAGAGTCGATACAGCAGGACCCATGCCATCGAGGAAATGCACTGTGGTGTCCGCGCCATGGCGCCTCCAGGGCAAACCCCGCCAGGGCCGACCGCGCAAGGCCTGCGCACGAGGGTGCGGCCAGTGCGCCGCGGGGCTCGTCTCAGCCGCCGTCGCAGTGTTGCCGGCGGACGTCGTGCAAAAAGGCCTCGAGCTGGCGACGCTGCCCCTGATCGAGGTCCCGGCGCATGCCGGGTCGGGTCACGGCCACGGCAATCGGCACGCCCCCGTCGTCGCCGTAGACGGTGATCTCCTCCTCGTGGGTGACGAAGGTGCAGCGCGCCGGATTGCGCTCGCAGCGGTCCGGAGCCCCGGCGGTGGCATGGGGCGCGACCCGCTGGGCGTAGGCCTGGGCGGCCTCGTCGCCGCACAGGTGCTGGGTCAGGGACTGGGGTACGTCGCCGGTGTAGGCGCTCACGAAGACCGAGAGGTTCGTCGGTGGGTGGGCGTCCGCGGTCGCGAGCGTGCTTCGCAGGGCACACACCCCTTCGCCCGCGCGCGTGAAGGCGCGGACCACCGGGGGGTCGGCCGAGGGCACCCGGCGCGGATAGTGGACAATCGCGTCGAGCCAGATCACGTCGCCGTCGCCGTGCCGGAGGATGAACGCATAGCCGCTGTGGTCGGAGGCGTGCGTCGCGCAGCGATGCAGGCCGTGGTCGCAGGTGAAGGGATCGTCGATGCCCATGGTGAAGCCGGTGCCCGGGTCCGCTGCGAGATGGGCCACGTCACAGTACTGCACGATGCCGGCGTCGGACGGGTCGTAGACGCCGAGGCCGCGCGCGGGGTCGACCATCCGCTGGAGTGAGACGATGTCGCTCGCCGCGGCGCTGATCGCCTGGCGGGCCTCATCGGTCGTCGTCGCGGTGACGGGCGAGTGGTCCGGGGGGTTGGTCGCGGAAGTGGTGGTCGCGGAAGTGGTGGTCGCGGAAGTGGTGGTCGCGGAGGTGGTGTTCGCGGAGGTGGTGTTCGCGGAGGTGGTGTTCGCGGAGGTGCTGCCAGCCGTGTCGCCGCGGGTCGCTCCCTGGGCCGTCGATGCGGACCCATCGCTCGCGGCTCCGGCCTGCGCACCTCCGCCGGCCGGGGTGCCCTGGGCCGACGTGGCTCCGGTCTCGTCCCCCGCGGTCGCACTCGCGGTGGTCTCGTCGCCCGCCCCGTGCGGCGCGACGGCCGCGCCCGTGCCGGCCTGCGCGCCTCCGCCGCAGGACATGCACAGAGCGCAGCCGAACAGCGCCACCGTTCCCTTCATGAAGGCTCGTTGCATGGTCGCGGAGACTACCTCCGGAGGCCGACGGATGCGACCCGGTCGGACCGTCGACCGGCGGTCGTCTCCCGCCGGGAAGCAGGCCGTCGCTCGCTCGCCCTCCCCGGGCACGCGGTGCAGGCGGGCCGCACCCTTTTCGGGAAGACCCCACTGGGGCCGGCAGTCCCCAACGCATCCCAACGCATCGCGACAGTGCGTGGCGTTTTCTGCGGGGCACCCGCCGGTGTGGTTCTTGCTTCATTGCCGAAGCCTTCGACCCTCGGGAGAAAGACATTGGTCATGGATTCGGGGAACAGGCTGCTCGTGGTGGCCCTCGTGATGCTCGCGGGTGCGTGCAGCGCGCAAACGGCAAACGGGACGCGCCCGACGGGCTCGTGCAGCACGAACGCCGAATGCGTGGTGGGCGCGCAGTGCATCGACCACCGATGCGTGACCGGCGGCGGATTGGACGGCGCGGTCACGGACGCAGGCGGCGCGGGCCCCGCGGACGGCGGCGTGATCAGCTCTCCGGACGGCGGGGCCGCGGACGCGGCCTGCGTCGGTGTCGAGTCGGCGGCCCAGAGCGTCGAGCGACCGGCCGACATCATCCTCATGGTCGACAGCACCGGCTCCATGGGTCCCGCCGTCGCTCGCATCGAGGCGGTCATCAACAGCTCTTTCGCCACCGTGATCGGGTCCTCGGGCATCGACTACCAGGTGATCCTGATCGCCAGCGACGTCACCATCGGCCCGCCCCTGTCGACCTCCGGGAGGCTGCACACGCTCGACCTCTCCCTCGGCAGCAGCAACGGCGCCGCCTTCAAGCCCGTGCTCGACCACTACGCCGACTGGTCCGGCTGGCTCAGGCCCGACGCGATCAAGATCTTCCTCCACTTCACCGACTCGAACGACTCGGACGGAGGCAGCGGCATCACGGGGTACTCGGGCACCTTCGACCAGGAGCTCATCCGCATGGACCCCGCCGAGTTCGGCACGGCCGGCGATCCGCGGATCATCTACAACGCCATCGTCGGCCTCGCGCCCAACACGCCCGTCACCAATCCCTACGTGCCGCCCGTCGGCGTGTGTGACCCCGGCGACCCGATCGTCACCACCGCGTGCACCTCCTCCCAGTTCTCGTCTCCACCCCACCCCGGCGCAGGGTTCCAGATGCTCGCGATGCGCACCGGGGGCCTGCGTTTCTCGGTCTGCGAGTTCGACCACTTCGACGTGGTCTTCAATCAGATCGCCCAGCAGGTCATCGACAGCACGTCGGCGCCGTGCAGCTTCCACCTGCCGCCACCGCCCGACGGAGAGACGCTCAACACGAACGAGGTGGCTCTCCGCTTCTCACCCACCGGGAGCGATCCCTGGCAGGTCTTCCGCAAGGTCGACGACCCATCGGCCTGCGACAGCATGTCGTTCACGATCACCGGCGACCAGATCGATCTCTGTCCGGCCGCGTGCGCCGTGGTGCAGTGCAGCCCGTCGGCCCAGATCAAGGCGGTCGCGGGCTGCGATCCGTCCCTGCTCTGACAGGGTCGGCTCCGGCTCACCGCGCGGTGCCGGCGGGATTGTCCGGGAACTCGCGGGGGCAGCGCGAAGTGGCCGGCCGGGTCGCGCTCGAAGGCGAGGACCGTGAGGACGGCGTCGAGGCTCAGGGGGCCGTAGAGGTGCGGGAAGGTGTCGCCGTCGGCGCCTTCCCAGCGGAGAGGTGCGGTCAGGCGGTCGGGCATGACCGCGACGACGAGGAGGTCGTCGCGGCCGGCGAAGAAGCGCGCCGCCGTGGCGAGGAGCTGTCGGCGGGTGCTGAAGTGGATGAAGCCCCCCCGCCCGAGGCTGTCCGGCGCGTAGCGGTCTCGGTCGCATCCGCGCGCCCAGTCGTCCCGGCCCACGAGGTGGAAGATCGCCACCGCGGGAGCGTAACGGCGGTCGCGATCCGTGTCATGCTCCGCGCCCGTGACCGCCCGAAAAGCCGACTATGGTCTCGACGCTCCCGGGCTCGTGCGCGGCTTCGGTCTCGGCGGCGGTGCGGGCGTCGTCGCCGGCATCGCCCTGTCCACGCTCTTGCCAGGCCTCGGGCTCGCCCACACGCTCGTGTGGGTCGGGGCCTCGTTCGTCGTCACCGCCGTCCTCATGATCCTCTCGAGCCGCGTCGGCAAGATGCGTGCGCGCGATTGCATCCTCGACGCGGTCGCCCTCCGGCCGACCGACACGGTCCTCGACGCCGGCTGTGGGCGCGGGCTCCTGCTCGTCGGCGCGGCCAAGCGTGTCCGCGAGGGGCGCGCCGTCGGCGTCGACCTGTGGCAGGCACGCGACCTCAGCGGGAACGCGAAGGGGGCGACGCTCCGGAACGCCGAGATCGAGGGGGTGGCGGAGCGGGTCGCTGTCTCCGACGGCGACATGCGCGAGCTGCCCTTCGAGGACGCGTCGTTCGATGTGGTGGTCGCCTGCTTCTCCATCCACAACATCCCCGATTGCGCGGGCCGCGAGCGCGCCGTGCAGGAGATCGTTCGCGTGCTCAAGCCGGGCGGTCGAGCAGCCCTGTTCGACTTCGCGAAGACGCGTGAGTACGAGGCGGCGCTGCGCGGGGCAGGTGCCCAGGGCGTGCGCCGTACCGGCCCGAGCCTCGTCACCTTCCCACCGGGTTGGACGGTCTCGGCGACGAAGCAGGGCTGACCGGGCTGCGCTCTCCCTCGCGACGCCAGGGGCCGCAACCGCGACCACGCCGGACGAAAACCGCTCGTGAGCAGGAGCACACGCCGTCGGACGCGTGGGCACCTCCGCGGCGAGGGCGGGACGAGGAGCACCGGACCCTCCGTCCCGACGGCGAGGTGCGCTCCAGCTAGCGGTGAGGTGCCCCGTGCGTACGTGGGGACGCGTGCGGTGGATGAAGCATCTGAGCGGCACCTTCGTCCTCGCGATGGCCCTCTTCAGCTGTCATCAGGCCGGGGCCGACGATCACCAGCGCGCGGTCCCGTCGCCGACCGGCGGGCCGAGCGTGATCCGGCACCTCGGGCTCGACCTGGACCGAACACACTTCGGCAAGGTCGGCGGTGAGCGCCCCGCGCCGCACACCGGCGGGCGCGAGCCCATGCCCGGCCGGAGCGCAGGGCCCCTCACGCTCGACGGGGCCGACATCTATCGGCTGTCGTGTCAATCGTGTCATGGGCCCGAGGGACAGGGCGCGCTGCCCGAAATCCTTCCGCTGCTCGGACCGGCGAGCGCCATGAGCGCGGCCGCGCAGCAGGCGCACATGCGTCAGATCGGCCACCCCATCTCCGAAGCGATGGCGCGGCAGCTCGCCGCTGGCGCGCGGGAGACGGTGATCGCGCGGCTCCGGAAGGGGGGCCAGAAGATGCCCGCGTTCGGCTACCTCCATGCCGACGAGCAGGATGCCCTCCTCGCGTACCTGGAGCGGTTGGCCGGCGCGCCCTCACCGCCCCCATCCCGCCGGGTGACGATGCCCGCCGTGAGGGCCGGCGAGCTGCTCGTGCGCGGGACCTGCCACGTCTGTCACGACGCGACGGGGCCCGGGTCGCACCACGAGGTCATGATGGGTGGCGTCATCCCGTCCCTCGCCGCCATGCGCGAGCGTCCCCTGGGCTTCTTCGTCCGCAAGGTGGAGAGCGGTCGGGCGCCGGGCATGGGCATGATGGGTGCGCCGTCACGCATGCCGGCCTTCCCGTACCTGACGGTACGCGAGATGGCCGCAGCGTACCTGTACTTGCACGAGACGCCTGCTGCCGCCTTCCGCGCAGGCGCCCGCGCATCGGGGACCATGAGCGGGGGGCGTCACTGAGGTGTGCGATGCATTACGGATACCACGGAGCGTGGGGTATGGGATTCACGATGATCGCGTGGGTGATCGGAGCGGTGATCGTCATCGGCCTGGTCGCCTACCTGCTTCGGCGTGGCAGCTTCGCCTCGAAGCTCGGCGGACCTCCCGCCGAGCTCCCCGGTCGCGATCCCGCCGAGACGACCCTGCGCGATCGCTACGCCAAGGGGGAGATCAGCGACGAGGAATACCACCAACGGCTCGATCGGCTCCACGCGCCGGGACACCACGCGTAGCCGGCTGCCAGACTCGCCTCCTCCCCGGGGTGGAACGAAAGGCGTCCACCTGGTTCCGCTCGCCCCGGGGGGGTTGCAGTCATACCCCTGGGGGGTATGTGACCGACCGATGGACGCGGGCGCCAAGAAGAAGGTGCTGACCCGTCTCCGGCGCGTCCGGGGTCAGGTCGAGGGCATCGCCAGGATGGTCGAGGAGGAGCGCTACTGCGTGGACGTCCTCCTGCAGATTGCCGCGGTGCAGGCGGCGCTCGGGCAGGCGGGCAAGCTCGTCCTCAGGTCCCACGTCGAGACATGCGTTTCGGACGCCCTCGCGAGCGGTCGCGCGGCCGAGCGCAAGGCCAAGATCGACGAGCCCATGGAGGTATTCGCCCGCTATGGGCGACTCGGCCGGCCCGGGGGCCGGTGAAGGCGGGAAGGCGATTCATGCAGGCGACGCACGAGATCGACCACGAGCATGCAAGCGGTGCATCCTCAGGCGCGGCGGGCGATGCGCTCACCGATCCGGTGTGCGGGATGACGGTGGCGGAGGACAGCCCGCACCGCGTGGAGCACGGGGGGCGGACGGTTCGGTTCTGCTGTGGGGGCTGCAAGGCGAAGTTCGAGGGCGACCCCGAGAAGTACCTCGGAGGCGCCAACGCGCCAGAGGGAGAGGCCCACGGCCACGCCGCGCACGGCCACGCCGCGCATGGGCACGCCGCGCATGGGCACGCCTCGGCTGCGTCGTCCGCGTCCAAGGGCGGCCCCGATTACACCTGCCCCATGCATCCCGAAGAGCACACCCTTGCGCCGGGAAGCTGCGCCCAGTGCGGCATGGCCCTCGAGCCCGCGATGCCCACCGCCCCCGCGACGCGCACCGAGTACACCTGCCCGATGCACCCGGAGGTCGTGGCCGACGGGCCCGGGAGCTGCCCGAAGTGCGGCATGGCGCTCGAGCCGCGGACGGTCACCGTCGACGAAGGAGACAACCCGGAGCTCGCCGACATGCGCCGGCGCTTCTGGTTTTCGGTGGGGCTCACGGTGCCCCTGCTCGTGATCGCGATGGGCGACATGCTGCCCGGCCATCCCGCGAGCGCGCTCTTGGGCGAGCGCACGCGGATGTGGGTCGAGCTCGCCCTGGCGACGCCCGTCGTGCCTCTGGGCCGGCTGGCCGTTCTACGTGCGCGGCCGTGCGCTCGGTGAAGAACATGAGCCTCAACATGTTCACGCTCATCGGGCTCGGCGTGGGCGTGGCCTACGTCTACAGCGTGGTCGCGGCCCTCGCGCCAGGCGTCTTCCCCCGGCGTTCCGCGACGCGGCCGGCAACGTGGCGGTGTACTTCGAGGCCGCGGCGATGATCGTCACGCTGGTCCTGCTCGGCCAGGTGCTCGAGCTGCGCGCCCGCAGCCAGACCGGCGCCGCCATCAGGGAGCTGCTCGGCCTCGCGCCCAAGACCGCGCGTCGCCTGCGCGACGACGGCACCGAAGAGGACGTGCCGCTCGACGCGGTGCAGGTCGGCGACCGGCTGCGCGTGCGGCCCGGCGAGAAGGTGCCGGTGGACGGCGCGGTGCTCGAGGGGCAGAGCGCAGTCGACGAGTCGATGGTCACCGGCGAGCCGATGCCCGTCGACGAAGGGGCGGGCGACGCGGTCGTCGGCGCCACGATCAACGGCACCGGCGCCCTCGTCATGCGCGCAGAGAAGGTCGGTGCCGACACGCTGCTTTCGCGCATCGTCGCGATGGTGGCGGAGGCGCAGCGCAGCCGCGCGCCGATCCAGAAGACTCGCCGACAAGGTCGCGGGGTACTTCGTGCCCGCCGTGGTCGGCACGGCGGTCATCACGTTCGTCGTGTGGGCTCTCGTCGGCCCCGACCCCAAGCTCGCCCACGCCCTCGTCAACGCGGTTGCCGTTCTCATCATCGCCTGCCCCTGCGCCCTCGGCCTCGCCACGCCCATGTCGATCATGGTGGCGACGGGCAAGGGGGCGACGATCGGCGTGCTGTTCAAGAACGCCGAGGCCATCGAGGTGCTTGCGCCAGGTCGACACCCTCGTCGTCGACAAGACGGGCACCCTGACCGAGGGCAAGCCCAAGCTCGCAACGGTCGAGGCGTCGGGTGAGGTGGACGAGGCGACGCTGCTCCGGCTCGCGGCGAGCCTCGAGCGCGGGAGCGAGCATCCCCTCGCGGCGGCGATCGTGGCCGGCGCTCGGGAGCGCGGTGGAGATCTCGTCGAGGCCGCTTCGTTCGAGTCCGTGACGGGCAAGGGCGTCACGGGCACCGTGGACGGGCGGAAGGTCGCCCTCGGAAACCGGGCGCTCATGGAGGGACTGGGCATCGACGTCGCGTCCCTGGCCGAGCGCGCGGAGGCCCTGCGCACCGACGGTCAGACCGTGATGCTCGTCGCGGTGGACGGCGTGGCGGCGGGGCTCGTGGGCGTCGCCGACCCGATCAAGGAGAGCACGCCCGAGGCCATTCGCCTCCTGCACCGTGAGGGCGTGCGCATCGTGATGCTCACCGGCGACAGCCAGACGACGGCCGATGCGGTCGCGAAGAAGCTCGACATCGACGAGGTGCGGGCCGGTGTGCTGCCCGATCAGAAGGCGGCGGAGGTGGAGCGCCTCCAGAACGAAGGGCGCGATCGTGGCCATGGCCGGCGACGGCATCAACGACGCGCCGGCCCTGGCACGCGCCCACGTCGGCATCGCCATGGGCACGGGCACCGACGTGGCGATGGAGAGCGCGGGCGTGACCCTGGTCAAGGGCGACCTGCGCGGCATCGCCCGGGCGCGCGCGCCTGTCTCACCGCACCATGCGAACATCCGCCAGAACCTCTTCTTCGCCTTCGTCTACAACTCGGTGGGCGTGCCCATCGCCGCGGGCGTGCTCTACCCGTTCTTCGGCCTGCTCCTGTCGCCCGATCATCGCGGCGGCCGCCATGAGCTTCAGCTCCGTGAGCGTGATCAGCGAACGCGCTTCGGCTCCGTCGCGCCGACGTCTGACGGCCGCGCGGCGGAGGATCCGCGTCCCGGCAGGGGGCCGGCCGGATCCAGGTACGGCCGGACCTCCGCCCACGAGCGGGACAGGTCCCCCCTGCAGCTCGCAGGCGCTTGCCACGGATAGGCCGCGCGCCTACCCTATGTCTCGGTGCGTCGAATCCTTCTACCAGCTCGTCGTCGTGGTCGGTCTCGCGGCCGTCTTCGTCCTGGGGACGGCGACGAGCCTGCACGCGTTCTTTCGCTGCGCCGACGGGACGACCGCGATGCGGGGGATGGGCTGCCGGCTGAACGGCCTCCACGACCGCTTCACGCCGCCCGGCGGCGACTGCTGCACCCAGGTCTTCCTCGAGGCGCAGAAGCCGGCTGCGAGCGGGTCGCCCACCGGGCAAGCGCCGCCGTCGCCCATGGTGCGCTTGCCGCTCCGCGTCGCCTCGCTCGGCCACGCACCCGAGCTCGCACGGCTTCCAGCACAGAAGGTCGAGCGCCCGCCCGACCGGCCCGCGCCGACCGAGAACATCGTCCTCCGGAATTGATCGCCCACGAAGGCGGTTCGGACACGCCCGCCTAGGGCCCTGTCCGTGCTGCCGCGCCCGCGTCCGTCCGCTGTTGCGGGCAGGCGTCGTCCGCCGTGTGCTCTTCGATTCCGGATGATGTGATGCAACATACAGTACGGGCCGCCCTCTCCGCCCTCTCGATGCTCGGGCTCCTGCTCGGTGGCTGCGCCGGTACGTGGGAGCAGCGAACGCGGGACGACCTCGATGTCGCGGCGCGGCGCATGGACGAGGTCGGCACCCCCGAGACCGCAACACCGGCGGCTGCCGCAGCCGAGGGGCACGCGGGCAGGGCCGGGGGCACGCACTTCGACGGAACCCTGGCGGCCTACGTCGCCTACGCGATGCGACACAGCCCCTCGCTCCGGGCGTCGTTCGACAGGTGGCGCGCCGCGGTGCTGCACATCTCGCGCGCGCGGCGCTTGCCCGAGCCCACCTTGTCCTTTGGCTACTTCCTGCAGAGCGTGGAGACCCGGGTGGGCCCGCAGCAATTTCGCCTCTCGCTCAGCCAGGCCTTCCCGTGGCCGACCAAGCTCAGCGCCGGCGCGGACGCCTCCTCGGCCATGGCGCGGGCCGCCGAGCGACGCTTCGACGCCGAGTCGCTCGCACTGCGACGTCAGGTGGCCACGGCCTATTACGCCCTGTGGCGCGTGCGCCGGACGCGCGCCCTGCTGGGCGAGCAACGCGAGGTGCTGCGGGGTCTCTCGGACTCGGCACGCGGGCGTGTCGAGACGGGAGGGGCGTCGCTCGCGGACATGGCGCAGGCCGAGCTCGGGCTCGCGCGCCTCGAGGACCGCATCGACGGGCTATCCGAGGATGCACGCGCGGCGGCGGC
The DNA here is from genome assembly GCA_963830115.1 of uncultured delta proteobacterium. Taxonomy (GTDB): domain Bacteria; phylum Myxococcota_A; class Polyangia; order Polyangiales; family CAWHLB01; genus CAWHLB01. The sequence goes on from CAWHLB010000018.1 coordinate 168,185, forward strand.
CCGGTTGCTGGCGGTGGTGGGCGCGCCCACGGGTACGGCGGCGCCGACGGGCGATGCGGCCCCGCCGAGCGGCTTGCCGGCACAGGACGAGGCCACGCTGCTTCGGGTCGCCTACGACAACCCGCGCATCGTGGCGTTCGATCGCGTCGCGGACGCGAGCGACGCGGCGGCGCGCCGTGAGGCGGCCGACCGGTGGCCGAGCTTCATGCTGGGGGTCGACTGGATCGAGACGGGGCCGGCGGCGATGCCCAACGTGCCGGACAGCGGCAAGGACGCGCTCATCGCCATGGCCTCCGTGCGGCTGCCCTTGTGGTGGGGGAGCTACACCGACGCGGTGGGCGCGGCCCACGCCGAGGGGGCGGCGGCGCGGGCGGACGGCGCGGCGTCGCGGTTCGCGGCGCGGCAAGAGCTCGAGGACGCCCTGTCCGCCGTGCGCGACGCCGAGCGACGCATCCGGCTCTACGAGGGAACGCTCCTGCCGCAGGCGCAGACGGTCTACGGCTCGGTGCTCGGCGGCTACCAGGCCGGGCGCTCTACGATCGCCGCGACGTTGCTCGCCGAGCGCGACGTGCTCGAGCTCGACGTCAGCCTCGCGAAGGCACGCGCCGACCACGCGACCGCGTGGGCGCGCCTCGAGCAAGTGGTGGGGCGGGAGGTGGCTCGCGCAGCGCGGCCGTCGGACCCGGGCCGGTCTGCCCCGGCGAGGCCGCTAGGCGGATCGGACGGCTCGCCCGGAGCGTCGGCGGGAGCACACACGGGCGTCGGAGCGGAGGTGTCGCGATGACGTTCGCGATGGACGGACGCGTTCGGCGCGTCGGCATCGCGTTGGGCATCGTGGGCATCGCGATCTTCGCCTTCCTGCTCGGGACCTGCGCGAACGGCGGGCCCGCCGTCGCCGTGCCGCACGGCACGAAGGCGCCCCGGGCCGCGCAACCGGCAGGCGCGAGCCTTGGCGAGCCCACGGGCAAGGACACGCTGTGGACCTGCGCGATGCATCCGCAGATCCGCGAGCACCATCCCGGCCACTGTCCGATCTGCGGCATGACCCTGATCCCGGTCGAGACCGGGCCCGCGGCAGACATGGCCGGTTCGAACGACCGCGTGGTGCTCAGCCCGCGCGCCAAAGTGCTCGCCCAGATTCAGACGACCGTCGTCCGGCGCGCCCAACCGGGTGCCGTCGCTGTCCGTCTGCTCGGCCGCGTCGACTACGACGAGAGCGCGCTCCGCACGGTGACCGCTTGGACGGGCGGGCGCGTCGACACGCTCCAGGTCCGCGTGACCGGCGAGCGCGTGCGCCGCGGTCAGGTCGTTGCCACGCTCTACAGCCCGGAGACCTACGCCGCCGAGCAGGACCTCATCGCAGCGCACACGCAGGCGGGCAGACTGGCATCGGCGGGCGCAACGGCGCAGGCCGGGGCCCAGGCGGTCCTCGCGGCGGCGCGCCAGCGGCTCCGCCTCATCGGCGTCCCGGACGAGGAGATCGCGCGCATCGAGCATGCTTCGGCCCCGAGCGAGCACATCGCCATCCGGTCGCCCTTCGCGGGCACGATCACCGAGCGGCTCGCGACGGAGGGGCAGTACGTGACGACGGGCACGCCCCTGTACCGCGTCGCGGATTTGTCGAAGGTGTGGGTGCAGCTCGATGCGTACGAGAGCGACCTGCCGAAGCTCGCGGTGGGTCGCGCGGTGAAGCTGTCCATCGACGCGCTGCCCGGCGAGACAATCGAAGGGAAGGTGGCCTTCGTCAATCCCGTAGTCGACCCGCGCACGCGCACGGCGCGGGTGCGCGTCGAGGTCGAAAACCCGAAGGGCGAGCTCCGGCCGGGGATGTATGCGGAGGCCGTGGTCGCGGGGCGGACGGACGTGGCGGCGGCAGGGCAGGGGGCGCAGGCGCAGCGCCCGAGGTCCCTCGCCCCGGCCCCCTCCCGCGTGCGGGAAGGAGAGCTGACGGCCGGTCAGGCCGCGCCGTTGGTGATCCCGAAGACGGCGCCGCTGTTCACCGGCAGGCGCTCGGTGGTCTACGTCGAGGTGCCGAACGCGGCGCAGCCGACGTACGAGGCGCGCGTGGTGCAGCTCGGGCCCCTGTCCGATGACCTCTACCCCGTGGTGAGCGGCCTGCGCGAAGGAGAGCGGGTCGTGACCGAGGGCGCCTTCGCGCTCGACGCGGACCTGCAAATCCGTGGCGGCGCGAGCATGATGACGCTGCCCGACGACACGGGCCGTGCTGCCGCGCCCCACACGACCGGTGGGATGGGCAACATGCCTGGGATGTCCCATGACGCGCCGGCCGGAGGCGCACGATCGAGCTCCCCTCCGCCGACGTCCGACGCGGACGGGACCGCGCGCGAACCCAGCATCGGGGCAAGCGACGGGGACCGGAACGGGAGCGGGCCCAGGACGGTCATCTCCCCCCACTGGGAGCGCTTCCTCGGCTTCTTCCTCGACAACAAGCTCGTCGTCGTGCTCGGGATGCTGCTGCTCATCGGGGCCGGCATCTGGGCCGCGCCCTTCGACTGGCACACCGGCAGCTTCCCGCGCGACCCGGTGCCGGTCGACGCCATCCCCGACATCGGCGAAAACCAGCAAATCGTCTTCACCAAGTGGGCCGGCCGCTCGCCGCGCGACGTGGAGGACCAGCTCAGCTACCCCCTGACCACGGCCCTGCTCGGCATCCCGGGGGTGAAGACGATCCGCTCCTCGTCCATGTTCGGCTTCTCGAGCATCTACGTGATCTTCGACGAGGGCGTGGACTTCTACTGGTCGCGCTCGCGCGTGCTCGAGAAGCTGGCGTCCCTGCCGCCCGGCCTTCTGCCCCAGGGCGTGACGCCGACCCTCGGGCCCGACGCGACCGCCCTCGGGCAGGTGTTCTGGTACACGCTCGAGGGCCACGACGACAAGGGGCACGTCACGAGCGGATGGAGCCTCGCCGAGCGCCGCTCCGTTCAAGACTGGACCGTGCGCTACGCGCTGCAGGCCGTCGCGGGCGTGAGCGAGGTCGCGTCCATCGGCGGCTACGTGCGTGAGTACCAGGTGGACGTGGACCCGGAGGCGATGCTCGCCCACGGCGTGACCCTCGCCGAGGTGGCGGCCGCGGTGAAGAACGCCAACGTGGAGACCGGCGCGCGCACCCTCGAGATCAACCGCGTCGAGTATCTGGTGCGCGGCCTCGGCTACGTCCACGACGTGAAAGACCTCGAGGACGCCGTCGTCACGGTGCGCGACCACGTGCCGATCCGCGTCTCGGACGTGGCCCACGTGACCCTCGGCCCCGCCGAGCGACGCGGCGCCCTCGACGACGCCGGCGCACCGGCCGTGGGCGGCGTGGTCGTGGCGCGCTATGGGGAGAACCCGCTCGCGGTGATTGAGCGCGTGAAGGAGAAGATCGCCAGATCGCGCCCGGCTTGCCCCGGAAGACCCTGGCGGACGGAACAGTGAGCAAGCTCACTGTAGTGCCCTTCTACGATCGCGCCGAGCCTCATCCACCGCACCTTGAGCACCCTGAACGGCGCCCTGCTCGAGGAGATCCTGGTCACGATCCTGGTCGTGCTCGTGATGTTGCGCGAGCTCCGTAGCTCGCTCGTGATCTCGTCGGTGCTCCCCCTCGGCGTGCTCGCGGCCTTCGTGCTCATGAAGTTCACCCACGTGGACGCCAACGTCATGGCCCTGGCGGGCATCGCCATCGCCATCGGCACCATGGTCGACATCGGCATCGTGTTCACGGAGAACATCGAGCAGCATTTGCAGCGGGGCGAAGACGATCCCTCGAAGTGGAGCGGCTTCATCCGCCGGGCGACCGCAGAGGTGGCACCCGCCGTCATGACGTCCGTCCTGACGATCGTGGTCAGTTTCATCCCGGTCTTCGCCCTCACCGCGTCGGAGGGCAAGCTCTTCAAGCCCCTCGCCTACACGAAGACCTTCGCCATGACCTCGGCACTGCTCGTCGCCATGGTGGTGCTGCCGTCGCTCGCCCACGCCGTCCTGCGCAAGCGTCCGGGTTCTCCGCGAGGGAAGCGGCGCGGCCTCGTACGTGTCCTGCGCTCGGTCTTCCGCCTCGCCCACGTACGCGACTACCTCTTGCTCGCGGGCGGCGTCGCGCTGTTGTGGATCAACCCGTGGGGCGGCGCCTTCGTCCTCTTCCTGGGCCTGGTACGCCTCGCCCATCCGCTCGTGCCGCCGCGCCTCCGGCGCATCCTCGCCGCCGCCGAGATCGTCCTCGCCGTTCTGGGCGTCACGATGATCTTCGCCCACCACTGGCTGCCCCTCGGACGTGACCGCTCCTTCGCCCTCAACGTGGCTTTCGTGGCGCTCCTGCTCGGTGGCGTGCTCGGCGGCTTCAGCCTCTTCCAGCACTACTACCGGCACCTCCTCGCGGCATGCCTCGGACACCGCTTCCTCTTCCTCTCGACGCCGCTCGTCATCGTCCTGTTCGGCCTCATGGCGTGGCTCGGCTTCCCGAAGCTCTTCGGCTGGCTGCCCGCATCGGTCCGCGAGAGCCCACCGGTCGCAGCGATCACCCGTGCGTTCCCGGGCCTCGGCCGCGAGTTCATGCCGCCCTTCGACGAGGGCGCCTTCCTCTACATGCCGACGACCATGGCCCACGCCTCCATGGGCGAGTCCCTGTCCCTGCTGCACCGGATGGACGCAGCCATCGCCCAGATCCCGGAGGTGGACCGCGTCGTCGGCAAGCTCGGCCGCGCCGACACGTCGCTCGACCCGGCCCCCATCTCCATGTTCGAGGTCCTCATCACCTACAAGTCCGAGTACCGGACCGGCAAGGACGGGACCGAGGTCCGCATCTGGCGGCCCCGGATCCACACGACACGCGACATCTGGAACGAGATCGCAAAGGCAGCCGCGCTGCCGGGGTTGACGAGCGCGCCGGTGCTCCAGCCGATCCAGACGCGCATCGTCATGCTCCAGAGCGGCATGCGCGCGCCCATGGGCATCAAGGTCCACGGGCCGAGCCTCGACGCCATCGAGCGGTTCGGGCTCGAGCTCGAATCGATTCTGAAAAAGGTCCCGGCCCTCAGCCCCGAGACGGTCATCGCCGATCGGGTCGTGGGCAAGCCGTACGTGGAGATCGTGCCCGACAGGGAGGCCCTCGGGCGCTACGGGCTGTCGGTCGGTGTGCTGTCGAACGTCCTCGATGTGGCCCTCGGTGGTGAGACACTCACGCGTACGGTCGAGGGGCGCGAGCGCTATCCGGTGCGCGTCCGCTACATGCGCGAGGAGCGTGACAGCGTCGACGCCCTCGAGCGCGTCCTCGTCCCCACGCCCTTGGGACAGCAGATCCCCCTCGGCCAGCTCGCCCGCATCCGCTACGTGCGCGGCCCCCAGGTCATCAAGTCCGAGGACACCTTCCTCACGAGCTACGTCCTGTTCGACAAGCGCAAGGAGATCTCCGAGGTCGACGCGGTGGAGCAGGCGCAGAAGGCGATCCGTGCGCGCGTCGCCGCGGGCGATCTCCACGTGCCGCCCGGCGTGAGCTGGGAGTTTGCAGGCAGCTACAAGAACGCGGTCCGCGGCCAGAAGCGCATGACGATCCTCCTGCCCATCGCGCTCGCGACGGTCTTCCTGATCATCTACCTGCAGTTCCGGCGCATCAGCACGAGCCTCATCATCTACTCGGGGGTCGCGGTGGCCATGGCGGGCGGCTTCCTTCTCGTGTGGGCCTACGGCCAGCCCTGGTTCATGCACTTCTCCCTCTTCGGGACGAGCATGCGGGAGCTCTTCCGCGTCGGCACCGTGAACATGTCGATCGCCGTGTGGATCGGCTTCATCGCCCTGCTCGGCGTCTCCACCAACGACGGCGTCATCATGGCGACCTATCTCTCGCAGCGCTTCCGCGCCGAGCCGCCATCGACCGTCGACGAGGTGCGCGCGCGCACGCTCGAGGCCGGCCTGCGCCGTGTGCGGCCTTGCCTGATGACGACGGCGGTCACGATCATCGCGCTCTTGCCTGTCATCGTGGCACGCGGAAGCGGCTCCGACGTGATGATGCCCATGGCCCTGCCGTCCGTCGGCGGCATGAGCATCCAGCTCATCACGCTCTTCGTTGTACCGGTCCTCTACTCCATGGTGGAGGAGGCCCGGCTTCGACGCCGGTTGCGATGCTCCGAGGCGGCGTCGTCCGGTCCCGTGACAGCCGCCTCTGAAGTGGACAACCCGTCATGACCCGAACCGTCGCAAGGCATCTCCTCCTCTCGGTCGCGCTCGCCGCGCTTGCCTTCGGCTGCAACGCGAAGCCGTCCCCGTCGTCCTCGAGCGGTGCGCCTCGGCGGGTGGAGGTCACGGTGGACGGCGCGGGCTATCACCCGTCCCGGATCGAAGCCCGCGCCGGACAACCACTCACCCTGGTCTTCCGCCGCGTGACCGACCGGACGTGCGGGACCGAGATCGCCGTCCCGTCCGAGCACGTGAAGAAGTCCCTACCCTTGAACCAGGCCGTCGCGGTCGCCATGCACACGACCCATTCCGGGGCGATCCAATTCACCTGCGGGATGGGCATGCTGAAGGGCGCGGTCGTCGTGCGGTGACGCGGCGCGTCAGGCGGCGCGTGCGAAATTCTTTGCTCTGACGGTTGACTCGGTGAGATAGCAGACCCATCCGTGATCCCATTCAGATGGTGGTCAGGGGAGAGCAGGCAGCCCGGAGGGAGCGGCGCGGGAGACCAGGTCGTCGGGCTGCCGACCGCGCCGTCGGACGCGCCGCCCGTATCCAGGCGGTAGCAGCGGCTCTGTCGGGCGCGGTGACGCTCGAGCAGACGGCCCAGGTGGTGGCCCAGCACGGACGGATGGCCCTCGATGCCGCAGCCGTGGCGGTCCTGTTGCTCGACGACACGGGCACCCATCTGAGGACGGTCGCTTCCGAGGGCTTGCCCGACGGCCTCGCGACCGCGATCGCCTCCGTGGATCTCGAGGTCCCGAGCCCTCCGGCCGACGTGCTCCGCAGCCGGCAGGTCGTGTGGGTCTCGAGCCACGCCGAGTGCACCGAGCGATACCCGACCCTCGCCTGGAGCGCGTCCCCCTTCGGCTCCTGCGCAGCCGTTCCCCTCGAGGTCGAGGACCGGGCCATCGGCGCCCTCGCCCTGTGCTTCGCCGAGGAGCGGTCCGTCGACGAGGGGGACCAGGGGCTCCTTCTGACCATCGCCCGCCAGAGCGCCCAGGCGGTGGCCCGGGCCCAGCTCTTCGAGGCCGAGCGCGCGGGTCGCCGGCGGGCCGAGGAGGTGGCCGGCGCCTCGAGGCGGCTGCTCATGCTCTCGGAGCAGCTGTCGGCGGCGCGCTCCGACGAGGAGGTGCTGCAGGTCGTCGTCGACGGATGGTTCGCCGCGATGGCGGCCTCCTTCGCGGCGGCATGGCTGCTCGAATCCTTCGGGTCGACACCTTCGGCTGGTGCACGCCCGCGGCTTTCCCGAGGGCAAGGACGCCGACTTCGTCACGATCCCCATCGATGGCCAGGGGCCCATGACCGATGCGGTCCGCAGCGGCGAGCCCGTGTGGATCGAGCGCGTCGAGCAGTACTGCGCCCGCTACCCCGAATCGGAGGAGCAGGTCCGTCCCATCCTGCCGAGGGCCGCCTCCGTCGCGTGCCTGCCCATCGGGACCCGTCGCGACACCCTCGGTGGTCTCGTCTTCGCATTCGACGACGCCCGCGAGATCGACGTCCACGAGCGCGCGTTTCTCATGGTGACCGCGCGACACTGCGCCCAGGCGATCTCCCGTGAGCGCGCCGCGGCCGATCTCCGGCGCGCGGTGGTCGAGGCGCGCCGCGGCTATGCGGCGGCCAAGGCGGCCGACCGTCGGAAGGACGAGTTCCTCGCCATGCTCGGCCACGAGCTGCGCAATCCCCTCTCGCCGATCCTCACGGCGCTCGAGCTGATGAAGCCCACCGACAGCGAAGACACCTTCGGCCGCGAGCGCGAGATCATCGAGCGCCAGGTGCGGCACGTGGCGCGCCTCGTGGACGACTTGCTCGATGTGTCGCGTGCGACCAGCGGCAAGATCCTCCTCGAGGAGCGGGTCGTGGACGTCGCAGACATGGTGGCGCGGAGCGTGGAACGCACGTCACCGCTGGTGGAAGCACGGCACCACCGGCTCGTCTCGGAGGTGCCCCGGACCACGCTTTACGTCCAGGGCGACGAGGATCGCCTGACGCAGGTCGTGACGAACCTCCTGACCAACGCGGCCAAGTACACCGACCCCGGCGGCGTCATCCGCGTGGGCGGCGAGCGGGAAGGCGACACCGTCGTCCTGCGCGTCACCGACGATGGCGCGGGCATCCCCGCCGACCTCCTGCCGCGGGTCTTCGACCTCTTCACCCAGGCGCCCCAGTCGATCGCGCGGTCCGCCGGAGGGCTCGGCCTCGGCCTGAGCATCGCGCGGCACCTGGTGGAGCTGCACGGAGGCGAGATCACCGCGCACAGCGACGGGCCCGGCGCCGGGACGGAGGTCGTGGTGCGCTTGCCCGCCCTGGGCCGGCTCGATGCCGCTTCCACCCGCAAGGCACCCGCGCTGCCGGCCCGGCCGCCGTTGCGCGTTCTGGTCGTCGACGACAACCAGGACGCGGCCGGCCTCCTCGTCGTCGCGCTCAGGCGCGCGGGCCACGACGTGATCGTCGCTCACGACGGGCCGACGGCGATCGAGCGGGCGCGAGGATTCGAGCCGGACGTGGCGTTGCTCGACCTCGGCCTGCCCGTGATGGACGGCTACGAGCTGGCGGAGCGGCTGCGCGACGAGCACGGCACCGCGCTCCGGCTCGTGGCGATCACGGGCTACGGCCGAGAGAGGGACCGCCTGCGCTCGCGCGCCGTGGGCTTCGACCAACACCTGGTCAAGCCCGCTGCCCTCGGGGAAGTGCTGCTCGCCCTGTGGCCGGAGAGCGCGGACCTCGTCCCGAGCTGACCACGAGGGTGCGGCCGTCGAGACGGGCCGACGGCTTCAGCTCGATGGAACGAAGTGGGCGCGCAGGAAGTGCAGGTGCTCGCAATCCGGGGGCGCGAGGCGTGGCCCGAGGAGCGCCTCGATGGCGTCGAGCAGCGCGAGCCAGTCGGCGCGCTCGGCCCCGCCGTGGGCACAATGGTTGACGGCCAGGATCACGAACGGTGGGTGGGTGAGGCCGTCCCCGAGCACGGGCACGTCGGCGCGGAGCTCGACGCGCGTGATGGACCGGCCGACGGCGGTGTCCGGCGCTTCCTCTTCGTCGCCGCCGTCGAGCACGCCGATGGCCGCGTCGACCAGGGTCGTTCGGGTGCCCATGTCCACGGGCTCCGAGCGCTGCGTGTGCATCGACAGGAAGGTGATGCGATCGGCGTGGAGGCGCAGGAAGAAGTCGACCGGGGTCCGGGCTTGGGGCAGGCCATCGTCGGGATGGAAGGTGGTCACCGAGCAAACTGACAGCTCGGTGAGGGCTGCGCGGGCCCCGCTCGGATCGCGGATGAGCTGCGTAGAGCATGGCGCCTGGAAGGTACTGCGTCCAATCGGAGGCGCCTACTTGGGAGGCGGGTATTTCTGCAGCTTGCGCTGCAGGGAGCGGCGGTGGATGCCGAGGCGTCGGGCGGCTTCGGAGATGTTGCCGCCGCAGTCCGTGAGGACGCGGTTCAGGTGCTCCCATTCCGCCCGTGCGAGGGAGGGGGCGTCGGGCTCGTCTTCCGCCGCGGTTGGCTCCGCCCCGTCGTTTGGCGCGTCGAGGGCGCGCAGAATCTCGTCGGCATCGGCGGGCTTGGGCACGTAGCTCGTCGCGCCCCGGCGCATGGCTTCAACCGCGGTCGCGATGCTGCCGTATCCGGTGAGCACCACGACGCGGGTTTCGGGCGCGTCGCTCAGGATGTCGCGCACCAAGTCGAGGCCCGACCCGTCGCCCATGCGCAGGTCCACGACCGCCAGGTCGAAGGCGCGCTCGGCCGTGCAGGCGCGCGCCGCGGCACAGCCCTCGGCCCCGACGGCCTCGAGGCCCCGGTCGCGCAGCGCACGCACGAGGCGCGGGCGGAGCACGTCGTCGTCGTCCACGACCAGGATCGAGCGGGGCACGAAGCTCACCCTGACGTGCGCTCCGAGGTCGGGTCAATGCGGCGTGGTGTCGCAGGGGCCGGGACGCCGATGCGCACGCGGGTGCCCTCGCGCGGGGCCGACACGATGGTCAGCTCGCCGCCGAGCCGCTCGGCGAGGGTGCGCGCGAGGAACAGACCGAGGCCCATGCCGCGTCCCGGGGCCTTCGTCGTGAAGAAGGGCTCGCCCGCCCGCGCGAGCGCTTCGGCGTCCATGCCGGGCCCCTCATCCGCGACCTCCCAGAAGACGCGTCTGTCGCCCTCGGTGCCGACCTGGACGACGACGTGACCGCCCGGGCCGGCGGCTTCGACGGCGTTGTCGACGAGGCCGCGGAGCGCCTGGGACAGGGCGCGTGGCGGGACCGAGATGAGGGGCGCCCGAGGGCCTTCGGCGCGTTCGATGCGTACCGAGGCGCCGTGGGGTGACGCGTCGAGCGCCGCACGTGCCACGCTCTCCGGGTCGGTCGACCGGAAGGGCTCGCCGGCGCTCTCGCCGGCGTCGCTCACCAGGTGGTCGAGGATGCGGCGGCAGCGGTTGACCTCGTCGCGGATGAGGCGTGCGTCGTCGGCTGCGCCTGCCACGGTTGCCCCGTCGAGCTGGCGCTCGAGCTCGCGTGCGACCACCGCGATGGTGCCGAGGGGTGTCGACAGCTCGTGGGCGGCGCCGGCCGCGAGGGTAGCGAGGGACGCGAGCCGCTCGGCCCGGACGCCTCGCTCGCGCGCTTCGACCAGGGCCCGGTCGCGCTCGACGAGGGCCCGTCGCACGCGGCCGACGAAGAAGGCCATGGTGACTGCTGACACGGTGAAGGCGACCCACATGCCGTGCAGGTGCAGGCGCAGGTGCGCCGCGGCGTCCATGCCCTGCATCAAGGGTGGCGACCGGAGCAGGAAGAGCGAGCCGAAGGCCGCGGCGGCGCTGACGACAATCGTCCAGATGAAGGCCGGTCGGAGGATCGCGGCGGCCAGGCCCACGTGCACGAGGTAGAGAAAGCTGAAGGGGTTGTAGGGGCCGCCCGACAGCCAGAGCAAGGCTGTGAGCAATCCCACGTCGAGCAGGAGCACCGCGCCGATGGCGGCCTCGGGCACCTGGGGATGGCGGCGACGCCACAGGGCGAGGGCCAGGTTGCTGAGGGCCGTGAGGCCGACGACGACGAGCAGGGGGCCGAGGGGAAGGCGAAGGCCTGGTAGACGCGAGACGGCGACGAGGGTGACGAGCTGGCCCGTGACGGCGATCCACCGCAGCCGCACGAGCCAGGCGAAGTCGAGGGACTGGGCGTCGGGCGCGCGGACGAGGGGGGCGGGGCGGCGCATCGTGGGGCTTCGGTGGGGTGCATCGGACCGTGCGACAACGTGCCGCATGGTCGTTCGCCCGACTGGGCCTACTTTGGGATTCATGCGCATTTCGCGCCAGCCCCTCTTGGCGCCGCGCCTGCGGGTCGGCCCCTTCGCCGGCTTCCTCGTCGCGGCCCTGGCCCTGGCCTGGGGCGTGCCTGGGACCGCCGAGGCCTGCTCGGTCTGCGGCTGCGGCAATCCGCTCGTCGACGTCGCCTCGTCCGAGCCCATGCCCCAAAGCCTGCGCCTCGCCCTCGGCTTCCAGTACCTGACGGCGACGGCGCAGAGCGACGACGAGCCGACGCGCACCGAGGCCCTCGAGCAGATGACCTTGACGCCGATGGCGGTGTACAGCCCAATCGATCGGCTCAACCTCGTCCTGCGCGTGCCCCTCGAGCGCAAGGCGTGGCGCTTGACCGGCGGCAACGTGGCGGAGGAGCGGTCGACGCAGTACGGCCTGGGCGACCTGGACCTGGGCGCGCGCTACTTCCTCTGGGAGCACGTGAGCTGGGCGCACATGAGCCGGCAGGACCTGGCGCTCTTCGCGGGTTCCACGCTGCCGACGGGGCCGAACGGAACCACGGTCGCCGGCGTGCGCATCGACGACCACGCCCAGCTGGGGACCGGCGCCTTCGGAATGTACGCCGGAATGCAGTACGCCTTCCACCGCAATCCGTGGAATCTCTTCGCGAGCGTGAGCGGTCAGGTGCACTCGACGAGCAGCTACGGCTATCAGTACGCGCCGGCCTTGCTCTGGGCCGTGCGGGGAACGGTGCAGCCCTGGCCGTGGCTCGCGGGCGAGCTCGGCATCGACGGCCGCGAGAACGGGCACGACACGGCGGACGGCGACGCGCAGGTCAACACCGGCGGACTCCTCCTGTCCCTGTCGCCGGGCACGCTCGTGCGCATCGCCGACGGCCTGTGGGTTCACCTATGGGTCCAGATCCCAGTCATCGATGCGCTCAACGGTGTGCAGAGCGTCGGCCCGGTGTTCAACGCACAGGTCCAGTACAGCTTCGACTGATCGCCGCGTACCGCGTCCGTTCGTTCGCGCGCGATCAAGGCTCCACGGCGCCGGCGGTGCACGGCGTGGGCCTCGAGTTGCCGAGTTGGTCGACGGCCGGGCAGCCCGACGTGACGGCCCCGACGGTGGGGCTCGTGGCCTGGGGCACCTCGACCAGGAACGTGCCGGCGGGACCGGTCCGGCCGGTCAGCGGACCGAGCATCGAGCCCTCCACGGTGGCGCCCGCCGCGCAGAGCGCACCCGGGGCGTCGGAGCCGCCGTCGCTCCGCATGACCGGCCACTGAAAATTGTTGCCGCCGTCCATGAGCGGCGTCCCACAGCTCATGGGCTCACTCGGTCCGACCGCTTGGTTGTCCGAGATGAGCGACGCGATCAGCGTGATGTTCTGCCCGCCGCTGATCGCGGCGGCCCAGCACGTGCTGCAGGCCGCCGAGTTGTCCGCGATGGTGCTGAAGGCGATGGTCCCGGGCGCGTCGCTGAGGAAGAGCCCCCCGCCGAGGCCGGTCTCGGTCGCGTTCTGTGCCACCGTGACGTTCTGGGCGTCGAAGGGACCGACGCTTCCGACGTAGAAGAGGCCGCCGCCCGTGCCGCTGCTCTGATTGTTGGCGATGGTGACCTGGCGCAGCGTCACGGGGATGTCCTGGATGTAGAGGCCCCCGGCCGAAGGCGCTAGGTTGCCGACGATGTTCGACTGTTCGAAGAGGTCGCTTCCGGTGCTGTCGATCGCTACCCGGTGATACGCACCGCCGAGGGTGCCGGCCCTGTTGTTGGCCATCGTGACGCCGCAGAACGCGTTGTCCGCCATGGTTCCGACCGAGATGATGGCACCGCCCAAACCGCCCTCGTCCGTGGATCCGCCCGTGCCGGTCGCCGCGTTCATCGTGAACGTGGTGTGCACCGCCGTGAGGCTGCTCCAAACCTGGATCGCGCCGCCGTTGGCCGACTCGTTTTGGGTGAACGTGGTTCCGTAGAGCGCGACGGTCACGTTCTGCGCCGCGGAGATGGCGCCGCCGCCGGCGCTCGGGCTCATGACGGGGCCGGTGTTCCTCTCGAACGTGCTGTCGAACACCGTGAGGGAGCCGCCCTCCATCAGGACCGCGCCGCCGTTGTCCGTCGTGCTGCCGTTCTCGAGGGTCAAGCCCACGAGCGTGAGGGCGGCACCGAGAAAGCCGACGTGGAAGATGCGCGTGGCGTGATTTCCGTCGAGGGTGATCTGCCCGGACCCGTCCACGACGGTGTCGTTCGCCACGGTGAGCGCCGAGGTCAAGGTGATCACCTGCGGTGTCGAGCCGCAGTCGAAGCTGACGATGCCGCCCGCCGAGACCGCGCTCTGTAGGGCGGCCTCGCTGCAGCTCGCCGGCGTCCCGGTGCCGACCACGTGGTCGGGCGTGGAGACGTCGGGACGGGCCGGCTCCGTGCAGCCTCCACCCATCGAGCCCGAGCCGTCCCGTCCCGAGGCGTCGCCGCCCTGACCGGCGTCGGTGCTCCCGCCTTCCGCCCCCGGAACCGAGCCGTCGGCGTTCTCCCTGAGCGGCGCGAAGCCGATGCGGCCGCAGGAGGCGACGAGGATCATCACGACCCACCACGCGGCCGCCAAGCGGAGCGTGCGCATCACGGGCCGAGCGTATCATGCGCCGCTTGCAGTCGCCGAAAACGCCAACCCGAGCCCGCACGATCGACATTCGCCTCCGGCGCCGGATCGACTAGGATCGATCGCCGTGCGCAAGGTTCCCCTGTCGTCGATTCCGCCGCCCCCCCGGCCTCCGGGCAGGATCGGCGGACGCTACGAGCTGGTCGAGGTCGCAGGGCGCGGCGGCATGGCGGCCGTGTGGCGTGCGGTCCACCACGGCCCGGGGCGGTTCCGGCGGACAGTCGCCGTCAAGCAGATGCACGCGCACCTGGCAGAGCAGCAGCTCTACCGCGACCTCTTCGAGGAAGAGGCGCGCATCGGCTCGGTCCTGGCCGACCCGAACATCGCCCAGGTCTTCGACTTCCTGTGCGAGGACGAGCAGTACTACCTGGTCCTCGAGTGGGTGCATGGCGTGGACCTCGCCACCTACCTCCGCTACGTGCGCGAGGTAGCTACGCGACCGACGCGCTGGGAGCTGATGGCCGCCATCGGCATCGGCGTGCTGCGGGGCCTCGCCGCCGCCCACGAGCGCGTGACCGACGAGGGCAAGGCCGAGCCCATCGTCCACCGGGACATCTCGCCGCACAACGTCCTCATCAGCGACGACGGCCGCGCGAAGATCATCGATTTCGGCCTGTCCTTCACGCGTGACCGGTCCATCGACGACACCGATCCGGGCATGGCGAAGGGCAAGCTCGCCTACCTGGCGCCGGAGATCGTGCGTGGCGGCCGGCCCACGCCGCTCAGTGATCAGTTCGCGGCCGGTACGGTCCTCTGGGAGGCGCTCGCCGGTCGGCGCGCCTTCGCGGGCCCGACGGACTACGAGACGTACAAACGCGTGGCGAACGCGGAGGTGGATTCGACTCGAGGACGTACGCGACGGCCTGCCGAAGGACTTCTGCGAGCTGGTGCACTGTGCCCTGGCGGTCGACCCGGCGGATCGTTTCGCCGACACGCGCGACATGGCCCGCTGCCTGGGCGACGTGCTCAAGGGTCACCGCGTCGACGAGGACCTCTACGCGCTCATCGCGCGGACGGTGCAGTCGGCTCGCACCGAGCTCGGCATCGGAGAGCGGACGCAGGACCCGGCGTTGGAGGGCTCCATCCCCGAGGAGCAGTCGGGCCTCGTCGAGCTGCTCGTGGAGGACGAGGACAAGCCCACGGGCTTCCGGCGGTGGATCCCGAAGTTCCTTCGCGGCGATTGATCGGCGCGCGTTCGAGGACACGGTCGTCCGCGGTGACGGAGCGGCGTGAACGCCACGCACAGTGTGCAGCGGGTTGCAGGGTGGCGTCGCCGTCCAGCGGATCGAAAGGCGATGGTTTCCTCGATAGACCGGCGCTCGCGCCGCACGCCGGCGGTGGCACGGCGCGTGAAGGAGCCGACCGGATGCACTTCACACGCGCCTTCGTTCTTCTCTTCTGCATCCTCTCGATCGGGGTCGTGCCGTCCGGCTGCTCGAGCAGCACGACCCCCGGTATGCCCGTCACGTGCAGCGGCTCGTCGAGCTGCATGTGCCCGGCCGGATCGGCGTGCAGCTTTTCGCCGAGCACCTGCGGCCCCTCGGGGAGTTGCTCGCTCGCCTGCAACGACAACAGCGTCTGCGACGGGACGTGCAGCGACTCGTGCAGCATCGACTGCAAGAACGGCTCGGACTGCACGACCACGGTCGGCCCGAGCGGCAGCGTGAGCTGTGAGGGCGGCTCCACCTGCCACGTCACCTGCACTGGCTCCTGCTCGGTGAGCTGTTCGAGCGATGCGACCTGCGACCTGCGCTGCGCAGGCGACTCCTCCGCCCACGCCATCAGCCACGACGGGAGCTGCAGCGGGTAGGGGAGCCCTTCGCGTTTCGCATCGATCCGGGGAGCACGTCGTGCTCCCCATCGATCCGCGGAGCATGTCGCGCTCCCCATCGGTCCCGGGGTCGCGTGCCTCTTCGAGCCGCCACCTGCCCGCTTCGCGGTGAACGCGTGCGTCCGCTGCCCGTGACGAGGCGTTCGGCGAGCTTGCGGCACGCGGCGTGCAAGTGCCCGGTCCCACATGGGACTACTCGACCCCACGCCCCGCCGATGCCTGGTCCCCGCGATGCTCGGTGTTGCGTGCTGCCTGGTGTCGGCGTGCGTCCCGGGTGCCGGCACATCGGGTCACACGCGGCCCGTGTCTTCCATGAGCGATGCCGGCAGTCCACGGCCGGGCACGGACGCGGGAACAGTCTCGCCGGACACGGACGCGGGTACCGTGCTTCCGCCCGATCCATCCGCGCGGTTCGACGACTCGTGGACCGGTTCCGCATGGCCCTCGCGGCGAACGACGTCCCGGGGGGCGCCATCGCCATGGTCGCAAGCGGTCACGAGATCCAGGCGGCCGGCGTCGGCGTCCGCGAGCGCGGCACGTCCAGCGCGGTCGACGGCGACACGCTCTTCCAGATCGCGTCCATCACCAAGACCCTGACCGCCCTCACGGCGCTCACCCTCGTCGACGACGGCACGATCGATCTCGACGCGCCCTTCGACACGCTGGTTCCCTTCGTCAACACGACGGCGCCCTACGACCGGCCGTTCACGCTCGCGGAGCTCCTCGCCCACCGCGCCGGCTATCCCGTCGAGATCCCGGATGCCGACTACTCGAACGAGGCTCTCGAGGGCTTCTTCCGCGCCAACGCGAGCGTCCCGCTCTGGTCGCCGCCGGGCCTCATCTTCAACTACAGCAACGAGGGGTACTCGCTGGCGGGCCTCTCCCTGCAGCTCGCCACCTCCCAGCCCTTCCCGTCCATCGTCGAGTCGCGTGTGCTCACGCCGCTCGGCATCACCCGCTCCACCCTGACGATCGCGCGGGTCGCTGCGGACTCGAACGTGTCGAAGGGGCACACGAGTGGGATGCCTCCCCTCGGTCCCAACGATTCGTACTACGGCGCGCCCTGGTATGGTCCCATGGGGGGCGCGTGGATGAGCGCGCGCGATCTCGCGACGGTCGCGCGCATGCTGATCCACCACGGCACGGGGGTCATCTCCTCCGCCAGCTACGACCGCATGGTCGCCGCGCCGCCCCACGCCGACCCGCAGAGCTACTACGGCCTGGGCCTCGAGGTGGAGCACGACGGCGACAAGACGGTGCTGAGCCACTCCGGGAGCGTGGGCGGCTTCGGATTGTACATGCAGGTGGTGCCCGAGGCCGGCTTCGCGATCGTCACCCTCGTGAACTCCGACGCCTACTTCCCAGAGGAGGTCCACGACTGGGCCCTCTCCGAGCTCGCCGCCGTCCCGCCTCCGGAATACGGCTCATGGGACCCGAGCCTCCGTGCACCCCGATGACTACACGGGGACCTACCAGGACCGTGCGGGCGTCGTCGGGACCGTGCAGATCACGAGCATCGCGACGGGCCTCCACGCGTCCCTCGGCGGCAGCGTCGGGCTCCAATTCGATCTCACGCCCGAAGGGCCCGACGCGTTCTACTTCTACGACCCCACCTACGGCTTCGACGACGACGCGTTCTTCGTGCGGGACGACACGGGCCGGATCGCGTACTTCTCGACCGGCTACGGTGTCGCCGAACGCTGAGCCCGTGCCGGATGTCGCCGAGCCCCCTGATGTCAGTCGTGGCTCCGCGATCCGTGATGCGCACGGTGATGGCGGTCGCCGTCGGTGCGGGCGGATTCGAGCAGGAAGCGCCGCTCGGCCGAGCCGATGACCTCCCGCGCCCGCTGCACGCTGTCCGGGTTGATCGAGATGCTGGTGATGCCGAAGCGGACCAGGTGTTCGGCGAAGGACGGATGGTTCGAGGGCGCCTGGCCGCAGAGCGACGAGGTGAGGCCGTTCTCGCGCGACGCCCGGATGATCTGCTCGATGGCCCAGAGCACCGCATCGTCCGACTCGTCGAAGAGCTCGGCGCAGATCTCCGAGTCCCGGTCGACGCCCAGCATCAGCTGGGTCAGGTCGTTCGAGCCGATGGACACGCCGTCGATGCCGAGCTTGGCGTAGTCGGGGATGCGGTAGACGACCGACGGCACCTCCGCCATGACCCAGCGCAGTAGGCCCCGCTGCCGGCCCAGCCGGTGCTTGTCGATGCGCTCGAGGCACGCCTCGAGCTCCCACCGCGTGCGCACGAAGGGGATCATCACGTGCACGTTCGGCGACTCGTCTCGTACACGCGCCAGCACATCGAGCTCGAGATCGAACAGGGCCGGGTCGCGCACGTAGCGGTAGCAGCCCCGGTAGCCGATCATGGGGTTGTCCTCGTGCGGCTCGAACTGCTCGCCCCCCTCGAGCGCGCGGAACTCGTTGGTGCGGAAATCGTAGGTCCGGTAGATGACCGGCCGCGGTGCGAAGGGGCGGGCGATGCGCAGGAGCGAGGCCGTCATCTTCTCGACGAACTGCTTGCTCTTGCCGTCGGCGATGAGCTTCTTCGGGTGCTGGCCGCCGAGGGCATCGGCGATCATGAACTCCGCGCGAAGAAGGCCTACGCCGTCCACTGGCATCGCCGCCACCTCCTCGGCCCGGTCGGCGATGGCCAGATTGACGTAGAGGTGGGTGGCCAGGGGCTCGATGGCGGCGACGGGCGCGGCACCGGTCGAGGCACCGGCCCGGACGCGGGCCTCCGCGCGTACCTCGCCCTCGAGCACGACGCCGCGCCGGGCATCGACGGTCACGACCTGGCCGTCGCTGAGCACGCGCGTCGCCTCGTCGGTGCCGACGATGCACGGGATGCCGAGCTCGCGGCTCACGATGGCTGCGTGGCAGGTCATGCCGCCTTGGTCCGTGACGAGCGCGGCGGCGCGCCGCAGGGTCGGGACCCAGTCGGGGCTCGTCATGGTCGCCACCAGGATCTCGCCTTCGGCGAGCTTGTCGCCGTCCGCGGGCGACGCGAGCACGCGAACCTTGCCGATCGCGCGCCCGGGCGAAGCGGCGAGGCCTCGGACGAGCACGCGCTCTTCGGCCTCGGCCGTCTCACCCTGCGCTTCCGTCTCGGTCGGCCCACCGGCTCCGGTTCCGCGCAGGCGTGTGGTGATCGGGCGCGACTGCACGATGAAGAGGTGACCGCCCTCGCCCGCCCACTCCACGTCCTGGGGCGCGCCGTAGTGCGCCTCGATGCGCGCGCCCAGATCGGCGAGCGCACCGATCTCCGCGTCGCTCAGCACCGGCCTCTTCCGCTCCTCGGGTGGTACGTCCACGCGCTGGTCGTGGCCGTCCGGACCCCGGATCACCTTGTGGTCCTTGGTTCCGATCCGCCGCTCGAGGATCTGGCCCTGTTTCGAGACCACATAGGTGTCGGGCTCGACCTGGCCGCCCACCACGACCTCGCCGAGCCCGAAGGCCCCTTCGATCACGAGGCGGCCACGGTCGCCGGTCGCGGGGTCCGCCGTGAACATCACGCCAGCGCGCTCCGAGCTCACCATGAGCTGCACCACGACCGCGATGGCGGGCTCGTCCCCGAAGCCCCGCGTCGCCCGGTAGCTCACGACCCGCGCGCCCCACAGCGACTGCCAGCAGCGCACGACCGCGTCGACGAGCTCCTCGTCGCCGCACACGTTGGTGAAGCTCTCGTTCATGCCCGCGAAGGAGGCCGCCACCGTGTCCTCGGCGGTCGCCGACGAGCGCACGGCCACCCGCGCCTGCGGTCCGAGGCCGTGATAGGCGTCGAGGACCGGACGGCGGATCGCGTCGGGTATACCCGCCTCGCCGACGAGGCGACGGAGCTCCTTCACGGCGGCTTCGAGCGCGCCGCTGTCCTCCGGGTCGACCACGCCGACGATCTCCATCAGCTTCTTGCGCACGCCGGCTGCGTCGAGGGCCGCCAGGTAGGCGGATGCGGGGATCACGAATCCGGCCGGCACCGGGAAGCCCGCCTGGGTCAGCTCCCCGAGGTTGGCTCCCTTGCCGCCGGCCACCCCCACGTCGTCCTTGGTCAACGTATCGAAGGCGCGAATGAGCCCGTGCCCGCTTCGTTCGGAGGGGCGCGGTTCCACGTGAGTCGGCTCCATGCACCGTACCTAAGCACCGAACGCATGCAGGCCAGATGCTGCGAAGGCGTGCCGCGGCCCCGTGTACGTATGTAAAACAGCATACAGCGGGGCGGGGGCGGCTGGCGTGTCGGGGGCTCGGGGGCTACATGCTCGCGATGGATCGCGATGCATGGAACGCGCGCTACGCCGGCTCCGAGCTATTGTGGACCGCGAAGGCGAACCGCTTCCTGGTTTCCGAGGTCGAGGCACTGGCCCCCGGGCGCGCCCTCGACCTGGCTGCCGGTGAGGGGCGCAACGCCGTGTGGCTCGCCGAGCGCGGCTGGGACGTGCTCGCCGTGGACTTCTCCGACGTGGCGCTCGACAAGGGACGGCAGCTCGCCCGGGAGCGGAATGTCGAGGTGCGCTTCCAACAAGCGGACCTGACGTCGTGGGATTCCCCCGACGCGGGCCTTCGACCTGGTCGCCCTCTTCTACCTGCACCTGCCCTGGCTTCGGCTCGCGCCGATCTTGCGGCGAGCCGCGGCGGCGGTCGCACCCGGTGGCACGTTCCTCCTCGTCGGTCACGACCTGGCAAACCTGAAAGGGGGCGTCGGCGGTCCCCAGGATCCGGTCGTGCTCTACACCGGGGAGCGCGTGTGCGGCGAGCTCGGCGACCTGGTGGTCGAGACGGCCGGCACGGTGGAGCGGCCGGTCGAGTCCGACGCGGGCACAGTCGTCGCCATCGACTGCCTCGTGCGTGCGCACCGGGACGTGTAAGTCGGGTCGGTTGCGATCCGAGCCCGAACCGGGGGCGAGGGGATCGCCGTGCGCGATCCGGGGCCCCCGATCACTTCATCAGCATCTCGAACAGGGCCAGGTTCTCGACCTCGTCGGGGTCGATCTCCCCATCGGCCATGACCATGGCGCGCGCGGCGTCGATGAAGAGCTTGCGGTGGTTCCGCGGGATCTCCGCGGGGTCCAGCTCTTCGGCGGGCGGCGGGACCTCGAGCCACTGCTCGACCTGCGCGACCTCGTCCTCGTCGAGGTCGAGGGTCTCGACGAGTCGCGCGACGAAGCGACGCTCGTCCTCGCGGATCTCCAGATTGGCCCAGGCGAAGGAGCAGACGAACTTCATCAGCCGCAGGCGGTCTTCCCGGTCGAGCGTGTCGATCATGACCGCCAATCTACCCGTGCCGCCGCCCGCTGCCAATCACCTGCCGGGCGAGGCGCGTCCCCCGGCACCGGAATCGGCTGCCCCGGTGCTGGTCGCCCCGCCGAAGGTGTGGGCGGCGCACCCTCCCACGGCCGT
The DNA here is from genome assembly GCA_963830115.1 of uncultured delta proteobacterium. GTDB lineage: Bacteria > Myxococcota_A > Polyangia > Polyangiales > CAWHLB01 > CAWHLB01. The sequence goes on from CAWHLB010000018.1 coordinate 189,459, forward strand.
GCTCGTCAGCTCCGCGTAGACGATGGCGCCGACCACGGCGCCGCAGAGGAGCAGCACGACGAGCCGCACCACGAAGCCCTTGTCCCGCCGTACCGCGCGCTCTTCCAAGTCCACCATTCGCCGAGGCAGGATGCGCCGGCACCCCCGAGCGTGCAACGCCGGCCGGGTCGCCGGGGGGCGATTCGGGGCATCCTACCGTTGCGGCCGCCGTATGATGGCTGTACAACGCGCGACACCCCGACTGACTGAGGAGAGGGCATGACGACGAAGGTGACGATGCCCCAGCTCGGCGAGAGCGTCGTCGAGGGCACCATTGGCAAGTGGTTGGTCGACGAGGGCCAGGCCGTCAAGAAAGACCAGCCCCTGGTCGAGGTGTTGACCGACAAGGCCGACGCGGAGGTGCCGGCCCCCGTGTCCGGTGTCGTGATCAAGCGCCTCGTCGAGGTGGACCAGACGATCGCCGTGGGCGACGCCCTGTGCGAGATTGACGAGAGCGCGACGGCCACGGCCGGGGCACCGGCCCGCGCGGCGGGCGACAACGGGGCGCCCTCGCTGGAGGCTGCGCCGTCGGATGAGGCGGAGGCGCGTCTCACCCATGCCCTCACCTCGCCGTCGGTCCGCAAGCTGGCGCGTGAGCGGGGGGTGGACGTGGGCCAGGTGCGGGGAACGGGCGCCGCCGGACGGGTCACACGCGAGGACGTGCTCCGCGCGACTCTTCCGGCCACCGAGCACATCGAGGTGACCCCGCCCCGGGCCGCCCGGACGCCGGCTGCGGGACCCCAGGAGGTTCCGTCCGGCGGCGGCGGGAGCGCGTCCAGCGGCGCCGGCCACGGCGGGCCCTCCCCAGGCGTGGGACCCGATGCCCCGGACGGGCCCCTACGGCGCGTTCCAGCTTCCGCCCTACCAGGCCAAGCCTGGCGACGAGGTCGTCCCCTTCACCCGGCGACGCCGCATCATCGCCGACCACATGCTCTACTCGAAGCACGTGGCCCCGGACGTGGTCACGCTCGCCGAGTGTGACCTCTCGGCGACGGCGAAGCTCCGGGAGGCCCACAAGGCGCAGTACAAGAAGGAGGGCATCGGCCTCACCTACCTCTCCTTCGCTTCGGCAGCGACCTGCCGTGCCCTGCGCGAGCTCCCGGAGCTCAACGCGCGCGTGCTCGACGACGCCTTCGTCAAGCTCGCCGACATCAATCTGGGCATCGCCGTCGACACGGACCAGGGGCTCGTGGTGCCCGTCATCCGCAACGCCGACGACCTGACCATCAAGGGGCTGTCGCGTGCGATCGACGAGCTGGCGGTCAAGGCGCGCGATGGCAAGCTCAAGCCCGACGACCTGACCGCCAAGACCTTCACCGTCTCGAACCCCGGCCGCAAGGGCAACCTGGTCGGCGGTGCGATCATCTCCCAGCCCAACGTGGCGATCCTGCGGATGGGCACCATCAAGAAGCGGGTGGTCGTCATCGAGCACGACGGGGAGGACCTGATGGCGATCCACCCCGTCATGCACATGGCCCTGACCTACGACCACCGCGTGGTGGACGGGGTGAAGGCGAACGCGTTCTTGTATCGGGTCGTGGAGATCTTGGAGCAGGGGGACTTCGAGGTTTGAGCCCGGCGTTTCCGGGTTGGGTGGGACCCGCTCGGATCTCGCTGTATCCACCCGCCGACCCCCGCCCGTAGTCCTCCCGGCGGGAGACCCTCCGAGACCCCCCCTCGACGCTTCGCGTGGCTCGGCGCCGGGCTCGCCTTCGGTGCCCGTGCGGTGGGCTTCAGGGGTTGTAGGAGAGGAGGTACTCGTCGTTGAGGGCGGCGCCGTCGACGAACACGTAGTAGCGGTTGCCCAGCGTCGTCGACGTCATGAGGCTTGCCTCGTTGGCGCCTCCCCCGATCGGGCCGCCGTGCTGGCATGCGAGCTCGGTGCCGCTTCCGCAGGGAGCCGAGCGAAGGTAGAGGTCGGGGTCGAACGAGGAGGCGAAGGCGTTCAGGGTCACGCTGCCGGATATTGGCCCGCGCAGGGTGGCGACGCCTTCCGACGCGCTCCGCGCCCTGCCGCCCTGGCAGCTGCCGGTCTCGCCACCCATGACCGTGCCGATGACGCCCACCAGCGCACCGCCGCCGCTGATGTCGATGGGCATGGTGCACGTGTCGGCGGTAGCGGGCTGCACGTGGACGTTCAGCGTGTAGGGCCCCACCACGCCGTTTCGGTAGCCGTCGACCAGGATGTAGAGCCGCTCCGGGGTCGAGCCGGTACGGTGTCCGAAGCGGTGGATCCACATCCGGCTCTGGATGACACGGCCCTGGTCGATGTCGTCGTCGCACGCGGCACGCAGACCGTCGCCGCTGCACGTCGTGCCGACGGCGAGCACGGTGTCGGTGGAGGGGTCGCTGCCGATCGTGTCGATCTCGACGTCGGACAGGGACGTGACGTCGACGTAGTAGACCACGTCGGGACCGCCGCCCATGGGATCGCCGCAGCTCGTGTCGTAGTCGTCCTGGTAGTTCGACAGCACGCCGCGCACCGTGCCGCTGCCGCCCGTCAGGGGAATGGGCTGCGCGTCGCTGCACGTGTCGCCCGGCGCCGTGATGCAACTCTCGTCCACGTAGCCGTCGCAGTCGTCGTCACGGCCGTTGCAAATCTCGGGCGCTCCGGGATAGGCGCTCGGGTCGCTGTCGTTGCAGTCGGTGCCACCTGGGCACGCACGCGTCCCGGTGCTCGCCAGGGGATAGCCGTCGCCGTCGTCGTCGCGCGGCGCGTGGAGGCACATCATGGCGGCCTCCGAGCACGTGTCCGCCGTGCACTGGTCGCCGTCCACGCAATTGCGCGCCGTGCCGCCGGTGCAACCGACGGTCGGGTCGCATCGGCCGCCGGTCATGCAGTAGCCGCTCGCGCACACGGTGTCGTCGGGGGTGTGGACGCAGCCACTCGAGTCCATGGCCGCATCCGGCTGGCACTGGTCGGCGGTGCAGTCGATGGCGTCGTCGCACACGGTGTCGTCGGGCGTGTGGACGCAGTGCCCGGCCGCGTTGTCGCAGCTGTCGCTCGTGCAGGCGGCACCGTCGTCGCAGCTCCTGGGTGTGCCGCCTCCGCAGACGCCGCTCCCATCGCACTGGGCGCCCATCGTGCAGTAGCCGGCGTTGCAGGCGGTGCCGCGGGGCGAGGGCACGTTCGCGCAGGTCCCCGCGTTGCACATGTCGTTGGTGCAGGGGTTGCCGTCGTCGCAGTCCCTAGGGCCGGAGCAGCCGGCCGTGGTGCAGCCGGTAGACAGGTCGCACCGCTGCCCCGGGCCGCACATGGCGGCGTCCCCCATGTGGACGCAGTGACCGGCCTGGCAGGTGTCGACCGTGCACGCGACGCCGTCGTCGCAGCTCATGCCGCAGGGCGAGCCCGCATCGACACGCTGCCCGCCGTCGCTCCCGTGCCCCGCGTCCGTCCCGCCGAGGCGGCCCTCGTCCGGGTGCACGATCGCGCTGCAGGCGGAGGCCGCGAAGATCAGGGCGACGAGGAACGTGGATCGCTTCAGCATCGGAAGCCGCCCATCAGAACGTGCCCCGGACGACCATGCCCCCGCCGTGACGCCCTGCCGCTGGAGATACGAGGATGTCGCCGGCGCTCGCCCGCGCGCTCTCGGTCGAGCTCCCACCGTGCTGGGTGAGGAAGAAGTAGGTCGTCACGGCTGCCCCGACGACGGTCGCCGCGAGGAAGACGTCGTTCAGGGTCGCGAACGTGTTGGCGCGGCTCGCCGCATCGAGCCCGTCGCTCCGTGCGGCGGCCCGGTCCGCCGCGCTACGCATGGGATCGTTGGACGCGGCCACGTCGTCGTTGAAGGTGCTGTTGGCCCCGAGCGCCACGACGCCGGTGACGACCGTGGCGATCAGCAGGGCGCCCGTCGCCACGCCCGCGACGACCACACCGGTCGACAGGCCGCCGCCCTCCTGCTCCGTGGTCGACGGCTCGGTGGTCATCGAGGATGCGGCCGGGCTCTGGGTGGGGGCCGCTTCAGCAGCGGTGACCCCATGCCCGCTCGTGTCGGTGGTGCTCGTGTGCCCGCCCGTGCTCGCCGCCAGTCCCTCGCCGTTCTCGGGGTGGGAGCCCGACCCGGTGCTCGCCGTGGTGGTGCTCGCCGCCGCTGCGCCCGTCGTGGCGACTGCCGCTGCGGGCGTGGCCGCGCCCTGCTCGAGCGAGATGTTGGAGATCGGGGCGCGAGCCGCCCCGAACGTCGAGGTTCTGGTGGACCGATCGATACCCGTCCATCGAGACGTCGATCGTGTGATGGCCGGCGGCGAGGCGGATGGTGTCCATGATGGGCGCCCGTCGCGACTCGCTGTGGTCGATGGTCACGGTGGCGCCGTCGGGTGCGACCCGGAGCGTCACCTCGCCGACCTGCTGCTCGAGGTGGGCGACGGCCTGCCGCACCTGGGCCCGCTGCTGCGCGCTGCCATGCTCGCCCGTCTCGGCGAGGAAGCGCTCGAAGTAGAAGAGCGCCTCGACCGGCTTGCCGAGCTGCTGGTAGCAGTTCGCGACATTCACCCGGACGACGGGGCTCGGGGCGATGCGGTAGGCGTCCTGGAAGTGCCGCAGGGCGTCCTCAAAGTGGCCGGCCTGGTAGGCCTGCACGCCGGCGCTGAAGGCGGTGTGGGCGCGCTCCCGGGTGTCCTGATCCTGCGCGTGGACGGGCGCGGTCGCGCTGCACAGCATTACCAGCGCTCCTGCCAAGGAGACGACGAGCCTGAACATGAGACCTCCCCGGAAGTGCCAAGGAACGCGCCGCCGGCCTGGCCGGGGGGACATGCGACGCTCGGGTCCAGGATACGGAGCCGTGCTGGAGACCGTCAACCGGACCCCGCGCGTCTTGACAGCCCCTCCGATCGAGGCGCAACCCTCGGTCCGACCGAGCCACACGCGAGGATGGCGGAATGGCAGACGCGCCGGACTTAGGATCCGGTGCCGCAAGGCGTGAGGGTTCGAGTCCCTCTCCTCGCACCGCTAACCATGCGCAGAGCAGGGGCGCCGCGCACGGGACCGGACGACCGCGGATTGGGACGATGTCCCGCGTTGGGATTCCCATCCTTGGGGTTGCCCCTCGGTGCCCCGTGCGGCACGAAACGCCCTGGCTCGGGGCCGGCTCCGCACATGCGGTCGGGCGCCTGCTCGCCCCCGGGGCTCATCAGCCCCATAGGGTTCATGTCGATGCGTCGCCGGCAGCCGGCAACGGAAAATGAGATGGCAGACGGGGCGGAGCGAAGACTGAAGCGGCTCGCCGCTGGGTGCACCGTCATCGGGATGGTGGCGGGGACCGTCGCCCTCGTCGGCTGGGCCTTGGACGTCGTGCCCTTGCAGCGGGTGCTGGCCGGGCTGCCGAAGACCACGGCGAACGCGGCCCTCGGCATCGAGCTGTGCGGAGCCGCGCTCCTCGCCCACTTCGGTCGGCGAGTACGGAGCGTGCGCATCGCCGGGATCCTCGCGGTCGCGCTCGTCGTGCTCCTCGGCGCCGCCACCCTCCTCGAGTACGCCACGGGCCTCGACCTCCGCATCGATCAGATCCTCTTCCACGAGCACGCCGGCGTGCCCACGATGATTCCGGGACGCTCGTCTCCCCAGACCGCCCTCACGCTCATTCTGCTCGGCCTCGGGATCGCGACCCTCGGCGCGCGGCGCCTCTGGATCGCGTCGACGGGGCAGCTGCTCCTAGTCGCCGCATTCGTGATCCCCCTCGTGGGGGTCCATGCCCACCTCCAGAGCGCCGATGCGCTCTTCGGCGTTCCGGGCCTGCCCTACACCGGCATGGGCCTCTTGACCGCGATCGGCCTCCTGTTCGAGGCCGCCGGAGCCCTGCTCGCCCGCCCGCGCGGGCGTCTCACCGGCTTCCTCGCCGAGCCGAGTGTCGTGGGCACCATCGCGCGCCAGGCCATGCTCTTCATCGCCGTGCTCTCGCCGCTCCTGATCGCGGTGGTCCTCGTGGCCGGCCGCGGCACAGGGCTGTACAGCTGGCGCACCGAGGCTGCCCTCTTCGGGACACTCCTGACGATCGCTGCGGCGATCGGGGTCGCGCGAATCGCCGCGGTCGGTCGTCGCCGGGAGGCGGAGCGCGCCATCCTCGTCGAGCGTGAGCAGCAAGCCCACGTGCAGGCGGAGAGGGCCCAGAGGCAGCTGAGCGAGTTACGGCGCGAGCACCTCTCGCTCGTGTCCCACGACCTTCGCACGCCCGTGTCGGCCATCGCCCTGGCCGCCTCGCTCATGGAGGAGAACGTGAAGGAGCAGGGCGATGCCGACGCGCCCCCGGAGCTGCGCGCCATCGTGCGCAACGTGCAGCGACTCCGCTCCATGATCGACGAGCTCAACGACGCCACGGCCCTCGAGAGCGGTGTGCTCAAGCCGCGCCCCGAGCCCATCGAGCCCGGTCCGTTTCTGGCCGAGATCGTGGAGCACACCATGCCTCCCTCCGAGCACGCGCGCGTGCGGCTCTCGGTGGACGTGCCAGCCCAGCCCATCCTGGCCGACCCGACCCTGCTCGACCGCGTCCTGATCAACCTCCTGTCGAACGCGGCCAAATACGGCACGCCCGGAACGGCGATCGACGCACGTGTGGAGCCCCTCGACCACCGGGTGCGTTTCTCGGTGCGCAACGACGGGCCGCCGCTCCGCGAGGAGGAGCTCGGCCACATCTTCGACAAGCACTTCCGCGCGCAGCGTGGTGCGTTGCGGGAGGGCGGCCTGGGGCTCGGCCTCTACATCAGCCGCCTGATCGTCGAAGCCCACGGCGGCCACATCTCGGCCCGGAGCGATGCCCGCGAGGGGACTACTTTCTCCGTCGAGATGCCCTGCGCCAACGGGGGCGTTCAACCGGGCAGCGCCATCGAAGAGCGCACCGCCTGAGGGCACGGAGCGCGCGCCACCGCGTCTCGCTGGCCGTCCTTCCTGCGACGCGTCTTGCGGCCTCCCGCTCGGCGCCCACGTTGGCTTCGTGGAGCACGGGGCGCTTCTGGGGGAGCTGGTCCTCATCCTCGTCGTCGGTCTGGCCGTCGCGGTCGTGCTCGCGCGACTGCGTCTGCCGACCGGGGCGGGCCTCCTGTTCGCCGGCGCCCTCATCGGGCCATCGGGCCTCGGCCTGGTCCGCTCGGTCGATGAGATCGAGGCCATCGCCGAGCTCGGCGTCGTCCTGCTCCTTTTCACCATCGGCCTCGAGATGTCCCCGCGGCGGCTCGGCCACATCGGGCGCCTCGCGCTGCTCGGGGGCGGCCTGCAGGTCACCCTGACCACGGCGGCGGTGGCCCTCGTCGCGTTCGCCGCCGGCCTCGATTTGTCCCGAGCGATCTTCTACGGCTTCCTCTTTGCCCTCTCGAGCACCGCCATCGTGCTGCGCCTCCTGACCGATCGGGGCGAAGCTCGAGACGCCCCACGGCCGCTTCGTCGTCGGCGTTCTCATCTTCCAGGACGTGTGCGTCGTCCCGATGCTCCTCGTCGTTCCCCTGCTCGCCGGCGGCGGTCGTCCCATCCTCGTCCCCCTCCTCATCGCTCTGCTCGAGGCGGCGGCGTTGGTCGCGATCGCGCTCCTGGCGGCGCGCTTCGTCGTGCCGCGCGTGCTGGGGTGGGTCGACGCCACCCGTCGTCGTGACGCGTTCCTCCTCGCCGTCCTGGCCCTGTGCTTCGGCACCGCCTGGCTCGCCTCGGTCGCTGGCCTGTCCCTCGCCCTCGGTGCCTTCCTCGGCGGTGTCATCGTCGCGGACACGCGCTACGGCCCCCGCGCCGCGACCGAGGTGCTGCCGCTTCGCGACGCGTTCACGAGCTTGTTCTTCGTCTCGCTCGGCATGCTCTTCGACGTGCGCGCCCTCGTCGCCCATCCAGCCCTCGTCGCCGGCCTCGCCGCAGGGTTCGTCGTGGGCAAGGGCCTCCTGGCCACCCTGGTCGCGCTGGTCGCGGGGGTGTCACCGCGCGCAGCCATCCTCTCCGGTGTCGCGCTCGGGCAGTTCGGCGAGTTCGGTTTCGTCCTGGTCAGCCTCGGCGTGGGGGCGGGCGTTGTCGACGCACCTTCACTCCGGCCCCTGCTCGCCGCCGGCATCGTCAGCATGTTCCTCGCCCCGCTCCTCGTCGCGCTCGCCCCGAGGATCGCGGCGGCCGAGCGACTGCTCGCGCCGCTCGGTCGCCTGCTCCGTCGCCAGCGTGCGGTCGGATCGGAGGCACCGAAGACGGAGGAGCGCCACGATCACGTCGTGCTGGTCGGCTACGGGCTCGCCGGCCGCCGGGTGGCGCAAGCCCTCGCCGCGTCCTCCATCTCCCACATCGTGCTCGAGCTCAACGCGGAAACGGTCCGCGCGGCGCGGGCGCGTGGCGAGCCCGTCTTCTACGCGGACGCGACCAGCCCCGAGGCCCTCGTCCGCGTTGGCGCACCGGATGCGCGGGCGGTGATCGTACAAATCAACGACCCCGACGCCGCCCGCCGGGCCGTGGCCGCGCTTCGCCACATCGCGCCGTCGACGAACGTTCTGGTGCGCGCGGGCCACCAGAGCGAACGGGCCCGTCTCACTGCGCTCGGTGCCAGCGAGGTCGTGGTCGACGAGGAGGAGGCGGCACGGGAGACCGTGGAGCGGGTCCTCGAGCTCTACGGGCTGCCGCCGCCGCGGGCCTCCGACGGCGGCGCGGGAGGAGGCCCGCGGGCGGAAGAGCGGCCCCTCTCTCACCCCTAGGGGTGAACTCGGCCGCAAAAACGATCTGGATCGGGAGCCCTTCCCCTGCGATGATGAAGGTGGGGGAGGCCTCGGCCTCGGCGGAGCGTTCGCTGCCTTGCGGCAAGGGGACGTTGCTCGATCGTCAGAAATTGCAAAACGCCGGAGCCGAAGTCATGCCCCTGAGCCGTGGTGTGGACCCGTCGCAGCAAGAAGGCCTGCGGCGGCTGTGGGAGGTGGTCGAGCGGGAGCGCAGCCATCTCGAGCGCCACCTCCTCGACGTCGTGCAGTCCATACCCGTCTTCGCTCGTCTGCTCGAGACGGTGGACCCCGAGGTGCAGGCCGAGCAGCAGGCCCAGAGCCGCCTGCGTGAGCGAGCCGCGCTCGTGGACGGACAGTGGGAGGAGTATCTCGACAGCCTCCACGCCCAGGGGGTGACCTACGCGCGGCTGGGGATCCCCTTCCGCGAATGGTACCGGATCTTGGGCCCCTACCGCGAGGTCATTGAGGCGGCCGTCGTGCCCGAGGAGGGCAACGCGCGCCAGGTGCTCACCGCCATGGGGGCGCTCCTCGACACCGCGATGGCGGGCATCGGCTCGGCCTACATCGAGGAGAAGGAGTCTCTCGTCCGCGAGGCCGAGCAGCGTCTCGGTCTCTACATCGACATGTTCCGCAGTGCGTCGGTGGGCATGTTGATGTACCGCTGGGAGGCGCCGCCCGACCCCGCTTCCTTCCGCCTGATCACGGCCAACCCGGCAGCAACCCGTTTCGCCGGCCCGCAGCTCCTCGCCGGCATCGACAAGACCCTCGGGGAGGTGTCGTCGCCGGCGCTCGACACGGAGATCCCCGGCCTCTACGCGAAGGCGCTCGAGACGGGCGAGCCCCAGGCCTGGACCCGCGCCTCCGGAGACGGCGAAGAAGCACAAGTCTACGACGGTCGCTGCTTCTCCCTGGGTGGAGGCTACCTGGGCGTCGTCTTCGAGGATGTCACCGAGCGACGGCAGATGGAACGGGCGCTCGCCCGCTACGTTCGCGAGCTCGAACGCTCGAACCGGGAGCTCGACGACTTCGCCTATGTCGCGTCACACGACCTCAAGGCGCCCCTTCGCGACATCGACAACCTGGCCAAGTGGATCGCCGAGGACTCGGCCGACGCGCTTTCGGAGGCTTCGGCACGACACCTCGGCCTCCTGTCGGAGCGCATCGGGAGGATGGAGCGACTGCTCGACGACCTGCTTTCGTATTCGCGCGCGGGACGGATCGTCTCGACCCCCGAGCCCCTGTCGCTCGCGCACCTCGTCGACGACGCCGTGAACCTGGCGGCCGTCCCCGAAGGGTTCGAGGTCCACGTGGGCGGGGACGACGTGCACCTGGAGGTGCCCCAGGCTCCACTCGCGCAGGTGCTGCGCAACCTCATTGCCAATGCCGTCAAGCACCACGACCGGGAGACCGGCCGCATCGACGTGGTGCTCGCCGACGGTCCCGAGTTGGTCTGCATCGAGGTGAGGGACGACGGGCCTGGCATCCCGGTGCGCTTCCACGACCGAGTCTTTCGCATGTTCCAGACGCTCCGGCCCCGCGACGAGGTGGAAGGCAGCGGCATGGGGCTCGCCATCGTCAAGAAGTTGGTCGAGGCCCACGGGGGAGAGGTCCATGTCGACGGAGGGGAGGGGCGCGGCACCGTCGTCGCCTTCACCTGGCCCAAGCTCTTTCGTTCGACCGTCGGAGGAAGCCGATGAACACGCGAACCGTCCAGGTGCTGCTCGTGGAGGACAACGCCGTCGACCGCGAAGGAGTCCGTCGCGCTTTCGCGCGGCACAGGATCGCCAACCCCATCGTCGACGCGATCGATGGAGTCGACGCCCTCGACGTGCTCCGAGGGACGAACGGGCGCGAGAAGATCGCGCGTCCGTACCTGATCTTGCTCGATATCAACATGCCGCGGATGACCGGGATCGAGCTCCTTCAGGCGATCCGCGCTGATCCCACGCTCCGCGACAGCGTCGTCTTCGTGCTGACCACGTCCCAGGCCGATGAGGATCGCATGGAAGCCTACGATGCCAACGTGGCCGGGTACGTCGTCAAGAGGGACGTGGGCGCCCACTTCGTCCGGTTGGTCGAGCTGCTCCAGTGCTACTGGCGGATCGTCGAGCTGCCGATAGAGGAGAGGCAGTAATGGGCTCGGCCGCCCGCCTCTTGATCGTCGACGACAACTCGATCGACCGGGAGCTCATCCGCCGCCTCCTCGGTGCCGACTACGAGACCCTCGAAGCGAGCACCGCGAGTCAGGGGCTCGATGTCTCGCAGCAGAGCGACGTGGATTGTGTCCTGCTCGACTACCGCTTGCCCGACGTCGACGGAATCCACGCGCTCGACCGCTTCGTGAAGCGCGGCCTGCCCGTCGTGATGCTCACGGGCCAGGGCGACGAGCTGGTCGCCGTCGAGGCCATGAAGCGCGGCGCCGAGGACTACCTCGTCAAGATCGGCCTCGAGCCCGGGGCGCTGAAACGCGCGGTCAACAGCGCCCTCGAGAAGCGCGCCCTGCTCCGACGTATCGAGGTGCAGGCCGCCGAGCTCGAGGAGCGGGTGCGTGAGCTCGCCAGGCAGCGCGTCGAGCTCGAGTCCATCAACCGCGTCCTCGGGGAGCGGGAGGCCAAGCTCCGGGTCTTGCTCGAGCAGTTGCCGATCCTGGCGTGGACCGCCGATGCCGACCTTTGCTGCATCTCGATGGTCGCCTCGAAGGAGCTCGTGGCCGACGCGGGCGATGCGTTGCAGGGACGACCGGTGGGGGCTTGGCTCGAGGACGCCCATGCCCGAGAGGTGCTCGACGCCGCGCACCGGCGGGCCCTCGACGGGCGTCCGTGGGACTTCGATCTGCGCATGAACGGGCGCGATCACCGCGGCCATGTCGAGCCGCTGCGGGATGAGGAGGGGCGCACGACGGGCGTCATCGGTGTCTCCATGGACGTGACCGAAACGCGCCGACTCGAGCAGCAGCTCCTGCAAGCGCAGAAGATGGACGCCATCGGCAAGCTCGCCGGGGGTGTGGCCCACGACTTCAACAACGTCCTGACGGCCATCGTGAGCTTCTCGGGGTTCGTCCGGGAAGAGCTCCCCGAGGGTGAGCAGGCGCGTGAGGACATCGACGAGGTGCTGCGCGCCGCCGATCGGGCGGCGTCCCTGGTGCGGCAGCTCCTCGCCTTCTCGCGGCAGGGGTCGGTCGATCCACAGGTGGTCGATCCGGCCACTGTCATCGCCGAGCTCGTGCCCATGCTGCGGCGCCTGCTCGGCGAGGACATCCGCCTGATCTTCGAGCCGGACGGCCTCCAGTGGCGGACGCGGATCGACCCGAGCGGGCTCGAGCAGATCCTGATGAACCTGGCGGTCAACGCCCGTGATGCGATGCCGGGCGGCGGGGCGCTCGTCATCACGATCCGGACCATGTCCTCGACGGAGGTGACACGACCGGGCAGACGCGCGGACCTCTCGCCTGGCGACTACATCGTGCTCTCGGTGACCGACGAGGGAGCCGGCATCCCGCCCGAGCTGCAGGACCAGATCTTCGAGCCCTTCTTCACGACCAAGGACGTCGGTAAGGGGACCGGGCTCGGTCTCGCGACCTGCTATGGCATCGCGCGGCAGGCCGGAGGGACTCTCTCCGTGTACAGCGAGCTGGGCCACGGCACCACGTTTCGCGCTTACCTCCCCCGCAGCCGCGAACGGCTGTCGCAGAAGCCCGCAACGCCAACCGAGCCTTCGCTCGGTGGAAGCGAGACCGTCCTCGTGGTCGAGGACGATCGACTCGTGCGATCCCTTGTCGTCCGCACCCTCGAGGACGCGGGCTACACGGTGCTCGCGGCCGACAGCGGCGACGCCGCACGCGCCCTGCTCGAAGCCCATCCCGCGCCGATCGACCTCGTGATTTGCGACGTGATCATGCCGGGCCTCAGCGGACCCGAGCTGATCGCCGACGTGCTGGAGGGGCGCCCCGAAGTGCGCGTGTTGTACATGTCCGGCTACGCCCCGGCCGCCGTGAGGCAACGGGGGCTGGTGGACGCACACACGCCCATGCTCGAGAAGCCCTTCGACTCCGACACGCTCCGGCGGCGCGTGCGCGGCATGCTCGACGCTCGCCCCGCGCCCGGTCGCGCCGACAAATAGCTCTTGCCATGCCGATCCGTGTGGCGACCCATGCCGGTCAGATGGCTCCCCTGATTGGCATGGGTCTCAGGACCGGGCCTTGAAGGACTGGACGAGGTAGCCGCCCGAACGGGCGTCCTTCTCGAGCTCGACGAGCCCGCGCACCTCCATCTCCTCGAGGAGCTGGGTGAAGGTGCGGAAGCCGTAGTAGCTCTCGTCGAAGGAAGGGCGCTTCCGCTTGAGGGTCTGCTTGACCATGGAGCCCCAGACGTTGTCGCCGCGCTCGCGGAAGAGGGCTTCGATCGTGTCGAGCAACAGGTCGAAGGCCTCCTCCGGGTCACCCGTCTTCTCGGCGGCCTTCTCCGGGGCTCGGCGCGCGGGCGACGCCGCCTTGCTCTTCGGCTTCTTCTCCTCGCCCTTGTCCTCGTCCTTCTTCGTGGCCGGCGCCTTGCCGCCGCGACCGCGTCCCCTGCCCCTGCGGCGCTTTCCGCGGACGAGATCGTCGTAGTAGATGAACTCGTCGCAGGCCTCCATCAGCATGTCGCTGCTCGAGCTCTTGACGCCGAGGCCGATGACGGTCTTGGCGTTCTCCCTGAGCTTGGCGACGAGGGGCGAGAAGTCGCTGTCGCCCGAGACGATCACGAAGGTGTCCAGGTGGAGCTTCGTGTAGCAGAGGTCGAGCGCGTCCACGACGAGGCGGATGTCGGCGGAGTTCTTGCCCGAGTAGCTGACGTGGGGGATCTCGATCATCTCGAAGCCCGCCTCGTGCATGGGCTTCTTCGACGACTTGTAGCGCTCCCAGTCGCAATAGGCCTTCTTGACGACGATCTTGCCTTTGTCGAGGAGGCGCTCGAGCACGAGCTCGATGTCGAAGTCGTCGTAGCCCTCGTCGCGCACACCGATGGCGACGTTCTCGAAGTCGCAGAAGACGGCGAGGTCGGGGGCCGTCTCGCCGGCCAGGTGGTGTTCGTTCATGGTCGTCCTCGCGTGCCTTGTAGCAGGAATCCCCGTGCCAGGGGGGGCCGACGAAGGTGACAGGGCCCCGTGACTGGGTTTGGAGCCCCGGCCGCGCGGCGGCCGAAGAGGTCGTGCGAGCTCCCACCGGAAAGCGCCGGCGCCCGACCGTTTCGACCGGATCCCCACATGGGCGCACACCCCTTCCCGTCGTGCTCGGAGAGGGCTCGCAGTAAACGCAGCGCTGCTGTAACCTGACCGCCAGACCGTGAGCTGGCTCAACCTTGCATCGTCGTTTCTCTTCGGCCTCTACGATGCGGGTGCGATCTTCGACACCGACCTTCGGTTGTTGACCTACAACGTGGCCTACGCCCGGCTCACGGGCCTGCCCCACCGTGAGCTCAAGGCCCGCGTCGCGAATGGGATCGACGGGTTCGTGCTGCTCGGCGCCTCCGACGGCTCGGACATGCAGATGGCGCGCGACGCCCTCGCGACCGGGCGAGTGGTCAGGCTGGCCGAGATCCCGTTGCAGAACAGCACAGACGAGGAGCACCTCGGGTGGGTCGCCCTCATTCCACTCGAGCACGACGGCCAGGTGGTCGGCCTCATGCAGGTCATCCGCGACGTCAGCGCAGAGGCCCGCCTGCAGGCGCGCTTTCGAGAGCTGCTCGCCCTGACCGAGGCACGGGCGGCGGACCTCGAGCGGCTGGTCGAGCAGCGGACGCTCCAGCTCCGGGCCGCCTTCGATGAGGTGACTCGCCTCTCGCGTACCGATCCCCTGACGGGACTCTTGAACCGTCGGGCCTTCTCCGACGTGGCCCAGCGGTCCCTCGAGCTCGCTTCGCGCCATGGCCGCTCGTTGGCCGTATTGATGTGTGATTTGGACCACTTCAAGCAGCTCAACGACACCTACGGCCACCGAGCGGGGGACGCGATGCTCGTGGCGGTCTCACGCTGTCTCGAGTCGTCGGTGCGCAAGTCCGACGTCACCTGTCGGTTCGGTGGCGAGGAGTTCGTGGTGCTCTTGTCGGAGACACGGCCCGAGGCAGTGATGGAGACCGCCCAGCGGTGCTGCAGCGGTGTGGCGGCGCTCGATGCGGGAGGAATCGTCCCCGGCAAGAAGCGACCTCAGACCCTGAGCGTGGGCGTAGCCCTCTACCCGCATCACGGGCAGACGCTCGAGGAGCTGCTGGGGTGCGCCGACGAGGCCCTCTACCGAGCCAAAGAACGCGGCCGCAACTCGGTCGTGCTCTTCGACACGCGTCCCGATGGTTCGCCGCCGGTGAGCGGACCGCGCCCCGAGCGGCGCAGCGTGCTCATCGTGGACGAGGATCGAGAGCGCGCCGAAAGGATCGAGGGGCTGCTCTCCGGCACCTACGACGTGATGCACGTGGACGGCGAGAACGACGCAATGGACGCCGTTCGGACCCATCCCTTCGATGCCGTCATCGCCGACCAGCGCGTCGGAGGCAAGGACGGCTTCGAGTTGCTCGACCGCGCCCTGCCGATTCTGCCGCGCGCCGTGCGCATCTTGTGCGTCGATCACGACGGGTTCCTGTCGTTGGCGGGCACCAATCTCGCTCAGGTCGACTGCTTCCTGTTGCGCGACGACGTGAAAGCCCATCTCCTCTCTGCCCTGGAGGACGGCTTCGCGATGCAGGAAGTCCGCCGCGAACAACTTCTGTCCGGGAGCAGCTTCCGCAGCGGTCTCCGGGCGCACGAGGCCGACCGGCTCGAGGAGCTGATGCGCACCGAGGCGTTCGGGATTGCGCTGCAGCCCATCATCGAGCCCCGGACGGAAGCGGTCGTCGCCTACGAGGCCCTGTGTCGGCCGGAACGAGATCTCTTGTCGCTGGACCAGATCTTCGAGGTCGCCGTGCGCGAAGGCTGGATCTGGAAGCTCGGCCGGCTCATTCGGTCTCGGGCGGCCCACTGCATCGAAACCTTGGACGACGGTGCGCTCCTGTTCCTCAATGTGCACGCGGCCGAGCTCGATGATCCGGAGCTGCTCTTGCACGAGACCGAGCTTCACCAGCACGCCGATAGAATTGTACTGGAAATCACGGAGAGAGCATCGATCCACGACCCGGCTCGCACCAAAGAGCTCCTCTTCCGTCTACGCCGGCGCGGCTTCCGCCTGGCGGTCGACGACCTGGGGGCCGGTTATGCGAGCCTCAATTCAGTCGCCTTGCTCTCGCCGGACTTCCTGAAGATCGACATGGCGATCACCCGCGGGCTCGACTCGGCACCGACGAAGCAGCGGCTGCTTCGGCGCATCGTGGACTTCGCGAACGACGAACAGATCCAGGTGATCGCCGAGGGCGTCGAGACGACGGCGGAGAAGGAGACTCTGCTCGCGCTCGGCTGCCACCTGACCCAGGGCTACCTCCATGGCAGGCCCACCATGAGCATTCCGCCGGGGCCTCGCACATGAGCCGACCGGGCTTCGCAGCCCGCTAGTTGTGGCCGAAACCTGCGTAGGTCTCGACGATGTCGTCGAACTCCATGGGCTTGTGGCAGTCGGGACACGGGGGCTCCTCGGGGATGTCGACCCCGTCGTCGCCGATGGTGCTCAGTATCGTCCGCTCGTCGTCGCAGTCTGCACAGTAGTAGGGAAGCATGATCGACGCGACGCGGGCCGCCCCGGCCATGTTGGCGATCATGTTGAGCTGCTGGACGAAGGGCACCGCGCACCGCTCCAGGACCACCTCGCGGGCTTCACTCAGGGCCGTGACGAAGCGGATCCACTCGCGGACGCCGCTTGAGTTGATCCGGCGGAGCCCGCCGAGGTCGACGCGAACCTTGTCCGTGGCCCGTTCGAGCAGTGGTGCGAAGTCGCTCGCCTCGGTGATGGCGCCGCCGATGCTCATCAGCGTCCAGCCGTCTTCCGATCGAGTTTCCCAGACGAATTCGGGCATCTCACTCTTCCTCGACGAAGATGTTGAAGGACTTGGCCCGCTGCGCGAAGTCTCGGTACGTTCCGCGAACGTCCAAGATGCCGATGACTTCGGTCCGGCGCTCCGGGGCGATGTTCACGACGAACTGCGACAGGGCCTCGAACGTGTAGTAGAGGCCGAGCCCTGCGCCCCCGTCCTTGGCGTCGACCTGATCCTGCCCCTTGCGGAAGCACTTCGCCAGGTAGTTGAGCACCCGGTCGGGGCTCAGGGAACCGAACGGGTCCGTGACGGAGATCCCGAGCCGGCGCCCGTCGCTGCAGAGATCGACGATGATGGACTCACCCTCGCCGAGGACGACCTCTTCGGTGCGGGGGAGGTGGGCAAAACGAGGTGCGCCGTTTGCATCGGTCGGCGCGTTGAAGACCGCGTTGGTCAAGAGCTCATCGGTCACCGTGACGAACAGCTCGATCAGACGATTTTGTATCTTCACGCTCGCGGCGAACGTCCGGACCTCCTCCAGGACGCTCGGACGCTCCGAGGCACGGGAGATGACGGTTCGGTGGTGAGGAGTTCCCCACGGAAAGTACTTGTCCAGGCCGAAGATGTCGTTGAGCAGGATCTTCTGGACGGTGACGAGCAGCTCGGCGCCATCCACATCCGGGTTCTTGGCCAGGAGATTGGCGAGCCCACGCTGTCCGAAGAGATCGGAGAACTGGTCACGGATGCAGTTGCTGGAGTAGAGCAGGATCTTCCGGTCGCCCCTCTCCTTGCCGACCCCAAAGACGCGGGCGACACCCGCGGGATCGAGCGCATCGTAGCTGGCGAGGAAGAGATCCCAGTCGTCGTTGTCCGCCACCTGCTCGACGGTCGACACCATCCGGACCTCCCGGACGGTCGTCCTGAGCACGCGGGCCATCTCGCGCCCGGCCGCCCGGTCCTTGTCGAGGAGGACCACCACTGCGTCCTGCACCAGATTCGCGACGTTGGTCGGTGTGCCTGTCATGACTCCTTCCGGTGGCCGGGCGGGATCGTGGAGGACGATTCCGAAGGCACAGGCTCGCTCCTGATGCCGATGGACGATCTCACCGTGACGGTCCTGTCGGGGGCAGAGTCCTCGCCGACGCTCGAGTCCGTCCCCGGCACGCCAAAGACGCCATCGCTCGGCCGGTCTCCCATGAGCTCGCGTGTCCAGGATGCGACGCCGAGGGTGGTCATCGTGGAGCCACGTCGCGCGAGCAGCTCTTCCAGGTCGAACTGCAGGGCGCGCGCCGTGGCGTAGCGCTCGGTCAGGTCCCGCGCGAGCGCCTTGTGGACGATGGCGTTCAGGCCGTCCGGCACGTCTTCGCGCAGCGCCCTCAGAGACGCAAGCGGTGCGTTCACGATGGCATGCATCGTTTCGTAGTCGCTACCTCGGCGGAACGGAAGCCTGCCGATGAGGCACTGGTAGAGGATGTTGCCCGCGGCAAAGACGTCGGCCTGCGGCCCGACCTGGTCGTGCTCGCCGCGCACTTGCTCGGGCGCCATGTACGCCACCTTGCCCTTGATCGCTCCGGGGCGAGTGTCGACGAGGGAATGGGCCGCCTTTGCCACACCGAAGTCGGTGATCTTGGTCCCGCCATCCCGCGAGATGAGGACATTGTGGGGCGACACATCGCGGTGCACGATGCCGACGCTCTCGCCGTCGTCGTTCGTCGTCGTATGGGCGGCGTGCAGCCCGGCGCAGAGCTGGGCGACAATCCGGCAGGCGACCGGGATCGGCACTTGCACGTGCTTGTTGTGGGCCTCGCGGAGGAGCGCCTGGAGGTCCCAGCCCTCGATGTACTCCATCGCGATGAAGAAGCGGTCGCCGTCCCGTCCGAGGTCGTAGATATGGACGACGTTCGGGTGCGAGATGCGCGCCGCGAGCCGCGCCTCTTGCAGGAACATGTTGGTGAAGACGGGATCCTGCGACAGGGCGGGGAGTATTCGCTTGAGCACGACGCGGCGGGAGAACCCCTCGGGCCCCTTCTGTCGCGCCAGGAACACCTCCGCCATGCCGCCGACGCCGATCCTCCGGATGGGCTCGTACTTCCGGGCGGAGAGACGCTCGAGCTGATAGCGGACGGAAGAAGTCCCAGAGCCGGTCGGCCCCACCGAGTGACGGCGGGGGTCGAAGGGCCGGCGCCTGAGGTAAGCCGTCACGTCGGTCACGGTGGGGACGAGGAGGTGCTGGGCAGGCTCGATCAGATCGCTCGGAAAAGGGATCGACGTTTCCGTACCGCACTGGAGGCAGCACCCCGTGGTGTGCCCCTCCTCGATCGCTCTCGGCGCATCGTCGACGAAGATCTCCGTTCCCACCTCGAGCCCGCACTCGGGGCAGGAACGCCGGAGCAAGAGCGACACGGCCCCCTTGACGGGTTGGCGCTGGCGCCGTCGTTGCTCGAGCAGCCGCAGAACGTCGCTTCCGGCGCGAGCGTACTGGACCTGTCGGATGGCGGGATCGGAAGCGAACGCCGTGAGCTTGCCGAGCCCCTCGGAGGTCACCGACGTTACGCCCGAGACCTCCAGGACGACGTAGCCCTCGAGTCCTTCGAAGAGGCGCTTCACTCGGGCCCTCTCGTCGACCGGACCGGACAGCCACAGCATCGTCACGAGGCCGTCGACTTCCTTTTCGACACTCAGCCTCTCAGGCCTGTGGGTCTCACCACCATCGATGGCTCGACGGACCTCGGAGGGTACGACGGGGGCCGGCCGCGTTGCGACGTAGGAAAAGTACTGGTCGGGGATATCGTCGAACTCGGCCTCGGCATCACAGGCAGGACAGCGCGCCGGTGGGGGTTCGCCTCCCACGACCGTCGCGTAGTCGTGTCGGAGATCGACCAGGACCTCGGTGGCCTCGTCGCAGTCCGGGCAGACGTAGGGCAGGTAGAAGCTGACGAGCTCCCCGATCCCGCCGAAACCGGCGACCATGTTGAACTGGGAGAGGATCGCCGGGTGACAGCGCACGAAGGCGTAGTAGTCGGCCTCGAGCTGGCGGAGCGCCGAGATCCACTCGCGGACGCCGAAGGAGGTGACGCGGTGCACGTCGTTCAGGTCGAAGACCACCGCTCCTGTGAGACCCTCGATGAGCGGATCTCTCTTCAGGTGCTCGTTGAGCTCGCCACAGATTCGTATGACGGTCACGTTTCCGACGGTCTGTCGGTCGATCGTGGGTTCCGCGGCGATCACGGCTGGATGGAACTCTACCACCCGGGCGTCGAGAGGACCATCGCCGAGCGGGGGCATCGAGCGTCTCGAGGTCCCGGCGGCCCTGGGTCGCGCCGAGGTCCCGGCGGCCCTGGGTCGCGCGACGAAGAATTGCCACTCGCCCTGGCGATCGCGAGGCATCGCGTCGCTCCCACGTGAGGGGCCTCCGCCGCAGGGCAGGGGGCGGGTGAGGGGGTACGCCGTCAGGGGAAATCGCGGTAGGATCGCGCGACGAGCGACTCGCGGGCATTGTAATGGCCCGCACACGCTGAATCGGAGCGCCAGTGAGCACGTCGCGAAGCGAGAGAAGCCAGAAGTATCCGAAATTCCAGGGGTACGAAACGCTCGAGCTGTTGGGTGAGGGCGCCGGAAGCGTCGTGTATCGAGCGACCCGGGAGGGCGTGCCGTACGCGATCAAGATGCTGCGCTCGACCCACCGCGACGCCGCTGCTCACCTGAGGCTGCGCCGGGAGGCCGCCACGGTGGCTCGCTTGAATCACGACGGCCTGGTGAAGATCGTGGAGCTCGGGGAGCTGGACCAGCAGCCGTACCTCGTGATGGAGCTCGCGGAGGGTGAGCCCCTCGACGCTGCCATCGCCGGCGGCCCCATGGCCGAGACCGATGTCATCCGGCTCGCGAAGGAGCTCGCGGGGGCCCTCGCCGAGGTGCATCACCGGGGGCTCGTCCATCGCGACATCAAGCCCGCCAACGTGATCTGGCATGCGTCCGGAAGGGCGAAGATCATCGACTTCGGGTTTGCGGGCGACATGCTCGCGGAGGGGGCACAGGAGCGCGCGCTCGGGACCGTCGTCTACGCACCCCCCGAGCAGACCGGCATGCTGAAACGGCCGGTCGACGGTCGGAGCGACCTCTATGCCCTCGGTGGGCTCCTGTTTCACTGCGCGACCGGGTGCGCCCCCTTCCAGGCCGACGACGTCGGCGAGCTGATGCGGAAGCATCTCGCCGAGCCCCCTCCCAACGCCCACGACCTCCGGCCGGCAATCCGTCCGGTGCTCGCGGCCGTCATCGACAAGCTCCTGGCGAAGGATCCCGATGACCGCTACCAGACCGCGGAGGGGCTCACCGCCGACCTCGACCGCCTCGCTGACCTCGAGCGGACCGCCGACGGCACGTTCCCCCTGGGTCGCCTCGACGTGGCTTCCAGGGTGGGGGAGGTGCCGTTCGTCGGCCGCCGCGCCGAGATGACGGTGCTGCGGGAGGCCTGGGCGCAGGCGCAGGGGGGACGAGGCGCCCTGGTCCAGGTCGAAGGCGAGGCCGGCGGCGGAAAGTCGCGCCTGTTGCGCGAGCTCCTCCGCGAGCGACGAAGCGATGGTGCGGTGGTCATCCGCGGCAAGGCGGAGTCGAGAGGGGACACGCCTTTCGCACCGATACGAGAGGCGCTCGATCATCTCGTGGCCACGGCGCTCTTCGTCTCGGAGGGCGAGCGCGACAGGATCGTCGATGCGGCGAAGAGTGCCGCCGAACGTCACGGGGCCCTGCTCGCGCGCCTCGCTCCCCGCATCACCGAGCTCATCGGACAGCCTCCGGATCTGCCCCCGCTCGCGCCGCGGGACGAGGAAGCCAGGTTTCTCCATGCCGCCGCCGACTTCTTCGCCTCCGTGGCCCGCGAGCTCGGCTTGCTCGTCCTGCTCATCGACGACATCCAGTGGCTCGACTCGGGCAGCGCGTCGATCCTCCACAAGCTGTGCGGCGCCATCTCGAGCTGTCCCCTGATCCTCGCGACCACCTCCCGGAACGACGCGGCAAGCAACCCGGCCCGTGAAGCGTTCCTGCGCGGGATCGACGACGATGTGGTCCAGCGGATCGTCCTCGAGCCCTTGAGCGAGGAAGAGGTCGGGATGCTCATCGCGGCTCACCTCGGGGGTCGTCCCCCGGAGCCCGAGCTGCGGCGCCATCTCGCGCAAGCGTCCAACGGCAACCCCTTCGTGGTTGGGGAGTTCGTGCGGCGATTGCTGGAGAGCGGCCAGCTCAGACCCACCACGGACGCGTGGGTGGCAGCCGGCGATGTACGTGACCTGGAGCTGCCAGGGGACGTCATCGAGCTGCTCCTCTCGCGGATCACGACCCTCGCGGAGGACACCGTCGAGACCCTGAGTGCGGCGGCGGTGACCGGAGCGGAGTTCCGAATCCGATGCGCTCGCCAAGGTGCTCGGCGCCGACACGCATGCGGTGCGTGCCGCGCTGCAGGAAGGCGTGCGAGCCAGCCTGCTGGAGCAGACCGAGTCGGGCTGGCGGTTCATCCACAATCGTGTCCAGGAAGCATTCCTCGCCCGCCTCGACGACTCGGCGAAGCGACGTCTGCACCAGACCATCGCCGACGACCTGGCCGAGACCCCGGACAAGACGCCGGAGCAGCTCCACGCCTGGGCGCACCACGCTCTCGAGGGCAGCCCGAAGGACCATCCCCAGTCCGTCTATCGGGCCTGCCGCGCCGCCGGCGAGCTCGCCCTCTCGCGGTTCTCCGCCGACCAGGCGGTCCATCTGCTCTCGGAGGCGCTCGACATCGCCGGCGAAGCGGGCGTGGGTCGGGAAGCGATCGCCGCCGTCCGCGAGTCGCTCGGGGTCGCCCTCGCGTTCACCGGCGAGCACGAGCGGGCCCAGGCGCATTTCGATGCGATCATCCGGGAGACCACCGACGAGACCGTCCTCGCCCGCCTGCAGTACCGCAAGGCCCTCGCGCACATGGGCGCGGGCCGGATGCGGGAGTCGTGGACCGCGCTCCAGGAGGCGCTCGACGCCTTGGGAGAGGGGTTCCCGAAGGACCGGGAGAGCATCGTCGCGGACATCGCGGCCTACCAGCAGCGCTATGCGCAAATCGCCCGATCGGGCGAGGGCTTCGGCGGCGCGACCGGCGACGAACGAGCCCGTCGGGTGATGCTCTCCGACATCTACACGACGGCGCGCTTCGCGGTGCTGTTCATGGACGACCACGCCAGCGCCGGCTTGGCCTCCCTACGTGACCTCTACAACAGTCACTTCCTCGGCGTATCCATTCCGGGAGCGAAGGCCCACGCCTGGTTCAGCTTCGTGATGGCCTTCAAGACGAAGGACCTCGCCATCGTGGAGCGCCACGGCGAGGCGGCGGTCGCCATGGCACGGCAGCTCGGCAATCCCGAGACGTTGGCGATGTGCGAGTGGCTCTACGGCGGAGCGGTCGAGGCCACCGGCGCCATCTCACGCGGGCAGGAGATGGTGCGGAACGTCGTCGAGCGGATCGCGAAGTACGCCTCCGCGTGGAACATCGCCTCGTCCCACCAGTTCCTCGCCCTCTCCATGATGTTCCAGGGGGAGAGTCGCAAGTGCGTCGACTGGCTGCTCCACGCGCTTCCGATGGTCGTGCGTACCAACAGCCTCAACTTCATCTGCGGCCTGTGGAGCATCCTCTACTCCCAGTTCACGTTGCTCGGGCGAGACCTCGACGCCCTGAACGCCCGCGCCGAGATGCTCGCGGTGGCCGAGAAGCTCCCGCATTCGAAGCACGCGACCGCCTACGTCCACGGCGCCGAGATCATGGTCCTCGTCAATCGCGAGGACTTCGGCCCCGACCTCGAACGTCACATCGAGACGTACGTCGGAAACGGGATGAAGGACTACCACCGGCGGTACGTCTACTTCCTGATCGCCTACGCGCGGCTCGAGCAGCTGCGGAGGGCGACCGACGACCGCGACGCGGCCCTCGCGCGGTTCCGAGCTGCCGTCGATGCGTGTCGCCCCCTCACCGAGGTGCCGGTTCATCGATGCCATCTGCTCGCCCTCGACGGGGTGCTCGCTCGGGAAGAGGGGGGCGACGGGGAACGTGCGCGCGCCTTGTTCAATCAGGCCGAGGAAACGGCTCGGGAGACCGATTGCGAGTGGGCCCTCTGGGTCCTGGCACGGGAGCGGGCTCGCACGGCGGCGGATGCGGGGGATGGAGAGGCCGCGTCGATCGCCGCGCGGAAGGCTTGGCTCATCGCACGCAACCAGGGCTGGCAACGGCGGGCCGGTCGAATCAGCGCCGAGCTCGACGTCGAAGAAACGGTGCCGACCGGCCGCGCGTCCGCGTCGGCCTCGCGCTCCATGACAATCTCGCGGGACGTGACCGCAATCGAGCGGTACTCCGACGCGCTGCTCCGGGTGAGCCTCGCCTCCGCTTCCACCCTCGACCCGCTCGCCCAGGGGCGCGCTGCCCTCGACGAGCTCATTCGGGTCCTCGGTGCGGAGCGTGCGTTCTTGTTTCGGATCAAGGAATCCGGAGGCGAGCCGGTCTTCCAGGTCGGCCGTGACAACCGCGGCGCCAATCTCGGCGCTCGCTCGAGCTACGCGCGGAGCATCGTGAGCCGTGTGCTCGAGAGCCGGCGTGCGCTCGTCGTCACCGGAACCGAGGAGGGCCAGGCGCTCGGCTCGATGAGCGCGGTCGCGCAAAACCTCCGGAGCATCATCGCGGCTCCCGTGCTCTTGCAGGACCGCCTGGTCGGGCTCGTCTACCTGGACAGCAGCGTCGTGAAGGGGCTGTTCTCCCGCGACGACGTGGAGATCCTCCAGGCGATCTGCAACCACGTCGCGGTGGCGTTCGAGATGGCGCGGATCGCGCGCCTCGAGGTGCTCGAGAAGGAGCTGGAGCTCACCGCGGCCGTACAAGCCTTCTTCCTGCCCCAGCGTCACGCGCTGACAACCCGGAGCTTCACCCTCGACACGCTCTACTTGCCGGCCGAGCGCTGCAGCGGAGACTGGTGGAGCTACCGCGAGACGTTAGGCGGGCTCGAGGTCCTGGTGGCCGATGCGACAGGGCACGGATCGCCGGCCGCGACGCTCACCGCGGCGGTGGCCGGGGCCTACCAGAGCATCCGTCGGCGGGGACCGGATCTGGACCTCGAGACCATTCTCAACGAGCTGAACCAGGATTTCAGCGCGCTCACCAGCGACCGGCACGGAATGACTGCCGCCGCGGTGAGCCTCGCCGAGGACGGTCGGGTCACGTTCTGTACCGCCGGCGCTCCGCCCGGCCTCATCCTCCGCGCCGACGGGAGCGTGGACGTGCTCTCTCGCCCGAGCTCCCCCTCGGGACGGCGGACGAATTCGAGCTCGGCACGAATCGAGCAGCAGCTCCGGCCGAAGGACAGGCTCATCCTGTATACGGACGGCCTTCCGGAATTCGAGCTCGCGGCGGGACGCCCGTTCGGGCTGCGACGCATCTCGAGGCTCCTCACGAAGACCCGGGGGATGGACATTCCGAGGGCCCTCCGGGTGTTCGCGGATTCCCTGGATCTCGAGCAGCGCAACGAACCTCAGGACGACGACATCACCCTCACCATGATCGACATGATCGACGCCTCCTAGGCTTGCCAGATGAACTTCGACTGGACCCGCGACCAGGTTGAGATCTACGAACGCACCCTCGACTTCGCCCGAACGTCGATTGGGCGCCACCTCGGGTCGGAAGCCCAGGGGTACTCTCGAGACGCCTGGCGGGCGTGCGGGGACTTCGGACTGCTCGGGCTATCGGTGCCGCAGCGGTACGGAGGCCAGGGCCTCGACGCGGTCACGACGGCGCGCGTCCTCGAAGCGTTTGGGCGCGGATGCCGAGACGTCGGGCTGGGGTTCTCGGTCGCGGCTCACCTGCTCGCGTGCGCCATGCCAATCGTGGAGGCCGGCCCCGATTCGGTGAAGTCGGAGCTCCTTCCCGCCATGTGCGCGGGGGACGCGGTGGGCGCGAATGCCATCACGGAGCCGGAAGCCGGTTCCGACGTGTTCGCCCTACAGGGCCGAGCCGAGCGGATCGACGATGCCTACGTGCTGAATGCCACCAAGTCGTTCGTCACGAACGGGCCGGTGGCGGACATCCTGCTCGGCTACTTCTCGACGAATCCCGCACACGGACACCTGGGGATCTCCGCGTTCGTCATCGACGCTCGGAGCGACGGCATCACCTTGGGGAAGCCCTACGAGAAGATCGGCCTGCGAACCTCCCCCACCGGGTCCGTCTATTTCGAGGACTGCCGGGTGCCGGAGGCCCGACGCCTCGGCGTCGAGGGCCAGGGCTCTCACGTCTTCAACGCCTCTATGCGCTGGGAGCGGGCGTGCCTGTTCGCGCTCTACCTCGGCCTGATGGAGCGCCAGCTCGAGTCCGCAATCCGATATGCACGGGAGAGACGGCAGGCGAAGAAGCGCATCTCGCGCTTTCAAGCGGTCTCGCATCGAATCGTGAACATGAAGCTCCGCCTGGAGTCCGTACGCTGGCTGGTCTACCGGGCGTGCTGGTGCCTCGACCAGGGCAAGGACAGCACGCTGGCCGCATCAATCGCGAAGGTCAGCGTCAGCGAAGCCGCCATCCAGCAGGGCCTCGACGCCGTGCAGGTTCACGGCGGGTTGGGGGTCATGGAGGAGGGGGGTGTCGAACGGGGCCTCCGCGACGCAATCCCGTCGACGATCTTCTCCGGCACGTCGGAGGTCCAGCGCAACCTGATCGCGAGGCTCCTCGGGCTCTGATGGAGAGGGCGATGCGCTCCAGGCAGCGCTCCTATCGCTGGAGGGACTCCACGAGCGCGGCGATGGTGTCGATGGTCGCGAGGTTCGCCGGGGTGAGCCCTTCCGGCGGGATCGTCACCCCGCACTCCTTCTCGATGTGACGAACCAACATGAGGATCGACATGGAGTCAATCAGGCCGCAGCTCGAGGAGCGGGGTCGAGTTCTCCAAGTCCGTTCCATCGCCGTCGAGCATCTCCTTGACGAGGAAGGTCCTGATGGTGTCGCTGACATCGGTGTGGGTGGTCATGATGTTTTTTCCGCTGGTCTTCGCGCGGTTGCCTCGCCCTGGTAGGTGGCGAGGAGCTTCCGGCGGTCGATCTTTCCCGAGCTCGTGCGCGGGAGCCGATCTACTTCGCGCACCCGATCGATGATCATGTACCGGGGCACGTGCTCGGCGCAGTGCTTCTTGAGGGCCAGGAGCGACGGCAGGGGAGCGGCGACGACGACGAACGCCAGGAGCTTCGCTTCCATCCCAGAGCCAGCGACCACGACCGCCGCCTCGCGAATCGCCGGGTGACGGCAGAGGGCAGCCTCCACCTCGCCGGGCTCGATGCGATGGCCGCGCACCTTGACCATCTGATCGCGCCGAGAGACGTAGCGGAACCCTCCCTCGCCCTCGCAGCGCACGATGTCACCGGTGGCGTAGGGCCGACCGGACTGCGGAGCCTTGCCCCAATAGCCGAGCATCACGGTCGGGACCGTGAACGAGAGCTCCCCTTCCTCGCCTGGGGCGGCGCGCCCGCCATCGGCCTTGACCGCCCACACCTCGTCGCCACAGCACGCGCGACCTATCGGCAGGACCTCGGTCGCGCTGGCCAGGTCTCCGGTGACCTCGTGAAACGTGCACACGTTGGTCTCGGTCGGGCCGTAGAGGTTCATGAGGCGCGCCGACGGCCAAGCGCGTTGGAGATCGCGGACGTACTTGATGGCGAACGTCTCTCCGGCAAAGAGGACCGCGCGGGGAGGCACCTCCACCCGGTCGAGCAGACCGCCCTGTTCCATCATGATCGTGAGGACGGAGGGAACCGAGTACCACACGGTCGGTCAATCGCGGACCACGAGCTCCACGAGGTGCGGCGCGGAGTAGGCCACTGTTTCGGGGATCAGGCTGACCCGCGCACCTGCCGCGAAGGCCGCGTAGAGGTCCAGCACGGAGAGGTCGAAATGAAACGGCGCGTGGTTGGCAAAGTGATCGGCCGCCGACGCACCGAGCTCGTCGACCGCCCAGTCGACGAAGGCCAGGGCGTTGTCGTGGCTGATGCAGACGCCTTTCGGCGTACCGGTCGACCCCGACGTGTACAAGACATAGGCGAGGTCGCCACCGGCGCCGCCCCGGCCGACGAGGGGCTTGGCGTCGTAGGCGTCGAGATCACTCCATGACAGCGCCGCGCGGCCGCTCTCGCCGACGGTCACGATGCGTGTGCCGGAGTGAAGACCGTCGTCGAGCAAGTCCGCACGCTCGGCCGACGTAACGATCACCGCGAGCCCACAGTCGCGGGAGATCTTCATCACGCGGGCGGATGGGCTCGTAGGGTCGAGCGGGACGTAGGCCGCGCCCACGCGGAGCGCGGCCTGCATGGTGGCGATGCTCTCGATGCTCTTGTTCAGCCAGAAGCCGACGCGGTCTCCTGGCCCGACCCCGAGCTCCACGAGCGCCCGGCCGAGGCGATTGCTGAGCGCATCGAGAGCGCCATACGTTACCGCTCCGTCCGCCGTGCAGAGCGCGAGGGCGTCGGGGGCGCGCGCTGCCGCCCCCTCCACCAGGTGATGAAGCCCGCGCGGCGCTTTCATTCGGTCACCTGGACAGCTCCCGGAGAGCCTCGCCTGACCCCGGAACCGGATCGAGAGTCGCCATCGATGAGGATGAGCGGGTTGTGCGTGCCCTTGCCCGTGTATTTTCTCCAGCGCCTGTGAGAGAGTACCAATCTGACGCGTCTTCCGGAAGCCCGGTTTTCGTCGGCCGGACTCACACACGAGTCGCGTCAGACAAAGGCAGATCGCTACGGATCGATGGGCCCGCGCAACCGACCGAATCCCACTTTCCCCGCTCTCGCCGTCGTAGGCATCGGTTGTCGCGTCCCGACGGCCAGTGGACCGGTGGAGTTCTGGCGGCTTCTGGCGGAGGGGCGAGACGTGATCGGCGACATCCCTGCCGATCGATGGGACGCCCAGCGCCTCTACAATCCGGATCCGACGAAATCTGGAAAGATGGTGACGAAGTGGGGGGGCTTTCTCGACGACGTCGCGGGCTTCGATTGGCGGGCGTTCGGCATCCCTCCCCGTGAAGCCCGGAACATGGACCCGCAGCATCGCCTGCTGCTCGAGGTGGCGTGGGAAGCGCTGGACGACGCCGGGACTCCGTTCGAAGCAATCTCCGGGAGCCGTGGGGCAGTGGTCGTAGGGATCACGACAAATGACTACGGGAAGCTCTATGGCAGAAACCTGGATGCGATCGACGGCTATACGATTCCGACGAATCTGGCCTGTTTTGCTCCCAATCGTATCTCCTATTTCTTCAACCTCACCGGGCCGAGCCTTGCCATCGACACGGCTTGCTCATCCTCCGCAATGGCGATTCACACCGCGTGCAGGGAGGTGTGGAGTGGCGAAGCCGACTTCGCGCTGGCAGCCGGCGTCAGCCTGATCCTCACGCCGGACGCCCACATCTCGATGAGCAAGGCGGGGGCGCTGTCGCCGACCGGTCGCTCGCGCACACTGGATGCGCACGCCGATGGCTTCGTGCGAACGGAGGGGGCCGCGGTCGTCGTGATCAAGCCGCTCGGGCAGGCGGTGGCAAACGGCGATCGGATCTACGCCACGATACTCGGCAGCGCGACGACCCACTGCGGCAGATCCGACTGGATCATGGCGCCCGTCGCGGCGGCCCAGGAGGAGGCCATCTCACGAGCATGTCGGGTGGCCGGCGTCGATCCCAGGGACATCGACTACGTCGAGCTTCACGGAACGGGAACGATCAAGGGAGACCCGATCGAGGCCTCCGCGGTCGGCAGCGTCGTCGGCGCCGGCCGTGATTCACGCGATCCCTGCGTGGTCGGCTCGGTGAAGACCAACATCGGGCACCTGGATGCCGCGGCGGGCATCTGCGGCGTCCTGAAAGCGGCGCTGTCGCTCCATCACGGCGAGATTCCGAAGAGCCTGCACTTCGAGAGTCGCAACCCCGCCATCGACCTCGACGAGCTCGGTCTCGAGGTCGCGACGACCCATCGCCCCTGGCCCCACTCGGGAGAGAACAGGCTCGCGAGCGTCAACAGCCTCGGCTTCGGCGGAGTGAACGTACACATCGTTCTCGGCGGCCACGAGGCGTCGCCACCCGAGCCCGCCCGCGAGGCCCGAGGAGCCACCAATCAGGCGGACGGGGACGAGGCCCTCCTGCTCCTCCTGTCGGCGCGAAGCGAGCCCGCTCTCTCGGAACTCATCGGCGCCTACCCTCGCTTCCTGCGGTCGACCGAGAGCAGTGCCCAGGACGTCTGCTACACGGCGGCCGTTCGGCGCACGCACCACGACTTTCGGGCGGCCGTGACCGGCAGCACGCTGGAGGAGCTCGCACAGAAGCTGCAGGCCAATTCGGAGCGGGCCCCCCGCTCGGAGGTGACGACGGGACGGCGTCAGCGCAACCGCAAGCGCGACGTGGTCTTCGTCTTTCCCGGCCATGGCACCCAGTGGGTGGGCATGGGCAGGGAGCTTCTTTCGCGAGAGCCGCTTTTTCGCGCCGTCGTGGGGCAGTGCGATGTGCTCGCACGGCGGCACGTGGGGTGGTCGATCCTCGAAGAGCTCCACGCCCCCCCCGAGAGCTCACGCCTCGAACGCGCCGACGTCGTTCAACCGGTGATCTTCGCGGTAGAGGTGGCCCTGGCGGCGCTGTGGCGGTCGTGGGGCATCGAGCCGGACGTCGTGATCGGGCACAGCATGGGGGAGATCGCCGCCGCTCACGTGGCTGGCAGCCTGACGCTCGAGGACGCGGTGCGCATCGTGTGCATTCGGGGGGAGCTGACGCGGCGCTGTGCCGGAGCCGGCGGTGTTGCCTACGTGGAGATGCCGGCCGCCGAGCTTGCTCCGCTCCTGTCCCCCTGGGAGCCGCATCTGTGTCTGGCAGGTGAGAACTCGCCGTCCGCGGCACTCGTGTCGGGAGACCTGGCGGAGCTGCGGGACTTCATCGAGAAGATGGGCGCAGACCGCGTGTTCTGCCGTCAGGTCAAGCTCGCATACGCGTCGCACAGCCACCACATGGACCCGTTGCTCGGTGAATTCCGTGAACGAATCGGCGACGTCGCCGTGAAGCCCGGTCACGCGAGGTTCTGCTCGACCGTGGACGCGACAACGGTCTTCGGCGAATCCTTGGGCGCCGAGTACTGGGTTCGAAACCTCCGGAGCCCGGTCAGATTCGCCGCGGCCATTCGAAGCATCGCCGATGCCCAGATTTACCTGGAGGTCAGCCCCCATCCCATCCTTCTGACGGCCATCGAGCAGGTCGTCTCCGCCGAAGGCCGATCCGCCACCACGGTTCCATCGCTCAGGCGCGGGAAGGACGAGAGCCTCACTTTGATGAGCTCCCTCGGTCGACTGTACGCCGCGGGATGTGACGTGGGACCGACGCCGTTCGAACGTGGTGCGAGACGTTGCATCTCGCTGCCGATGTACCCCTGGCAACGTCAGCGCCTGTGGATGGACGTCGATTCGCCGGTCGTCGAGGTCGAGCAGCCGGCGGGAACGCACCCGCTCCTGGGGCCGCACATCGAGGTTGCGGATCCTCCCACCCACATCTGGCGTCGTCGTATCCGGCCCGAGCAGCTGAGCTACATCGCCGATCACTGCGTAGGGGGACATCCCGTCGCTCCGGCTTCGGTTTTCATCGAGATGATGACGGCAGCTGCGTCCGACGCCCTCGGCACCGACGCAATCGAGCTCACGGAACTGGAATTCGACCGCGCGCTCGGGCTGCCTGAAGGGGGCGTCGACCTCGAGGTCGTGCTTTCTGAATCGCCATCGGGTTCGAAGATGTCGGTGCTCGGCCGCGTGGGTGACGCCTGGATCCGTCACGCCCGGGCGCGCGTTGCGAGGGTGGTCGACGTCAGCAGCTTCGAGCGGATGGACCTCGACGAGCTACGCGGGCGAGCCCCCCACGAGGTATCCCGACAGCAGTGCTACGGGGACCTTCAGAGCCTCGGCATCGTCTATGGACGGTCGTTTCAGGGCGTGGCTCGCTTCTGGCGGGGAGACGGCGAGTCCCTGGCGCAAGTCGACGAGCCAGAGGAGCTCACCCAGACCCGAGGTGACTATCGCTTCCACCCGGCGTTTCAGGACGCGTGCCTCCACTCGGCCCTCCTGAGCCTCGAGCTCGACGAGGACAACAGCGGTGTGATCCCCGTCCGGATCGAGCGACTCGTCGTGCTGGGCGGCGCCGCGCGTCGGATGTGGTCCCACACCCGGCGCCGGGGACCACGCATGCTGGACGTGTGCGTCGCCGACGAGGCAGGGCAGCCGGTGCTGATCGCCGAGGGGATCTGCGTCCGGTTCCTCGACAGCAACGACGTACGTCCGATCGTTCCCGAGCAGGATTGGTGTTACGAGCTCGGCTGGCAACGCCTGCATGCGCCGAATGAGCCCACCTCGTCGAAGCTGACGGGCAACTGGCTGATTCTCGGGGACAGGGGGGGGCTGGGCTCTGCCCTGGTCGAGCGATTGAAAGCGCATGGGGTCGAAACGCTTCTGCTCGAAGTCGGCCAGGGAGAGCATTCGCTCGACGCTGCTTCGTTCGACGACCTCTGGGAGACCTGGACTCGACGATTCGGCCCGGACACCCCGTGCTCTCGGATCGTCTACCTGTGGGGCCTCGAGGCGGTCGACCCGTCGGAAGCTGCTCTCGAGCGTGTCATCGACGACGTGGACAACGTCGGCTGCGGCGCCGTGCTCCGCCTGCTCCGGCACGTTCACGGCACGGATCACGCCGGGGCGCCGGATCTGTGGATCGTCACACGAGGCGCGCAGGTGGTTCACCGACGCGACGACCGCACCCATGCTGCTCAAGCCTCGCTCTGGGGCCTCGGCCGCAGCATCGGTCAGGAGCTTCCGGAGGGGTGGGGCGGGCTCGTCGACCTGGACCCTGCGGAGGGCGTCGAGGACTCCGCCTCGAGCTTGCTCGCGGTCTTCGCGTCGGCGATCTCCGAGGACCAGATTGCGGTGCGAGGCGGAGCGACCCATGGCGCACGGCTGGTGCGACGTCGCGCGGAGCTCGCCACCCATCACGGCATGCCACCGCTCCGCTCCGACGCGACCTACTTGGTGACCGGAGGCCTCGGCGGGCTCGGCCTCGTGACCGCGCGGTGGCTGGTCGAACGGGGTGCTCGGCGCCTCGTCCTGGCCAGCCGTCGAGGGCTGCCGCCGCGCGACGCCTGGGAGGACATCCTCGGGGGGGAGGGGCCGGTTGCAAACCAGGTTCGTGCGGTGCTCGAGCTGGAAGCGCGAGGAGCGGCGATCGACCCGGTCGCGTTGGATGTCGCGGTTCCCGAGCAGCTGGAGGCCTTCCTCGCCCAGCATCGTCGCGACCACTACCCACCGATCCGGGTGTGATCCACATCGCGGGCACGGTGGAGATCCAGGATTCCCTCGAGATCGACCGTGCGGCCTTGCATCGGGTCCTGCATGCCAAGGCCTATGGAGCCGTGAACCTCCTCAGGTGTCTCGATCCCTCGGAGCTCGACTTCACCATCTACTATTCGTCCGCGGCTTCGGTCCTGAGCTCACCGCGCCTGGCGCACTATGCGGCCGCCAACGCCTTCGTGGACGCTCTAGCGCATCGGCTCAGAGCCATGGGCCGGCGGGCGCTCAGCATCGACTGGGGCGTATGGGCGGACGTCGGGTTCGCCACGTACATGGGCGCTGCGGGGCCGGCGGGCCTGCGGGGGATGCAAAAGATCCCGCCCAACGTCGGCATGCAGATCCTGGAGTCCCTGCTGGGCCAGGATGCCACCCAGACCGTGGTGTTTCCCGTCGATTGGCAACAGTGGTTCTCCCTCTATCCGAGCTTTCTGGACGTACCGTTCTTCGGTCAGCTCGCGGCAGACAGCACGGCACGCCGAGCGACGAGAGCTCCCCGAGGCAGCGCTCGTAGCACCGTCCTGTCTGCGCTCTACGACGCCACCAGCCACGACAAGCGCGTGGAGCTGCTCGTGGGCTACTTGCTGAAGGAGGTCGAGAACACGATGAAGATCCCCGTGGACCAGGTCGACGCGGGATCCCTCCCTGTCTTCGCTCGGTCTCGATTCACTCCTGGCCCTCGAGCTCAAGGCACAGATCGATCGCGGGGTCGGAGTCGAGGTCCCGGTGATGCGCCTGATACACAGCGAGGGCCTCGCGGAGCTCGCAGAGCTGATCCTCTCTTCGCTTCCGGAGAAGGTGACCGGCTCCCGCGTCCCGCCGGGACCGACGACGGACGATTGGCGATCGTCCCGCGACGTCCGACGCGACTCGGGTTCGCGGGATCCCGCCCGTTTGCTCGAGCGCTTGGACCAGCTCCCATCGCACGAGGTCGACGCCCTCCTCACCGAGCTCCTCTCCGACGAAGAGGACGGCTCCATCGACTAGCCATGCCGAAGAACCTGGACGGACTCACGGAACAGGAGAAGCGGGTGCTTCTCAAGAAGCTGCTGGAGAAGCGCGTCTCCCAGCGCAGCAGCGCCGTGCCCTGGGCTCGACACCCGGAGGACCTCACACTCGAAGACGACATCGCACCTCGCGCCGGTGTCCCCCGGGAAGCGTCTCCCTTGCGAAACGTGCTGTTGACCGGCGCCACCGGGTTCCTCGGCGCCTTCGTTCTGCACGAGCTGTTGCGCGAGACCTCGGCCAAGGTGACCTGCCTGGTCCGCTCACGGGATGAGGAACATGCCCGGCAACGAATCAAGGCGAGCCTCCAGAAGTACCTGCTGTGGAACGAGGCCTACCTCGACCGAGTGAAGCTGGTGAGCGGCGACCTCGCGGCGTTGAGGCTGGGTCTGAGCGAGCATGCCTACGACTCGCTCGCCGAGGAGATGGACGCGATCCTTCACGTGGGGTTTGCGGTCAACTTCCTCTACTCCTACGACGACCTCCGGGAGACGAACGTCGTTGGGACGAAGGAGCTCTTGCGACTCGCGTGCAGGAGAAGCCTGGTCCCCATCCACTACGTCTCGACCTTCGGGGTATTCCTGACGCCCGACTTCAGCGGAAAGGTGGTGCGCGAGTCGGACCGTCCCCAGCGTCCTGCCGCGGGTGGGTACGGCGAGACGAGCGCCGTGTGCGAGACGCTCTTTCGGGTGGCCTCCTCACGCGGATTCCCCGTGAGCATCTACCGGCCGCCCTTCATCGGCTGGCACACACGGACAGCCATCTACAACTCCCGGGACTTTTTCATCCGGCTGCTCGCTGGCTCCATCAAGATTGCGGCTGCACCGGAGGCCGAGCTCGACTTCTATGTCTCACCGGTCGACTACGTCGCGCGATCCATCGTGAGCATCGCGAGCAAGGGAGAAGCGTCGGGGGACGCCTTTCACCTCCTGCCCACCGTCCCGATGACCTGGAACGAGTTGATCGCGCAAGTCCAGGCCTGTGGCGTGAGCCTGCGTATTATCCCCTACGAGCAGTGGCGCACACGCGTACGGATGGCGGACGACAACAATCCCATGCGGCAGTTCCTCTCGATCCTTCCGGACAGCGAGCGAGACACGGGGTCGTCCTATCTCGAGATCCTGCGAAGCGACCGTACCCCCGCCGGCTTCGAGTGCCAGAATGTTCGACGCGTGCTCGGGCAGGGGGCTGACTGTCCGCTGCTCGACG
The DNA here is from genome assembly GCA_963830115.1 of uncultured delta proteobacterium. Classification (GTDB taxonomy): domain Bacteria; phylum Myxococcota_A; class Polyangia; order Polyangiales; family CAWHLB01; genus CAWHLB01. The sequence continues at coordinate 224,694 of CAWHLB010000018.1, forward strand.
CCGATCGCGTTCGCCAACTGGTCACCGGGATGCGCGCCTCCGGGTTGGAGGTCTAGATGATGAAGCTCTATGGCGATGGGCTGGCCCTCAATGCCACCAAGGTGTGCCTCCTGCTCGCGGAGGCGGACATTCCCTACCAGTACGTCGAGCTGGACATCTCCCGCCGGACCCACCTGCTCCCCCCGTACGACGAGATGAATCCCCTCGGTCGTGTGCCGTTCGCAGAGCACGAGGGCGTGTGCCTCGCCGAATCGCATGCGCTGCTGCGCTACGTCGCGAACCGGTGGTCCCTCGAGGCCTGGTATCCGACGGAGCCCCTGCGACGCGCCGAGGTCGACAAGTGGCTCGACTACATCCTCGTACACGTGAACCACTTCCTCACCCACCTCTACGTCTTTCGCTGGCTCGCCCGCGAGAGCCCCGGCAACTGGCCCATGGACCTGGTCCGCTGCCAGCAGGCCGTCGAGGAGCTGAGCCGCAACCTGCCCCCCATCGACAAGCAGCTCGGTCGGACGCCCTATCTGGCTGGCGAGGATCCGACGATTGCCGACCTGGCCCTGGCGCCCTTCGTGGCCGTCGCCGATGCGTGTGGCCTATCGCTCTGGGGCAACGCGCCGCGGATCTTTCACCTCGACAACAACTACGACAACATTCGGCGCTGGCTCGCGCGCATGGTGTCACGGCCCAGCTGGCAGGTGGCCTGGGACGAACGGCTGCCCACGCCGCCGGTCGAAGAGAGACGGCCCGGGCTGGCGAGCGGCGAGGAGGACCGCGCCGAGCTCTTGCTGCAATTCTGGTTTGGAGAGATCGATGGCAAGCGGAGGATTCCCGGCGGCGCATGGAACGCCTGGTTCCACGGGGGACCCGCGGTCGACTCGTTCATCCGGGAGACGTTCAGCGTCGATCTGCGAGAGGCCGTTGCCGGACAGCTCGATTCATGGCTGGAGGTGCCGAGGCGCCGGCTGGCTCTCCTGCTGCTGCTCGATCAGTGTTCCCGGCACGTCCATCGGGGCTCCTCCGCGAGCTACGCACAGGACGCGCGCGCCCTGCAGATCTGCCTCGACGGGCTCGAGCGAGGCGCAGACGAAGCGCTGACCCCGATCGAGCGGGGGTTCTACTACCTGCCGCTGATGCACAGCGAGGAGGGCGCGATGCAGGAGCGCTCGCGCTCGTTGTACAAAGCGTTGGTCAAGGAGTCGTTGGCGCTCCATCCGCTGCTCCGGCAGGCCAACAAGCACCGCTTGATCATCGAGCGATTCGGTCGGTTTCCGTATCGAAACGAGTTTCTCGGGCGCGAATCTACCCCGGAGGAAGTCGAGTTTCTGACCGACCTCGCAGACCAGGGTCAGTCGAGGTCGTGAGCGAGGGCCTGGTGGAAAGGATGCCGGGGGTCCTTTGCCATCTCGATGAGCCTCTCGCATCCGTGCCAGGACGGGAACCGAATCTCGGTCGAAGACCTCGCCTTGGAGGAGTTGAAGAAGCTGCAGGCGATACCGGTCGTCGCGAATCAATACGGTGAAGGCGGGAAGTAGCTTGTAGTAGAGGGTGATGAACTCGTACCAGACGCCGACGCCCTGCCGGATGCGAGCCTCATAGGGCCGGAGACGCTCCTCGCTCGTGTCTCCCGCCTCGAGCGCGGCGAGGATGGCTTCGGACGCGAACTTCGCGCTGTACAACGCGACGCTCACCCCGGAGGAGAAGATAGGATCCACGAAACGAGCGGCGTCGCCAATCAGCAGGTATCCGTCCCCGACGAAGCGTTCCATGCAGTAGCTATAGTCGGCCTCGACCGACAGCTCGTTCACGGGGCGCGCCTTGGCCATCGCGCGCTCCGTCTCCGGCGTCGAGACGGCGAGCCGATGGAACCACGCGCCCGGGTCCGACTTCGACTCGCGGAAGACGGACCGCTCGGCTACGACACCGACCGACGTGATCTTCTCCGTGATGGGGATGTGCCACACCCACCCTCGCTTGGTGTTCAGAAACGAGATGTGGATGTATTCCTCGGTCCTCGGGTCGCCACGGTCGACGCCCTCGAACCAGCCGTGAACGGCGAACTGGTCGAAGCTCTTGTCGTTCTGCTTCAGCCTCAGCTTGTTGCCGAGCACGGTGCTGCGGCCCGTGGCGTCGACGACGACGCGGCACGGGATGTCGACCTCCTTCCCGGCGAGGCGTACGCGCACGCCCGTCGCCCGTTGCTCCGTGAAGAGCACGTCGACCACCGGGGTCCCCTGGTACACCTGCGCCCCGCTCGCCTCCGCGTGCTTCAGCAGACGCAGATCGAAGCGGCTACGATCGACGTGGTAGGTGTGAGCCTGTCGAATCCCAGGCTGGGGGACTTCGCTGAAGGTGATCTCGAACTCGCCGCGGCCCTTCGGTGGATGCCAGGCGGCGCCGTACTTGTGAACGAACCCCTCGCTCTCCATGGTCCCGAGGAACCCGAGCTCCTCGAAGATGCGAGTGGTCGAGGGGACCAACGATTCTCCCACGTGCGGACGGGGATGAATGGCCTTGTCGAAGATCGCGACCTTGACCCCGGCCCTGGCCAGGTATGCACCGAGGCAGGAGCCCGCCGGCCCGCCACCCATGATCGCAACGTCGATGCTATCGCTCACGGTACGAGAGGTCCTCGATGTTCGTCGCGGCTAGCATCAGGGCAGAATCGGATCGTGCGCCTTCCATTGTCAAGCGTCGGGGATGTGGCCGCGCGCTCGGCGACCACAGTTGCACTCGTGGCGTGCGGCGGTATCTTGTCGGACGTCGATCGGGCTCACGCTCGCGCGACTTCGTTGTGTCCACGCCGGTTGGCCCGAGAATCGCGTTGGTGGGCCCCGGGCCGCCCTCGGTCCGGGGCTTTTTCAATTCGGCCTCGCCGGGTCGAAGGCGAGGATACGGACGAGGGCCGGAGATGGGAGTGACGCGCCGTGACCGATGTGTTGCTCGTCGAAGATGACGCCGAGCTCGGCAAGCAGATCATGGGCTCGCTCGAGAAGGCGGGCCTCGCCGTGCAATGGATCAGGGACGGGGACGAGGCGCGCGCCGTGTCCATCGAAGGGGTGCGCCTCATCGTCCTCGACCTGATGCTGCCCGGCACCTACGGGCTCGATCTGCTCAAGCGCTGGCGACGGACGTCGGATGTGCCGGTGCTCGTGCTCACGGCGCGCAACGACACCGCCGACAAGGTGCGCGCCCTCGAGCTCGGCGCCGACGACTACGTGACCAAGCCCTTCTGGCCCGAGGAGCTGCTGGCGCGCGTGCAGGCTCGCCTCCGCCGCCCCGCCATGCAGCGCGGGGACGTGCTGGTGGCCGGCACGATGCGCGTCGACCTGGCTTCCCAATCGGTCACGGTCGAGGGGCGACCCGTCGAGCTCACGCGCGCCGAGCTCGAGAATCCTCGCCGCCCTCGCGCGGCGCCCCGGCATGGCCATCACGCGCCGCGCCCTCGTCGAGGCCGCCCTGGACTCCGACCGGCCCGGCAGCGAGCGCACCCTCGACGTGCACGTCTCGCGTCTGCGCCGAAAGCTCGGCTCGGCGGGGTCGCGCATCGCCACGGTGTGGGGCATCGGCTACCGCCTCGAAACGGGGGGCGATTCGTGAGGCGCGTTCTGTTCGTGTGGATGCGTGGCGGCGCCGGGGCCTCGCGCGAGGAGGTGCGTGCGTCTCGCCATCACGGCCGCGGCGCCTGCGGGAGCGGGCCATGAAGCTGCGCGCCCGCCTGGCCCTGACGCTCGTGTTGCTGGTCGTCCCCTTCGGCGTCGGCCTGACCTTGCTCGAGGGCCTGCTGGCGCGGCGAGCCTTCATCGACAACACGGCCTCGTTCGCCGTCGAGCGCATGGAAGGGGGCGAGCGCGCGATCTGCGAGGCGGTGCCCGAGCGCTGGCCCCATGTGCGCGGCGGTCGGCTGGGACGGGGGAGGCCGGGGCTGCGCGGGCGCCTCGGCCGGTCCCTGGCCGGCGTCGTCTTCGCCTACGACGCCTCCTTCGAATCGGCGAACCCCTTCGCCCCGCCCTTCGACCCCGAGCTCGCGCGACGCCTGTCGGCCGGCGCCGACGTAGCATCGCGGACAGTCCGTGGGCCACGCGGTCCGGTCGAACGGATCGCGGCGCGCATGCCGTGGCACACGGGGCCATGCGCCGTCCTGCTCGCCCAGCGACCGGCCCCGCGCCGTTTCGTCCTCACGCTCGCGACGCTCCTGCCCACCCTCGGGGTCTCGACCGCGGCGGTGCTTCTCGCCGTCCTGGCCGCGGGTCCGATCGTGGGTCGCATCCGGCTCTTGACGGCCGCCGTGCGTCGCACGACCGCGCCTGATGCGCCTGCCGTGGAGATGGGCGGCCACGACGAGATCGCCGAGCTCGCACGGGCCTTCGAGCAGAGCCGCCGCGCCCTCGGCCAGCGGATGAACGAGCTCGAGGCGCGCGACGCGGCGCTCAATGACTACCTCGCGAACACGACCCACGACGTGATGATCCCACTCACCGTGCTGCAGGGGCACCTGGTGGCGGTCGACGCGTCGTTCGACGCCGGCGAGACGCCCGACCGGGCGGCGTTGCGCGGCGCGCTCGAGGAGTCCCACTACCTCGCCTCGCTCATCCGCAACCTGTCCGCGGCGGCCAAGCTCGAAGCGGGCGTGCGGCCCCTGGAGCGACACCCACTCGACCTGAACGCGCTGGTCGAGCGCGTCGTCGCGCGGCACGCGCCCATCGGCCGGCGCAAGGGCGTGGCCATCGACTTCGCGGTGCCCGAGACACCCATCGTCATCGAGGGCGACGTCACGCTGCTCGAGCAGGCCGTCGGCAATCTGGTTCACAACTCCGTTCGATACCACGGCGGCGGCTTCGACGCGGAGGGCGGGCCGGCCGGCCACGTGGCGGTGGTGCTCGAGCGCGCCCACGGGGCGGGGAAGGGCGAGGAGGTCCTGCTCCGGGTGGTGGACGACGGTCCGGGCATCGCCGAGGCGGACCTGGCGCGGATCACCGAGCGCCGCTTCCGCGGAGACGCGGCGCGCACGCGCCACCCGAGCGGCACGGGCCTCGGCTTGGCGATTGCCCGCGAGGCGGTCGAGCGTCACGGCTTCCGCATGACCTTCTCCCGCCCGGCCGACGGCGGACTGGCGGTGGAGATCCGGGGGCCGATCGAGGGGGCGGCGGCCGAGGGCGGGGCTGGCGGAGCGCACACGGCCTAGCGCACTTGCTCGACGCATCGGGGCATGCGTTCTACAGTGCAAAGTGAAGATGTCCGACGAGGCGAAAGCCGGGGCCGTGGCTCGGGCCCTCGGCCATACGTTCAAGCGCAAGGAGCACCTGCGCGACGCCCTCACGCATCGCTCCTACGCGAACGAGCATCCGGATCGCGCGCCGCACGACAACGAGCGGCTCGAGTTCCTGGGCGATGCGATCGTCGGCATGGCGGTCTCGAGCATTCTGTGGGACTCTTTCCCACCGCCCCCGAGGGGGAGCTGACGCGGCGGCGCGCCGACATGGTCTGCGAGACCGCGCTGGCGGCCATCGCTGTCGAGATCGATCTCGGGCCGGCCCTTCGGCTCGGGCGCGGCGAGGACAAGTCGGGCGGGCGGGACAAACCGCGGCTGCTCGCCAGCTCCCTCGAAGCATGCGTCGGGGCGGTGTGGGTCGATGGCGGGATGGCCGCCGCGATGGCGGTCGCGCGACGCCTCTTCGAAGCACGGATCCGCTACACGACGCCCGGTGCGCGCGATTACAAATCCCGCGTGCAGGAGCACCTGCAGGCCGCGCGTGGGCACACGCCCCGATACGTTCTGCTCGACACCGAGGGGCCCGATCACGAGCGGCACTTCCACGTGGCCATCGTCGACGGAGAGACGTCCCTCGCCGAGGGTCGCGGCCGCTCGAAGCTCGAGGCCGAGCAGGAGGCGGCGCGGACCGCGCTCGAGCAGGTGCGGGGCGAGCCGGGGGGCACCGAGGAGGGATGAGGCCGCGCTGGCGCCCGTCGCGACCGCCTTCCGAGGACGGCGGCTTCGGGCCGGGCCGTGCGCCCCGGGGACGACGGGGCGCGTGCGCGCTCGTCCTCGCCTGTGCCCTGTGGTGCGTGCCCCGAGCCACTGCCCGCGCCTCCCCACCGGACCATGCGCAGGGGACAGGCCCCGTTCAGCGCAAGGCCCAGCCCCGCGCGTCGCCCGCCGATCCCCGCTCGCGCCGCCGGGTTGCCGGCCATGGGTCCCACACCACCGACGCCCATGCCCTGCGCAACCACGTCGCCCCCGAGGCACCGAGGTCCACCCCGGGCGCGACCGACGAGCACGCCGGCGCCCTTGCCGATGCCCACGGCTCCACGCACGCCCACGGCTCCACGCACGCCCACGCGCGTGTCCGCCGTCACGTCCACTACCATCACCACCACCATCACTACTGGCGCCATCGCTACCACCACCCCCTGACCCGCGCCTACGTCCGCATGCGCGCACGCTGGCACCGGCGCGCGTCCCCCGCGGTCGTGAAGCGGTGGCTCGCCCAGGACCCGCCGCCGCTCGTCATCCGTCCCGTCGGCGTCGAGGGCATCTACACGCTCGAGCCCGAGGCCGACGGCACCTTCGGTCCCGAGGCGCTCGCCCTGGCGCGGCAAGCCTTCACCGATCGCCGCCATCACGAGACCCACGCGGTCCATCCTCGGCTGCTCGCGCTCGTCTACCGCGCCATGCGCCACTTCCACGCCCCCTACGTCCACATGATCAGCGGCTTCCGCGTGACGCGCGCCGAGAGCCGCCACAACCAGGGACGGGCCATGGACATGGTGCTGCCGGGCGTGTCGAACCGGCTGCTCGCCTACTGGCTCAGGCAACAGGGCTTCGTCGGCGTCGGCGTCTATCCCCACAGCGGCTTCGTCCACCTCGATGTGCGCGAGGAGAGCTACTTCTGGGTGGATCGATCGAACCCGGGCGCCCCCAAGCATGCGTTCGGGATCCTCCTCGGGCTCGCACGGCGGATGGACGCGCGGGCGGCGCGGCACCACGTAGAGCGTGTGCCCGACCTACACGCCGGAGGCGATCACGCAGAGGATGACGCGTCGGCCATGGCGTCGATCGTCGGAGCCGTGCGTGACAGCGCGGCGACGAGCGCCAGCGCAGGTGCGGGCGCCAGCGCAGGCGCAGGCGCAGGCGGGAACGGGCACGACGGCCACGGCGACCGCCATCATGCCCATGCTGCGGCGTCGCCGGGGAGCGGCGCGCGATGATCGACGCGGAGGACGAGCGCACCGCGCGCATCGACGCCCTGCGACGCGAGGGACGCTACGACGAAGCTGCGCGCCTCTACCTCGAGGTCGGGGACGCCGCCCGCGCGTCCGCGCTCTACGCGGAGGTATGGGACTGGCCGTCGGCGATCCGCGTCGCCGAGGAGGCGGGCCTCTATGACGTGGCCTACCAGCAGGCCCTCGCGAGCGACGACCGGCCGGGGCGCGAGCGCCTGCTCGAAGCCCTCGCATCGCGACCCGAGCAGGCCCTGCGCGCGGCGGCCCACGCCGAGACGCGCAACCGTCCCGCCGAGGCGGCGCGGCTCTACGAGCTCGCAGGCGACCCGGCCCAGGCGGCGCGCCGCTACGAGTCGGCGGGCGCCCTCTTCGACGCGGCCCGCTGCCTCGAATCGACGGGGTGCTACCGTGAGGCGGGTCTGCTGTACGAGCGACGCGTGCGCGAGGCACCGGGCGACGGCGAAGCCGCCCTGCGTCTCGGTCGTATCCTGGCTCACTTCGGCCGCTTCGAACACGCGGTGCGCGCGCTGCAGAAGGCCATCGACGACCCGGAGCGCGCAGGCGGGGCGCGCCGCCTCATGGTGGCCTGCTTCGCCGCGATGGGGATGGACGAAGCGGCCGGGAGCTGCCTCGACGTGCTGCGCCGCGACGACCCGACCCTGCCCATCACCGTGCCCGAGTTCCTGCGGGAGTCCTTCGGAGACCCGCGCGGTCTCGCGGCCCTCACCCATGGTGGCGACGAAGGCGAGGCGCGGCTGCTCGCCGGTCGCTACCGCATCGTTCATCCCCTCGGCGCCGGTGCCACGGGTCGCGTGCTGCTCGCCCACGACGGTTTCTACGACCGCGAGGTCGCCGTGAAGGTGCTCACCATCGGCACAGGCGACATCGGACGCGACGCCTACGTGCGCTTCGCCCGCGAGGCGCGCGTGGCCGCGGGCATCGATCACCCGAACGTGGTGCGCGTCCACGAGTTCAACCCCGAGGGGCCCTTCCTCGTCATGGAGTACATGGCGGGCGGCACGCTCGAGGAGCGTCTGACGGTCGCCGGGCGTCTGGCCCCGCCCCTGGTGCGCCGGGTGACCCTCGCGGTGCTGCGCGGCCTCGAGGCCGTGCACCGCCGGGGCGTCGTCCATCGCGATCTCAAGCCGGCGAACATCTTTTTCGGCGCCGCGGGTCAGGTGAAGATCGGCGACTTCGGTGTGGCGCACCTGACCGACCTCGGGGCGACGCTCACGGGCGCCCTGCTCGGCACGCTCGCATACATGGCGCCCGAGCAGATCACCGGCGCCCAGCGCCCCGACGCCTCGACCGACCTCTACGCCCTCGGCGTCGTGCTCTTCCGCATGCTCACCGGGCAGCTCCCCTTCCCCGGCCCCGACTTCGTCACCCAGCATCTCGAGGGTCACCCGCCGGCGCCGAGCGAGGTCGCGCCCAATCTCGGCGATGCCTACGACGCGCTCCTCGCTGCGCTGCTCGCGCGCGCGTCCGGCGACAGGTTGCGGTCGGCTGCTCAAGTGCAGGCGCGGATCGAAGCGCTCACCTGGGCGACACCGGAGCGTGGCGACGAGCCCGCGGTGGCGAGCCCGACAGCAGTGGGGGTGGCCGCCGTGCGTCCTTCGAGCGTGCCGCCGCCTCCGTCCGAGCGATACGTTTCCGTCGAGACCCTCGACGACGGCACGGTGATCGCGCTCGACACGAGCCTTCATCGACGCGTGCGCATCGAGTCCTGTGCTCCGGCGCGTGCCGAGCGCCTGCGGCGCCTCGCCCGGGCCGACTCGCCCCACCTGCAAGCGGTCTACTCGGTCGACCTCGAGCAGGGGCGCGCCGTGATCGAGCAGCCCCTCGGCCAGCCGCTCGCCGAGGCGACCGAGCTCGGTGCTCGGAAGGCCGTGCGGGACGACGTGCACGAAGCCCTGCGCCGCTTGCACGAAGAGGGCCTGGTGCATGGCGAGGTCGGCCCGTCGCGAGTTGTCGTCGGGCGCGGGCGCACGGTGCTCCTGTTGCCCGATGGCGCCGAGCCGCCCGCAGAAGCGAGTGCCGACGGGGACCTGGCCGCCCTCGACGCGCTTTGAGCTGCATCCGAACGTTGGAGCCCTCGGGGGAGCAAGACCGCGAGGTGGAGCGTTGCGCGCGGGGAGGGCACTACCCCACCGACGGCCGCTTTTGCGAGCGGCGCAGGAGGCGTGTAGCGTCGACAGGGCACCAGGGTTCGTGACCGCACCGAACGGAGGAGGGGTGATGGCAAGGGTCCTACGTGTGGCCGCCGCTGTGGTCCTGGCGGCGTGCGGCTCGAGCGGCAACGGGCCCACGATCGACGGCGGCGCCGACGGCTCCGTCGTTGCGACCGGCGACGGCGGGGGCGACGGGGCGGTCTCACCTCCGGGCGACGGCGGGGGCGACGGGGCGGTCTCACCTCCGGGCGACGGCGGCGGGAGCGACGGCTCCGCCGGTTTGTGCGCGTTCGCCGGCACCACCGTCTCCTCGGGCGGGTCCGTGACCGCCTACCAGGCCTCTTCGGTGCCCTTCGGAGAGCGCTGCGTGTCGGAGACTCGCATGTGCACCGACGGGGTCCTCTCGGGCAGCTATGCCTACGCGTCGTGCGCGGAGAGCCGGGTGTTCGCGCCCACCAGCTTCTGGTACCAGCCGATCCCGAACGACGCGCCCGTCGCGTCCAACAACGCGGACCTGGTCAACGACTTCATGACTCAGGAGTCCGAGTACTACGGCGACGTGAACATGAACACCGACTCTTGGTGTGCGCCGGTCTACATGGCGCCGGCGGACACCCCGACGCTCGCCGTGGGCTTCAACGACTGTCAGGGCTCGGGCTACGTTCCACCGAGATCTCTTGGATCAATGGTCCGCTGTCCCGATGCCCTCCTACACGCAGATCCCGGGCGACTCCGATGCGGAGGTGGTGATCTACCAACCGTCGATGGACACGCTCTGGGAATTCTGGGCTCTCCGAGAGAGCTCCGGGAGCTACACGGCGTGTTGGGGCGGCCGCATGCAAGACGTGTCGAGCAATCCGGGGATCTGGTCCGGAGGGTACGGCGCCACGGCCACGGGACTGCCGCTCATCGGCGGGCAGATCACCGCGGAGGAGCTACAGCGAGGCGAGATCGATCACGTGATGGGGATCGCGCTCGTCGAGACCGCCAACTGGGACGTGGTGTCGTGGCCGGCCCAGCGCTCCGACGGCTGGAACATGGGCACGCCCGGCGTGGGGCTGATCGCCGAAGGGCAGCGCATGCGGCTCGACCCGACCATCGACGTGGATTCCCTCGACATCTCGCCGGTGGCGAAGACCGTCGCCAAGGCCGCTCAGATCTACGGGTTCGTCGTGTGGGACAGGGCGGGCTCCATCGCCATCCGGACGCAGAACGGGCTCACCTACACGGCGCTCGGACAGCCCGATCCCTATCCGGACCTCTACGGCGGCGTCGCCGGCTATCAGATCCTGGACGGCTTCCCCTGGGATCAGCTGCTGTTTCTGCCGATGGGCTACGGCCAGCCCTAGCAGCGAGAGCCCGAGCCCGCGGAGTGCTCGGCCACCCGCTCGAACGTACGCATCGCCGATGCGAGGTGCTCGGCCTGACGGGGATCGAGCTGCCGGCGCGCGATGGGCACGAGCGCCTCGCCTTCGTGCCGGAAGTGGCCCTCGACTTCAGTGCGCAGGGCGGCGAGGCGATCGGCCCACGACGCGTCATGAGACGGCAGGGCCTCGAAGGCGTCGAGGGCCGCACCGATCGCCTCCTGCTCTGCGCGGCAGTCGTCGAGCGCCGCTGGCGTCCCGTCGTGCTGCCGCATCACCGTATAGAGCGTCTCGCGCGTGGCGCGCAGGTGAAGGCGCAGGGCGTGGGCGACAAGCGCCCCCCATGCCGTCCGCTCGCGCGGGGGGCACGTCTCGAGGGCGCCGAAGAGCCCCCCAATCCGCCGCTTCTCGGCGTCAATCACGTCGAAGACCTGGATCGCCGATAACCGCATCACGCCATCAAGGTGCGCATGGCCGCCCTCCGCGCACCCGGGCCTGGCGACCCTCGCGACCCTCCCCTCCGTCGCCCGCCCCGCGCCCGTCGCCGCGCCGGTCTTGCCTGACGACGCGGCCGCCCCTACAGAGCCTTCGCGCGCCGGGGCGGCTCACGTCCGCGCCCGGCCCCCGCCCGTTGACCCCCGGGGGCCGCCATGCTAAGTCCGCGCCGCCTCTGCGCCCTGCGCAACCACTCGAAATCACTCGATCCGAGGAACCCCCCATGGCACAGCTCGAGAGCGGTCGCATCACTCAGGTCATCGGTCCCGTCGTCGACGTGAAGTTCCCGAGCGGCCACCTGCCCGCGATCCTGACGGCCCTCAAGGTCTCGAACCCCGCCATCGACAAGCAGAAGGGCAACCTGGTTCTCGAGGTGTCGCAGCACCTCGGCGAGGGCACCGTGCGGACCGTCGCCATGGACACGACCGACGGCCTCGTGCGCGGCATGGAGGTGGAGGCCACGGGCGCGCCCATCCAGATGCCCGTCGGCGTCGAGACCCTCGGCCGCATCCTCAACGTGGTCGGGCGGCCGGTCGACGGCGGCCCGCCCGTCGCAGCCAAGAAGCACGCATCCATCCACCGCGCCCCGCCCACCTTCGTCGAGCAGAGCACGAAGGTCGAGATCTTCGAGACGGGCATCAAGGTCATCGACCTCCTCGCCCCTTACCGCAAGGGCGGCAAGATCGGCCTCTTCGGCGGCGCCGGCGTCGGCAAGACGGTGCTCATCCAGGAGCTCATCAACAACGTGGCCAAGGCCCACGGCGGCGTGTCCTGCTTTGCAGGCGTCGGCGAGCGCACGCGCGAGGGCAACGACCTCTACCTCGAGATGAGCGAGTCGAAGCTCGAGAGCGGCGAGCCCGTCCTCAGCAAGACGGCGCTCGTCTACGGTCAGATGAACGAGCCGCCCGGCGCCCGCGCGCGCGTCGCCCTGAGTGCCCTCACGGTCGCCGAGCACTTCCGCGACGAGGAGGGGCAGGACGTGCTGCTCTTCATCGACAACATCTTCCGCTTCACTCAGGCGGGCTCGGAGGTGAGCGCCCTGCTCGGCCGCATCCCGAGCGCCGTCGGCTACCAGCCCACCCTCGCGACCGAGATGGGCGCCCTGCAGGAGCGCATCACCTCGACGACCAAGGGCTCCATCACGTCGGTGCAGGCCATCTACGTGCCCGCCGACGACCTCACCGACCCGGCGCCGGCCACCACCTTCGCCCACCTCGACGCGACGACCGTGCTCTCGCGCGCCATCAGCGAGATGGGTATCTACCCGGCCGTCGACCCGCTCGACTCTACCTCGACCCTCCTCGACCCGAGCGTCGTCGGTGAGCGTCACTACAAGGTGGCCCGCGACGTGCAGCAGACGTTGCAGCGCTACAAGGACCTGCAGGACATCATCGCCATCCTCGGCATGGACGAGCTGAGCGAGGAGGACCGGCAGACGGTCGACCGGGCGCGCAAGATCCAGCGCTTCCTCTCGCAGCCCTTCTTCGTGGCGACCCAGTTCACGGGCCTCGAGGGCAAGTACGTGCCGGTCGAGGACACGGTCACGGGTTTCGAGGAGCTGCTCAGCGGCAAGCTCGATCACATCCCCGAGCAGGCCTTCTACATGAAGGGCGGCATCGACGAGGTGAAGGCCGCGGCCGCGAAGATGGCGGCCGAGGAAGCGGCCTGAGGCAGGAAGGCAAGGAGCCATGGCGGTCCAGACCGACATCCTGACCCTCGAGGTGGCCACGCCCATCGGCCTGGTGCTGCGCACCGAGGCCGAGGCGGTACAGGCGCCGAGCGTGGAGGGCGAGTTCGGCGTGTTGCCGGGCCACCTGCCGCTGCTCGCGACGCTCAAGTGCGGCATGCTCAAGTACCGGACCGAGGGACGCGAGCAGGTGGCCGCCGTGGGGCCGGGCTTCGTCGCGGCAGAGCCTGAGAAGGTGCAGCTCTTGACCGACCTCTTCGCGCTGCCGGACGACATCGATCCGGAGGCGGCGCGCAGGGAGCTCGTCGAGGCGGAAGAGCGGCTCAAGGCCTTCCCCGAGCGCTACGAGGGCCCCGAGTACAACGAGCTGCAGCGCGACGTGGACTGGGCCCTCGCGCGTCTCGCTACGCACGCCTACGCGAACGGTTGAGCGCGGCGCCGATACGCGTCCGTGCCGGCGCCGGCGTCCTCGACCCGACCCCGCGCAGCCGTACGGGAGCACGTGCCGGGGGTTGGCGCCGAGGCGCTGCTCGCCCTCGGTCCTGGCGGGTCGCGGCGGCGCCGCGCATGAAGCCCCCTCAGCTGGAGACGGCGAAGCCCTGCAGGTAGTCCGTGGTGTCGGCCGCGTTCTGGTGGCAGCTGATGCACAGGGGCGCGGGGCCGGGCGTCGGGTCGGTGGCGAGCGAGTCGTCCGGGTTGCGCGCCTCGTAGTACCAGTCGTGGTTCGCCGGATCGTAGCCCGCCGGCTTCTTGATCATGACGACCTTCACCAGGACCGCGCCCATTCCGTCGTACTCCTCTTTGATGGCGACGGTGCCCACGGGCGCGACGAAGGGCCCGCTCGTCGGCAGGTCCATGACGTTGGTCGAGTACCAGATTCGCACCGTGCCGTGCACGCTGCCCGAGTCGAAGGGGACGCTCGTGCGCGTGAAGAACCCCGACGACGTCTTGTAGTCGGCTTCGTAGGCGCCCGGTCCCGGCATGCCGGCTGTCCCGGAATCCGCGCCGAGGGTCCCGGAGTCGCCGCCGCCCATGCCCGAATCCGGGTTGCTGGCCATGCCCGAATCGGGGTTGCTGGCCATGCCCGAATCCGGGTTGCTGGCCATGCCCGAATCGGGGTTGCTGGCCATGCCCGAATCCGAGCCGCCCATGCCCGAGGGACCCCCGGATCCACCGCATCCGAAGGCCAGGGACAACCCCGCCAAAGCCACCACCAAGCGCAATCGTGTGTTCATGGGCTATGACGTATGCCATGGGCGCGTTGCGGTTACACGAAGCCTCTCCCTTCAGGCTCCGCGGGCGTGACAGCCGGGTCGGGCGAAGCCGGGCTTCGCGCCCGGGGCTTGCCGTTCGGCTCCTTCGCACCCAGCGCGCCCCGCTCGCTCCGGAACGACGCTCGCGGACATCACTAAAGTACGTGCTTTACTACTGGCTGGGAACGATGCGTAGGAGGACCGGCGGCCTGCACCTCGACGATCAGGCGTGCACGGAAGGATGGGTGAAAATCCGCCACCCGGTGGCGGTCAGCCCTTCGCGCGAACCGTGGCGTCGATCGCGCGGCACGCGTCGGCCAGCAGCGCGTCGTTCGCCCGAGGGCGGCCGGCGAGCTGCAGCCACGCCACCAGGTCCCACAGGCGCGCGAGGGTGCGAAAGTCGTCCGGCAACAAGCCCCCCGTCGCGCGGTAGCCGCGCTCGAACCCGGCGACGAAGTCGGCGTGCTCGCCGAGGGGCGAGCGGAGCAGGTTGCCGATGTCGAACCAGCGGTTGCCCGCGAAGGCGAACTCCCAGTCGATGACGTGGAGCGTGTCCGGCGAGGGCGGCTCTCCAAGGAGCAGGTTCGAATCCGCCGAAGTCCGAGTGGGACAGGCACGCAGGCTCGAGCGTCGCGTCGATGCGGGCTGCCACCTCGCGCGCTCTCTTGCGAACCGCTTCGATGCGCGCCTCGCCGAGCCGCGCCGTGGCTGCGCCGTCCGTCAGCTCGGTCATCAGCGCGACGTAGCCCGCGCCGGTGAGGTCCACCGGCTCGCAAACGCGCAGGCGCGCGTCGAGGAAGCCGTGCCGGTCGAAGCCCACGGTGTGGATGCGCGCGAGACGCTCCCCGACGACGGCGCCCACACGGCTCGCGTCGCTCGTGAGCCACGGATGCACCTCGACGCGCGTTCCCGCCACGTGCTCGACGAGCGCGTAGGGGCAGTCGAAGGGGGAGCGCTCGCTGAACCAGAGCACCCGCGGAATGCCGAACCGCTCGCCGTACCGCTCGGCGAGGGCGACCTCGATCGCTGCCGCCTCGGGGCGCGCGACGTAGAGTCGGATCACGATGTGCGTCTCGTCCGCGAGGCGCGCGGCCACGTTCGTGTTGCCGAGCCCGCCCGTGAGCGGCTCGACTGCCACGACCCGCGCATGACCCGACAGGGGTGCGAGCAGCTTCCGCGCTGCCTCCTCGGAGACGCACACCTCGGCGGCCGAGCGCGGCCAGCGCGCGCGCATGGGCGCGGGAGCAGGGTCGGCTTCGGGCAGGGTCGGCACGGGGTGCAGGCGAGTGGGGTTGCTTCGGTTGCAGGTCGACAGGCAGCGGAGCGGCTCGCCCTCCCGCGTCAGAACGAAGAGCCCGGTTCCTTCAGGAACGCCACTTCCTCTGGCGTCGAGGTGCGGCCCAGTACCTGGTTGCGGTGCGGGTACCGCCCGAAGCGCTCGACGATGCGCGCGTGCCGGCGCGCGTAGTCGGCGAAGCCCGCCATCGCTTCCCGCAGCGCCTCGGGTGCCTCGTCACGCAGCCGATCGAACTCGGTCACCGAGCGTTCCTGAATGGCACGGTCTTCGGCGTGCATCAGCGGCATGCGCACGAAGGCGCGTTCGAAGGGAGCGAGCCCGCGCTCCGCGCCCGAGTCGAGCAGGGCGAGGGCAATCTCCTGCGCGCGCCGGTCGAGCCCAAAGGCGCGCGGGCTCTTGCGGTAGATGTTCCGCGGGAGCTGATCGCACAGGAGGACGAGCGCGAGGGCACCCCGCGCGGTCGCGCGCCAGTCGTCGAGCGCGCCCCCCTCGGCCTCCTGCACCAGCGCACCGAACCGCGCCTCGAGCATGCGGTCGAAGTCCTCGTCCTTGACGAACCACCGCTTGCGGGTCTCGCTCGACACCGCCCCCTCGTCGCTCACGTCCCCGAACCAGCTCTGGAGGACCTCGTCGATCCCGTCTTCCCGTTCCATGAGACTCTCCACTTTCCGCAGGCCCGGTCGAGACGACCTTCCCCTCGTTCCGGGGGCCGCCTGCGCCTACCGCCCCTCGATACCGTCCGCCGTGGCGTCGGCGCAAGGCAGGACACGTCCCACCGTGCCATCCCTGCCCGTGCGCGTCATCTGGCTCCGGAACGCCTGGGCCGGCGCCCGCGTTCCAAAAGGCTTGGAGCGGCTCAGCCATCCCGACGAAAGCGATGGCTTCCGGCGTGTTTGAGCCGGTTCTGTGCGTGCCGCGCCGCAACGTCCCTCACGCGATGCCGCTTGTCGCCGCCGGGAATGCCGACCGGCGCCCGGATGAGGCCGTGGCCCGCGACGATGTGGCCCGCCCCGCTTCCGGACTTGCGACGGAGTCACTGCGCCGGATAGTTTCCTCTGGTCCTCGAAGGTCATAGTAGAGAGGCACGGGAACCCAGCAGGTGGCACGAAACGACCCCGATGACGTGCCGGAGCTGAGAGAGCTCCACGCGGCCCGGACCGAGATTGCCACGCTGCGTGCCCAGCTGCGGGAGGAGGCGGAGCGCCGCGACGCGTCCTTCACGCGCAACCGCGCGGTGAAGCTCATCATAGACCCCAAGGGAGGAGGCATCGTCGACGCCAACCCGGCGGCCGCCACGTTCTACGGCTACTCCGTCGAGCAGCTGCGCCGGATGAACATCGCCGACATCAACATGCTGCCGGCCGAGCTCGTCCACCGCGAGATGGGGCGGGCTTCCCTCGACCACCAGCAGTTCGAGTTCCGCCACCGCCTCGCCTCCGGGGAGGTACGCGACGTGGAGGTCCTGACGGGACCCTATCCGATGGACGGCCGCGAGATGCTCTTCTCGATCATCCACGACATCACCGAGCGCACGCGCCTCGCCGAGCAGCTCCTGCAGGCGCAGAAGATGGAGGCCCTTGGGCGTCTCGCTGGCGGCGTCGCCCACGACTTCAACAACCTGCTCACCGCCGTGCTGTGCTTCAGCGACGTCGCCCTCACCCGGCTCGAGCTCGACAGCCCCGCGCGCAGCAGTGTCGAGGAGATCCGCAAGGCCGGCGACCGCGCGGCCACTCTCACCCGGCAGCTCCTCGCCTTCAGCCGCAAGCAGATCATGCATCCGTCGCTCCTCGACTCGAACCAGGTGGTGCGCGAGATGGCGACCCTCCTCCGCCCCATCGTGGGCGACCGGGTGCAGCTCGAGCTCGACCTTGCGTCCGAGCTCGGCGCCGTGATCGCCGACCGGGGCCAGATCGAGCAGGTGCTCCTGAACCTCGTGCTCAACGCGCGCGACGCCATGCCCGAGGGAGGGCGCCTCACGGTCGCGACGGGCGAGCACGAAGTTCCCGCCATCCTCGATGCGAGCATGGCCCGGCTCGGGATCGACAGCGGCACCTACGTGCAGATCCGCGTCACCGATACCGGCGTCGGCATCCCGCTCGAGGTGATGCCGCGCATCTTCGAGCCCTTCTACTCGACCAAGCATCGCGGCGCGGGCATCGGCCTCGGCCTCGCCACCGCCTACGGGATCGTGCGGCAGAGCGGCGGGGCCATCGCCGTCGAGACGGCCGAGGGACAGGGCAGCACGTTTCGTGTCCTCCTGCCTCGCGTCGAGCGTGGCGCCCACGTGCCCGTCCAGAAGATCTCCCGCGCACGGACGGCCGGTGGCAGCGAGACGATCCTCCTGGTCGAGGACGATGTCGCCATCCGCCACGTCACGACGCGCATCCTGGCGGCCCATGGCTATTGTGTGCTCGCGGCCGCGGACGGGGAGGACGCTCTCGAGACCGCGGCACGGCACGAGGGCGGGATCGATCTCCTGCTGACCGACGTGGTCATGCCGCGCATGAGCGGTCGCGAGCTGGTCGACGCGATGCTCGAGCGGCGCCCGGGCCTCAAGGTGCTCTACATGTCCGGCTACGTGGACACGCCCATGGTCGAGCGCGACCTACGTGATGCCGGAGCCGCCTTCCTGCCGAAGCCCTTCACCCTCGACGCCCTCGCCGAGAAGGTGCGGGCCGTGCTCGACGCGCGTCCGACGGCGGGCTCGGGCGAGACGGGCTGACGACCGCGGAACAAGAGCGCTCGGTTCACTCCGCACCGGCAGCGACGGGCTCTTCGGGCGTTCCCCCGGTCGCGTCCGGCGCCTGCGCGCCACCCTTCTGCGGCTCCTCCGCATCCGCCGGTGCGTCCCGTGTTGCACCTCCTGACGAGGAAGCGCTCGCGTTCGTCAGCGGCGGCGTCTCGCTGGACGGCGGTTTGACCGCCGGGGGCGTCCGCGCGGGCCCGAGCAGGACCGCGGCCCACTGCATGTCCTCGGTGTTGGCGAGGAAGATCTTGAGCACCATGGTCAGGGGCACCGACAGGAGCGCGCCCACGGGGCCGAGCATCCAGCCCCAGAAGATCATCGAGAGGAACACGACCAGGGGCGAGAGGCCGAGGGCGCGGCCGAGGATGCGCGGCTCGACGACGTTGCCGATGGTGAAGGCGATGACGACGTAGCCGATGCCGGCGACGAGTGCCGCGCCGGGGCCCTGGTCGAGGAGCGCCACGAGCACCGGGGGCACGGCGGCGATGATGCTGCCGAGGGTCGGGATGTAGTTGAGCAGGAAGGCCAGGAGCCCCCAGAGGACCGGCAGGTCCACGCCGATGACGGCAAACCAGAGCCCCACTGTCACGCCGGTGAGTAGGCTCGTGGCGGTCTTGACGACGAGGTACTTCTGCACCTCGTGGGCGGTCCGCGACAGGGGCAGGCCGCGGGCCTCTTCGTGCATGACGTAGCGGAGTTTGTCTCGGATGATCGACGCCTCGACGAGCATGAACGCCACGATCAGGAGCACGATGACGACGCTCGAGACGATGCCGGCGATGCTCCGCAACGTCGAGCCGACGAGCCCCGTGATCGAGCCCGGGTCGAGCACGCGATAGATCTCCTGGGTCGAGATCCGCACGCCGTGGGCGACGAGCCAAGCGGTGGTCTGCTCGGCGAGCCCGCTGAGGCGGCTCTGGTACTCGGGCAGGCGCTGGGAGAAGGCGGTCACCGAGCCGCCGACGGCCGCGCCGAGGGCCCCCATGGCCGCCACGTCCACGATGACCGCGACCATCACGCCGATGCCTCGCGGGACGCGCCTCTTGGTCAGGCCGAGCACGATGGGGGAGCTGACCGTGGCGATGAAGGTCGCCAGCAGAAACGGAACGAGCAAGGCGGCGGCCAGCTTGATGCCTGCAAGCACCAGCACCAGCGCCGCCATCCCGACGATCGCCCGCGCGCCCCGGCCGAGGTCCATGGGGCTTGTTGTAGCGCACCGGCCCCCGCCCGGCATGTTCGCGGCGGGATCGGCGGGCCATACCCCGGTTCGAGCGGCCGTCGTTGCGATCCGGTCGAGGCGTGGCCATGGTCGAGATCCACTCCCGGCCCAGGGAGGCGAGCCATGCCCAAGCCTCGAAGCGTCGCGCACAAGCTCATCGAATCGCACCTGCTCGATGGCTCCATGGAGCCGGGCGCCGAGGTCGGTCTGCGGATGGACCAGACGCTCACCCAGGATGCGACAGGCACCCTCGTGATGCTGGAGCTCGAAGCCCTGGGCCTCGACCGCGTGCAGACCGAGGTGTCCGCCCAGTACGTCGACCACAACCTCATCCAGGAAGACTTCAAGAACGCCGACGACCACATCTTCCTGCACAGCGCTTGCCGCCGCTTCGGCATCTGGTTCAGCCGGCCGGGCAACGGGGTCAGCCACCCGGTGCACATGTCGCGCCTCGGACGGCCCGGCCGCACGTTGCTCGGCTCCGACAGCCACACCTGCGCGGCCGGCGCCCTCGGCATGCTCGCCATGGGGGCGGGCGGCATCGAGGTGGCCATGGCCATGGTCGGCCGTCCCTTCTACGTGCGCATGCCGCAGGTCTGGGGCGTGCACCTCACCGGCACCTTGCCGCCCTTCGTCAGCGCCAAGGACGTGATCCTCGAGATGCTGCGGCGCCACGGCGTGCGCGGCGGGCTCGGGCGCATCATCGAGTACCACGGCCCGGGCCTCGCGCGGGCTCGACGTGTGGACCGGCACGTCATCGCCAACATGGGCGCCGAGCTGGGCGCGACCAGCACCGTGTTCCCGTCGGACGGGCAGACCCGGCGCTTCCTCCAGGCGGAGGAGCGGGCGGATGCCTTCACCGCGATCGTGGCCGACGCGGGGGCGGCCTACGACGTGGAGGACGCGATCGATCTCTCGTCCCTCGAGCCGCTCATCGCCAAGCCCTCGAGCCCGGGCAACGTGGTGCCGGTGCGCGAGGTCGCGGGCGAGGAGATCTACCAGGCGTACATCGGCTCGTCGGCGAACCCCGGCTTCCGCGACTTCGCCGTCGCGGCGGCTCATGGTGCGCGGCACGAAGGTCGACCCGCGCGTCTCCTTCGACATCAACCCGACCTCCCGCGCCATCCTCGAGGACCTGATGCAAGAGCGGCCGGCTCGTCGACCTGGTGCATGCCGGCGCGCGCCTGCATCAGACTGGCTGCAACGGCTGCATCGGCATGGGCCAGGCGCCGGCGACCGGGAGGAACAGCCTGCGCACCGTGCCGCGCAACTTCCCGGGGCGCTCGGGCACCAGGGAGGACAGCGTGTGGCTGTGCAGCCCGGAGACGGCGGCGGCCTCTGCCCTGCGCGGCGTGATCACCGACCCCCGCGACCTCGGCATCGACGCGCCCGTCGTGACCCTGCCCGCGCACCCCACCATCGAGCGCGAGATGCTCGTTCGCGCCGATCCCGCCCGAAGATGCGCGCCGGGTCGAAGCTCGTCAAGGGGCCCGAACATCGCCGCGTTGCCCGAGATGAAGCCCATCGCCGACACGCTCGAGGTGCCGGTGCTGCTCCGTGTCGGTGACGACATCTCGACCGACGAGATCATGCCTGCGGGCGCGCGCGTGCTGCCCTACCGCAGCAACGTGCCGAAGATCGCCGAGTTCTGCTTCGACGTGGTGGACGCGACCTACCCGAAGCGCGCCCTCGCCCAGCGCGCCCGCGGCGGCCACGCGATCGTCGGGGGCTCCAACTACGGCCAGGGCTCCAGCCGCGAGCACGCCGCCCTCGCGCCGCGCTACCTCGGCTTGTGGACCGTCGTCGCCCGGAGCTTCGCGCGCATCCACTACCAGAACCTGGTGAGCTTCGGCATCCTGCCCCTCGTCTTCGTCGACCCCGAAGACCACGACCGCATCGGTCGCGGCGACACGCTGCGGATCGAGGGCGTTGAGAAGGCGCTCCGCGCCGGCGAGCGGGTGCGGGCGACGGTGAACGGGCAGCCCCTCGCCCTGCGCCACACGCTCTCGCCCCGTCAGGTCGACATCGTGCTGGCCGGTGGGCTCGTCCCCCAGCAGCGCGCGTCGGCCCAACGTCCCGGCGCTCCCGAGGCACACGCGCCCCGCTGACCGGCGTTCCAGACGTCCCTCGGGAGGTGGCGTCACGGGGTTCGATCGACCGCCCATCGCCTGGGCGACCCCGCGCTGCCACAGCCGCGTGGCCACGGGGCCACAGCAGCCCGGCCCGCGTCCCGATTCCGCCGAGGGATCGCACCGCTGCCCCCGCGGCACGCCTCTGGCTATCACCCGTCGCTGCGATGACGGGAACGTCCGCCCGAGCCCGTTGTCCGACAGGGGTAGGGCGGCTCGGTTCGAGGAACAGGGAGCGATGATGGCTGCGAATCGCGCGACGGGCGACGAACTCATTCGGGAAGCTCTCCATGGCGGCCCTGGGCGCCGGTGTCGTGCTGCTGGCCCTCGCGGTCGCCGCGCTCTATGCGTGGGCGACGGGTCGCGGCGATGCAGTCGGTGGCGCGCTCCTCGTGGCGATGGCGGGTCTGCTCGCCGGGGCTGCCGGGCTGGTCGCCCTCGTGGTCGGCGCCGTCCTGTGGGGCACCTCCTCCCGGCGCCAACCTCCGCGCCCCGACCCCCGCTCCATGCATCGCTTGCGCGTCGTCGTCGCGCCAGACGTGAGCGTACAAACAATTGATGCCGCCCTGGGCCGGCTCGGCTTGATCCCCTGCTTCGACCCGGTCCGCGCGGGCGAGGAGCCTGCAGTGGCCGCCTGGCGCGACGCGACCGGTGTCCTCGCCGCCTTCTACGCCTTCAGCCCCCACGTGCGCCTCCGGTTGCTCGAGGTGCGCGTGGACTTCGCTCCACGCCTCGAGGGGCGCGTGCCCGTGCTCGATCTCGGGACCATCGGCGAGATGCTCGCCTCCGGCGACCGCACCAAGGTCTGCCTCGGCCTCCTTGCCGCCGACGCCATCGCGCCCGACGATGCGCTCGCCCCCTTCATCGAGGCGGCGACCATCCTTCGCCACCACCCGGACCCGCGCGTCGTCGCCTGCGCGATCGAGGTGCGGGGGCGCCTCTTGTCGCGCGCGGCACGGCTCACAGAGCGCCCGGCGTCCCTGCCGCAGATCTCCGGGCCGGCCGAAGAACCCGTCGCCGAGCCGCACCTCGCTTCGCTCCTCCGTGGCCCGAGGCCGATGTAGCTCCTCCCAGCTCCCCAGGCCGCGCTCCGGACGCCCCGAGGGCGACTGGGTCGGAGCCAAGATCGCCCAAGGTGGGTCTCCTAGGCGCGGTGGGTGCTCCCCAGTGGGGTCTGCGATGCCCCCGCCAGGGTCCCCACCTCGAGGACCAGTTCCCTCCGGCAGGCTGCGAACGGTCGTGGAAGCTACCGTAATAAGGGGTGTTTTCCAGGGTCTGAACAGGTGCGGCGAAAGGCAGAATGCCTGGCCCGCATCTTGTAGTGTCATGTGGGAGGAGGTCCCATGAAGCCGAGTCCCGTGCTGGTTGCAGTCGTTGTCCTCGTCCTTGGCGCAGGTTGTGCCCAGAGCGCGCCGCCGGCTTACAGAGGGCGGCCGACGGGCTCGGGCGACTCGGGAGGCGGGGCCCCACCGGCGACTGCCGACGCTGCCATGCCGCCTCCTTGCGGTTCGGCGGTCGGCCAGCGCTGCTGCACCCCCGCGGGTGGCGGGGCCGGGACGTGCTACGCACCCCTCGAGTGCGACACCAGCGGCGCCTGCGTCGATCGCTCGTCGTCGACGCCGCCCCCTCCGAGCGGCACCTGCGATCACATCGGTGATGCGTGTTGCTCCGGGAGCTGCGGCGGCGGGCTGGCCTGTTGCGGAAGCCGGTGTGTCGACACCACCGCGGACGCCACCAACTGCGGCAGCTGTGGTGCGACCTGCTCGGGCGCCTGCTCCGGCGGCACCTGCGCCAGTACGGCCTGTGGCTACGCGGGCGAGCCTTGCTGCACGGCCGGGACGGCCTGCCTCTCCTCCGGATCTGTCTGCAGCAGCGGCGTCTGCACGGCCGGTTCCGGCTCGACGACGCCTCCCCCGTCGTCCTCGATGTGCGGTGGCTTGCTCCAGGCGTGCTGCACGAGCGGCACCCAGTGCCAGACGGGCATGACCTGCGCGTTCGGGGTCTGCATCCCGGGCAGCAGCTCGGGTGGTGGGTCGGGCGGCGGGTCGGGCGGCGGGTCCGGCGGCGGCTCGACGGGCGTGGGCACCCATTGCTCGAACAGCTCGGGCAGCGGCTCGTGCATCGACACCAACGTGACCTCCTGCTCCGGCTCGCTCGCGAGCGGCATCTGCCCCGGAGCCAGCAACGTCAAGTGCTGCATTTCGAGCAGCAGCGGCGGTTCGGGCGGCTCGGGCGGCTCGGGCGGCGTCGGCACCCCCTGCTCGAACAGCTCGGGCAGCGGCGAGTGCATCGATACCAGCGTGAACGCCTGCTACGGCACCGTTGCGAGCGGCCTGTGCCCCGGCGGGAGCAGCATCCAGTGCTGCATCCTGCTGAGCAGCGGTGGCGGTGGGTCGGGCGGTGGGTCGACCGGTGTGGGCACGAGCTGCAACGACGGTGCGGGCCAAAGCGGTTCGTGCATCGACACCAGCACGACCTCCTGCTCCTCCATGGGCGGCACGCTCCAGAGCGGCCTGTGCCCCGGGAGCAGCAGCGTCGAGTGTTGCTTGACGACCATCTCGATCTAACCCGCGCTTCACCCGACGCAGCTGCCCGCAGGTAGCTGCGTGCCGTGGGGCGCGATGGCGAAGCCGGATCTTCGGCTGCCAGAGCAGCAGGGAGTTGAGGGACCCGTCGTCGCCGTGGCCTGCGCCCTAGGTGTACGATGCCAGAGTGGATCGGCCGCGCACCGATACGACCGTCCTGATCGTCGTCGCCTTCGTCGCTGCCACAGCAGCCCTCTTCGCCTTCGCCCACCTTGGAACCCTCTGGGAGCGCGCTGCTGGCGCCGCGTTCGTCGGCGTGGGGCTGCCGTTCATCCTCTACCGCGGTCCTCTCCTGCGTGCGCTTGCGCCTCGGCGCCAGGCGGTCGCGATCGGCCTACTCGGCGGCATCGTCATGAACGCCGGCACCTGGGCGGTGTGGCTCGGGCTCCTCCATCTCGATCCGGGCGTCGCGCACGATGCCGACGCGCTCTACGCGCTGTTGCGCCAGGCGCCGGGTGTGATCCTGGCCCTGCCGGTGCTCGTCGCCATGGTCGTTGCCGAGGAGCTCGTCTTCCGAGGCGTCCTCTTCGACGCGGTGGCGGCGCGCATCGGGCCGGCATGGGCCGTCCCCGTCGCCGCCGCCATCTATGCCCTGCCCCACCTCGTCGCCCGGATCGCTGCTGCTCGTGTCGGCGGCCTTCGTCTGTGGGCTTCTATGGACCGCGGAGCGCGCCGTGACCCGCAGCCTGCTCGCACCCCTGCTCACCCACCTTCTGTGGGACCTTGGCGTGATGGTCCTGGTGCCCCTCAGGTGACCCTCCGAGTCCGAGCCCCCCGCCTGCGATCGGCTCCGCGCGGCCGGGATCACGGTCACGTCGATCAGCGTTCTGGCACGTAGCTCGCGGCTCTTCGTCGAACGCCGAGCCAGCCACGCTGGACGTGGCCGTGCGCCTCGAGCTCGTCGGTCACCCGCCGGAGCGTCGCCTCGGGCAGGGCCTGCACCGAGAACCTCGACGCGCGCTCGCGCACCGAAGCCGTCGTGCGCGCCGCCCGGCGCGGGCTCATCGCACTCTAGCCGTCGCTCTCCCAACGGGCTCGTCAGGACGCGGAGAGACGGCGGGGGGCAGCCCCAATCCCTAGACCGGACACTCAGCCCTTGAGGGCCTCGGCGCCACCGATGATCTCCATCAGCTCCTTGGTGATGGCAGCCTGGCGTGCGCGGTTGAACTGGAGCGTCAGCTTGCGGATGAGCTCCGAGGCGTTGTTCGTCGCCGCGTCCATCGCCGTCATCCGTGCGCCGTGCTCCGAGGCAACCGACTCGAGCAGGGCGCGGTAGACCTCGACCTCCACGTACATCGGCAGGAGCGTGTCGAGCAACGCCGTCTTGTTGGGCTCGTAGATGAAGTCGCCGGCCTGGACGTCCTCGATGTCCATCGGCTCGATGGGCAGGAGCGGCTCGACCGTCACCTGCTGCGAGATGGCGCTCTTGAACTGGTTGTAGACGAGGTAGACGGCGTCGAGGTGGTGGCGCTGGTATTCGTCGACAATGTAGCGGCCAATCTCGCCGGCCCGCTCCACCGAGAGGTCGTCCATCACACCCGTGAAGTCCTTGCGGATGTCGGCCTTGCGTCGGCGGAAGTAGTCGCGCCCCTTCTTGCCAATCGTGGCGAAGGAGACGGTGCTTCCTCCGGCCTCGCGCTCTTGCCAGAAGCGGTAGCCCGCCTTGTTGATGTTCGCGTTGAAGGCTCCGGCCAGACCGCGGTCGCTCGAGAGCACGACGAACATGACGTTCTTCGGCTCACGCCGCGCGAGGAGCGGGTGAACCTCCTCGTCATCACCCGCACGCGCGGCCACCGAGCTCAGCACGTCCAGTGTCTTCAAGGCGTAGGGCCGTAGCTCGAGGATCTGCTGCTGAGCGCGCCTCAGCCGTGCCGCCGCCACCATCTTCATGGCGCGCGTGATCTTCTGCGTGTTCTTCACGCTCCCGATGCGGGTGCGGATGGCCTTGAGGCTCGGCATGGGCTCGTCTCAGTCCTTTTTCCCGGGCTCGAACATGCCGTCGAAGGCATCGAGGGCCTCGTCGAGCATCTTGGTGAGCTCGTCGTCGAGCTTCTTCTTCTTCAGGATCTGCTCGAAGATCTGGGGTCGCTCGGAGTGGAGCCAGGAGCGGAGCTCGTGGCCGTAGCGCTGCACGGCATCGATGGGCAGCGGGTCGAGACGGCCGTGGGTGCCCGCGTAGATCTCGACGACCTGCTCCTCGACGGGCATCGGCACGTACTGGCCCTGCTTGAGGATCTCCACCAGACGCTCGCCGCGGCGGAGCTGCTGCTGCGTCGCCTTGTCGAGGTCGGAGGCGAACTGGGCGAAGGCCGCCATGGCGCGGTACTGGGCGAGCTCGAGGCGCAGGGTGCCGGCGACCTGCTTCATCGCCTTGATCTGCGCGTTGCCGCCGACGCGCGAGACGCTGATGCCGACGTTGATCGCCGGTCGGACGCCGGAGTAGAAGAGGTCCGACTCCAGGAAGATCTGGCCATCCGTGATGGAGATTACGTTCGTCGGGATGTAGGCCGAGACGTCGCCGGCCTGGGTCTCGATGATCGGCAGGGCCGTGAGGGAGCCGCCCGAGTCCGGCAGCTTCTTCGCCTCGAAGCCCTCGCCCTTCGCCTTGGCGGCCTCGGCCGCCTTCTCGTGGCCCTCCTCGCCGAGGAAGATCTCCTGGCCGATGCTCTTGCGCTTGGGCTCCTCGTCCTTGGTGCAGACGATCCACTCCTCGGCCATCTTGGCCGCGCGCTCGAGGAGGCGGCTGTGGACGTAGAAGACGTCGCCCGGGTAGGCCTCGCGGCCGGGCGGGCGGCGAAGAAGGAGCGACAGCTGGCGGTAGGCGACGGCCTGCTTCGAGAGGTCGTCGTAGATGCACAGGGCGTGCTGGCCGTTGTCGCGGAAGTACTCGCCGATGGTGCAGCCCGTGTAGGGCGCGATGAACTGCAAAGGCGCCATCTCGGAGGCGCCAGCCGTGACGACCGTCGTGTACTCCATGGCGCCGTGCTGGTTGAGCTTGTCGACGACCTGGGCGACCGTCGACTGCTTCTGCCCGATGGCGACGTAGATGCAGAAGACTCCGCGACCCTTCTGGTTGATGATCGTGTCGACGGCGACGGCGGTCTTGCCCGTCTGGCGGTCGCCGATGATCAGCTCGCGCTGTCCGCGGCCGATGGGGATCATGGAGTCGATGGCCTTGAGGCCAGTCTGCAGCGGTTCCTTCACCGGCTGGCGCGCGATGATGCCCGGTGCCTTGAGCTCGACGCGCCCGCGGTGCTTGCTCTCGATGGGCCCCTTGCCGTCGACCGGCTGGCCGAGGGCGTTGACGACGCGGCCGACGAGCGCCGGGCCCACCGGCACGTCGATGATGCGGCCGGTGCGCTTGACGGTGTCGCCCTCCTTGATGCCCGTGTCCGAGCCGAAGATGGCGACGCCGACGTTGTCCTCCTCGAGGTTCAGCACCATGCCGTAGACGCGGCCGGGGAACTCCACCAGCTCGCCCGCCATGGCGCTGTCGAGGCCGTAGATGCGCGCGATGCCGTCACCGATCGTCAGGACGGTGCCCGTCTCCATCACGTCGACCGCCTTGTCGTAGGAGGCGATCTGCTGCTTGATGATCTGGGAGATCTCTTCGGCGCGAAGCTGCATCGGGAGTTACCTGTGGTTCAGCCGGAGGGCGGTTCTGTCGACTTGGGAAAGGGAAGGGAAGGGAAGGCGGACGGGATCAGCCCGCCGAAGGAGCTCTTCGCGCAGCTCGTCGAGCCTGTTCTTGAGGCTGCCGTCGAAGACCTTGTCGCCGATGCGCGTGACGACGCCGGCGATGAGAGGGATCCTGCTTGCGGACCAGCACCACCTGGCGGCCGGTGACGGCCTCGAGGGCGCGAGCAGCTCGCCGTAATACGCCTCCGGCATCGCGCTCGCCGTGACGACCTCGGCGCGGATGCGGCCGGCCCGCTCCTCGGCCAGCTCCGTGAACGCCTCGGCCACCTCGGGCAGGTAGCGGATGCGCCGGTGGTCCGAGAGCAGGAGGACGGTGTTTTTCACCACGGGCGACAGGCCCATGCGGGTGGCGAGCTTCTCGAGCACGCCCTTGCGCGCGTCGGTACCGAAGGCCGGGTTCTCGAAGACGTTGCGCATCTCGCCGCTGGATCCCCAGGCCGCGGCGAGGGTGTCCAGGTCCTTCTGGACCCGCTCGAGCTGCCCCTGCTCTTCCGCGAGCTCGAGGAGCGCCCTGGCGTAGCGCCGACCGAGGGGACCGACCCTCATGCCGCCTCCTCTTCTTCCGCGGCCCGCCCGAGACGCTTGACGTACTCCTCGGCGAGGCGGCTCTGGTCGCTCAGCGTGGTCTGCTTCTGGAGCAGGGCCTGGGCGGTCGTGATCGCCGCCTCCACCGCTTCGTGCGTCAGGTCCTCGCGCAGCTGCTTCATCTGCTGCTCGACCTGGAGGTCGGCGTCACGCCGGAGCCGCGCTGCCTTCTCCTCGGCCCCCCGGACGATCCGATCGCGCTCTGCCTCGCCCGCTCGGATCATCTCGGTCCGCAGCTTCTCCATCTCCTGGTCGAGCTGCTCGAGGCGCGTCGCGTACTCGCGGTACTTGGCGTCGGCCGCGGCCGTGAGGCGCTGCGCCTCGGCGAGCCCCTCTTCGATGGTCGCGCGGCGGCTCTGCAGGAACTCCCCGACTGGCTTGCGGAACATCCAGAAAAGGATGGCGAAGAGGGCAGCGACGTTGATGCACTGCCAGATGAAGGTGCGGGTCGTGACGATGTCGCGGATCGTCTCGTGGCCCTCGCCCTGCTCGCCCGCCTCCGCGCTCGCGCCCTGCTCGGCGCCCACGCCCTGGGGCGCTTGCGCCACCACGGGCGCCGTTAGCCCGAACAGCCCCACGAGCAGCGCAAGCACCCCTGCCGCCATGACTCCACGCGCTTCCATCAGCGCACCTCCCGCTCGAGCAGCTTCGAGGCGATCTGGCTCGCCAGCGCCTGGACGTTGGTCTGGATCTCGCTCTGCAGGCCCTTGCGCTCGGCGCTGATGCGCGCCTCGGCGTCGGCGAGCTTCTGTTGCGTCTCCTCGCGCACGCGCTCGAGGATCGATCGCTCGAGCTGGACGCCCTCCTGACGCAGCCGCTCCCGCTCTTCGCTCGTGGTGACGCGCACCTTGCGCATCTGCTCGTCGAAGGCGTCGGCTTTGTCCAGGGCCTCGCGCTCCATCTTCTTGGCGCCTGCGCGTGCCCCGTCGATGGCTTCTTCGCGCGCTTCGAATAGCGCCATCATCGGCCGGAACACCAGGGCCTTCAGCACGAAGAACGTCACGAAGAAAATGCCGATCTGGACGAAGATCGTGCCGTCCAGATCGATGATCGCGCTGCCCGAAAGGAGCACGCCGGAGAGAAGCGTCATCGGTGGTTCCTCGGTGGCCCCTCCGAGCCCGACCCTCGTCACGCGCCTCCGCCGGGGTGCGGGCGGCCGTACCGGGGGCCGAGCGCAGCGGCGCCGGCGGCGGCGTATCTAGCAGCGGCGCCCCTCGGAGTCAAGGGCGTCCGAGGCTCTCCGGCTCTGCGAAACCGCTTGGAAATTCAGCGGTTGTCGGCGAGGCGCGATCCTCGCTGAAGCCGCTTGCGCAGCGCGATGAGCGTCTTCTTGGCCGCATCGACGTTGTGGTGGGTCACGAAGCTCGAAGGCAGGGGCAAGCGGGGGTCCACCAGGAGCTGGAAGGCGACCAGGGTCTTGTGCCCGTCCCCGAGGGGAGTCACCTCCCAGCGCGCCAGGAAGTGGTTCACGTTTCCCTGGAGCAGGCGCCCCTCGATGATGTGCGTGGTGCCCTGCGTCCTGCGGGCGTAGATGTGCAGCTGCCCCCAGAGCGTGGCCGTGTTCCGGAGCAGGCTCACTTCCAGGTAGACCAGGGCGTTTTCGCCCCGGCGAGACAGGACCCGCGACTGGCGGAAGTGCGGCAGGAAGGCCTGGTAGTCGCCGTAGTCGGTGACGGTGTTCATCACCGTGGCGAAGGGGGCGTCGACGACCCCGACGGCGCGACCCCACTCAACGTTGGTCGCGTCCGTGTGGACCGAGGTGGTGGCGATCCGGTCGCCGAGGGACTGGGCGATGCTCTGAGCGTTCCGGGTGTCCTGCGCCCGAACACCCGTGACCGGCCCGCTCGCCGCGAATGCGAGACACACACCGATCAGCAGGACACCGGAACGCTTCATGATGCTGCCTACTTTACCCGACATCGACGCAAAAGCACGGCCACGAGGTCGTGGAAGAACCTGGTGCTCCGCTCCCTCGACAGCGGCGAGTAATTCAAGGGGCGGGCCAGCCCGAGCTTCGTGGGGATCGGGGGGGGTCGTCGCCCGTGACCATGACATCCATGCCCCGAATCGGGCGCGTGGTGTGAACGGGCGGCCACAGGTTTGTCGAAGCTCCGGACCTGGGTGCAAAGATGCTAGGCTTTCGAGGGCATGGTCCGCCGCGACGAAGTCGAAGACCGACACGTCGGCTCCGAGTCGGATTGCGGCGCCCCGGGGGGCCCTACCGCTTCGGTGCCCTCGGCAAGAGAAAGGTAGGGGCTGCCAGTGCCGACGACACGAGCCTTCGCCCTCGCCCTGGCGTACCTCCTCACGTCAGCGGCGCTCGTTCCAACGGCGGCCACCGCCCAGCAGCGACCCTCGACCGTGGTCCTGCCCTTCGGTGGGCCGGGTGGAAGCGTCGCGAGGCGGGCCGTCGTCCACGCCATCCATGAGGACGTCGATGTCCAGAGCGAGGCGTCCACCCGGAGAGCGATGCGGCGGGTCCATGCGAACCTGCGCACACGTGCGGGCCAGGGTCGGCTGGCCCGGGCGGTCCATGCACAGCTCGTGGTCGCCGGTCGGGTGCATGGTCGTGGTCGGCACGCTCACATCGAGATCCGCGTGGTCGACGCCCACGGCCACTCGGTGGCGCGGAACGAAGGACCGTTCCTGCGCAGTCGTGCCGGGCTCCGCAAGCTCGGCCAGCTGGCCCACGACACCGTGACCCAGGCCGTGGCGGCCTCACGCGCACAGCCGCAGCCGCAGCCGCAGCAGCAGACGCAGCAGGAACCCGAGGAGACCCCGACGCTTCGTCCAGCCCGGATGGGGCGCCGTCGAACATGGCCGAGCCGGGCGTCGAGTCGGGCGCCGAGCCGGGTGTTGCGCCCGACACCGAGGCGGCCGAGGCCAATCACGGGCAGCCGCCTTCGGCCCGAGACCCGCTGGTCGTCGGCTACGCGGGGCTCGGCATCCGGAGCCGCTCCGCGGAGGTGGTGCTGCAGAACGCCCAACCTCGCCAGTACCAGGCCGGGGCCTTCCCCGAGCTGCGCTTTCGCGTCGAGGCCCACCCCCTGGCCGCCAGCACCTCCATGGCCCTGCGCGGGATCTACGCCGAGGCGGCCTTCTCCATGGCGCTCGGCCTCTCTTCGACCGACCATTCGACCGGCAGCAGCGTGAGCACATCGGCCCTGCGCTTCGAGCTTTCGGCGGGCTGGCTCGCCCATGTGCTCGAGGGCCTCGAGGTCGGCCCCGTCGTGGGGTTCCTCCTCGACTCCTTCTCCCTCGGCCCGAACACGGTGCTGCCTTCCTCGAGCTATTCGGCGCTGCGCATCGGCGCGCTCGGGCGCTACGCGATCCTGCGCGACCTGCTCTACGCCCAGCTCGACCTGGGTCTGCGCGTGCCCTTCGGCATCGGCGACCTCGGGCCCGCCTTCGGTACCGCCTCGTCGGCGCGTTTCCCGGGCAACTTCAATCTGGGCGTGACCGCCGGAGGCGCCTTGCCCTCCGGCCTCGCCTACGCCGTGCGCTTCGGCTCGTGCGTTGGTCCTACCTCTTCAGCGGGATGGGGACCGAGGGGCAGGGGCTCGCCGCCACCGACCTGGGGTTCACGATCGCGGCCATGGCAGGCTGGCAGCTCGGCGCCTGAGCCCCGCGCCGCCGCGCCTCACTCGGTCGCAGGGGGGCGGGAGGAGCGCCGGGAGACGGCCGGCTCCTCTTCGAGCGGATCGACACGCGCGTCGGCCATGGTGCAACGGCCCTCGAACACGACGCCCTTGTCGATGAACAGCTGGGGCGCGTCGATGTCGCCGTGGACCTCACCCGGCGCGTGGATCTCGACGAGCTGGGTCGCTCGCACGTTGCCGAAGAGCTTGCCCCCCCGCACGATGAGGGTTCCCACCTCGACCTGCGCGTGGACCTCGGCGCTCTCGCCCAGGATCAGCACGTCGTCGCTGAAATCTCCCCCGAGAAGCGGCCGTCGATGCGGACGCGCCCCTCGAAGTGCAGCTTGCCCTCGTACTCGGTTCCACGCCCGAGCAGGGCGTTGATCTCACCGAGTCCCGTGAGGTCCTTCTGGGCCATCGGTCGGCGAAGGTACGGAGCGCCGCCGCAGGCGTCAACGCGTCGTCGTCGAGAGGATGAAGACCGACTGCGCTTCGTCGGGGCGAGGCACCGCCCGCGCGAAGACCGACGCTCAGCGAGGCAGCGGTCGCTCCATCTCCGCGTCGGCGTGCTCCACCTTCGCCCACCGCCGCGCCTCGACCTCCGTGCGCCACTTCCGGGTCCGCGTCTCCATCTCCCCGAGCAGCTTGTCGGCGCGGGCGAGCTGCGCCTCGAGGGCGGACCCGCCGGCGCCCGAAGCGCCCTCGAGCGCCTGTCGAACCTGGTCTCGCACGAGGCGTGTGCGCGCCACCGCGTCGAGCAGCTGATCCTGGGCAGCGAAACGCCGAGCCTGGACCAGCATCACGTTCCAGCGGGCTTGATCGTCGGTGGCGTCGTTCATCGTGGGGGAGTCCGGCCCCAATGTACACGACGCGCTGCCGAGGGCCATCCCCTTCGTGGGGGGCGCGCGCTCGCTCAGGACTCGGTATCGAGACGGCGGCGGCGCACCGGCTGCCAGCCATCATGGGCGCCGAACGCGTCGCCCTCCGGTTCACGGGGCGGGCACACAGCCGCGTCGCGTGGGTGCGGCTCCGCCACGGAAAGGTCGGGATAGCTCGGCCTCTCGCGAAGCTCGGTCGTCATGCCACGTCATCGGCCCCCTCGTTCGACCCCGTGTCGGTAGCTCGCCGGAAATCGGCGGTCCTTCGACCGGGCAAGCCTTGATTTTAGGGCCCCTCCCGAAGCGCGCAAGTCCCTGAAATTGAACAAGACCGCGACAACGGATCGAATCCAGCGGGGCGCGAACCGAGCGCCCGGTCGCCACCACCGCCGAGGGCTGGTAGCGTCTCCTCCATGGCAGACGTCTTCTGCGCGATGGCATCGGCCGCGGCGCATGAGGAGCTGGCGGGCACGGCGACCGCCCAGACCGAGGTCTGGATGGCCCTCGAGTACCGGCGTCCCTGGTCGCCCAAGCCCTTGCCGGGCAGCACGCTGCCCGAGGCCGTGCGCGCGCGGCTCGAAGCCTGGCTCGCCGGAGAGCCCCGGGCCCGCTTCCAGACGATCCGCCGCCCCAGGCCCCAGGCCGCGGGACGGTTCCACCTCTTCCTCGGTGTGTCCCGCGAGCGCGCACCCTTCGTCCTCGAGCTCTCGCTCGAGCGCTACGAGGACCTCTTGTCGATCGACCTGGACGCCGCCGTGCGCGAGGGCCGCGCGCCGGGGGCGACGCTGCGGACCCGGCCCTTGCACCTGGTCTGCACCCATGGGCAACGCGACCGTTGCTGCGCCAAGTGGGGCATGGGCGTCTACGAGGCGATGGCGGGCCAGGCGCCCGATGACGTGTGGCAGACGACCCACGTCGGCGGTCATCGCTTCGCGGCCAACTGCGTCTCGCTGCCCCACGGCATCGGCTACGGCCGCCTTCGCCCCGAAGACGCCGCGCCCCTGCTGTCGGCCCACCTCGCGGGGGCAGCGCTCGATCTGGACCACGTTCGAGGCCGCACCTGCTGGGACGGGCCGACCCAGGCAGCCGAGATCTTCCTGCGCCGCGCCACCGGCGTGCGCGCCCTCGACGCCTACACGCGCGCCACGGGCGAATCGCACGAGGACCGGTTCACCATCACCCTCGCCGAAGCGGCGGGGGGCCGGCTCCATCGCGTGGTCCTGAGGAGCGAAGCCGCCGGCACGTCGCGGCCCAAGAGCTGCGGCGATGCGCTGACGCCGGTGCAGCGCTTCGTGCTCGAGTCCGTGGACTGACCGGCCGCGGTCGTCGAGTCAGAACATCTCGATGCGCAGGGCACGCGTCGCCTCGACGATGTCGCGCACGAGGTCCACCTCGGCCAGCGCGGCGCGCACGTCCTGCTCCCGTGCCTCGTGGGTGAGCATCACGACCTGCACCGCCACGTCGTCGCCGCCGCCCCGCCCTTCCTGGAGCATCTGCTCGAATCGACACGTCGAAGGCTCCGAGCACGCCCGCGATGCGTGCGAGCACACCAGGGCGATCGCGCACGGTGAAGCGCAGATAGAACCGCGACCTTCGACGCCCCGGATCGCGCACGTCGCACACGCGCAGGCTGGCTCCGCGGAACGAGCGGGAGGGCACCCGTCCGTGGGCGCCCACGAGCAAGTTGCGCCCCACGTCGACGATGTCGCTGACCACGCTCATGGCGGTCGGCAGGGCACCTGCGCCGAGGCCGGACAGGAGGCAGGGGCCGAGCATGGCGCCCTCCACGTAGACCGCGTTGAGCGCGCCGTGGACGCTGGCGAGCACGCTACGCTCGGGCACCAGCGCCGGGTGGACCCGGAGGTCGAGCAATCCGTCGTCGAAAGCGCGGGCGACCGCCAGGGGCTTGATGACGTAACCGAAGCGCTTCGCGAACCGGATGTCGCTCGCGGCGATCGGCTCGATGCCCTCGACCGACACCGACGAGGCGGCGACCCTTGCACCGAAGGCGAGGGTGGCGAGGATCGTCAGCTTGTGGGCGGCATCTCCGCCGCCGATGTCGAGGGTCGGATCGGCCTCCGCGTAGCCCTCCTCCTGCGCCTCGCGCAGGGCGGCCTCGAAGTCGACTCCCCCGTCCGCCATCCGCGACAGGATGTAGTTGCTCGTGCCGTTGACGATGCCGCGCAGCGCCACGATGCGATCCGAGGCGAGCCCCTCGCGCAGCACGCGCAGGATCGGGATGCCGCCGCCGACCGCGGCCTCGAAGTAGAGGTCCACGCGCCGCGCCTCGGCCATCTCGAGCAGGGCGTCGCCCTCCTCGGCGAGCAGGGCCTTGTTCGCGGTCACCACGTGCTTGCCCCGCTCGAGCGCCGCCCGGAGCAGGCGGCCCGCCGGGTCGAGCCCGCCCATCACCTCCACGATCACGTCCACGTCCGGGTCGTCGATCGCGACCATCGGGTCGAAGGACAGGAGCTCGGCGGGGACCACGTCGGCGCGTCCCTTGCCACGCGAACGGGCGATGACATGGCGCACCTCGATGGGCCCACCGAGGCGGTCCTCGATCGTCGAGGCGTTGTCGCGGAGCAGCTCCAGGATGCCCGTGCCGACGACACCACAACCGAGGAGACCGATGCGGATGGTGCGGGACACGTTCGTCACGGTGTCGAGGGCGCTCGGTCCGACGCTGCGCCTCGCGCGAAGGACGGGGAGGGGCCCCGAACGCGGGGCGAGCCTTCGAGCAGGACCGTAGCGCGGGGCGAAGATCCCGTCGAGGTCCACAGGTCGATCCCCGTGGGCCCGCGGCGCTACATCCGCAGCACCGGGTCGAGCCGCAGCGCCACCGCGTAGCGCTGACCGTGGGGATCGAGGTCGCTCACGCGCACGCGCCCATCGGGCAGGTCCATCTCGACGAGCGGGTCGCCATCCGCAGCGGTGTAGTTGGCGTCGAGCGCGCGCATGGGCACGCCGTTCTGGACGAAGCAGGGGACGTAGCCCGCCGTCTGGGCCGGGTTCGGGTAGAGCACCACGCCGCCGCACATGATGCGTAGGAGGCAGTTGAACTGGGCGGTACGGACGGGCAGGACCCGCAGCTCGCAACGGTCGCCCACCGCCACGGGCGCGTCGCCGTGGACGCCTTCGATGCGGCCGCCGCGGTAGACCGGCACGAAGGGCGGCGCCGACACGCCTCCGTCGAGCGGGGGGTAGCTCTGGCTCGAGGCCTCTTCCTGGGGGTCGTTTTCCTCACCCGGGCCTTGCTCCGTGCCTCCCGTGGCCGTCCCGTCATCTCCGGTGCCAGCCCAGGACCGGTCCGAAGCTGGACTCCAGCGCGACCCCCGAGGGTGCCCGATCGACCTCGCCCCTCTGCCCGGGCCCCGGCCTCGGCCGGGGAGCGGTGTGCGCCGCCGTGCGTCGCGAACAGGAGCAGAGCCAGGGCGGCGAGCCCGAGAAGGCACGCGCCAGCCAGCAGCTTGAGGGCGGGTCGTATCGGCTCGGGTGCAGGCGGAACCATGGACCGTGCTCCAGTAGTACTACGCGCGAGCAGGCGCGTCCGTTCCCCCTCTCGAGACGCGCGCCAGACGGGAAAGTTCCGTTTGGCGTCGCTCGAGGCTCGACTCCCACACCGGAATCCCTTAAGTTCCGACCCGATGTCCTCGGCGCTCCTGCTCCTCATCGCCTGGGTCGCCGTGGGAGCGGCGCTCCTGGTCGCGCAGGTCGTCAACATGTGGCTCGGCCTCCGCGCCAAGGGCCTCGCGTTCGGGTGGCGGCTCCTCTCGCTGGTGCCTCCCGCGGCGCCCGCCGTGGCCTGGGCCGGGGGCCGCCGGGTGGCCCCCATCCTCTGGGGCGTGCTCCTCGTCGTCTACGTCGCGCTGCGGCTCGCCGGTTGAGGGGCGTCGTCGTGGCCTACCCAACGGGCCGTATCCTGCGGTAGGTTGCGCCTCATGACGACGCGCCTGTCTGCCGTAGGTGCCGCGGTCCTGGCCCTCGCCGTCCTCGTCTGGGCGCCCCCATCGGCCCGCGCGGATGACAACCCGCTCATCGCCCAGGGCTCCCAGCAGTACGAGGCCCTGGAGTACGAGCAGGCGCTGCAGACCCTCTCCGCCGCGCTCGTGCGACCGGGCAACACGCCGGTCGAACGCGAGACGATCTTTCGTCTCTTGGGCCTCACCTACCTGTCCATCGGCAAGCAGGACGAGGCCGAGGGTGCGTTCCTCAACCTGCTCGCCCTCGAGCCCGACTTCCACCTCGGCAGCGATGTCTCTCCGCGCTTTCGGCAATTCTTCGACCAGGTCCGCCAGCGGTGGGAGGCACAGGGACGGCCCGGCTTGCCGCCGCCCGCACCCGTGACCATCGAACACCGCTCGCCGGCCCAGGCGGTGCGGGGCCATGGGGTCACGCTCCGCGCCAGCGTCGACGACCCGGGGCATCGCGTCGCCCATCTCGTGCTCGCCTACAGGCAAGGCAGCCGCAGCGTCTTTCGCCGCATCGACACCCACGCCGAGGCCGGCCAGCGGGCCGCCACCATCCCGGGCACCGACGTCCGACCGCCCCTGGTCGAGTACTATTTCGAGGCTTTGGACAACACCGGTCTGCCCATCGCTTCGCGCGGCGACGTGGCGGCGCCCCTGCGCATCGCCGTGCCCGCGCCGAGCAGCGACTCCATCTTTGCCAAGTGGTGGTTCTGGACCGGCTTGGCGGTCCTCGTGGCCGGAGGCGTCACGGCCACCTACTTCCTCACCCGCAACAATGATGGCGGCCAGCAGCCGGGCACGTTCGTCATCCACGTCATGTGAGTGGGCGCGGCCCGTCGGCGGGATTCATGGCGCACAGAGAGCCAGCCTCGAGAGAAACGGCAAAGGGTGAGCCACGCTACCCCTACGTTCACGTCGATGTCTCGGCGGGCGACATCGACGCGGTGTCGGTCGAGCTCTTCGACCTCGGGGCCGGCGGCGTGGAGGAGCGGGACGGGTCGACCCTGAGCGCGCCGGACACGGAGGATGGGACGGGCGCGGTGACGCTCGTGGCGAGCTTCCCCGACGAGGCCACGGCGAGCGCGGCCCAGAAGGCACTCGCTTCGCGCTTCCCGGCGCGCCTGGCCTTCGTCGAAGGCGACGCGTGGCGCGACGGGTGGAAGGCCTTTTTCGCACCGGCCCGCATCGGGCAACGGCTCGTCGTTCGCCCATCGTGGGAGGACGTCGAGACGTGGCCCGGCGAGGTCGTGCTCACCCTCGATCCCGGCCACGCATTCGGCAGCGGTACCCACGAGACGACCCGCCTGGTCCTGCGCGAGCTCGACCGGCGGGTGGGCGGGGGCGAGGCGGTGCTCGACGTCGGTTGCGGCAGCGGCATCCTCGGCATCGCGGCCCTCTTGCTCGGCGCCGAACGGGTGCGCGCCATCGACGTGGACCCCGACGCCGTGGAGGTGACCCGCGACAACGCCCAACGCAACGGCGTCGAGGGGCGCCTCGAGGCCTCGACCACGCCCGTCGGGGACGTGGAGGAACGCTTCGACATCGTGCTCTCGAACATCGAGACCCGCACCCTCGTGCCCCTTTCGGATGCGGTCGCCTCGTGCGTCGCCCCCGGCGGCCTGCTGATCCTGAGCGGCATCCTGCGGGGCGAGCAGGACGCGGTGATCGCCGCCTACGCCGCCCAGGGTCTGCGCCGCCGAATCGTGACGGCCGA
The DNA here is from genome assembly GCA_963830115.1 of uncultured delta proteobacterium. Lineage (GTDB taxonomy): Bacteria > Myxococcota_A > Polyangia > Polyangiales > CAWHLB01 > CAWHLB01. The sequence continues at coordinate 263,343 of CAWHLB010000018.1, forward strand.
GGGCGGTTGGGTGGCGGTGGTGATGGGCCGGTGAGCGGGCGCCGGCTCTTCGCGGCCGAGCTGCCCGAGGCGGGCGGACGTGTGGAGCTCGACCAGGCGGCGGCGCGCCACGCCCGGGTCCTCCGCCTCGCGCCGGGCGACCCGGTGCGGCTCTTCGACGGGCAGGGGCGGGAGGCGGAAGGACGGGTCGTGGCCCTTCTGCCGGACCGTCTGTCCTGCGAGGTGGGGCCGGCGGCGAGGGTCGCGCCTGGGCCGCGGGTGGTGCTCGTGCAGTCGATGCCGAAGGGCGGAAAGCCCGAGGGCATCGTGCGCATGGCCACCGAGCTGGGTGTCGCCGAGGTGCGGCTCGCCTTGTCGGCACGCTCGGTGGCCCGACCCGACGTGTCCCGGGCGGCCGCCCGTCTCGAGCGCCTCGTGCGGGTCGCCCGGGAGGCGGCCCGGCAGGCCGGCCGGGCGGATGTGCCGGTTCTGGTGGAGCCGGCGCCGCTGGTGGAGGTCGCCGCCCAGGCTCCGGAGACGGCCTGGCGCCTCGTCTTCTGGGAGGGTGCCCGGGTGCCCCTCGGGGGCCCGCCCGACGGCACCCGTGAGGCCTGGATCGTGGTGGGCCCCGAAGGGGGGCTCGGGGAGGCCGAGGTCGAGGCCCTCGCCGAAACGGGCTTCTCCCCCGTGCGCCTGGGCCCCACGGTCCTCCGGGTCGAGACCGCCGCGCCCGTCGCGGTCGCCCTGGTGATGGACCGCCTCGGCGCCTTCGACGGATCCGCTCGAGCACACCGTTGACAGCTCTCCTGTCCCGACGCGACCATGCGGTGGCCCTTCGGTCTGGTCCCGGCGGGGCTTCGATCGTCGGGGGGAGAGGACCGCTCCCCCCACGCGTCTTCCCGTCGTGTTGCCGGCAGCCCGGAAGCATCCGAGGCGTCGCTCCACGAGGTGAGGCGAGATTTGCGGCTCGACGGCCGGGCGGGCTCCAGGGTAGATCAAACCGTTTCACCACGCGCCGGCCACTCAGCCCATGTCCGTCCTCACCTCCCTGCTCGTCCGGGACCAGGTGGTCTCCGTTCGGAAGATCGAGGAGGCGATCCAGCAGCAGGTGATCGCCGGCGGCACCGTCGAGACGGTGCTCCTCGAGATGAACGCCGTCGCCGAGAACGTGATGAGCGCCTACAAGGCCGCCGGGTTCGGCCTTTTGCCGGCGACGCGCGACGAGGTGATGATGGTACCCCGCGACACCGTTCGGAGGGTGCCGCGGGACGTGGCGACGCGCTATCGCATGATGCCCCTGTCGGCCGAGGGGCGCACCCTGGTCGTGGCGGTCAGCGAGCCCCTCTCGCAGGAGGATGACCAGCAGCTCGGCTTCCTGCTCGGCTGCGAGCTGGTCCAGCGCATCGTGACCGAGGCGCGCCTGTGCGCCTCCCTCTCGCACCACTACGAGATGGAGGTGGAGCCGCGCCTTCGGCGTCTCGCCGAGAAGCTGCGCGGGCGCGATCCCGGCGAGGTGCCCTACGTCGCACCGCCCCCCTCGGGCAAGGTCGGCTCACGGAGCGACGTACCTCGCAAGTTCGTCGACGACGACGACGACGACGAGGACCTGTTCGAGTCGCCCCGCATCACGGGGAAGTACGCCTTCGGGGTGAGCAGCAAGGCCCCCGCGGCGGGTAGCGGTGGGGTGGCCGCGGGCGAGAGCGCGCCGCCCGGCGTCGCGGAGGCCTCCTTCAGTGACACGGCCTCCGTCCGGCCGGGGCGACGACTGCGCGGGCCGCTCGCACCGAAGGCAGCCCTCGAGCTGCTCGATCAGGCCGCCGACCGCGACGCCATCCTGGAGATCTTCTTTGCCTTCGCGCGCCAGTTCTTCGACTACACGGCGCTCTTCGTCGTGCACGACGACATCGCCGAGGGGCGGGACGCCAACGGCTCGGGGGCGAGCGGCGACGACGTGCGCAGGCTCGCCGTTCCTCTGGACATCCCCGGCAGCTTCGCGGCGGTGCGGGAGGCGCCCGTGGCTCGCAGCATCGACCTGCGCCACTCCGAGCTGGACGCCATCACCGCGCGCGACCTCGGGCGAGTCGAGGCCCAGCCGGCCGTGCTCCTGCCCCTGACGATCCGTCAGCGCGTGGTGCTCATCCTCTACGGCGATCGGAACGGCGAGCCCTTTGGGGTGGCAGACCTGCCCGAGCTGCTCGCCTTCGCACCGCGCGTGGCCGACGCGTTCGAGCGGATCATCCTCGCCCGCAAGTTCCGTGACTATGCGGCGCCCGCCGCGGAAGGCGCGTCGCAAACGAGCGAGGCGTCGAGCCTCAAGGCGGCGGCCAGCGTCGTGAGCGCACATGTCGCCGAGCGGCCTGCCCGCAGCGCCGAAGGGTGGGGCGGCGCGAATACCGCCGATCCCCCCCGCGCTGCCGTGAAGAGATCGCTGGAGGGAGCGGCCGCCGCAACCGCTCAGCCGACCCCGCCCCGTGGGCGCCGTCGAACCGTGCTCGGCATGCCGGCGGGGGAGTCGGGCCTGCGCGAGCCCGGCGCGACCAAGCAGGCGCCGGTGGGCCCGCGCGTGACGCTGGAGTCGTGGGGCGGCCCTCCCACGGCTGCATCGCGTCCCGCGCTGATGGAGCATCTGGGTGTGCCGCGCAGCGCACCTCCACCGCCGATGGTGCCCCAGCCACCGCCCGTTGGTGTCGGGAAAACATCGGCCGAGGCCGACGACGAGGCGATCCTCGGGGGCTCCGACGCCGTGGTGGGTCTCCTTCCGCCGGCTCCGGTGGAGCGAGACGAAGCGTCCGATGGGTCGGACGAGCCGGAGCTCATCGTCGAGGCGAGCAGCGAGGTGGACTTCGAGGGCTTCGACGACGAGGAGGACTCCCGGCGAATGCTGGACGCGCCGGACGTTGGGGACCCGACCGTCGGCACCTATCGCGTGCAACCGGCTACAGAGGAGCTGGTGGGGCCGCGTCGTAGCTCGCCCCGGGCCGGCGCCGACGGGGTGAGCCGCGGCGCCCTGGGCGGCCACCGCGAGCGGATGAACACCCGGCCGGTGAAGCGACACGCGAGGCGGGGCGACGCGCGCCGCGAGGAGCCGGGGGAGACGACGCGCCGCGAGGTGGTCCGCCTCGGGCCGGCGGCGCCGACCGCCGCGACCTCCTCCGAGGAGGTGGCCATCGAGTTGCCGTTGGCCGCGGTGGTGCGGCCGAGCGATCCCTTCCCGAACGAACCGTCGGTGATCGTCGACATGGGCGACAGCGTGGAGGCGCTCACCGCCGAGCTCATGAGTTGTGGGCCCGAGGACGAGGGAGCCATCGTCCAGATGCTCCTGGCGACCGGCGAGGCCGCGCTTCCCGTGCTCGTGTCCCACTTCCCAGGTCCGCTCTGGTTCGATCGCCGCCAGCCCCACCGGCGGCTGCCCCGTGGCCGCGACGTTTCGGCCATCGCGCGCGCCCTGTCGGCGTTTCGCGTGCGCGCCGTGCTCTACGTCGCCTCCCTGCTCGAGGTGGACGACGCGGACGCGCGCTTCTACGCGACCCTCCTGGCCGCCGAGCTGGTCCACCCGGAGCTGGTGCAACCGCTCGGTCGGCGCATCTTCGACGAGGACGATGGCACGCGGGCCCTGGCGCTCGACGTGTTGCGTCTCTTCCGCACGTGCAGCGCCCAGATCGACGAGCTGCTGCGGGAGCTGCGCGCGACGGCCCGGGTGCGTGGCAAGGAGCCCGAACGGCGCCGGATCGCGGTGCGGGCGCTTGGGGAGCTGCGGGACGCGGGCGCGGTCGAGCTGCTCGTCGAGACGCTCGCAGACTCGGATCAGGCGACGGTCGAGGTGGCTGTGCGCAGCCTCTCGCTGATCACGCGGCAGGACTTCGGCGAGTCGGTGCGACGCTGGCAGACGTGGGTCGAGCGCAACCGGGGGCGCCATCGCATCGAGTGGCTCATCGACGCGTTGCTGCACGACGACGAGCAGATGCGAGCCACCGCGGGCGAGGAGCTCAAGCAGCTCACGCAGCAGTACTACGGCTACCACCCCGCGCTGCCCAAGCACGACCGCGAGGTCGCCCAGCGCAAGTACCGCGCGTGGTGGAACGAAGAAGGGCGCAAGCGCTTCCAGTAGCCTGTCCGCGTGGCGCGACGATCAGGGCGCTTCGGGTCGCGCTTCGCCAGCCAGGAGGCCCTCGAGCGCTGCCTCGTCGATGACACGCGTGCCGCGTCTTGCCGCGGCGTCGAGCTTGCTCTTGCCGACGCGCTCGCCCGCCACCAGGTAGGTGGTCCCCTGGCGGACCCGGTCGTGGACCTCGCCTCCCGCTGCGCGGATGCGGGCGTGGACCGCGTCGCGGGGCGACGAGAGCACGCCCGTCACGCATAGGGACGCGCCGGCGAGCGGGCCGTCGCCTCCAGTCGCCTCCCGCTCTGGTTGGACCGCCACCACGCCGAGCTCGAGCAGCTTCGCGAGCATCGCGCGCTGCGGCGGGTCGGCGAAGAGCGAAGCGACGCTGTCCGCGATCTTCGGCCCGATGCCCGAGATGTCGGCAAGCTCGGCACGCATGGCCTCGGGCGTCGTGTCGAGCATGGCCTCGAGGGTTCCGTAGCGCTCCGCCACGAGCGCGGCCGCCACGTGGCCGACCAGCGGGATGCCGAGGCCCGTCAGCAGTCGGTCGAAGGTGCGTCCGGTGCGCGCCTGCTCGATGCTCGCGAGCACGGCGTCGACGCTCTTTTGTGCCATGCGCTCGAGGTCGAGCAGGCGGTCGCGCGCCGTGGGTAGGGCGAAGACGTCGGCCACGTCGCCCACCAGCCCCCGGTCCACGAGCTGCTCGACGAGCACCCGCCCGAGGCCGTCGATGTCCATGGCCGAGCGGCGCGTGAAGTACCACACAGCGGCCTTGAGCCGCCCGGGGCACGTCGGGCTCGGGCACCGGAGGGCCGCTTCTCCTTCCTCGCGTCGCACCCCCGTCCCGCATGCCGGGCAGCACGTGGGCGCCTGCCACGGATCCGCGTCCGGCGGCCGCATCGACAGGTTCACCTCGATGACCTGCGGGATGATCTCGCCGGCCTTCTCGATGGTGACCGTGTCGCCGACGCGCACGTCCTTGCGCGCGACGTAATCCAGGTTGTGAAGAGACGCGCGCGAGACCTGCGTGCCGCTCAGGCGCACCGGATGGAGGATCGCGACGGGCGTGAGCTGCCCCGTGCGACCCACGTCGCTCTCGATGGCCAGCACCTCGGTCTGGGCACGCTCGGCGGCGTACTTGTACGCGATGGCCCAGCGCGGGAAGCGCGCCGTGCGGCCCGCCACCGCGCGAAGGCGGAGGGCGTCGAGCTTCACCACGACGCCGTCCGTGTCGTAGGGCAGCGTCTTGCGCGTGTCGCCGAACGCGTCGACGTAGCGCAGCACCGCGTCGATGTCGTCACAGGGCGCCTCGAGGCGGTGGGTCGGTAGGCCCGCGGCGCGGAGGCCGGCGAGCACGTCGTGGTGGCTCTCGAAGTGGTCCTCGACCAGGTCGTAGAAGACGAGGCGCAGGGGACGGGCTGCGGTCAGGCGCGGGTCGAGCAGGCGCAGGGAGCCCGCCGCCGCGTTGCGCGGGTTCGCGAACGGCTCCTCGCCGAGGGCGACGCGCGCGCGATTGACCTCCTCGAGGTCGTCTCCGTGGATGAACACCTCGCCGCGCACCGTCAGCGGACGCCGGTCGGACAGCGTCAGGGGCAAGGAGCGGATCGTGCGGATGTTCGATGTCACGTCCTCACCCACGCGCCCGTCGCCGCGCGTGGCCGCGAGCGTCAGATTCCCGTCGCGGTAGAGCACCTCGATGCTGGCACCGTCGATCTTCGGCTCGGCGACGTAGCGGACGTCGGAACCGTGGGGTAGGGCGTCGCGCAGCCGGCGGTCGAACTCGCGCAACTCCGCTGCGTCGTAGGTGTTGTCGAGCGAGAGCATGCGGTGCTCATGGGGCACCTTGGCGAAGCCTTCCCGTGGCGCGCCCCCGACCCGCTGCGACGGTGACGAGGGCGTGACCAGCTCGGGGTGGGCCTCCTCGATGTCGACGAGCTCGCGCAGGAGCGCGTCGTAGTCCGAGTCCGAGATGACGGGCGCATCGAGCACGTAGTAGCGCCGGTCGTGCTCCGCGATGAGCTCGGAAAGCGCGGCGTGACGCGCGGCGGGATTGGGCAGGCTGATGTCGCGCATGTTGGGCTCGGGGGCGGGCTGGCCGATCGGCCCGCGGATGATAAGATCGCCGCCTTCCCTGCTCAAGGAGCCCGGCGCGTTCGCGCGCTGCGGTCGGAAGCGACTCGTGAGACAAGCCCGGATCCTGCCGTTGCTCGGACCGGCCGCGGTCCTCTACCTCGTCACCGACGTGGCCTCGGCGACCCGGGGCCTCTCGCCGATCGGCCTCGCCCTGGGGGCCGTGGCCCTGGCCTGTGCCTTCGCCCCGGTGGCGGTCCGGAGTCGAGCCGACAGCGTTGGTGCCCGCCGCGCCGGTGCGCTCGGCGTGTTCGCGGGCATCGCGCTCGTCCTGATGATCGAGCCGGCCGCAGGCTCCCTCGCCATCGACGTGGCCACCGCCGTGGCGGCGTGCGTGACGGGCGCGCTCGTCCTCGACCTGGCTCTCAGCACGCCGGATGTGCCGCGCCACCTGCGCCATGTGCGTCTCCTCAGGGCCCTGTCCCAGATCGCGGCGCTCGTCGCTGCTGCCCTCGGCTTGCTCGCCGTGCTCCCGCCGCTGATGGTCGCGGGCGCACCTCTGCTCCTGCCGGCCCGCTTCGAGCTCGCGCCCCCGGTCTTCCTCCTCGCGGCAGCGGCGGCCGCCCTCGCGGTACGCCTCGCGCGCCGTCGTCTCGGGAGCGGTCCCGAGGCGCTCGCGGCCAACGCCTGGGGGGTGATGGGGTTGATTCCGTTGGTGCTCGTCGGCGTCGCCTCCTTCGTCTTCGTGTTTGCGGGTTCGCTCACGTTCGACTCGCCCTTCGTCCGCGGTGCTGCAGCCCTCTCCGCCCTGGGGCTCAGCGTGGGTCACGTCCTGCTCGTCGACTCGCGCCGGCGCCTGTCCGCCGGCCCCGCCGCGCGTCGTGTTCTCACGGCCGCCTTCACGCTCGGGATCATCTCGGCCGCCGCAGGTGCCGCCCACAACCTGGTGCCTCGCGAGGCCTTCAGCCTCGCCGCCTTCGCGGCTGCCTCGCTCCTGTGCGCCGCCGCCGTGCACCGCGCCCTCTCGCCCTTCGTCGAGCGTCTCCTCTCGCCCTTCGGCGGCCGGCTCCTCTCGGCCATGGAGGAGGCCGGGGCGCTCGTATCCTCCGGGGTCACCCTCGAGGACGTGGCACGGGCAGTGCTGCCGCCCATGCGTCGCGCCTCCGGCACCATCGACGCAACGCCCTACCTCTACTCGCTCGACCCGCCGCGCGAGGCGCGCATCGATGCGGCAGGCGAGCCGCACGTGCGGTCCCAGCCCCTGCCCGCCGCCCTCGTCGAGTGGGTACGCGAGCACCCGGGCGAGGTGCCCGTGCGCGACGCCCTCGAGGAGCGTGTGGTGCGCCGACCGGAGCTGCGTCCCGTCGTCGAAGCCCTCGTCGCGGTCGACGCCCTGTGTGCCGTACCGCTCCTCCTGTCGGGCGATCTGGAGGGGCTTCTGCTCGTGCCGCGTGGTCGGCGGCACAGCGCGCTCACTCTCGAGGAGATCGCCGCCCTGTGGCGCCTGGCCGACCGCCTCGCGGGCTTCGTCGCGCTCCTGTCCGCCCAGAAGCGCGCGCAGCGGCGCGCCGGTGCCCTCTCGATCGAGAGTGATCGATTGGAGGAGCGTCTCGATCAGGCCGAGGAGGAGATCGAGCGGCTGCGCGCCGAGGCCGACGTGCTTCGTGCGGGTCGCGGGGAGGGGCGCATGCGCGCGCCCCTGTCGGCCTACAGCGAGCCCATGCGTGCGCTCGAGCAACGCATCGTCGACGTGGCTCCCATGGACGCGCCCGTGCTGCTCGTTGCCGAGGGCGGTAGCCCGGTCGATCAGGTGGCGCGGCGCATCCACGGTCGGAGCGGGCGTGCGTCCGGTCCGTTCATCGTCGCCGATTGCGCATCGGTCCGGCCGGAGGACAGCGTTCGCGCCCTGTTCGGGGCGGAGGGTGACGACGCCCAGCCCGGCTGGCTCCGACTCTCGCGCGGCGGGTCGCTCCTACTCGCGGACGTGCCCTGCCTGTCGCTCGAGGCGCAGCGCGATCTGGCGGAAGCGCTCGCCGTGCGGCAGGCCCGTCCCGTCGGGGGCGCGGGGGCCTACCCGGTCGACGTGCGCGTCGTGGCGACCGCCCGCCTGCCCCTCGAGCCCCTCGTTTCGGCCGGCTCCTTCGACGCGGAGCTCGCGCGCTGGCTCGGGTCGCTGCGCCTCGACGTGCCGTCCCTCCGGGATCGGAGCGAGGACATCCCCTCGCTCGTGCTTCTTGCGCTCGACCGGGCGTGCCGCGTGCTCGGCCGCGAGGTGGTGGGCATCGAGAAGCCCGCCCTCGATGCGCTCGTGACCCACGACTGGCCCGGCAACCTTCGTGAGCTGCATCACGTCGTCGAGCGCGCCGTCGCCCGTGCCGAGACCCACCAGGTCCGCCTTACAGACCTGCCGCCCCTCGGCGCCCACAAGGAGCAGGCCAGCCCACCGGAGGCGGTCCTCGAGGGCACCTGGACGGAGGTCGAGAAACGCGCCCTCGCCCACGCCCTCGCGCGCGCAGGCGGCAACAAGAGCGAAGCAGCACGCCTGCTCGGCCTCAAGCGCACCACCTTCCTCGACAAGCTCCGGCGCTACGACCTCGACGCCTCTTCGCGCTCGGCCTCGTCGAGTGAGGACGCGGCCTGATTGCAGGCGACGCGGAGCGCGCCGAGGAGCGCGTCGAGGGCGAAGGGCTTCTGCAGGAAGGCGGCCCTGCCGCTTCGCACGAGCGCCTCGAGCTCGGGGTCGTTGGCGTAGCCCGACATGAACACCACGCGCATGCGCTCGCCCATGGCCTCGAGGCGGCTGGCGAGCTCACGGCCGTTCATCCCCGGCATCACCACGTCGGTCAGGAGCACGGGAATAGGCTCGTCTCGGTGGCGGACGACGTCGAGTGCGGCCTCGGCGTTGCTCGCCGACAGGACGCGGTAGCCGTGCAGACGCAGGAGGCGTTCGAGGCCCCGCCGCACTGCTTCCTCGTCCTCGACCAGGAGGATCGTCTCGGCGCTGCCCTCCGCCTGGGCCGTGGGCGACCGCGCGGGCACGTCGCTCGGCAGGGGCTCGATGGCCGGTAGGCGCACGACGAAGCGGGTGCCCTGCCCGAGCGCGCTTTGGACCTCGATGTCGCCACCGCTCTGTTGCACGATCCCGTAGACGGTAGCCAGGCCCAGGCCCGTGCCGCGCCCCGGCTCCTTCGTGGTGAAGAAGGGCTCGAAGATGCGCAAGCGGGTCGTCTCGTCCATGCCGGTGCCGGTGTCCTCTACCTCGAGCCGCACCTGGTCGTCCGTGCGGCGCGTCGCGATCGTGAGCGTGCCGCCGTCGGGCATGGCGTCGGCGGCGTTGATCGCCAGGTTCATCACGAGCTGTTCCATCTGGCCGGGGTCCACCTCGACGGGGCGGCAGGTCGCGGGCGAGATCGGTCTCGAGGCCGATGCCCTCTCCGAGCAAGCTGCGCAGCATCGGCTCCATGCCGCCGACGACCTCGCCGAGGTCGACCCGGTGCCTCTCGGCTGCTTCGTGACGGCCGAAGGCGAGAAGCTGGCGCGTCAACCGTCGCGCGCGGTCTACCGCATCCTTCATCGCGCCCAGGTTCGTCCGCACGGGATGAGACGCGGTGAGCCCTCGCCGGGCGAGCTCGATGTGCGTGATGAGGATCGTCAGGATGTTGTTGAAGTCGTGGGCGATGCCGCCGGCGAGCCGCCCGATCGCCTCGAGCTTCTGGGTGCGCAGGTAGCGCTCCTCCAGGTCCTTCTGCTCGGTCACGTCCTCGACGATCGCCTCGAACACCGCGGTGCCGTTCGCCTCGACGACGCGGTGACCGCTCACCCGAACGGTGATCCGCGCCCCGTCCTTGCGCTTCCACTGGGTTTCGGCGCGGCTGAGGGTATCGGCGTTCCGGTTGTCGTCGAGCCAGGTCTTGCGCTGGGCCGCTCCAGATACACATCCTCGCCCAGGTTCTTGCTCATCAGCTCTTGCGCCGAGTCGTAGCCGAGCATCGTGACCAGGGCGGGGTTGACCTGGAGCAGACGTCCCTCGACGTTGGAGCGGAGGATGCCGTAGGGGGCGTTGTCGATGAGGGAGCGGTTGTCTGCCTCGGAGCGGCGCAAGGCGCGATCGGTGCGATCCCGGTCGCTGGCGCGCTGCTCGAGCGCCGCGGCCATGGCGTCGAAGCTCCGCGCCAGATCGCCGATCTCGCCGGCCCTGTAGGGCGGGCCCGCGCGCGCCATCAGGGCGCCCTCCCCCAGCTGCTCGCTCGCCGACACGAGGCGGTGCACGGGCTTGAGCACCAGGGTACGGCCGCCGAGCCATGCCAGGACGAAGGCGACCAACAGAGCGCCGGCGAGGGCGCCGAGGTGCTCGAGCAGCACGCTGCGGGCGTCGGCGAGGGCGACGGACTCTGGCACCGAGAGCAGGACGTACATCTCGTGCCTCTCGGAGGGCACGCGCGCGTAGGTGACGAGCCGAATCGACGCCCGCGGCGTCGCGTCCGCGCGCAGTCCCCGTTCCCCTCGGAGCCGGCGCCGAGCAGGGCGAGCTCCGGCGCGCGCCTGCCCGGCTCGCTCGAGCGCGGCTGGCGGGCCAGGACCCGACCGCCCTCGTCGATCACCGTGACGATCGCTCCCCTCGGCAGGCGGCCGCGGATGCCCGGTCGACGACGTGGAGCGAGCGGAGATCGAGCGCCGCGTACACCACGTCCTGCACCGCCCCGGCGGGGTCGAGCACGGATAGCCGAAGTCGATCGCCGGCACGCCGGTGATGCGCCCCACCTGATAGGTGCCGATGGAGAAGGCCTCGCGTCGCAGGGCATCCTGGAAGAAGCCTGCGGTCTCGGATGTTCACCTTGCTCTTCATGGGCACGGCGCTGCAGATGACGGTGCCGGACCGGTCGGCGAGGCCCAGGTTCGTGTAGCGCGGCAGGGGCTGGGCGAATGCGCCTGAGCCTCCGCCTCGCAGCGGCCACGGTCGCCGCCGGTCACCACGTCGGTGCTCGACAGGGCGGTGAGGAGCGCGCGCGCCTCGCCCACGACCGTCTCCTCGCGTTCCGCCGCGAGGTGAGCGAGGTGCACCGCCTCGAGCCTCGACGCGCTCGGTGTCCCGCTGCCTCTGGGCCCACCCGTCGTAGAGCGTGAGCACGAGGAGGGGAAGCCCCAACAGGACGACCAGCAGCACGAGCCGCGCGCGTAGGCTGTGGAAAAAGTGTCGTGCCATGGCTCTCGTCGGGCGCGCCTTTCCGACGAGGGTACCTCAGGCCTTGCTCGTCACGGCACCCGGCTGCTCGCCCGCATGGCGTAGGTAGGCACGGGGCGCCGATCCCGCGCGCACCCGGGACGTCCCGCAAGCACGCGGTCTCGAGGGGCGTCGCGTCGTCCGGACGGCGGTCGGCGACGAACGCGTCCCAGGCGGCGTCGGCTTCGGGGCGATGGAGCGCGGCGAGGGCGAGGGCCTGATCGCGCAAGAGGTCTTCGTCACGCGGCACCAGGGCGAGGCCTTCCCCTGCGACCACGAGGGCCCGCGGGTCCTCGGCCAGGCTGCCGAGCGCCCCCGACAGCCGCCGAGGACGCGGTCGTCCCGGGTGCGGCGGCGGCGGCGCGCGCGAAGAAGGGGGCCGCGTCGCGGAAGCGGAAGACCCGCGCGAGCGCCTGGCCGCGGATCCGGTCCAGGGCGGGGTGGGGGCCGATGCGTGCTTCGGCCCGGGCGGCGAGGGCGAGGGCCTCGGCGGTGCGTCCCCGCCGTGCCGCGATGGCGGCCCGGGTCGCGTCGATCATCGCTTCGGCCGTCAATCGGTCGACGCCAGCGCCGGCCCCGTCTCGGGCGAGCAGCACGTGCGCGCGCACCGCTGCCGTATCCGCCTCGGCGAGCCGCTCCTGCACGTCGTGGCCGAGACCGCGCCCGAGGTCCCACGCCCGCCGCCAGGCCGGGCGGTCCGCGCCGCCTTCGTCCCGATGCGCGCCCGCGCCGCGCCCGAGCCAGACGACGGCGCGCGCCAGGTCCGTGACCGGCTCCTGTACGCAGCCGTCGATCGGTGGGCGGTCCAACGTTTTGGCCGTCTCGGCGAACGCCCGTCCGCGCGCCGAACGGCTTGCGGCGCAGGCGGCCTGCCGGAGCGCCCGATCGTGACGGCGGTGGCGCAGTCGCGCTTCGACGCGGAGTGGCTCGGCATCGGCGGGCAGGCCGCGGGGCACGCGCAGGGTGTAGCGCACGACCTGTACGTCGCGCGGAGCGATGGTGTGATCCCACGCGCCAGCACGGAAGCGATCGACCCGGTGCAGGCGCTCGGGACGGCCCCGGGCGTCGAGCACCGCCGAGCGCAGCACGAAGGCCGTCCGGTCGTCTCCCCCCGCGTGGCCCGTGCCGGCCTCGGCGATGGGCGTGCCATGGGTGTCGCTCACCGTGAGCTCGACCCAAGTGTCGGCGAGATCACGGGTGCCCCCCGGGAACCGATGCCCCACGCCGTCGTTGCGCACTGTCACTTCGAGCGTGAGCGTGCTGCCCCGTGTGATCGCCGCGCCGTCGGCGGGCACGGTGGCGCGGCCCCGGGCGTCGACCACGGCGCTGACGTCGACGCCGACCACTCCCTCGAGGCGACGTCGCACTGCGGCGAGCTGTGCGGTGTCGCCCCGGGCGGCGGCCAGGGCGGAGTGCCCGCCCGCGAAGCGGTGGGAGCGCACCGTTCCGTCGAGGGCGGCCATGTCGCCGCGCTCGGCGAGCTCGCTCGGCATGTGGCAGCCGCGGCAGTCGCGGCGGTCGACCTTCGCGTCGACCCGGCTCGCGCGGCTCCCGTCGAAGGCCGAGCGTCGAAAGGCGTCCGGCTCGGTCAGGCCCGCGAGGTGGCTCGGCACACCGACGGATGCGTCCGCGAAGGAGCGGTGGCAGCTCCCGCACAGCGCGCGGGTACGCAGCACGTTCGGAGCGAGCCGTGCGCGGTGGCGGCGGATGCTCTCGGCGTCGCCCGGCTTCGGGATCGGGATGGGATCGGTCCTGAGCGTGAAGCTCGCGTTGCCGTCGGCCCGCGCGTCGACGATGCCATGGCACACCAGGCAGGTGACGCCGGTGACCGCCAGGGGATCGTCGGTGCGGATGGGTTGGTCGATCCCGCCCGCGAGCAGCAGCGCGGGCTCGTGGCAGCCGGCGCACTGACGGCTCGCTCGACGCCCCTCTCTCTCTCTCACGGCATCGAACGCCACCCGGTAGTAGGGGTTGTCGAGGGCGGCGCTCGCGTGGGCGCTCGCCTTCCACTGGGCCACCACGTCGGCATGACACCCCGCGCAGAGCGAGACGTCGGCGAGGCGTGCGGGCACATCGCCTCCCGCCTCGTTGCCCCGGGCGAGCCGCACCAGCGCGGGCGCGAAGGGGCCGTCGTGGTCCGGCAGGTGGACTCGCGCCCCCGGGTCGGCGTCTGGCATGTCGCTCTCGCCAGCGTCGGCTGCGCCCCACGCCGCCGCGTCGGTCGCGCCGTCGTGCGACGCGCCCCCGTCCACCCTCGCGGTGGGGTCGCCAGCGAGCGGCGCCGGGCCACCCTCGCAGCCGGCCACGAGGACCGACCACGAGAGCGCCGCGGCGAGGGCGAGGGCGCGGGCTCCGGTCACGGCGCCCTACCGGCTCCCGCGCTTGCGGCGCCGACCGAGCAGGAGGACGAGGGCCGCGGGCAGGAGGGCGGCGGCCGAGCCCGGCACGTCCCCCGCGGTGCGGCAGCCACCGGCGAGGGCGGCGACCGAACCCAGGTCCGACCCGGCTTTCGACCCCAGGCCTCCGAGCGTCGGGCTCGTGGTGAACAAGCCCTTCTGTCCACGCCCTGCCGGCCTGGGCGCCCGGTGCCCGCGCCGAGGCCGGAGCCCGAGGGCCGGCACCGGCTCACGCACCATGCGATCGAGGGATCCGGAGCTCGACCTCGGCGGCGGCGTGAGCCCGGCGGCGGCGGTCGGGGCCGGCTGGGCGCCGTTCGGGGGGCTTCCCCAACGCCCACGGATCGGGTGCGCGCACGTGATCGGCCCCCGCCACGGATGCAGGATCGAGTAGCGGGCCTGGAAGTTGTTGATCGACGAGGACTGGACCTGCTGGGGCATCTTCCCGCTCGCGTCGGGATAGCCGCGGCCCCCTTCGATGGCCCGCGCCTCCCGGAAGACCAGGTCCTGGTCGAGGTCGCTCGGCCCGTAGCGGTAGTGGAGCCGCGTGAGGACGAAGCCGTAGTAATTGCGGGGCCGACCCGGCGTGATCGCTGAGGACGTCGGTGCCGAGCGCTGCCAGGTCGTTCGGTCCCAGGGCCGGGGTCGGGCAAGGGTCGCAGCTGTCGGCGTCCCACGCGTACTCCGTCACGACCGTTCCCGGGTTCTGCTCGAGGGTGCGGTCGAAGAGCGAGGAGTAGAAGCCGCCGAAGTCGTGGCGCACGTCTTCGCTGACCTGAAAGTTTGTGGGTATCGTTACGTTTCGATAGTTGGCCACCTGGTAGCGCTTGCCGCGGGCAAGGATGTTCACGATCAGGTCCTGCTTGCCGTGGCTGTTGAGCAGGCCGAGGCGCACCGGCAGGCTGAACTCGTCCGAGTCGTAGTAGAACCGCAGCGGCGAGAGCACCGCGCGCTGGCCCTCGAAGTGCACGCGGTGGATGTTCACCTTGGCGACGAAGAACTTCGTGCCCGCCTGCACGTAGGGCCGGAGCACGCGCTCGGCGCCGTTCGGGATGTTGTAATGGTTCTGGTGCAGCCAGGTCTCGAGGCCAGCCGAGTAGCGTGCGCTCAGGATCACGACGTCGTACTCGCCGACGGCGAACCGCGCTTCGACGCGCACGCCGAGGCCCCTCGGCGCGTGGCGCCGGCTTCGCGCCGCCGTCCCCGCCAAGGCCATCGGGATGGCTTCCTCGCGTTCGAGGGGCGGCTGATAGCAGGGGTCCTGCTCCCAGTACTCGACCAGACGCGGCGCCCCGAGCCGGTCGACGTGGTCGAAGACCGCGCGGTTGAGCGTCTTGACGTTCTCACGATGCAGGACGACCGGGACCGGGACGACCATCGCGAAGTCCTCGGCAGGCCCCTGGTAGTCGTTCTGGAGCGAGAGCACCGTGCGGCGCCCCTCGCGCATCATCACGACGTGGGTCGCCTCGTTGTAGAGGTTGTCGTTCGAGCCGCTGACGAAAAAACCGCAAAAGGCGTGGGCGGTATCGGGCGGCGTGGCAGCCAGGGCGCAGACGGCGGCGAGCAGAAGGCCCGGGGTCTTCAGGGCGGATCGCGTCATCCCTCCTCGGTGGATCTCCGGACACCCGTGGTCGGGGCGTCCATCCTGCCTTGGACGGCTGCGGCGGCGAAACGATCTCGACTCGTATCACCGCCCGAGGGGCGGCGGGCCCCCCGGGACGGCCGCCTGGGGGCACAAGCCGCGCTCTCAGCGCCTTTCGCTGCGCTGTTCCTGCGGCCCCGGTTGCGCCTGCTTGCCCTCGGTGCGCGGTGGTGTTCGGGCAGCATCCTTGCGCTCGCGCTCGTGCACCTTCGCGCTTTGGTGCTGCTGTTTCTGCTTCTGTTTCTGCTTCGGTGACTTGTCGCCCATCGCCATCACCCCCTTCTCGCGTGTGGAATGCCTGCCGAATGCGTAACGCCGGGCCGGGCGCGCGCAAGGGTGGGGGGGGAAATGTCCGCCGCCTCCCCCGTGACAGCATGGCCGAGACCGAGGTACGCTCGACGGCGACGTGGCCCATCCTCAGGACGACGACGATCTGCCGAGCTTCAAGCGGGAGGCGGTTTCCAGCCTTTCGCCCGAACAGCGTGCCCTGTCCGAGCGCGCTCGCGAGAACGCGGACAAGGGGGGAACGGTCGGCGACGTCCCCATGCGGAACGGCCAGCACTGCTCCCACGGGTCGCACGGGTCGCATGGATCGCACGGGTCGCACGGGTCGCATGGGTCGCACGGGTCGCACGGGTCGCACGGGTCGCACGGCTCCCACGGGTCCCACGGCAGCTGGTGAGAGGGCGCCGGGGCGCTCAGGGCAAAACGGCCAGTCGGGTGGCGGCCCGAGGGTGCGCCGAGGGGGCGAGGGGGCCGGTGCCGACGAAGACGCGGGCCAGGTCGGCAGGGGCCGGGGCCGGTCGTGCCGTGGCGGGGCGCGGGCCGATCTCGCCGGAGCCGAAGCGCGCCAGATAGGCGGGGTCTAGGCCCGGGCAATCCCCCCGCATGGGGCAGCCCTCGCAGACGCGCGCGAAGGCGCGGGTGGGCTCGGGCAGCGCGTGGACCGCGTGGGGACCGAGCCCACAGAGCGGAGCCCCGCCGATGAACGTGGGCAGGCCTGCGCGCCGAGCCAGGGACAGGGCTTGCAAGGCCCGCGGCAGCGCCATGCCCAGCCGGGGGACCAGGCGTTCGAAGCGCTCGCCGAGGCGGCCAGCGACCCGCGGCACGCGGAGTGTCCAGGCCTCGACGCCCCGTGCCCCGAGGAGGGCCGGCATCTCCGCGAGGGAGCGGAAACCGGAGCGCGTCAAGACCGTGGCGGCCACCACGCGCAAGCCGACGACACGCGCGGCCACGATGGCAGCGAGTAGCCGTTGGAAGCTCCCCTGTCGGCCCGTGAGGTGATCGTGGAGCGCCGCGTTCGGCCCATGCAGGGAGACGTGCACGTCGGTCAGTCCGGCCCGGGCGAGGGACTCGGCAAAGCCCGGCGCGTCGAGCTGCCCGCCGTTGGTCTGCAGGCCGATGCGCCAGAAGCCCGCCTCCCGTGCGGCAGCGACGGCGTCGAGCAGGGCGGGGGCCAGGGTCGGCTCGCCGCCCACGAACGTCAGCTCGTCGGTCTCCGTTCGCAGGGCGACGAGGCGTGCCTCGAGCGACGCTCGGTCGTTCGCTTCGAGGCCTTTGCCCTCGAGCCCGGCCTGGGCGCAGAAGAGGCATGCGTTGTCGCAACGCCAGGTGAGCTGCAGGGTAGCGCGCGAAGCGCCCGCACCGTCGATCATCGCGCGGGCGCGCGGCTCGGGGTGGGGTGGCTGTTCACGAAGAGGTAGTCGCCGAGCGGATGGCGGTCGCGACGCTCACGCAGGGTCAGAAGGCCGGACGGCACCGTCGCACCCACCCGCTCGCGTTCGGCGAGCGCTGTGCCGAGGGCGAGCGTCGCGAGGCCCTGGGCCTCGTCGGTGACCGTGCACCCGTCGCCCCGGTTCGAGAGGAAGAGGCTCAGGTGGGGGGTGTTCGAGAGGGCCGGCCGGGCGTCCGGAGCGAGATCGCGGCGCAGCACGTCGACCTGGAACGGCCGGCCGTGCGCGTCGGCGAGCACCACGGGGATGGCTCCGAGGTGGATGCCGTGCACCGACACCACCGTCCACGATCCGATGCGTGTGCCGGAGGTGAGGGAACCCAAGAAGGCGCGGACGTCGGCGCTCGCCGATGGCGCCTGGCGCGTGGACGGCGCAGTAAGGGGAGCGTCGCCGAGATCGTTTTTTCGGACGGGCACGGGGGGCGCCGCTCGGGGCGACCCGCGCTTGCGACGCGGCATGGCACGGGCGCTGGAGCCGGCGGTGACCGTGACCGCCGCCGCGCCGAGCCCGGTCAGGAACAGGCGGCGACCAAGACGTTTGGCGCTGCCCATGGTGGTTCCGCGCATGCCCATCGAGCGTACGCGGCGGCGACGCGGAGCGTCAAGACTGCTTCGCGGTGTGCAGCAATAAAAGCCGCCTGAGGTGGAGGAGGTAGTCACGGTCGAAGCCGGCCCTCTTGCGGGCGTTGGCCACGCCGACCTTGCGCGTGGCGTCCTGCTTGACGATCCCGAGGGCGAAGTGGCGGAGGGTGGCCATGTTGGCGGCCGCGTTGTTGGCGCGGTGTCGCGCCTCATCTTCGCGGAAGGCCAGGTCGAGAACCCAGTGGAGCTCGTTCTCGATGCGCCAGTGGTCCCGGATCTTGCGAGCGATTTCGGTGACCGAAGCGGCTGAGCCGCTGCCGATGTAGTAGGCCGTCTCGGTGGAGGTCCTGGCGGTAGCGAGGACCGTGCGCTCGCGTTGAACCTGAACGACGAAGCCGAGCCCTCGCCAGCGGTCCTTCGAGAGCACCCAATCGAGGTCGGAGGTCACACGGACGCGGCGCGTCTCGAGACGGCCGTGATCTTTGCTCGTCTCCTCGTGCTCGAGCATCCCGGGGCGGGGCGCTTCGTCGACGCTACGGGGGCGTGGGTCGTCCGCTTCGGCGAAGGTCTCCACGACCTCACGATGGAGCGAAGGCTGGTTGTCTTTGACCGCGAGCAAATAGTCGCCACCGCCTTCAACGATCGCTTCGGCGATCTTCGTCTGACACCCCATCGCGTCGACCGTCACGATGGCTCCGCGAAGGTCGAGCACCGCGAGCACCTCGGGAATTGCGACGATTTCGTTCTCCTTGTCCCTCACCTGACTGGCGCTCAGGACGACGCCGGCCCCCGCGAGATAGGCGCTCACGGTGTGAATCGGACTCTTCCCCGTGCTCTTGTCTCCACTGCGGCGGCTCGTCTTGCCGTCGATGGCGACGTGTCTTGCGGCCTGCCCATCAAGACGCAGCGATACCAGGTGTGCCCAGCGCTGGTAGACCTTCTGGAACGCCGCCGGGTCGAGTGCACCCAGCACGCTCAGGAACACGTCCTGCGTCGGGGCTCCGTGGGGAAGGTCGACCAAGGTGGCCAGCCACTCCTCGTTCGCCTCCCCCCACAACTCCATCGCCTCCGCGTCGTCGCAGCCGCACACCATCGCCATCAGCGCGGTCACGACCACCGCCTGCAGCGGATAGCGCACGCCCTGACGGCGGCGCGGGTCAGGAAGCTCCCTCAGCGCCTCGGCAAAATAGCCGAGCGCAGCGGCCTCATTCTCACGCTCGATTTGCTGGGCTCTCGTCTTTCGGGCCATCGCACTCGCTCCTCGCCTCCCCGGAGCAGCGCGCCCCGGTGACGAGGTTCGATCAAATTTCCGCGCCCTTGTCGATCCCCTCCCACCCCCTTCTTGTTCGATAATGACTGCCGCCACGGCCCCTCCGGGCAGCCCAGACGTGCCACCCCACGCCGGAGGTCTCCGAGATGATCGGGGAATCGAGAACTCGATCGCCCTGCGCGGTGGTGGCGCGAGACGCGCTGGCCACCGGGCGGTGTGCACCGTTCTTCATCGGCCTGCTACGGTGGGCCCGATGGATCACTTGACGCCTTTTTCTCCCGCCGACCATGCCGAGTACCGCGCCGACAAGATGGGCAAGACGACCCTCTTCGCGTCGGAGCGGCTCCTCGTCGGGCTCAACGCCTTCGAGCCGGGTCAGGAGCATGGGCTGCATGCGCACGCCGCGATGGACAAGGTCTATCACGTGCTCACCGGGCGCGGTCTGTTCCTGCTCGAGGGACGCGCGCTGCCGATGGAGGCGGGGCAGATGCTCGTCGCGCCGGCCGGTGTGCCCCACGGGATCCGCAACGCGGGCGAGGGGCGTCTGCTCGTGCTCGCGGTGCTCGCTCCGGGGCCGAGCACCTGAGGCTCGCGCCGAGACGCGGCCGGATCGGTGCGTGGCCGTGCTCGCGGACGCGCGCTACCTTGAAGGAATGGCACGAGCCACCATCGAGCTGGTGCAGGCCCTGCGCGCGACGGCCGTGCGCCTCGAGGGCGGCGCGCACTTCAAGTGGTCGCACTTCGGCGTCTGTAACTGCGGTCACCTCGCCCAGACCGTGACGCGCCTGCCGCCCGAGGTGATCCAGGAAGCGGCCTTCGAGCGTGCCGGGGACTGGGGCGATCAGGCCCTCGAGTTCTGTCCTCTGAGCGGCCTGCCCATGGACCACATCATCGGCGCCCTCCTCGAGCTCGGCCTCGACCGGGAGGATCTGCGTCGGCTCGAGCGCCTGAGCGACGGGGATGTGCTTCGCCGCCTTCCGCCCGAACGACGCGCGCTCCGCAAGACCGTGCGCGATGACGCCATCGCCTACATGCGAGCCTGGGCCGACCTGCTCGAGGACGCGCTTCCCGAGGGGGAGCGCGACCGACTGCACGCCCTGCCCGCCGCCGCCTAGCCGCGTCCAGGGGGCGACTGTCGGCGCTACATCGCTCCGCCGCTCGATCGTGCCAGAGGCGCCGGTGCTTGGGCGAGCCGCGCACGGAGCTGGGTGAGCCGCCGTTGATCCACCCGCGGCACGTCTCCCTTCGCGAGCGCTCGGTCGATGGCGTCCACAGCCGCGTTCCCGTAGACCTCGATGAGCAGGTGCGATGCGCTCGGGCCCGGTGTCTCACGACTCGCGAGGAG
The DNA here is from genome assembly GCA_963830115.1 of uncultured delta proteobacterium. GTDB lineage: Bacteria > Myxococcota_A > Polyangia > Polyangiales > CAWHLB01 > CAWHLB01. Next base: position 283,682 of record CAWHLB010000018.1, read on the forward strand.
CACGAGGTCGGTCAGCATCTCCGGGTCGCGTCGTGCCCCCGGGTCGGCGCGCCAAGCGGTGCGGTAGCGTTCGACGGCGTCGGAGCTCCACCCGAGATGGACGAAGACGTGGGCGAGCACGAGGTGGCCGCGCGGATCGTCGCGATGTGCGTGGGCCCATCGGTAGAGCGCGGGCAGGTCGGCGGCCGTGACCGCCGGGCCGTGGGCGAGGCGGGCTTCGGTGCGGGCGAGGGGCTCGGGGAGCGAAGCGCCGAGAGGCGAAGGGGCCGCAGCCTCGACGCCCGCTGCCTTCGGGGGGACGGGGTGCGCGGTACTGCTCGCGTGCGGACCGTATGTCGTCGCTCCCGCAGGCGGCGCGGGGACGGCGAGCCTCGGCGCCCGCGCGGGTGGTCGCACGGCCGTCGTCCGTGTGGCGGCCCGCGGACGTTGCATCATGAGCACGAGCCCCAGGCCCACCGCCAGAAGCGCAAGCGCGCCCAGGCCGATCCACATCCCACGGCGTGCGTGCCTCGTGCCCGCCGGAGTGACGCTCGCCGACGGCGCTCCCAGGGGAATCGGCGGGGACGGCCCGTCCGAATCCCTGGGCGATTGCACCCGGAAGCGACGGCTCGGCGGCCGCCCCTCGAGCGCCGCCTCGAGGGCGATGCCCATGGCGCCGGGGCTCTCGAACCGGTCCGCCGGATCCATCGCCATCGCCTGCTGCACGATCTCGTCGAGCGCCGGGTCGCCGACGCTCGTCGGCGGCGCGCCCTGACGCGGCGGCAGCTCGCCTGTCGCTGCCCTCACGAGCAGCGCCCCGGCCGAGTACACGTCGGCTCGCGTGTCGGCCTTCGCGTGGGTCACCACCTCGCCGGCCAGGTAGCGGACCGCCTTCGGTCCCGATCCCTTTCCGGTGGGCCCCGTGCGGTCATTCAATCCGGCGCCGCGGATGAGCGGCGCGAGCCCGAGGCCGAGGAGGCGCACGCGCGTGCCGTGCTCGGTCGTGTCGAGCAGCACGTTGCTCGGCGTCAGGTCGAGGTGCACGAGGCCATGCGCGTGACCGCGCTCGAGCGCGCCGAGGATCTGGCGCACCACGTGGACCGCCTGCTCGCGACCGAGGGGCCCGTCTTCGAGCACCTCGGCCAGGGTCCGGCCGGGGACGCGTTCCATCTCGACGAAAGGCACACCGTGCAGCACACCAGCGTCCGTAAAGGGCACGACCCCCGGCGTTCGGAGGGCCTCGACCTCGGCCGTGCGCATGGCGAGCGCCCGGGCCAGGTCCGAGTCCTCACCGCAGTCGACCGGGAGCACGGCCACGGCCACCTCGCGCGTGCCCGCACGGGCGCCGTAGCACAGGGCGAGCCCGTTCCAGGGCAGCCGCGCACCGATCTCGTAGCGGCCCCGGAAGAGCTCGACGATGGGAGCCCTCGCCGGGTCGATCTCCGGCGACTGGGAAGACATCTCGTCGGCCATCGCCGCGCACTCTAGCAGTCCCGTCTGCCCGCGCCCGTGCGGCAGGGGCGACCGGGCCCCTCGGAGTCCCTGGTCCGGCACGAGGGCGGATGCGGCCCACTCACGCCCGCGCCGTTCCCCTTACTGTCACATCCCGGGGCTCCCGTCGTATGATCCACGCGGCTTCGACCGTCGGAGGAGTTTCATGCGCGCTCGTGCCTCATCGATCGGGATCCTGATACTCGGCCTCGCCCTCTCCGGGTGCGGGGGTAGCAGCTCGACCACGACCGACGCGGGCGGCCACGATGCGAGCGGGATCGACGGCGGGGGGGGCGAGGCCGGAGCCGGCGATTCGGGCTCTCCGGCGGATGCGGCGACGCCTGCCGACGGGGCCACGCCCGCCGATGGCGCCACGCCCCCTGCCGACGGGGCCGCCCCCGTGGACGCGGGGGTGAGCTGCTCCGCGGGGCAGATCCTGTGCGGCAGCGCGTGCGCCAACCCCCTGAGCGACCCGATGCACTGCGGTGACTGCGCGACGGCTTGCATGTCGGGCGAGGTCTGTTCCCGCGGCACCTGCAGCGCGACCTGCGGCTTTGGAACGACCGCTTGCAGTGGTGCCTGCGTCGACACCGCGACCGACCCGACCCACTGCGGTGGTTGCGGCACGACCTGCGGCACCGGCGAGACGTGCAACTTCGGCACCTGCGGCTGCCCGGCTCGTCAGATGAGCTGCAGCGGCAGTTGCGTGGACACGTTCAACGACCCGATGCACTGCGGCAACTGCGCGACCGCCTGCACGTCGACCCAGGTCTGCTCGTTCGGTACCTGCCAGGCGACCTGCGGCTTCGGGACGACCAACTGCAGTGGCTCGTGCGTGAACACGAACAGCGACTCGGCCAACTGCGGCGGATGCGGGATGGCCTGCACGAGCAGTGAGATGTGCGTCGGCGGGTCGTGCGTTGCCATGTCCTGCGGCTTCGGGATGCGGGTGTGCGGCGACGTCTGCACGTCCACGTTCACCGATTCGGCGAACTGCGGCAGCTGCGGCAACGCCTGCCCCACGGGGCAGGTCTGCTCCGGGGGCCGGTGCGGCTCGACCTGCGGCGGAGGCGCGACCAACTGCAGCGGGACATGTACCTACACCGGCATCGACCCGGCGAACTGCGGCAGCTGCGGCAATGCCTGTGCGGCGGGCGAGACCTGCCGGGGCGGCACATGCGGCGCCTGCGGCATGGGCCAGACCTCGTGCGGCGGCACGTGCACCAACACGAGCTTCGACCCCAGCAACTGCGGCAGCTGCGGCAACGCGTGCGCCTCGGGCATGTCCTGCTTCCGCGGGAGCTGCCGCTGAGGGTCGGACGGCGCGCTCGAGCGCGGTAACCGCGCCACGCTCGGCACGCCGCCGCGCGGTCAGGGCGCCGCGCCGATCTCGGGGACCTGGCCGTCGAGGGCCTCGAGCAGGAAGCGGGTCGTGTCCGCCTTGCCGAGGTCGCTCTCGAGGGCGACGAAGTGTCCGTCGACGCCGGCAGGCGGCATGTACTGGCGCATGCCCTGCGTGTGCATGGTCATGTGGATCGTCACGTTGCTCGACAGGGGTGGATCGACGCTCGTCAGTCCGAAGTCGTCGAGGACGGGGTTCACCTCGGTGAAGCCCACCGACTTGGCGAAGGCCCGCAGGGTCGGCGGGGGCGCGTAGGTGTCGCCGAGGCCGTAGGTCATGAAGACGTCGGCTCCGGTCGATCCGTCGACGGGCTCGCGCTGCAGCAGGCGGCCGAAGTTCACGGGGTCGACCCGGTCGAAGAAGGCCTGGAAGAGGGCGAGCACCGGATGGTACTCGCCGCCCGCAAGGTGCCCGTCGCCGTTGGCGTCGAGCAGGGCGAAGGGCAGGACGCCGGCGATGTCGACCGGCTGGGTCTTGTTCAGGAGCGACAGGGTGAGATCGCCGCCGTCGCCGCTGAGCTCGGCGGCCCGGTAGGCCGGCTCGAAGGGCAGCATCAACGAGGCGTGGGTCGCGCCCTGGGAGTGGGCGAAGAGCACGATGCGCGAGGGATCGAAGTGCAGGTCCTGGCCGGTGGGCGAGGAGGCCGCGTCCATGGAGAAGCCCTCGGCGAAGAAGGCGAGGGACATGAGGTCGGCCGCGCCCTGGGTGATGTTGTCGCGCGCTGCGCGCGGGTTGCCGAAGTTGTAGAAGAGCTCGTCCGGCGAGGTGGTCGAGCCCCCGCGCCGCGCGCCGTGCTCGGGCAGGTCGATGGCGAGGGTCGCCGCCTGCACCGACGGCGTCCCCATCCCGTCGGCGGCGGCGCTCGCGAGCCCACCGCGCACTGCCGTGGTGAAGCTGCCGCCGGTCCCGTGGGCCGCGACCAGGAGCGGGAAGCCGCCGCTCGGGGGCGCCACGTCCCGCGGGACCGTCAGGTCGAAGCAGACCTGCTCGGTACGCGCGACCATGGGCGTGCCCGAGGCGTCGGTCTGTATGCCGCCGCCGTCGCTCGGGTCGAGGTAGGGCTCGGTCCCCTGCTGGAAGATGGGCAGCTCGATGTGACCCTGGATCTCCACGTAGCTCGGGTCGGCCGCGCTGCAGCGGCGCAGATCGGTCCCGTCGTCGCAGGGCGAGGTGACGCCCGTGTCACACACTGTGATGTCACTTACAGTAGGCGCCGGCCGCCCCCGAATGACCTCACGCAGCTTCGGGATGATCGACTGGGTGCTCTCGGTCGTGAACACCGCCACGTCGAGGATCGTGCTCGGGTCGGTGCCGCTGTCGGTCAGCCAGGCGCGGAGGGGCGCGTAGGCGTTCCAGGCGCCGCTCAGGCGCGCGTCGGTCGGCATGCTGCTCGAGAGCAGGGCCGTCAGGTCGGCGTCGGGGGCGAAGGTGGCGCCGCCCGCATCGCTCGTGGCCTTCACGCCCTTGGTGACGAGGGCCACGTAGGTCGTCTGGGGGCGCAGGGGCTCGCCGTGGGGCGGCCGGAGGGCCAGCCAGTTCGGGCAGATGTAGCGCGTGATCGCGCCGCCCGTCGTCAACCAGGAGATGCCCGTGTCGTGGTCGTAGTCCGGCGAGGCGGGGGTGATGTCGACGATGCGCAGCGTGCCGCCGATGGTGTCCCAGTCGTAGGGCTTGGAGAAGCGGAAGAAGACGACGGGGTTGGTGGAGAAGCCGTCCAGGTCCTCCTCGGACGCCCTGAGATAGCGGTCGATCACGTCGAAGGAGACCGCCGTGCCTGGGTGCGGATGGCCGGTCAGGTCGATGTGCCCGTCGGCCGTCCGGCGGACGTCGTTCGGGAAGGGCAGGCGGTAGAAGTCGTGGGGCGGCATGCCGCCGCTCGGGACCTCGAAGTAGGCGCGCGCGGGGCCCGTGTCGTCCTCGCAGGTCACCCCGGTCCACAGGGGCAGGCTGGGCGGTGGCTGGCCTCCGTCCGGCAGCATCTGGGCCGGCGTGCTCGCGCATTGCCCCGCGACGCAGCTCAGCCCCGCGAGGCAGTCGGTCTCGTTCATACAGCCGTTGCCCAGGTCCCCGTCCCCGCCGGGCTGGCAGTGCAGGTAGAAGCCGTCGGCGGCGCACACGAGCCCGTGGGCGCACTGGGCGGTCGAGGTGCAGCCCGACCCCTCGGTGCCGTCCCCCGCCGTCTCGCAAGAACGTGAGGGGCCGCACCACAGGCCGTCCATGCAGTCGCCCGTCAGCGTGCAGAACGTGCCCGCGGTTCCGGTGCCCGTGGGCTGGCAGGTGTTGCTCTTGCACGCGAGCCCGGCCCGGCACTGGCTGTCGCTGCCACAGGGCTTGCCGACGCCCAGATCACCGGGGCCGGCGTCGGTGTTGCCGCTGTCGAAGAACGCGCAGCTGTCGCAGGCGGTCGAGGCGAGGACGAAGAGGCCGATGAAGAAGACAGTCGAGAAAGCCAAGCGCATGAACGTTTCCTCCCGCCCCCTACCATACCAGGGACAGGTCTCGATTTGGGCTGCGGCGAGACCCCTGCGTCAGCCGAAGAGCGCCTCGAGGACGTCCCGATAGCGCGCCAGCACGTTGCGCCGCTTCAGCTTGAGGGTAGGGGTGAGTAGGTCGTTGTCGGTCGTGAAATCCTCGAGCGTCATCGCGTATCGGCGCGGCCGCTCGAAGGACTTGAAGCCACGGCTGCGCTGGGTGAGCTCGACCTCGATGAGCGTGCGCACGCGCTCGTCGCTCGCCATGTCGACCAGCTCGAAGCCGCGTTCTGACGACCACTTCTTCACCGCCTCGAGGTCGGGCACCACGAGCGCCACGTTGTACGGCCGGTTCTCACCGTACAGCATCACGTTCGCGATGAAGTGGGAGAGCTTGAGCTCCTCCTCGAGGGGCGACGGCATGACATACTTGCCGGTCTCGAGCTTGTACTGCTCCTTGATGCGCCCCGTGATGTACAGGTAACCGTCCGCGTCGAGGTGCCCGAGGTCGCCCGTGCGCAGGCCCCCGTCCTCGGTGAACGCCTTCGCGTTCTCCTCGGGCCGATCGTGGTAGCCCTGCATCACGTTCGGCCCGTGGACGATGATCTCGCCTTGCACCGGGTCGCCTGTGACCGATCGGTCGATCTCCACGCGCACGCCCTCGATGGGCTGCCCCACGCTGCCGATCTTGCGGTGCCCCGGATAGTTCGCCGCCACGATGGGGCTCGTCTCGGTGAGGCCGTACCCCTCGTAGACCGGGATCCCGAGCGCGTCGATGAACTCGGCCACCTCGAGGCTGAGGGCCGCGCTCGCGCTGATCGCGTACTTGAGCCGCCCACCGAGCTTGTCGCGGATCCTCGAGAACAGGATCTTGTCGTCGATGGTCAGGCCCATGCCCTGGAGCGGTCCCAGGTGCTCGCCGCGGGCGCGCCGCGTCGCGTTGCGGATGCCGGCTTCGAACATGCTTTGCAGGAAGTGGGGCCAATCGGCAATCTCCTCGTGCACCTTGTCGTAGAGCCGATTGAAGATGCGCGGGACGGCGACGAGGATCGTCGGCTTCACCTCCGAGAGCTGCTCGAGCAGCACCGAGACGTCGTTGTTGAGCGCGAGGGACGCCCCCATGCTCAGCAGGCCGTGCAGCTCGGCCACCTGACCGTAGGAGTGGGCCCAGGGCAAAAAGGACAGGCTCCGGTCGTCGGGGCCGAAGGGGAACAGGTCCTGAACCGCCGAGATGTTGGAGGCGATGTTGTGATGGGTCAGGACGACGCCCTTGGGGTTGCCGGTCGTGCCCGAGGTGTAGATGAAGCCCGCCACCTCGCCCGGGTCCGGGTCGCGCGCCGCCACGGGTGACGAAGCGCCGCGCGCGAGCACGGCGCGGAAGGAGGCCGGATCGTCATCCGGCAGGTCCATGCCCACGACGTGCGCGAGGCTTGGGATCTCGGGCCGGAGGGCGCAGAGATCGCTGTAGATGGGCGTGGTGGAGCCGACGACCAGGCGCGCGCCCGAGTCGCGCAGGATGAACGCCCACTCCTTGGGGAGCTGGGCCTCGTACATGGGGACGAGCTCGGCGCCCAGGCCGTAGACCGCATAGCAGGTGACGGCCCACTCGACGCGGTTGTTCGAGACGATCGCCACCCGGTCGCCCGGAGTGATCCCGAGCTGCGCGAGGCCGGCACGGAAGTGATCGACCTGCTCGGCGAGCTGTCCGAAGGTCGTCCATACCCAACCCTGGGGCGTGCGGGTGCCGAGGGCGGGCTGCTCTCGCCATCGCTCGGTGCTTCGGCGGTGGAGCTCGACCAGATTGCGGAACGGTTCGGACATGGCTGCCTCCGACAATGGGTGCATCGAGATCGAGCAAGGCGCGGGCCAGGTCCCTCGAACAGACCGGGGCGCATTTCTCGGGGCCGAGCCCGCAGCTCTTGCGCAGATTTCTCCCGCGCTGGCGCAGAGCGTGCGAGCGCCGCGCGGGATCTGCGGGCGGTACCTAGGGCCTTGGGGGGCGACCTAGGTGTGGTAGACGCCGTTGCTGATCTCGAGGGAGTAGCCCATGCAGTCGACCGTGCTGCCCATGCGACGCCGCACGCGCACGTAGAAGTCGGCGCTGTCGTCGAGGCACTGGCTCATGCCCGAGGTCAGGGGCGCGCACGGGCACTGGCCGGTGCCGGTCGTGTCGTCCCGGAAGTCGGTTGCCCAGCTGAAGTCGGTGTAGCCGTTGTCGTCGCAGACGGGCGTGCCGCAGTCGCCCCGGAACACCGTCAGCTCGAAGCGGTTGTCCGGGTCTGCCGTGAACTGGACCCGCACGTGGAAGGCATCGCAGGACGTGTCCGCCGTGTCGACGGCGTGGAAGTGGTACCAGACCTCCCGGTCGTCGGGCAGCACGTTGCCGGACACGGTCACGCTCTGGCCCGAGTCGCTCACGTCGCCGAGGTCGATTGCCCCGGGACAGTCGCCGCCCATGGTCGCATCCGGCATGGCGGTGCACTCGCAGCCGTTGGTCGGGTTGTGGTCGAAGTCGTAGGTGCCGGCCGGGCACCCGCAAAGGCCAGCCAAGCACACGCCTCCCGAAGGGTCGCTGGCGCAGAGGAGGCCCGGGTCGCCCTCGTCGATCATCATGTCGCAGTCGTCGTCGAGGCCGTCGCACACCTCCATCGCGCCCTCGTGGACCGCGGGGTTGGTCTCGTCGCAGTCCATCGACGCCGGCACTCCGTCCCCGTCCAGGTCCGCGTCACCAGGGATGCAGTGCCGAGTCTGGCAGACATCGCCCGTGGGACAGTCGGCCACCGTGGCGCAGCCCGGCAGGTCCTGGCAGGTGCCCGCAACGCAGATGGTGTATCCGGTGCACACGACCCCCACGCAGGGGTCGGGGGGCCCGGCGTCGACCCCCGCGTCCGAGCCACCTTCGGAGAGACCGCCCTCGGGGACACCGCCCTCGCCGGCGGGCGGCGGCCGGCTGACGCACCCCCGGTCCGGGTCGCAGTACTGCCCGGCCGCACACATGCTGTCGTCCCCGCGGTAGACGCAGGTACCGACGCCCGTGACGCACTGGGCCGTCGCGCAGGCGGCGCGCGGTGCGCAGTCCGCTGCCGTCATGCAAGCCGGCATGGGGCAGTACTGGGGCGTCTCCGGCGTGCACTGCGGGTCGACGCAACGCCCGCCGAGACAGGCGACCGAGCTCGGGCTGTCCCCGGCACCCGGGCACTGCACGCCGCGGCAGTCGCGCGTGATGACGACGGTGACGGCCTGGGTGGCCGTCTTGACCTCGACCAGCTCCCGTCCCTGGGCGACCGGTCGGCCCGCTCCGTCCAACAGCTCCACCCGCACCGCGAACAGACCCTTGCCGATCTTCGAGTAGTCGGCGACGTGCTCCCCGTCGATGTAGTTGATGCCCAGGTGCTCGAGCAGCTCGGTGTTGGTCCAGCCGGCTTCGGTTGCGGGCAGCCCGCCCCGCGAGACACGGGTGCGGACCTCGTGGAACTCCACACCCGGGACGAAGTCCGTGCGGAGGTCGACCACCATCCCCGGATTGCTGCTGCATCCGCCGGCGGACAGCGCCCCGAGGACGATGCACGTCGTCCCCAGCAGGGTCACAACTCCGCTACGCGCCACGATGAGAGGGTACTGCCGCCGTCCCACGGCTCACAAGGGGCCTCCGCAATCGCGGGGTGATCGGACGGGGGGCGGCGCATCCGGGGCTCAGCTCCACAGGGGCACGATCTCGAGGCCTTCCCGGAGGTCGTGGACGCTGCGGTAGCGGTGCCCGAGGTCGAGCCGCAGGTACACCTTTTCCTGGTCGAAGAGGCCGAACGAGGTCGAGACACAGATCTGCTCGTCGCCCACCTTTTCGTACCCCTCGGGGACGACGTCGTGCCCGTAGGCGACGAAGGCGTTGGGGGTGTCGTCGAGGGCGGTCGCCGCGAGCAGCGACCGCGCCCGGTCTGCCGAGGCCCCCCGTGCCCAGAGCAGGGCCCCGACCGTGTCCTTCGTGTACATCGTGTCGATGGTGCAGTGCTCGTAGCCCTCGTAGCGCAGTCGCTCGAAGGACTCGAGGTCGGGCTCGGTCCCCCGCGGCGCCGCGTGGGTGAGCACGACGCCGGCCGGTGCGACCGCCACGAGGGGGAAGGTGCGGAGGAAGGCGTGGACGGCTTGCCGCGCGTCGCCGAGGGCCGCTTCGAGCACGGCCGCCTCGTCCGAGTGGAACTTGCTCACGACGGGGCCGCCGATGTGGGCGTGCTCGTGGTTGCCGAGCAGGGCCACGGTGCGCGCCTCCCGTGCGAACCGCGCGTAGTCGAGGATCAGCGCGCGCGACTCGTCGGCGTAGCGCGTCCCGAGATGATCGGGCCAGGCGCCCTCTTCGAGCAGATCCTCGCTCGGCCCGTGGATCAGGTCGCCGCACAGGACCAGCAGGGGGGCGTGGCCCGCGGCCTCTTCGGCTTCGTAGATCGCCTCGAGACGCTTCCAGTCGCGGAAGTTGCCCTGCAGGTCGGTCGCGACCAGCAGTGTGCCCTCGCGAGGAAGACGCGCGACCTTTCGTCCAAAGAGCGCGTTCATCGAAGGCGAGGGTACCATCCCCGCGGTCGCTCGCCCGGCCTCAGGGGGTCGGGGCCGTCGGCGCGTCCGGCGTGGGCGTGCTCGCCGGCGCGCTGGCCGTGCCCGGTCCACCCGCCGCGCCCGGTGCGTCGCTCGCGGTGCTCGAAGCCGGGCCGTTCGTGGTGCCGGAAGACGGGCCGGGCGCGTTCGCCGTGTCGCTCGTGTTGGCCGAGGACCGACTGATCGAGTCGTCGCCCGCGCGCGTCCCGCCACCGAATCCCCATCCGTTCGGCGATCTGTCGCTCCAGCCGCGCGATGCGCCGCCGTGCCTCGGCCAATCGCTCTCGGCCTGCGCCCGCGCGGCCGTCGCCGCCGCCATGTCGCGCGTGAGCCGCCCGCCCTTGGCCTTCTCCGCCTCGAAGCTCGGAATGCAGGGCCGCGACCTGTCCGTCGAGGTCGGCCCCGTGCCTTCGCGCCTGCGCGGCGTCGTCCCTCGCGCTCGCGAGGTCTGCGCGAAGGCTGGCGAGCTGCGTCGACAGGCCCTCGGCATGGGCCTCGGCGGCCGACAGGGCGGTGTGGGTCCGGTCAATCTCGCCCCGTGCCGTCTCCAGGGTCTCTTTGGTCGACGCCAGCGTGCGATGCGTCTGCTTCAGCTGTCCTGCGAGGGCGTGCCGCTCGTGCTCGCTCGCCCCCAGGTCCTCGCGCACGACCCCGAGATTCGTCTCGGCCGTCGCCAGCTTGCCGGCGAGCTCGCGTCGGCTGAGGCGCCCCTGCTCGTAGCTCTGCCGCAGGTTGCGCATGCTGTACTGCAGCGCGGCCTTCTGCTGCTCGCTCATCGACAGGTCCTCGCGGAGCGATGCGGCGGTGAGCCGTGCCCGCTCGGCCTCGAGCTTCTGTCGCTGCGCGCGCTGATTGAGCCCGTAGAGCGCGGAAGCGAAGACGACGACGAGGGTGAGCGCCAGGGGCAACGCCCAGCGCATCACCGCGATGCGACGGGCGCGCCGTTCCTCGGGCCGTGTGAGCACCGCGAGCTGCACCGAGAGCTCTTCGGCCGTCGGCCGCTCCTCGGGCTCGAGGCTCATCCAGCGCTCGAGCCACGGGTCGAGGAAGCGCAGCTCCCCCGACTCGAACCGTCGGGGCGGCTCGGTCGCGCGCCGCACGATGAATGCCTCCACGGCGCCCGCGGCCACGTCTTCCTGACTGCTCGGCTCGAGGGCGTTGCGCAGGGACAAGGCCAGGGAGAAGACGTCGGCCTTCACCGTCACCGGGCTCCTGCCGCGGCTGGTCGCGAACTGGGCGGCGACCTCGGGAGCGAAATAGGTCGGCGTGCCGGCGACGACCATCTCCGCCTCCTTGGCGGCAACGCCCAGGTCGAGCAGGACCGGCAGCACGTCCTCCTCGGCGTCCGCTTCGCCGAAACCGGCCACGCGCGCGAGGAGGATGTTGTCCGGCTTGACGTCCTGATGGCGGATGCCGACCGCGTGCATGGCGCTGAGGGCGCGCGCGAGGTGCTCGAAGATCCGGCGTGCCTCGGGACGCGACAGGGGCCCACGCGCGATGCGCGCCTCGAGGGTCTCGCCCTCGTACCAGGGCATGACGAACCACAGACGCGACTCGTGCCAGCCGTGGTCCTTGAGCTGCACGATCGACGGATGGAACACGGACGCGATGAGGTGCAGCTCGCGGAGCGCCGAGGCCCGCGCCTCGTCCGACAGGGACGCCTGGTGCAGGAGCTTGAGCGCCACCACGTGGCCCGGCACCTCCGTGTCCTTCGCGCGGTACACATCGGCGAAGGCGCCAGAGCCGACGCGCGCCTCGAGCTCGTAGCGCCCACCGATCACCGTGCCCGCGCAGAGCGGTGCCAGGACCTCGTCGAGATCGATGGTCCGCACGGTCGGGCGCGTCTCGAGCGCGAAGGCCTCGAGGAGGGTGTGGCGCAGGCCGCCCGGGTCGACCGCGTCGCCCACGAGGGCCTCGGCGCGCTGGGTCGCCTCATCGAGGTGCTCGAGGACGTCCTCGACGGGGCGGTCGACGACGAAGGCGATCTCTTCGGGCGACAGCTCCCGTGCGTGTCGCAGCTCGAGCAGCTCGGCATCCGCCTCCCCGAGGAATCGGTCCGCAGCCGCGCGAGGGCGATCCTCGCACCGTGCGGCGCCGGTCGCCAGGGCAGGGCGGCCCGGTCGTCGGGCGACGGCAGCCCGTCCGTCTCGCGCCGTCCCCGGGCCAGGTCGCGCGCGATGCGGTACAGGCGCGCGCGCATGCCGGGTGGTGCGACCAGCTCCTCGCTCGGGCGGGCCGCCATGATGGCGCGCAGCTCCGAGAGGGCCTGCGTGGCGCCGTCCATGTCGGCGAGGCGCACGGCCAGGTACTGGCGCAAGCCCTCGCCGTAGTGGCGCAGGGCGCGTCCGTGCACCACGTCCACGACCGTCTCGACCCTTCCCGAGAGGGCCGCGATGGTCAGGGCCGCGCGGGCGAGCGCGGGCTCGGCCGGGGCGCTTTGGCTCGCGGACAGCATGCCGTCGGTGACAAGGTAGGCGCCGCCTCGGCTCGGGCGCAAAGAAGCTGCGGTCCGATGCCCCTTCCGCCAGCCCTTCCGAGGCCGCCCCGCTCCGTCAGCGCAGGTGGGGGCCGTAGGTGATGAACGCGTCGATGGCGACGTTGGCGAGCCAGTGAACGAGCCAGACGTACCAGATCGACCGCATTCGCAGGATCAGGGCGCCCGCGACCAGCCCCCAAAGGGGCGCGACCAGAAGCTCCGGCGTGGGGCTCCCGAGGTGCCACACCGCCTGCACCACGGCCGTGATCGCCACGGCCCCGGCGGCCCCGACCCGGTCCCGCAGCCCGAAGAGCAAAAGGCCGCGCATGGATCCCTCACCGGCGAGGAAGAACAGCCCGTAGACGAGCCCCCAGGCGGCGAACTTCGCGGGCGGCAGGCCCGGCTGGTAGCCGAAGAAGGGATAGACGGCACGCATGGCGGGGCTGCGGCTCGTGAGCCATGCGACGGGCGCGGCGATGGCCAGCCCGATCACCACCGCTTTCAAGCCGTAGCGCACGTCGCCCGCGCCGAAGCCGTAGCGGGCGAGGGGCTCGTGCAGCACGAAGGTCACGGCCAGGGCGGGCAGGGCCACCATGACCAGCGCGGCCCAGGCGCAGTCGACCATGGCCGCCCGCAAGGGCGAGGCGGCGAGGGGGCCGAGCAGGCCCTGGAGATTGAAGGGCGGCTTGCCGTGCGGGCCCCACAGCAAAAACCCCACGATGCAGGCGACCGGGATCAGTACCTCGGGGGTGTGCAAGGCCGCCCGTAGCCTCACAGACAGCCCTTCGATGGCCCCTCCGCTGCTGTCCACGTCGCCTCCGGCCGCGACTGTAGCAGCGAACGCCTGTGCCGGTCCTCACGGTCCTTCGGGGCCCGGGGTGCTACCCACGGTCGGTACCGAGGAGAATCCCTCATGCAGCTCGACCAGATGAAGATCATCGTCACCGGCGCCGCCCGGGCATGGGCGCCCACTTCGTCGACGCGGCTCGCCGAGGCCGGTGCCCAGGTCGCCGCCGGCGACGTCGAACGAGGAGGGGCTCGCCGCCCTGGCGAGCGACGCGAGGGCATGGCCGGCAAGGTCCACACGCGCGCGCCTCGACGTGTCGAAGGAGGCCGAGTCGCGCGCGTTCGTCGACTGGGCCCACGAGCAGATGGGCGGGCTCAACGGCCTGGTCAACAACGCCGGCATCCTGCGCGACGGCCTGCTGGTCAAGAAGGACCGGCACGACCGGCGAGATCACGAAGCTGACGCGCGAGCAGTGGCAGGCGGTCATCGACGTCAACCTCACCGGCGCGACGTTCATGGTGCGCGACGTGGTCGCCAAGATGGTCGAGACCGAGCAGCGGCCGGGCGTCATCGTCAACATGTCGTCGATCGCGCGCCACGGCAACCGCGGCCAGTCGAACTACGCGGCGGCCAAGGCGGCGCTCGCGGCCAACACGGTGACGTGGTCGCGCGAGTTCGCCCCGTTCGGCATCCGCGTCGGCGCCGTCGCGCCCGGCATGATCGAGACGCCGATGACCCAGGGCATGAACCAGAAGGCGCGCGACGCGCTGGTCGGCGATGATCCCGGTCGGCCGCGATCGGCGTGCCCGAGGACATCTGGCTCGCGGTGCAAGTTCGTCCTCGAGTGCGACTACTTCGACGGCCGCACGATCGACGTCGACGGCGGCCTGTCGATGTAGGGGCGGTTCCGGTCGATTCGTTCGAACCATCCGCCCACCCCCCACGCGTAGGCCTCCCCGGGGGAGACCCCCCGGAGCCCCCTTCGGCCGTCCGCCTCCCTCGATGCCAGGCTCGCCTTGCGGCTCGCAGCGCACCCCTCTGCCCCGACACGGGTGAGTGCGCGGCGCCGCAGGGGCGTGTCAGTCCTGCCGCGCGGGGCGTGCTTCGCGGGGTCAATCGCCGCGATATTCCTCGGGATCGCTTCTCGGCCCGGTTCCTGCTTCCCTCCGACCATGGAGACGGACGGCGGCGCGGTCCTGCTCCGCGTCTCGAAACTTGCGCGGGCAATCGATATGCCCCAAAGGTCAGAGGAAGCTTCATGTTCGAGCGGTCCGAACGTTCTTTCGCGGTCCTCGCGTTCTTGGGCACGGTGTCGCTGGTCGGTTGCGGCTCGTCCACGGCCGAGCACGCCCGCGGTGACGACAGCGCTCCCGCAGCGCACGCCGCCCCGCACGAGGCGTCCGACCACCGCGTGGACACCCGGCCGCCTCCCATGGCCCAGCCCGTGCCCCTCTGGGAGAACGGCCACGCCGCGCGGCAGGTCGATGCCGCCACGGCCAATCTACACGGTTGGCTCGTCGTCGACCTCGGAGAAGAGTGGGTCCCCTACATCTTCACCGAACGCGACAGCCCCGGCGACGAGGCGAAGCCGAACCCCTACCGCACGACCTACCTCCAGCTGGCTCGCGGCCAGTTCCCCGACGGCTGGGAGGGTGACCGCGCCCGCGACGACAAGTATCTGGAGACTGTTCGGCATCATGCCGACCCTCGACCTCTTGCGGACGCGCTTCGACGAGATGCAGCGCAAGAGCTGTCTCGCCGCGGAGGACCTCCAGCCGCTCGTCGACTTCAACGGGCTCGTGACCTATCAGGGAAATGACGGCGCGCGCCGCGAGGTCCGCCGGTACACCGCTCTCGAGCACATCGTGCACGGCATCATGCACCGCCAGCACGTCGACGACCCGAGCCAGATCGACACCTCGGACCTGCACGATCGGGATGTGCGCCACGTCCGCGATTTCATCGCCATGATCCCTCGCCGCAAGGCGATCATCGCGACCCAGGACCGGCTGAAGTGCGAGGGCTACTTCGCCGGCAAGGGCCACTTCATGCCGGGCGGCTTCGACTGGGCTACCCAGGAGGCCCTCCACGAGTTCGAGCGTCGCCACCGCATCTATGCGTGGGGTTACATCGGGGATCACACCCTCGAGGCGCTGCGCAAGCCGGCCTTGGTCCTCGAGCAGGAGGCGGTCGTCCGCGTGCTGACCGAGCGGGCGATGCACGCGGCGGGCGTGATCGAAGACGGCAGCACATCGACGATGCACGATGGCTCACCGCGCACCTTCCTCGGGCGGGACGGCAAGCCGCATCCCATTCCCAACCTCGAGGCGGAGCTGCGCCAGGCGATCGTCCAAGCCTTCGGCCTCCAGACGCCGGAGTCGACGCTCGCCTGGCTCAAGACGCTCGCGGCGCTGCCCAAGGACCAGCCGCGTCTGGTGGCGATCCCGGCGCCGCAGCTCCCCGAGTACTACGACGGGGACATGGACCTGTCCGTGACCATCGACCGCGGCGATGTCTGGTACGACTTCCCGTACGACGCCCAGGGCCAGGAGCGGCCTCAGCCCGTGTCGCACCGGCCGCGGCTGACGCTCTTCGTGAAGTACCTCGGTCACGAGATCCCGCTCGCGCGCTACGGCACGACGGTGGGCGGGTGGCATAGCGAGCTCGTGAACGGCACGGTCATGTGGCAGTACAAGAACTCGCCGGTAGGCCCGCGCGTCTGGCATCAGAATCGTCGCCGCTCCGGTCTGGCTACCGCCGGACTCGACGCCGCCGCAGGACCTGCTTCGACGCAACCCGCGCAGACACGAACACGGGCAGCTCCCCTACCTCATCAAGTACAACGAGACGGGACCGAGCTACGCGTCGGCCTACGGCCTGGTCGCCGCCTACCACCTCAAGTACACGGAGCGGCCCGATGGGACGATCCGCTACGGCGGCGACGAGGGCATCCGGACGCACGGCTCGGTCGACTACATGAGCATCATGCGTAGGCACTCCCACGGCTGCCATCGCCTGCACAACCACCTCGCGGTGCGGCTCATGTCCTTCGTCCTCGCGCACAGGCCCCACGAGCGGCTCGGCGAGCAGCAGATCGGCTACCGCCGCGACATCGAGTACAAGGACGAGACCTACCACATCAAGATCGACCAGGGCGGCTACGTGTTCCAGCTCGATCAGCCCGTCCACGTGAACGTGCTCGAGGGTCGCATCCGCGGTGCGGTCAAGGAGCCAATCCCGGACCCGATCCCCAAGTACGACGCCGACGCCGGTGCCTACGTCCTGCCCGACGGCGGGGCCGTCGCGGTGAGCTCGGCGGGCCAGATGACGGCCATCCCGTTCCCGGTGCGAGACGGCGGCCCGGTCGACGGCAGCATGGACGGCGGCATGCCGATGGCCACGATGACGAGCCCCGTTCCCGCTCCAGCCATGCCCTGAGGCCAGTCCCGGCGCGTCGTCGACTCACGCGGCGGCGCGCCCGTGGTCCGTTCGGCCCGGGCTCGGCTGTCCGCCCTCGCGGCGCGTGGCATCCCGCACCAGCTCCCGCAGCGTCGCGTTCGAGGGGGATTGCTCCGTGGCTTCCCGAAGGCCCTCGAGGAGCGTTCGCACGTGCTGTTCGTCCCCGCCGACCGGCGCACGCGCTTGGGCGCCTCGCTGTCCGGCGAGCGCATCGAGGACGTCGAGGACGTGGGTCGTGTCGGGATCGCGCGTCAGGAGCCAGGGGCCCGTGGCCGCAGCACCGCCGCCGGCGGCCGTGAGCCCAGCCTGCTCGAGCCGTCCGAGCACCTCCCTCGCGAGCGCATCGGCGACGCCCGCCGCCTCGGCCAGCTCGGAGAGGGTGGGAGCCGCGGTCCCGTCGAGGAAGGCGCGCGTGATTCGCGTGATGAAGCCGAGGCCGACGCGCGTTCGCACCGCAAAGCCGGCGTCGACGTGACCGAGCCGGAAGCGGAAGCCCTCCTCGTCCTGGTGCGCTGCCGCGAGCCAGGCGCCGAAGAGGACCGTCATCCACGCGACGAACACCCACATCAAGAAGAGGGGGACGGCGGCGAACCCCGCGTAGAGAATGTTGTAACGTGCCACACCGACCTGAAACGCCACCAGGGAGAGGAGCGTGCTGTAGAAGAGGGCCGCCCCGACCACCGCCCCGAGCGCCGCCGACCATACCCGGACCCGCGTGTTCGGCATGATCGTGTAGAGGAAGAAGAGGCCGATCGCCACGGCGCCGATCGGTGCCAGGTCGAGGATGGGGCGCAGATGCGCATCGCTCGACAGGGCGCCCGTGGCGCGGCTCGCCGATGCGGCCAGGACGAGGCACATGGGCAGCACGAAGAGGATCGCCGCATAGTCGGTGAGCTTGCGCACGATCGTGCGCGGGCGGTGCACGCCCCAGATCTCGTTCATCGCGGCCTCGACCGTGTTGAGTAGCATCAGCACGATGTAGAGGAGCGCGATGAGGCCAACGACGCCCAGGGCGGAGATCTCGGCCCTCTGTCCAGCTCCAGGAACCTGGCAAAGGCGGTGTGCAGTGTGACGAGGCCGTGCTGCTCGGCGCCGCTGTCAGCGTTGAACGTGCGCTCCATCCACGGCTTCAGCGTGCCCGCGACGAAGGAGTCGTAGACCCCGAGGCCGCGCAGGGCGCTGAAGAGGATGGCGAGCAGGGGGACGAGGGCGAGGACCGTGTCGAAGGCGAGCTCGGAGGCGCGGCTGATCGCGCCCCGGTTCCAGAAGCCATGGGCCGCGAGCCAGGTGACGCGAAGCGACCGGCGCAGGAACGAGTCGTCCTCGCCGTGCGCGGGGACCCGAACCAGCCGGCGCACGACTGCGCCCATGCGCTCGTGACCCATCGACAGAGACGTGGACCCCGTCCGCGATTGCGCAACGTGGATGGCGTCGCCAGGGGGGGCCCACACGGCCGCGTTCCGAGCGCGGACCCGCGAGACCTCGATCACCTCGACCCCGGTGCTTTCGGGCCCCATCGCCCGGGCACTTGGAGCCCCCTCCCGCCGCGTGCCCACGCGATCGCCGACGGACGGTGCTTGCTCCCGCCCGTCATCGGGAGCCCGTGTGTGCACGGTCCGTACGGTGCGCCGGCCGCGGATGCGAGGACTGCGACCGGGGGGATCGGCGTCTGATCCGTTTCCACCGCCGCTGGGCATTCCGCGCCGATGCGGGACGGAGGTCGCCCTGCCTCGGCCGATCCAGGTGAACCGCGGCGCCTCCGGTGAACAGTTCACGTAAAATCACCAATTATGATCGAATATATCAATGCGATGAGGTGGTGCACGTCCCCGTATCATGCCCGTTTTGGGGCCTGTGGATAGGTTGTGGATAACCTGTTGGGCGGGTGTGTGCGAAAAAAAACGGATTGTTTGACTCTTTCTTCTTGCAAAGAGCGGGCGTCTTGGGCATCTTCAGCTTCGGAAGCTCACGGAACACGTGTTCGTGACCTTCTCGGTCGCAGAAGCCGGTGGGGCGCTGCGGTCGGTCCGGTGGCAGTCGGAGCAGCTCCGCCTCCACCCGGATCGTCCGAGCCCGCCAACCGGTGGCCTCCGCCAAGCGGAGCGTTCACCGGTGACGGGTCCAAGAGGCGCCTCCCACGCTCGCCGTCGCGAGGCGGAGGGCGTGGGGCCACAGCTGCGGGAAACCCTCCCGCGGATGAGGTCACGGGTGGAACGCATCCGGTCTCGTGTGGAGGTGCCGCTTTTCGCGAAGGGTGCCAAAGCCGAGGCCTCGGCCGTCCGGATGCCGCGGGGCTCTCCCAACCCTGCGGATTCCAGGCGGCGACCACGGATGCGCGTGCGTTTTCGGCCGGGGGCAGCGTGCTCAGGCGCGCTCCTCGGGCGGGGCGTACGGTCGGCGTGGGGCTTGCCCCGCGTCGCCCGGTGTCGAAAAGGCATCGGGGGCCGGAAGCTCGCGGGCCAGTCTCGCGGGCCGTGTCGTGCTGCAGAAGTCGGCAGGACGCCACACAGGAAGCAGGCGAGGCTTCGGTCGCGTCTGTGGAGCGTGTGGCGCAGAAGCGGGGAAAGGGCGGTCGCACCGTCCCGGAGCCGCGGAAGGTCCTTCGGGATCCCTGTCGATGGAAGGCGTTCCGGGCCGGGGTAGGCTTGTGCTCTTTCACGGGAGCACGTGCCGAGCCGATCCAGCCGGACCGAGCGGAAGGCTTCTTCGGAGGCTCGAGCGAAGGGAAGGCCAGGGAACGTCCGAGGTAAGATCCTCGTCGGCGAGAGCGTGTCGAACAGGCCCTCTCGACCACGGGGATCCGCCGAAGCGGGTGAGCCGGCGTGATCCGGCGAACCCACCGCGAAGTGAGCTCCGGCTCGCGGAACGGTAGCCGACCGGGCGCGCAGACGACGTCTTTGAAAAACGAGGTGGGTTGTAGAAGCCGGCCACGCGAGGCCGGTCGCCGGTGCCCTTCGGGGCGCTGGCGGCACCGGACCGTCACACCACGGCGTGCTCACGCACGCAAGGAAGGCGGAACGGGGTCTCGCGTGTGTCCAGGGTCTCCTTCGCAAGGAGGGGACCGACACCGAACGCGGCGCGAGCCGCGGTCGGGACCAGGCGGAAGGCGTTCCGGAGCATTGCCCGTGTCCTCCCTAAACCGGTGGACGCGTACGTGGCTCCTGGTCGATTCGGGTCAACCGGCGAGACGGGTCTTCGGACGCGCGCTCGCCGCCAAGCTGGCGCACGGGGTGGGAACCCGGTGCGATGGTGCCCGAACGACGACAGGGAACGCCCGAGATCGGTCTCTTCGAGAGCATCCACGCTAGGCAATGGAACAAAGGCAATCGAAGAAAAGGGGTCGATCGAGGCTGACGAACGGTTCAACGACCACGTCACCTGCAGCAGGCCGAGTCAGCGCGAATTGAACGAGGCCGCATTGTGAGGAACCCACCCGAAGGCGAACGTGTGTGATACGGCGTGCGCGTATCACGCGGTGTGCGACCGGGTAATACCCGGCAAGGGACCGGAGACGGTACCAGCACATCAGGCGATGCTTCCCGGAGGGCGGCCCAGGCAACTGGGTCGCCTTTCGTCATTCCGTCCAAAGGGGACGTGGCTCGTCGGGGACGGGATGGCTCCCCACGTTCCTTCGATCCGCTACATTGCGGGGCGAGGACCCATGCGCCCGACGAATCCCCTCTGCACGGCTCGACGCGTTCTCGAGCCATCTCGCCCTCGCGACGTGTCGCCGTGAGCCGACCGCTCATCCTGTTCGCTCACGGGGCCGGTGCCTCCTCCACGTCGCCCTGGATGCGCGGCTACTGCGAGCGCCTCGCGGCGTTCGGCCGCGTCGTCCCCTTCGACTACCCGTACATGGCCCTCGGCCGCCGCCGCCCCAATCCTCTGCCGCGCCTCATCGAGGCTCACCGCGCCGCCCTCCTCGGCGCCCGCCAAGGCCACGAGGGTCCCATCGTGTTGGCGGGCAAGAGCATGGGTGGGCGCGTCGGATGCCACCTCGCGGGACAAGAGCACGTCGACGCCCTCGTCTGCTTCGGCTACCCACTCGTCGGATCCGGCAAGCGACGTCCCGTCCGGGACGCCGTGCTGCGCAGCCTCGCCACGCCCATCCTCTTCCTCCAGGGTAGCCGGGATCCCTTGTGCCCCCTCGACCGTCTCGAGGCAGTGCGCGCCACGATGAACGCGCCGAGCACGCTGCACGTGGTCGACGGAGGCAACCACTCCCTCGTCGTGGGGACGCGCGCCCTTCACGCCGCCGGCCTCACCCAGGCCGCCGTCGACGAGGCCGTGACCGCGGAGGTGGGTCGCTTCCTCGCAGAGCACCTCTCGCGCAGCTGAGGTCACGGCGAAGGCGACCTGCCCTCCGCAGCAACTCAGTGGTGATGGCGGCGATGCTGCGACCGCGCGTGCCGACGATCCGCGAGCCGCATCTCGCGCAGCGCACGCCGCGCCCGGAAATCGCGCGAGCTCACATCGAGGGCGGCTTGGTAGGCAGCCCGCGCCCCATCCTCGTTGCCCTCTGCGAGGAGCACGTCACCGAGGGTGTCCTGGTAGGTCCCGTCCTTCGGCTGCATCGCGACTGCCTTGCGAGCCCACGTCTCGGCTTCGCTCGTCCGATGCAGCCCGAGGAGCGCCTCGGCCATGCCGTCGGCGTGGTCGGCGTCTCGCGGGTCGAGGATCCAGGCGCGCTGCCACCACACGAGGGCGCGGTCGTAGCGCCGATGGCGCGTGAGGCGCCGCGCCAGGTGGCGAAGGTCGGTCGCCCGCGCGGCGCGCGCCCGGTAGGACATGCGCCGGACCCAGTCGGGCACGGGGAGATTGGCGGGACCGCTCTGCGCCCCGCTGCCGGCGTCGGTCGCGGTTCCCGCGTCGGTCGCGGTTCCCGCGTCGGTCCCGGTCTGCGCGGCCTGCGCGGTTTGCTTGCCGGCGTCGGCGGCTTCGGCGGGGGGGGCCGCTCCCGCGTCGGTCTGGGCGATGGTCGCGCTTCCATCAGGAGCGGGTGCCGCTCGAGGGGTTGCCTGAGGGGGCGTCGCGGAAGGAACCGCCGGTCCGGTGCTGGCGGGGGAAGCGGGCCGGCCCTCCGTGCTGTCCCTGCTCGCGGCCGACGGTGGGGCGAAGGGGGGTAGCCGGTGGGTCAGGGCCAGGGCCGCGATGACGCCGCCGGCGACGATTGCCAGGCCGCCTGCCATCACGAGCACCCGACGCCGTTTCGAGCGAGGCCGGAGCGTCGCCACCGCCTCATCGAGGGCGGTGGCGGACGGTGTCTGGGGTGCCGGTGGGCCGAAGGGATCGGCGATCGCGACATCGGGCGGGGCCGGCGTGTCCGTCGCCGGGCCAAAGAGGCTCTGCGGGTCGACAGCCAACACTCCCGCGGTGTCTGCGGCGGGCGCCGAGGGGGTGTCGACCACGGCCGGGACCTGTGCCCCAGGCGGCGCGGCATCCCCCGGCGACGCTGCCTGGTCCGGAGACGCGAGGTCGACATCGACGTCGACAGCGACGTCGATGCTGACGTCGACAGCGGGCGACAGTCCCTTCCCCTTCGCGGACAGCGCCGTGGCGGCGTCGGTCGGCGGTGGGGCCTTGCGCCGAGAACGGGCAGGCGATGGCTGTTGAGCGCCCGGGTCCTTCGTCGCAGGCGCAGGCACCGGGGCCGCCCGCGACGGCTGCGCCTCACCGGCCTTCGCCCGCGGTGTCGGCACGCCCATTCCCAAGACCGTGCGCTTCGGGCGCCGCCGCCCCGACTGGCCCGGTGCCTTTCGACCGGCGCTCGGGGAGGAGGCCGGCGGCTCCGCAGCTCCCGTGGCTGCGGTCGTGGTGCCCCGATCCGCCTCCGGGGCGGTCGTGGCCGAATCCGGCTCGCCACGCGAGGTGCGGTCGATTCCGCTGGTCGTCGGCGCCTCGGGTGCGCTCTTTGCCAGGGCTTTCGCAGCGTCGGGCGGGATGGGCTGGCCGAGCAGGGTGCGTGCGGGCTGCCGTCGGCGAGCCGGTTTCTGGGGGGCGGCTTCGTCCGGTCCGTGCCCTGGCAAGGGCTGGTCGTGCACCGTATCTCCGTCCTCGGAGCCATTCGACGGCGGGGGACGGGGTCTCCCGGCGCGGCCAGGGAGGGATTTGTCAGCTCCGCCAGCCCGGGCGGCAAGGGCTGGTCATGCACCGTGTCGTCCAAGTCGGTGGGCACGGGAGCGGCGGCGCCAAGGCCACGGCGGGCTGGTTCCGTTCCCTGCGCCGGGGGCGAGGCATCGGCGAGGGATGGCGTGTGCCGTGCGGTCGCCTTCGGCTCGGGTGCCGGACGGGGGGGAGGCTTGGGGGATGCGTGGGGAGCCGGAGGCTTGGGGGCGAAGGCCGCCGCCGCCGCTGCGGTCTTGCTCGAAGTGGGTGCGTCCGGCAGGGAACGACCGTGGAGCGTGTGGTGCTTTGCAGGGGGGCGTGGGGCTACGGTCGGCGGCTCGGGAGCGACGGGGGGCGGGGCGTCCGCGGTCTCGCTCGAAGGGGACGCGTCCGGGAGGCGGTGACCGTGGAGGGTGTGGTGCTTGGCGGCGGAGCGTGCGGTCGGCGGCTTGGGAGCGACGGGGGGCGGGGCGTCCGCGGTCTCGCTCGAAGGGGACGCGTCCGGGAGGCGGTGACCGTGGAGGGTGTGGTCCTTGGCGGCGGAGCGTGCGGTTGGCGGCTTGGGAGCGACGGGGGGCGGGGCGTCCGCGGTCTCGCTCGAAGGGGGCGCGTCCGGGAGGCGGTGACCGTGGAGGGTGTGGTCTTTGGCGGCGGGGGGCGGTGTGGCCGGCGGCTTGGGAGCGTGGGCCGGCGAGGCGCCGGTGGGCTTCGCGGCATCGGCCTCCGGTAGGGGCCGACCGTGTAGGGTGTGCTCCTTCTTGGGGGGAGTGCGGGGGCGCTCCTGGGTCGGCTCGTCGTCGTCCGCGGAAGGCTGCACGTCGCCAACCCCCGGCTTGGCCCCGAGGGCAGCGGCTAGCACGTGTCTCGGGTCCGGCGGGACTGGGCGCCCCGGCGAGGTGCCGCCCGCGCGGCCGTTCGTCGGGGCCCGATGACCTCCCGCGGACGAAGGAGCCTTCGCGTCGGGCACGGCCGGCGATCCGGGATGGACGTCCGCGGGGGAGCTGCCACCGGCGGGCGGCGGTCGGGTTCGGGCGAGCGCGACGGGGGCCAGGGATGCAGGGACGCCTGCCGACGGAGGTCGATCGGTGGGCCACTCGAGCGGCTCCTGCTCGGCCAGGGTCAGGGCCACGTCGACCGGCGCCATGATGTCGGCCGAGGCCGGTGACTGGACTTGCTCGATGCGTACGCGACCGCTGCCCATCCGCAAGAGGACCGAGAGGGCCGCCGGTCCTTCGCACCGCTTCCCGCTCGCCCGGAGCGCGGCGACCGCGCCAGCGACGAGCCCCTCCGCCAGATCGACCCGCACCACCGCTTCGGGATGATGCGCCGAGAGGCGCAAGGGCTGCCCGCACGCGAGAAGCGTCCTGAGCAGCCGCGCCGGACCCATGGCCTCGAGCCGCACGTCGAAGCGACGGCCGGCCGCCACCCGCTCCCTGAGCGACTGCTCGGTGCCGAGCACCTTGGCGAGCTGGCGTACGACCTTGTCGAGCCGCACGTGCTCGTCCGCCTCGTTCCAGGCCTCGTCGAGGCGCACGACCATCATCTGGGCCCACCGCAAACGATCGTCCTGACGCAGCTTGCGAACGAGGTCGAAGCCGTCTCCCTGGATCTGCAATTCGTCTACCAGGAAGACGTGCGGATCGAGGTGGGCCGCCCGCGACAGACCACGTCCGGTCGAGTCGATGACGACGACGGTCGCACCGAGGGCGCGAAGCTCCTGGGCCACCGTGTCGGCGCGCGCCGTGTGATCGTCGGCCAACAGGACGCGCAGACCCGTCACGTACGCGGCGGCGCTGCCGTCCTCGTCGGTGCCTTCGAGGTCGAGTCGCACCGATTCGGTCGGATGCGCGTCGAACTCGTAGCGCATCAACTCGGCTGTCTTCACCAACGGCTTGACGCGCGAGACGAAGTCCGAGACGAGGTCGGCAAGCCCTTGACCCTGGCCGAGCACGAGCCGTACCTCCGGCCCCGTGCCGTCGTCGCCGCCGACGGACAGGATCCCGCTGCGAAGCTCGCGGCCGAGCATGCCCACGAAATCGTCGAGCGTCGCCTCGCCAATCTGGCCGACGTGTGCGCCGCGCGCGTTCGGCATCTGTTCTATGAGCTCGACGATGCGCCCCGCGACCGCGTCGACACTTGCGGACCGGGGCACGACGGCCGTGGCGCCGAACCGGAACGCGTGGACGCGGTCGGCGAGGTTCTCCGGGTCGGTGAGGATGACGACCGGGACCATGGCGGCGAGGGGCGACGCCGAGAGGGCCCCGAGCGCCCGGGCGCCTCCGTCCCGTGCTGCGTCACCGACCAAGAGGACTGCGTCGGGTGCGACGGCGACTGCGGCCTCCGCACAGTGGTCCATGCCGGCGTGCTCCACCGATAACCCCCGATGCTCGCACGCGGCGCGCACGCCATCGGTCAAGGGCTCACCATCACCGACGACGAGCAGCGTGAGATCGGACGGGGCCTCTGCGGGGGGAACCGCCATTCGACTGGCTAGTGTGCGCGATCCTGCCGCCGACCGACAGAACCTCGTGCAGCGTCTTGGTTTTCGGTGGTCGGGGGCGCCGGGAGCGGGGAAGGCTCGGCGGGGGCGAAGGGAGCAGCGAGGGCAAGTCGCCGCGCCTCCGGGCCGATGAGGGCACCCATGTCTCTGCACTCCCTCGACCTACCCTCCCGTCCCGCGCACCTCTGTCCCGACGACGCCGCGTGGCCGGCGGGGCTACTGCAGCTCTCGAACCCGCCTGCCGGTCTCCGTATCGCCGGGGTCCTGGCGCCGCTCGGCCGTGCGGTCGCCGTCGTGGGCACGCGTCACGCGGACGACGACGGCCTCGATTTCGCCCGGCGGCTCGGGTTCGAGCTCACCGAAGCGGGATGCGTCGTGGTCTCGGGCGGTGCCCGCGGCATCAATCGGGCGGCCCACGAGGGGGCGCTCGAGGCCGGCGGGCCCACGGTCGCAGTCCTGGCCACCGGCTTCGGCCGTCCCTATCCGCCCGGCCATGGCCCCCTCTTCGAGCGCATCGCGCGCGCCGGGGCCCTCGTCTCCGAGCACCCGGACGACACCCCGCCGCGGGCCGGACGCTTCCTGGAGCGCAACCGTCTCGTGGCCGCGATGACGCGCCTGGTGGTCGTGGTGCAGGCCCCGGTGCGCTCGGGCGCCCTGTCGACCGCGGCCTGGGCGAGACGGCTCGGGAGGCCCGTTTTTGCGGTCCCAGCGTCACCCTGGGACCCCCGCGGAGCCGGGTGTCTCGCCCTCCTCCGGCAGGGGGGGGCGATTTGCACTCGTGCCCGAGATGTCCTATCGGTAGCCGCCCTCGGGCTCGGGGAGCCGCCCCGCCGGGGTTCGTGCCTTACTGAAAATTCGAGCAGAAGCGTGGATCTCGACGCGGACGGCAAGGCGGTTATGTCGTCGTTGGGCCCGCGTGGCCGCCACGTGGACGAGATCGCCCGGACGGTGGGTTTACCCGTCGCCCGGGTTCAGCATGCCCTGCTCGAGCTGCGGCTCCTTGGGCTCATCAAGGAGCAGGGCTCGGGTCGCTACGCTCGGGCCCGCCCCTTCCCACCCCGCGGCTCCGTGCCCTAGAGAAGGATGTGCTCATGGCCAAGTCCCTCCTCATCGTCGAGTCGCCCGCCAAGGCAAAGACCATCCAGAAGTACCTGGGGAAGGACTACGACGTCCTCGCCTCCAAGGGTCACATCAAGGACCTGCCCAAGCGGGGGGGCGTCGAGGTCGAGCAGGGCTTCCAGGAGACCTACGAGCTGCTCAAGGAGAAGGGCAAGGACGAGGTCATCAAACAGATCCGCAAGAAGGCCAAGGTGGCCGAGCGCATCCTGCTCGCGACCGACCCCGACCGGGAGGGCGAGGCCATCGCCTGGCACCTGATGGAGGAGGTCAAGAAGGCCAACAAGGACGCGGCCGTGCAGCGGGTCCTGTTCAACGAGATCACCAAGAAGGGCGTGCACGAGGGGCTCGACCATCCCCGCGAGCTGGACGGACACCTCTACGAGGCGCAGCGCACCCGGCGCGTGCTCGACCGCATCGGCGGCTACCCCCTTTCGAGCCTGCTCTGGCGCAAGCTCGCCTTCGGCCTCTCGGCAGGACGCGTGCAGACACCTGCCCTCCGGCTCATCGTCGACCGGCAGAGCGCTATCGAGGCCTTCGTGCCGCGTGACTACTGGCTCGTGGAGGCCGCCCTGCTCGGGCCCACGAAGCCCCAGCTCACCGCATCGCTCGTCGAGGTTCTTGGCGAGAAGCTCGAGAAGGTCAGCTCGCGTTCCGCCGCCACGAGCGAGCACGACGCCACCCGCTACGTGACGGACCTGAAGAAGGCGAGCTACCGGGTCGCCAAGGTCACGCGCCGCGAGCAGAAGCGAAGGGCGCCGGCGCCGTACACGACGAGCAAGTTGCAGCAGGACGCCTCGACCCGCCTCGGCATGGCGCCCAAGCGCACCATGAGCGTGGCGCAGGGGCTCTACGAGGGCATCCAGCTCGGGCGCGGCAAGGACGCCGAGACGGTCGGCCTCATCACCTACATGCGTACCGACAGCACGCGCCTGTCGGCGGACGCCGTCCAGGACTGCCGTGCCTACGTCCAGAAGACCTACGGGCCCGAGGCGGTTCCCGAGCAGCCCAACGTCTGGAAGACGAAGAAGCAGAACGTGCAGGACGCCCACGAGGCGATCCGCCCGACCCGCATGGACTTGCCGCCCGACGAGGTCCGCAAGTACCTCAAGGACGACCAGCTCCGCCTCTACAAGCTCATCTGGGACCGTTTCGTCGCCTGTCAGATGACGCCCGCGGTCTACGACCTGACCATGGTCGACATCGAGGCCATGGTGGAAGGGCGTAGCTACGGGCTGCGCGCGAGCGGCAGCATCCTCAAGAAGGCCGGGTGGAAGGCGGTCTACGGCGCGGCGGCTGCGCCGCTCGCGGGCGAGGAACCCGGCGAGGTGGAGGTCGAGGAGGGCACGCTGCCCGACCTCCACGAGGGTGAGACGCTCGGTCTGGTCGACCCGCCCGGCGTCGTCGCGACCCACAAGCAGACAGAGCCGCCGCCCTACTACAACGAGGCGAGCCTCGTGAAGAAGCTCGAGGAGGAGGGCATCGGGCGGCCGAGCACCTACGCCGAGATTCTGAGCAAGGTGCAGGCGCGCGACTACGT
Source organism: uncultured delta proteobacterium (assembly GCA_963830115.1). Lineage (GTDB taxonomy): Bacteria > Myxococcota_A > Polyangia > Polyangiales > CAWHLB01 > CAWHLB01. The sequence goes on from CAWHLB010000018.1 coordinate 311,595, forward strand.
CAAGAAGGACGGCGGCAAGCTCGTCCCATCGCCCCTCGGCCGGCTCGTCATCGAGAAGCTCGTGGCCGACGAGTTCGACCTCGCCGACATCGGCTTCACGCGCAAGCTCGAGGAGGATCTGGACGCGGTCGCCGAGGCGCGCGCCAAGCGGCTCGACGTGCTTGCGCCCTTCCACGAGCGGCTGCAGAAGCAGATCGAAAAGGCGCTCGAGCAGAAGGGCAAGTGGTGGCCCGAGCCCGAGCCCCTCGAGGAGAAGTGTCCCGAGTGTGGCAAGGACCTGGTCAAGCGGTGGGGCCGCAACGGCCAGTTCGTCGGCTGCGTCGGCTACCCGGAGTGCAAGCACACCCGCGACCTCGGCGGGCCCGCCGGCCAGTCGCGGCAGCCGGAGCTCACCGACTACGTCTGCGACAAGTGCGGCTCGCGCATGATGAAGCGCTGGGGGCGCAACGGCTGGTTCCTCGGCTGCTCCGCCTTCCCGAAGTGCAAGAACACCATGCCCCTGCCCCTCGGCATCAAGTGCCCCAAGTGCAAGACGGGCGAGATCATCGAGGTGCGCACGCGTGGCCGCGGCCGGTCGTTCTACGGCTGCAGCAACTACCAGTCCGAGCAGAAGTGCGACTTCCGCATCTGGCAGAAGCCCATCAAGGAGCCCTGCCCCCAGTGCGGCGCCCAGTTCCTGGTGCGCGCCGGCGGCAAGACGAGGCCCGTGCTCAAGTGCGCGAACGGCACGTGCGGTTTCGAGCGGCCCTGGTCCGACGAGGACGAGGCGCGCCTCGCAGCGGCTGCGGAGGGCGAGGGCAACGGCAACGCCGCCGAGCCGGCCCTGCGCCCGACGGGAACCGAAGCGAGCGAGTCCTCGGCGAGCGCCTAGCGCCGAGCGGAGGGAAAGCATGACCGAGTCGCCCCGGGTCACGATCGTAGGTGGGGGGCTCGCCGGGACCGAGTGCGCATGGCAGCTGGCCGAGCGCGGCGTCCTGGTGACGCTCGTCGAGCAGAAGCCCGCCGTGCGCACGCCGGCCCAGTCGGGCGACGGGCTCGCCGAGCTGGTCTGCTCGAACTCGTTCCGGGGGATGGCCCTGGCGAACGCGGTCGGTCTGCTCAAGGAGGAGATGCGCCGGGCGGGCTCGCTCGTGATGGCGGCGGGCGAGGTGGCGCGCGTGCCGGCCGGCGGCGCCCTGGCGGTGGACCGCGAGCGCTTCAGCGCGGAGGTGACCCATCGCATCGAGGCCCACGTGCGCATCCACATCGTCCACCACGAGGTGACGCACATCCCCGACGAGCGCCCGGTGGTGCTCGCGACGGGGCCCCTCACGGGCGACGCCCTGGCGACCGACATCGCACAGGCCGTCGGCGCCGAGCACCTCGCGTACTACGACGCCATCGCGCCCATCGTCGCGGCCGACAGCATCGACTGGGACCGCGTGTTCAAGGCATCGCGCTACGACAAGGGCGGCGACGACGCCTACGTGAACTGCCCCATGGACGAGGAGCAGTACTTCGCCTTCGTGCGCGCCGTCCGCGAGGCGGAGAAGGTCGAGCCGCGGGCCTTCGAGAAGACCCGCTACTTCGAGGGCTGCCTGCCGCTCGAGGTGATGGCCGAGCGCGGCGAGCGCACCTTGGCCTTCGGTCCCATGAAGCCCGTCGGCCTCGTCAATCCGCGGACGGGGCGGCGGCCCTTCGCCGTGGTGCAGCTCCGGCAGGAGGACCTGGGAGCGACGGCCTACAACCTGGTCGGCTTCCAGACGCGCATGAAGTGGCCCGAGCAGAAGCGTGTCTTCCAGATGATCCCCGGCCTCGAGCATGCCGAGCTCCTGCGCTACGGCAGCGTGCATCGCAACACGTTCGTGCGGTCGCCGTCGGTGCTCGGGCCTCTGTGCGAGATGAAGGCGCGCCCGGGCGTGCATCTCGCGGGACAGGTGACAGGCGTCGAGGGCTATGTGGAGAGCGCCGCGTCGGGCCTCGTGCTCGGGGCGATGCTGGCGGACCGGGTGCACGGGCGTACGCCGGTGGCCCCGCCGCCGACGACCGCCCTCGGGGCGCTGCTCTCGCATCTCGCGCGGCCGAGCGCCGACTTCCAGCCGTCGAACGTTGTGTGGAGCATGTTCCCGCCGGCGGAGATGCCGAAGGGTAAGCGATCCGACAAGCGTGCGCGCCGCGAGGCGATGGCGGAGCGGGCCCTCGCGGATCTCGAGCCCTGGCTCGACGCGGTGGGCGCGCGGCTCGTGCGTGCGCAGGTCACGGGGGCGGCGTCGACCGCGCCCGGGGCGGCTCGGCCGGGAGAGGCTACGGCGTGAGGGCGTGAACCTCGTCGACTTCACCGATCGGCACGCGCGGGTGCTCAAGTGGATCGCGGTGATCGTGCTCGCGCCTGGCGCCCTCATGACCATCGTCATGGTCACGATGATCGCCCGCTCCCAGTACCTGCACGACGCGACGCGCTGCCCCTTCCACCGGGTGGGCGCCCGCGAGGTCGGGGTGAGCGAGCGCGTCGTCGAAGAGGCGAGGCGCTGCGAAGACGGCATCGAGGAGCGTCGCTGGGTCCTCGAGCGGCCGGGCAAGCCGCCGGACGAGCTCGGACGCCGCCGCCTCGCGCTGCGGCTCTACGAGACGCCCGGCTATCGGTGGCGCGCCGATGTCGAGAAGGGCTACGTCCACCTGGTCGTGCACAACCCGGGCATAGCCGACCGCTCCTTCCACGAGCACCTGCCGTTTCCGGGCAAGCCCCCCCAGGCTGCGCAGTAGCGAACGCAGGGCGCCGCGCAGCCGCGGCGTCGGGTGCAGGCGACGCACGCCCGATCGAAGCCGGCAGCACGGAGCGCCTGGCCGACAAGTGCGCGGGGAACGGTGGTCCGCGGTAGGATCGTCCGCATGCAGGCCGAAGGGCCCATCGAGGCGACCGATCCCCTGGCGACGCAGATCCGCGACTTCCTGCGCTACCTGGGCGACGAGCGGCGCAGCTCGCCGCGCACCGTCGCGACCTACGGGCGGGACCTCTGGGCCCTGCGCGCCTTCGCGGTCGAGCGCGGGCTGCCTCTCGATGCGCGCCGCCTCGACCTGCTTGCCCTGCGCGCCTTCCTGGCGTCGCTCTTCGGGCACAACCAGCCGACGACCATCGCGCGCAAGATCGCCGCGCTGCGCTCGTTCTACCGCTACCAGGTGCGCCGCGGCCTCGCGCGCGACAACCCCGCTGCCGTCCTGCGCACGCCCAAGGCCGGCCGTCCCCTACCCAAGTTCCTCACGGTCGACGACGCCTTCCGCGTGATGGACGCGCCGAACGAGGACGCACACCGCCCCGAGCCACTGCGCCTGCGCGACAAGGCCATCCTCGAGCTCCTCTACGGCAGCGGGCTGCGCGTGAGCGAGCTGTCGGGGCTGACCCTCGATCGTCTCGACCTGCCCGGCGCCGAGGCGCGCGTGCTCGGCAAGGGATCGAAGGAGCGCATCGTGCCGCTCGGAGTCCAGAGCACCGCCGCCCTCGAGGCCTACCTCGCCGTGCGACCGGCCCTGCGGAGCGCGCGCACCGGCGCCCACCACCCGAGCGCCGTCTTCCTCGGCCGCAACGGCACGGCCCTTTCGACGCGCGCCGTCCAGAACGTGGTGCGGCGCTACGGTGCCCTCGGCGCGGGCCGCGGCGACCTGCATCCCCACGCCCTGCGCCACAGCTGTGCGACCCACCTGCTCGACGCGGGCGCCGACCTCCGTAGCATCCAGGAGCTGCTCGGCCATGCGAGCCTCTCGACCACCCAGCGCTACACCCACGTGAGCATCAATCGACTGATGGAGGTCTACAATCGGGCCCATCCCCTCGCGCGCGGCGAGGGCGGCGAGGGCGAGCGGGGTGATCCCGTCGCCCTGAGGCCGGTGGTCGCCGTCGATCCTGCGCCGCCCCACGCGAGGCCCTTCTGCCGCGCGTGAGCGTGCTCACGCAGGCGGTCCCCCGAACAGGGCGCGAGCACCCTTCTTTCCGGGGGGACCAGAGACCCCGATGGAGCGTCGTGATGGCCACCGCCCTTGCCACATGCCTGGCGGCCGCCGGCGGAAGGGTGGCGGCCGCCACCAGGATCGCGGGGTTTTTCGAGCGATCTTGCTGCCAAGACGAACTGGTACGGAGCCTGCTACCTGCCAGGGCCGGCTCCATTGGCGGACGGGACAAGGCTCATGAAGCAAACGACGGTTCTTCGGTTCATGTGGCTCGCGACGGGCGTGCTCCTCCTCGCGGCGGTACCGGTTGTCGCCCAGGCCCAGTCGCGCTGTCAGGCGCCCCAGGTGATGGTGGTGGTCGACAAGTCCTCCAGCATGGTCAACAGCGGTGAGCTGCCCGGCGGGGGCACGAAGTGGGACGCGGCGACCATGGCCCTGTCCGACCTCACCAGCAGCTTCACGGACAACATCGACTTCGGGCTCGCCGTCTTCCCGGCGGTCAACGGCGCCAACTCCTGCGACCCGGGCGCCATCACCGTTCCCATCGGCCACCACACGAGCTCCGAGATGGTCCTGGGCCTCGGCGCACCGCCGCCTCGCCTCGGCAACTGGACGCCGACCTTTCAGACGCTCGACGTGATCGGTCACTACGGGCCCCTCGTCGACGGCTCGCGCAACAACCACGTCATTCTGATCACCGACGGCGAGCAGTGTTGCTTCAACGGCGGCAACGACTGCGACGCGAGCCAGCGGTACAACCCGATCGCTTCCGTGATGCATCTGCGCGCCGAGCACATGACCGTGCACGTGATCGGGTTCGGTGCCGCCGTCGATCCCCTCGTGCTCAACCGGGCGGCGGTCGCGGGCGGGACGGCGCTGCCCGGCTGCAATGCCGATAGCGAGGACCCCGAGGACCCGAACAACTGCTACCTGCAGGCCGACGACCTGACCGGCCTCCGGGACGCCCTGTCGAGCATCGCCCGTCACATCACCGACGAGGTCTGCGACGGCATCGACAACGACTGCGACGGCAAGATCGACGAGGGCTACGACGTGGACGGCGATGGCTACACGACCTGTGGCACCGGCCCGTCCTCGCCCGCGACGGTTCCGAGCAGCGACTGGGCCGACTGCGACGATACGAACGCCAGCGTCAATCCCGGCGCCATGGAAGTGTGCAACGGCATCGACGACGACTGCGACGGCGTGATCGATCCCGGGTGCAGCTGCACCGACGGACAGACCCGACCCTGCGGCACCGACATCGGTGCCTGCATGCCGGGTGAGCAGACCTGCGTCGGGGGCGGCTGGGCGATGTGCAAGGGCGATGTCACACCGGTCGCCGAGACCTGCGACGGAATCGACCAGGACTGCGACGGGCGCGTCGACGAGGACGCCACCTGCGCCGACGGTCAGGTCTGTCACGAGGGCGCCTGCGTCGACCCGATGAAGCCGCCGCCTCCGCCTCAGAACGGTGGATGCGCCTGCACCGCGGCGGGAGTGGCTTCGGGCGGCAGGAGCGCACCGTGGGCCCTCGCCCTCGCGCTGTTCGGGCTGGCCCTCTGGGTCGTGCGCAGACGGCGGGGTGGCTGAGGGGCGCGACCTCTCGTCGGCCGCCGTCGGTTGACACGCTGCCGAGCCGTTCTTAGGTTGCGCCGTCCGCCGCCGGCCCCCCCTCGCGGCCGTCCGCCCGCGCTCCGGGAATCACCCGGTCGCGGGCTGATCCGAGGAGCGTCATGCCTTCTTCCAAGGTTCGATCCACCACCATCGTCGCCGTACGGCGCGATGGCCACAGCGCCATGGCAGGCGACGGTCAGGTCTCCCTCGGGCAGACGGTGGTCAAGGGTCAGGCGCGCAAGGTTCGGCGCGTGGCCGATGGCCGCGTGATCGCGGGCTTCGCGGGCGCGAGCGCCGATGCCTTCACGCTCCTCGACCGCTTCGAGGTCAAGTTGCGCGAGCACGGTGGCAGCTTGCAGCGCGCGGCGGTCGAGCTTGCCAAGGACTGGCGCACCGATCGATTCTTGCGTCGGCTCGAGGCCATGATGATCGTGATGGACGCGGGCAGTATGCTGCTGCTCAGCGGGACGGGAGACGTGATCGAGCCGGACGAGGGAGTGATCGCCATCGGGTCGGGCGGTACGTATGCGCTCGCGGCGGCCCGGGCCCTGCTCCGGCACACGGACAAGAGCGCCTCGGAGATCGCGTCGGAGGCACTGCGGATCGCCTCGGAGATTTGCGTGTACACCAACGACCGCATCGTGGTGGAGGAGATTTCCGAATGAGCGGAGTCCGCAGCTTCACCCCACGCGAGATCGTCAGCGAGCTCGATCGCTTCATCGTGGGGCAGCACAAGGCGAAGCGCGCCGTGGCGGTGGCCCTGCGCAACCGGTGGCGACGGCAGCAGGTGGCGCCCGAGCTGCGCGACGAGATCGCCCCGAAGAACATCATCATGGTCGGGCCCACCGGCGTCGGGAAGACCGAGATCGCCCGGCGCCTCGCCCGGCTGGCGCGCGCGCCCTTCATCAAGGTCGAGGCGTCGAAGTTCACCGAGGTGGGCTACGTCGGGCGCGACGTGGAGTCGATGATCCGCGACCTGGTGGAGATCGCCGTTCACCTGGTGCGCGACGAGGAGGTCGAGCAGGTGCAGGCGCGGGCCGCCGAGCAGGCCGAGGAGCGCCTCGTGCGCATGCTCGCGAGCAAGCTCGCGCCGCGACCGGCCACGACCGCCCAGCCCGTTTCTTCCCAAGGCGGGCCCCAGCAGATGTTCGGGCCCTTCGTCATCGCGCCCCAGGCGCCGCCCCAGCCGCCGCCCCCCTCGGAGGCGGACCTCGCGAACATCCGGGCGAGGCTGCGCGCCGGCGAGCTCGACCACGAGACGGTCGAGGTGGACGTCACCGACAGCACCAACCCCTTCATGACCATCTTCAGCCCCCACGGCCAGGAGGAGATGGAGGTGAACCTGAGGGACATGCTCTCCCAGCTCCCCGGGTTCAAGGGGCAGACCAAGCGGCGCAAGCTCGAGGTGCCCGAGGCGCGTCGCGTGCTGCAGGAGCAGGAGGCGGCCAAGCTGGTCGACATGGATCGGGTCCAGCGCGAGGCCGTTTCACGCACCGAGCATGCGGGCATCGTCTTCCTCGACGAGATCGACAAGATCGCGAGCCGCCAGCAGGCGGGGCCGGTCCCGACGTCTCGCGCGAAGGGGTGCAGCGCGACCTCTTGCCGATCGTCGAGGGCTCCACCGTGACCACCAAGTACGGGCCGGTGCGGACCGATCACATCCTCTTCGTCGCCGCCGGGGCGTTCCACATGGCGACCGTCTCGGATCTCATCCCGGAGCTGCAGGGGCGCTTTCCGATCCGGGTCGAGCTCGAGAGCCTCGAGAAGGCGGACTTCATCCGTATCCTGACCGAGCCCCAGAACGCCCTGACCCGGCAGTACGAAGCCCTGCTCCAGACCGAAGGGATCACGATCGACTTCCGTGCCGACGCGGTCGAGTCGATCGCGTCGTACGCGGCCGAGGCGAACCGACGCGCCGAGAACATCGGGGCCCGGCGCCTGCACACCATCCTCGAGGCGCTGCTCGAGGAAATCAGCTTCACCGCGCCCGAGCGGACAGGCGAGCGGGTGGTGATCGACGCGGACTACGTGCGGTCGACGCTCGAGCCGATCATGGCCGACGAGGATCTGGCAAAGTTCATTTTGTAAGCCTGCTGCCTTTCCGCGGGGGGGCGGTCGTGCAGGGGTTCGTGGTCGGCTGGATGTGAACCGCGACGGTGCCTCGCCACGGGGCGCGGGAGCCGCTATACCGCCGCCCGATGCGAGAGCTCATCGAGAAGGCGGCGGTGCTCCACGAGGCGCTCCCCTACATCCGCACGTTCCACGGCGAGACCTTCGTCATCAAGTACGGCGGCCACGCCATGGTGGATCCGCTCCTGCGCGACAGTTTCGCCCGCGACATCGTCCTGATGAAGTACGTCGGGCTCAACCCGATCGTCGTTCACGGCGGCGGCCCCCAGATCGACGACACGTTGCGCGCCCTGGGCGTGACGTCCGAGCGCGTGGACGGCCTGCGCGTCACCGACGAGCGCACCATGGAGGTCGTCGAGATGGTCCTCGGCGGCAAGGTCAACCAGGAGATCGTTTCCCTCGTGTGCAATCACGGTGGGCGAGCTGTCGGCCTGTCGGGCAAGGACGACGGATTCGTGCGCGCCGACAAGGTCGAGCGCATGCGCACCCGCGGGGGCGAGTTGGTCGATCCCGGCCGCGTCGGGGCGGTCCGTCACGTCAACCCGGACGTGGTCCGACGCCTCGTGGATGGCGGCTTCATTCCCGTAGTCGCCCCCATCGCGGTCGACGCCGAGGGGCGCTCCCTCAACGTCAACGCCGACACGGTGGCTGGCAAGGTCGCCGAGGCGCTCCGGGCGCGCAAGCTCGTCCTCATGACCGACATCGAGGGCGTCCGCGGAGGAGACGGCGAGGTGAAGAGCCGCTGAGCACCGGCCAGATCGAGGCCCTGATCGCCGACGGGACGATCGAGGGGGGCATGATCCCGAAGGTGCGCTGCGCCCTCGACGCCCTCGCCGCGGGTGTACGCAAGGCCCACGTGATCGACGGCCGCCTGCAGCATGCCGTCCTGCTCGAGATCTTCACCGACCAGGGCATCGGCACCGAGATCACCGCTTGACCCGCGCCCATCTCCGGAGTGGTCCTCGACGACCGCAGCGGCGACCTGCTAAGAGCCAGTGAACGCCGGGCACACCGGCTCGCGGCCGCCGCGACCGAGGTCCGGCTCACACGGTTCTTCTACAGGCTCGCAAGGAGCGCCATGCCGTCCAACCGAGAGCTGATCGAGACCGCCGAGCGCGTCCTGCTCGGCAACTACCGTCCCGCTCCCTTCGTGCTGACCCGCGGGCGTGGCTGCCGCGTCGAAGACCTGGACGGCCGTTCGTTCCTCGACCTGTCCGGCGGCATCGCCGTCCTGTCGGTCGGGCACGCTCACCCGAAGCTCGCCGCCGCCATCGCCGAGCAGGCCGCGCGCCTCATCCACACCTCGAACCTCTTCTACACGGACCGCGAGATCGAGCTCGCCGCCGAGCTCGTGCAGCGCACCGGCTTCGATCGGGTCTACTTCGCCAACAGCGGCACCGAGGCGAACGAGGCGATGATCAAGCTCGCCCGACGCTGGAACCACGAGCACGGCCGTCCCGAGCGCGTCGAGCTCGTCGCGACGAACGGCAGCTTCCACGGGCGGACCATGGGCTCGGTCACCCTCACCGGGCAGCCCAAGTACCACGTGGGCATGGGCCCGCTCCTGCCGGGCGTGCGCCACGTGGACTACGGCGACCTCGAGGCGATGCGCGACGCGGTCGGGCCGACCACCGCCGCGGTCATCGTCGAGCCGATGCAAGGGGAGGGTGGCCTCATCGTCGGCGCGGACGCCTATCTGCAGGGGCTGCGCGCGCTGTGCGACGAGCGGGGCGCACTGTTGCTGTTCGACGAGGTGCAGACCGGCTACGGGCGCACCGGCCGCTTCCTCGCGCGCGAGAATCAGCGGTGTGATGCCCGACGCCTGCTCCCTCGCCAAGGGCATCGGTGGCGGCTTCCCGCTCGCCGCCATGCTCGTCCGGAGCCGCGTCGCCGACGGCCTGCCCTACGGCAGCCACGCGAGCACCTTCGGCGGCAATCCCCTGGCCTGCGCCGCCGGCCTGGCCGTGCTGCGCATCTTCGACGAGGAGGGCCTCGTCGATCACGCCCGCGCGGTGGGCGCGCACCTCGGGGAGGCCCTCGACTCTCTGGTCGCCGAGGAAGCATGCACCGCGGCCGTCGAGGCCCGCGGCATCGGGCTTCTGCGCGGCGTCCGCCTCGCCGACGACATCGATCCGCGCGGGACGCTCGGCCTGGTCCGCGAGCACGGGCTGCTCCTGTCCCTCGCCGGCGGCAACGTGCTGCGCTTCGCGCCGCCCCTGAACGTCACCGACGCCGAGATCGACGAGGGCATCCACATCCTGCGCACGGCGCTCCGCGAAGCGCCCAAGAAGGGGGGCGCGTGAGCCCGCGCCACTTCCTCACCCTCGCGGACCTGGGCCCCGACGGCCTGCTCGCGGTGCTCGATCGGGCCGCTGAGCTCAAGCGGCTGCGCGGCACGCTCGACCACCCCCGACCCCTCGAGGGCCGCTCGGTCGCCATCCTCCTCGAGAAGGCCTCCACCCGGACGCGCCTGTCCTTCGAGGTCGGCATCCACGAGCTCGGCGGTCTGCCGATCACGCTCATCGCCCGGGACACCCAGCTCGGCCGAGGCGAGCCCGTCGAGGACACGGCCCACATGCTGTCGGGCTACGTGCACGGCGTCGTCTACCGCACCTTCGGCCACGACCGTGTGGAGGCCCTCGCCCAGGCCGCGTCCATCCCCGTCATCAACGGGCTGAGCGACACCTATCATCCCTGCCAGCTCCTGGCCGACCTCATGACGGTGCGGGAGGCGACCGGGGGCGTGCTCGAGGGGGTGCGCGTGGCGTGGGTGGGCGACGGGAACAACATGGCCCACTCGTGGATCCTCGCCGCCGGCCTGGTCGGCCTCGACCTCAGGCTCGCCTGTCCCGAAGGCTACCGTCCGTCGCCCGAGGTGATGGCGGCGGGTCGGGCCCTGGGTCGCGGTCGGATCCAGCTCTTCGACGCCCCGGACGAGGCGGTGTCGGGCGCCCAGGTCGTGACGACCGATGTGTGGGCGAGCATGGGGCAGGAGGATGAGGCCGCGGCCCGGCGGCGTGCCTTCGAGGGCTACCTCGTCGACGGGCCCAGGATGGCGCGGGCCGCCGCAAGCGCGGTGTTTCTGCACTGTCTGCCGGCCCACCGTGGCGAGGAGGTGGCCGCCGCGGTCATCGACGGCCCGGCGTCACGCGTCTGGGAGGAGGCCGAGAACCGGCTGCACGGCCAGAAAGCCCTCCTCGAGCATCTTTTCGGCCGTGAACCGGGCTCGGGATCGCCTGCCTGATCGAGGGCCTGTCGGCACTGGGAATCCGCCCTAGAACAGTGGTAGGGTCCCCCGCGTTCGGGGGGTAGACACGTCGCCGTGGAGGAAGCCGCGAAGCCCAGAGTGCCGCGCCTGGTCACAGGCGTGGACGTCACCTCCCTTCCCCTTGGTCCGCTGGAGGGGTTCGTCCTCTCGCGGATCGATGGCGTGCTGACCTCGGACGAGATCGCCGACCTCACGAACATGACGCGGGAGGAGGCGATCGCGATCCTGTCGCGGCTCGTGGAGCTCGGTGCCGTGGAGTGGGCGGCCTACGAGTCTCCGCGGCCACCGCGGAAGCTCTCCTCGTCGCGGGTGGCCAAGTCGGCCTCGCCACCGCGCGACGGCCAGTCCGACCGGCCCCGCCGTCCCTCGACGCCCCGTGCCTTCGTCCACACCAAGCCCATGCCGGCCGGGAGCTCCACCTCCCGTCTGCTCTACGACCCGACGGAGCTCGACGAGGATGTGGACCTGGACGTGGAGCGCCGACGCAGGGTGCTCGACACCTTCTACCGGCTCGAGGAAGCTCGATCACTACGAGCTGCTGGGCATCCCCTACGAGGCGGACAAGAAGCAGATCCGCGACGCGTACTTCGATCTGTCGAAGACCTTTCACCCGGACACGCTCTTCCGGAAGCGGCTCGGCTCCTACAAGCAGAAGATGGAGGCCGTCTTCCGGCGTCTGACCGACGCGTACGAGACGCTCGGCAAGAAGCGGGCGCGCAAGGAGTACGACGCCTATCTCTCGGACAAGATCCAGGCGGCCAAGGCGATCGAGCAGCTCGAGCAGGGCCGGCGCGAGGCCGAGGCGATCGCTCGGAAGGTAGCCGAGGCCGCCGAGCGGGCGGTGGTCGAACCGGGTGAAGGCCGGGGGGCCCGCGCGTCGGACGAGGTGCCAGCCGCTTCGTCCGCGACGGCTGGACCCGACGCGCCGTCGGATGGCCCGTCGAAGCCGGCTGCCCCGCCCGCCGAGTCGACCCGTTCACCGAGCCCCGAGGCCCGTCGCCGCCTCCAGGAGCTGACCGCCCGGCGCCTCGCCGCCGCGACCCACCGCACCGTGCCCGGGACCTCCTCGCCGCCGGGTCGCCCCCCGAGCGGGGCAGCGGATTGTCCCTCCTCCCCCACCGAATCCGCCGCGCCGGTCAACCGGCAGGCCTTGCTTCGCGGCCTGGCCAACTCCCTCCGGCAAGCCGCCTCCTTCACGGGGGGGATCGACCGGGTGAGCCGCTATATCGACGAGGCCCGTCGCGCAGAGGAGGCTGGGGACCTGGTCTCCGCTGCGAACGCGCTCCGCCTGGCCCAGGCCATCGCTCCGGACCGGGACGAGCTCCGCACGGAGCACGCGCGCGTCCAAACAATGGTGGCGGCCAGCCTGGCCGACGCCTACGAGCGGCAGGCGAGCTACGAGGAGCGGAGCGGACGGTGGGCAGCGGCCGCCCTCTCCTGGTCGAAGGTGGCGGACGGACGGCCCGGGGACCCGAAGCCCGCCCGTCGCGCAGCCCTCGCCCTCATCGAGGCCAACGGCGACCTGCACCAGGCCCGGAGACTGGCGCAGCAGGCGGTGGACCAGGCCCCGGACGACGCGAAGAACCGCATGGCCCTCGGCCGCGTCTTCCTCTCGGCGGGGCTCAAGCTCAACGCGCGGCGGGAGCTCGAGGCGGCGGCGAAGCTGGACCCGGGCGACGAGATGGTCAAGAATCTGCTCCGCGAAGCCAAGGCCTGACCCTACCCCGGGTGTGGCCCCTTGGTTCCTGGGAGATCGCATGGAAACCGTCATCGGTATCGACCTCGGCACCTTCAACTCGTGCGTTGCGACCGTCGAGGGAGGCACCCCCGTCGTCATCGCGAATCGGGGGGGTTACAAGGTCACCCCGTCCATGGTGGCGATCACCGAGGCCGGCAAACGGCTCGTGGGGCACATCGCCAAACGCCAGGCCGTCACCAACGCCGAGAACTCGGTCTACGCCGCCAAGCGGCTGATCGGGCGCAAGTGGGACAGCCCCCAGGTCAAGAACGCCGTCGCGACGTGCCCCTATCACATCGTCGAGGGGCCCCACGGAGACGTGCGCATCCGGCTGCGCGACAAGATCTACAGCGTCCCCGAGGTCAGCGCGATGATCCTCCAGGAGATGAAGGTCATCGCCGAGGACTACCTCGGCCGCGAGGCGCAGAAGGCGGTCGTGACGGTCCCCGCCTACTTCAACGACGGCCAACGCCAAGCCACCAAGGACGCGGGGGCCATCGCGGGCCTCGACGTCATCCGGATCATCAACGAGCCGACGGCGGCAGCCCTGGCCTACGGCTTTGGCAAGAACATCGATCGCACCGTCGCCATCTACGACCTGGGCGGCGGCACCTTCGACATCTCCATCCTCGAGATCTCGAGCTCCGGCGTGTTCAAGGTCATCAGCACGGCCGGCGATACCTTCCTCGGCGGCGAGGACTTCGACCAGCGCATCATCGACTGGCTCGTGCAGGGCTTCAAGGAGGAGCACGACATCGACCTGCGCAATGACCGCATGGCGCTGCAGCGGCTCAAGGACGCGGCCGAGAAGGCCAAGTGCGAGCTTTCGGGCGTGGTCGAGACCGAGGTCAATCTGCCTTTCATCATCTCGGGCGCGCGCAACGAGGCACTGCACCTGCAACGGTTGCTCACGCGGTCGCAGCTCGAGGACCTGACCGAGGACCTGGTGCAACGCACCGTTCAGATCTGCGAGATGACGCTCGACGAGGCGGGGCTCGAGAAGGACGAGATCGAGGACGTCATCCTGGTCGGCGGCATGACCCGCATGCCCAAGGTGCAGTCGGCCGTCAGCGACTTCTTCGAGCGGGAGCCTTGCAAGGGCGTCCACCCGGACGAGGTGGTGGCTCTCGGGGCGTCGATCCAGGGCGCAGCGCTCGTCGACGAGACGCACGAGATGGACATGGTCCTGCTCGACGTTACGCCCCACACCCTCGGCATCATGGTCGTGGGCGGCTACTTCGAGGAGCTGATCCCGCAGAACACGACGGTCCCCACCTCGCGCTCGAAGATCTTCACCACCGTGCGCGACAACCAGACCGCAGTGAAGATCCTCGTGCTGCAGGGTGAGTCGCGCCGGGCGGACGACAACGAGCTGCTCGGCGAGTTCATCCTGACCGGCCTTCGGCGGGCGCAGGCGGGGCAGGTGGAGATCGAGGTGACCTTCGAGCTGAACGCGGACGGCATTGTCAGCGTGCACGCCAAGGACCTCGAGACCGGCAAGGAGCAGTCCATCACGGTCACCGCGACGAGCGGCCTCACGGACGAGGAGCTCGCCGAGATGGTGCAGGAGGCCAAGGAGTACGCGGTCACCCGTCGGACGGACGAGGCCGTCGAGGGCGCCAAGCAGGAAGCCGAGACGCTCATCGTACAGATCGAGAAGCTCTTCCCGGAGGTCGAGAAGGTGGTGGCCGGCAGCGACTTCGGCCGCGACGCCATCGAGAAGGCGCGTACGGTCGTCGAGCGGGCCCGTTCGGCGATGGAGCGGGGCGACACGGACGCGATCAAGGAGCAGATCGACGCGCTCGGGCGGACGCACCGGATGTTCAAGGGGGTCGTCGGCAAGGGCGGCTGACGGGGACGCGATGGCCGGCGACGAGGACGAGGGCGAGGGAAGCCGCGACGGGGACCTAGCCGGCCGCGAGCCGAGCCAACAGACGCCGCCTGCCACGGGTGCCGAGGGGCGCGCGACCTCCCCCGGCGGCGATGTGGGCCGCACCCCGCCCTTCGGGTCGCCGCGCGTGACGCTCAGCTTCCGCGGGCCTCCCCTGCGTCTACCCGAGGACGATGCGACGGCAGGTGCGCCGGAGGACGAGCCGGTGGAGGCGGCGCCGGCCCTGGAGCTCGACACGAGCGAGCTCGATGGCGAGGAGCGCACGCCCGCCCCGCTCACGCTCGACCTGAGCGGGCTCGACAGCAAGGCTGGCGGCCGGCCGAGCGACGGATGGACGGCGGATGCCGAAGAGGTGCACAGCCTCTCGAGCTTGCCCGTGCTCTCGGTATCCGAGCTGCCGGAGGGGCTGGCCGAGATGTTCGACGACGTCCGGCGCTCGCCCCGCCCCGGTGAGGCTCGCGTCATGCCGCCGCCGGTGCCGCCCCTGCCGCCCCTGCCACGCATCGTTCCGCCCCCCGTGCCGACGGAAGATGACGCACCCGCCGAGCCGTCGAACAACGCGATTGACCTCGTCGATCGGTCCCATCCATCGTCGCCGCCGCTCGACCTGGCCGGCGAGATGACCGAGCGCTACGCCCTCGGGGACTTCACCGGTGCTCTCCGGGTCGCCGAGCTCCTGCTCGGCCAGGACCCCGAGGACGTGCGCGCCAAGCGTTGCGCCCAGGAGAGCCGCGAGCATCTCGAACAGATCTACACGTCGCGCCTCGGCTCCCTCGATCGGGTCCCTACGGTGCAGGTGCCCGACTCGGAGATCCGGTGGCTCGGTCTCGACCACCGCGCGGGCTTTCTGCTGTCGCGAATCGACGGGCGCAACACCCTCCAGGAGGTCCTCGACGTCAGCGGGATGCCGCGGCTCGATGCCCTGCGGACCTTGGTGGAGCTGCTGGACGCGGGAACGATTGGGCTCGGGTAGCACCTGCGGTCCCCGGGCCAGCCTCCCGTCCAGCCGTCCCCCCGGGGAGGCCCTCGGGTTGCACGATGGGGCACGCGGGATATCCTCGCGCGCCATGGCCGACCCGAAGTATCGCCGCATCGTCCTCGCCTACAGCGGGGGCCTCGACACATCCGTCATCCTGACCTGGCTCAAGGAGAAGTACGGATCCGACATCGTCGCGTTCTGTGCGGACGTGGGGCAGGGCGAGGACCTCTCGGGCGTCGAAGCGAAGGCGAAGGCGACCGGCGCCAGCCGCTGCATCGTGCAGGACCTGCGCGAAGAGTTCGCCCGCGACTACGTCTTCCCCATGCTGCGCGCCAACGCCATCTATGAAGGGCACTACCTGCTGGGCACCTCCATCGCGCGGCCCGTCATCGCCAAGGCCATGATGGAGGTGGCCCGCGAGGTGGGCGCCGACGCCATCGCCCACGGCGCCACCGGCAAGGGCAACGACCAGGTACGCTTCGAGCTGACGGCCATGGCCATCGATCCGCGCATCCGCGTGATCGCCCCTTGGCGCGAGTGGGACCTGCGCTCGCGCACCGACTGCATCGCCTACGCGAAGGCGCATCGGATCCCGATCGAGGCGACGGCCGAGAAGCCCTACTCGATGGACGCCAACTTGCTGCACATCAGCTACGAGGGCGGCGTGCTCGAAGACCCCTGGAAGGAGCCGGACCCGGCCATGTTCCGCTGGACCGTCGATCCGGCGAAGGCGCCTGATACGCCACGCTACGTCGTCATCCGCTACGAGGCGGGCAACCCGGTCGCGATCGACGGCGAGGCCTTCTCGCCCGCCCACCTCATCGAGCGGCTCAACCAGTCGGGGCCGAGCATGGCGTTGGCCGCGTCGACATCGTCGAAAACCGTTTCGTCGGCATGAAGTCGCGCGGCGTGTACGAGACGCCGGGAGGCACGCATCCTCCACGAGGCCCATCGGGCGGTCGAGTCGATCACGGTCGATCGCGAGGTGCTCCGGCTTCGCGACAGCCTCATCACCGAGTACGCCTCCCTGGTCTACCGTGGCTTCTGGCACGCGCCCGAGCGCCTCATCTTGCAGGCGCTCGTCGACGAGGCGCAGAAGGACGTGTGGGGAGAGGCGCGCATCAAGCTCCAAAAGGGCCGGGCGAGCGTGGTCGGCCGCCGCAGCGAACGCTCCCTCTACGAGCCGGCCTTCGCGACCTTCGAGGAGGACGCGGTCTACGATCAGGCCGACGCCACCGGGTTCATCCGGCTCAACGCCCTCCGGTTGCAGATTCGGGCCATGCGCGACGGGCAGCGCGGAGGCGATTGAACCACCTGAGATCACGGGAGCTTTTTCCCGTGTCACCCCTCCGCGGCAGGCGGCTTGCGACACCCCCGCGCCGTGGATAATCTGGACTTATCCGTGCTCCTGCCGGGGGGTGGCGTTTCAGCTCGGCGCGGGGCGGTGCGAAAGACACGCGTTGGACGACCCAAGTATAGAGATCCTTGCTGCCATCCTCGGCGGCATCGTGCTCGGGGCGATCTTTGCAGCACTGGACACGGCGATCGCCGCCATCGGCGAGGCTCGCCTCCATGCCATCGCCGATGAGGCGAAGGGGGCCGTGGGCGCGACGGCACGCCGCGTCCTCGATCGCCGGACCGCCCTGTCGGCACGCCTTCTGACCGGTCGGGTGCTGTGTGTGGGCGCTGCGGCGGGGCTCGGCGCGCAGCTCGCCGTACGCACCGCGGGGTGGGTAGGGGCCATGCTCGCGGGTGCGGCGGTGGCCCTGCTCTATGGCCTCGTCGCCGAGGTCCTGGGCACCGTCGCCCGGCGGCGTCGAAGCCGGGCGGTGCTCCGCGCCCTGCGCCTCATCCGTCCCCTCGAGCTGCTCTTCGCCCCCATCGCCTGGCCCCTCGTCCAGGTCGCCGCCCTGACCGAGCGCATCGTGCCTACGCCGGCCGACCAGGATGCCGAGCGCATGACGGAGCTGGTCGTCGAGCACGTCATCGAGCAGGGCGAGGAGAGCGGGTCGATCCCGAGCGATCACGCCGAGCTGCTCCGCAGCGTCCTCGAGTTTCGCAACACGGTCGCGCGCGAGGTCATGGTGCCCCGCACGCAGATGGTGGCGGTCGACATCGACACGCCCATCGACGAGGTCCTCCGGCTCATCGTCGACGAGGGCCACAGCCGCTACCCGGTCTACCGGGAACGGCTCGACCAGATCGAAGGGGTGCTCAACGCGAAGGACCTCTTCCAGATGATGCGCGACGGGCGCACGGCGCACGTCGCCCTCGCGCAGCTCGTCCGCAAGCCGGTCTTCTTCGCCAACGAGACACAGAAGATCGGCAATCTCCTGAACGAGATGCAGGCCCGCCGGGCTCACCTGGCCGTGGTCGTCGACGAGTTCGGCGGGACGAGTGGCATCGTGACCCTCGAGGACATCCTCGAGGAGATGGTCGGCGAGATCCGGGACGAGCACGACGAGGAGGAGGCCTCGATCCACCAGCTCGGTCCCGGACGCTACGTGGCCGATGCGGGCGTGTCCGTCTACGACATCGAGGAGGTCATCGGCGAGGAGCTCCACGAGGCCAACGGGGACTACGACTCGCTCGGCGGCATGGTCATCGCCCTTGCCGGGCGCGTTCCCTCCCCCGGCGAATCGGTGGCTGCGGGCTCCTTCGATCTGGTGGTGCGGGGGGCCGACGAGCGGCACGTGACGCGTGTCGAGATCGTCAAGCGCCACACCGACCAACCGAACGCGGCCGAGTAGGGACGAAGGGCGTGGGCGCGCGCGAACGCAAGGCCCTCTCTCGGGTGCTCGGGCGGATCCTGTCGGACCACGCGGCCCCCGTGCTCGCGGTCGGCGCGGAGCCCTTTGCCCAGGCGCTCTCGGGCCACGAGGTCTTGGCCGTGGAGGAACCGACGGAGGCGCAGGGGGTACAGCCTGCGCTCCTGCCGCCCCTCGCCGCGCCGGCGGCCGGGGCCGTCATCTTCGCGGCACGCGATCCCGCCGCCCTCGCCCGACGCATCGGCGAGGCGATCGCCGTGGGCGGCTCGCTCGCCTTCGTGCTGCCAGTGGCCAGGCCCGGCCTCTCGGGGGCTGCGTCGCGGACCCTGGGCCTCCTGTTCGGGCGCCGGCCACGTCCCCTCGAGGTCCTGTGTGGTGCCCTGCTCGCGGCGGGCGCCGGCTCGATCCGAGTCGAGCCCCTGCCGGGCCTGCGCGGGCTCGCCGTCGTTCACGGCCGCATCCTCCCCCGCCTCGAGTGACCGAAGCGCCGTCGGTGGGTCAGTAGTCGACCCAGCGCTGGTGGATCTCGGCTCCTGACATGTGCGGGGTCAGGACGCTGTAGTGTGCGACCCGGCCCTCCGGGGCGGCACCCACCGAACCGACGTTGACGACCTGCACCTCGTCGATGCTCCGCAGGAAGGGCACGTGGCTGGCGCCACAGACGACGATGTCCGCCGGGTCGTCCGCCAGCAGGGCGAGGATCTGTTCGTCGCTCAGGTCGTGGCCGATCTCCTGCGAAGGATCGGCGGGCGAGCCGTGCACCATGAGCACCTCGGTGCCGTCGATCAGGGGGATGCGCAGCTTGTCCGGGAGGCGTCGCAGCTGCTCGACCACCAGGTCCCCGATGGCCTCCCGCGTCGCCGCGAAAGCATCGGCCCGCCCCCGCTCGGCCGCGTCCCTGGGCTCGAGGCTCCCGGGATCGATCCGCGCCAGGGCGATATCGCTCGGCCCCCGTGTGCAGCGCGCACCGAGCTGCTCGAGGCGCCGCCACACCTCGAGGGCCGAGTCGCCCCCGAGCAGCAGGTCTCCGGCCACGTAGACCGCGCGCACGCCGTCGGTGTCCAGCGCCTCGAGGACGGCCTCGAGGGCCGGCAGGTTGCCGTGGATGTCCGAGAGGAATGCCATGGGGTGCTGCGCCAGACCGTGCTGTTGGACCGAGGTCATGGCTGCGACTCTAGGCCCCTCGCCCCCAGGGGTCGAGCGCGCCTCCGTGCTGGTACCGGACGCGCCGGAACGGAAGGAAGTTGGTAGTCAAATGTAGGTGTAGGTAGGATCTCCCCGTGGAGGCGCCGATGACGAAGACGGATCGCATCAAGGGGCTGGCCAAGGCGCGGCGCGGTGCGGTCATGAGGCGCAGGGGCGGCGAGGCCCTCAGCCGGGAGACGGAGGAGTGGCTCTTCGAGGCCCCGGACGTCCTGTGCGAAGGGTCCGTGCGGGAGGGGAGGGCGGGCAAGGCCAGCTGGTTCGGCAGCACCATGATCACCTTCGACCTCGACACCATTGCCTCGCGCTACCGTGGCACCTTCGACCGGGACGCCCAGAACCGCCTCGTGAGCGCTCTCGAGGGGTCGGTCCGCGTGCGCATCCGTGCCATGCGGATCGCGTGCGCCGAGGTCGCCCGACGCCTGCCCGACCGGCGCCTCGGGACGGCGCAGGTCGAGACCCGCGTGCGCCTCGTCGATCAGAAGCTCCACCTGGACGTCGATCTGGAGGTGCCGATCGGCGTATCCTCGCGGCGGAGAAGGCGTTGACGTCCGTCCGGCGCTTTCCCGCGACCGTCATGGACCCGGACGATCCGCAAGACAACGTAATTCATGTTACGTTCGGCCCCCGTGGGGGACGGCGCACCGATCCGCCGGGGCCCACCGCCTCGTCCGGAGCGAAGGGCCCCCATCGAGGCGAGAGCGAGCGCGATCGCCGGGACGATCCCCTCGCCGATCTCTACAGCCGTGGCGAGGTGGCGCGCCTCTTCGGCTACACCGAGAGCCGCCTCCGCTACTGGGACCGCACCGACTTCATCTCCCCTTCGGCCGAGGCCAGCGGGCGCCGCTTCTACACCTTTCAGGATCTCATCAGCATCCGCGCCGCCAAGGGGTTGCTCGACGGGGGCGTCCCGCTGCGCAAGGTGCGTCGATCGGTCGAGGCCTTGCGGCGGTCCTTGCCGCGCGTGGCGCGGCCCCTGTCCGAGCTGCACGTGGTGGCCGACGGCAGCACCATGCTCGTGCGGGACGAGGCCGGCGCCTTCGAGCCCACCACCGGTCAGCTCGTGCTCGACTTCTCGGTCGAGGCTTTGCGCGACGACGTCGTGCGTGTGCTGCGGCGCGGCGCTCCGAGCGCGGAGCACCAGCGCGCGGCCTACGAGCATTACCTCGAGGGCTGCCGCCTCGACGAGGACGAGTCGACCTGGGACGGCGCGGAGACGGCCTACCGTCGGGCGATCGCCCTCGACCCGGGCCTCTCGAACGCCGTCACGAACCTCGGTAACCTGCGCTATCGCCGCGGCCGTCTCGAGGAGGCCGAGCACCTCTACGAGCGCGCCCTCGTGATCGACCCGGAGCAGCCGGAGGCGCTGTACAACCTGGGGTTCCTGCGCTTCGAGCGGGGGGAGCCCGGTGCGGCGGCCGAATGGTTCGAGCGTGCCCTCGCCATCGATCCGTCCTTCGCCGACGCCCACTTCAACCTGGCGATGGCCTACGAAGAGATGGGCCGCTACGACGATGCCCGCCCCCATTGGGGCACCTACATCGAGCTCGACCCGAACGGGTCCTGGGCGGAGATCGCCCGCCGCCACCTCCAGGCGCGCTGAGGCGCGCCCGCCGTCGTCAGCGGTTGTGGCCGGGGTCGTCGGGGGGCGGCGGCTGGCGCGAGGAGGACGGGATCGGCGGAGGCGCCGACCGCCGCGGTGAGCCCGAAGGCGGCGGAGGGGGCGGACCGGCCGAGCGCGGCCCCGACGGGGGCGGGGGCGGGTGCGAGGCGCGCGGCGGCAGCGGTGGCGGAGCCGAGGCCCGCGGTGCTCCCCCGGGAGGCGGGGGGGGTGGCGGACCGCTCGTCCGGAACGGAGCGATGTCGTCGAGCTCGTCCAGGTCCGCGAGCTCGTCCAGGTCGTGGGCGGCGTCGTCGACGAGCTCGATCTCATCGGACCCGAGGTCGAGCCCGTCCCCCTCGAGGACGATCTCGGCGCTGTCGAGGGCCATGATCTCGGCGCTGTCGAGGATGCCACCGCCGAAGTCGCCGTCCTCGGGTCCACCCGGGGGCGCATCTGCCAGACCGGCCGGACCCATGGCGTGCTCGGGCCAGGGCGCCTCGAGCTCTTCCGCCAGGCTCGCCAGATCCGCGGAGGCGTCGCCGGCGATAGCCGGGCCTGGGCCCGCCCCGAAGTCGTACAGCGCCCGCCCCTCGGCCGACGCCGACAGGGCGAGCGGCGCGTCACCGTCGAGGGTCTCGCTGTCGGCATCGCGCGGCTGTGTGCTCGGCCGGCGTCGCAGCCCCGCCGTGGTGGGCTCCTCTTCTTCCACGAAGGGCAGCGCCTCGGCGGGACCCGGCTCGAGGTCGAGGGCGAGCTCCTCGGCCATGTCGCTCATGGTCTCGTCCTCGAATGTTGCCGGCATCACCAGTCCCGGCGAGGTCACGTCGGCACCAGCGTCGATGGTCGACGGGCCGACGGGCGCTCCCTCGGGGGCGTCGCGAGTCAGCTCGCTGTGGTCCAGGTCGGCCAGCTCGTCGACCGTCAGCTTGCGCGTGCTGTGACCGAGCCGCTTGACCGCCTCGATCGCCTCCTCGTCATCCGGGGCGATGGCCAGCACCCGGTTCCACGCCTCGAGCGCCTCCCAGCGGTTCTTGAGCGCCTCCTGCCAGGTGGTGGCGACCTCCTTCAACAGGGCCGCCTGTTCCTCCGGATCGGTGGTCCGCTCGAGCTGACGGTCCAGGGCCAGCAGCAGATCCTGGTGCTTGCCGGCGCGCCGCAGACAGCTTCGCAGCCGGGCGGCGATGTCGGGGGCATCGGGGCTGAGGGCGAGCAGCTTGCGGTAGACCTCCGCCGCGTCGTCGAAGCGGTGCAACACCTCCTCGAGGATGTGCCCGCGCCGTCGCAAGAGCTCCGCCGCCGTGCCCGAGTCGAGGGCCTCCTCGGCGAGCCGCCCGAAGTGTGAATCGGGATCGCCCTGCCGCCCGACCCGCTCGGCCAGCTCCTCGAGCTCGTCCAGGGCCCGGCGGTGATGGGGGGCGTAGACCGTCGCCATGCGCAGGGCCTCGAAGGCGCTCGTGACGTCGGCCATGTCTTGTTCGAGGATGCGCGCCGCCCGGAGGCACAGCTCCGCTCCCGTGTCCGGCGCGTCCTCCGCCTCGTCGGCGACGCGCCGGAAGATGTCGACCAGGGCCGCACGCATCGACGTGCCGCCTGTCGCCTCGTCGAGGGCGCGCACCGACTTCTCGACGTGATCGAGGAGGGCGGGGCTCCGGATCGTCGAGGCCACCGCATGGGCGAGATAGCCGAGAGCGCGCTGGCGATCGGCGAGGCCCGAGTCGCACAGCTGGGCTGCGCGCAGCATGGCGTCCACGCGCGCTTCGTCGTCCTCGGCCTGCGCGCGGCGCCGATCGTAGACGACGAGCAGCTCCTCGGCGCGCCCCGCCCTCGGCGCCAGCTCCTCGGCGCGCTCGAGGATGACGTCCTCGTTGGGCGCGAGGCTGCAGGCGCGCAGGACGCGGTCGAGCGCATCGCTCGCCGAGTTTCCCTCGCGGTCGAGCAGATCGGCCTGGCGTAGTAGCAGGCTCACCTTTTCGGCCGGGTCCTCACCGCGTCTGAGCAGCGTCTCGTAAACCTGGTTCAGCCGGTCCCATGCACCCGCCGCCGTCGCCAGGGCATCGACCTCGTCGAGCAGAGAGTGGTCGGAGAGGTCGACCGCGAAGGCACGCAGCATTGCCTCGAGGGCGTGGGACTGCTCGTGCACGTGGTCGCGGTAGGTGCGCGCCGCATCGACCCAGCGGCGGCGCGTCTCGGCCGGGTCCTGGGCCGCCTGGGCGAACCGCACGTACAGCTCGGCGAGTGCTTCGTCGCGCCCGCTCGAGTGGGCTAGGGTGGCGAGGGCGACCTCCGCGTCCGCGTCGTCCCCTTCCTCGATGCGGGCCACGAGCCTCTTCCACGCTCCGTCCACGTCCCCGAGGCGCTCGTGGGCGACCTCGGCGGACCGCAGCACCAGGGCGCTCACCTCCTCCGGGTCCTGCTCGATGCCTGCGAGCTCGTCGAGGCAGTCGCACAGCTCCGCCCAGCGCTCCTCCGCTTCGAGCTTGGGCACGAGGCGCCATCGCGGGACCGTGTCGGCGATGTCCGCTTCGCTCCAGGCGTACAGAGCGCGGATGGCCCCGCTCCGATCCTCGAGCTCCTCGTCGTAGAGATCGGCGAGGCGCATCGCGACCGGGACCCTGAGGCCGTCGTCCTCGGTGCGCGCGAGCTGGCGCTCGAGCACGTCGGCGAGCCCCCGCGCGTCGCTCGTCTCGTCGTAGAGCTTGGCCAGCCGGGCGAGGGACGGCAGGTGGTCCCGCTCGACCTCGTCGACGATCTTCCGGAGTGAGGCGATGGCCTCCTCCTTCTGGTCGAGCTGCGTGGCGAGCAGCTCGGCCCGCTCGACGAGCAGGTCGCGCGCCTCTTCGGGGGATGGGACGACCTCGGCGAGCCGGCGCAGGAGGTCGGCCAGCTTCTCCTCCTCGACGCGCTTCTTGGCCAGGTCCTTGAGCCACCGGAGGGCCTCCTCGTCCTCGCCCGCGACCAGCACTTCGTTCCACGCCTCGGCGGCCGCGTCCTCGTTGCGGACCCGCTCGCCGAGGATGCGCGCGATGCGACGGTACAGCTCGGCGCGCGCGCCGTCGTCGTGCTCGTTGGCCGCTCGATCGCGCAGCAGCACAACCAGGTCACGGTAGCGCTCGGCACGATCGTAGACGTCGCACAGCGCGTCGAGCGTGGCGGGATTGGTGGGCGCGAGGTCCAGGGCCTTGCCGTAGTACTCGGCCGCCCGGTCCAGGTCGCTCAGCTCCGAGTCGGCGATGCGGGCCATGCGGCAGAAGACGTCGCTCTGCTCCGTGACGCCGACCACCTCGGTGCGGTAGGAGAAGGTCTCGATCAGGCGGTCCCAGCGATGGTTTCGCTGGTCGAGGGCCTCCATGTGGTCGAGAGCCTCGAGGTCGCCCGGCTCCTCATCGAGCAGCCTCGTCCAGGCGTCGAAGGCGCCTTCCTCGTCGGCGAGCTGCTGCTCGAGCGTCGTCGCCAGCACGCGGAGCAGCTCCACCCGCCGCTCGCCCGAGGCCTCCCCGATGCGCTCCCGCAAGAGGGGCACGGCCTCGAGCGCAGCGCCCACGCCAAGGAGCCCATCACAGAGATCGTCGCGCGCCTCGAGGTCGTCCGGCCGGAGATCGCGCAGGTGCCTGAACGAATCGATCGCTGGCTCGAGCTCGCCCCGCTTGTCGCGGTGGATGTGCGCGATGCGCCTGTAGAGAGCTGCCTTGTCGTCCGGGTCGGTGAGCGCGAGGGCGTCACGCTCGAGCACCTGCACCAGCTCGTCCCAGCGCTCGGATTGCTCAAACAGGCGGGCGAGCGCTGCCCGTGCTTCGGCGTCCGCAGGGTCGAGGGTGGCGACTGCGCGCCACGCGGCGATGGCGCCGTCGATGTCATCGAGGCGGTCTTCGCTGAGGGACGCCACCTCCCGAAGCCGGTCCTTGCGCACGTCGGCCGACAGGCCGTGCACACGCGCTGCGGCGAGCAGCACGTCACGCAGCTGGCGGAAGTCTTGGTGCTTGCGGCAGTCGGCGTCGATGAAGGCGAGGGCCTCCGCGTCCCCCGCGTCGATCGCCAGGACCTCGCGCGCGCGCGCGCAAGCGCCGTCCCGATCGCCCTGCGTCTCGAGGATGTGCAACAGCTCATGCAGACGCGGGATGCGCTCGTGGGGCGGCAGCCCCGTCACGGCGATGCCGAGGGCGCGGGCCACGTCGGTCGGACGGTTCGCTTCGCGGTAGAGGTCGACCAGGGTCGCGGCTGCCTGGGGATCGTTCTGGTCGAGCAGGGGCTCGAGGCAGAGGATCGCGTCCTCGGTCTGGCCCGCCTCGAGGTAGGCGAGGGCCAGGCGCCGTCGCCTCGCGGAGGTGGCTGGCCCCTCGGGGGCACTCTGCAGGTAGCCGACCCAGCGCACCGGCAGCACGTCCTCGCGCCCCATCTCGGTGGCGAGCCGTTCGAGCGTCTCGAGGGCCGCGTCGTGCTCGGGCACCGCGTCGAGCGCCGCCTCGCAATAGGCCAGTGCGTGGTCCGGCGGCACGCGCTGGGCCATCTCGAGCAAGAGGTCAGCGCCGGCCTGCCGGTCCCGTGCCGCGAGCTTGCCGCCGCCGACCTGCTCGGCGCGCAGGAGCAGGGCCGTCGACAGGTCGTGCATCACGTTGAGGTCGCCCGGCCCAGCGTTGAGAGCACGACGCAGGGCCACGATGCCGCCCTCCAGGTCGCCCAGGTGCTCGGCGCGCAGGTGGGCAAGCTCGCGCAGCAGGGCCACCTTGCGGACCGGGTCCGGCTCGGCCTTGGCCTCGAGCTCGAAGAGGGTGGCGGCGACCTTGTAGTTGCCGGCGTTGCGGTAGATTTCGCGGGCCGCGTAGATGGCCGACACCAGGCTCGGGTCGGTTTCGAACGCCGTCCGGTAGTGGCCGAGGGCCCGGTCGGGCCGCTGAAAGCGATGCTCCCAGAGCTCGCCCATCTGGTGGTGCGCGGCGGCGATGTGGCGCGGATCGGCGTTGGCGCCGGTGAGGGCGGCTGCCCGGCGTTCGAGCACGTCGAGCAGACGCCGATCGTCGCCCGTGGTCTGGTAGAGATCAGCGAGCCGCACCGACGCATCCATGTACAGCGGGTTGCGTTCGAGGGCCCGCTCGAGCAGGGAGGCGCTCCGTCCGGTTGCGTTCATGTAGCGGAACGCGATCTCGGCGGCTTCGTAGAAGGCCCCGGACGACGCGGAGGGGTCAGGGCTGCGTGCGGCCCAGCCCTCGAGGAGGTTGACCATGGACGCCCAGTCGCCGATGCGCTGGTAATGGGCCCTGAGAGCCGCAAACGCCTGCGAGTCCTCCGGGTTTCGTCGGAGCCGGGCGATCAAGTCCTCGGCGATGGCATCCATTACGAAGCACGCGAACCCTAGCACGGAGAGCACGGGGGAAGTCGAGAGGGGAGCGCGTGCGTGCAGCCTCGCCGGGGGGCGTGGCCACCCCGTCCCTGGGCCCGTGGGCCCCGGCCTCCGGGCGTCGACCGGGCCGAGGCGGGGAGCCCCGAGAGGGCTCGGGAAGCCGCGGCGCCGCGCCGGGACGGGGCGTCAACGGGGGTGTGTGGTCAGGCCGGCTGGCGACGCGAGGAACTCGTGGCCGAAGATCAGGCGCCGCCCCGCGAACCCCCCCGCCAGGGGGTGATAGTGCTCGATCCGCGGCTCGCCGAGCTTCCAGCACAAGAGGACCTCGGTGTGGCCGTCGAGCCAGGAGCAGAAGTCGACCAGACCCTCGTCCAGGCCCCTGACCTCGCCGCCGAGCGCCTGGATCGCGGCGATCTCCTCGCACACGAGCTCGTACTCGCCGCGGGCCCGAAGCAACAGGGGCTGGAGGTCGTCGCGGACGAAGGGTGGCTCCTCCTCGCCGGCGAGCACCTCGGGCGTGACACGACATCCGTGTTCCGACAGCTCTTCGGCCGCGTTCCGCAGGAGCAAGTGCAGCTGCATCGCGCGCTCGAGGCGCCTCGTCACAGCGGGCAACAAGCCGTTGGCCGCATCCAGCGTGAGGTGTCGCCCCATGTCTCCCAAATGGGGCGCCGCGCCACGACAGTCAAGGGGGCCCGCGGAGCCTGGCCCCGATCGGCGGAGGTACTATGCTCCGCCAGCCCGCATGAGCGATTCCCCTACCGACCCCATCGAGTGGTTCCGGCGAGAGCTCCAGAGAGCGCGCGAGCGCGAGCCTTTCGACGCGACGGCGTGTGCCCTCGGGACCGTCGACGCCGAGGGGCTCCCGGCCGTGCGCTTCGTGCTGCTCAAGGACGCAGACGCGCGCGGATTCGTCTTCTACACCAACTACGGGAGCCGTAAGGCGGCCGACATCGGCGCCAACCCGAACGTCGCTCTCGCGTTCCACTGGCCGACCCTCGGCGAGCAGGTGCGCGTCGAGGGGCCGGCCGAGCGCGTGCCGGCCGAGGAGTCCGACGCATACTTTGCGAGCCGTCCGCGGGGCAGCCAGATCGGGGCCTGGACCTCGCGCCAGAGCGAGCCCGTGGATTCGCGCGCGACGATCGAAGCGCGCTACCGCGAAACGGAGCAACGCTTCGCGGGCCAGCCCGTGCCGCGGCCGCCCTTCTGGGGCGGCTACCGGGTTCGCCCCCGCCGGATCGAGATCTGGCGGGCCGGCGACCACCGCCTGCACGACCGCTTCTCCTACGTGCGTGACGGGGAGGGATACCGGGTCGAGCGCTTGCAGCCGTAACTGGCCCGAGCGCTCGCTACTTGACGCGGACCAGGCGCTGGTCGGGGTCGAAGGTGATGCGCAGCTCGCTCCAGATCTGGTCGCCGATCATGCCCGCCACGGGCGCGCGCATGTCCCGGGCCATGCTCGGCGGGACCAGACCCGTGACCCCCGGCACCCCGTCGATCTGCGTGGAGCCGATCCGCACGTGGGCAATTGTGAACAGCTTCACGTCCGGCGAGGGGGCCTGGGGGACGGCGTGGAGGCGGCCCGGGGCGAGCCCCATCTGGACAAGGGCCTCGGCGGAGACCGCGACGGGAAACAGGCCCGCGGTGTCGAGTGTGAACCATCCCACGAACCCGTCCAGGTCCGCTAGGACCAGCATGTGGGCGCCGTCCAGGGTCACGAAGGGCATGGTCGCCGTGGCTCCGGGATCGGGCGCCTGGGCGCGCACCGTCAAGGCCTTGGCGCGCCCGTCGATGGTCGCGTGGAGCCGGAGCAAGAGATCGGTGCCCATCACCACGTCGATCGGGGTGCCGACCTGAGTTGCGAGGGAACGCACATCGCCCGAGAGGAACGGCACGTCCCGGACGACGAGCGTTCCGACGGAAAGGCGATCGACGAGCCCCCCCGCGGCCTGCACGGAGCGATCGACCACCATCACGTCCGTCGACGTGGCCACGAGCGCGTGCACCGTGCGGTCGCCGAGGCCGATCGCCACCACCGGCAAGGATGCGTCGGCGACGAAGGGCACGGTCGCCTCCGGTGTGCCCTCGAGTCGGTAGATTGGATGGCCCGCTCCGGCCCGGGCCATGGCCAGGACCGGACCCGGCGTGCCCTCGGCGATCTCCCCGAGGTCGCGTGCCACGGCGCCCAGGTTGCCGAGGGCCAGGTAGGCGTGGGCACGCAGGCGCACGAGCTCGGGATCGTGCGTGCCTGCCAGGGTGCGGATCGCCTCGGTGTTGCGGCCGCGGGCCAGGTCTACCCGTGCCGCGATGGCGAGGCCACGCCGGTCGTCGGGATGGAGTTGCAGGGCGTTGGCTGCCGCCGTGGCCGCTCCCTCGAGGTCGCCCCGCTTCCATGCCTGCTCGGCGCGATCGGCGAAGGAGGGGCGGTGAGCCGCCGCCCGCAGGTGGGTGGGCGTTCGCGCTGGCGGGCGCGCGCTGCCGCAACCCGCGATCAGGAGAGCGGCGACGGCGAGCAAGCCGAGGGGGCGCTTCGACGGGCCAGGATCAAGAGCACGGTGGAGCATGGAACTCGGGCCGAACGGAGTTGTCGTCGCTTCGCTCCTGCGATCCCGGAGCCGCGGGGGAGGGAGCCGGTGAACCGTTCGGCATCCGAAGGGTAACCCCGTGGCCAAGGCGTATCCTACGCCGAAGGTGCCTGAGCTCTCGTCGCGGCTTCGCCCCTCCTGCGATCCCGGGGAGGGCGGCACGAGCTCCCCCTGCCCGAAGGAAGCGAGGGCGATGAGTACGGCGCGCATGCCCGAGACGTAGCACGGCCCTTTGCGGACGCGTCCCGCGGCGCTATGCACACAGCCACACCCGATGCGCCTGCTCGACCTTCTTACCGCCCAGAGCTCCGACGTGCTCGCGGCCCTGTGCGCGCGACGGGGCGTCGTGATCGACGAGCGCAAGCGTCTGTCGCCCCACGAGCAGGCGGCCCGGGCCCTGGCCTCGCCTCCCGCCCTGACCGCGGCGTCCTCCTGGCCGGACGAGGCGCGGGCCGCCGCGCGCCTGCTCGCGAGCCATCCCGAGGGGGTGCCCCGCAAGCTCCTCGGGGGCGGCGTGCTGGCCCTGGTGCGTGGCGATCTGGTCTTCGTCCACCCGGAGGACCCGAGCCGTGTCGTAATGCCGGGCGCCTACCGCGTGCTCATCCCGCGCTCGGCCGCCGACCATCCACGCGCGGCGCGGCTGCTGCTCGCCGGCATCGACGACGAGACCCTCCACACCCTGGCTGCGACCCGCTTCCTCCATCGTCGCGCGCTGCCCCGGCCACTCCTTCTGGAAGCCCTCCTCGAGGATCTGGAGGATCGGGCCACGGTGGAGCAGCTCCTGTCCGATCTGCCTGCCGAGACGCGCCGCCTTTCGTCGGCCATCGACGCCCGCGGTGGCGAGCTCGAGACGGCCGAGTTGCTCGATCTCGAGCGCGACCCCGCGCGCTATGCCCAGGCCGCGCTGCCCCCGCGTTCCAAGAGCGCGGAGCTGCATGCGTCACGGCCTGCTCCTGCCCCGCGCCACCGGTCTCTATGCCATTCCCGCGGAGGTCGCCGCCGTCGTCGGTCGCGCACGGCGCATCGCGGCGGCCAGCGCCCGCGCCCACGTCGTCACGCGCACCGCGACGGTGGACCTGACGCCTTCCCGCGCGCGCCTCGGCTTCGATCCGTCG
The DNA here is from genome assembly GCA_963830115.1 of uncultured delta proteobacterium. Lineage (GTDB taxonomy): Bacteria > Myxococcota_A > Polyangia > Polyangiales > CAWHLB01 > CAWHLB01. The sequence goes on from CAWHLB010000018.1 coordinate 341,748, forward strand.
GCCGCCGTCGTGGCCCTGATGGCTGCGTTTCGCGCCGATGGCGTCGCCCTTCGTTCCGAGGCGGGGGCGCCGAGGAGCGCCGTGCGCCGTGCCGCCCGGGCCGCGGGCTTCGACCCCGCGGCGGCCGAGATGTTAACCGCCCTCGGCCGTGCCGAAGGCCTCGTGGCCTCCCAGGCACCGATCGCCCACGCCGGCGCGAAGCTCTTTGCCCAGTGGCAGCGCGGAGGTGCGTGGGACGAGGCGCGCGAGCCCAGCGATGGCTTTCGTGCCACCGAGCGTCTGGCGCGCGTACCCACACCGACCCCTCCCCTGCGCGAGGCGCTCGTCGATGTGCTCGAAACCCTTCCCGCCTCCCGCTTCGCCAACGCCGACGAGGTGGTGCGTGCCACCCTCGCCGACCTGCGCGCCACGAGTGCCGCCCGTCTGCTCGACCGCGCCCGGAGCCGCGCGCCCGAGGCCTTCCCCCGCGATCTCACCGAGATCGTCCGCGCCATGCTGCAGGCCTCCTTGCCGGCCCTCGGTGCCCTCGATCGGGGCCGCGGGGATGCGGGGGAGGTGGTGCGCCTATCTTCGCGGGCGCGGCGCTGGCTCGCCGGTGAGCCCGAGCCGGCCGCGGATCCGAGCGGTGAGTGGGTCGGGTCGGGGCGGCTCCGGGTAGGGCGCGGCATTCCCGTGGCCGCTCTGGTCGTGGCGTCGGACGCGGCCAATCCGTTCGCGGCCGATGGCGACGTTTTCCTCGAGATGGACGCGGACACGGTGGGTCGGGCCTTCGAGCGAGGGCTCGGGCCAGACGAGGTGGCCGAGCGGATTGCGGCCGTGGCCGAGGGCGAGCTCGACGCGGGCGCGAAGCGGGCCCTCGCGGCCGCCCGACGCGCGCGGCTGATGTGCGCGCTCGAGCGTGCCGACGGTGTGCTGGCCGTCGACGACCCCACCCTGCGCGCGGCGCTCCTGGCCGACGAGGAAGGTGCGGAGCTCCTGTCGGAGCTGCCACAGGACGGCCTTCTGGTTCGGCAGGGCGCGTCCATGGCTCGCCTCGCGCGCCTCGTGCGGCGTCTCGGCGGCGAGCTGACGCGGCCCTGAGATCGGCCTCCGCGCGCCGACCCCGAAGGGGATGCGGGACCCTTGTTGCACGGGCGTTCAGCACCGTCGTGCGGTACTCGAAAATTCCTTGACTGACGCGGGCTGCGGGCTAGTGTTCCGGCCGCTCCAGGGGGGGTTCAGCGTCGGTGCGGTAACCCTGCGTTCATCTCCTCGGGGCATGCGGCAGGTCTGGGGGAAGCCAGCCGCGGAGGGAGCGGCGGAAGCCTCATTCCGCCGTTAGTGGAGGGACGTAAATGGCTGTTGGTAAGGTCAAGTGGTTCAACAACGCGAAGGGGTGGGGATTCATCGTCCAGGACGAGGGGCCCGACGTTTTCGTGCACTACACACAGATCGACGGGGAGGGCTTCCGCACGCTCAAGGAGGGTCAGCAGGTGCAGTTCGATCTGCGTGACGGCCCCAATGGGCAGTTCGCCGAGAAGGTCGTGAAGCTCGAGTAGTCGAGGCACCCGCTGAGACATGGACGGGGTCGTGCGGAGACGCGCGGCCCCGTCTTCGTTCGTGCGACCCCTGCGAGAATGCGGGCCGGCGCCGCGCGTCAGTGACGGCTGACGTATTTCTCGATCAGCAGGGCCCAGCGGACCTCGTCCACCACGTCGTTGACGCTGTCGACGGTCTTCTCGTAGGTGACCTCGTGCCACACGTCGAGGATCTTGTGGTCATCCACCGGGTCCTTGACCTCGACCGTGGAGGTCGTCGCCTCCGCGAAGCCCTGCTGGTCCGCGTCCTCGCCCACCAGATCCCGCACGCGACCGAAGAGGTGCTCGGGGGTCTCGTTCGGGAAGTCCGACTGCTGCGAACGCGCCGTGAACCGGACGCGCAGAGGCGAGCCGACACAGATCCGCACACCCGAGTCCATGATGTGCAGACGGACGCGCTCGGCGACTTGGATCTCCCCCTCGCCCTGCCTCGTGCGGTAGATCTCGACGCCGGCGTCCAAGAGGGCCTGTTTCACCCGCTCCAGGTCGGCTGTGCTCACGTGATGGTCCTTCTCCCCCTCACGACAGCAGCCACGGCGAGGGACCGAGGCGACACGGGCCCATCGTACCATCCGGGTTGCGCGGGGAGCAATCTTCGCGGCACCAAGGGCACCAAGGGGTGCGACGCACACTCCTTGGTCCCGGCAACCGATTCGCGAAACGGAGCCGCTCGGGGTAGAGTCCCCGACCGGGTACATGCACACGGTCCTCTACGTGGGCGGCTACCGTTCGGGTGGTGATCCGCTCGGCCTGCTCCTCCGGCCCGACAGCCGCAGGCTCGCAGACGGCTCCATCGTGGTCGGCGGAGACGCCGTAAACGACGGCACTCGGTTCTACTCCGTGTCCGAAGCCGGGGCGGCCCTGGGCTTCCTCGGGGAGCGACCGGTCGACGCGCTGGTCGTGGACACGCGCCTCGAGCCCTTCGCCGCCGAGGGCGACAACCCGAGCGAGGGCGGCCCCTTCGCCCTGACCCGGGCCGCCCGCCTGCTGGTCAAGCTCTACCCCGAGGGTGGCATCCACGCGTTCATCCCGCGCGATCGCGTCGTGGGCATCGTCGACGCCGGTTTCGTCGGCGCCGAGACCTCGTTCCACCTCGGCGGCCACGGTGTCGGCAGCGTGCTCGTCGCGCCCGACGTGGATGCACTCCTCGGGCGGCTCGAGGGGCTGCTCGTCCGCCGCAGTGGCGGACGCATCGCCCTGTGCCTGGCGGGCGGTGGCATCGAAGGGCTGCTCTATCGAGCTCGGCGTGCTCCGGGCCCTCGACTCGTTCCTGGCCGATCGCTCCGTCGTCGACCTCGACCTCTTCTGCGGCATCAGCGCAGGCGCCGTGCTCGGTGCGTTCCTAGCGAACGGGATCGGGCCCGACGAGATCGCCCGCGGCCTGTCGGGCGAGAGCGCGCGCATCGATGCCCTCACGCGGCGCGACATCTTCGACCCGAACTTCCGGGAGCTCGGGAGCCGCCTCTTTGGCCTCGGGCGCGAGCTTCTGCGCGGGGGTGAAGGGCCGCGCGGCGCCGTGTCGTCGTTTGCGCGGGCGCTTCCCTCGGGCGTGTTCGCGGGCGACCGGCTGCGGGCCTGGCTGCAGGTCGAGCTCACCAAGCCCGGAATGAGCGACCGCTTCGACGGGCTGCGACGGCCGCTCTTCGTCGGCGCCACCAATCAGGACACGGCCCAGGCCGTGGTCTTCGGCGAGGAGGGGCTGCGCCACGTCCCGGTCCACCGCGCCGTGCGCGCCTCCACGGGCCTGGTCCCCTTCTACCGGCCCGAGCGCATCGACGGTCGCTACTACATCGACGGCGCCTTCAGCCGCACGACCAACATGCGTGTCGCCGTCCGCCAGGGGGCGACCCTCGTGGTGCTCGTCAATCCGCTGGTGCCGGTGCGCTCCGAAGAGGCGGGCTACGTGCACGCGCGCGGCGGTGTGTTCGGCACCATGCAGGGGCTCAAGGCGCTCATCAACGGCCGCTTCGACAAGGCCGTGCGTGCCATCCACGAGATGTTCCCCGACGTGTGCTTCTACCTCTTCCGTCCCGAGGCCGAGGAGATGCGCATCATGGGCGGCTCGCCGATGAAGTACTTCTACCGGCGCGAGGTGGAGGACATCGCCTTCGAGAGCACGGCCCAGAAGATCCGCGCGATGCTCCCCGAGATGAGCCGCGACTTCGCGCTGCACGGCGTGTCGTTGCGCGATCCGGCGGCCCAGGGCCCGGCGCGGCAGGTCCACGCGCGCTTCGAGCCGAGCGCCCTCGGCATCGGCCCGTAGCGGTCGACCGGCACGGCGCGAGCGGGTAGGGAAGGGGCATGGGCATCGCCGTCGTCGATGCGCTCGGGCGGCGGGTCGAGCTCGCCCGGCCTGCGCGCCGGGTCGTCTCCCTCGTGCCGAGCGAGACCGAGGCGGTGGCCGATCTGGCGGGCGTGGGCGTCCTCGTGGGGCGGACCGACTTCTGTGAAGAGCCCGCCGGCCGCATCGAAGCGGTGGCGAGCGTGGGCGGCACCAAGAAGTTCGAGGTGGACGCCGTGCGCGTCCTCGACCCGGACCTGGTGCTCGCGAACAAGGAGGAGAACGCGCGGCCGCTGGTGGAGGCGCTCATCGCGGCGGGGCTGCCCGTCCACGTGAGCTTTCCGTGCACCGTGCCCGAGGCGCTCGATTACCTGCGTTCGCTCGCGACGCTGCTCGGTGTCGACCCGGTGCAGGCGCCGGCGCTCCAGGCGGCCGAGCGCGCGTTCGCAGAGGCACGCCGCGCGGCGTCGGCGGACCGACCCCCCTTGCGCGTCTTCGTCCCGATCTGGATGGACCCGTTCATGACCTTCGACGGCGGCGCCTTTGCGAGCGACATGCTCGAGGCGTGCGGTGCGGTCAACGTCTTCCTCGACCGCCCGCGGCGCTATCCCCTCGCGGCCGACCTGGGCCGTGCGGCGCCCCTTCCGCCCGAACGCACGCGCAACCGCGACACGCGCTACCCGCGGGTCACGCTCGAGGAGGTGATCGCGCGGGCGCCCGAGGCGATCCTCCTGCCGGACGAGCCCCACCGCTTCACGGAAGCCAACGCCGAGGTGTTCCGAGGCCTCGAGATCCCCGCCGCGCAACGCGGCGCCATCGCCTTCGTGAGCGGCAAGGACCTCTTCTGGTACGGCACCCGGATCGGCGCGGCGATCCCGCGCCTCCGCAGCCTGCTCGGCGCCCTCTCCCGCGCCTCGGCGTGAACGGGAGCGGAGCGTACCGGCGACCAGGCTGCCGCCGGCACGCGCACCGCGCCCGCTACATCGTGCAGGTCGGGTCGGCCAGGCCGGAGCAGTCGGCGAACATCTGCTCGCAGTTGACCATGTCGCGGGTGCGGCCGCAGCGGCAGTCGATGCAGGCCATGCTCGTCGACGAGCTCAGGCAGTCCGCCGCGCAATGCATGGCGGCGCAGTTCGTCGTGATCTGGTAGCAGCTCGCGCAGCTGGCAGAGAGGGCGCTCCCGGCCATGCCGGTCATCATGACGATGCAGTCCTGGACGCACGTGGGGGGCGCCGAAGGCATGAAGAAGCAGTTCTCGGCGCAGGTGCCGGCGATGCTCGGGATGTCCTGGCTCGCCGAGACGGCCTCGTCGGCGGAGTTGGTGCACATGCCACTGGCGGTGCCGGAGTCGGGCGGCGTGCTGCCAGAGTCGGGCGGCGTGCTGCCGGAGTCGGGCGGCGTGCTGCCAGAGTCGGGCGGCGTGCTGCCGGAGTCGGGCGGCGTGCTGCCGGAGTCGGGCGGCGTGCTGCCGGAATCACCCACCGTTCCCGAGTCCGGCCGACCACCGCCGGACGGAGAGCTGGTACATCCGGCGACCACGCCACCGAGGGCGAGCGTTGCCGAGAAGAAAATCACGTTTCCAAGCCGCATGTCCTACCTCTGGTGAAGGGGCGCCACCCAAAGCGCGATCTTGGGCTTTTATGCCACCTTCGGCCGGAGCGCAACGCGGCAGGGGACGCGAAGAGGAGGCCGGGGCCCGCCGAGAAGCTCGCGGACCGACCCCCTCCCGGGAGGCGGGAGGGGGAGGCTGCGGGGCCCGCCGCGCTGACGGTGGCGTGCCCAGTCGGGCCGGCCATCCCCGTCCCAAGGATCCCATGGGACGAAGGGCGCAGCCCGATCAGCCGTGCCCTACGCGCGGTGCGATCGTGATGCCGCGTGGCGCTTCGATCAGGGCGCCACGCGACAGTCGCGTCGCTTCACATGGTGCAGGCAGTCGCGGGGATGCCGGAGCAGGGCGTGTACATGTCCTCGCAGTCGACCATCGGGCCGCTGCGGCCGCAGCGGCAGTCGAGGCAGGCCATGCTGTCGGGCGCCCCCAGGCAGTCCGAGAGGCAGTTCATGGCCACGCACTGGACGACGATCTGGTAGCAGCTCGCGCAGCCCGCGGACAGGGCACTGCCGCCGTCCGGAAGCCCGCCGTCGGGCATGCCCGTCGCGGCCACGACGCAGTTGGCGATGCAGTTCGCGTCCGTCGACGTGATGCAGGTCACGCCGCAGTTGGCGGCGATCGACGGGACGTCCTGGCTCATGATGACCGCCTCGTCCGAGGTGTTGGTGCACATGCCACTCATGCTGGCATCGGTCGGAACGCCGGCATCGGTCACGGTCCCCGAGTCGGTCACGGTCCCCGAGTCGGTCACGGTCCCCGAGTCGGTCACGGTCCCCGAGTCGGTCACGGTCCCCGAGTCGGTGCCGCCGCCGCCTGCGTCGGTGCCCGATGACGAGGAGCCGCCGCAGCCGCCGAGCGCGAGCATTGCCGAAAAGAAAATGACACTTTCAAGCCGCATGTCCTACCCCTGGTGAATGGCGCCACCCAAAGCGCGATCCGCCGCTTCTATGCCAGCTCTGACCGAAGCGCAACGGGGCAGGAGACGAAAGGGTGCGTGTCGAGGCGCGCCCAGGATGGGCTCGGCCGAGCGGCGGGAGACCTGCCCCCGACCCCCTCCCGCTCGCGGGAGGGGGAGAGGAGCGTCGCTACATCGAGCAGGCGGTAGCGGGGATGCCGGAGCAGGTGGTGTACATGGCCTCGCAGTTCACCATGTCGCCCGTGCGGCCGCAGCGGCAGTCGAGGCAGGCCATGCCGTCGGGCGCGGTCGAGCACTCCGAGAAGCAGTGCGTGGCCGCGCACTGGACGACGTCCTGGTAGCACATGGCGCACGCGGCCGACAGGGCGCTCCCACCGTCGGGCAGCCCGCCGTCCGGCATTCCGGTCTGCATCACGATGCAGTCGCTGGTGCAGTTCGGGTTCGTCGACGTGATGCACATCAGTCCGCAGTTCGTCGCGATTGCCGTGACGTCCTGACTCATGATGACGGCTTCGTCGGACGCGTTGGTGCACATACCCATCATGCCCGCGTCCATGGTGGCGTCGGTCGGACCGGCGTCGGCCGGACCCGAGTCCACGCCCGCGTCTCCGACGCCGGTGTCCATGACCCCCGTGTCCATGACGCCCGCGTCGGTGGGCCCGGCATCGGTCCCCGAGGTCGACGAAGTGCAACCGGCGAGCGCGCCTCCGAGAGCGAGCACCGCCGAAACGAACACAATGCTATCGAGCCGCATGTCCCTCCCCCTGGGTCAAGTGGCGCCGTCCAAGGCGCGGTTCCGCCACCAGTAGCCAGCCTTGGCGGAAGTGCAACGGGGGAGGGGCCCAAAGGCGCCCCTCATGGGGTGGTCTGGGGGCGATATTTCGCCAGGGCGGCCGACGCCGAGGGCTCACATATTGGGCGCGCCCGGCGTCGGCGTGGCGCTCAGGCTCCAGTCGGCGTCGGCGTTGTCCGTGTCGTGGCCGTCGGGCAGCCGCACGAGCGAGCCGGCGCCGCTGTCGACGGCCGTGGCGGCGGTTCCCTCGACCAGGTTCACGGGCGCCGAGAAGCCCATGATGCTCGCCATGGTGATGGCGCCCTCGTAGCTCAGGGCGTCCACCACGCGGAGGCCGACGGTGTCGACGAGGGCGACCCCGTCCGGAGGCCCGTTCTGGATGCCCGTGGTGCCGGAGAAGTCGACGCGTGTGACGCCGGCCGGAAGCGTCAGGGTCTGGCCCGGGATGCCCACGACGAGGAAGCCGCCCGCGGCGAGCGTGCCGCTCAGGGTGGCCCGCCCGTACTCGGGCGCGGGGGTCGTGCTTCCGTTGACGAGCACGACGGCGAGACCGGTCAGGTCCACCGACGCGCTGCCCGCGTTGTAGATCTCGACGAACTCCGCCGAGTCGGCGCCGGGCTGGTCGTAGTCGATCTCGTTGATCGACAGGCCCGTGCCCGCCAGGTTGCTCACGACCGCCTGGGCCGTGTCCATGGCCGTGCCCAGGGTGGCGGTGATGGTCGAGGTACCCGTCGTCGCGTCCGCCGTGAAGTCGAAGTCCGCCGACAGGGTGTCGGCCGGCACGGTGACCGTCATGGGCACCGTGCCGCCGGCGTCGACCATGAGGGACACGTCCGCGCCGGTCGACGGTGCGGGGATGTCGAGGGCCACCGTGTAGGTGGCGGTCCCGCCGGGCACCACGGTCTGGGTCGCGGGCGTGATGGTCACCGTGCTGGGCGCCTCGGCCGTGCCGATGACGCGCACGTCGGCCATCGCCATGCGCCCGTCGAGCATGCCCGTGACCGTGTAGGCCGTGGTGGAAGCCGTCACGGGAGTGACTGGCACGACGGCCGTGCTCGAGCCCATGGGCACCGTCACGTCCATCACCCCGAGGCCCGGATCGCTCGACATCAAGGTCACGACCGTGTCGGCGGCGACCGGGCGGCTCAGGCGCACGGTGAGCGCGTCGGGGAAGCTCGGCCCGCTCGCTCCGCCCTCGCGCGCGAAGCTCAGGGCCGGCTCCAGATCCACCAGCACGGGCGGCCCGAGCGCCACATCCGACGCGTCGCGCGGGAGGATCTTGTCGTTGTCGTTGCGGAAGGCGAGGATGCCCGTGATCGACGCGAAGTTCTGGTTGACCAGCGGGAACGGGGTGACCAGGTAGAGCAGGTCGTCGATCCGCAGCCCGCCGGTCACGACGAACTCGTTGGTCGGGGCCGAGTCGGCCGGACCCGGGCGCCGGCGCGACGTCGGTCACGTCGACGTTCGTGACGCGCGACGATCACGCCTCGAGGGCGTCGGCGCGGGGCCGCCGGTGGCGACTTCGGCGGGCGATCACGCGATCGGCGCGGGCGGGGCCTCGCCCGCTCGACACGCCGACCACGACCGGCTGTCGAGCTGGATCTCGCCGTAGTAGTCGGCCGGGTCGCGCTGCGTGATGTCGACGCGGTCGCCGACCGCGCAGGTCCCCGTTGGCCGGCGCGTAGACGAAGACGCCCGAGTTGTCGGGGCCCGTGTACGCCGGTGTCGCGTCTCCTTGACCTGGAGGAAGAAGCCGTTGGGCGCGACGGCCGGTGACCAGCGCGCCTGCGACAGCGCGATGTCGGAGCACCGAGCCGCATCCGCACCGTCTTGATCGTCGTAGATCGTCGTCGGGCAGCCGGGTCTGCCCGGGTTGGCGTCGTTCGGGCACGCGTCGCAGGCGTCGCCCTTGCCGTCGCCGTCGCTGTCGGTCTGGTCCGGGTTGGAGCGGCCCGGGCAGTTGTCGGTCGCGTCGGGCACGCCGTCGGCGTCGGGTCGGAGGGATTGAAGCGGCGGGCAGTCGGTCGTGTTGGCCGGGTCGGGGGCAGGGATCGCAGGCGTCGCCGACGCCGTCGCCGTCGAAGTCGGCCTGGACGCCGTCGTCGAGCGGCCGGATCGGGTTGAAGACGTCGGGGCAGTTGTCGCTGGCGTCGGGGATGCCGTCGCCGTCGGAGTCGGTCGCGTCCGTGACTGCCCGTGTAGACGGTCGAGCCGTTGACGACGGGGTTCGGCAGGGGGCCATGGCGTTGCGCGCGGGCACGCAGGTCGGCTCGTTGGTCCGGCGTGCCGCAGAAGAACGCGCCGTAGGTTGCCGCCGTTCGCGGTCTGAGAGCTGCGACAGCGACTTGCCGATCTCGCGCTGGTGGCAGACGCGCTTCTGGACGCCGCAGACGTCGAGCGTGTCGCAGGCGTCGCCGGTGGGCAGGGCCGCCACCACGTCGGCGTCGCCGTAGATCGGCTTGCCGCCGCGCATCACGAGCGCGACGTCCGGGGGCTCGGCCGTCGACGACCGCGCGGAAGGCGTCGTTGGTGGAGCTCGTCGAAGATGGAGATGTCGGCGACCTTGCCGATGGCCAGGATGCCGATCACGTCGCCGTCGGCGAGGGCCTCGGCGGCGTTGACGCGTGGCCATGCGCCACAGCTGCTGGTCGGTGAAGAAGCCGTTCAGGTAGCTCGTGTTGAACTGATCGGCGCAGCGCAGCTCGCGCAGCATGTTGATCGAGCCGCTGGGGATCCAGTCGGTGCCGAGCGCGATGTGGACGCCGCGCGCGCGGCCATCTCGGTGACGCGCGCCGTGTCGCCGTAGAGGTGATGTTGGTGCGCGGCGACCAGATGAGGCAGGTGCCGTCGTGGGCCATCAGCTCGATAGTCGGGCGGCAACGAGGCCGACCGCCGTGGATGATCGCGGTCTGGGGCTGTATGAGGTCGTCGCGCGCCGGTGCGCTCGCACTCGAACTCGTTCTCGCGCGCGCTGGTCGATGCCCTCGGCGACGTGGGGCATGTAGGAGTGGTCGTAGGCGATCGAGGCCTCGGTGTCGGGGCCCGAGCCGTAGTCGCAGTCGCTGGTCTGCGTGGTGCCGCTCGAGTCGTCGAGGGGGAAGGTCTGGTAGTGGACGGCCCGCTGTGCGAGGCCCTCCTCGAGCGAAGAGCGGTCGAGGTTGCGCAGGAAGCCGGAGACGCTGCCCGAGCCGTTGAGGGAGGTGGCGCCGCCCATGAGGTGGCGCAGCTCGCCCCAGGCGATCTCGGCGTGCGAGGCGCCGCTCGAGTAGGGGATGCGGGTGTGGCCGTTGAGGCCCCGGCGCCAGTCATGGCGGTGCTCGAAGCGCTCGCCGGTCATCATCTACGGCGAGTTCTGGGCGTAGGTGATGTGCTCGTGGGTGTTGATGAGGCCCGGCGAGATGACGCCCTTGGGGCAGCGTGATCTTGGTCGCGGTCGACGCGCCCGCCGTGCCGGAGCAGTCGCAGTCGACGCAGGTGATGTGGCCGGTGGGGTCGACGAGGACCTGGCCGCCCCGGAGCACTTCGCCCGGGGTCAGGACGTCGCCGGTGATGAGGAGGTTCTGGTCGCCGGCCTCGACGGTGCACGTGCCACTCGAGGGAGGCGGCAGGGAGGCGCCGGCGCAGGTGGTGATGGTGGGCGCCGGGGCCTGGGGCGAGGGGGTGCAGCTGACGGGGCCGCCGTCGGGAAGGGGGCCGTCGGGCGGCATGGAGCCGTCGCCGGGCGGCATGGCGCTGTCGCCCAGACCCGCGTCGGTGGGCGTGCTGCTGTCGTCGCCGCCGCAGCCGGATCCGGCGAGCAACAGGAGAAGCGACAGGGAGGCGACGAGCGAGCGGAAGCAGGGCCGTGTCATGCGAAGCACCTTGGGGTCCGAGGTGGGTCCAGGATGCGGGACGAGCGCCGCGGGTCAAGGCAGAACCGGTGAACGCCGCGTGACGGGTGGGTGCTCGGGGGCTCCCGAGGGGGGCGTGCGCGTTTCCGGCGCTAGAGTTTTTCGACGGTGCTCAGCAGCTCGGGGAGGAAGCCGGTGCGGGGGCGGATGAGGGACTCGCGCCGGCTCCGGGCGCGGGCGTGGAGGCGATCGCCCCAGGGGCTGTTCCGGCTGCCGCGTATCTGGTCGGCGTCGGTGAAGGTCACCTCCGTGCGGCGGACGGCCGCATCCTCATGCGTCCTCGACGCGTCCTGGGCGAAGGCCGGGGCCGTGAAGGCTGCCGCGGAGGCGAGGGCGGCAGCGAGAACGAGGGTCTTGGTCACCATGGGGGCTGGCTCCTTCCGGGCGCACGTCGGCCCATGGGAGCTGAGACGGCTCACGGCGCAGAAGGATCTACGGGTGGGGCGCAGCGTGGGCCGCGGCCGGGACGGGAGGAGACGCGGCCCCGTGGGACGCAGGTCTCGGCGGTCCGGAAGGCGCGCCCGGCGGGGCGAGCTGCTCCAGGATCTGCCCGAGGTGATGGAGCTGTTCGCCGTAGCCCGCCCAGTCGCCCTGTCGCTCGGCCGCCACGGCCCGGTCGTAGGTGGCCTTCGCCTCGCGTCGCAGGGCCGCGTCGCTCGCCGTTCCGCCCGTCGAGGGGGCGCTCCCCGTCGACGGGCCTTCCGCCCCTGCGACCGCCGCGGCGGGCTGCCCGCCGTGGGCGTCCGACGCCTGCGCCGACGGGGCTCCCGCGGCCTCGTCGCCCGTTGGACCACCCTCGTCGCCCTCGCCTCCGGCCGCGACCGCGAGCGGCGCGCTCCCCGTGCCGAAGATCTTCGCGATGGCTCCCTCGAGGTTCGGCGCCATGGCGATGCGTCCCTCGTACACGACGATCACGCGCTTGAGCTCGGGGATGCGCCCCCCGTCCGAACGCAGGTAGAGCGGGCAGACGTAGATCAGCGACTCCTCGATCGGGATCACCAGCAACGTGCCGAGGATGGCCTGGGAGCCGCGCTGGTCCCACAGCGAGATCTGTCGCGAGATGTTCGCATCCTGGTTGATGCGGTTCATGATCTGTTGCGGTCCGAAGACGAGCCGGTCCTTCGGGAAGCGGTAGGCGACGAGCTGGCCGAGGTGGTCGCCGTCGCTTCGCCCCACGATCCACGCCGCCAGGTTGTCCTTGCTCTTCGGCGTGAAGGGCAGCATCAGGATGAACTCCTCGCTGCGCTCCTCGGGCAGGCGCATGATCGTGTAGTAGGGCTCCATCGGCTGACGGCTCTGGCCCTGGGTGATCGCCGGCACCTGCCACTGGTCTTCGCGGTCGTAGACGAGGGTCGGGCTGTCCATGTGGTAGATGGTCAGCTTCTGCATCTGCCGCCGGAAGAGATCTTCCGGGTAGCGCAGGTGGGCGCGCAGGTCCGCCGGCATCTTCGACAGGGGCTGGAACATGTGCGGGAAGACGTTCCGCCAGGTGCGCAACACCGGGTCCTTCGCGTCGGCGACGTAGAGGTCAACCGTGCCGTCGTAGGCGTCGACGACGATCTTCACCGAGTTGCGCACGTAGTCGATGCCGTCCGCGTCGGGCTGGGCGTACGGGTAGAGGTGCGAGGTCGTGTAGGCGTCCTGGATCCAGGCGAGGCGACCGTCGGCGCGCACGACCATGTAGGGATCGTGGTCGAGGGTGAGGAAGGGGGCCACCTCGTGGATGCGCTCGCGGATGTCGCGGTGCAGCAGCACGCGGCTCTTCGGCGTGATGTCGTCCGAGAGCAGCATGCGCATCGAGCCGAGCGAGACGGCCGTTGACAGGCGCGTGATCGCCGAGCCGAGCCCCACTCCCGCCCGCCCCCGGTAGGTCGCCATCACGTTGTTGTCGCCCGACGGGTAGTCGAACTCGGCGTTCTTCGTCCGCACGAAGACGTAGTCGCTCGTCTCCTCGCCGAAGTAGATCTCGGGGCGCTTCACGGCGAGCTCCGGGACCGTGGAGACCGGCGGCAGGTCCTTCACCCACAGGGGCGGGAGGCCCTCCTCGGTAGCGCTGTTCACCGGGCCCATGGTCAGGCCGTAGCCGTGGGTGAAGGTGAAGCGCTCGTTGATCCACGTGCGGTTCGGCAGGCTGCTGGTGAGCAGCTCCCGGGGCGAGAGCATCACCTGGCGCAGGTGGTTGTTGATGCGGTAGCGGTCGATGTCGATCGAGGAGAAGTCGTAGTAGGTGCGGATCTCCTGGATCTGGGCGAAGGTGTCGAGCAGCGGCTGGTGGTCCCAGAGGCGGATGTTCTGGATGGTCGCCTGGTTCGCCTGGACGTCCTTGGGCGTGAGGTCGCGCTCGCCCCCGAGCTCCCGGTCCACCACGTGGTCGATGCCAAAGGCCGCGCGCGTGGCCGCGATGTTGCGCGCGATGAAGGGCGCTTCCTTCGCGGCCTCGTTCGGCACCACCTCGAGGCGCTCCACGACGCTCGGGTAGATGTGGGCGCCGAGGATGTCCACCGCGAAGTACAAACCGATGGCGGCCCACAGGAGCACGAGGCGCTTGCGCGTGGCGCTGGCGAGGACGAGCACCGCCCCGACCGCCGCCGCGGCCATCTCGAGACGGAGCGCGGGGAGCGCCGCGTGGACGTCCGCGTAGCTCGCGCCAGCGACCGGCCCGGTGGTGGAGTAGAGCAGCTGGGCGGATGCGAGCCATGCGCCGACGGCGAAGAGCGCGAACACCAGGCTCCCGAGGATGCTCAGGTGGGTGCGCACGCCGCGCTCGGCCGTGAGGCCGCGGCCGTTCCACAGGAGGGCGCCGCGGGCGAGGTAGATGCCCGCCGTCCCCATGAGGGTGATCACCACGAGCGTCATGGCGAAGGAGCGGCCGAGGGCCAGCACGGGCAGCTCGAAGACGTAGAAGCCCACGTCGCGCCCGAAGATGGGGTCGCGGACGCCGAAGGGGACGGCGTGGGTGAGCTTGAGCCAGCTCGCCCACTGGCCCGACACGACGAGCCCCATGACGATGGCGATGACGAGGGCGGCGACGGGCACGAGGCGGCGCAGGGCGCGGTGCAGGTCGAGCCGGATGAGGCCTTCGGTGCTCCGGAGCGCCATGGGCGGCTTCTTGCGCGTCAGGCGGACGGCCGTGAGCAGGTTCGTCAGAAGGAAGGCGAACACCGCCGCTCCACCGCCGAGCCCGAGCAGGATCCGGGTCCAGAGGAGGGTCGAGAAGACGTCCGAGCGGCCCACGGAGGCGAACCAGCGCGCGTCCACGAGCAGGCCCGCCAGCGTCGGCAGGCCGACGAGGACGAGGAGGGCGACCAGAGCCGCGGCGAGCGCGAAGACCGTCCGGCGCCGTCGCCCGAGTTGATGTGGCGCCACCGTCACGCCATGCGGCTATCACGCCCGGGCCCCCGGGGCAATGGCTGCCGCCTTCCCTGGTGTGATCTCTGCGCGGCTAGATGGTCAAGCGATTACTTTAGTATTGTCGTTGGCCAGCGTTTCGACGGGCTGCTAGGTTTCGTGGGACCGGACGGGCCCCAGCGTCGCCGTCCCATCCACCCATGCGCCGCCACCACGACGTCCTCTTAGCCTGACCGCGACCCTCGGCCGGGGTGGCGGAATGGCAGACGCAGGCGACTTTAAAATCGCTGGTGGGCGACGCCCACGTGCGGGTTCGATCCCCGCCCCCGGCACCGTGAGCCCCAAACCCGAGCCCGGGGCGGCGCCCTTCTCCTCAGGCACGCCGACGGGAGCGACGAAAGAAGGCGCGCGCCTCGCTCTCGCCCAGCGCTCCTTCGCGGGAACGCGGCGCGCACCCCGGGCCTCGCGTCCCGATGTCCAGAGGCGGCCGCCTCATGCGGTGGCGGCCCTTCGGTGGGCGAACAGCAAGAAGTTGTCGAGGCCGCGCTGTCGGGCGATCTCCGGAACATCAATCCGCAGCCCGAAGCCGCCCTCGTCCTCGAGCAACCGCGTGATGGCCCCGAGTCGGCCATTCAGGTCGTGCCCCTCGAGCACGACCTGACGCACGCGGGGCCAGGTGTCTCGGCCGAGGCCGCGTAGCACATCGAGCTCGGCGCCTTCGACGTCCACCTTGAGCAGGGCCACTTCCTCGGCACCGACCTTCTCGAGAATGGCATCGGCGGTGGCGAGCGGGCACTTCACCGAGGTGGCGCCCATGGCGCGATCGCTCGCCCATCGGCCCACCGGTCCCTTCGGAATATCGGCGACGAGGGCGGCGAAGGCGCTCCCCATGGCACCGCCAATTGTGCTGCCCATGCGGCGCTCGGACCACTCTCGCGCCTGGGCCCCCGCGGCGGCGAAGAACTGCTCGAAGGCGCGCCGCTTCTCGTCGATGTGGCGAGTGCTGTCGCACGGCAGGCGCCTGAAGAAGAGGAACTCGGCTTCCGGCACGTCGTTGGGGAACGTGAGGCCGACGCGGTGCAGGCTGTGCTTCGACTCTCTCAGAAGCGGATGCGTCTCGAAGTTGCGGGTGAGCGCCGCGAACAGAGCGGGGATTGGCTCGACGCACACGAAGCGCAATCCCTCGACGACGGAACGCGGCGCGCATTGCGAAGGTGCCCACATTCGCTCCGACGTCGAAGACCAGGTCGCCCGCGCGCAAATCGATGGTCTCCGCGAAGTCGAAGTATTCGTCGACCTCGGATGCCAGGTGCGCGATCTGATGGGCTCCGCCCTTCGGAAACCAGATCTCTCCGAAAGAAGGCAGGTTCTTTCGGACCAGCTTGAAATTCATGGGTCTCCGTGATCTGAAGCCCGGGGCGGAATGCTGGATGACGGGGCTTGGGGCGTCAACGCCGGGTGCGCTTCACCAATCCGTCGAGCGGCATCCGCTGCATCGCCGGCTCCAACCCGGACGCCTCGGGCCACGAGACCGGCGCGGCGGCCCAGATGCTACTGCACGCCCAAGCGTTCGAAGACGCGGGCGCCGACACCGAGCTCGCCCGGTTCGTCGACGGCATCAACGTCGTCCATGGTCCGAGCTGGCTCCTCGAGTACCGCGGCTGACCGAAAGGCCGACCGACCGTCACCGCGGCCGCCCCCGCGAGCGCACGGGGTGGCTCCCCACCCGCTCGCGGTCGGGGCCCCGGTGTCCCGGGGCTTCGTCCGCCCTCCGTCCGACGTACCGCACACCACACGGCGCCTCGACGAGCGCCGCGCGTCGGCGGCGAGCCGGTCAGAGGGGCGTGATCGCGTAACCGGTCCCGGTGTCCGCGGAGTCGGCGGTGCCGGTGGCGATCTGCACGGCCGTCGAGCCGTCGAGGGTCGTGTAACCGATGGTGGCGCTGGCGCCCGTGGCGTTGGCGTTCGGGCCGCTCATGTCGCAGTAGTGGAGCTCGATTCTGGCCGCCGCTCTCGTGGAGCCAGACCTGGAAGGTCAGGTCGTCGCTCGTTTCCATGAACCGGGCCCAGTGGCCCCACTCGATCACGAAGATGCGGTCGGGGGCCGTGCCCGTCACGATGGACCGGAGGGTCGTGGTGGGCGTGTTCACGAGGTCGTCCCAGAAGGGGGCGACCATGCCATGGGGGGCCGCCGAGTCGGGGATGGGCGTGTTCATGAATGCGGGGAGCGTGGGCGTGCCCGAGGACGAGGGCCAGAGCTGCAGGAAGCCGTTCGAGGTGACCGAATAATCGCTCACCGCGTCGCCCTCGAGCGTGAACGGGAACGGCAGCGCCGTGATCGACGTCGCGACATCGTCGCCGATGCCGGCCGTGAGATCGGTGCCGCCCGTCGTGTCGATGCAGGCCGTCGTGACGGGCGTCACGGTGGCGACTTGGGTGCAGGTCGAGGGCGCTCCGCTGCACGAGTAGCCCGGCTCTGCCTGACAGATGTCGGAGCATCCGTCGCCCGGCGTGGTGTTGTTGTCGTCGCAGGTCTCGCCGGGGTCGAGCATGCCGTTGCCGCAGGTGAAGGTGCAGGTCGACGGGACTCCGGCGCATGTGTAGCCGGGCTCGGACTGGCAGGTGTCGGAGCATCCGTCGCCGGGCGTGGTGTTGTTGTCGTCGCAGGTCTCGCCGGGGTCGAGCATGCCGTTGCCGCAGGTGAGGGTGCAGGTCGAGGGCGTTCCGATGCACACGTAGCCGGGCTCGGACTGGCAGGTGTCGGAGCACCCGTCGCCGGGCGTGGTGTTGTTGTCGTCGCAGGTCTCGCCGAAGTCGAGCACGCCGTTGCCGCAGTTGAGGGTGCAGGTCGAGGGCTCGCCCGTGCACGTGTAGCCGGGCTCGGACTGGCAGGTGTCGGAGCACCCGTCGCCGGGCGAGTTGTTGTTGTCGTCGCAGGTCTCTGCGGCCTCGAATCGTCCCGTTGCCGCAGACCGGCGCCGACAAGTCGATGGTGAAGGTGCCGCTGGGGGTGCCGGGGTTGAAGGGGCGCACCGCGACCAGTCGGGTGACGTCGGAGCCCGTGGTGTTGTCGAGCCCGAGGACCTCGCTCGCACCGGGCCCCCCGCGGTCGGCGTACCCGAGGCAGGTCGTGTCCCCGCAGCTCGCCTGGGCGTCGATGACCGCGTCCACCCCCGGGTCTGGCGTCACCGTCACGGCCACCCTGCCCCCGGCGGGTACCGTGACCTCGTAGTACAGCGCCGAGGCCGTCCCCAATCCCGGAGGCGGCGTGGGACCGCAGCTCATGTCCGTGCCGGCGAACGAGCCCCCGCCCTCCGTGTTTTCACCGGTGAGGGTCGAGGGAACCGTGACCACGGTCGGGGTCGTGCAGTCGGCGTTGACTGCGAGCAGCACGCATGTCGAAGGGGTCATCGGGGTGCTGCTGTGGCAGGCGTAGCCGGGCTCGGTCTGGCACGAGTCGGAGCATCCGTCGCCGGCCGTGGCGTTGCCGTCGTCGCAGGTCTCGGTCGCGTCGACTATCCCGTTGCCGCAGGTCGACATGCAGCTCGAAGGGGAATCCGGTGCACGCGTAGCCGCCCTCGATCTGGCACGAGGCGTCGCAGCCGTCGCCAGGGGTGGCGTTGCCGTCGTCGCAGGTCTCGCCCGGATCGATCGTGCCGTTGCCGCAGACGACGGGTACGCAGGTCACCTCCAGGGTGAACGCGCCGCCCGTGCTGCCAGGCGTGAAGGGGTCCTCCACCACGTAGAGCTCCTCGCCCGCGTCGGCCGCGAAGGTCACCGACTCGTCGCCCGTCGACGTGGTCGAGTGGGCGACGCAGGTGGCGGACCCGTCGCAGGCCGCAGCGCCGCCCGCCGTCGAGATGGCGAACAAATCGAAGTCGCCCGATGCGGCCACCGTGTGGATGGTCACGCCGGTCCGCCCGGAGCCCTCGTTTCGGAAGCGGAAGATGTGCTCGGGACCAGGGTAGGCGCCGAAGGCGTTGCAGCTCGCGTCGTAGGGCCCGAAGTCCGTCGAGCCCCCGACCGTCGTCGAGGGAGATCATGCCGGTCGAGCAGGTCAGGATCGTGCGGTCCGCGTCCGGGCAGAGCGAGTCGTCGACGCAAGCCGCGCTCGCGGGGTCGCACACCTGGGTCGCGGTGCAGGTATCGCGGGACGACTCCACCATGCACCCATGGGCGTCGGGGGCGCAGTGCACGGCATCTGCCCCGTCGCAGTAATCGGCTGCGGGGCAGGTGGTGACCAGGCTGCACGGGTCGACGCAGGCGGGCGGGTCGGTCATCGACGCGTCGCAGACCATGCTCGATGCCGTGCAGTCGGTCGTCGCTTCGACGTCGCAGCCGAAGGCATTCTCGGCGCA
Source organism: uncultured delta proteobacterium (assembly GCA_963830115.1). GTDB lineage: Bacteria > Myxococcota_A > Polyangia > Polyangiales > CAWHLB01 > CAWHLB01. The sequence continues at coordinate 360,520 of CAWHLB010000018.1, forward strand.
GACGTGCAGCGTGTCGCCGTCGCAGGTCGCCCCGACGGTCGGGCACTGGGTCATGCCCATGCAGGGATCGGTCGCCGCCGTGTTGCACATCGCAGTCGAGCTACTGTCGTCGCAGAAGCCGAACGAAGCGCTGGTGCAGTCGTCTCGTGTGTCGACGTAGCAGCCGTACGCGTCGCGCCGGCACTGGACCAGGGTCGCTCCCTCGCACCGCGTCGCACCGTGGTCGGTGCACTGGGTCACGCCCTCGCACGGGTCGCTCGTGAAGGTGCAGGTCGCAGGAACGCTCGTCCCGTCGCAGGTGCCCCCCGCCCGAGCCGAGCAGTCGGCGGGGGTCTTGACCAGGCAGCCGAAGGCGTCCGGGGCGCAGGTCTCGAGCGTCGTGCCGTCGGTGCATTGGGTGCCGACGGTGTCGCAGCGATCGGCGTCGGGGATCGCGGCGCAGGGGTCGGCCGGCAGCAGGCACATGGGCGTCGCGCCGGTGTCGTCGCAGATGCCGCCCGGCGAGGCCGAGCAGTCGGTGGTCGTCTTGACGAGGCACCCGTCCGCGTCCGCCTCGCAGTCGACGAGGGTCGCGCCGTCGCAGCTCCGGCCGGCGGTGCTGCACACCTGGTCGGCGGGGATCGCGGCGCAGGGATTTGCGTCGACGGTTGCATCGCTCTGCGGGCCCGCGTCGCCCGTCATCCCGGCCTCACCGTTCGGCGGCGTGCTCGAGGAGCCGCAGGCGGCCAGGAGCATCAGGAGGATGGGGAGCGCGATGGCGAGGATACGGGTACGCGGCATGGGGGCCTCCTCTGGACCGCAAGTCCGTGGGGGGGGCGGCTCGCACGTTGCGCCGGCCCGTGGTGTGTGTGGCTCCGATCAGGCTGTGCGGCTACGGCTCCGAACCACCTGACGACGGTGGCTCTCTAGCCACACAAGGGGTCGCGTAGTCAAGCGTTCCGTGTCTTTCCGTTGTCACGAGAGCGGATCGACCGGCGACCCACGTGGCCCCTCCCGCGAAGCCGCCTCGAGGACAAGGGCCAGTACGGGTCGAGGGGCGGGAACTCGTAGGGTAGGGCCTTGTCAGAAGGTGCGTGGCTCCCTCCCGTCGCGCCGCCGCCCTGTTCGTCACGCTTCTGCCGGTGTGGGCGCTCCTCGCCCCGTCGCGCACCAGGGCCCAGGACGCCGTATGCACTCTCTCCGGTGAGCGCGTCGGGTTCCTCGGCCGACGTCTGTGGGTGCCGAGCGAGGCGGTGCGCTTCGTACCTGCCGCGCCTGGGTCCTCCGAGTGACGTCGCGCCGGTTTTTTGACGGGAGACTGGGCTCCGTTGCATGGGTGGTTCCGGCGGACGCGTTCGCGAGGCAGCGCGTCGCCGGGAGGATCGGGCGATGGACAAGGAACAGCTCTTCGAGACCCTGAGTGGGCTTCTGGTGGATGTGCTGCGCGCGCGCTTCGAGGGCACGGCCCGAGAGAAGCTGTGCCGCGCGCACGGCTACGCGGATGGGTACATGCGCGCCCTGCTCGACGCCGGGCTGGTGGACAGGGACACGCTCATCGCGCTCGTGTGCGATACGCGCCGGCGTTACGTCGAGCAGGATTCCGTGAGCTTCGAGGTCGCGCCCGCGGCCGCGACCGAAGCCGCCTGATCCCAGCGCCGCCGACCACCTCGGCGGGCGCCGCAATCGCGGGGAGTCGTCAGTCGACGACGAAGAGGCGCACGCCGTTGTCGGGGTCGCTGCCGCCCTTGCGCCAGAAGGTCGCGATGTAGCTCGTGGTGCCGACGAGCTGCTGCTCGAGCCAGAAGCCCGTCGCGTCGGTCTGATCGAGCACGGTGACCGACCAGTCCGTCGCGCCCCGCGCACGTCGCGCCATCATGGCGTGGGCGCTCGTCGCGTCCTGGTAGACGATGCGCACCTCGCCGTCGGGCGTCACCACGATGGACGAGTCGTCGCCGACGATGTGGCGTCCGTCCGGGTTCGGCATGGCGCCGTCGGTTGCACCGTCGTCGACCACCTCGGTCGTGGCCGTGCCCGCGTCGACGGTGGCGTAGCGCAGCGTCTCCTCGCTCCCGTCCACATAGGAGACGTGCCAGACGCCGTCCCCGTCGACGAAGAGCGACGCCCCGATGCCCGAGTCGCCGACGGCCGGGTCGCCGACGCCGTAGCCGTCGATCAGGAACGCGTCGCCCCAGCTGCCGCCGTCGTCGCTCGCACCCATCAGGTTGCCCTCGGTCCGATCGTAGAAGACGAGGGCGAGCCCCGACGGCGTCGCGGCGAGCTGGTCATAGAGCCCGGCGGCGACCGGCATGTCCTCTACGTAGGCGTCGGCGAGGGCGGTCGCGCAGGTGCCCATGGTGCAGACCGACCCCGAGGCGCAGGCGCTCGCGCAGTCCGAGGTGGGCGTCACGCACAGGCCGCTGTCGACGCACGTCTGGCCGTCGTTGCACATGCCCGGGCGGCACGGAATGGTGGCCGTGAACACGTCGGTCGTGGTCCAGTCGGCCGAGCCCGACGGGCTCGGGCTCGACGCCGTGGCCACGCGGGCGCTCGACTTCACGACGCCGCCCGCGTCCGGCGCGGCGATGTGCAGGTACGCGATCACCGGGTTGCCCGAGGCGTCGAGGGCGATGGACGAGTAGCGCCCCGCGTCCCCGTCGTCGTCCACCGTCTGCACGCTCCACGAGTCGCCGCTCTTGGTCGCGAGCTTGAGCGCTCCGTGGGTCTTGTCGTAGTAGCTCACGTAGACCTCGGAGCCGGACGTGACCATGGAAGTCCATCGGCCCACGTCGTCGCCCGGCGTGCTCACGCCGCCGCGCCACCCGGAGGGATCGGCCGTCGGTGGGTCGCTCGGCACGCCGTCGATGATGTCCCAGGAGGCCGCCATGGTCGTCGGGTCCCAGGTGCCGACCACCAGGTCGCCCCAGCGCAGGGAGGGCGGCATGCCCGGGCTGTAGCCGCTCAGCAGCACGGTCCCATCGCTCTCGGTCGCCATGTCGAGGTGCGTCGCGAGCAGGCCCGGATGGAGCGGGGCCTTGGGCATGCACGAGCTGCAGCTCAGGGTGCAGCTGCCGTCGATGGTGACGTCGTCCGCCGAGGCGCAGGTGAAGCCCGGATCGCACGCGTCGTCCAGGCTGTACGCCATGCACATGTTCGTCATGGGGCAGCAGATCGAGCCGCTCGTGGCGGGCGGTACCGCCAGCATGCACATGCCGCCGCAGGTCGTGTCCGGGCTCGAGCCGCAGCTGCAGCCGCCGATCGAGAGCACGAGAGGCAGGCCGAAGAGGAACGCGATCTGCATCAGGCCGCGCCGCGACCGCGTGCGCTTCGGCGAGGTGCGTCTTTGACACCTCCGGCGCCGGCGCAGCCCGACGGCCAGCGCCAGCGCCATGAGGAACGTGAAGCCCGCGAAGGGTGAGCCCGATGACGACTGGCCCGGCACGGTGCAGCCGCACCCGCTCGCCGCCGCCGGGTTGGGCAGCCCGCGGATGAGCTTCTCCTGGGCGTGACCCACGTTGCCCGCCTCGTCGATCACCTCGACCTGCACGGGCGTGGCGGCGTCCGGCGGCGTGACCGTGGCACCGTCACCCAGGGCCTGCCAATCGCTGAAGGCCCCGTCGCCGAGACCCGTCCGGTAGCGGAGCGCGTCCGTCGGGCTGATCACGTCGTGGGCGGTCACGCGCAGGCCCGCGGCCGTGGGGGTCAGCTCGACGTCCGGCGGCAGCACGTCGACGAGCACCTCGCTCCGCGCAGGCGTCGGGTCGACCGAGCCGGGCGCTCCCACGATCCGCGACCGCGCCTCGAGCACGTGGCGTGCCTGGAAGAGCAGGGCGCGGTCGCGCACCACGAGGTGCGGCTCACGCGTCCAGGGCGACCAGGCCATGCCGTCGATGCGGTAGCTGTACTCGTAGTCGACCCCGTGGGCCGGGCTCTGGGCGGCCAGGTCAATCGTGACGGCCGGGAGCGGGCCCTGGCCCCAGGTCGCGAGGGCCAGGGGGCGCGGGTCGATCTTCACGTCGTCGACCTGCATCTCGGTGTCGGACGCCACGGTGATCGGCGCGCTCGCGCTCGCGAGGGCGAGGTTGGCGAACACGCCGACGAAGGACTCGCTGCTCTGGTTGAAGCCCACGACGCCGTCAGGCGGGACCTGCAAATCGAAGCCCATGATGGACGGCAGGCTGACCGCGGGGATCGAGCTGCTCAGGCTGCCGGCGAACATGGAGAGCACGTCCTGCACGAGGCCCGCGAGCGTCGCCGGGTCTTCGGTCAGCGAATCGCTGTGGGTCACCGTGGCGTTGTCCGCCGTGATGCTACCGAGGGTCGGCACGACCTGCCCGTCGGTCACCGTGAGGTCGATGGGGATGGTCAGATCGGAGGTGAAGGTCATGAACCGCACGTAGCGCTCACTGCTCCACACGTAGAAGTCCATCGCGAGCTGCGGCAACGACACGGTGAGCAGGGGATCGCCCATCTGGGTGTTGCCGACGTGGAAGGTCGGTGGGACCTGGGGGCGCAGGGCGAGGGAGATGGGCGCCGCGTCGGCGGGGAACGCGAGGCTCTTGAGCGACTGGATGAGCAGCGAGAACAGGCCGGTGCTCAGCTGCTGGCTCGTGCGCGTCCCCACGCCGAGGCAGAGCATGCCACTGTCGAACATGCCGTAGCCCGCGTAGTTGAGGAAGTCCTCGGAGATGCCGAGCCCGAAGTCGGCGCTGGTCATGGTGCCGGGGATCACGTTGCCCCGGAACGCATCGACGCGCGGGACCGTGGGCAGGGGCGGCGGGTCGACGACCGGGACGCAGGGGTTGTGGGCCGGGCTCGTCGTGAACGTGCGGTCGGTGCTCCGGAAGCCGCCGTACATGAAGAGCGACATGCCGCCGTTGACCGCTTCGCCGTCGCCCCCCGAGGCGAGCAGGAACTGGCCGGGCGCGTGGGTGCCGGGCGAGAGGCTGCCGAGGAAGGCCGCGCCGAGATCGCCTTGCCCGTCGGTGCCGAGGAGCTGGGGCACGCAGGTGTTGTCCGAGTCGTACTTGCAGACGGCGGTCGCGTCGGTGCCGGCCGGGTCCGGGTGGCTGCCGACGGGGCAGCCCGCCGTGCCCTGCTTGGTGCAGAGCTGGCTGTCGATGGCGCCCTGGATGGCACCGGTGAGCTGGGTCTGGATGCTGCTGATCAGGGTGCTCTTGAAGAGGCCCACCACCCCTTCGACCACGAGGCCGCTGATGCCGCTGCACCCGCCGAAGTCGATGTCGGCGTCTTCGACGTCCTCGCCCGAGGCGAGCGCTGCGTTACGCACGACGATCTTCGTGTAGCCCATGCGCGCCGGGTGGGTCTCGGCGGCGAAGTCGACGTCGAAGACCATGCCGATGTAGGGGCGGCTGCCGTTGTGCGTGTCGATGTCCGCGTTGCACACGGTATCGATCGCGCAGCCACCGAACACGCACAACGACGTGAGGTGGACGGGGACGCCGGCGTGGCTTCCCGACGCGTCCCGGCTGTCGACAATCACCTGGATGTGCCCCGCGAGGGTGTTCGGCGGTGTCGGTGTGAGCGTGAAACTCTGGATCTCGATGTGGGCCGTGCACCCGCCGTCGGGGCGGATCATGTAGTCGACGCCGCTCGTGCTCCCGCTCGCGGCCGGGATCGCGAAGTCGAGCCCACCCGGCACCAGCGTCTCGATGATGGCGCTGATGTTGTCTTGGACGAACTGGATGCCGCTCGTGGTCAGGCGCGCCTGGGCGGCGTTGTCGATGCGCTCGGCAATCGGGAAGCCGCCCGGAATGGGCTGCACCGCCGAGCCCCCGCACCCGGAGCAGCTCCCGCCGCTGCAGGCGAACAGGCCGAGGAGGCAGGGCAAGAAGAAAGAACGCAAGTGAGGACGCATGGACTCTCCCGGACCGCGTGGGCACCCGCGTGACGGGGCCCCCGGCACGCACCAGTCCGTACATCATGCTACCGGGAGCCAAGTCCGGGAACAACGGCCGCGCCCCACTCGTCACCGCGGTGTCGCACGGGCCGACGGCGAGCGCGCCCGCCACCCCGGGGTCGCCGGGATAGCGAGCGCGTTCCTCGGGCCGACGTGCCTATCAGCGTACGGCGACGCCCTGGGCGGCGAAGCCGGCGGTGAGCTGCCAGGCGTTGCAGGTGGTCGCCGGGATGCACACCGAGCGGTCGCCCGGGTCCTTGGTGCAGCCGCTCGCGTTGCACAGGGAGTCCGGCTTCACGGTCCAGGTGGCCTGAGCCACCGAGGCGCAGGGGTCGGACCCGTCCGTCGCGGGCATGCCCGCCACGAGGCCGCACAGGCTCGAGTTGATCACCGCGCCGATCTCGACGTGCCCCACCTCCGCGTCTGCGACGGTGATGTACGTCACGAGGCTTCCCTTCGACGTGTCATAGCGCCCCGCGGTGCGCGTCCCGATGCAGCTCCGCATCGTGCTCATCTGGGCCATCGTGAACCTGAGGGCGCGAAGTGGCAGCTCGAGGGTCGTCATGGTCGGGTCGGTCGTGCTGAAGATGGGCAACGTGACCGTCTGGGGCGCGGTGCTCATGACGAAGCTCTCGCCGGTCAGCGTGCCGTTCGCGGTCACCGGCGGCCACTTCGCCGGATTGCAGGGCGCGGGCACACCGGCCTGACAGAACGCGAACGAGTTGTCGGTCGTGTCGAGCTGGCCGTAGCCGGTCTCGACCATGATGGCACCGTTGGCCGTGGCGCCCTGGAGCTCGATCACCCAGTTGAACAGCTCCTGGTCGAGGTAGGCCTGGAGCGCGCCCCGGATGACGGGGTTCGCGATGGACGCCGGCGCGGTGATCGCGATGCCCGAGACGCGGAATCCGGGCATGGTGGAGATCGCTTGCGTTGGAGGCGAGATAGCAGCAGGGGCCCGCCATCTGCGCCCGATTCGGGGCGCTGAGCGGACAGACGGCGGTGCCGGCGTCCACGGGCGGCCCGGCGTCCCCTCCGGCATCGACCGCCGCGTCTCCACCACCATCTCGACCCGCGTCCCCGCCGGCATCGAAGCCCGCATCCCGGCCCGCATCGAAGCCCGCATCGATGCCGCCTTCGATCCCGCCGGCGTCGGTCGGTCTGGGTGGATTGCTGGTGCAGCCGATTCCGCCTCCCGCGAGCACGAGGACCAGCGACCACGACAGCCTGTTCGCCTGCTTCATGTTTCCCCCCTCGACGGTGGTGGGTGCCGGGCCGACCCGGCAGGCCCTCCTCGCCCTTTCGTTAGGCATGGCCCTGGTCGTTTCAAGGCCGTCCGACGAAAACGGCCCGCCGGCGACCGAAGTCGCGGACGGGCCGTTTTTTTGGGGTGCGCCGCGGACGACGCGCGCGAGGTCAGTGGATCATGACGCCCTGGGCCGCGATCCCACCCTTGACCTGCCAGGCGTTGCAGGTCGTCGCAGGATCGCAGCTCCCCGTCGTGCAGACGCCGCTCGACGTGTCGCACATGGAGTCCGGCTTCACCTGCCAGGTGCTCTGGTCCACGGTGGCGCAGGGATCGCTCCCGTCGCTGGCAGCCATACCCGCCACGAGACCGCAGAGGCTGCTGTCGACGGCGGGGGCGATCGTGACATGGCCCGTCATGGCGTCCGCGACCGTGATGTAGGTCGTGATGCCCGCCTGGGTCGTGTCGAACTTGCTCCCGTGGCGCGTCCCGATGCAGCTTCGCATCTCGCTCATCTGGGCCATGTCGATCTGCAGGCTGTAGAGGGGCAGCTCGATCGCGGCCGTCGTGGGGTCGGCTGCGTCGAAGATGGGCAGGGTGACCGTGGACGGAGCCGGACCGCTCGTGACGGCGTCGCTCGCGAGCATCGCGTTCCACGTCACCGGGGCCCACTTGGTCGGGTCGCACGGCGCGCCCACACCCGTCGCGCAGAACGAGAAGGAGTTGTCCGACGCGTTGAGCTGGCCGTAGCCCGTCTTGACCATCACGGTGCCGTCGGCGCTCGCGCCCTGCACCTGGATGAGCCAGTTGAAGAGCTCGGAGTCGATGTAGCCCTGGATCGCCCCGCCGATGAGGTTGCCCGACAGGGACGGTGGCGCGGAGAGCTTGAGGCCGGCGATGCGGAAACCGGGCATGTCGGTATTGCCGGCGTTCGACGCGAGGTAGCAGCAGGGCCCCATCATCTGGTCGACGTTCGGGGCGCTCGACGGACAGGAGATGGGGGTCGGACCCGCGTCCCCTGCGTCGCCGCCCTGCCCAGCGTCAACCATCATCATTCCGGCGTCGGTCCCGGAGCTGCTACCGCCGCCGCAACCGGCGACGAGCCCGACGAGCGCACAGCCCACAGCCAGCCAAGAAAGTTCATGCATCGTTCGCACTCCCATCGAGAAATTTCCACACCGTGGCCGGCCGAGGGGGCCGGCGCAACCTTCATCGTCCGCGCAGGGCGGGTTGCTCCGCCGGCTCGCCCGGTCCGGCCTCGGCCGTCGGACCCGCACCTTCGAGCAGCCGCCGCTCGGTGGGCGTCGTGAAGTGGGCGAGGCGAGCGAACTCGAGGAACCGTGCCTCGATCTCGTCCCGGCTCACGTCGACGAGCCGCTCCACGGAGACGCCCTCGCAGCAGAAGGAAGCGAGGGTCGAGCCCTGGATGACGGCCCGGCGCATCGTCCGGCCGTGGGCGTTGCCCGCGCGCGCGATGTGCCCGAGGAAGCCGCCCGCGAACGTGTCGCCGGCGCCGGTCGGGTCGAGCACCTCGTCGACCGGGAAGGCCGGCGCGCTGAAGACGTCGCCTCCGTCGAAGAGCAGCGCCCCGTACTCCCCCCGCTCGATCACGACGGCACGCGGGCCGCGCGAGAGCAGGTCGCGGGCCACCTTGACGATGTTGTGGACGCCAGCCAGCTGGCGTGCCTCCTCCTCGTTGATCACGAGCACGTCGATGCGGGCGAGGAGCTTGGCGAGCTCGGCCGGCTTGCCGTCGATCCAGAAGTTCATCGTGTCCGCCACGACCAGCGCGGGCTCGCGCATCTGGTCGAGCACCTCGATCTGCAGCTCGGGGTCGATGTTGCCGAGCATGACGAAGGGCGTCTCCCGGAAGTGCTCCGGGATCTTCGGCTGGAATTGGGCAAAGACGTTGAGCTCGGTCTTGAGGCTCTCGCGGGACGTCAGGTCGTCGGTGTAGCGCCCCTCCCAGTGGAAGGTCTTGCCATCGGCCACCTCGAGCCCGTCGAGGTCTACGCCCCGTCCGCGGAGCAGGGCGAGCACGTCGGCCGGGAAATCGCGGCCGACTACGCCGACGAGGCGTACGGGCGAAAACCACGAGCCGGCGAGAGAAGCGTAGGTGGCGGAGCCGCCGAGCACCTTGGGGTGGGTGCCGAGGGCGTTGTGGATCGTGTCGAAGGCGACCGAGCCGACGACGAGCATCGAAGACATCGTTGTGCTCCTGGCGGATCGAGACTCGGAACCGAGCCGAGGTGGGGAGGCGAACCTAGAGATACTTTCCGATGAGCAGATGAAGCCGCTCGCGCGCCTCGGACCCGATGTGCTCGGGCGACGTGAGGATGGCGTTCGCGAGGGCGTGCGTCGCAGGGCTCTTCGAGGGGTCGGGCATGCGCTCGGCAGCGCCGCGCAGCACGGCCTGGGCGGTGGCCACGTTCTGCCTCAGCACCGCCACCACCCCCTCCGCGCTCACCGACGCCTCGGCCTCGTGCCAGCAGTCGTAGTCGGTGACCAACGCGAGCGTGGCGTAGGGCAGCTCGGCCTCGCGCGCGAGCCGTGCCTCGGGAAGCGCCGTCATGCCGATGACATCCACGCCCCAGCTCCGGAAGAGGTTCGACTCGGCACGGGTCGAGAACTGGGGACCGTCGATGCACACGTAGGTGCCGCCCCGGTGGGTGCGCGCACCGGCGTCGACCGCGGCGCGGTAGAGGCTGTCGCGCAGGGCCGCGTCGGTCGGCTCGGCGAACTCCACGTGGGCCACCACGCCCACGTCCTCGAAGAAGGTGTTGGGTCGGTGGCGGGTCCGATCGATGAGCTGGTCCACCACCACGATGTCGCCGGGGTGGATCGTGTCCTTCATGGAGCCGACCGCCGAGACGCTCACGATCTGCTCGGCGCCGAGCTGCTTGAGCGCCAGCACGTTCGCCCGGTAGTTGATGCGATGCGGCGCGATGCGGTGGCCCCGACCGTGGCGTGGGACGAAGAGCATCCGGGTGCCGCCAATCGTGCCCGACAGGATGGAGTCCGACGGGTCGCCGAAAGTCGTCGTGACGGCGTGCTCCTCGACGCCCTCGAGGCCCTCCATCCGGTAGAGACCACTGCCGCCGATGATTCCGACGGTCCGCCCTGTCTGCGATGCCAAGCGACAACCTCCAGCCCCAGCGGGCGCGGGAACCTATCATGCACCCTTCGCCCCCACAAATGGACCGGGACCGTGACCGCGGGGGTGCTTGGCGGGCGACCCCGGGGCACCCTCGGGTCGTCGACGGCCCCTATCCCAGCTTGGCCACCACGCCGGATCGGGCCAGCAGCACGAGACACGTCACGGTCGACAGGAGGGCTCCCGCGATGAGCCCCGCCGACCCGAGCCACGGAGCCACCCCGCTCGCCGCCACGCCAATCCCGGCTGCCGGCAGCAGGGCGAGGGCCAATCGAGCCACGGGCGATGCCGCCGGCCCGGCGGACGCAGCCGCGGCGAACCCCCAGCCCGCCGCGGCCACCGCTGCCAGCAGGAGCAGGGCCGCCAGGGCGAGCCTCCCTCCGAGCCCGGCGCCGGTGCCTCGCGCCATGGCCACCGTCAGGCCCCCGGCGCCCATCGGTAGCATCCGGCCGTGAACCACCACATGGGCGAGCTCGGCGGGCGACACATCCGCGAGGGCACCCCGGGTGCGCTGTCGGAGCAGCCGGAAGGGCACCCCGTCTCGAAACTGCATCGCGATGTCGGCTGGCTTGCCGAAGTAGGTGAACGTGGGCGAGTCGACCATCCCGCGCTCGCTCGCCACGTCGAGGGAGAGGTCGCGGGCCTTTCCCTTGACGATGCGCATATAGCCCGTCCAGAGCCGGTTCTTCTCGAGGCGCTCGCTCGCCGAGGCCCACTGCCCCCGCACGACGCGCAACTCGGTGATCGGGCGCGCTGCGGGCGCACGCTCGAAGTAGGCCCCGGTGGCGACGAAGGCCATGCCGAGGGCGGTGACGACGATCGCGTAGGCGAAGGGGCCGAGGAGCGCGGCCGCCGCCTGGCCCCGGGTGGTGCGAGCGCGGCCGAGGGCATGGAGCGCGCCCACGGCTCCGGTGGGTGCGGCGAGGGGTGGCAAGGCGTGCAGAACGGCGGCAAAGGCCACCTCGCCGGCCAGGGCGCCAGTGAAGGGGCCGGCCGTGGGGCTGCCGTCGATGGCTTCGCCGATGGCCCGGGTGAGGGTGCCGAAGGCGCGCTCCGGATTGTGGGCCGCTGCCCAGAGAGCGGCGCAGAGGATGGCGAGCAGCCCGCTCACACCGAGCCATCCGGCGATGGAGGCCGAGCGCTTCACGCCGCCCACGACGAGGATGGCGGCGACGACCGCGACGCCAGCGACGAGCCATGGGCCGCTGCGCGGCAATAGCCGGCCGGCCGCGTCGACCACGGCCCCGCCGTGGATGCCGCCGACGAAGGCGAAGGCAGCGCAGGCCACCAAGACCGAAAGGGCGGCGCCGGCGGTTCGGAGGGCGGGCGAGGCCTCGCGGCCGAGGCGTGTCGCCAGGGAGCCGGGCGCCGAGGGCGACGGACGGCCGGGGACGTCGGTGCGCGCGAGGAGCGTCTCGGCGAAACGGAGGGGCGCGATCAGGAAACCGAAGAGCCACACCCAGGCGACGGCGCCCGCACCGCCGAGCGAGATGGCCGTGGCCGAGCCGACGGCGGCCGCGGCACCGAAAGAGCCGACGGCGGCGAGGACGGTCGCGAGGCCCGGGGCCACGCTTCCCGGCGCGTCGGGATCGGGGTGACGGACGGTGCGCAGACCGGCGGCGAGTCGGGTGAGCTGGGGGGCCTTCAGACGGACGGTCAGCACCAGGGCCGTCACCGCCAGAAGCGGCGCGGCGACCCAGAGCCACAGCGCAGTGCCGAGGGGTGCGAGGGGGTCGGGCATGGTTGTCGACGTCGCGCGGGGCCTCTTACCGCGGGCGGATGCAAAGGTCGAGCGGAGGGGGACGGGCCGGCTGCACAACCCCGACCGGGCCGGGCCCATTCCTCCACCCTCGGCAATTCGGCCGGAGCCGGGGTGCGGCGCGCCTCACCAGCCGTTCGCTCGCGCCCCGTCGCCCGAGCCCTGCGCGTAGGGCGCGCGCTCGACCTCGATCGTACGGCGGTCACCGTCGCGGAGGACCTCGAGCCGGGCCTTCGAGCCCACCGGCCCGCGCAGATCGTTCACCACCTCGTGCAGGGGGCGGCCCTCGACCCGCTCGCCGTCGACCGACAGGATGCGGTCGCCCGGCGCGAGCCCGGCGCGCGCAGCGGGGCCGGGCGGGACCTCCACGACCCGCAGGCCACGCTGCGCAGACCAGGCGAGGCGGGCATGGATCCCCCCGTTCCAACTGCTCGTGCAGCCCGCTGCCAGGCCGAGGGTCAGGCACACGATCGGAATCCACCGAACGGTGCTTGCTTCGCGGACGCCTGAAGCGGCAACCTGCGACGCCAAAAAAAGGCGGTGCGAACGCCGCCCGAGGGGGCGGGCCGGAAGGGGCCCGGCCAAGGAACCCGTACGTGCCGGTGTCGCTACGATTGACACGGGTGCCTCGGCAGATACCATCTTCCCACGCGGCTGGCATGCTCCGCGCTCAACTGATCGGCGATGTATAAACTCGTCATTTCGGACGACGAAGGTAAGACCACGGTCGTCCCCCTGGTCCGCGACGAGATCACTATCGGGCGCAAGGAGGGCAATACGATCCGCCTCACCGAGCGGAACGTGTCCCGCCGTCACGCCCGCCTGCGCAAGGCCGACGGGGCGTTTCGCATCGAGGATCTCGGGTCGTACAACGGCATCAAGATCAACGGCCACCGCGTGCAGGGCGAGGTCGAGCTCGGAGCCGGCGATCAGATCTCCATCGGCGACTATCAGCTCGCGGTCCAGATGGACGGCGTCGACGCACCGACGGCCGAGACCACCGCAGCGGTCGCTGCGCCCATCAGCGACGACGCGGCCACCGCCCTGATCGCGGCGCCTTCCGCCGAGCCGGTCCCTCCGGCGCGCATCGTCATGCTGAGCCCCCCCGCCCCGGGCGCGGAGTTCGCCCTGTCGCGGCCGCGGGTCCGCATCGGCCGGGCGGAAGACCTGGACGTCTGGGTCAACCATCGATCGATCTCGCGCGAGCACGCCGAGATCACACGCGAGGGAGATCGCTTTCACCTGCGCGACCTGGGCAGCGCCAACGGCATGCGGCTCAACGGCGCCGAGGTGAAGGACGCCGTGCTCGAGGCGGGCGACACGATGGAGCTCGGCCAGGTGCGCTTCCGTTTCGTCGGCGAGGGCGAGAGCTACGTCTTCGACGCCGATCGCACCATCCAGGTCGATTCGTCCCCGGGGCAACGCGGCTCGCGCGCCCCCATCTTCGCCGCGGTCGGCATCGTCGTCGTGGCGATCGTCGTGGCAGCGGCGCTCGCCCTCTCGAACAGCTCCGGGCAGTCCACCGAGCCCGTCGTCACGTCGCTCCCCCTCGCGGCCGATCACCCGAGCGCCGCCCAGGCGCCTTCGAATCCCGCACCGGCGCCCGTCCCCGTCCAGACAGGCCAGCCCGAGACCGGGGCCGTCCAGGCGTGCAACACCGCCCTCGCCGCGGGGCAGATTGACGTGGCCCTCCGCCAGAGCGCCGCGGCGTTGCGCATCGCGCCCGACAGCGAGCCGGCCCAGGACTGCAAGCGGCGCGCGAAGGCGGCGCAGACCTACGAGACTGGCCGCGCCCAGCTCAACAAGGGGGACTCGGACGGGGCCTACAACACGTTCGATGGGTTGCCCGACAACAGTCCCTACCGGCAGAAGCCCGAGGTCGGGCAGGCGACACAGGCGTACGCCCAGCACCGCATCGATGATGCGCACAACGCTTTGCCGAGGGACCCGGCGGCGGCGGAGCGCTATGCCGGGGAGGTGCTGGCCATGTCGGCCGTGCCCACCAGCCTGCGGCGGGAGGCGAGCCGGATACAGCACGCGGCGCGTCGCGTTGGCGCCGTGGCCACCGCGGACACCGGGCACCACGTGAGCCACGTGACGCACGTCCACCATCCCCCGCCGGAGCCGGACCACCACAGCACGACCACCACGACGACGGTGGCCCAGTCGACGACCGTCGAGCCCAGTCACCCGGCGTCGGGCGGTGGCGGGCAGGTGTGCGATCCGGGAGACATGCGCTACACCCAGTGCATCATCCGCACCTTCGGCGGGGGACGCGCCCGCTCGCCGCACGACCTGGCGCTGCTGATCGCGAGCTACCGCCAGGCCGGCAACATGCCCAAAGCCCTTCAGTCCATGAAGGAATTCGTCCAGCGCTATCCGACCCAGCAGCAGGCCTATCAGTACCGCCAGATCCTGGCCCGGCACCCGCATTGAGCCCGTCCCACCCGGCGGAGGTGGACGGTTGACATCGATCACTCCGCGTTGACAGCGAAAAACGGACCGTGGTACTCGCCGGGAGACGCTTTCCAGACCCAGCCTCCGGGGAGAGGAACCGATGCGTTTTCGCGCAGCTCTAGGCTGCTTCATGGTCGTTTTTGCGCTCGGGATCGCGGGCGCGATGCCCGGTCTTGCCCAAGCCCAGACCAGCGCCCAGCTCACGAGCGGCGCCGGTGGGATGGACCTGCACCTCTTCCGTCCGGCCGTCGACTCCAAGGGGCAGCTCTCGGTCAACGGCACCGACATCCTCGGCGCGGGCGACTATAGCTTCGGCCTGATCCTCGACGGCGGCTTCGGCCTCCTGCCCTTCGACGGCTACGTCAACGACGCGTCGACCAGCGCAAGCCAGGCCGAGCGAACGAACCGGATCGTCAGCCAGTTCTTCACGGGCACGCTGCACTTCAACTACGGCATCGCCAACAGGCTCGTCGTGGGCGCCCAGGTGCCGGTGCAGGTGCTGAGCGGAGCGGCGATCCAGGTGCCCGGGGCGTACAACGAGGGCAGCACGCCTCGCGGCCTCGACTTTCAGGGCCTCGGGAACATCACCCTGCACGGCAAGGTGCGGTTGTTGCGCGCGGAGCAGGCCCCGGTGGGCCTGGCGGCGATCCTGCAGGTGGAGCTGCCGACGGGCTCCTCCGAGCTCTTCGCCGGCGGTCCGGGCTTGGTCATTTGGCCCGAGATGGTCCTCGAGTGGCGCCCCTTCCGGCGCTTCCGCCTCGATGTGAACGTGGGCTACCGCTTCAACTCGGGTGCGGGCGCGACGTTCCCGGTCGGCGGGCGCACGGTGCCGAGCGGTGCAGGCGGCAACGCGACGGCCGCCATGTTCGACCCGGCCCAGGCCGGTACCGCCCTCACCTACGACGACCTCATCACCTTCGGGGTCGGTGCGAGCTACCGCATCGTGGACTCGGTGGACCTGGTGGCCGAGGGCTACGGCACCCAGCTCATCAGCGCCTTCGGCAAGACGGGGGGCCTGTCGACGGAGGCGCTCGGCGGGCTGAAGGTCTTCGTCCAGCGGAGCAGCTACCTGGTGCTCGCCGGCGGCCTGGGCCTGCCGACGGGAGGCTTCGAGAGCGCCGACATCCGAGCGATGCTCGGCTTCATCTTCGAGCCGTCCATCGGCGACCGCGACGGCGACGGGTTCAAGGACGACGTCGATCAGTGCCCCGATCAGCCGGAGGACTTCGACGGCTTCGAGGACCGGGACGGTTGTCCCGACCCGGACAACGACCGCGACGGCATCCCGGACGTGGACGACCAGTGCCCGATGGTGCCCGAGGATCGGGACGGCGTGGAGGACCAGGACGGCTGCCCGGAGGGCAACGAGGGCGACCGCGATGGGGACGGCATCCTCGATGCCGCCGACCACTGCCCCGACGACCCGGAGGACCGGGACGGATTCCAGGACGCCGATGGCTGCCCTGACCCGGACAACGACCACGACGGCATCCTCGACTCGGACGACCTCTGCCCGAACCAGCCGGAGGACCGGGACGGATTCCAGGACGCCGATGGCTGCCCGGACCCGGACAACGACCACGACCGCATCCTCGACGTGGACGACCAGTGCCCGAACGACCCGGAGACCTACAATGGTACCGAGGACGCCGACGGCTGTCCTGACCGCGGGACGGTCGTCGTCGAGGGCAACAACATCGTCATCCTGAAGAAGATCTACTTCGAGACCGACAGCGCCCAGATCCAGGAGCGCAGCAACCCGATCCTGGATGCCGTCGCCTCGACCCTCAACGGCAACCCCCAGATCACGCTCGTCGAGATCCAGGGTCACGCGGACGAGCGCGCCACCGACGCCTACAACATCCGCCTGACCCGCGACCGCGCGGCCGCGGTGCTCGAAGCCCTCGTGCAACGCGGCGTCGCACGCGATAGACTACGTAGTGCAGGCTATGGGGAGCGGTGCCCCATCGACCCACGCCACACCCCGGAGGCGTGGGAAAAGAACCGACGCGTCGAGTTCAAGATCATCCAGACGCAGGACGGGCCGACGGGAGTCGAAGTCGCGTGCCCGGCCGGTCGAGATCTGATCCCTCAGTAGGTACCATGTCAGGCGACAGGTTTGTGGAGTGGGTGAGCGAGGCGATCGTCTCGCTGCCTCAGGACATGAAGGCGATCCTCCGGATCGTCGATGATCCAGACATCGACGATGAGAGCCGGATCCTCGCGGCCGGCGCGCTCATGCACGTCTTGTCGGCATCCAACGCAATCCCCGGAGCCCGGGGTGTGCTGGCCTACGTCGACGACGTGCTGGTGCTCCGGCTGGCCCTCGAGCGCATCGAGAAGAAGTGCCCCGAGCCGATGGAGCGCCACCGGGAGGAGTCGCCGGAGCTGCTCGAGTCGTTGCACGACGACCTCGCTTCGGCGCGTGACTACCTGGGCGACCTGATCACGGTGCTCGAGAAGGCATGCAACGACGTGCCGAAGCTCAAGTACGAAGGGCACACACCCGAGCGGTGCGTGCGCGACACCGAGGCCTCCAACTGGCTCTACGACGCGGTCCACGAGGCGATCGTCGAGCAGCTCGAGTTCGATGAGGACGAAGTGATGCGGGAGGCAAAGCAGATCGGACTCGATCCTGGGCCATCTCCGCTCCCGCGTCACGGCGAGCCGTCCGTGAGGCGCGCCGTCGTGTTGGCCGCGCTGGTCGCGTTCGCGGTCAGCGGCTGCTCGGTCGACACGGCCCTCGGCCTCGTGGGTCAGGTGCAGGACGCATCGGTCTCGGTGACGGGCTCGGACACCGCGACCGTGGTGGCGGTGGACATGACCATGGACGTCCGCCTGGGGACGCACGCCATGGGCAGCCGGGACTTCATCGTGCCCAAAGTGGACCTGCTCGTCGGTGGCAACGTGGTGGCGACCGTCAACCTGGATCGCCCGGCCGGTTTCAACGGCACCCTGGCGCCGGGCGATCACGAGACGCTGATGCTCCACGGGGCGACCGTTCCGGGTGCGTTCCCCATGGCCCACGATCCCCTGTGTGCCTCCGGCGCCAGTGCCGAGGTGCTGGTCCACTTCGAGGACACGACGCAGATGACCGCGGGCCAGGCCTCGTTCAGCACGGCTTCGATCACGTGCAGCTGAGCGCGGCGAGAAAAAAGGCGTCCGGGCGACCCGGAGGCCCTGGGCCCGCACCCGTCCATCCCGTATCCTCGAATCCATGGTGAGCGCCACCTCCCGGGGCGTGGAGGCCGACGGCGCAGCGTCCCACGAGCAACCCGATCCGATGATCGGCCGGACCCTGGCGGGGCGCTATCGCGTCGACGGCGTGCTGGGGCAGGGCGGCGTGGGCGTGGTCTACCGGGCGACGCACGTCGACATCGGGCGACTCGTCGCCCTCAAGGTCTTGCACCCGGAGTACGGCGCCATCCCCGAGACGAAGCGGCGCTTCGAGCGCGAGGCGCGGGCCTTGAGCGCCCTCAGCCATCCCCACATCGTCTCGATCGCCGACTACGGCATCGCCGGCGGCATGCCCTACCTGGCGATGGAGCTCATCGAGGGCCGCACCCTCGCCGACCTGCTCGACGACGACGGGCCGCCGCCCATCGACACGGCTCTCGACATCGAGCGACAGATATTGCGGGGCCTCGCCTTCGCGCACGCGCGCGGCATCCTGCACCGTGACCTGAAGCCAGCGAACGTGTTCCTGCAAGAGCTGCCGGACGATCCGCACCACGTGAAGCTGCTGGACTTCGGGTTGGCCAAGATCGTCTCGGACGACGAGAGCGCCGAGGCCGAGCCCACCCTCACGCGCAGCGGGACGATCCTCGGCACGCCGTCGTACATGGCACCGGAGCAGGCCTCCGGGTCGGTCGTCGACGCGCGCGCCGACGTCTACTCGGCCGGTTGTGTGCTCTTCGAGTTGCTGTCCGGGCGCGTCCCCTTCGTGGCACCGACCCGCGGCGAGGTCGTGCGGGCCCATCTGGTCGATCCGGTCCCGGCCCCGAGGTCGGTGCGGCCGGGCCTCGAGGTGACGCCCGCCCTCGAGGCCCTGCTCGACCGCGCCCTGGCCAAGGACCGCGCCGATCGTTTCGTCGATGCGGGCGCCATGCTCGAAGCCCTGGACGCGCTGCCGCGCCCGGCGGCGCGGATCGATGCCCACGTCGCGGCCGGTGGGCACGGCGGGCTGGTACCGTCGGACGCCATCACCGCCGCTCCGGGGCTCGCGTTCGACGACGAGCCGACGTCCCACCTGACGCGCGAGGGCGTGCCCGGGTCGCTGCACGGCAAGTGGCGGAGCAAGGCGCTCGTCGTGGCGGCCGCCGTGATCGCCCTCGGCGCGATCGGGGCGGGGCTCGTCGTCGCGCATCGCTCCCGTGCACCGCGCTCCCGTGCCGCGCGGCCCCGTGGTGCGACGGTCGTGGCGGCGCCGTCGGCGGCGACGGGGCACTCCGTGGCTTCGACCAACGCGCCCGCGAAGCCGCACGGGAAGACCGCCGCGGCAGGCACGAGGGACGGCAGGACGCCGGTTGCACGGGTGGCTGCGGCGGGCGCGACGGTGCCGGCCCCGGCGGCGACGGTTGCCGCCGGGACAGGCGCTCCCGGCACCCCGAACGGAGCGGCCGCGGCGACTCCCGCGCCCGATGCGCCGGCTGTGACGCCGAGTCGACCGCCGCCCTTCGATCCCTTTGCCCGGCCCCTGAGCCCGGCCTTGCGCCGCTTCCGTCGCGTGGTGCAGAGCCGCGACCACCTCACCCGCGGCGATCAGCGCGACCTGCGCAAATACGACCACGACCACCCCAATGACGCCCGTCCCCAGCTCATCCTCGCCCACGCGTACACCGACCGCGGCTGGCTCAGCGATGCCCTCACGCGCTACGAGATCGGCTATCGGATCAATCCGGGGGCGCGCGGCGATGCGCGCATGATGCAGGATCTCGTGCGCATGGTGGCGAGCCGGCCCGTGAGCCGTCGGGCGGCGGCTGCGGTCGCGAACATCTACGGTAGGGAAGCGCTGCAGGAGGTGGAGGCCGCCCTTCGGGCGCAACACGATCCGGCCGGGCGCGCTCGTCTCAAGGCGCTGCGCGACCAGCTGCGCTGAGGGCATCGCCGCTCGTCGGCCGGCGGCCGATGGGCGGATGACTGGCGTCCTCCGCATGCGCCTCGGCGTCTGCGAGGCACCGGTGCACGTCGCAGACGATGTGCGACGGATCGCGACCGAGGCGCTGCAGACGGGCGATGCGGCCGCCGGCCGACCGCTCGACGGCGGCGTCGGGCAGGGCCGTTCCGAGGGCCACGTCCGCGGTCGTGCCCTCGACGGCCAGCGCGATCAGCATCGGCACCGCGCGCACGCCCCCCGCCCCCGAGAGATGGCCGAGGGCGACCTCGAGCCGCACCAGACCGGTCGGGTGAGGTCCGCCTTCGAGACGCAGGCGGGCCTCCTGCAGGCGCCCCGCCGCATCGGCGTGCACCACGGGCTCGACCGCGATTCCGTGTGCCACCGGCACGCGCGCGGCGAGGTCCGTCGCGAGGTGCAGTAGCCGGTGGAGCCTTTGGGCAGGGGGAAGGGGGCGATGGAAGCGGGTGGACGTCACGAAGGGGGGGACGAGCAGCAGCGCGCCCGGGATCAGGGTGGCGGCGGCCACGTCGGAGGGTTCGCGGATCATGAGGAGAAACACCGACGCGAAGATTGTGATCAATATCACCACTCCGAGGGCGGTGGTGGCGTCGAAGACTCCCGGCCCCACGATGTGGGCGCGCCACACCGCCCGCGCGGCCAGTCGTCGGTCCTCGGCGGTCACCGGGCGGAAGGCCCCGAGGCGCGGTGGCCTCTCCTCTCCCGTCGTGCGATCGAGGGAAGCGGCGACGAGCATCGTGAGCATCGCCACCGCGACCGCTGGAAGGTGCGGGCCGAGCACCGCGCCCCCCGCGGCGCAGCCGAGCACGACGAGCCCGCGCACGGCGTCGGGCATGGGGACGAGCGGTCGAGAGACGAGGCGCGCGCGCCGGTCGGCGTGGCGCCCGAGCAGCCACGCAGCGAGGGCGAGCAGAGCGATCACGAGGGCGAGCCCGGCGCTTCGGCCGAAGGCATCGAGTCGAGCGGGCGGGGTGGGCGCGTGGGGGTGGTGGACGCGCGGAGCCGGGCTGCCGAGCGACGGGGCCATGGCGCGCGCCGGTACGTCGAAGGCAATGGTCCAGGGGACCGTGCGCGGCAGATGCGGGCGGGTCCAGGTGATGAGAACGCGCGGCCCCCGTGGTTCGCGCTTGCTCTCCACCGAGGCGGCCTCCGGGTCCTCGGGCGGCGCCTCCCGCGTACCTCGCGGCGCGTCGACCTCCAGCACCACCGCGTCGAGGCCCGAACGCCATCCCGGCAGGGTCCATCGCACGCGGACGGTCCGGTCGGGCTGCGCCTGAGTCGCACGGTGGGCGAGGGAGGTCCGGTAGCTCAGAAGGACGTGGTAGGTGCCGTGGTGCGGCGCCTCGTGGCGACGGAACGACAGGCGCATGCGCCCGCCCTTGGCGCGTACCTGCGGCAACACCTGCTCGCCCGTCTCGGTGACGAGCACCGGCGGCGTCGTTTCGTCGAGGGCCAGGTCCGGGTCCAGGCCGGCCAAGTCGAGCTGCTCGAGCCAGCCGCCGCGCACGTGCACGGTCAGGTCGAGCGCCACCTCGGCGGTGGCATCCCGGTCGAGGACCAGGCGGGCGTGCACGCTCCGCACGTTCGCCTCGGTCCACGCGTGCGCGGGAGCCGCCGTCGCGAGCCACGACGCGGCCGCCATCGCGAGCAGGCACAGGGGCGCGCGGGCACGCCGAGGGCAGGGATGCGCCACCGGGCCGACGCTAGCAGGGCTCGCCGAAGGTGCGAACTTCTTGGGGCGGGGCGCGGACGCCGCACGGCCTGCGACCACCTTGGCGCTCTAGCTGATGCGCATCCAGGACGGCATGAACAGGAGCACGAACAGGACCAGCGTTCCGATCGCGATCAGGCGCCGCCGCGGCGACAAGGGAGCGGGCCCGGTGGGCGGGTGGTCGCGGCCGGCCGCGCGCGTCATCAGCCACAGGACACCGGCCCACACGAGCCAGTGCATGCCGGCGAGGGCCTGATAGAGGAGCGCCGTGCCGCGCATTCCCGCCCCGTAGGCGGGCAGCCCGTAGGCCAGCCCTACCAGCACGGCGATGAGCGGAAGGCTCTTGCGCAGACGCTCCGACCAGACGTCCTGGCGGCGACCGAAGAGCGCGAAGGCGACGTGGCCGCCGTCGAGCTGACCGACCGGGAGCAGGTTGATCATGGTGATCAGGAGGCCGACCCAGCCCGCCAGGGCCGTGGGTGTCAGCATGATGTCCGAGCCGCTCGGGATCGGTCCCTTGAGCAGGCGCAGAAGGCCCACGTAGAGCAGCGAGTGTCCCTCCATCAGCAGGTGCGCGCCCTGGGGGACGACCTCGACGGGTGAGGTCACCATGCCGTAGACCAGGATCGGCAGCGCGACCGCCATGCCCGCCAGGGGGCCGGAGGCGCCCACGTCGAGGAGGGCGTTCTTCGTGCGGATGTCGCCCCGCATGCGGATGACCGCACCCATCGTACCGAACGCGAAGATCGGCATGGGGATGAAGTAGGGCGGCGAGATGTCGACGTGGTGGAGACGACCCGCGATGAAGTGGCCGAATTCGTGGGCCAGCAGGATCGACATGAGCGGCACGGCGAACTTCCATCCGGCGAGCACGTCCCAGGGCGATCGCAGCGAGACGTCCGCGTAGCCGGCACCGACGTAGAGGGTCGACAAGAACGTGAGCGCGATGAGCACGACGGGCAGCGCCCAGCGGTTCCTCCGCGGCGCCTCGTCGGTCGGCACGCCGTCGTCGACGCGCTCGTCGAGCGTCGATGCAGCCCTCAACGGTCCTCTTCTCCCAGCAGCGCCTTCTCGAGGGCGGCGAGCCGCACCTCGATGCGCGCATCGAGCTCGCCGAGGTCGGTCGTCACGACGCAGCCGCCACGCGCGATGGACGCATCCGCTTCGATCGACGCCTCGAGCCCGTCCCGCGCGCCGATGCCAGAGAGCCCCGCGACGTCGTCCGGGTGCACGCGCACGGTGATGCGATGTGCGCGACGGGCGCGCGCGAGCACGTCGTCCACGATGGCGCGGATGCGCTCGGGCGCGAGCGACAGCTCCTCGGCCACGATGCGTCGCGCGGCTGCCATGGCCAGCTCCACGACGGCGCGCTCGGTTCCCGAGTCGATGTGGGCCCGCGCCCGTGTCGCCTCGAGCAGCGCGCGAGCCGCGTCCTCCTCGCCCTCGGCGCGACCTGCTCGCCGCGCCTCTTCACGGACCGCATCGGCCTCGCGGCGGGCTTCCGCGACGATGCGCTCCGCCTCGGTGCGCGCGTCGGCCACCGTGCGGTCGGCCTCGGCGCGTGCATCGAAGACCTCGCCCGGGACGACGCGGCGCTCTCCGGCTCCGCCGCGGATCACGCGAGACATCCCGCCTCCTGCATGGCGCCGATCTCCTCGCCCGCGCTTCGCCACCGCGCGGACACGGCATCGCCCGGGCCCTCTCCGCTCGCTCCGAGATGCATGGCACCAAGGGCCCGCAGACGCTCGGGCCCAGGAGCGGCCATGAGAGCCGCGCGGAGCAGCGCCCCGATCGGAGCCGGCCTGGACGCCGTGGCCGCGGCCTCGCTGAGGAGCGGCGCGAGAGCCATCGCCGCCGCCGCCTCCGCGGGACCGACCGCATCGAGGGCCTCCGCCACGTCCTTGCCTTCCTGGTCCCGCCGGAACGCCACCGCGAGCACCTCGCGACCCACGTTTCGCTCGCGCTCGGCAACCACCGGGTCCGGCGCGGGGCGCGGGCTGGCGGCGAGGCGCCGGAGCGTTGCCCGCAGGGCGGGGGCAGGCAAGAAGCCACGCCGCGGCATGGGTGCCCCCGCGAGAAAGCGCGCCCCCGTTTCCCGCGGAACGTCGGCGGCGAGCAGGGACAGGGCGCGAGGCCCGAGGGCGGCGTCGGCCCGGGGAATCGGTCGCAGGGTCGACGCCATGCGCCCGATCTCGCGGCGCAGGGCGACCCCGTCCAGCCCTTCGAGGCGCGCCGCAGCGCCGGCGATCGCATCGGCGAGGGGGGCCGTGAGGGCGCTCCGCGCGCGGGCGCCGCCGCGATCCTCGAGGACGGTGGCGGCGAGGAGGAATCTGTTCCGTCGCCTGCGGAGCGGGAGGCATCGTAGAGCAGATAGCACGGGGGACCCGGGGGCCCAAGGCAGTGGGCCATCGCACGCGGATGATCCCGCACGGTGGCGACAGCGCCGTTGGGCTTATACTGAGCTTTGTGGCCGCGGCAGCGATCAGGTACGAGCACCGGGGGGAATGCATGCAGCACCGAGATGTATTGGGGCTCTTGTCAGCCGTTGCGTTGATCCTCTGCGTGTGGGCTCCCACCCGTCGGGCACGCGCCCAGGACGGCGGCACGAGCCTCGATTGTCCGACCTCTGCGGGGCGGGGGCCGCTCCGCCTGACGCCTTCGTCGGGCGCGGCCGGCGTGACCCTCGACGCCTTCATCAAGGTCGAGTACTCGCAGGGCTACTTCGGCGATCCGTCCATCGGTGCCGACCCGGCATCGAGCATCTCGGTGACGAGCTCCGACACGGGCGCTGCGGTCCCGGGCCAGGTGCAGGTGATCGGCGACGACCTGATCTTCACGCCGAACCGGCTCTTGGACGCGGACGCGCGGTATGAAGGGGTCGCCCACGGCATCGACTTCGATCTGCCGTTCAACTTCCGCACCGGATCGGCGATCGACATGGCGCCACCGACCATGGGAACGATCCTCAAGGCGGGCTCTTCGCAGGTCAGCCACAGCTGCGAGGCGCCCGACGGGGGCTACCGCATCGACGTCTCCTTCCGTCCCGCCACGGACGACGGGCCCCTCGGTAGCATCGAGTACCTGCTCTACCTCTCGCGCGGGAAGAACGTCGGCGCGCCAAAGCTGATGGCGCGCCTGCGCAACTTCACGGCCGATCCCTCGGCCACGATCACGATGGCGTTCATCCTGACCACGAGCGATGCCTCCGAGCCGGTGTGCATGGTGGTCCGGGCCGTCGACGGAGTGGGCAAGACCGACACGGGCGACCAGCACATCTGCTTCGACCCCATCCAGGGCAACTTCTTCGCGCCGATGTGCACCATCACGGCGGCGGGTGCCTCGCCCCGCGGAACAGGGGCTGGCGGCGGCGCGGGCGCCTGCGCAATCGTCCTCGGCGGCCTGGTCCTGACGCGCCGGCGTCGAGGCCGCAGGGCCCGCCGTTGAGCGGCCGGTGGCGCGGAGCCGATCCCCGCGCCCGCGCCCCACGCTCGGTGCCCCGCACGACAGAACGCTGCGAATCGGTCCGCATTCGGGTACGTTCTCCATCGGATGGATCTGTATAGCGCCGCCAAGCGGCTCACCCGACCGTTCCGCTTTCCGCTCCACGACCGGGGTCCGCTCCCCATCGGTGCGCGCGGCATCATCGGGGACGGCTTCACGTGTGCCCTGGTGCGGGCCGACGGCGCGATCGACTGGTTGTGCCTGCCGCGCTTCGACAGCCCGAGCGTGTTCGGGGCCGTGATCGACCCGGAGCGCGGCGGCACCACATCGATCGGGCCGGCGAGCGGAGCGTTCGAGAGCCTGCAGCGCTACGACCCCGACACGAACGTCCTCGAGACGCTCTTTCGCGTCGACGGACAAGGCGTGGTGCGGCTCACCGACTTCATGCCATGGACCGACGACCCACGTCTGTCGATCCACGAGGTGCACCGCCGCATCGAGTGCGTCGAAGGCGAGGTCGACATCGACGTCGTCTTCGATCCGCGCTTCCACTACGGCGCGGACGTGCCTCACATGGAGCACCACGACCACGGGGTGCTCGCGCGCGGCGCCCGTGGCGAACGGCTCGTGGCCGTCCTCGGCAAGGTGCAGAAGTGGGAGCCGCGCGAGGCCGGCGGCGTGTCGACGCGCTTTCGCATCCGCGGCGGTGAGCGTCGCTGGATGGTCATCTCGTGGGACGCGCCCAGCCCCGAGCCGGTCATCGCCTACCGCCCCTTCGAGATGCTCCGGACGACCCGTCAGCTCTGGCGCAAGTGGTCGAGCGGCCTGCGCTACGACGGTCCCTTCCGCCACCACGTGATGCGCTCGGCGCTCGTGCTCAAGCTGCTCATCTACGCCCCGAGCGGCGGGATGGTCGCCGCGCCGACAGCCTCCCTGCCCGAGTGGATCGGCGGCCCGCGCAACTGGGACTACCGCTTCGTCTGGACGCGCGACGCCGCCCTCGCGGTCCGCGCCGCCAACCTGATCGGCTACCAGGACGAGGCGCGCGACTTCTTCCACTTCGTGCGCGACACCCTCGAGCACACCGCCGGCCTCCAGGTGATGTACTCGGTCGACGGCACGCCGGTCCCCGAGGAGCAGGTGCTCACCCACCTTTCGGGCTACGGCGGCTCGCGTCCCGTGCGCGTGGGCAACGCTGCGCGCCACCAGCTTCAGCTCGACACGGCGGGCGCCCTGCTCGATGCCGCGTTCCTCTACGAGCGCTTCGGCGGCTCCCTGACTCTGCGTGCCTGGAGACGGATGCGGGAGGTGGCCGAGGTCGTCGAGCAACGCTGGCACGAGCCAGACCACGGCATCTGGGAGCCACGGCTGGGCAAGCGTCACAACGTCCACTCCCGCCTCATGAGCTGGGTGGCGCTCGAGCGGGCGGCCCACCTCGCATCCCTCTTCGGCGATCGGGAGAGCAGCGCCAGGTGGCAGGGTGCCGCGGCGAAGATCCACGATCAGGTCTGCGCGAAGGGGCTCGACGCGCGGGGCGACCGCTTCGTCACGGCCTACGGCATCGATCAGCCCGACGCCTCGCTCCTCTTGCTGCCCATCTACGGCTTTCTGCCTCCCGACGACCCGCGCATCGTGGCGACGGTGGAGCGGGTTCGCCGCGAGCTCGGCTCCGGCCCTTTCCTCTATCGCTACCGCATGGACGACGGCGTCGGCGGAAAGGAGGGGACCTTCGTGCTCTGCGGCTTCTGGCTCGCCGAGGCCCTCGCCCTGATGGGCCGCCTCGACGAGGCCCAGGAGGTCTTCGTCGCCCATGCGGAGGCCTCGAACCACCTGGGTCTGCTCGCCGAGCAGATCGACCCGCAGAGCCACGCCCTGCTCGGCAACTTCCCCCAGGCCTTCAGCCACCTCGGCCTCATCAACGCCGCAGCGCGCATCGACCTGGGCCTGCGGTTGCGGGACGAGGGCTCCCGCCGTGTCCCCCACTTCTTGCGCGGCGACTGACCGTCCGGTGCCACGCCGCCGGCTGACGATTTCCCGGGGCGTCACCCGGGCGGGTGCGCGCTACGATCCGGGTGCCATGCGCGGTCCCAACCGTTCCATCCACCTGCCACGCGCCGTCGTCGTGCAGGCGCTTCTCGGCAGCGTGCTCGTGGTCCTCGCGGTGGCCCTGGCCGGCTCGCTCACGCTGCGCCGCTCGACCGCCCTCGTGGGCAGCCCCCTGTCGAACGCCGAGTCGACCGTCGGCTTCCTGCTCGTCCTCGGGGCCCTGTCGGTGGTCTTCCTCTGTCTGGCTGGGCTCGTCGCCTGGGTCACGAGCCGTCACATCACCGGCGACGTGGAGTACGTGACCGAGGGCGTGGGGACCATGGCGCGTCGCGGGACCCTGCGCGATCCGATCCCGATCCGTTCCCTCGACGAGGTGGGCGAGCTGACGCGGCGCTTCGAGATGCTGCGGAGCCACTTCATCGGGGTCCTGGAGCGGGAGCGGGAGGCACGGCGCCGCGCGGAGGAGGCCGACCGCTACCGGACCGAGTTCCTCACGACCGTCAGCCACGAGCTGCGCACGCCCCTCAACGGGATCCTCGGCTTCACCGACGTGCTGCTCAACGAGATCGAGGGCCCCCTCACGACGGCGCAACGCGAGGACCTGCAGGTGATCCGCGCATCCGGCGCACACCTGATGCGTCTGTTCAACGACGTCCTGGACCTGTCGGCAGCGTCCTCGGGGCATCTGCGGCTCGACCGGGGGAAGGTCGAGGTGCCGCCGCTGCTCGAGGGGCTGGCCGCCGAGCTCGAAGGGCAGACGGACGGGCGTTCCGTCGCCATCCGCGTGCAGCTCGGCGACGACCTCCCCACCGTTTTCGCTGACGTGGACCGGCTGCGCCGCATCCTGACCAACCTGGCGAGCAACGCCCTGAAGCACACCGAGCAGGGGGAGGTGGTGCTCGCCGCGACCGCCGACGGCGACGCGGTGCGTTTCGACGTGCGCGACACAGGCCCCGGCATCCCTGCCGATCAACTGCCCTCGCTCTTCGAGGAGTTCGTCCAGGTCGGCGACGAGCGCCGTCGTCGCGGTGGCGCCGGGCTGGGCCTCACGATCAGCAAGCAGCTCGCCGAGCTGCACGACGGCAGCCTGGAGGTCCAGAGCCGCGTCGGCGAAGGGTCGACCTTCACCGTGCGTATCCCGCGCTGGAGGGAGGCGTGACAGTAGCGAGCGTGGCGGCGATCCCTTCGCCCCGAGCGATGGTCGTCCGGCTGGTCGTCGCCTGTGTGCTCCCGGGTTCCGCCATCCTCGCGGCCGCCGCCCTCACGGCGCCGTTCGTGCTCGATCTCACACCGTCCGGCTTCAGTGCTTCGGCGCGCCTGTTCGGCGGGCTCGTCGCCCTGTCCTGGTCCGCGGTGCTGGTCGCGTCGATCGTCATGGTGCGACGGGCGGCCCCGCTGTACCGAGGGCTCGTGCGCGACGCCGAGGCCGAGGGGGAGGCGCCGCCTCCTTCTGCGGCGGCCGTGCGCGATGCCTTCGCGACGCCCGCCCGTCTCATGGCCGCAGCCTGGCTCGGCGGAGGCCTCGTGCTCGTCTCCGCTGCCGCCGGCCTCTCGCCCGCGCGTGGCCTGCCGACCGCGGAGCGGGTGGCCCTCGTATTGTACGCGGGTGCCGTCACCCAGGCGGCGTTCTTGCCCACCCTGGTGCTCTCGCGCCGCGCCCTTTGGTCCTGGCTCGGCCGCGTTCGGCCGGCGGACGTGATGGCGAAGATGCGGCCTCGGCTCGCCCTGCGCGTCACCCTCGCCGTCGCCTCCCCCGTCCTCATGGTCGCGGCGGCGACTGTCGCTGTCCTGGTGGCCCGTCTCGATGGCGTGCAGGACCGTCTTCGGGCGGTCCACCCGGCCACGGCGCCCATGATGCAGGCGGGTGTCCCGCTCTGGGTCACCGCGCTCCTGGTCCTGATCCCCGTCGGCGTCATTGCGGCGGCCATGGTCTTCGTCGGCTTCCGCACGGGCGCCCTCGCGGCGGCCGACCTGCGCGCCGTGGACGACGGCCTGCGTGCGCTCGTGGTGGGCGACGGCTCGGTGGCCAACACGCGTGCGGCCCTCGCGCGCCCCTTCCGGACGCGGGCCGTCGGTGAGCTGGGGGCCGCCATCCGGGCGCTCGCCGACCGGTACGCGGCCCTCGCGGAAGAGGAGGCCCGGGCGCGCGGCACGATCGAGGAGGTGGGGCGCCTCAAGACCCGCTTCATGGCGTACATGAGCCACGACCTCAAGAGCCCCCTCAACTCGATCAAGGGCTTCGCCGACGTCCTGGCGCGCGGCGTGGACGGGCCCCTGTCGAGTGAGCAGCTTCGAGAGCGTCGAGATGATCCGCCAGAGCGGGGACGATCTGCTCCGCGTGGTCAGCGACATCCTGGACGCCTCACGACTCGAGGCCGGGCGGCTCGTCCTGTCGCGCGCGTGGACACCCTCGGTCGAGATCGTCACCGAAGCGGTCCACGAGGCTCGGCAGGCCCTCGACCGCAACGCGCTGCGCATCGCGACCGAGCTCGAGCCCGGGCTGCCGCCGGTCCACGTGGACAAGGGGCGCGTCGTGCAGGCCCTGGTCGGCGTGCTCGATCACGTCGGGCGCGTGATGGTGGAGGGGACGGTCGAGGTGCGGGCGCGTGTCGCGGACGGACCGCCCGGCCCGGCACGCCACCTGCGCGTCGAGATTATCGACGCCAGCGCCGGCATCCGCGAGGCGGATCGGGAGCGCATCTTCGAGGCGTTCCGCGAGATGCGTCAGCCGTCGGGCAAGCGCATCGGCGGCCTCGGCCTGTCCCTGTCCCTCGCGCGCCGCCTCGTGACCGAGCACGGCGGCGAGCTCTGGTACGAGGCCGGGCCGTCGGGCAGCACCACCTTCTGCATGGCATTGCCCCTCTGACGCGTGCGTCCCCGGCGGTGGGGGGTCAGCTACACATGCCGGTGCCCGTGTCGCAGGTGCGGCCCCCGCTGCAGTCGCTGTCGCCGGTGCACGCCGGCTTGCAGGCGCCCATGGTGGCGTCGCTCGGCAGCGGGACGCAGGCGTAGCCGGTGCGGCACGTCCCGCTCGCCGACGGGTCGCAGGCCGTGAGGCACACGCCGATGTCGGCCGGTGCCTCGCCGTTGTCGACGCACACGCCACCGCTCGGGCAGGTCTCGGCCGTGGAGCTGCCGCTGAGGCTGCACCCAACGGCCGCGCAGGTGCCGCCCGGCCAGCCCGCCGATGCCTCGTCGAAGCAACGGCCGCCCACGCAGTCGCTCGCGCTCGCACACGCCTGGCCCAGGTTGGACGCGACGAACGGTTGGGTGCAGGCGCCCACGCCCGGGTTGCAGATGTCGCCCGTCGTCGTGCACTGGGCGTTCATGGTGCACTGGGCCATGCACGCCATGGGGCTCGTGGTGTCCGCCGGGTCGCGGTGCCGGCAGCCGTAGCCGTCGCGGCAGTCGCTGTCCGTCGTGCACGCGGCGAGGCACAGGTCGGTGCCGCCGAGAGCGAAGCACACCCCGGTCCCCGGGCAGCCGTCGCTCGCGTCGGGCGCGGTGGGGTCGCAGCCCAGGTAGCTGCAGTAGGAGGCCGGGAAGCCCGTCGACTGTTCGTCGAGGCAGGTACCGCCGTTGCAGGAGCGGCGGTTGCAGGTCTGGCCGAGATCGGACGGGTTGAAGGGCACGTCGCAGGTACCCAGGGCGGGGTTGCAGACGGTTCCGCTCGCACACTGGCTGTCGTCGGTGCAGGCGGGGGCGCAGTACGTGCGGTCGGGGTACGCGCTGTTGGCCTTGCACGCGTAGTTGGCGCGGCAGTCGCTGTCCATCGTGCAGCTCTGGATGCAGAGGCCGTTGCCGCCGAAGCCCCCCGGCTCGCAGACGCTGCCGTCGGGGCAACCCGCGTTCGCGGCGACGTCGCAGCCGAAGACGACGCAGGCGCCGCCCGGCCAGCCGGAGAAGCGCTCGGCGTAGCAGAAGCCGCCCGCGGGGCAGTTGCTGTCTCCCAGGCACGCGTCGCCGACCGAGGCGCTCGGGTCGTAACACGCGCCGCCCGTGCCGCCGCTCGTGTCACACATGTGGCCCGAGGCGCAGTCCGTGTCGTCCGTGCACCCAGGGATGCACACGGGGTGGGGCAGCATGAAATCCCCATCGCAGCCGTAACCGGCCCGGCACTGCCGCGTGGTGGCCGCCGGATCGCAGTCGTCGAGGCACGCGGAGGTCATGCCGCTCAGCTGGATGCAGCTCGACCCGTCGGGACAGCTCGACCCACCCGCGCCGCAGATCTCGGAGCAGTAGCCGCCGGGAAATCCCTCGTTCATCTCGTCGAGGCAGAAGCCGCCGCTGCAGTCCGAGGCCATCGTGCACATGGAGCCCACGTCGCTCGGGCCGGGCAGCGCCGACGCGTCGTAGCCCGAGTCCGGCCCGGTGTCGGGCGGCGGTGCGGCGTCGAAGGTGATGCCGGCGTCCGTCTGGGGAGGTGTGGTGCTGTGTGAGGTGCCGCAGCCTCCAGCGAGGGCCAAGGCCATCCCCATGGCGAATCCAATCGAAGCGTACTTCATCAAAACACTCCTCCTCGATCGACCCCCATCGGCGCGCACGATAGTGGAGCGCCCGCCAATTGAACAGCTCCCCCGGATCCCCGCCGGGCCCATCCGCCCGGGCCTTTCGCGCCCCAATCCTCCAAGGGACCGACCCCGCCGCCGCCTGGCGGCCTGCCTCGGCGGGACGGGCGGACCGCCCCGGGCGGTACGACCGAGGGACACCCACGTTGACGCCCGCGCGCGGGCCGTAGTACCACGCTCGGCGCACCATGTCCGACACCCCCGGACCGCGGTTCTGGCCCGCCACCGACGTCGGCAGGGTCCGCGACCACAACGAGGACAGCTTCCTCGTCGACAAGAAGCTCAACCTCTTCGTCGTGGCCGACGGGATGGGTGGGCACGCGGCCGGCGAAGTGGCGAGCTCGGTGGCCGTGCGGACCGTGCGCGAGAGCCTCCTCGGCGACCGCGACTCCCTGCTCGCCTTCGAGCAGGGCCACGGCGGTACCTCGCGCACCGACGTCGTCCGCCTGATCGAGCTGAGCGTCCAGCAGGCCTGCTCGGCCGTCTACCAGCTCGGGCAGGAGGACGAGAGCAAGCGCGGCATGGGCACGACCCTCGACGCCCTGCTCATCGTCGGCAGCCGCGGCTTCATCGCCCACGTGGGCGACGCGCGCATCTACCTCTACCGGCAGGGCTCGGTCCATCAGCTCACCGAGGACCACTCGCTCATCAACGAGCTGCTCAAGCGGGGGCGCCTCACCCGCGAGCAGATCGAGAAGGTCCAGTACAAGAACGCCGTCACTCGCGCGGTCGGTGTCTACGAGAGCGTCGAGGTCGACGTCTTCGATTTCGACGTGCTGGCGGGCGACCGCTTCCTCCTGTGCAGCGACGGCCTCCACGGCTACCTCGAGGATGGGGAGCTGTCGGCCCTCTTCGAGCAGACGCCCGAGGAGGAGCTGTCCCAGCGCCTGATCGACCTGGCGAACGAGCGCGGTGGCAAGGACAACATCACCGCCGTCGTCGTGCGCATCCCCGATGCCGAGGCCGGCGTCGACAAGCTCGCGCGGGAGGTCCACCTCAAGCTCGACATCCTGCACGAGATGCCCATGTTCCGCTTCCTGACCTACCAGGAGCTGGTGCGGGTCATGAACATCACCGACGTGCGGGTCTTTGCGCCCGGCGATCCGGTCGTGCGGGAGGGCGAGGACGGGGACGAGCTGTTCATCGTGCTCACCGGCCGGGTGCGCGTTCACTCGGGCGACACCGACATCACCACGCTCGGGCCGGGGCAGCACTTCGGCGAGATGGCCCTCATCGACAAGTCGCCGCGCTCCGCGAGCATCACGGCGGACGAGGAGAGCAAGCTGCTCGCGATACGGCGCCGCGACTTCTTCGACATCGTGCGCAAGGACCACGACGTGGCGGTCAAGCTCCTGTGGAGCTTCCTCGGCGCCTTGGCTCAGCGGCTGCGATCGACATCGCGCGAGCTCGGGGCCGCGCGCGAGCAGCTGTCGATGGAGGACCTGACCGACGAGCTGATGATCGCGGACGCGCTCGATAAGGCCGAGACCGAGGTCAGGGATACGGCACCGCCGGCGGGTGAGAACGACGAGGGGACCTGATGGGGGGCGCCGGCCGGGCTCGCCCGCGCGTCCCGGCCGTGCGGACCCGCGGTGGTCGATGGGCTCGTGAGGAAACGGACGCGGACGACGGGGCGGCGCCGCGCAGGCGACGCCCATGCCTGGCCGCGCTCGCCGTGCTGACCCTGGCGTTCTCCGGGACGGGTTGCGGGCATGGGAGCGGACGGCACGACGCCGGTGCCCATCGCGACCACCCGCCAGGTCATCCGGCCCACGGGAAGGCAGCGGCCGGGAACGTGGCCTCGCCTCACGTGGCCTCGCCCCACGGGTCCCATGGGCCGCCGCCCATCGCGGTCCGCGTGACGCACGTCACGGGCAGCGTGACCGAGCTCGGCACCCAGGACACCCTGCACCAGGGCGCGACCCTCCCGGCCGGGTCGGTTCTCGAGACCGGCTCCGACGGCGCCATCACCCTGGACTGGCGGCTCGGTGGCCACGTGGCGGTGGGGGCGGACTCCCGGGTGCGGGTCGGCGGCGAGGCCCCGGCGGAGCTGGTGGTCGGCCGTGGGGGCGTCCGCGCGGTGCTCGCGCCGACGGGCAACTCGGCGCGGCCGCCCTTGCGCATCGGCACGCCTGCCGGGACGGTGGTCATCGGCGGCACGGGCGACGTGTGGGTCGAGGTGCTCGCCGACGGGACGAGCTGGATCGCCGTGCTCGGGGGGCAGTGCGCGGTCCAGCAGGGCGGGGCGGATGCGGACGGCCAGCCGGTCGCCCACCCGTTCGTCGCGGGGCAGGCGGTGCGCTTCGGGCCCGGGGATCGGCCGCCGGGCTCGCCGTCGACCGCGCCCGGACGGCTCGAGGCGGCGGGCGCCCAGGGCGCGGCGCTCGCCGCGAAGGCACGGGCGAGGAGCGCGGCGGCGCGGAAGCACGCCCTCTTGACCACGGCGACGGCGCTCGAGGCGGTCGTCGGCTCCCTCGAGCAGGCGCGGGCCGAGAGCCTGAAGCTCGAGGCGGCCCAGCGGGCGGTGGCCCGGACCGACGCGAACAAGGCGCGGGCGCTCCTCGGCCGGCTCGTGGCTTCCGGCCAGACGCGCGAGCGACAGTCGATGTTGGTGCGCACCCGCTGGGAGCGGCTCGAGGCGGAGGCGATGGCCGCGGGGGTGTCGGGGGATGGGGACCCGGTCGGGCCGCGCCGGGCGCGGGTGCGGGCCGCCCTCGGCCTTCCGTGAGCCTTCCCGGGGGGTCCGGCGCCGATGGTCAAGCGATCGCTTGACTATTCGTGGGCGGGGCGCGACCGCTCCGGGTCGACCCGGGCGCGGCGGCGCTCATGTCCGGCACCCACGGCCTTCCTTGACCTGGTGAGCGGGCCCCTCGTATTCTCGCGGCACCATGCCTAGGGCCCCGTATTCGCTGCTTCTGATGGCGATCGTGCTTGTCGCGTGGGCCCCGCGGCCGGCGGCCGCCGACGACGGCTCGGGTGGCGACGACGGCTCGACGCTGCATCTGATGGGCGAGCCGGCGAGCTACACCGACGTCATCGACGCGTTCGACGGCGACGATCCCTTCGACCTCAACGTCACGCTCGGCTTCGACCGCTCGCGCACGAGCGGCACGATCCAACGGCAGACGCTCGACTCGATGAACGGCATGTCGGGCGGGCCGCCCGACTACCGGGCGACGCAGCACTGGGCGGACATCGCCAACGCCGTCCACGTGCGCAACACGTTGATGCTCGGGCTCGACGCGGGCCTCTACCACGACCTGGCGGCCTACGCGCGGCTGCCGCTCATCCTCAGCGACACGCGCGGGCTCGAGGGGATCCCCGGCGCCCCCGATCCCCGCGGCTTGCTCACCGACACACAGGGGGGTGCGGCGCTGTTCAACGTGCCCTTCAACTCGCCCACGCGATCGGGCATCGACCAGGTCCGCGCCGGGCTCGCGTGGGAGATCTTCAACCAGTACCGGGACCCGTCGACCCCGACGTGGATGATCATGGCCGAGGGGCGCTTCCCCGTCGGCGCGCCGATGCAGGCGTGCAACGCGGACGCCGCCTACAGCCCGACCGAGCGGTGCAACGGCGGCGCCGATGCGGGCATCAGCCAGGGCGTGACCAGCCTGCGCCTCGAGACGCGCACCTCCCGCCGCTTCCGCTACTGGGAGCCCTACGCCGGGCTCGCCTTCCAGATCTCCTACCCGTCGTCGGCGAGCAACAACTTCCTGCCCTCGGGCAACCTGGACGGCTACATCAACACCCTGCCGCCGCGCATCGGTGAGATGACGGCGGGTGTGTCGATCGTGCCCTGGGAGCAGAAGGCGCGCTATCAGCGCCTGAGCATCGACCTGCGCTTCGTCGGCGCGTACGTGTCGGAGGGCCGCGACTACTCGCCCCTGTTCGACGCCCTCGGCACGTCCGGGTCGCCCTACCTGACGGCGGACAACCACGAGTACCCGGCCCAGGGCACCAATCCGGCCTCGCCTCGAACGGTGCACTTCGGCGGCCTCACCGACACCCAGTCCCACGGGCGCTTCGGCTTCAAGGCGGGCATCGAGATGTGGGCCGCGCGCTACATCCGCTTCGACCTCGGCGGCTCCATCGACTGGGCCACGCCCTACATCCTGACCTTCGCGGACGCCTGCAACCCGAACTTCAGCGCGGCCGCGGGCGACCCGCGCATCGCCCAGTGCGTCTCGGGCATCGTCAACCCGAACCACCGCCCGGTCATCGACCTGCCCGGCAACCGCTTCCGCGTGAACGGCGAGATGACCTTCGACCTCTCCGCCTCCGCCGTCGCTCAGTTCTGACTGCAGAGTCGCGCAACCCCGCCTCTCCGCCCGCACGCGTGCGGTGTGAACGTGAGAAGTGTCGGCGCGCGCTCGCCGATGCAACGGCGCCGCCTCCCGGCCCGCCGCACCTCCCGCGAGGCCGTCCGCGAAGCCAGCAGATCTCACCGTGCCGCTTTCTTGCTTCGCACGCCTACGCGGGTAGCGTCGAGGCCATGGAAGGTCTGCACGTCGCGTCCCCTCCCGTAACCCAGCGCTCGTCCGACGCCTGTGAATTCGTCGGCGTTCCCCTCTCGGTTCTCTTCGCCGGGGCCGAGTCCATCGAGGCGGTGCGCGCCGCGGGCTCGGGCGTCCTCAGCCTCGAGCCACCGTTCCACGTCTCGGACGAAGACACCTACCTCGTCCTGCCCGACGACATCGGCCTCGAGATCGTCGACATCCTGCGCGACGGCGACCTCGACCTGGTGCACGAGTCCATGCGCGACGGGCTGCTCGTCATCGGTGCCATCGAGCGGCGTGGCGCCTCCGATGTGAGCCTCCACGCGGAGCTCGCCCTCTCGCCCGGCGAGGCCCTCCGCGACGCACCGCCCTTCGCCGCGACCGTGCCCGTCAGCGGCCCGGGCGGCACCGACCCCCTCGCGGTCCTCAATGCCCTCGAGCACGTGCAGTGCACACTGCTCGGCTCGTTCTTCGACGACGAGGGCCTCGACCAGGTCCTCCGGCGCGACGCGTACGTCGGCGCCTCGTGGCGGGTGCCTCCCGAGGACCGCGCCCGACTCGCGGGTGTCGACCCGACCTACGTCTGGTCGCGCCGCCTACCCGACGGCCGCGTCGGGGTGGAGCTGGCCCTCTTCCCCGAGTACGAGGAGCTGGTGGCCCTCCTACGGCCGGTCGTCCTGACCGCTCCCTGACCCGGTATCCGCGACGCGACTGCCGTGCGATCGCGCGCGCAATCTTTCTGCCCCCGTCCTGGGAGCTGGCAGGGCTGGACGCGGCGACAATCTAGGCTTATGGAAGCGTGAACGCGCGCCCCGGTGCCCGAGGGAGCCGGAGTCGCACGCGAACCCAACCTCGCGACAGGCCTTCATGAGCAAACGCCAGTCAATCACGGACGACTCGTCGGCAACGGACGAGGACGCTCCGCCCGAAGACGAAGAGACCGAGCCCGAAATTCTCGATCCCGACGATGCAGAGCTGCAGTCCGCGCCAGGGGAGAAGAGGCCCAGCCCCTCCCGTTCCAAGCGCGGCAGCCGTGGGGAATCCGTCGCGCGCCGGGACCCGCTCCAGGCCTACATGCGCGACGTCCAGCGCTACGAGCTCCTGAGCCCCGAGGAGGAGCACGCCCTGGCGGTGAAATACCGCGAAAAGGGAGATGTGGACGCGGCTCGCGAGCTCGTCACGTCGAACCTGCGCCTGGTCGTCAAGATCGCCTACGACTACCGCCGCGCCTACAAGAACCTGCTGGACCTGATCCAGGAAGGCAACATCGGCCTCATGCAGGCCGTCAAGAAGTACGACCCCTACAAGGGCGTCAAGCTCTCGAGCTACGCCGCTTGGT
This sequence comes from uncultured delta proteobacterium, assembly GCA_963830115.1. Taxonomy (GTDB): domain Bacteria; phylum Myxococcota_A; class Polyangia; order Polyangiales; family CAWHLB01; genus CAWHLB01. The sequence goes on from CAWHLB010000018.1 coordinate 397,767, forward strand.
GGATCCGCGCCTACATCCTTCGCTTCATCCTGAACAACTGGCGGCTCGTCAAGCTCGGCACGACGCAGGCCCAGCGCAAGCTCTTCTTCAACCTCAAGAAGGAGAAGGCGCGCCTCTCGGCCATGGGCATCGAGGCGAGCGCAGAGAAAATCGCCGAGCGCCTCGACGTCTCGAAGAAAGACGTCATCTCCATGGACCGGCGCCTGAGCGCGGGGGAGATGTCCCTCGACGCGCCGGTCGGCAACGGCGAGGGGCGGCCGGTGGCGCGGGTCAATCTCTTGCCCTCGCGCTCGGGGCGCATCGACGACCTGCTCGCCGAGGAAGAGATCGGCGACATGCTCAAGGCGAAGGTGCACGAGTTCGGCGGGCGGCTCGAGGGCAAGGAGAAGGTCATCTTCGAGGACCGACTCCTGGCCGAGGACCCGCGCACGCTCCAGCAGCTCGGCTCGGAGTTCGGCGTCAGCCGCGAGCGCGTGCGCCAGATCGAGAAACGCCTCCTGCAGAAGCTCCGCAACTACCTCGGCGAGCAACTCGGCGAGAACATCCTCGACGTCTACGAAGCGTGACCAACGCCCCGCCCGACGGCTCCGGGGGGAGCGGGAGCCAAAACCTCGGGCGCCTGTCCATCGTCGCCACGCCCATCGGCAACCTGGACGACATCACCCTCCGCGCCCTGCGCGTGCTCGGTGAGGCCCAGACCATCCTCGCCGAGGACACACGTCGCACGCGCATCCTCGTCACGCACCACGGCATCGGTACGCCGATGCGCGCCTTCCACGCCCACTCCTCGCCGCGTGTGCTCGAACGGGCCGTCAGAGACCTCGCCTCGGGCGCACACCTGGCGCTCGTGACCGATGCGGGCACGCCGCTCGTCAGTGATCCGGGGGCACGCCTGGTCGCGGCCGCAGTCGACGCGGGCATCACGGTCGAGGCGATTCCCGGTGCGAGCGCGGTCACCTCGGCCCTGACCGTCGCGGGCCTGCCCTGCGACGTCTTCCGCTTCGTCGGATTCCTGCCCCGCGGGGGCGGACGGCGCACGCGCGTCCTCGACGAGGTCGCCACCGAGCGGGGCGCGACCGTCCTGTTCGAGGCGCCAGGGCGGCTCGCCGCCACGTTGGGCGAAGCTCCGGGACCGGCTCGGCCCCGACCGCCCGGCGGCCGTCTGCCGGGAGCTGACCAAGCGCTACGAAGAGGTCGCGCGCGGTTCCCTCGGTGAGCTGGCCGAGCGCTTCGCCGGCGGGGTCCGGGGCGAGGTCACCTTGGTGGTGGCCGGCACAGGCGGCGCCGCCTGTGCCAGTACGGTTGTGGCGGAGCCGGAAGCGGTGCCCGGCGAGATCGACGCCCGCATCGCCGCCTGGCTCGACGAGGGCGCCAGCCCGCGAGACGCCGCGCGCAGGCTCGCGGCCGAAACCGGCCTCGGTCGCCGTGTCGCCTACCAACGGGTCCTGTCGATCGCCGCTCGAGGCCCGGTGCAGTAGCTCGGGGCCCGATCGCCGGAATCGGGCTGGGGCTCAGGCCGGACAGGACCGAGCGTGCTCGCGAAATCGCCGCCGCTGAGGTAGCCTCGGCCCGTGCGCTTTCTCTGCTCTTCCGCGCGTTTCGTCGTTCCGCTGCTCCTGCTGGCCCTCGCAGCCTGCTCCGGCGGCAGCGGGTCGTCGGCGCCCGACATCGGCTTGCAGGTCCGCTGGCTCACCCAGCCCACCGGGGACCTGCCGACCGATGTCGCCGCCGTCCGCATCTGCACCTACCAGGGCGATTCAACGCCCGATGACGCGATCACCAGCAGGGGCCATCTGACCGAGACCGCCGACGGTCGCTTTCAGCACATCGTGGACCGCCTCCCGACGGGGGTGCCGCTCCGGATCCGCGTCGAGGGTTTGGACGACGGGGGCAACCCGCTCTACGCGGGCATCGTGGGGCCGCTCGTGCTCCAGCCCGGCCAGCGGCGCTACGTCAACCTGGCCATGTACGGCGCCAAGGCCTCGACGGTGATCCCCGGTGTGCCCCTGCCACCCCGCTTCCTGCACACCGCGACGGCCCTTCCCGACGGGCGGGTGTTGATCGCGGGGGGCTTCGACCAGATCACGCCCGATTCCACCTGTCCCTCGAGCGCCCCCGCCGGCTCGCACTGCTTCGACCTCCAGGCCTCGAGCGACGCTTTCGTCTTCGATCCCTCGACCGCGGACTTCGCGCCGGTGCAAGGCGGGATGCTGCAGGCTCGCGGCGGACAGACGGCGACGGCGCTCCCCGACGGGCGCGTGCTGATCGCCGGCGGCGCGGAGCGGGCGGTGCTCGTGCTCACGCCGAGCGGTACCTCCACCGTGCTGCCGACCTTCGTGCCGATGACGAGCGACGGCACGCCCGGTTCGCTCGCCACCTTCGAGAGATCTTCGAGCCCAATGCCAACGCCGAGCCGGTCGACGTCGACGAGAACGGCGACCCCGGGCGCGGCGGGTTCGTGGGTGCCGCCGATGACCCATCGGTTCCCGGTCGGCTCGACAACGAGCGCTTCCTGCACGCGGCAGCGCTCGTGCCGGGCGGCGGTCAGGTCGTGCTCGCGGGCGGCATGGGCAGCGACGGAGCCGCGAGCAGCTTCGAGGTCTTCGACGAGGCGCGCCCCGGCGGGTGGGGCGTCTACACCAACACCGGGCTCGCGCTGAAGGCGAGTCGTTCCATGCCCTCGGCCATCGGTGCGATGGGGACCGACGGGCCCGAGGTGTGGATCGTGGGTGGCGGTATCGCCCAATCGAACGATGACCTGGCAGAGATCTGGCGACCGTCCGACACCTCGCCGAGCGGCACGACCGTGGCCGCGGCCCAGGACGGCTCGTTCCCCCAGGCGTCGGTGACCGACACGGGCGACCACCCCGAGCTCGCGGTCCTACGGCCCTCCCTGATGCCCTTGGCCGATGGCGCGTACTTCCTTTCAGCGGGCTGGTTCGGGGCGCGCTGCGCACCGACCGGGATGGACCCGCTCTTCCCGATGATGACCGACGGCTCCGACGCCGTGATGTGCGAGTCGTCCTTCGGGCCGCCCCGCTCCTTCACCGTCGAGGCGGGCACGGGCGTCGCGGTGCCGACGAAGCTGCTCGGCAAGCACGCCTTCGGCTCGTCGGTCGTGTTGAGCGACGGCTCGGTCGCGATCACGGGCGGCATCAGCGACCTGGCCTGGACGCACCAGTCGCTGATCGACGTGTTCACGGGGCGTGTCCTGTCGGGCCAGGCCGAGCCCGATTCGGCGCGCTACGACCTGGTCGGCACCCGCATCTTCCATGCGAGCGCGCCCCTGCCCGGTCTCGGCATCCTGACGACGGGCGGCATCAGTGTGCTGCCGGACGGATCGGGCGTGACGCTGACGCCCACGAGTGAGGCCGTCTTCCTCGGCGCCACGGCCGACAAGTGTCCACTGCTGACGCCCATGGCAGCCGCGACCAACATGATGACGGGCGGCTGAGGGGACGAGGCCCCCCGGGCCCGCGCGGTCAGCGGCCAGGCTTGCGAAAGGGTGCGTGGCCGGCGGGCGTCGGCAGGATGCGGGAGCCGAGCGACCCGTTCCACCGGTATTGCAGCCAGCCGTCCGACGTGCGGGCGGCCCGGAGCTTGGGGTTGAAGTCGAGGAGCGAGAGAATCGCCCGCGTCTTGTCGTTCCGGTTGCGGTATGCGTCGGTGAACTTCACCCGGGTCATGAGGTCGACGCGTGACATCGACAGGGGCCTGAGGAGGCGGATGGTCCCCACCGCGTCGAGCTTCGCGTCCTTGCCGTCGGCGTGGAGCCGGTCGATGCGCGCCAGGCCGTTTTCGGCGCTCACGCGCACCGTCAGGTTGCCGGCCGCGACGCGCGCGACCGTCAGCCCGCCGTGCATGCCAGGCAGCGGAAGCTTGGAATGGCCGTCGCCGATTCCGAGGCCCTGTATGTCGAGCGCGATGTTGCCCTTCGTGTCCGCGAGCTTCTCGGCCAGGGTCACGTCAATCTTGCCGTTGACGACGCCCCTGACCGGAAGGCCGATGGCCGCGCGCAGGATGCCGAGACGGCGCAGGTTCACTCCGCGCACGTCGGCTTGCACATGGGTCTCCTGGTCGGAGTCCTCGTAGCTCCCCTCAATCTCGCCGCCGTCGAGCGTGGCGTCGAAGCTCACCGCGAGGTTGCCGGCCAGGAGGGACAGGAGCGAGACGCGCGCGTCGAGCTCGTCCACCGTGAGGTCGAGCGGCGCCTGGCCCGGCGCCTCGGCGTCCTTGGCGAAATGCACCCCGTTCATCTCGACGCCCGTGATGAAGCTCGGGCTCAGGTCGGCAATCTCGAGACCGTATCCGCTCGGATGACGCCGGCCGTCGGGGCCCATCGGATACTCCACCTGCGTCACCACGTAGTCGCGGACGCAATCGTAAGGGAACGTCCAGTAGGCGGAGAGGAGGAACGCGACCAGGAAGAAGACCGCGTAACCAATCCAGGTGAGGAGGCGTTTGGTCCCGGAGGTGGGCATAATCCGTTCAGGGGGCAGGGGGGCCGGCGCGACCCGGGAGACCCGCGTGGCCTCCGCGGGCCCTTGCGTGGGGGCGCGGACGGCTCGCCCCCTTCTCGTCGTAGGAGACGATGTCGAGCTGCACGTTGCTGCTGATCGCCGCTCCGGAAGTGCTCGACCTGCAGGCGGCTGACCGCGACGGGGTACTGGGAGTTGTCGATGGCCGCCATCATTTGCACGACCGGCTTGATGCTGACGTTGGGGAGGTTGACGCGCAGGTGGCGCCGCGTGAACTTCCCGGTGACCTTTTGCGGCTGCCCGTCGTCTCCCGCACCGACAGCCCCACCGCGTCGCCTCGCGTCTCGACGAAGCGGCGCAGCTCCGGGACCTTCGTCCGGTAGCGCTCCTCCGCCGCCTGCCTGGCCGCGGTGCGAGCGCGGAAGCTCGGGGCGCTTGCGCGCGATGTCGTGCAGCACATGGGTGATGGCTTCGTTGTCGCTCTCGATGCCCGAGATGGCGCTCGTCATCAGGTAGACGGGCAGGAGCACGACGCAGGCCATGGCGACGGCGCCGAGGACCGTCACGAGCCTGCGCTCGCGCTCGTTGAGGTTTTCGAACGCGCGGCGCGCTCCGTCGAGCGGTCCGGCGAGAGGGTTAGCGATCGCCATCGTTCGTGCTCCCGTGGTGACCGTGTTTCGCACCCGGCGCTGGTCCGTCGCCCGGGCACGCGATGTCGCCTTGCATCTCGTAGTTGAGGCTGTCTCCTCCGGGGGCCGGCGTGGTGCGGCCTTGTTGCACGTTCTTGAAGCAGTCGTGTGCGCCAATCCGGGTCGCAATGGTCTCGAAGGCGCCCTGGTCGTGCACCGTCCCCTGCAGCTCGAAGTGGCCTTGGTGCGCCTGGTCGTCAATCTCGATGGTGAGCCGTCGCGTGTCGTGGGTCACGTTCTCCGGGATCCGTGACGAGATCGCGTCGAGCGCGTCGAAGGCGTCGAAGTGGGGTAGGGGGTCCGCGCGGCCGCCCTTGCCTTCGAGGAGCTGGCGCGCCCTCGCCGGGTCGGTCGTCGACTGGTCGAAGAGGTCCTTCGTGACGCTCTGGAGCTGGGCCTGGAGCGCGCTGCGCTCGTCGGCGAGGACGGACCAGCGGGCGTAGGTCGAATAGCCGAACGCCAAGAAGACAATCGCCGCCGAGATGGCGAGGAGCCGGCCCTGCTGCCGCACCGCACCCATGGCTCGCTTCGGAGCGAAGGCGCCCTGCCGCATGTCGAGTCGCTTGCCCCGAGCGATGGCCCGGCCGGCGAGCGCGGTCGAGCGGGCCATCCGGGCGCGGGTCTCCTCGTCGGCGCCCGCGACGGGAGGCAGGGGCAACGCGTGCGCCTCGACCTCGAGGATGTTCGAGACCCAGTCGGTGGCTTCGGGCCCCACGAGCAGGCCGGAGACGAACGCCTCGACCGGCTCGAGGCCTCCCGTCGCACGGTACGCCATGAGCGTTCGGCGCAGGGCCGACGCGAGCATCTCGGCCTGCCCTTCGCGGAGCGCGGACGCGCCCACCGAGAGGGTCCGCGCCATGTCACAGTGCCCGTTGCGCAGGATGCAGACCTCCGTGGCCTCCTCTCCCACGTCCACGAGGAGGTGGGGTCCCGGGGTCCCGAGGGGCGGGATAGGGGAACGAGTCCGTCGAGGGCGGCGGAGCCGACGGCCAGGGCGCGCGGCTCGATGCCCGCGTCGCGCAGCTCCTCGAGCCGCTGGGCCACGTTCGCCTTCGGTGCGGCTGCCGCGAGGACGCGCACCGCCGTGGCGGTCTGGTCGAATCGGTTGGTAGTCGATGACGGCGTCTTCGATGGGGAAGGGCAGGAGCGACTCGGAGCTCGAAGGGCAGCACCTCCGCGATCCGCTTGGCGGCGCCGGCGGGCAGCTCGACCACACGCACCGAGGCCCCGATGCCGCCCACCGCCGCGATCACACGGTCCGGCGGCGGCCGGAAGCTGGCGAGGACGCCCTGGATGGCGGTTCGCAGCGCCTCCGCCCGCCCTTGCGCGTCCTCGGCCTGCGCGATGGGCACCTCGGCGTACCCGATCACGTCGGCGCGCCGGAGCTGGGCGCGCAGGAGCGTCCCTCGAACGGCGTTGGTGTCGATGTCCAGGCCCAGGATGCGCGGCATGGGTCTTCTCGCTGCTCCTCAGTCGTCCAGGGGGCGCTCGGACCCCGGGGTCAGGTAGGCGTTACGTAGCAGTGGCAGGGGGGAGGTCACTAGTCCACTCGGTAGTAGTGGAAGATGCCCAGGGAGGGCATGCGTCCCGCGTTCGGCGGGGGCGGTGTCCAGAGCTGGTCGAAGTTGACCACGGAACGGAGCCGCACGTGGGGACCGTCGGAGGGGTCGGGCGAGGTGTCCTCGTCGTCGCCCTCGTCGCCGCTGCTTCCGTGATGCGGGTGCGGGACGAAGCCCGTCGCTTCAATCGTGATGATGCGCGCGGCGGTCACGAAGGTGTTGTCGATCTCGGTGCGGTGCGCGTTCGGGATGGTGACCGGGCGGAAGAGCAATGGGTTATTGGGGCCGAGCAAGGCCTGCAGCATCGTGTAGAGGCCGTGGGGACCGCCCTTGCCCCCGATGAAATCGAGGAAGTCGGACACACGGCCGAAGAGGGGCAGGGGAAAGAGGGAGCGGATGGTGCTCATGATCTGGATGAACTTGGCCGCCTCGACCGGGTCGGCGCACAAGGACTGGTCCTCGAGATAGGAGCAGATCCGCGCGAGCAGGACCTGGGGCGGGGCCTCGTTCACGTTCACGGAGCCGGAGCCGTAGATCGTGATGACGCGCGAGTCCGGGTCGTCCGGGTTGGGCTCGACGAACGTCGACCAGAAGTCGTCGCTGACACCACGCACGAGCCGGAGCTCTTGGAGCGAGTCGAAGGGCGCGTTCTTGTTGTGGTAGGGGTCGCGGAAGCTCGAGTAGACGTCCTGTTCGCTGCCCTGCGTGGTGACCGTGGCCGCGCCCGGGTCGAAGAGGGTGCGGTCCGTGTCCACGTCCCACCAGTCGATGGTGGCCGAGATGAGGTCGAGGCGGGACGTCGTCAGCCCGTCGGGATCGGGATTGGCGAAGAGGGGGTCGTAGGGGCTCGGCGACTGGTAGCCGCCCATCAGGGCGAACATCTGCATGGCCACGCTGCGGCGGGCCGCGTCACCGCCGAGCTTGAGGGGCTTGTTGACGTTGATCTTGCTGTTCTCGGCGAACGCCACGATTTTGCAGCGCGCGGGCGTCTTGCCGAGGCCCTCTACGGTGCCGAGGTCGATGCCCGTGCCGCTGGTCTCCTTGGCCGCCGCGTCGTAGTTGCAGAAGGGCGTGAGCACGAGCGGCGCGAGCTTCCACACCGGCAGGTCCGGCGGCGGGTGGCCGAGGACCATCTGGTAGATCGGAGCGATGGCGCGGCCGATCACGCGCTGCTGGGCGACGAGCAGGCGGGTGAGGTTGAGGCCGCTCTTGGCCATGTACTCGGCCTGGAGCTGGTCGCGCTCGGTGGTCGCGATGAGATAGGCCGTGCTCGTGTTCTCCTGCATGTCCGCGACGAGGACCGAGAGGATCGCCACTGCGGTGAGCACGACCACGAGGGCCACGCCTTGCTCGCGTCCACGCCCACGCCGGTGCGGCCGCGCCACCCGCGTGCCGGAGGCGCTGAGCCGCGCCCGCCGTCCGTGGGAGTCGGCGGACGGGCCGAGGGCGCGCGTGGCGGCGATGAGGCGTGTGAGGCCGGTCATGGGTTGTAGATCGCGTGGTTGAGGGCCCACGTGAGGGGAAGCTCGGCGCGGGTGCCGTAGGTGACCGTGTGCTTGCCGTCCGGCGTGTGGAGCGTGAGGAGGATCTTCACCTGTGAGGGAAGGCGGTTCGGCTGTCCCGCCGCCTGGGTGGTGTCCCAGGTCGAGACCCACTCGGTCGACTGGGGATCGAGGTAGCTCAGCTCGAAGCGGGTGACGTCGTGGACCATCACCTCGATGCGCCCGCCATGCTGCGGGTCGTCGTCGATGCGGTTCTGCTCGCGCCGGACGAGCACCTTCTTCGAGGAGTCGTCCGGATCCTCCATCACGAAATAGCTCAGCTCGTTCTGGTCCGACTCGTGGGCATCGCGGTAGAGGCGCTGATGGGAGAAGGAGGTGAAATCGACGCGCGAGCTGTCGCCCTGATCGGTGCCGATGAAGGCAGTCTTGACGACCTGCAGCGCCGTGCTCGGGTTCACCTGGGCGGACACGTAGGCCATGCTCAGCTCGCGCGCCATGCGCTCGAGGGCGACCCGCAACACCTGGGTACGATCGGCCTGGGCCTCGAGACGTTTCTTGGTGCGCTCGGTCTGGGAGAAGCCCTCCCACACCATCGTGCCGACGATGGCCAGGATCACGATGGCGATCATCGCCTCGATGAGGGTCATGCCCTCTCGACCGCGGTGCACCGTCATTTGCCGACCTGCGACTGGCTCGGGGAGGACTGTCGGTGCTGGTGGTGTCGCCGGTGTCCGGCGGCGGCTCCGCGACGAGGTACTGCACGACGTCGAAGGAGTGCGTGGCCGAGCCCTCCTTCCAGCTCACGGTGACGGTGGCCCGCCGCACCTCGTCCTCGAGGGCCGGCTTGAGCAGGGGCAGGGTGTAGGACATGGCGAGCTGGGACATGTCGCCTTGGGAGGGCAGCCCCCCCGCCAGCATGCCCTCGACCGCCTGCGGTCCCGGGGGCTGCCCGTTCGAGCCCGAGAGGCCCGACAGGCCCGGCAGGATCGAGTCGAGAGCGCCGCCGGGCCCCTGGGAGCCGCTCCCGCCCTGGCCGTCGCCGTTGCTGTCGTTCGCGCCCTCCTCGCCGAAGTCATCCGGCAGGACGATGCGCTCGATCTTCCAGTCGCAGCTGAAGCGCGGCTGATCGGCGTCCTCGCAGCAGCTGTCGGTGCCATCCTTCTCGATCGCGGGCAGTCCTTCCTTGGCCACGTCCTCTTCGATCTCACCCATCTTGCAACGCGCCAGGAGCGACGCGACGGTCAGGTTCTGTGCGCGATGGCCGATCTTCACCGCGCCCACCTCGCTCGAGAAGATCGAGGTGAGGGCGACGGCGAGGATGGCGACGGCCACCATCACTTCCAGCAGCGTGAACCCCGCCGTCCCGCGTCGAGGTTTTGCTGACATGCACGGACGCCTTCCCAGGATTTCCCTGGGGCGGCTTACGTCCTCGCGCCGGCTCGTCACGTACGGCATGTACGCTCCTCGCCGGCGCTGTGGGCGCGCTCGCCCCAGGGAAATCCTGGAAAGGCGGCTGTGCCCGAGATGCGGTTCGGACGCCTCGCCGGGACGCCGGTGGGGCGGCTTACGTCCTCGCGCCGGCTCGTCACGTACGGCATGTACGCTCCTCGCCGGCGCTGTGGGCGCGCTCGCCCCAGGGAAATCCTGGAAAGGCGGCTGTGCCCGAGATGCGGTTCGGACGCCTCGCCGGGACGCCGGTGGGGCGGCTTACGTCCTCGCGCCGGCTCGTCACGTACGGCATGTACGCTCCTCGCCGGCGCTGTGGGCGCGCTCGCCCCAGGGAAATCCTGGAAAGGCGGCTGTGCCCGAGATGCGGTTCGGACGCCTCGCCGGGACGCCGGTGGGGTGGCTTACGTCCTCGCGCCGGCTCGTCACGTACGGCATGTACGCTCCTCGCCGGCGCTGTGGGCGCGCTCGCCCCAGGGAAATCCTGGAAAGGCGGCTGTAGCCAAGGACGCCCTCATGACGGATCCTCGAGGCCCGTGTCCTCCTCGATCGGCTTCGGCTCGTAGGCGCGGTCGTAGACCTTGGCCCGTCCCGTCAGGTCGTTGATCTCGACCGAGTAGACGACATGGTCACCGTCCCCGAGCTGCACGACGGCATGCTCGGTGCGGCCGTTCGGGAAGAAGTAAATCGACGCCTTGCCGTGCTCGACCGGGTCGGGCTCGTGGGGAACGTAGACGCGCAGGATGTGCACGCCGCCCCCGAGGGAGTGGGGCTGGAAGCGCGCGAGGGTGCTGCCGCTCGGGCCACGGATCGGCCCGAAGGGCGAAGCGCCGAAGGTCGGTCGAATGGTCTTGGACAGGCGGTTGCGCGCCGCCTCCCACGGGTCGACGGCCGACGCATCCTCGCCGTCCTTCTCGCTGAGCTTGCGCCTGGGGTCGTCGTTGCGCGTCAGGGTCACCTGCCCGCTGGCCTCCTCGAGGGAGAGCTTGCCCGAGCCGAGGTCGAGGACCACGCGGACGGTCTCGTGTTGCACGACGGCGCGGTTGTAGGCGTAGTGCGCTGCCGCCATCACGTGCATGCACGCCGAGCGAACGTGGGTACGCGTGAGGGCGCCGAGGCCCATGACCGCGCCGGTCGCGACCAGCGCGAGGATGGCGATGACGATCATAATCTCGATGAGCGTCATGGCCTCGTTCCTTGCGCGGCGCTGCGGTCTCGGCAGTGGCACCCCCCATCGGTGCTCGCCTTCGGCTCGCGGGGTGTTGGCCTGGAAGGTGGTGGCGGCCAATCCAAGTGCGGACGAACGCTCCCCGGTGCCCGGCTCGCGTTCGGCGAGCGGCGAAGGGCGGGGGAAGGTGGGGGAGCGGGCGGTCATGGTCTTCGAGCTAGTCGCCTACCCTGATGTCGTCTTCGTTGCCCATCTGGCCGTCTGGGCCTGCAGAGACGACGGTCACGTTGTCGCCGTCGCAGTTGATCTGGAAGTCGTTGTTCCAGGCGTCCTTCTTGCGCACGCCCTTGTCCAGGTACTGGCCGCTCACCAGGTCGGTCACCGTGGGGCATCCTCCCGAGGTGCTCTCCCCGAGGTAGAGCGACGCAGCACTCCGGACCGTGCCGGCGTCCGTGCGCGTCTGCTTGATCTTGGCCTTCTTGAACTGGGGCAGGATGGCGAAGCTCACCGCTGTCGCGATCAGCGCCATGATGATGATGACGATCATGATTTCGATGAGCGTCATGGCTTCGTTCTTTGCGCGGCGCCGATGCGCCGCGGGGGAGATGCGGCTCTCCCCCCACTGCGCGAGACCGTTGGTCTCGGCAGTGGCACCCCCCATCCGGGCGCGCCTTCGGCGCGCGGGGGATGTTCTTGAGAGGTGGTTCCGGCCCAGGCGGGCGCGGCGCAGATTGCGCGGCGCCGATGCGCCGCGGGGGAGATGCGCTCTCCCCCCACTGCGCGAGACCGTTGGTCTCGGCAATGGCACCCCCCATCCGGGCGCGCCTTCGGCTCGCGGGTCGGGGGCTTGGGAGGTCGTGGTGGGGGTGGCCGCGTCACTTTCGGTGTGCTGCGGGGCACTGGGGTTTCGGCCGTCGTGCTCGTTGATTTCCGTCATCGCTCTCTCCTCGAACAAACCGACCAGGGTCGGAGATTCCTCTATTGGATGTTGTCGTCCACGAAGAACGAGCCGCTCGGCCCCGCCGACAGTACGTCCGCCTCGTTCGGGTTCGCCCGCGACGGGCAGCGCACCCACAGGGGCCGGTCCCACCCGTCCCGGGGCATGTCCCTGAGGTAGCGACGGCCTGCCCGGGGCGGGTGAATCAGCTCCACCATGGACCGTGGACACCGCCCCACGTCCGTGCGGAACCCGTCGATGGCCCGCCGCACCTCGGCGATGGCCACACGGGTCTCGCGCACCTTCGCCCGCTGGTCGGCTGCCCTCCAGGTGAGCGCCGCCGCCCCCGCAATCAGCAGCGCCACGAGCAACGTCTTCCAACGCGATCCCGCGAGCACCTCGCGCACCCATGCGCCCCGCCTCTCCCACGGAAGCGACACCCCACGGCTGCGCTTGTTTCGAGCCACGTCCCTCGCCTTCTTCCTTCACTTCACGAACTCGTTCATCTGGAGGAGCGGCATCAGGATCGAGAAGGCGATGCTCCCCGCGAGCCCGCCCATGACGACGATCATGATCGGCTCGAGCAGCGACGTGAGCGTCTGCAGGCGCGCCTCAATCTGGTTGTCATAGGCGTTGGCGACGTTCTCGAGCATCTCCTCGAGCTGTCCCGAGCGCTCCCCGATGGCGATCATGTGCGTCACGATGGGCGGGAAGCGCTTGCTCCGCTTGAGCGGCGCGGCGATGCTCTCGCCCTCGCGCACCGACACACGCGCCTCCTCCACGACCCGCATGAGCTCTGTGTTGCCGAGGACGTTGCGCGTGATCTCCATCGCCCGAAGCACGGGCACGCCGCTCGCGAGGAGCGTGGCCAGGGTCCGGGCGAAACGGGACACGGCGAGCATGGTGAGCAGTGAGCCGAACAGCGGCACGGTGAGGAGGAAGCGGTCCCAGCGCTTGCGTCCCTCCTCGCTCGCCTTCCATCGCTGAAAGCCCCAGATGCCGAGGCCCACCACGCCGCCCACGAGCCACCAGTAGCCCACGAGCACGTGGCTGATGAGCATGAGCGTCTGCGTGTACCAGGGCAGAGCCTTGCCAAAGCTCTGGAAGATCGACGTGAGCTTCGGTACCACGACCGTCATCATGATCGTGATGATGACCACGCCCATCGCCACCATGAAGGCCGGGTAGGCGAGGGCGCCCGCCACCTTGTTCTTGAGGCGCGCCTGGTTCTCGAGGAACTCCGCGAGCCGCGTGAGCACCGCTTCGAGCGTCCCCGAGGCCTCGCCCGCCGACACCATGTTCACGTAGAGCGTCTGGAAGATCTTCGGGTGCGCTTTGAGCGCGTCGGCGAAGCTCATGCCTTCGTTGACCTTGTCCCGGGTCTGGGTGAAGGCAGCCTTGAACTCGGGTTGGTCGATCTGATCGATGAGGGCGCTGAGCGCTTCAACGAGGGGAATGCCGGCCTTGAGCAAGGTGGCGAGCTGCCGCGTCGCCATCGCCACCTCGAGCGCCGTGACGCGCCGGAAGATCCTGCCGAAGTTGACCTCGCGGGCCTTGCGCACGCGGGCGATCGACTCCTCGAGCACCTCGGTGACCAGGATGCCGTCACGGCGGAGGTTGAGGCGAAGCGCCTTGGGGTTGTCGGCATCCCGCACCCCCTTGACGTTCTTGCCGCGCGCGTTGACGCCTCGCCACTCGTAGACCGCCACCGCGCCCCCTACTCCAGCTCTCCCGCTTGGGTCGCGGCCAGAACTTCCTCGACGCTGGTCACGCCAGCCACGACCTGCCGTGCACCATCCTGGCGAAGACTCTGCATCCCGCGCTGCTGCGCCACGCGGCCGATCGTGTTGGAGTCGGTGTTGTTGAGGATCTCGCGGCGGATCGGCTCGTCCACGACCATGAACTCGAAGATGCCGATGCGGCCGCGGTAGCCGGTCTGACTGCACTCCTCGCATCCGTCCGCGCGAAAGAAGACCGGCTTGCCGCCGGGCGCATGGAGGCGCACGAGGGGATCGGTATCGGCAGCGACGGCAACGCGGGTCGGCTCCTCCTCGAGGACGAGGTCGCCCATGTCGAGCACCGCTTCCTCGCGGACGCCGAGCGGACCCGCCACGGCAACCCGCGACAGCTCCCGGACTTGCTGCTCGAAGCGGTTCGCGTCGAGGCCGAGGGAGCGCAGGTCCTCGTCGCTCGGGTGGTAGGGCCTGCGACAGAAGGGGCAGAGCTTGCGCACCAGGCGCTGGGCGAGCACCGCGAGCACCGACGAGGAGATCAGGAAGGGCTGCACGCCCATGTCGACCAGGCGCGTCACCGCGCTCGGCGCGTCGTTCGTGTGCAGTGTCGAGAACACCAGGTGGCCGGTGAGCGACGCGTGGATCGCGATCTCGGCCGTCTCCTGGTCGCGGATCTCGCCGACCATGATCACGTCCGGGTCCTGGCGCAGGAACGACGCGCAGGCCCGACGGCGAAGGTCAGGCCGATCTTCGGAGTTGACCTGCATCTGGCCGATGCCCTCGAGCTGGTACTCGACCGGGTCCTCGACGGTCAGGATGTTCTTGTCGGGCGTGTTGATCTCGTCGAGGCACGCGTAGAGCGTCGTGGTCTTGCCGCGAGCCGGTCGGCCCGGTGACCAGGATGATGCCGTGCGGCCGACGGATGAGCTCTCCATGATCTGTCGAGCGTGTGTCCGTCCGAAGCCGATGTCGGCCAGGTCGAGCAGCACCGTGCTGCTTGTCGAGCAGACGCATGACGATCCGCTCGCCGTTGGCCGTCGGGATCGGTCGAGACGCGCATGTCGATCGTCCTTGCCGGCGATCTTGCGCCGGATGCGGCCGTCCTGGGGCAGCCGCTTCTCGGCGATGTTGAGGCCGGCCATGATCTTGACGCGAGCCATGATGGACGGCAGGAAGCCGCCGGTGGGCGGTCTTGCCTCGTGAAGAGCACGCCGTCGATCCGGTAGCGCACGACGACGTCGCTGCTCGCCGGGCTCGATGTGGATGTCGGAGGCCCGCTCGCTTGGACGGCGTTGAAGACAGAGGAGTTGACCCAGCGGATGATCGGCGCCTCGTCGGTCATGTCGATGAGGTCCTGGAGCTCCTCGACCTCTTCGCCATCCTTGGCCTCGCCGAGGGCCGTCTCGTCCTTGCGTTCGTAGACGCGGTTGATCGCGTCGTCGATGGCCTCGCCGGGCGTCGCTACCGCCTCGACCGCGACGCCGAGCAGGACCCGCACGTCGTCGAGGGCGAAGTGGTCGAGGGGGTTGGCGACGGCGACGCGCACCTTGCTCTCGCCCTGGGCGATGGGCAGCACGCGATGTTGGCGCGCGAAGTTGATCGGGATCTTCTCGATGAGCTCCTCGGGGATGGCCTCCACGTCGACCTTCGGCAGGAACTCCATCCCCATCTCGTCGGCGAGCGCCCGCACGAGCGCGTCCTCCTCGAGGATGCGCGTCCCCACCAGGACGTCGGTCAGCTCGACGCCCTTGTCGGTGGCGGTCGCCAGCGCCTCCTCCAGCTTGTCGGGAGTGAGCGCCCCGCGCCGTACCAGGATCTCACCTACGTACCGCATCATCGATCCCGTCAGTTGTTGTCGCCGTTTCCATTGTCGGGAGGCGCCTGGACCTCCACCCGAGGCACGATCTGCACATCGGGCTGCGCGGGCTCGACGAGCGCTCCCGTGTTCCCTTGCGCTCCATCGTCGCCGCCTTGCTGGTCCTCGTTGCCCTGGTCGCCCCCGCTGACGTCGGCGTTGCCGTCGCCACCGCTCGGGTGCTGGCCCAGGTCCTCGGCAGTGCCCACCGGTTGTCTCGGCACGTGCTCGAGTGGCGCCCGCGCCTGCAGAGCCGCGTTCAAGCGTCTCTCCTCGGTGACCGATTTCATCTCGTTCAACATCTCGAGAAGTAACCCTCGTGTCCGGGAGTAGTCGACGGGAGGCTCGTAGGTCCGGTCGCCGAACACGAAGTAACGGTCGATGAACTCCTGCCGCTCGCGCATCTTCCGCTCGAAAATGGATCGCAGGTCCGACTGGTCCCGGATCACGTAGGGGGTGAGGAAGATGAGCAGGTTGGTCTTGTGCGCCTCCCGGTCCGTCCGCCGGAAGAGGGCGCCCAGGAGCGGGATGTCGCCGAGGATCGGTACCTTCTCCTCGTTGGTCTGTACGCTGTCGCGCATCAGCCCGCCGATGACGACGGTCTGTTGATCGCGCACGCGGAGGTGCGTCTTGGCGACGCGCTTGCTGAAGGGAACGACGCCGAGGCTGCCCTGGGCCGCGCCCGGTCGCGAGTCCTCGGCCTCGAGCTCGAGCGTCACCTCGTCCGAGTCGTTGATGTGGGGCGTGATCTTGATCGTCGTGCCCACGTCTTGGCGGGGAACGGAGCCGTAGCCGCCCGCGAGGCTCGCCAGGCCCGCCAGGCCCGCTGCCCCGCTCTGTCCGCCCGCCGAGCCGAGGGCACCGAGCGCGCCGAGCCCGCCGAGCCCGCTGAGCCCACCGAGGCCCGAGGAGTTCGTCTGCAGCGGCACGTTCTCGCCGATCGTGATCTCCGCCTCCTCGTTGTCCATGGCGATGAGGTGGGGCGTCGACAGCACGTTCGCATCGCCCGAGTTGGCCAGGGCCGTCAGCACGACGCCGAAGGCCGGGACCGACACGCCGATGAGCTGCTGTGACCCATCGATGGTGGGCCCGCGGATACCGAGCGCCATCCCCGTTAGCACGTCCTGGAACCCGATGGAGCGGCTCGCGTCGAACCCGAGCACGCTGAGCGAGCCGTCGGTTGGCACGTCGGGTACGCCACCGTGGAACGACAGGCCGAGCTGCCGCGAGCGCGTCACGTCCAGGTCCATGATCACCGCTTCGATGAAGACCTGCCGGCGCGGTACGTCCAGGCGGTCGATGACGTGGCGGAGCTCCGCGTAGTCGTGCTGCGACGAGGTGATGACGAGGGCGTTGTCCGGCTTGTGGGCGGTCACCGCGATGGGGCCTTCGAAGACGCCGCCCGCATCGCCCGAGGTCGCAGGGGCGGGACGGTGGTTGGCGGCTCCGTGGGCGCCGTGGGCGGCTCCCCCGCCCGAGCCGCTGATGATGCTCTGCAGCGTGCTCGCGATCTCCTCGGCGTCGCCGTACTGCAGGTAGTGGACGTGGATACGCCCCTCGCCCTCGAGCGGCACGTCGAGCTGGCGAATCATCTCGAGGATGCGCAGGTAGGACTGCTCGGTGGCGAGGATGATGAGCGAGTTGGTGCGCTCCTCCGCCATGATCTTCGTGACGTGGGCCACGCCCTCGCCCTCGCCGACCGTCGTCGACCCGGCCTGGTTCCCGGCGGCGTGGTTGTTGTGGTTCCGGAAGCGCCCGGGAGGTGGCGGTCGAGGGGGCGTCTTGCTCGCGCCCCCACCACTGCTCCCGCCGCTCTCGTCCGTGGAGAAGATCTCGGTTCAGTGTGTCGGCGAGGTCGCTGGCATTCGCGTAATGGATCGGCTCGATCCACACCTGCTCGCCCGTCCGTGGGACGTCGATCGCCTCGAGGATGCGCATCATCCGACGTATGTTCGCGCCCGTGTCGGTGATGATGACGGTGTTGGTCGGCGCGTAGGCGGTGATGTTGCCTTCCTGCGACTTGAAGCGACCGAGGAGCGTTGCCACATCGTCGGCCGAGACGTTCTCGACGCGCTGCATCCGCGTGATGAACCGGTCGTCCGCCGGCGTCGCCGAGCCCTGCGTGTAGGTCGGCACCGGCTGGCCCTGGACGTTGCTCGACTCGACGATCTTCAGGTAGCGGCCTGCGGGCACGACCGTCATGCCGTTCAGGTCCAGGATCGACAGGAACGCCTGGTACGCCTCCGCGGCCGTGACCTTCGTCGGCGCGTAGACGCTCGCCTTGATGGAGCGGAGCTTGCCCGGGAGGATGAACCGCTTGCCGGTGATGTTGGAGATGAGGCGCACCAGATCGGGCAGGTCGGCGTCCTCGAGGTTGAACGTCACGGGGGCGCCCGGGGACGTGGGCTCGTAGTTGATGCCGGTTTGGAATTGCTCCGGCGTCCCCGTTCCCGCTGCGCCGCCGGCACCACCGTTGGCCGGCGGACCGGCCTGCCCCTGCTGGTTCTGCTGCGGCTGTTGCGGCTGCGGCGGGTGCCTGAGCCGCGGCCGGAAGCGGGGGCGGATCGGCACGTGGGGGACGTGGATCGGGGTATGCTGCTGCGCTCGCGCCAGACCGAGGCCGGTCAACATGACGACCGCGGACGCAGCCAAGATCGGCACTGCGGTTCGAATCCTCACGCAGGGGCTCCTTCGAGCAGGGGACGTGCCCGAGGTAGTGGGCTCTTCGAAGTGGGGTCGCTCATCGGCGGTACCAGTCACGCCGTGCCCACCCGTGACGACACCGCGCCGGCGAAGGCGTCACGAGGCGATCGAGCGCAGGAGCCGACGGGGAACGGCGGCTCACGGGCTCACGACGATCGCGGGGGGGCAGGGAGTGGAAGGCTCTGGTCATCGGATGTTGTAGTCGATGGTCATGGCCTGTCCGCGGCGGACGACGGCCACGCTGAGGTGATCGGCGCTGCGCAGGCGCGCGTAGGCTTCGAGAGCGCTGTCGGGGCTCGTCATGTCGAAGCCGTTGATCGTTCGCAGCATGTCGCCGTTCTGCAGGCCGAGCTTGCCGAGCAGGCTGTTGCGCCGGATGCCGTAGAGCTTGACGCCCACGACGCGTCCGCCTTCCTCGTGGGGGATGATGCGTGCCTCCCGCATCAGGGCTGCCTGGTTCTCGAGCACGCTGCTGACCAGCGAGTGATTGACGTTGAACTCCGAGTCGCTGACACGCTGGATGTTGCTGTCCATCTGCGCCGTGCTGATGCCGGCGGCGTCCTTGCCGTTGCCCGCCTGCATCGGGCGCCGGGCGACCGCGACCGTCGGCGGGGAATTGGGCCCGGTCGGCGTCTCTTGCTGGCTGAACATCTCGAGCGAGCAGATAGCGCCGCCGGACGGGCGCATGTAGACGCGGTTCGACTGGATGCCGACCAACTCGTCATTGTCGACCTGCATGCCCGCCCGGTAGAGCATCGCCTTGCCCGAGGCGCCGCTGATGGCAGCGAACGACCACTCGGGGCGGCGTGCGTGCACCACAGCGGCGACGAGCCGCATGCTGCTGTCACAGGGTGGTGGCGGCGCGTTCGGATCGATTTCGACCGGCGCCTGGTCGTCTGACGTGGGGGCCAGGGCGATCGGCGACGCGGTCAGGTCACCCGTCTGCGAGTCGAAGATGTCCCGCCGCAGGATGCCCGTCGGGTCCTTGTGTCGGTGGCCCGAGGCCCCGGCGCCGAGCATGGAGGATTCCGCCGGACATCGATGTCTCATCGATCTGGCTTTGATCGATGGTGAGCACAGACCCGGCGACCAGGCGGGTCGTCCCCTGGGCGAGCAGGAACGCCGTCAGGGCGAGGGTGCCCAGAACGATGGCGATGCGGGTGCGCTGTTGACGAAACGTTCCCATGGACGCTCGTGGCCGTTGCTGGGGAGGAGCAACGCGTGTGCCTAGCCGAAAACACGTGTCACTTCCAGGGGATTCCCTGGGACACGGACGCCCATGGGACACATTGGCATGAGCTGCGCAGTCGGGGCGGATGCGGCTGACAAAATGGCACCGCCGCGTGTGCCCGTTCAGCCCTCGTCCCGCTCCGCGCCCAGCTTGCGGTAGACGGTGCGGGCCGAGATGCCCAGCAGCTGGGCCGCGAGCTGCTTGTCGCCGCGCGTGT
Organism: uncultured delta proteobacterium; assembly: GCA_963830115.1. Classification (GTDB taxonomy): domain Bacteria; phylum Myxococcota_A; class Polyangia; order Polyangiales; family CAWHLB01; genus CAWHLB01. The sequence goes on from CAWHLB010000018.1 coordinate 417,285, forward strand.
GATCCAGCGTGGCGTGGATGATGCGGCGCTCCACCTCGGACAGCGAAGTCCCGATGGGGAACGCGAGGCTCTCGCTCCGATGCTCAGCGGTCGCGACGGGCTCGGGCAGATCGTCGAGCCCGAGGGTCGTCCCCTTGCCCAGGACCACCGCCCGCTCGATCACGTTCTCGAGCTCACGCACGTTGCCCGGCCAGTCGTAGGCCATCAGCCGGTCGAGGGCCTCGCGCGTCAGGCCCATGCGCGGCTTGCCGTTCTTCCTGCAGTAGGCGTCGAGGAAGTGGTCGACGAGCAAGGGAACGTCGTCGCGCCGATCGGCGAGCCGCGGCGATACCACCGCGATGACGTTCAGCCGGTAGAACAGGTCCTCACGGAACTCACCGGTCTCGACGGCTGCATGCAGGTTGCGGTTGGTCGCGGCGATGAGCCGGAAGTCGGCGCGGCGCGTGCGCCCACCCAGGGGCTCGTACTCGCCCTCCTGTAGGACGCGTAGCAGCTTGACCTGCACCGCGGGGGACAGCTCGCCGATCTCGTCGAGGAAGAGCGTTCCGCCGGCGCTCTGGGCGATGCGTCCCTCGCGCCGGCTGACGGCGCCGGTGAAGGCCCCCTTCTCGTGGCCGAAGAGCTCCGACTCCACGATGGTCTCGGGGAGGGCGGCGAGGTTCACACCGACGAAGGGGCCCTCGCGACCGCTCTGCTCGTGGATGTAGCGGGCGAGCAGCTCCTTGCCTGTACCGCTGTCGCCGAGGATGAGCACCGTCGCCGTGGACGGCGCGGCCTGGCGGGCGATGTCGAGGGCCCGGCGCAGGGCGGGCGCCGAGCCTACGATGGAGCGGTTCTTGAGAGCGCTCAGCTCCTTGCGCAGGGTGCGGTTCTCCTCGACCAGGCGGTGGCGCTCGGCCGCCTTTCGCACGGTCTTGACGATTTGCATGCGCTTGAGGGGCTTCTCGACGAAGTCGTAGGCGCCTTCCTTCATCGCCTCGACCGCCGTCTCGACCGTGCCGTAGGCCGTCATGACGACCACCTCGGCGTCGGGCGAGACCGTGTTGAGGGCCTTGATCAGGTCGATGCCGCTCATGCCCGGCATCATCAGGTCGCTGAGCACCACGTGGACCTGCTGGTGGCGGCAGACGTTGAGGGCAGCCCGGCCGTCCTCGGCCGTGAGCACCCGGAACCCCTCGCGATGAAAGATCTTCTCGAGGGAGATGAGGTTGGAGGGCTCGTCGTCCACGACCAGCACCGTCGTCTCCGCCACCCCGCTCAAAACGGACTCACTGTCATGGCCTTCTGCCATTCTGTCATCAGCAGACACGGTGTCAAGCATGCTCGGGCGCGACTCGCCGTGTGACTGGAGCCCCTGGAAATCCATTCGTTTTCTCCGCGTCCTCGGCGGCTGCCGGCAGCGCCTGTCGGCCACCCGTCGCCTTGTGCGGCCTCGGATTCTGCAACGACCGGGCCACCTTCGGAGTCGCGGCACCTCAGTCGAAGAGCGAGAGCTGGGTCTCGGGACGGCGGAAGGGGCTCGGTGCCTCGGCCCCCTCTTCGAGCGTGTCGCCATCGAGGCCGAGGCGGTGCCGGGTCGCCTCGAACATCTGCTCGATGAGCTTCCATCGTTCGCCCTCGCCCTGCATGCGCGCCCCGAACTCGCTCCGGTTCATTCGCCCCCCGCGCATGGCGGCGATCGCACGGCGCACCTTGTCCGCCCGTGCCGGAAAGGCTTCGGCGAGCCGCTCGTCGAAGACGGGGAGCACCTCCCGCGGCAGGCGCACCAGGGTCATGAAGGCCCTGCTCGCCCCCGCGTCGGCGGCCCGTTCGAGCAACTCTCGGGATGTCGCTGTCATTGAGGCCTGGGATCACGGGCGCCAGGGCCAGGCCGACCGACACGCCCGCCCGCGAGAGCACCCGCATGGCCTCGAAGCGCTTGGAGGGCCGGGTGGCCCAGGGCTCGATCCTCGCCGCCATCGCGTCCTCGGCGAAAGGCACGCTGATCGCCACCCGGGCCCGGGCCTCGCGTGCCAGGGCGGCGAGCAGGTCCACATCGCGCTTGATGAGCCCGCTCTTGGTGATGACGACGACGGGGTTGTGGAACTCGAGACAGACCTCGAGGCAGCGTCGCGTGAGCCTGTAGCTCGCCTCGAGGGGCTGGTAGCAGTCGGTGTTGCCCGACAGGGCGATGGTCTCGCCCTTCCAGGAGGGCTTCATCAGTGTGTCGCGCAGCTTCTCGGCGATGTTCGTCTTGACGACGATGCGCCGCTCGAAGTTCGTCCCCGCGCCCCAGCCGAGGTACTGGTGCGAGGGCCGGGCGTAGCAGTAGGCACATCCGTGGAAGCAGCCCCGGTAGGGGTTGAGGCCGTAGCGGAAGCCGACATCGGGGCTGTCGTTCTTCGACAGGGCGGTCTTCGCCTGCTCCTCATGCACCTCGAGCAGCGCCGGCGGCGGCTCGCCGTCCCACTCGAGGTGGACTTCGTGGAACGGGTTCGGCGGGTTCGCGATTGGTCGGCGCGTCACCTGAACGAGTGTACAGTCTCCTGGGTCCCGGCGCCAGCGGGTTGCACCTCGAGGACGGCCGAAGCCGCCCCCTCGACCGACCGACAGCGGCGCCCGCACACGTAGGCACGCACATTCGCTCGGAAGATGCTCGTCCCGGCGCCGCGGGCGACGATGGGCACGTCGAAGCGGATGCGCCCATGCCCCTCCTCGTGCGCGTCGGCCCGGAGCAGGCGGCCGCGCACCACCTCGATGGCCGTGCCCTCGCTCGTCGGGGTGACCAGCACCGGCAGGTGGTCGTCGGGCTGCAGGTGCACATGCAGGACGATGCCAGCGCGGTCGCCCACGGCCAGGTGGGCGGGTGCGTCGATCCGTACCTCCACCCCCCCCGTCGCCGGCGTCCCTCGTCCCGTTCCGGCATTCCCCTGGGCGAGCGCGGCGCCGGCGGCGCCGACTGCCCCGAGCGCGGCGGCGAGAGACAGGGTCAGTCGGCGTAGGGAACGGACTCGCACGGCTTGCGCCGACCATACCACCGCATGAGGGTCGTGCGCGGTCGGCCCTCGTCGGTGTACTCGATGACCGCGTAGGTCAGGCCGCTGTCCTGGCCGAGGTACTGCAGGTCCAGGTTGATCATCTTCATCCAGGTGCCGGTGTTGACCAGGAGCTTGCCAGCGCCGAACTGCTTGAAACGGGGCCCGTGGCTGTGGCCGACGATGAGGGTGTGGGCCCCGCGCACCTTGGCCAGCGAGCGCGTGCAGGCCTCGTCGAAGCCGCCGAGGGCGAAGATGTCTTCGCGCAGGAACCCCGCGAGCTGGGGCAGGCTGCGCAGGCGCTTGCGCCAAGCGCGCACGGTGAACACGCGCCGCCTGAGGAAGTAGACCGTCGAGCGAAGGACGAAGCGCAGGACGAAGCCCGTGTCGAAGAGGAGCGCCGCGAGTAGGAAGCGCCCGAGGGGCTGGATGCGGTCGACGTGGGCACGCTCGGCCTTGGCCGGGTTCATCACCTCGAGGATCCAGAGGCTGCCCCAGGGAAGGTCCAGTACCTCGGTCCCGTCGCGGCGCTTGCGCGTCATCTTCCGGTAATCGACGCGGTGGATGCGCTCGAGCTGCGTGGCCGTGGCGGATCTGGATGCCCTCGGGCAGGTAGTAGGTGTCGGTGGCGGTGACGAACTTCACTCGCTCGCCCGCCGCGCCGGGGGCGACCCACCGGCGGAACAGCTCCTGGGGACCCGAGAGGATCATGTCGAGGTCGTGGTTGCCCGGCAGATACGTGAGCCGGCGCCGCGGGCCCGAGAGGAAGTCCTTCAGGGCGCGGACGACGATCGGATGGCCCTCGAGACATTGGCGGACCTTCTCGGTGGCGATCTCCTGAGCGATCTCGGTCGGCCAGACGCCGCCCACCTTGACCTTGAGCAGGTCGAACACATCCCCGTTGAGGATGAGCTCCACCTCCGTGTCGTCTCCCGCCAGGGCGTCGTAGTGGGTGAGCAGGTCAGAGAGGCGCTCGTCCTCGCGGAAGTCTTCGAAGGGGTTCAGCTGACCGCTGCGCATTCCGGTGCCGAGGTGGAGGTCGCTCAGGACGAGGCGGAGGAGCTTCATGACGTCGTTCGGGAGAGGGGGCGGCGGGACGGGCCGACAGGGGGGGCAGCTGCTTGACTTCGCGGAGGGCTCCCCGATACTGCCACGAGGGCCATCGTACCCTTAAGAAGGTGAAGGCTCGGGTCGGCGCGCAGCACCGCCCGCGTCCTCGGCCGGACCGGGGCCATCGGTGAGCTCAGGCTTGAGAGAGGTGGCGTCGATGGGGCCTGGCTTCTGTTCCGGTTCGAGGCGGTGGGGCGCGGTTCTGTGGATCGCGATGGTTGCTGCCGGGTGCAGCGGGCCCAAGAGCATCACCCCGCCACCCGCCGAGGTCGACGCGGGCCCCGACGCGGGCCCCATGATGCCGGATGCGGCGCCCACCTTCCCGGACTCCGGGATTGGCACGACCGGCCTGGTGGTCGCCAGGGTCGTGCCGGATCACGGGCCGTTCACGGGTGGCACTACCGCGGTCGTGCGCGGCAGCGGGTTCACGGCCGATGCGCTCGTCACCATCGGCGGCCACATGGTGCAGCCCGCCGACACGCGCCTGATTGACAGCAGGCGCCTGTCCATCGTCGTGCCGGCCGGCGCCCCTGGCCCCGCCGACGTGACGGTGAAGGTCGGCGACTCCGACGTGACGCTGCCCGGTGGCTACACCTACGAGCAGATCATGGTGGACCCGAGCCGGGGATCGGTCTCGGGCGGGACCGTCATCACCATCAGCGGTAGCGGCACCCACTTCGTCGACGGCGACACGGTCCTGCTCGGCCGCGCGCCATGCAACGACGTGACCGTGGTCTCGGAGACGCGCATCACGTGCCGGACGCCACCGATGGCCGCCGGCACCGTGGACGTGACCGTGGTGGCGGCCTTGGACGGATCCACGACCGTCGCCCAGGGCGCCTACACCTATTACGACACATCCGATCCCTTCGGGGGCGGGCTCGGTGGGGGCCCGCTGGCCGGCAATCTGAACGTCACCGCCTTCGACGCCATGACGGGCAACCCGATCCCCGACGCCTTCGTGATCGTCGGCGACGAGATGAGCACGCCCTACCAGGGCAAGACCGACATCATGGGGCAGATCTCCTTCTCGGGCAGCGACCTGACGGGGAAGCAGACGGTCACGGTCGCCAAGCATTGCTACGAGAAGACGTCCATCGTGTCCTTCGACGCCACCGACGTCACGGTCTTCCTCGTGCCCTGGATGGACCCGATGTGCGGCATGGGCTCGGGGATGCCGCCGGCGGGACGCGGGCGCAACGGCGCGTTCATCAACGGCGAGCTCGCGTGGCTCGGCCCGAACGAGTACGGCCCGAACCCTTGGGACAACATCCCGCCGCCGCGCCCTCACGAGGTGAAGGTCGCGTACGTGTTCACGACCCAGCGGTGCCCGGGCGATAGCACCTCGTGCACGAACCCCGATCCGTCCCTCGGTGGCAGCGTCAACCGCGTCCTCGAGACGCCCATCGGCGACATGGGCTACCCCTACCGCATCTTCGCGCGGCCGGCGGGGCTCGCCGTCTACGCGCTGGCCGGCCTCGAGAACACGCAGACGCAGTCCTTCATCCCCTACGTGATGGGCATCGCGCGCAACGTCCTCGCCGGTCCCGGCGAGGAGGTGTCGAACATCAACATCACGATGGACATCCCCCTCGACCACACGCTCCCCGTGCGGCTCGCCGACCTGCCCGATCGGGCGCGCACCGGCCCCGACCGCTTCAAGGTGACGGCCGACATCGACCTGGGCGGGGAGGGTGTCATCGTGCCGAACGTGGACGGCACTCCGCTCGACGTGGTGCGCGGGACCTCCATCGAGAACCCCTTCCGGCTGTGGGCCCAGCCGGCGCTCTACGGCGACCTGAGCGACGGGCGCTACCGGGTCGAGGCCGGGTGGTACACGGGCGACTTCGACGCGAACCCCTACACGATGGTCGTGCAGACCGGCGTGCGGGACGTGTCGTCCGAGGTGCTGATGAACAACTTCCTCGGCATTCCTCAGGCCACGGCCCCTGCCTACGGTGCCGCGCTGCCTGCCGACCGCGTACTGCGCTGGTCGGTGGGTGGCCCCGACCCGGACATGTTCATGATCGTCATGCAGGGGGGTGACGGGAACCCTGCGTGGCGGCACATCGTTCGCGGCGACGTCCACGAGGCGCCCATCCCCGACCTCTCCAGCATTCCGGGGGTCGACGACATTTCGTCGGGCTTCGTCTATTGGAGCATCTACGCCCTGCGCATTCCCGGCTTCCGGTTCGACGAGTTCAGCTACACCTACCTGCAGGACCAGTACTGGAGCGCTTCGGCCGTCGACCAGTTCACTGCCCAGCGATGACTCGTGTAGGACGCCGGCCTCCCCGCTGCCCGTCGTTTCAACAGACCCACGAGCCGTTGTCATGACCCGTCGCTTCCCCACCGTTCTCCGTCTCGTGTCCCTCGCCCTTGGCGCGGCCGCGACGGTCGCGCTGGCCGGCTGCAACGGCAGTGGCAAGGCCCCTCCCGACGCGGGCGGGGGCACGGACGCGGGGCCCTTCGTCGACGGGTCGTTCGTCTGTCCGACCGCTAGCGCGCAAGCCTGCGTGGGCGAGGTCCACGACTACTGCGAGAGCGACGGCGAGTTCTTGACGACGCGCTCCGAGGACTGCAGCGCGATGGGCAAGATCTGCGTGCCCGGCCTGTGGTGCGTCGACTGCACCCCGGGCTCGATCGGCTGCCAGGGCAACAGCACGGCCAAGTGTGGTGACGACGGGGCCTGGCACGTGATGGAGGACTGCGGCGCGATGGACGGCTACGCCTGCATCGACGGGCAATGCCAGAACCTCTGCGACGAGGCGGTCGCCAACCGCAGCTACGTGGGCTGCGAGTTCTACGCGGCCGATCTCGACAACGCCGCCATCGGGCCCGGGGAGGACGCCTCCGCTCAGCAGTACGCGGTCGTCGTGTCGAATCCGGGCACCGTGGCCACGGACGTCTCGGTCGAGCAGAACGACGCCCTCTACAGCCAGCCCCAGTCGGTGAGCCAGGTCGACAGCGTGCATCTCCTGCCGGGCGACCTCGAGGTCTTCGACCTGCCGCGCCGCGAGGTGGACGGGTCGAGCAGCAACACGACCTGCCTGCCGACCGATCGGACCTGCCCGGCCGGCGAGGTCTGCGTCTGCTCCCACATGGACACGGACGCCCCGTGTTTCTGCCGGGTCTCGGCCACCGCGACCGGAATGAATGACGGCACCAACACCGCGGTGACCTCGCGGGGCTACCGCATCCGCTCCACGCTCCCGATCATCGCCTACCAGTTCAACCCCCTGGACAACGTCGGGGTCTTCTCGAACGACGCGTCGCTGCTCTTGCCCACGTCGGCCCTCGGCCAGCACTACCACATCGTCGCCTGGCCCCAGACGATCGCCAACGACAACACCAATCCCGACCACGACTTCGACTCGTCCCGCACCGATGAGGACCTCCGGGCGTTCCTGACGATCATGGGCACCGCCATGAACACCCACGTGCACGTCACACTCGGTCAGAAGGTGGTGCTGGTGGTGGGCGCGGGCCCGGTGCCGCAGATGAATCCCGGCGATACGCTCGACCTCGACGTCGGCCCGTTCGACGTCATCAATCTGGAGACCCAGGGGTTCGACGCGGACTTCACCGGCTCGACGGTCGAATCGAGCAAGCCGGTGGGCGTGTTCGTCGGCAGCGAGGCGTCGGACGTGCCGATGTTCGACACCTACGCCAACCGGCAGTGCTGCGCCGATCACCTCGAGACCAGCCTGTTCCCGGACCAGACCCTCGGCCGCTCGTTCAGCATCGCGCGCATGCCGCCGCGCACCGTCGCGCTCAACAACGCCTTCATCGACCCGACCCGCGACAGCGTGGCGGAGGTGAACGAGCCGGAGTGGGTACGGGTGCAGTCGACGGCCTCGGGAGACACGAACATCACCACGACCCTCGCGGGTCCGGACAGCGCTTTCACGCTCCACGCGGGCGAGTCGACGGTCATCGAGGCGGATCAGGACTTCCTGATGGACTCGGACCAGCCCATCGCCGTGCTCCAGGCGCTGCCGAGCCAGGAGGCCGTCGGCATTCCGTCCGCGTACCCCGGCGGGGACCCGGCCCTCATCGCCGTGCCTCCCGTCGAACAGTACCGGCAGAGCTACGTCTTCCTCACGCCCAACAAGTACGCCTTCGACTTCGTCACGATCACCGCGCAGCGGGACACGCAGGTCATGCTCGACGGTGCGCCGCTCGACCCGCTCCAGTGCACGACGCGCGCGGCGGACGGTATCGTGCGTCGGGCTGGCGATCCGCCTCCCGACCGGGTCATCTACGGCTGCCAGCTCAGCTTCCCCGACGTGATCGGCTTGCCGAACGTGCGGGTGGAGGACGGCACGCAGGACGACGGCGTTCACACGGTCGTCGCGACCGCCCCGGTCGGCATCATCGTCTACGGCTTCGATGCCTTCGTCAGCTACGCCTACGCTGGCGGGCTGAACCTGGAGCCCCTCCCCCAGTAGTCGACGTGCCGCGCCGAGTGCGGGCGGTCGCGTGCCGGCCCCGGCGGTCGATGTGCCGCGCCGAGGGCGGGAGGGCGGACGCGCGGCGGCTGGCCGGCGCGGATCGCGGCTGCGAAGACGACGGCATCCTGCGGCGTTCGGCTCCGGGCGCGGTCCTCGGCTCCCGCGTTCCCCTTCCCGTGTTTCTCGTTCCGTTGCTGCCAACAACGTTCGGCCCGAGAGCTCGGGGTTTCCCCGCGTGAACGGGGCGGGCGGGGCTCCGCGTGAGCGGGCGGGCTCCCCAATGCGAAACGCGCCCAGCGGCGAGGCCACGGGGCGCGTCTCAGCGGGAGTGCGGCGCGGGGCCGCCGCCGGTCAGGGATTCGGCGTCAGTCGGATGGCCGTGCCGGAAATGACCGAGCCCGACGTGTCGAAGGAATGCTGGTAGGCGCTGGTGTTGTCCGAGTTCTCGATCCCGACCGTCGCCGAGTCGCCCGTCAGCCGGGTGGCCTCGGTGCTGTCGGTGTCGGTCATCGAGCAGTAGTGGAACTCGACGACGTTGCTCGTCTCGAAGAGCTTGACCTGGAAGGTCATGTCGGCGGTGTCCGAGAAGGCGAAGGACCAGTCGGTCCATTGCACGGTGAAGTGACGGTCCGGCGAGGAGCCGAACGTCTCCACGCTGACGCTGCTGGTGCCACTCGAGGGCGGAGCCAGGTCGTCCCAGAAGGGCGCCACGACGCCCACCGGATCGCTGCCGGTGTTCGGAAGCGCGTGGTTGCTGAAGTACGTGCCCGTGGGATCGACCGCGGATGTCTCGAGGGACATGAATCCGTTCGAGCTGATCCAGTAGCTCGTCATCGTGTCGCCGATCACGTCGAAGTTGAAGGGCAGCATCGTGGCCGTGGCCGACGCCGAATCATCGGTGTCGATACCGCTCACCACCGTGGCGCCGGTCATGTCGTCGCAGCTGGCCGTGATCATCGTCTCCGTGTAGGGCGGCGGCGCCACGCTGACGCTCATGTCGAACGGTCCCGGTGACCCCGTGCCCGAGGACCCCACGGCGAGGATCAGATCCTGGCTGGAGCCCGTCGTGTTCGTGTAGCTCAGGCTCTCGGGATCGCCCGAGTACCCGCCATCGGCGTTCGCCATGCAGGCCGTTGCGCCGCAGGAGTCGAGCAGGCGGATGTTCGGGTTCCAGTAGCTCGACGGGGTCACGTTCACGTTCAGGCTCATCCCGTCGGGAACCGTGACCGAGTAGTACAGGACGGTGCCCGTATCGCTCGACAGGCACGCCGAGTCGAGCGTGTCGGTGCCCAGGGCAGGGTTGTCCCCGCTGATCGTGTCCCCGTCCGAGACGACCGTGGCCGAGGTACAGGTGGCGTTGGCAGGCGGCGGCGCGATGCTGACCGCGAGGTCGAAGGTCCCCGTGGTCGATGTGTCGTAGGAGCCCACCGCCATGATCAGCGTTTGGTCCGCGCTGGTCGTGTTGGTGTAGTAGAGGTTTTCGGGATCGCCCGTGTAGCCGTCGTTGACGCCTGCCATGCAGGAGGTGGCCGAGCACGAGTCGAGCAGACGGATCGTCGGGTCCATGCCGACCGTGTCCGGGCTCACGGTCGCCGACAGGACCATCCCCATCGGGACGGTGACCTGATAGTAGACGTTCGGCCCGGTCGAATAGCTGAGGCAGTCGCTCGAGAGGTCGTCGAAGCCGATGGAGGCGTCCTCACCGACGAGCGTGGTTCCGTCGCTCACCGTCGTGGGCACCGTGCACACCGTGTTGCCCGCCGGCGCGGCCATCGAGACCGAGAGGCTGAAGGTGCCTGTGCTGGAGGAGTCGTTGGCCCCGACCGCGAGGATGAGCGTCTGGTCCGAGCCGGTCGTGTTGGCGTATCGGAGAGATTCGGGATCGCCGGTGTAGCCGTCGTTGACGGCTGCCATGCAGGAGGTGGCCGAGCACGAATCGAGCAGGCGAATCGTCGCGTCCATGCTGGAATCCGGCGTCGCCACGGCCGTCATGACCATCCCGTTCGGGACCGTGACCTCGTAGAAGAGGTTCGGGCCGTTTGCGTAGGTCAAGCAGTCGCCCGAGAGGTCGGCAACGCCCATGGTGACGTCCTGCCCGGTCAGGGGGGTGCCGGGGGTCACGGTGGTAGCCGCCGAGCACGCGCCGTTCCCCGTCGGCGCAACGAACGTCACCTGCATGCTGAAGGTGCCCACCGATGAGCTGAGGTAGGCGCCAACCGCCAGGATGACCGTTTGGTCCGCGGTGCCTCCATTATAGTAGCTGAGCGTCTCGGCCCCGCCGCCAGCGTGGCTGTCGACGCTGCTCAAGCAGGACGTGGCCAAGCAGGAGTCGAGCACGCGAATGGTCGCGTCCAGGGAGGAGTCCGGCGTCACGACGACGATGGCGGCTTCCCCGGCCGGGATGGTGAGCTGGTAGTACACGTTCGGACCGCTGGCGCTGCTCCGGCAGTCGCTCGACAGATCGTCACTGCCGACGCTGACGTCCTGACCTGTCAGCATGGTGCCGTCGGTCACGACGACGGGCGCCGAGCACATGCCGCTGACCGGGCTGGTGCTGCCCCCGTCGCTCCCCGCATCGACGGAGGCGTCGCCGGGCATGCTGGCGTCGGTTCCGGAATCGACGGAGGCGTCGCCGGGCATGCTGGCGTCGGTGCCGGCGTCGTAGCCCGCGTCGGGTGTCGTGCCGGCGTCGTGGCCGCCGTCGCCGGGCATCATGCCTGCGTCGTTGCCCGCATCGTAGCCCCCATCGTCCACGGAGCCGTCGCCGACCATGCCGGCGTCGGTGCCCGGAGCTTTGCTCCGGCCGCTGCAGCCGGCGAGGGCCAGGGCTGAGCAGCCGACCGCGAAAAGGAAGAGTCTACGATGTCGACTGGAAAGCATTTCCACCTCGGATAGGACAGATAGAAGGGCGAAGGAAGAATCGATTCGTGCGGGAGCCGCTCGCATGTCCCGCGGCGCGGCCCCGCGCAACGCCTGAGAGAAACCTCGCGCAGCCGAGCGAACCACTCCGCTTCGGCTGCGCCCGGGTGCGTAGGCGCGACGGTCAGGGCGTGAGCCGGATGGCCATGCCCGAGGTTACCGAGCCCGCCGTGTTGTAGGAGTGCTGGTAGGCGCTCGAGTTGTCCGCGTTCTCGACACCGACGGTCGCCGAGCTCCCCGTGACCTTGGTGCCACTGGCGCTGTCGGTCAGCGAACAGTAGTGGAACTCGATGATGTTGGTCGTCTCGTAGAGCTGGACCTGGAAGGTCAAGGCCGTGGTATCCGTCGCGCCATAGAAGGCCCAGTTGGTCCACTCCACCGTGAAGTGGCGGTTCGGCGAGGAGCCGAAGGTCTTCGTGCTCACGGAGCTGGTGCCGGTCGAGGGAGGCGCCAGGTCGTCCCAGAGGGGCGCGACCACGCCCATCGGGTCGCCCGTGTTGGGCAGCGCGGAGTTGCTCGAGTAGGAGAGCGTCGGGTCCGCCGGGGTCGTCTCGAGCGCCATGAGGCCGTTCGAGCTGACCCAGTAGTCCATCATCGTGTCGCCCAGCACGTCGATGCTGAAGGGCAGGGCTGCGGCCGCCGAATAGCTGTCGTCTGCATCGACACCGGAGACCACGGTGGCGCCCGACATGTCGTCGCACGCAGCCGCGATCGACGACTCGGTGTAGGGCGGCGGCGCGACGCTGACCGCCAGGTCGAAGTTCCCAACAGACGAGCTCGAGTAGGCGCCCACCGCCAGGGTGAGCATCTGGTCGGCGCCACTGACGTTGGTGTAGGTGAGCGTCTCGGCCGTCCCGGACCCGTGGGCGTCCGCGCTTCCCAAGCAGCTCGTGGCCGAGCACGAGTCGAGCAGGCGGATCGTGGCGTCCCAGGTGTCCGGGGTCGCGGTCGCCGTCAGGACCATGCCGTCCGGGACGGTCACCTGGTAGTAGACATTCGGGCCATGGGCGCCGCTGAGGCAGTCGCTCGAGAGGTCGGCAAGACCCATGGTGACGTCTTCACCCGTGAGGCTCGTCCCGTCGCTCACCATCGTGGCCGCCGAACAGACCCCGTTCCCCGTGGGAGACGTGAAGGACACCGAGAGGTCGAAGGTGCCGACGCTCGAGGCATCGGTGGCGCCGACCGCCAACAGGACGGTCTGATCCGTGCTGCCCGAGTTGAAGTACTGGACCGTTTCGGCTTCGCCGACGCCGCCGGCATTGGTGCTCGCCATGCAGGACGTGGCCGAGCAGGAGTCGAGGACGCGAATCGTGGCGTCCATGGTCGAGTCCGGGGTGGCCGTGGCGGACACCGCCATCCCGGCCGGGACCGTGACCTGGTAGTAGACGTTCGGGCCGTCGTCGGAGAAGAGGCAGTCGCCCGAGAGGTCGTCGAGGCCCACGGTGACGTCTTGACCGGTGAGCATGGTCCCGTCCGTGACGCTCGTAGGCGCGGAGCACACGCCATTGCCGCTGGCCATGGGCAAGGACACCGAGAGGTCGAAGGTGCCTCCCGTCGAGCTCGAGCCGTAGGCGCCGACGGCGATGAGCACCGTCGCATCGCTCGTGCCCGCGTTGGACCAGGTGGCGGTCTCAGGGTCTCCCGTGACCCCCGAGTCCGCGTGGGTCAGGCACGTGTCCGCTCCGCACATGGGCAGGATGGCGACGATCGCGTCGAAGTCGGTGTCGTTCGACACGGTCGCCTGGAGGGTGGCTCCGGCCGGCACCGTCGCCTGGTAGTAGACTGTGTGATGCATGTCGTAGCTGGTGCAGCCGGTCCCTCCGCCCGTGAAGTCGATGGAGGAGCCGCTCGAGTCCTCGCCGGTGAGCATGGTGCCGTCGCTGACCACCGTGACGGTGCCGCCATCGCACATGAGGGTGCCCGCGTCGGTGGAGGCGTCGCCGGTGGAGGCGTCGCCGGTGGAGGCGTCGTCCACGGCACCGTCCATTGTGGAGGCGTCGTCGGTGGAGGCGTCGTCCACAGCACCGTCCATCGTGGAGGCGTCGTCCACGGCGCTGTCCATCACGGAGGCATCGCCGGAGCCCGCGTCGTGGCCCGCGTCGTAGCCCGCGTCGGAGCCCGCGTCGGAGTAGCCGGTATCCACCGAGCCATCCCCGATCACGCCGCTGTCGACCGGCGCATTGTTGCCCCCACCGCAGCCGGCGAGGGTCAGGGCCAGACAGGCGAAGGCCGCAAGAAAGACTGAATCGTATCGACTGAAGAGCATCGCCGCCTCGGGGGATGAAAGGATGGGGCGCCTCAGCGCGGGGAATTCCCCACTTATTCCAGGAAACGATGGAACGCAACGCAGACCGAGAGAAACCTCTCGCACATTGAACGGAAATGTGTGCGCCGCACGGACACTCATAGGCCGCTCGACTTGAGGCTCGCGTCCTCGTCTGGGGACAAGGGCAGGTGGAGCCCGCACTCCCGCTTCCGGCCCAGGATGCGGCCCTCCCGCGGATCCTGCCCCGGCGTCGTGGGCAGGGTCGAGTGCCAGTCGCCGATGGACCGGTAGCCCTCGTCGTAGAGCGGGTGCCGCGGGAGATCGTGCTCGGACAGGTACTCCGCCACGGCCTCTCCATCCCATCGGAGGATGGGATGGACCTTCAGGCGCCCGTTCTGCCGCTCGACCACCCGCAGCGAAGCGCGGTGTGTGGTCTGCTCGTGCCGGAGGCCGGCGAGCCAGGCCGTTGCCCCGAGCGCCTGAAGGGCATGCTGCATCGGCTCGACCTTGGCGATGCGCAGGTAGGCCTCGACCCCTTCCGGCCCCTGCTCCCAGAGCCGTCCGTGGAGCGCCTCCATCCGTGCCGCGGTCATGCGCGGGCTGAACACCTCGAGGCGGAGGCCGAGCCGGGCCACGAGGGACTCGGCGAAGCGGTACGTCTCGGGAAAGAGGTAGCCTGTGTCGATGAAGATGACCGGTGTGGCCGGGGCGATCCGCTGCACCAGGTGGAGCATCACGGCCGAGTGGACGCCGAAGCTCGACGAGACGACCAGCCCCTCGCCGAAGGACTCGGCGGCCCAGGCGACAATCTCTTCGGCCGTCGCGCCGGACAGGGCGGCGTTCACGGCGTCGAGGTCGGTCTCGGGGGTGGGGAGCCGGAGCGCTTCCACGGGCAGTCTCCGAATGACTCAAATAACTTGACGACAATGCTGTGGTTTGGCAATGGAAATCTGCTCCTCGCCCCCGTTGTGTCGTCGGAATCCCAACAAATCGCTGCATTACCCCTTGTCATATTCACGCGTATTTTAGTGTGCAATGTGCGTGGTTCAGGGCCGGGGGCGCCCTCGCCGCCGGCGTGCTACCGCCTCGGCCATGGATCTATTCGCCGCCCTGGCGGGGCGTCGCAGCGTCCGAGGCTTCCTGCCCGACCGCGTGCCCCCCCCCACCCTCCTGCGCATCTTCGAGACCGCCCGGCGGGCCCCCTCCTGGTGCAACATCCAGCCCTGGCGCGTGTGGGTCACCTCGGGGCAGGCGACCGCCCGCCTCACCGCTTCCCTCACCGCCGCCGTGGAGGCCGGCCAGGTGGGGCCCACGGACTTCCCTTTCCCGGACGGATACCCGGAGCCCTACCGCGGGCACCGCAAGCGGTATGGGGTCGCCCTCTACGAGGCGATGGGTATCGCCCGCGAGGACGGGGAGGCACGCCACCAGGCCTGGATGCGCAACTTCGTTGCCTTCGAAGCACCCCACGTGGCCATGGTCGGCATCGACCGCCGCTTCGGCGTGTACGCTGCGTTGGACGTGGGCTGCTGGCTCCAGTCGGTCCTGCTCGCCGCCCATGGCCTCGGGGTCGCGACCTGCCCCCAGGCGAGCCTGGCGACGTGCCCGGCCGCGGTCCGAGACGTCCTGCCGGTGCCCGACGAGGTCGGTCTCCTCTTCGGCATCGCCCTCGGCTACGGCGACGACGCGGCGCCAGCCAACGCATGCTCCACCGGGCGAGCGCCCCTCGTCGACAACGTCACGCTCGTCGACTGATCCGGGCCGCCGCCCTCGAGGGGCGTCAGAGGAAGAAGTCGGGCAAGAGCTCGTGGCCGGGCACCTCGGCGTAGGGCTCGAAGTCGGTCACGCCCTCGGCCTGGAGTACGTCCTCGTCGATGTCGAAGCAGCCCGTGTGCTCGGAGCTCTTCTTGGTGAGAATCGCGTGGGCGGCGTCAGCCATGATCTCGGGCTTGCGGCAGCGCCGAATCGTCTCCTCGCCGCCCAGGAGGTTCCGGACCGCGGCGGTGGCGATGGCCGTGCGGGGCCACAGGGCGTTGGCCGCGATGCCCCTCGAGCGAAGCTCCTCGGCCCAGCCGAGCACGCACATGCTCATGCCGTACTTCGCCATCGTGTAGGCCACGTGGGGCGCGAACCACCGTGACTCCATGTGGAGCGGCGGCGAGATGTTGAGGATGTGCGGGTTGTCGCTCTTCGCGAGGTACGGGATGCATGCCTGCCCACACACGAAGGTGCCGCGCGTGTTGACCTGGTGCATCAGGTCGTAGCGCTTCATGGGCGTCTCGAGCGTGCCCGTGAGCATGATGGCGCTGGCGTTGTTCACCAGGATGTCGATGCCGCCGAAGGTCTCGACCGCCTTGTCGACGGCCGCCCGCACCTGCGCTTCGTCGCGGATGTCGACGGCGCAGGGCAGGGCCTTGCCGCCTGCCTTCTCGATCGCCTCGGCCGCCGTGTAGATGGTCCCCGGCAACCGCGGGTGCGGCTCGGTGGTCTTGGCCGCGATGGCGATGTTCGCGCCGTCCCGTGCCGCGCGCAGCGCGATGGCCAAACCGATGCCCCGGCTCGCGCCGGTGATGAAGAGCGTCTTGCCCGCGAGGTCCGACATGGCGCCGGTGTAGCGCAGGCCGTGGGGCGGGTCGAGACGTTGCCGTCAGGGCAGAGGCACCGCCCGCAGGCTCACCGGCTCACCAGCCGGCGAACTCCATCAGATCTTCGGGGTCCTCGTCCTCGAGCAGGCCCCCGTCACAGAGCGCGACGGCGCGTCCGACGGGGACACCGATGTAGGCCTCGCGCTCGCCGTCCGAGCGGAGCTCGATGAGCCGCTCGCGCACGTCGTTGCAATCGAGCAGGACGTTGAGCGCGCGCACCAGGCCGCGCACCGTGATGGTGGGCGAGCCGTTCTCGATCTCGCTCAGATCGATCTCGCCGGTGTCGAGCTCCTCGGTGTCGTCCACGACGGCGCTGAAGTGATCGCCCGCCCGCAACACCAGAGGACCGTCGTGGCTGCCGATGCGCTCGAGGCTGACGGGCCCCACCTCGGGCGCGAGCGCCGAGAGCTTTCCGACGAGGGCGTGGGCCGTGATGGGCTCCTCCGCCTGGTGGAGGAAGAAGCGGTCGGCGAGCACGCGTCGCTCCGAGGCGTCGACCTGTCCGTCGGCCGCGTAGTAGTGCTGGAGCAGGTCGAGGCGCCGGGCCGGGCCGGGCTCGGCGGTCACGAGGTCGGCGATGTCCGACAGGGCCGCATCGTCGAGCTCGCCGAGGCGACCCGCCTCGCGGAGGGACTCCACCAGGGTCAGGTCGTCGATCGACACCTCCCACCGGCGCAGCACCTGGCTCGCGTGCGCGGGCCTCATGGGAGGCGGCGCCGGCTCCTGCAGCTCCACCGGTAGCTCGGTGATGTCGAATCTCGGGAGAGGAGTCGGAATGCTGCGAGGCCATGGCCAAGCATGGATTTTTCTACATTCGGACCGAAAGGTCGAGCCCCGACGTGCCGTTCCGTGAGAACGGCGGCTCGAGGGGTCCCCGCGCCTCCCGGGGGGCCACGAGCGGGTGCCCTCCGGGCGGGTCAGGGCCCCATTTTCCCGATGACGCGGTCGTAGATGGCCGCAGGGACCACCTGGGCGGTGCGGACGGCGGTGGCGAGCTGCCACGGGAAGGCGACGACGGGCCGATCTCGCCGGATCCCGTCCACGATGAGGCGGGCCGCGGTCTCGACCTCCAGCAGGAACGGCATGTCGAAGTCGTTGTCGGCCGTCAGGGGTGTGCGCACGAAGCCGGGGCGGACATCGGTGACCGTGACGCCCTTGCCCTGAAGGTCGATGCGGAGGCCTTCGAGGAAGCGGCTCAGAAACGCCTTGGTCGCGCAGTAGACCGCGTTCTTCGGCAGGCCACGGTACTGGGCCAGGCTCGAGATGCCGACCAGGTGGCCGCGCCGGCGCTCGACCATGCGTGGCAACAGCGCCACGAGCGTGGCAGTCGCTCCCACCACGTTGACCCCGATCTCGGCGGCGCAGGTCTCCCAGGTGAGCTCGCCCGCCCAGCAGGGCCGGTCCATCCCGGCGTTGGCGACGACGAGGTCGACGCCGTCCATCTCCGCATCGGCGCGCTCCAGCGTTGCGGTCGCTCGGGCCGTGTCGGAGACGTCGACCGGATAGACGCGTGCGCGTCCGCCGTCGCGACGGATGGTGTCGGCCAGCTGCTCGAGCCGATCGGTCCTTCGTGCCGCGAGGGCGACCTCGAGGCCCTGGGCGGCGAGGCGACGGGCCAGGGCCTCGCCGATCCCGCTCGAGGCCCCGGTGATGAACGCGTTGCGGTGTTCCATTCAGGCCCCCACGACGCCGACGTGGGCGGAGAAAACGGCGTCCGAGGATTCGATCGATCGAAGGGTCTCGTCCGTCGGCGCGTCAACGACCGCGATGCGTGCGCAGGCGGCCTCGGCACCGGAGAAGACGATGTTCTGCATCTCCTGAACATTGTGGCCAGCTTCACGAAGTCGCTCGAGGATGCTCGCCAGGACGCCCACGCGGTCCGCGTGGCGAACGACCAGGACGTGGGTCGCTGGCGTCTGGGTGGCCAGGTTCACGCAGCTCGGGATCGCCCGGCCGGCGAGGTGTGCGTCCACGATGCGGATGACCTCCTCGCCCACGGCCTCCTCGGCCTGCGCCGTGCTCGCGCCGATGTGGTGCGTACCGTAGACGCCCAGGTCGTCGGCGATCGGGTCGTCGAAGGTGCCGGTCCCGCTCGCCGGCTCGTTCGCGTACACGTCGAGGCCCGCGCGCAGGCCCTTGTCCGCGACCGCGCGCCGCAGCGCTTCCTGGTCCACCACTTCGCCGCGGGAGGTGTTGACGAAGTAGGCGCCGGGCTGCATCGCCCCGAAGACGCTCTCACCGATGCGGCCGCGCGTGTCGGACGCGAGGGCGAGGTGCACGGTGACGGCGTCGGCGTGGCGCACGGCATCCTCCGGCGTCGGCGCGCGATGCACCCCGAGCGCCTCTGCGGCGTCGTCGTCGAGGCTGCGCGACCAGGCCGTCACCTCCATGCCGAAGGCCCGGCTGAGGGCGATGACCTCGCGGCCGATCTGCCCGCAGCCGAGCACCGCCAGGCTCCGCCCCCGCAGGCCCCGCGCCTGGGCGAAGGCCTTCTTGTCCCAGCGGTGGGCGCGCAGGGCCGATACGTTGTCCGCGATGCGCCGGTCGAGGTTGAGCAGGTGTCCGAGGGTGAGCTCGGCCACGGCCACCGCGTTCTTGCCGGGACAGTTGGCGACGTAGACGCCGCGGGCGCTCGCCGCGGCGAGGTCGATGGTGTTGACGCCAGCGCCGGCGCGGACGATCAGCGACAGGGGGCGGGAGCGGGCGATGTGATCGGCGGTCACCTTCGTGCTGCGGACGACGAGCACCTCGGGGCTGATTTCGCCGAGGCGTTCGGTGAGCGCGTCGCCCGCGAGACCCGGGTCGTAGGTGATTTCTGCCCCCAGGTCCTGCAGCCGTCCCGGAACGAAGGCAGCGAGCTTGTCAGCGACGAGAATGCGCACGGAAGACCTCCTACGAAAGCAAGCTCTCTCACATCACCCGAGCCCCAATCACCCCGTCAGGAGAAGGACCTGCGGGTCCTCTCGGCAGAGCACGAACCAGGCGTTCATCGGCTTGTCGTTCTTGGTGGCGCGGCCGATGGAGACATGGGTCGAGACGCCGCGCAAGACGTCCTCGGTCCCGTTGTAGACGAACCTCGACAAGCGCGCGGAGTTCGACAGGATGCGCGGCCAGGCATCGGGCTTGCGGGGCGGCAGCCGGGTGTAGTCGATGAGCACCTCGCCCGGCTCACCGTGGTCGTAGGCCACGAAGTAACCCGGGCCGACGGTCGTGCGGACGAAGCCGCTCGTGCGGTTGTAACCCCACAGCGCCCCCGAGTCCGCCTCCTCGCCGTCCGGCCGGCAGAAGACCTTCGCGAAGTGCGTGAACAGGGCGAGGGAGTTCTTGCCGCGGTGCACGACCTCCTCGAGGGGAGGGCGATCCCTCGGGACGAGGAAGTCCACGGAGATGGGACGGTGGCCGGCCGCGGCCTCGAAGAGCGTGCTCTGGTGGCGCTTCTTGAGGGAGCGGATCCCGGCGAGCCGTGCCGCCGGGTCGAGGGCGTCCAGATGCGCCGTGATGGCGTTCATGTCGGGGGAGTCGACATCGAGCAGCTCCCGCAGGGTGGCCATGGGCGTCGGGATAGCACAGGCGCCCGCCACGGGCCGCCGATCGACGCGAAGAGGCGGGCGACCCCCGAGGGCGCTATCGGATGCTGCGGTGTCCGTGCACGCCCACGAGGCGCGTGGTGTCGACCCGGACCGTGAACAGCAACGTGAAGAGGCGGCGGGCGGTCCCGAGGTCCATGCCGAAGGCCTTGGCGGCGCGCCGGACCGTCTTGGCGGCGTCGTCGTGGGCGACCTTCTTCGCCATGTCCAGCGCCTCGTAGCGGGCGATCCCGCCGGCCAGGGGGTCGTCCTTGGCCAGCTGACGCACGATGTCGACGTACTCCGTGATGTGGTCGGCGAGGACGTCGTGGGGGATGGCAACGTGCTCGAGGAGCCGGCCGCCTTCGCCCTCGAGGTCGAGGGCCATTGCCTGCTCGGTGACGGTCACCCGCAGCCGCTCGGCGTCGGGGCGCATCGCCAGGTGGCCGGGCTCCCGCAGCTCGTCGATCGCGGTGAGCCACTCGGTGCGGCGGGCCGGGGGAGCGGCCTCCCAGGTACGCTCATCGATCACCACGTCTCGGAGCGGCATGGCCCGAGAGCATACCCGCTTCGCGCCGGGGGGGCGCCTTCCTCGGGGTCCCGGTGAGACGCGTGCCTCTGACAGTCACGTCACGGGCCCTCGCGGCGCCGTCAATGCTATGTTGGGCTCGCGTGAACGAGGGTGCCGCGCTGGATCGGTCCCGGCTGGTCTACCGCTGGGACCTGGACAAGACCTACCTGCGCACGGAATTCGACACCGTGCGCGACGTGGTGCGAACTGCCTTCGAGCCCGCGCGTCGCAAGCAGACGGTCCCCGGCGCTGCCGCCCTCTTGCGCGAGCTGCGTGCGACCGATCCCTCCGGCATCTTCATCCTGTCGGGGAGCCCCGAGCAGATGCGGCGTGTGCTCGAGGCCAAGCTTCGTCTCGACGGCGTGCGCTGGGATGCCTTCACCCTCAAGCCGAGCCTGCGCAACCTGCTGCGCGGCCGCTTTCGGTTCCTGCGCGATCAGGTCGGTTACAAGCTCGCGTCCCTCCTCACGGCCCGGACCTCCGCCGACCCGGATACGGACGAGGTCCTCTTCGGTGACGACGCCGAGGAGGATGCGTTCATCTACTCGCTCTACGCCGACATCTGCGGCGGCAAGGTCGGCGCCGACACGCTGATGGCTGTGCTCCGACGTGCGCGCGTGTACGAGAAGGACATCCCCGGCCTCGTGCGCATGGCGGCACGGGTGCCCCAGCACGACGCGGTGCGGCGTGTGTTCATCCACCTCGACCGCATGTCGCCGCCGGAGGTCTTCGCCGAGTACGGCTCACGGGTCGTGCCCTTCTACAACTACTTCCAGCCGGCCCTGGTCCTGGTCGAGCACGGCGCCCTCGACCCCGACGCCGCCCTCCGCGTGGGGGCCGAGATCGTGATCCACCACGCCTTCGGTCCGGGGGCCCTCACCGCGAGCTTCATGGACCTGGTGCGCCGGCGGCACATCGGACGAACGACCGCGGAGCGGGTCATCGCCGCCGTTTCGGGCGCCGAGCCCGTGTCCTTCGCAGCGGCGGCGCCGGCCCTCTTCGGCTTTGCCGACGGCTCTCTCCCCGCATCGCCGACATGGAGGAGCCCCCCCCGCTCGAGCAGGAGGTCATCGATTACGTGGCCCTCTTCTCGCGCGACAAGGCGCGCGCCCGGGCGGCGCGACGACGGGCTGCTTCGCGGCGCTCGTGAGCGGGCGGTCTGCGCGAAAACTTACTCGCCTCGACGACCCCTCAAGCCCGCGTTAGATTCGAGTGGTGCTAGCGAGCAGTACGGCAGAACACGCGCGGTGCTCCAAGCACCGCTTCCTCGGGGGCGCGATCGCGGGCGTGCTGGGGCTGCTCGCAGCAGGCTGCGGCGCGAAGACCGGGCTCCTTCTGCCCGACGCTTCGATGGACCTCGACGCGGGCGTCGAGGCGTCGGTCGACGCGGGCATCGACGCGCCGACGGACTCGGGCATCCCGTGCATCGAGCTGCCGGCGGACGGCGGTCCGGTCAACGTCCCCCTCGACACCCAGGCGCGCCTCGCGCGCGCCGACGTGCTCTTTCTCATCGACGTGACCGCCTCGATGCAAGAGGAGATCGACGCGATCCGCTCCGAGCTGCGCGACCAGATCGCACCGGCCATCGACCAGCAGATCCCGGATGCCGAGCTGGGCGTGGCCACCCTGGGCGATTTCCCCGTGCGGCCCTTCGGCGATCCCACCCAGGACTCACCCTTCGACCTGGTCCTGCCCATGACCTCCGACCTGACCCAGGTCCAGGCCGCCGTGAACGCCATCACGCTCGGCAACGGAATGGACACGCCGGAGGCCCAGGTCGAGGCGCTCTACCAGGTCGCGACGGGCGAGGGGATCGGCAGCTTCGTGCCGCCGTCCCTCGGCTGCCCCATGGGAGGCACGGGGTATCCCTGCTTCCGTGACGGCGCCCTGCCCATCGTCCTCCTGTTCACCGACGCACCGTTCCACAACGGTCCCGGCGACACCCACCCCTACGACTCGGCCGTCTCGCCGCCGCCCCACAGCTACGATCAGGCGATCAACGAGCTCGACCGCATCGGCGCGCGCGTCATCGGGTTCGACTCGGGGGCCGGCGATGCGGCGCCCGACCTGGACGCCGTCGCACGCGATACCAACACCCTCGACTCGACCGGCAGCCCGATGGTCTTCGAGATCGGCCGGCACGCCGAGCGCCTCGGCTCCGGTGTGGTCAGCGCCATGCAGGTCTTCGCCGAGTCGGTCGTGTTCGACATCGACGCGATCCCCGCGGACCCCGATCCGGGCGACGGAGTGGACGTCACGCGCTTCGTCCAGAGCATCGTCCCGCTGCGCGCCGAGCCGCCCGACGGAGTGGCCTCGATCGACACGAGCGCCAACGTGTTCCGCGGCGTCCGAAGCGGTACGCGGGTGATCTTCCAGCTTCGCATCCGCAACGATGCCGTGATCCCCGGGCCGACAGCCCGCACGTTCCGCCTGCAGATTGTCTTCCGCGGCGACATGCGGACGCGGCTCGGACAACGCATCGTGGACATCGTCATCCCGGGCGCCGACGGCATGGGATGCCCGACCCCCACGGTGCCCGGCGTCGTCGGGCCATGACAGGCGCCAAAGGAGGCGCGGGCGCGGTCGTCCTCACGGTCACCGCCCTCGCCGTCCTCGCCGGTTGCGGAGCCAAGACGGGGCTGAGCCTTCCCGACGCCTCGGTCGATGCGCCCGTCGACGCGGATCGACCGCCGCCGGACGCCGGCGTACCGCCCGTGCTCTGCGTGACCGCTCCACCGGACGCGGGGCCCATCACGGTCGACATCCAGATCCCCGTCACTCTGGCGATCGTCGACACCTTCTTCCTCATCGACTCGACCGCGAGCATGACCGACGAGATCGACAACGTGCGCCGCGGGCTCCGGTCGGTCGTCGTGCCCGGCGTGGAGGCGGCCATTCCGGACGCGGCCTTCGGCGTGGCGTTGCTCGGTGAGTTCCCGGTCGAGCCCTTCGGCCCACCGAGCGTCCGTCCCTACGAGCTGCGCGCGCCCATCACGACCGACGTCGTGCAGGTGCAGGCCGCCTTCGACCACACGCCGGTGTGGGGCAACTTCGACGACCCCGAGGCGCAGGTCGAGGCGCTCTACCAGGTCGCGACCGGCGAGGGGCTCGCGCCCTGGATCACCGCGTCCCTCGGCTGTCCGTCGGGCGGGGAAGGGGGCGTCTGCTTCCGTCCGGAGGCCCTGCCCGTCGTCATGCTGATCACCCGACGCACCGTTCCACAACGGCCCCCACGGCGAGAGCCCCTACGACTTCACGCCCGCGCCCCACACCTACGACGAGGCCGTGCACGCCCTGCGCGCGGAGGGCGTGCGCGTGGTGGGGCTCGGGGCCGAGGATCCGGGGGCGCCGTCGCCGCTGGCCGACCTCCGGGCCATCGCGACCGACACGGGCGCCGTAGATGCGTCGGGCAACCCGCTGGTCTTCGACATCGGCAGCAGCGGCGATCGCGTGGGCACCGGCATCGTTCAGGCGCTCGAGACCGTGGCGAGCGGGCTGCCCCTCGATGTGGACGCCATCGCCGAGGACGTGCCCGGCGACGGCTACGACGCGACGCGTTTCATCCAGGCCGTGCACCCCCTGTCGGCCGATCCGCCCGACGGTGTGGCCTCCATGGACGACCACCATTTCGTCGGCGTGAAGCCGGGGACGCGCGTCGTGTTCGAGCTCGTGGTCGACACGAGCCACATTCCCCCGTCCCCCCTCACCCGCCACATTCCCGCGCGCATCGTCTTCCGCGCCTTCGCCCGCAGTCGACTCGGCCAGCAACGCATCACCCTGGTGGTGCCCGGCACGGCGGGCGGCGACGCGGGGTGCGCTCCCTCTCCTTGAGCGGAGCGCGCCTCCGGAGGCGGTTGTGCGTGCGCCTACAGAAGGGTGTACGATGCACCCATGGGGCGCTGGTCCGCGATTGTCGGTGCGACTCTGCTCATGGTGGGGTGCGGGGCGAAGTCGGACCTCCCCGAGCCGACCCTCACTGCGATCGGGGACGCGGGGCCGACGCCGCTCCCGCCAGACGCCTGCGTCGACCTGCCCTACATGGACCCTGCCCACGAGGTGCAGGTGAGCTTCGTCGCACGCATCGACACCGCCGACGTCCTGTTCCTCGTCGATACGACCGGCAGCATGTCGGACGAGATCGATCGAATCCAGAGCACGCTCCGGGAGTCGCTCGTACCGGCCCTCGCCCAGCGGATTCCCGACGTGCATCTCAGCGTCGCCGAGCTCGCCGACTTCCCTGCCGGCATCTACGGTGAACGCGGGGACGTGCCCTTCGAGCTCCTGCAGGCGAGCACCGGGGACACCGCCGCCGTGCAGCGCGCCATCGACCGACTCCCCGCATCGCTCGGCTCGGACGAGCCCGAGGCCCAGGTCGAGGCGCTCTATCAGTCGGCGACCGGCACCGGCCGAGGCTCCTACATTCCGCCCGCCCACTGCCCTCCGGGCACCGTCGGCTATCCCTGCTTCCGCCCCAGCGGCGCTCGCATCATCCTCCTCTTCACGGATGCCTCGTTCCACAACGGTCCGGGCGGGACCCATCCCTACGATCCGGAGCTCCTGACGGCCGCGACCTATCCGCAGACGATCGGAGCGCTGCGGGGCATCGGAGCGAAGGTGCTCGGCCTCTTCTCCGGCTTCGCGGACACGGAAGCGGCCGCGGACATCCGATTGGTGGTGCGGGACACGGGCGCGGTGGCCGCCGACGGCACGCCCATCGTGATCGACATCGGCGCCCACGGAGAGCTGCTCGACACGGGGGTCGTCGAGGCGGTGCGCACGCTCGTCGAGGAGGTGCCCATCGACATCGACGCCGTCACCGAGGACTGGGCAGGCGACGACTTCGACGCCACCGCCTTCGTCGAGGGCATCGAGACCCTGCGCGCCGAGCCGCCCGGCGGCGCCACCGATGCCGGCAACCGCTTCATTGGCGTGCACCCGGGGACGCGGGTGTCGTTCCGGTTGCGCCTGCGGAACGACCTCATCGCGTCGAGGGATGCGCCCATGGTGTTCAACCTGTGGGTGGTGCTGCGCGGCGACGGTGTCACGCGCCTGTCCCGAACGCTGGTGGAGATCGTCATCCCCGGCCAGCGCGGCGGGAGCTGCGCCGAGCTGGCGCCGGGCGTGCCGGCGTTCTGACCGGAGCGGGGCCGCGTCCCCTCTTCTGGAGTCTCACCGTGCCTTGCTCACGCCGCGTCCGTGGGGCACGCGTGAAGGCGTCGTCACTGCGCCGAGCCGGTGGGGAAGCGCGCGCTCAGGAGTCCCGCACGGACCGTGAGGGACAGGGGGCCGCCCCCGAAATAGACGTCGAGGTGGCGCTGCACCAGGCCGAGGATGCGCTCGCCCTCGCTGTCCTCACCAGCGATGGCGCGGAACAGGGGCATGGCCACGAGACGCACGAGCGGGTCGGCGAACAGCTCCCGGGCGCTGCGGAAAGGCAGCCGAAACGTCTCGGAGCGTTGCTGCACGTCCTCGAGGCCTGCGGCCCGGAATCGCCCCATGAGAGGGTCGAGCTCGGGAAGGGCGTGCGCCCGCTCGTCGGTACGCCGCGCCACCTCGTCGAGCCCCTCCGCGAGGGCGACCTCGCGGAACATGTCGAGCACTTCCTCGAACGTGCCGCGCAAGACGGCCGTCGCCAGGAGGCGTCCATGGGGTGCGCCGACGCGCAGGAGCTCGGCGAGGATCGGCGCGACGTCGGCGGGCTCTTCGAAGAGCAGGTTACAGACCACCACGTCGAAGACGTCGTCGCCGAAGGACAGGTCGCTGGCCGACTCCACCTTGAAGAAGATGCGGCGGCCCAGGTCGCCGAGGGCGCGCCGGCGCGCGATCTCCAGGAGCCCCGTGTCGTGGTCCACGGCGATGACGCGTCCGCCCTGGTCGAGGCGGCGCAGGATCTCGTAGGCGGGGTGGCCCGTGCCGCAGCCGACGTCGAGCACCGTGGCGCGCACGCCGGGCTCGATCTCGCGCAGGATCATCTGGCCGAACAAGGCGCTGTAGCGGGGGACGACGACCGAGTGGTAGAGGGCCGCCTCGCGTTCCGGTGTCTCGCGCCTGGCTCGCGTCGGGCTCATCGGTCCGGGCGGTCGGGCTCGTCGTGCCCGTCGGGCGCGAGCTCGTCGATGGCGTCCTCGGCGAGCTCGCCAATCGTGGCCGTCGTTTCGTCGTCCAGGTCGGCGACCGGGACCGTGCGCTCGTCGTCCACCAGGGGCTCGAGGGCGGGGATGGCGGCCGGGTCCCCGAGCTCCGCCAGGGCTTCGATGGCCGCGGCCACGGTCTCCGCGTCCGCGTGGGCGAGGAAGCGCTTGATGAGGGGCAGGGCGCTGGGCTCGCCAATCTCGGCCAGGACCCAGGGCAGCTCGCTCATGGCCAGCCCGTGCAGCGGAGCATCGAGGGCTCGCTCGATGGCGTGGGCGACTTCGGCGTAGCGCTCGTAGCCCACGTCGAGCAGTGCTTCTCCCGCCGCCACGCGCACCGCCGGATCGTCGTCTCCGAGGATGGCGATCAGGGTGTCGGCCATGCGGGGGCCGGGCACCTGGGCGCACAGGTCCGCGAGGCGCTCGAGGCGCATGCTCGCCTCGCTCCGGTCCGACAGGGCCGCCGCCTCCTCGACGGCCGCGGCGAGCAGGGCGGGTAGCTCCGCCGCTGCGGTCGAGGCGAAGAGCGCGCGCTCGGTCTCCTGGAGGCGGCGATCGGCGTCGAAGATGGCCTCGAGGGCATCGTGGGGGGGCATGGCGAACCCTTCGTACGAGGCGGGGCGGGTGCCGTCAACAGGGCTGGGGCGGGCGGCGTCCCGAGGCGGGGCGCCACGAACGTTCACTGGGGCCGCAGGCCATGGTAGCGTTTGCCGATCGCATGGATCCGGAGGAGACGACGACCGGGCAGGGGTTCGGCGGAACCCAGGTCCGCGACGACGGCACCGGCCCGATGCTGGTGTCCCATCGGCAGCGTCTGCTGGTCGTGAGCGGTCCCGAGCGCGGCCTGGAGGTCGATTTCGAGGGGACGCGCCTGACCATCGGCACCTCGTCGAAGAACGACCTGGTCCTGACCGACCACACGGTCAGTCGCCGGCACGCCGAGGATCTCGGTCCGCAACGACCGTTACGTGCTGCGGGACCTGTCCTCGACCAACGGGACCGAGCTCGACGGGACCCCCGTGATGGAGGCGTACCTGCCCCCCTCGTCCCGCATCCGGCTCGGGGACACCGAGATCCTCTTCGAGCCCAAGAAGAAGTGGGAGCGGATCGAGACCCTGCCCGACATTCACTTCGGCGAGCTCTTCGGGGCCTCGGAGGCGATGCGCTCGGTCTTCGCCATGCTGGCCAAGGTGGCGCGGACGGACCTGTCGGCCATCCTCGTGGGCGAGACGGGCACCGGCAAGGAGCTGGCTGCGCGGGCGCTCCACGAAAACAGCGCGCGGGCCGACAAGCCCTTCATCGTCGTCGACTGCGGCGCCATCAGCCCGACGCTCATCGAGTCCGAGCTCTTCGGCCATGAGCGCGGTGCATTCACCGGGGCGGATCGGCAGCGCGCCGGCGCCTTCGAGGAGGCCGACGGGGGCACCATCTTCCTCGACGAGATCGGCGAGATGCCCATCGACCTGCAGCCCAAGCTCCTGCGCGCCCTCGAGCGGCGCGAGGTCAAGAGGCTCGGGGCGACGCGGCTTTTAGAGGTGGACGTGCGCGTCATCGCCGCGACGCACCGGGACCTGGCCGCGATGATCGAGAAGGGCGACTTCCGTCAGGACCTGTACTACCGCTTGGCAGAGGTGGTGATCCCGCTGCCGCCCCTGCGCGAGCGACGGGAGGACATCCCGGTGCTCGTCCGGAGGTTTCTCGAGAACGAGGCGGAGGAGGCGGTGATCCCCGTCGGCGACGTCGAGCCCTCGGCGCTCGATGCCCTGAAGTCGCGGGCCTGGCCCGGCAACGTGCGTGAGTTGCGCAACGTGCTCAGGCGGGCGGTGGCGCTCGCGAGCGGCGGGACGATCCGGCCGCGCGACCTGCTCGACCTGAGCTCCGAGGGCGCGCCCCGGTCCCAATCTTCGTGGCCGCCGCCCGCGGGCGAGAGCGACCCGGTCGCGGTGGGTGAGGAGCTGCCCATCAAGGAAGCGCGCGAGCGCTGGGTCGAGCCCATGGAGCGGGAGTACCTCATGCGGCTCGTGAAGCGCTGCGGGGGGGACCTGGATCGGGCGGCGCAGCAGGCGGGCGTCCACAGGAAGAGCCTCGAGCGCCTGCTGCGTCAGCACGGGCTCAAGGCCTCCGACCTCCGCGACGATTAGGTAGCTAGAGGGGCCCGCGCTGGCCGCCCGCACCGCCGCCCCCCTACGGGCCACCCACCAATCGTCGGCTACGAGGCTGATGGCCCACTCGTCGTTCTGCTCGGCCAGCGGCTCGCAAGGCTTGCTTCGAGCGTTCACGCCCTCGCTGCGCTCGGGGAGGGGGGCTCGCGCCCCCCTCCCGCTGCACGTTCGGCGTAGGTAGCGCTTCGGTCGTCTTGTTTCGCATCGGACGCCGAACGCACACCGGCTCCCTCCCCCGCGGGCTCGCCTGCGGCTCGCAACGCTTGCTTGAAGCGCAGTGTCTCACGCGATCGAAACCGAGATCGGAGGGCGGACGGGGGGCAGCCGCGCAGGGGGCGTCGCGCGTGCCAACGCGCCCCCCACAGTTACCACTCGCGTTGGCACGCGCGCCGAGGCGGCCATGCGCGAGCGCTCTGCGACCACATTTCACGGCTTGGCAAGGCGCTCGCAAATGCATGGCCGCCGTCCCCCGGAGCGGCTGCCCCCCGTCCGCCCGTCCCAGCACGATCATCGCGCCGAGGCGGCCATGCGCTCAGGCGCTCGGCGGTTCGGTGCGGCGCAGGGGCGCGAGGGTGGCGAGGACCTCGCGGACGCGGTCGATGGCGTCGCGTTCGGCATCCGACTCGAAGCGGCGGGTGAGCTTCATGTCGGGCGTGAGCTTCCACGGCGAGCGCGGCGCGGTGACGCGGGCCATGACCTTGGCCGGGTCGAGGGGCGTGTCGGGGCCGAGGTGCAGGGCGACCCGCTCGCCCGTCGCTTCGCACCCGAGGGCGCGTAGCTCGCGCAGGGCCGGCTTGAGCTCCATGGCGCGGACGAGGCGCAGGGCCGGAGGTGGCGGCGGCCCGAAGCGGTCCTCCATCTCGTCGGCGATCTCCTGCACCGCGGACTCGTCCTCGGCCATCGCGAAGCGCTTGTAGAACGACAGGCGCAGGCCCACGTCCTCGATGTAGTCGTCCGGCAGGTAGTGCTCCACGTCGAGCGTCAGCTCCGGGTCAATCTCGTGCACGACCGGCTCGCCCCGGAGCTGGGCCACCGCGTCCTCGAGCATGTGCACGAAGAGATCGAAGCCCACCAGGGCCACGTTGCCGCTCTGCTCGGCGCCGAGCAGGTCGCCGGCGCCGCGCAGCTCCATGTCGAGCGACGCGATGTGGAACCCGGAGCCGAGCTCGGTGAAACGCTCGAGGGCCTCGATGCGGTAGCGCGCCTCGTCCGAGAGCTGGCTCGGCGGCGGCGTGATCAGATAGCAGAAGGCCCGCTCGCGCGCGCGGCCCACGCGACCGCGCAGCTGGTAGAGCTGGGCTAGGCCGAAGATGTCCGCCCGGTCGATGAGGATCGTGTTGGCGCGCGGGATGTCGAGGCCGCTCTCGATGATCGCGGTCGAGCACAGCACGTCGTAGCGCCCCTCGACGAAGTCGGTCATCACGCGCTCGAGGGCGCCCTCCTTCATCTGGCCGTGGGCGACGGCGATGCGGGCGCTCGGCACGAGCTGCTGCAGGCGCTGGGCGCGCTCGTAGAGGCCCTCGATGCGGTTGTGCACGAAGAACACCTGACCGCCCCGACCGACCTCGCGCGCGATGGCCTCGTGGATGACGTGGTCGTCCCAGCGCGTGACGTAGGTCCGGACCGCGCGCCGGTCGACCGGCGGTGTCGTGATGAGGGAGAGGTTGCGCAGGCCGCCGATGGCCATCTGGAGCGTGCGCGGGATCGGCGTGGCGCTCAGGGTCAGGACGTCGACCTCGGTGCGGAGCTGCTTGATCCGCTCCTTGTGGGTGACGCCAAAGCGCTGCTCCTCGTCGACGACGAGCAGGCCGAGGTCGTGGAAGTGCACGTCCTTCGACAGGAGCCGGTGCGTCCCGACGACGACGTCGACCTTGCCCTCCTTGAGCTCGCCCAGGACCCGCGTCTGCTCCTTCCTGTCGACGAAGCGCGAGAGCACCTCGATGCGGAGCGGCCACTCACGGAGGCGGTCGCGGAAGGTCATGAAGTGCTGCTGGGCGAGCACCGTGGTCGGGCACAGGAGCGCTACCTGCCGGCCCGCCATGGCCACCCGGAATGCGGCGCGCATGGCGACCTCGGTCTTGCCGAAGCCGACATCGCCGCACACGAGTCGGTCCATGGGCTCGGCCTGGGCCAGGTCCTCGAGCACGTCCTCGATGGCGCGCTGCTGATCGGGCGTCTCGTCGAAGGGGAAGGTGGCCTCGAGCTCGCGCGTAGGCCCGGTCGGGAGGCGGCAGGGGATCGCGGCTCGAGGCGGCGCGCTGCGCGTAGAGACGCAGTAGCTCGTCGGCGAGCTGCTTGACCGCGCGCGCGACCTTCTGCTTGGTCTTCGCGAAGGTCGAGCCGCCGAGCTTGTCGAGCTTGGGCTGGGCGCCCTCCTTGCCCGCGTACTTTTCGATCTGGCCCAGGCGCGTGACCGGCAGGAAGAGCTTGTCGCGGCCCGCGTACTCGACGACGAGCACCTCCACCGAGCGGGCCGCTTCACCGCGCATGCGCTCGAAGGCGCTCTGGGCGAGGGTCTTCCGCTCGAGGCCCAGGTAGCGACCGATGCCGTGATCGACGTGTACGACGTAGTCACCGGGCACGAGCTCGCGCAGGTCTTCGAGGAAGGCTGCTGCGCGCCGCCGCCGCTTCCGCTGGCTCTCGGCGCGTCGGTGCGTGCGGGTGCCGAAGATCTCCTCCTCGGTGACGCACACCAGGCCCTCGGTGGCGAGGACGAAACCGCTCCCGAGGGGGCCCACGACGACCTCGGCCTGGCCCGAGGGGGCGGCCGCCGTCACGTCTGCGGCCGCGTCCCGCACCTTGCGCCGCATGGGGATCTGGTAGCTCTCGAGGAGCGTGACCAGGCGCTCGGCCTGGGTATGGGTGCGCGCGGCGAACAGGACGCGGAAGCCGTGGGCGAGCCAGTCGCGCGTGAGGAAGGCGAGGGGGGCGAGGGCTTCACCGCGCTCGGGTCCGGCCCGCTGGGCCTTGAGCTCGGCCTCGAGACCGCGGTGATCCAGGCCGCCGAAGGACAGGATCGCCTCGGGATCGACGCTCTCGAGGGCGGCGAGGGGCGAGGCGTCCGGCTCGGGCGCGCCCGCGACGGCGAGGCGATGGACGAGGGCGAGGGGACGGGCGAGCAGGCGCTCACCGATTCTCGGCTTCCGAAGCGTAGTGGGCGTCGACGGGAAAGGCCGGTGCGCCTTCCGCCACCTTCGCGTCGCGATCCCCCTCGGCCCGCTCGAGCTCCTCGGCGATCGAGCGCGCCACGGCGGTCGGGTCCGAGACGACGACGCGGGTGTCGTCCGGGACGTAGTCGAGCACCGATTCGAGGGCCGGGTAGAAGGCGGGCAGGAAGGCGTCGACGCCGAAGAACGCGCGGCCGCTCTCGATGTCGTCGAGGATTCGGCGCGTGCGCGTGGTCGGTAGGTTCACCGAATCGCACAGGGCCCGCACCTTCTCCCGGGCGAGGGCGATCTCCGCCTCGCCGAGCAAGGCGTCGCGCACCGGGTGGACGAACACCTCGGGGATGGTGCGCACCGTGCGCTGGTCCTCCGGGTCGAAGAGCTTGATGGACAGGACGAGCCAGTCGTCGAGCTCGATGCGCGCCGGGTAGTGGGCGTGGGGCGGGAAGACGTCGAGGATGCCGCCGCGCACGGCGAAGGTGCCCGGGTCCTCCGCGACGGGCACGCGCAGGTAGCCGCCCTCGGCGAGGAGGCGGATGAAGGCGTCCCGGTCGAGCTCCTCCTCGGCGCGCACGCGCATCGAGCGGGCGAGCAGGGACGCTTGTGGCGGCACGCGGCGGAGCAGGGCGGGCGCCGGCATGACGAGGGCGCTCCAGGGCAGGCCGTGGGCGAGGTGGAAGAGGGCGGCGAGCCGGTCCATGGCGGCGCGCCGGTCGGGCGCCACGTCGAGGAAGGGGGTGGTGTCGGCGGCCGGGTAGAGCAGGACGTCGTGGGGCTCGTCCTCGTCTGTCGTGGTGCCGAGGAAGAAGGCCAGGTCGCCCGCGGCGCGGCGTGCCGACTCGGCGTCGGGCGTGACCACGAGCAGGGGACGGCCGGCGTCGCGGATGTGGCGCGCGAGAAGCAGGGCGGAAGCCCCGGGCGGCAGGCCGCTCAGGTCGACGCGGCGCGCCTTGGCCAGCGCGTGCAGGGCGTCATTCGTGCGGGCGGAGGCGCGGGCCAGCCCTGCGGCGAGCGGGTCGACACCGGAAGCGGTGGAGTCCACGGCCGCACGTCTCTAGGGCAGGCCGGCGAACGATGCAACCTGCCGCGCGGAGCGTGATGGAGAGCTTCGCGCCAGGGCCCAGGAGTATGGTTAAGCAACCCCTTGAGTTTTCCGCTTCTGCGGCGCGACTCCCCAAGCGGCTACGGCATCAGATCGCAGTAGTTGCTGCCGCCGCAGACATAGCCGAAGGGGCAATCCGCGTCGATGCCACAGCGGTAGGTGCACCGTAGCTGCGTGGCGACGTTTTCGCACAGCGCCCCATCGGCGGCACACTCCGTCGCCGTTCCACCAGGGCACGTTTGACTATTCATGAGCGCGTGGATCGCTTCGCAGGTCGTCTTGCTCTGGTTGAACCCACAGAAGTTCTCTGTTGCTTCGCCCGATAGCGACGGCGCGTTCAACGCGTAAGTGTATGGCCGAGTACATGATGCGGTTTGCAGGCGGAGGCAGTGACCGCCCTGGTCCGTGCCGCCGTACATCGTGTCGACGCAGCGGTCGTCGGTGCTCGTGCACTCGCTGTCGGCAACGCACTGGCCGCAGGTCGGCACCGAGTGGAGACGCGTGGTCGTACAGGTGCCGGTGGCGGGGTCGCAGGAGTCGCCGCTACACGCCGATTCGTCCATCACCGTGCACTGCACGCACGTGCCCATGTCGCAGAGCTGCGCGTCAATCCGAGCCATGCACGCCGTGTCATCGGTGCAGGCGCCGCAGCTGCCGTCGCTCTTGCACACCGGCGCGTCGTCGGGGCAGTCCGCGTCCGAGGCGCAGGTGACGCAGGTGTTCGTCGCCGAGCAGTGGGGGTGGGTCGCGTCGTGCGCCATGCAGTCGCCGTCAGTCGCGCACGCGACGCAGTGGCTGGACACGCACGCGTAGAGGCTGAAGGGCTCGCACTCGGGCGCGGCTTCGCAGGCGGCGCACTTGTGCTGCGTGGTGTCGCAGCGCGGCTTGGACATGTCCATGCAGTCCGTGTCCTGGGCGCACTCGACGCAGGTGGCCATGCCGCCGACGAGGGCGCAGGCGGGTTTGCCGCCAGCACACGCCGGATCGCACATCGGCCCCGCGTCGGGGGGCTGCGCATCGGAGGCGGGGCCGCCGTCGGCGACGGTGTAGTCGTAGTCGAGGAGGCAGCTGCAGCCGCCCACGGGCAGGACGAGTAGCACCAGGGCGGCGAACCAGGGCTTGTGCAGGGACAGGAGCGTCATGGCGTCCTCAGAAGGTCACCCGTGCGCTCGCCCCGACGAGGCCCGGCCCGGGGCCGAGGGCCACGTGGCCGGCGTGCGCCGGAGCGGGTGCCTGCTCGCGGGTCCTCGGCGCGAAGAGCAGGAGCGCGGTCCCGCCTGCAGCCGCCACGATGGTCACGATGGTCAGGGCCGTGGACACGCCCGCGAGCGTGCGCCCCGTGTCGATGTCCGACGCCTTGTCCGCCGGGCAGACACGGTTTTCGTCGCAGCTCTGGACGAGGCCCGCGTGGATCGACGCCGACACGATGCCGGTGACCACGGCCCCGATGAGCGCCGCGCCTGCCAGACCATAGGTGGCATAGGTTGCAATACGCCACATGCTGGAACGGTGGCCCGTGGGTGTCGTGTGCCCCGCGTTCCCTCCTGCGGCGCCGTCATCCTGGCCGGGGGCCTGGGCTCCGCTACCCTGACCTCCGGGCGCCCCGGCCTGGTCCACGGCCGCCATCATGACCTGCAACTCGTGGATGCGGTGCCCGACCCGATCGCGATCGGTGGCCTGGGGCTCGAGCTGTAGGTAGCGCTGGTACTCGTGGACGGCCTCGGGGCGCCGGTCGAGGCGGTCGTAGCAGGTGGCCAGGTTGAACAGGACGTCGGCCGAACGGGTGAGCGTGTACGCCTGCTGGAACTCCTCGGCCGCCTCCTCGTAGCGGCCCGCCCGGAAAGCGGCGGCGCCCGCCTGGAAGTGGCCCCGCGCCTCTGCGAGGTCCCGGCTGCTGGGGGTGGGCGGTGCAGTCGCCGGCTCGCCCGCCGAAGCGCCCGTGCCCTGCCCACCCTGCGCCTGAGCGGTGGCGACCGACAGGCCGGCGCCCGCCGAGAG
Organism: uncultured delta proteobacterium; assembly: GCA_963830115.1. Lineage (GTDB taxonomy): Bacteria > Myxococcota_A > Polyangia > Polyangiales > CAWHLB01 > CAWHLB01. The sequence continues at coordinate 452,387 of CAWHLB010000018.1, forward strand.
CCACGTCGCGAGCCCGACCACGAGCGCCGATCTGCGCATCCTCGTCACGGCGCGAGTCTATCGCGCGGAGCGATCCCCTCGCCAGTTCCATCGCCGCGCGTCGGGGCGCCCCCTTCGCCCTTCACCTTCCCCTTTCGAAGGCGGCGTGCGAGCCAGGGCGGTGTCACGACCGTGCTGACCATCACCATCAGCACGATCGCGCCGTAGACGCTCGGCTCGATCAGAGCGTGGCCCCCCTGGGCGATGCGGGCGCCGGCGTCGGCGAAGATGAGACCGACCTCGCCCCGCGGGACCATGCCGATGCCGACGGTGAGCCGGTCGACGCCGCCCCGCGCGCCGAGCCCCGCGACGAGCTTGCTGGCCACCGCGACGACGGACAGGGCGCCCGCGAGGACGAGGGAGCCGAGGCCCAGGTCCGAGAGCACGACCATCATTCCGGTACGGACGAAGAAGACCGGTGCGAGCACCGCGACGATGGGGGCGATGAGGTCCGAGACCTCGTGGATCAATCGCTTGCCGAAGGGTCGCACGTGGACATCGTCGAGGATGAGCCCCGCGGCGAAGGCGCCCACGATGGCGGCCAGGCCCGCCGCGGCGCTGAGACCGGCGAGCAGGAGGCACAGGCCGATGGCGATGGCGCTCAGCACGCCGCCGGTGCGCAGTCGCGAAGCGGCGCGGAAGAGGGTCGGCATCCCGAAGGCGCCGAGCAGCAGGGCACCGGCGAGGAAGCCGATGGCGAGCCCGACGATGCGCGCGAGACCGCCCACGCCCGGCACCGCCCCCGACAGGGCGATCGCCGAGACGATGGCGAGCACCATGAGACCGAGCACGTCGTCGAGGACGGCGGCGCCGAGGATGATGCGCGTCTCGGGTCGGTCCATGGCGTCCAGGTCCTTGAGTACCCGCGCGGTGATGCCGACGCTGGTCGCGCAGAGCGTGGCGCCCACGAAGAGGTGCAGGGACGGAGGGGCGGCGGGCATCAGGGCCAAGCTCGTCAGGTAGCCGAGCACGATGGGCGCGATCACGCCTACCAGGGCAACGAGCCCCGACTGGGGCGCGACCTCGCGCATCTCGTGCAAGCTCGACTCGAGCCCCACCTGGAAGAGCAGGAGCACCACGCCGAGCTCGGCGAGGAGCTGCACCGAGGGCAGGGCTGTGACGCCGTCGAAGAGGTGGACCCCGACGAGGTCGAGGTTGCCGAGGACGATGCCGACGAAGAGCTCCCCCAGGACTGGCGGCTGGCGAAGGCGCAGGGCGATCTCGGCCCCGAGCTTGGCGAGGAGCAGGATGGCCGCGAGGGCGAGCCAGAGCTCTGCGTCGACGCCGTGCCCCCCGCCCGTCGCGGCCGCGGTGGCGGGGAGGAGCAGAAGCAGGGCGGCCACGAGGCCGCCGGATTCCAGCCTTCGTACCTGTGCCCATCCACCGAAAGGTAGGGGGGCCGGCGGCCGTGACAAGCTCGGTGTATGGTTCTGCCGGCCAAGCCCTCGCGCTCGGGCCCGAAAGGAGAGCCTCCGTGGAACGCACCCTCTTCAGCGAGGAGCACGAGATCTTCCGTGACAGCGTCCGTCAGTTCATCGCGCGCGAGGTCGTGCCGCACCAGGCCGCGTGGCGCGAAGCGCACATCGTGTCGCGCGAGGCGTGGCGCAAGGCGGGGGAGGCGGGCTTCCTGTGTCCGTGGCTCGAGGAGGGGCACGGGGGGCCGGGCGGCGACTTCCTGTGCTCGGTCATCGTCATGGAGGAGCTGTCGCGGGTCTACGAGTCGGGCTTCGCCATGCCCCTGCACTCGGACGTGGTCGTGCCCTACATCCACCGGTTCGGCAGCGAGGCCCAGAAGAAGGCGTGGCTCCCGCGGTGTGCGAGCGGCGAGGTGATCACGGCCATCGGCATGACCGAGCCCGGTACCGGCTCGGACCTGGCGAGCATCGCGACGACGGCGCGGCGCGACGGCGACGAGTGGGTCCTGAACGGCGCCAAGACGTTCATCTCGAACGGCATCCTGTGCGATCTGTGCGTCGTGGTGGCTCGCACCGGAGACGACCCGGAGAACAAGCACCGGAACCTGTCGCTCTTCCTGGTGGAGGCGGACCGGCTCGGCTTCATCAAGGGCAAGAAGCTCGACAAGATGGGCCTCGCCACCCAGGACACCTCGGAGCTCGCCTTCGAGGACTGCCGCATCCCGGCCGAGAACCTCCTCGGGCGCGAGGGCGCGGGCTTCTTGATGCTCATGCAGAACCTGCAGCAGGAGCGTCTGGTGGTGGCCATCACCTCCCAGGCGTCGGCCGAGCAGGTGCTCGCCGATACAATCGCCTACACGCGAGAGCGCAGGGCCTTCGGGCGGCCCATCAGCAAGTTCCAGAACACGCAGTTCCGTCTCGCGGAGTGTGCGACGAAGGTCGAGGTGGGGCGGGCGTTCCTCGACAAGGTGCTCGCGGCGCACGCGGCGGGGCAGGACCTGATCAAGGAGTGCTCCATGGCCAAGCTGTGGCAGAGCGAGATGCTCGGCGAGGTCGTGGACGCGTGCCTGCAGCTCTTCGGCGGCTACGGGTACATGCTCGAGTATCCGGTGGCGCGCGCGTACATGGACGCGCGGGTGCAGCGCATCTACGCGGGCACCAACGAGATCATGAAGGTGATCATCGCCCGGGAGATGGGACTGTAGCCAGCCGAAGGGTCGGTGCTTCGCAGGGCGGCCGAACGGGAGCGTGCCCCGCCGGGACACGGCGGCGTTGCCGATGCGACCGAAGGGGGCGCGGACGGAAGTGTGGGTGAGCTTCCCTTTGGCTCAGTAGCCGGGGGGGGCCGTGGGGGCGCTGCCCGATGGGGGCGGCGGCGGGGCGGAGCCCGGGGGCGGCGGCATCATGGTCGGCTTGCTCGTCATGTCGGGGCCGTAGTCGGGCATGGCGCCGAAGGAGAGACCGATGCCGATGCTGAAGAAGGTCTCGGGGATCGAGTTGCTGACCAGGCGCTGCCAGTCGAAGCCCGGCGTGATCGCGAACGAGTGGCTGGGGCGGATCTGCAGGTTCACGCCGCCGCCGAGGAAGAGCCCGTCACCGTAGGCCGTGCCGCTCGACGAGCTGATCACCGTGAAGAGGTACTCGGCCTTCGGGGCCAGGGTGAGGGTCACCGAATCGCCCAGGTTCAAGCTGAACAGCACCGGCAGGGTCGCGTAGCTGAAGGCCCAGGCGAAGGTCAGCCCCGGGTCGATGGCCAGATTCGAACACGGGCGTGCGGAGGAGCTGGATCTTGAGGTCCACGCCCATCGGGCCCGAGGTCGAGATCTTCGCGCCCAGCTCGACGCGGTTAGCGACGCCGAAGCGCAGCAGGTAGGCGGGGAAGGGGATGGCGACGAAGCCCAGGTTGGGACAGCCCGTCGTGTCGCCCGCGGAGACGTCGCCCGTGCAGGAGCTCGAGCCGGTGTCGGGGATGTCCACGCCGAGGAACTCAATCGCCGCCGTGTGCTGAACCGCCCCCTTGGGCAGGGTGCGCGCGGTGGTGAAGGTCTGGGACGACGGGCAGCCCCCGAGGAGCAGCGCGCCACAAGCCAACAGGAGCCCCATCGGAGCGGTGTAGCGATGTCTGAGTTGTACGAGCACGTCCGTCCCCTCCGAGCGCACGCTGCCAAGGCATGCGCGTGTATGAGAAACCGAGAGAGCCTCCCGCCCGCTCCTCTTTTTTTGCCCGGGCCCGAGCATGCCGAAACGCACCTCGGAAGGACCCGCCGACCCAGCCGGGCAACGTCCCTTCGTATCACACTTCGTTCGATGGCCGGGCCCATTTTCGTTGTCATCCCGGGACATCCTGCGGCCCGTCTTCGGATTGCCCCCCCGACTGGAGCGGTTGGACGGGCGGTCGGCCGGTTGCATTCAACCAACGCGGAAGCGGCACCATCGGGCCGGCCTACGTGTGGGGGGCGAGGTGTCCCGCGGGATGCTGGAGAGGTCGCCGCAATCAGAGATGCTTGACGATCACGGCCTTGTGATGGAGCTCGGAGAGGAAGACCTGCTCCTGGTGCTGCATCGCCGTCTCCAGCATCTTCCGATAGATCTGGTCGCGCATCTGCTCGTAGGGGCCCACGCCGTTGCTCTCGTGCTCGCGCCGCGCGAGCAGGAAGATGTGATAGCCGTTGGGTCCGCGCACCGGCTGGCTGATCTGGCCGATCTGCATGGCGAGCAGGACGTGCTCGAGGGCCGGTGCCAGCTCGCCCTCGCAGACCCGTCCGAGGTCGCCGCCGGCGTTCTGATCGATCGCCTGGGCGAAGTTGTCGGCGGTCAGCCCCTGACGCACCGCGATCGCCTTGTCGCGGATCCGGGCCATGTCGGTTGCGCTCGCGCCGTCGGGGATCGGGAAGAAGACCATCGAGACGTGCATGCAGACGTGGCGGTTCTGCTCGCGCACCATCTGGTCGTACTTCCGGCGCACGTCCCGCTCGTTGATGTTCACCTGTCCGCGCGTGCGTTGGTTGAGCACCTTGAGGCGCAGGAGCTGGCGTCGCACGTCGGCGCGGTACTGGGCCTCCGTGAAGCCCTGCCCGCGCACGGCCTGCCAGAAGGCGTTGTCGTCGAGGCCACTCTGCTGCTGCACGTTGTGGATCGCGCGGTCCACGTCGTCCGCCGTGACCGTCACCTGCATGTCGTGGGCGGTTTGCTGGATCAGATCCTCGTCGATGAGCTGGTCGAGGAGCTGATGGTAGAGCTGGCTGAGCCGGGCCACGCGTGCCTGTTGCGTCGGCGCCGACAGGGCCTGGTCGAGGAAGGGGACCGCCCGACGCCGGAGCTGGCTCAGGAAGATGGCGTGATCGTTGACCACCGCCACGACCCGCTCGATGACCTGCATCCCGGGGGGCGGCGGCGGCACGTCGTCGTCGCCCCGCACGGCGGCCGGCGCCAGGAGAACACCGGTCACGAGGAGCATCGCCGCGGCTGCATTTCGCCACGACCGGGCCGTCGCGTCCTGCCGGCGGAGGCGGTGTGACCGGCCTGTCAGCGGGCTGCTAGTGCGCACCCGCACCTCCCGGTGCCCCGTGGGGCCTGGCGGTGGTGGGGTGCGCCGTCGCGGCAGGCTCGGGCGGCTGGGGTGCCTGTCCGTCGGACCCGGCCGCCGCGCCGCGTGCGCCCCCCGGAAGCTCGATGTGGACGTCGGCGAGCACGTCCGGGTTCTCCTGGATGTGGGCGTCGTGCCGCAGCTTGGCGATGAACGCATCGACCGACTGCTCCCGCTTCTGCCGCCAGAGGCGGTTCTGGATCGGCCGCCTCGCCTCCTCCAGCGTGCGGTTCAAGGCGGCGCGCCGCCCCGTCAGCTTGACGATGTTCCACCCGTCGTCGGTGTGCACGAGCTGGGGGTACACGCCGCCGATCTGCTCGATCTTGAACGCCGCTTCGGCGATGGGCGCGGGCACGGTGTCCTGGTCCGGCTGGTCCGGCTGCTGCTCGCCCGGCTTCGAGAAGAAGTGGAGGTCGCCGAAGCGGTCGCGTGTCGCCGCGTCCTCGTTGTTCTTCTGGGCGAGCTGGCGGAAGAGGCTCACGTCGTTCGCGTGGGCGAGGATCTGGGACAAGAGGTGCTGGGCCTTGGCCCGGTTGCGGACCAGGATGCGGCTCGCGCGCATCTGGGCGGGCTTGTGGAACTCGTCCTGATGCTGCTGGTAGTACTGCTGGATCTCGGCGTCGGTGATGTCCGAGAGCTTGATCTTGTCCTCGAACAGATCCTTCATCATCTGCTGGATCATCACCTGCTTGGCGGTGCGTTGGACCTCCGGCAGCGTGTCGTAGCCGCGGTGCTGGGCCTCGGTGGCGAGCAGCTCGAAACGGATGAGGTTGTCGAGGAACTCGCGGCGGCGCTCGGGGCTCTGGTAGCGCGCTCGCAGATAGGGCGACTGGTCGGCGAGCCGATCGGCGAGCTCGCCGACGGTGATCGTCTCGTCGCCGATCTTGACGAGGACCTGCTTGGCCTGCGCCTGGGTGAGGCCGTTCTGGAGCGGCTGGGCGGCCCCGGCGTCCGGTGCGTGTGCTCCGTGGCTGCCGCAGCCTGTGGCGAGGGCCCCCGACAGGGCGCACGAGACGACGAACGCGGGGATCGCTTTTCGCATCATGGGTTGTGACCGGTCACGTCTGCCGACCCCTGGGCTGGACCGTGAGCGGTCGCCATGGACCCGGCCGAAAGCCCCGAGATCGGGGCGCAATGCAGGGCCTCGCCTACCACATCACCGTCGCCCGTGCCAGGGGCGGTCCGCCGGGTGCCGATGCTGGATCCCATCGACCGAGGTCGGCGCGCCCCCGTCCTGCACGATGGGCATGAGCACGAAACGCGCCTCGCCCGCGGTCGACTCCACGGCCCGCTCCTCCGGGAGGAAGCCGGCACGCGAGACCCGCACCCATACCTGCGTGCGGTGCGGGGGGATCTGGACGGTGGTCGGGGTGCTGTTGCCCGTCTCGAGACCGTCGACCGCCACCAAGGCTCCGGCAGGCTCGGAGACCACCGCCAGCGTCATGGCGTCCGCCGCGTCTTCGGGGGAGCCGGCGTCGGCGACGGCGGGTGGGGGGCCGGCGAGGCGCGTGGTCGGGGGTCGCACGGCGGCCGTCGTGTGGGGCCTGCCTTCGATGGATAGGCCCGCCATGTAGGCCCCGAACCCCACGGCGAGGATCAGGAGGATGCCCACGCCGCCGAGGATGGCCCGCCCCACCGGTCCGGACGACTGGGCCTGGAGGACCAGGCTCGAGACCGTCGCGCTCGCCTTCCGGACGGGGCCCGACCCACGGGCTCGCCGGGAGAGCTTCGACAGGGCTGCGAGAAGCGGTAGGCCGCTCCTGAAGGAGGTCGTCTCGAGACCCGGGTCCCGGCGGTGCGCACCGGCGGTGCGGGGGCTCCGCGTGGGCCGCGGGCGGGAATCGTCTCGGGCTCCTCCTCGTCGCCGCGAGAGGTGTTGCGAGGCGGCGGAGGCGGGGGACGGTTCGAGCGTTTCCCCCGGGTCGTCACCGAGGCCGCGCTCACCTGTCGGGTCAGCGCGCTGGCTTCGGCCGCCGTGCCGAGCCCCGGGTCGACCACCACCAGAGGCGGCCGTTGCGCCGCGGGGACCGTGGGGGGAGAGACCCCACCCCCGGCGTCCGGACGCAGGTCGTCGGTACGCAGCTCGATGGTGTGCTCGGAGGCGCCGCCCGGGCGCAACGGCCGCCGGGCCGCACCGAGGGGGCGGACGGGCGAGTCGCCCTCGGTGTCCGGCACGAGGCCCTGGGCGAGCCTGGCGATGTCGCCCATCGTGCAGACGACGCCACGGTGTGCCATGTGGGCCGCGAGCGCGTCGATCACGGCACGGACGTCGCCCGGCCGTCCCTCGGGGGTCGGTGAGAGACAACGCGCCACGAGCTCGTCCAGGGCCTCCGGGATCTCCGGGGCGACCTCGCGCGGCCGGCGGTAGTTGGCCCGTCGTATGGTGTCGAAGAGGTCCGGCGCCTCGCTCACGTCGAAGGGATGTCGTCCGACCAGCATCTCGTAGAGCAGGACACCCAAGGCGAAGACGTCCGCGCGATGGTCGACCTTCTCTCGCCGGAGCTGCTCGGGGGCGATGTAGCCGTAGGTGCCCTTGATGACGCCCGTCCGCGTTTCGTAGACCTTGGTGGCTGCCTTCGCGATGCCGAAATCGATGAGCTCGACTGCTCCGTCGTAGCTCACCATGACGTTGGCGGGGTTGAGATCGCGATGGACGATGCCGAGGGGCCGGCCGAGCTCGTCCCTGCGTGCGTGCGCATAGGCGAGGGCCTCGCCGATGGCCAGCGCGATGCCGATCGCCTCCTTCTCCGGCAGGCCGCCCTCGCCCGAGCTGTCGGAAGCGGAGAGGAGCGCGCGGAGGGTCGGACCCCGCACGTACTCCATGACCATGTAGTAGGTGTCGTCGACCTTCCCGAGGTCGAAGACCTGGGCGATGTGGGGGTGGGAGAGGGCGCCCAGAAGACGCGCCTCGTCCAGGAACATCGTGACGAACTCGTCGTTGCGCACGAACGTCGGCAGGATCCGCTTGATGACGACGGTTCGCTCGAGCCCCTCGATCCCTCGCTGTCGGGCGAGGTAGAGCTCTGCCATTCCGCCGGCGGCAATCTTCCGGACGATGCGGTACGGACCGAAGTCTTTCACGACGCGCGGCTCTGGCGCCCTGCGCTCCGCCTGGGCGGGAGGCGGCCTGACACCGAGTAAAACAGTGTACCACCTTTCCTGACCCGGGGCGCGCGGCATGCCGTCGAGTTGTGAGGGGTGGGGGCATCAAGTACGCTTCCTGTCGAGTGCAGCGGTCATGACGACGCGGTCCCGGAAGCCGGCGCAGTCGGGGCTGGCTGGTGGTCGGCCCGGCCCCGCCCAAGGCGACGAGCCCTACCGCGCTCGCCCAGAGGGCCGCTTGTCACCGGCCACCGAGCCCCCGGGGGCCGCGCCGCCACAGAAGGCCTCCGTCCCGCCACCGCCGCTCGCCCCGACCCTGCGCCGGCCCCCCCGCGTCGAGAGCGACGTGCACGCCCTGCCGCCCGAAGACGACGAGCTCGGGGCGGCCGACGACGGAGCGCCCTATGTGGTGCACGACAGCTCGCGTGACCCCTTCGCCGAGTTCGAGGAGATGGAGGGCGAGGCGACGCGGATCGACACGCAGCACCTCATCGCCGAGCAGAGTACCCACATCCTCGAGGAGGAGCTGCCGGCGCCCTACCTGCAGGTCGACCAGGGCAAGGACATCGGCAAGGACTTCGCGCTCAATCCGGGCGAGACCACGATCGGCAGGAGCATCGACAACGACATCATCCTCACCGATCTGGCCGTCTCGAGACGCCACCTGCGGATTGTCCGCGGCGACGACGACGTGCTCCGGATGCACGACATGGGCAGCGGCAACGGCACCCTCGTCAACGGGGAGCGAGGCCAGGATCTGATCCTGTCCGAGGGGGACCGAATCCAGATCGGTGAGACCTCGCTGGTCGTGTGCATTCCCGCGCCCGACGCGCTCGAGGCAAAGACCGAGCCCCGGCCCCGGGACGCCTATCGCGACGACGGCTCGACGACGGACGAGAGCATGGTGCCGAGCTCCCTCGTTCCGCCACCGGGCCCCCCGCGGACCCCGACCGACTTCCTGCCGCACGGTGCCTCCCCGTCCCCGACGACCGAGGCCATCGTCCCGCCGCGGGTCCTCCTGGGTGGCAGCGTGGTGATCCCGCGGCCCTGGCTCATTGCGATCCTGATCGTCGGCGGCGTTTCGGTGGCGCTGCTCGGTGCCACGGTGACCGCGGTGGTGATGCGGGGGGGCGGAAGCACGCCCGCCACGGCCGACGGGCCTCCCGGCGACCCGGGCCGGTTCGAGCGTGGGGTCGGCGCCTATCAGGCCCACCGCTGGGACGACGCCGAGCGCATCTTCCGGCAGGTGCTGGCGACGAACCCCTCGGACGCCCGCGCCCAGCTCTACCTCGAACGCATCCGTGACGCGCGCCAGCACGACGTGCTGCTCCACAAGGCGAGGCAAGCGCTCGCGCAGCACGACTACGCCACCGCCATCAATGATGCGGCAGGGGTGCCCTCGACCAGCCCCCTCGCGGACGAGGCCACGCGCGTCCGGCAGCAGGCAGGTCGGGAGCAGGTGGGTGCCCTCATCCACGCGGCGCGCAAGGCGCACGCGGGCGACCACGACGACACGGCGCGTCGGAAGCTCGAAGAGGCGCGCACCATCGCTCCGGACGACCCGCGCATCGTGGATGCGCTCGACGACATGGGTCTGGGCGGCGAGGGGCAGCAGGAGCCGTCCTCGGTGCACCATCACGGCCATCACCACGGGCACGGCCGTGTGCCCGGGCCCGCGCGGGTACACCACACCGAACCGGCGTCGAGGGGCGGAGGCAACGTGGCGGCCGGCATCGAGGCGGCCTATCGCAGCGGTGACTTCGCGAGGGCGGCGAGCCTGGCCCGTTCGGAGGGCAAGCGCGACCTCGCCCAGGACATCCAGAACTTTGCGCACAAGTACGCACGCATACAGCGGGCCGGACACAACACGGATTCGGTGCGGCCCCTCATCGAGGACGCGATCATCATCGATCGGCGCATCGGTCACGGCTACTACACCGCGCGGTTCAAGGCCCCGCTCATCGCCTCCTACCTCAACGCTGCCCGCGCTGCTCTCTCGCACCATGATGCGGTGACGGCGTGCCGACGCGTCCGGCAGATCCTGGGGCTCGACCCGAGCGACGGCCCCGCCCACAGCCTGGCCCGGACCTGTGAGAGCAATGCGGCGGGGCTGGTGCGGCAAGCGGCGGGCCTCGAGTCGAGCAGCATCTCGCAAGCCGAGCACCTCTACCGCAACGTGCTCGTCCTCGTCCCCCAGTCGAGCCCCTCCTATCAGAAGGCCCTCGCCCGCCTGCGTGCCCTGCGTCTCCGCCACGGCACCGACGAAGACGAGTGAGGACCCCGGGGCGCCGCCTCGCGCCGTGAGCGCGAGCTGCGACGCCGATGCTCGACGTCTCGCGTCGCGAGCCCGTACGCCGGGCGTGAGACCTCGCTACTTCGAGGGCTTCTTTCGAGCTTTGAGGATCTCGGCGATCTTGCGGTCGAGGTCGCGGAAATCGAAGGGCTTGTCGAGGTAGTCGTCGGCGCCGTAGAGGGGCGAGGTCAGCTCGTTGAGGCGCTCGCCGATGCCCGTGAGCATCAAGACGCCGGTGTGCGAGAGGGAGTCGTCCTCGCGGATCGCGCGGCACACCTCCCACCCACTCATGCCGGGCATCATCACGTCGAGGATGACCAGGTTGGGCTTCTCGCGTCGCGTCGCCCGCAGAGCCTCCTCGCCGTCGGAGGCTTCCAGCAGGGTCGCCTCCGTCGTGGTCAGGTGGCGGGTGATCATCGAGAGGATCTCGATGTCGTCATCGGCCACGAGGATGGTCGGTCTGTTGGCCTTTGCGCTCGGCATGATGTCCTCCGCTTGGAGTGCCCGAATCCTCCGTCCTTCGCCGGCCTCCTGTCAATCACTGCCGGCCTCCGCGACGAGCCGACGCCCGGCAGACGGTCGCCGGGGGGCCTCGAAGGACCGCGCGAGCGAGGATCAGATGGCGCCGACGTCGCCCTGGTGGACCCAGCCCTGCCGGTCCGGGCCGACCTGGACCCGGAGCCAGTTGCCCTCGTGCTCGAGGATGCGGGCGCGCTCTCCCTCGAGCGCCTCGCCGCGCGTGCGCGCCGCGGAGTCGGGCCCTTCGCGCAGCATCGTGTGCTCCTCGAGGACAATCCCGGGTGCGCCCTGCGCGAAGAAGCCGCTCTTGACCGCCAGCCCGAAGATCGCGAGCACGAGGAGGAGGCCGGTCAGGGGGGCTGCAATGCCGAGGCCCAGGCGCGTCGATTCGCCGCGCACGGATCGCCGCGCGATGAGGACGCCGAAGAACACCGCGTCGAAGGCCAGGACGAGCCAGGCGAGCGTCGACTCGGAGAAGGGGCGTACGAGGGCTCGAGACAGGGGGGGGCGCACGGCGACCGTCGCCTCACCCTGGGCTTCGGCCCGCCGCCGGCCGAGGGCGGCCTGGGCGGCGGCGAGCCCCTTCTCCGCGCCATCGTCGCCCGGCCGAAGGCGCAAGGCCCGCTCGAAGTAGAGGATGGCGCGGCCGTAGTGGCCTTGCCGCGCGTAGGCGGTGGCGAGGTCGAAGCACACGTCGGGATCGTCGACACCCGCGTCGAGCAGGCGGTGGTAGTCGGCGATGGCTGCGTCGTAGTGGCCGGAGAAGCTCGCGTGGTTGGCGCGGGCGAAGATCTCCTTCAGCGTCTCGGCCGAGGCGCGACCGGGCAGGACCGCGGCGAGGAGGCCGAGGGTGCAGGCCGCGAGCAGGGTGCGCGTCACGATGCGCCGCATCACGCCTCGCCCTCCCCGGCGCCCAGCGGGTCGAAGTGATCGAGGCGCTCGATGAGCGCCAGGTTCCGGTCGAGGCACGCGCGCATCTCGCTCGCCGACACGCCGGTCGCGCTGAACCGCGCGAAGTCGGTTCCCTCGAGCTCGTCGACCAGGCGGTCGGCCAGCTCCAGCGCCATGCCCCGGCCGCGCAGATGGGCACGGAGCTGATCGTGTGTGAGCCCGCCTACGGTCTCCCCGAGGCGCGCCTCGAGCACCTCCTTGAGGGCGCGCGCCACTTCGCCATAGAAGGCGCGCGCGTCGCCGCCGTGCGCGTGCTGCTCGGCGTGGGAGAGGCGTTTCTTGGCCGAGCGCGCGGCCCGCCTCGGTGCCGTCGCCAGCCCTAGTGCCTGCAGCCGTCGTCGCATGAACGAGCCCGCGAGCAGGCCGAGCCAGGCGAAGGGGGGCACGCCGAAGAGCCACGGGTACCAGGGGGAGTGAGCGACCTCGATGTGGGCGCGCTCGAGGGCGCTGTCGGCGCGGACCGGACCGAAGGCCGCCTCCCCGTTGGTGCCGGAGGTGCCCTTGTCTTCGGCGTGGGCGGTGCTCGCGTCGTTCTGCGCGTCGGTTGCGAGGGCGGCGCCGGCTGCCGTGAGCGTGAAGGGGCCTGCCTTCGCCGTCGCGTAGGTGCTGCTCGCCGGGTCGAAGGTGGACAGCTCGAGGGCGGGAATCGTGTACGTGCCGGGCCGCTCCGGAACGATGAGCCAGTCCATCGTGCGCGTCCCCGTCACGAAATCGTTCGGCGCCGAGACCTGATCCTGGACCTGGGGCGGCAGGATGCGCAGGCCGTCGACGTGGCCCAGCACGGGGCGCGCCTCGCGCACGTTGCCGGTGCCCTCGATGGTGGCGTGGAGCGTCACCGCATCCCCCGTGGCCACCGCCTTGCGGTCGAGCGTGGCGGTGATGGTGTAACGACCGACCATCGCATCGCTCGGGCCCGGCGGGAGCGCCTTGGCGTGGACGGTGACGGGCACGCCCGCGCGGTGCAGCGTGTGGATGTTCGGGTTGAACAGGTCGAAGAGCGAATCCCGCCTGGACGTCGACACCGAGGGGGCCGATGGTCAGGTCGCCCGCGCGCAGCGGGAAGGCGGCGAAGCGCCGGAGCACGTAGACGGTGAACGGCGATCCCTGCACGACCTGCTGCCGGCCGTCGAGGGTGCGCTGGGTGGGCAACAGGTCGTGGACCCAGAAGCTGTCCGCGCTGGGCTCCTGGGTCACGTTCGGCGAGGCCCTGAGGCCGCCGCGCACGTAGAGGTAGACCGTGACCGTGACTTGCTCGCCGACATAGGCGGTCGCCTTGTCGACGACCGTGCGCACGAAGCCCTGGGGGTCGAAGGTCGCTCCGTCGAGACCGGGGCCCGCCTGGGGCGTCGTCATCAGGCCGTTGCCCTGGGGCCCTTGCTGCTGGCCCGGGTCCGGCGGGGCATTTGCGCTCCCGCCGACGGTGATGTCGATGGCGTTGCTGGTGAACCAGCGCCCTCCGACCTGCACGCGTGCCGGGTCGATGTGGAAGTGGCCCGGACGGACGGCCTCGAGCGTGAAGTCGTAGACGCTCGTCGCCTGGACGAGTTGCGTCTGTCCGCCGAAGCCGAAGCTGAACTGCATCGGCCGGGAGACGCGCCGCCCGACGACCTGGAACGCATCGAAGCTGGGTAGCTCCACGTCGCCCTGGCCGCCACGGACGTCCGCGCGGATCTGGACGTTGACGGTGTCGCCGACCTGGACGTTCGTCTCGTCGGCCGTCATCGCGACGGTGGCGCTCTGGGCGTGGGCCACCCCTACCGCGGCGAACGCCGCGGCCAGGAGGGCTGCACCGAAGAGCGCGCCACGCCGCATCGCGCTACCAGTCCTTCTCCGGCTGCCGCTGCTCGCGCGCGGCTTGCGCCCGGGCGCGGTAGCGCTCGAGGCTCTGCTCGCCGTCCCGGAGCGCATCGAGGACGCGTGCCACGTGGCCGGGGAGCCGCTGGCCCTGCTGCTGGGACCGATCGGCCGAGCCGGCGCCGTTCTGTTGCTGTTGGCTCTGCGCCTGCTGCTGCTGGCTCTGGCCTTGCTGGTTGTGGTTCTGCTGGTTCTGCGCCTGCTGCTGTTGTTGCTGCTGCGGTTGCTGGTTCTGGGGACCCTGGCCTTGCTGGTTCTGTTGCTGCTGGTTCTGCGCCTGCTGATTCTGTTGCTGCTGGTTCTGTTGCTGTTGGTTCTGCTGCTGTTGGTTCTGCTGCTGTTGGTTCTGCTGCTGTTGGTTCTGCTGCTGTTGGTTCTGGTTCTGCGCCTGCTGCTGTTGTTGCTTCTTCTTCTTCGCTTCTTCTTGCTGCTGCTTCTGCTGCTGCTCGTGGATCCGGCGCAGGGCGAGCTCCAGGTTCCAGCCCGCAGCGTGGTTCCCCGGCCGCGCCCTGAGCGAATGCCGGAAGGCGTCGGCTGCCTCGCGGAACAGGCGCTGCGCCTCCTGGTGATCGTTGCTCCCGGCCTTCTGGTCGCCCTCCCGGTAGAAGGCCACGCCCAGATCGTAGTAGGCGTCCGCCCGGATCGACGAGGTGGCGGGCGGCTCGCTCGCCATGAGCAGCGCCTCGCGCGCCTTGTCGAGCTTGCCCGCTGCGAGAAGGGCGAGGCCCCGGTCGAGGTGGACCCCTCCCGAAGACGGCAGCTCGCGCGCCGCCTGGTCGTACGCGTGCAGGGCGGCATCGTGGTGGCCCGCCGCCATCTCCCGGTTGCCCGTCTCGACGTGGTGGTTCGCCGTGAGGAAGGGATCCCGGCGGCCGCATGGCCTGCGGTGCCGAGCAGGATCACCACCGGCTAGCCCTGCGGGCAGACGCCCCATCGCCTTGTCGACCCTCATGCCGCGTTCTCCTCGGACTTGCGGGGGCCCCGGCGGAGCCGCCGGCGTCGACCGATGAAGGCGTCGGGCAACAGCCCCTCGAGCACGAGCAACAGGAACGCCGGCAAGAGCACCAGGGCGTAGCGGTCCTCGTTGACCGTGATGCGGCGCGCCTTCTGCTCGCTCTGCTTCATGTGGCGCATCTCCGACCGGATGCGGTCCATCCCGACGCTCCCGCGCCCGGCGCGAAAGTACCTCCCGCCCGTGATCTTGGCGATCTGTCGGAGGGTGCCCTCGTTCTTCGCGGTGAGGCGCGTCGTGATGGGGTTGCCCTTGTCGTCGCGCATGTAGCCGGTCCAGGTCCCGTCGTCCGAGTAGGTCGGGATCGGCTCGCCGCTGCGCGACCCGATACCGACCGTGTAGATTCGGATGCCGTCGTCGTGGAGCTTCTTGGCCGCTTCGACCGGGTCGCCCTCGTGGTCCTCGCCGTCGGTGAGCAGGATCACGACGCGCGATCGGATGTGGTGCTTGCTGGCCGGGTCGTCGTCGAGGTTCGATGGGTCGAGCAGGCGCTTGCTCGCAATCAGGGCGCGGCCGATGGCGGTGCCGCCCACGGGCATGTCCATGGGCCCGAGGTCGCGCAGGAACAGCTCCACCGCGTCGTAGTCGACGGTCAGGGGGAACTGCATCGTGTCACCCGCGAAGGCGACGATTCCGACCCGGTCGCCCCCGAGCTCTTCGAGCAGGCGCGACAGCTCGGCCTTCGCGCGCTCGATGCGGTTCGGCTTGACGTCCCGGGCGAGCATGCTCTTCGAGAAGTCGAGGGCGACCACCACGTCGATGCCGCGCTTGCGCAGCATCCGGGTGTGGCTCCCGTACTGCGGCCCGCGCGAGGGTCGACGATGACGAGGGCGAGGCCCAGGACCAGCAACACGCCGCGCGTCGCGCGCCACGGCCCCGACCGACCGGCCACCAGGGCCCGCACCACGGCGTACGTCGCCGAAGCGACGGGTGGCCCGGAGCCTGAGGCGCCAGGCCAATATGGCCAGCCCGGCGAAGACCGGCACCAGGGCGAGGAGCCAGAGCAGGTCCCCGTTGCGCCAGGTCACGGCCACCTCCGGAGGAACAGGGTGCCGACCAGGAGCTCGAGCCGAGCAGGCCGAAGGCGGCCAGACGAACGCGGGAAACAGCTCGCCGTAGACGCGGCGCCAGAATCCTCGATCTCGCTCTTCTCCAGGTGGTCGAGGATGGTGTGGAAGCTGCGCTCGAGCCCCTGCCGGTCGGTCACCTCGAAGTACTCGCCGCCGGTCGTGGTCGCCATGGACTGGAGGAGCTTCGGGTTGACCGGGAAGTTGCCCGTGTCCCAGAGGGGATGGCCGAAGAGGTCCACGCCGCGCTGCACCCGGGTCTCGCCCGACTGGCCCATGAGCACCGTGAAGACCTTGACGCCCATCGTCTTGGCGAAGTTCGCCGCTTCGTCAGGGGAGACGTTGCCGCTGTTGGAGTCGCCGTCGGTGAGCAGGATGATGACCTTGCTCTTGGCCTTGGAGCTCCGTAGGCGGTTGAGCGACGTGCGCGACCGCGTTGCCGATGGCGGTGCCGCGGCCGTCGATGATGCCCAGGGAGAGCTGGCGGATCATCGTGCGCAGCGGCGTCTTTGTCGGTCGTCAGGGGCAAGAGCGTGTACGCCTGCTTGCCGAAGATGACGGCGCCGATGCGGTCGTTCGGGCGGCGGGTGATGAAGTCGTCGACGACGGCCTTGGTCGCCTCGAAGCGGTTCGGCGCGATGTCGGCCGCCTGCATGGACAGGGACAGGTCGAGGGTGAGCATGATGTCGATGCCGTGCACCTCGGTGCGGTCCCGCGCATGGATGCTCTGGGGCCCCATGAGCGCGAGCGCGAGGAGCGCAACGGCGGTCACGCGCATGCCCACGAGGCTGTCGCCGAGGAGCAGCCGCATCCCGCACCGCCGCCCCACGCTCGCCATGTCCGCCGCGCGGCTGATGCGAAGGCGCGGCGCGGCGTGCTTCTGCAGCCAACCGCGCGCGGCCAGCACGAGCAGGGCGCCGGGCAAGAGCAGCAGGGCCCACGGCCGCTCGAACCGGAAGCTGCCCTCCGTGAGGGGCACGCCGTAGATCGCGTCGATGGACCACAGGAGCACGTAGGTCGCCGGGATGGCGAAGGCGAGGGTCCAGCCGACCGGGGCCAGCACGCGCAACACGCGCTTCACGGTGCGCCTCCTCCCGGGCTCGCGGCAGGCGGCTCGTTCGGCGGCGGGGCGGCCTCTTCGGCACTCTCGCGCGGGGCTCGCGGCGCCGTGCCTGGTCCGTTGCCCACGTTCGGTCCCGGGTGCGGAGCGACGCCGGCGCTCCGGGGAGTCGTCACGCGTACGATGCGCAACGCGCCGGCGAGGAGGGAGTCCGCTTGCTCTTCGTCCATGGTCGCCTTGGCGAACTTCACCAGGTCGCAGTCGCCTAGGAGCGCCGTCACCTCCGCGACGGTGATCCCCACCGGGCGCAGCTTGCGCAGGCGGGCCACCACCTCATCGGTCGTGCTCTCGAGCCCCTCGAAGCCGTAGCGCGCGCCGAGGTACTCACGCAGGGCGTCGCTGACGCCGTCGGCCCAGGCGACGATCTCGCCTTCTTCGAACATGCGGCCGCGGCGGCGGCGCAGGGCGTCGAGCTTCTCGAGGGCCACCTCCCAGGCAGGGCGCGGCGGGGGCGGGGGCTTCAGCGCCTTGGCGCGGCGTGACAGCCAGCGCGCGATGAGCAGTGTCGCGAGGGCGACCAGGAGCGCGGCCAATATGGCGCCCAGGACCCACGCGAGCGTGTAGTCCTTCTCCATTACGCGGACTGGCTTGCTCGGCGGCTTCGGCTTGGCGTTCGGCTCGTTGGCGAGCCAGCTCACAATGCGCAGCGGCAGCGCCCTGGTGCGGGCGGCGCCCACCGTTCCGTCCTTCGTGACGACACGCAGCTTCACCGGCCCTACGGAATGGTCGCCGGGCTCGAAGGCCAACAGGCCGAGGCGGAAGACGAAGGTCTGCCGGCCGCTCTTTTCGTCCTCGACGTGGGCGACCTTGTCGTGGATCTCGTAAGGCGAGAAGGACTGCTTGGGCACCTCCACGTCGTCGCCCTCGGGCACCGTCGCGCGGATCTCGAGCGTCACTAGGTCGCCCGTGTGCACGCCCGAGCGTGGTGTGAGCTTCACCGCAATCTTGGGCTCGTGGCCCGCGGGCAGGGGGCCCTCATCCGTCTCGGCCGGCGGTGAGCCACCCGCCGGCGGCGGGGCCGCGGCCGCCGCACTGCCCGCACCGCCATCCCCCGTCCCCGGACCCGCGTCCGCTGCGCTCCCACCGAGCGCCGGAGCCACCGGGCCGCCGTGGGCAGCGTTCCCGTTTCCGCCCTGCGCCGCCGCGCCCGCGTCATGCGCCACGGTGCTTCCGCCGTGCGCCGCCGGGGTGCCATGAGCCGCCTGGGCGCTGCCGCCTGCGTCGTGCGCCTGGGCCCGCGCCCCCGCCGCCACGAGGAGCAGGCACGCGACCCCGAGCCCCGCCCACCACGTGGGTAGATACCCAGGGAGGCCCCCCCTCCCGTCTGCCTTGGGGCGTTGGGGGCAGGGCCGTCCCACGCTGCCGAGCGCCCGCCGCGCGTCTCGCGCCGCCCGCCTCACCGGAACCCCTTCATGCGCTTCTGCCGGAGCCGGAACAGCTCCGAGATCGGCTTCACGTACCCGCGGTCGGTCTGCACCGTCACGTGATTGATGCGCAGCCGACGGAACAGCTGCTCCCGCTTGGCGCGCTGCTTCGCCATGTGCTCGCGGAACGCCGCCCGCACGCGCGCGTCCCCCGTGTCCACCTCGACCAGCTCCCCCGTCTCCAGGTCCTCGAGCAGCGCGATGCCCACGTCCGGCAGGTCCAGCTCACGCGGATCGACCACCTGGATCGGGATGAGGTCGTGGCGCGCCGAGGCGACGCGCAGGGAATGCTCGTAGCCCTCGGCGAGGAAGTCGCTCACCAGGAAGGCGACCGATCGGCGCTTGGTCACCGAGCCCAGGGTGTCGAGGGCGGCGGCCAGGTTCGTCCCGCTGCCTTCGGGCTGGGCGTTCAGGATCTCGGTGACCACGCGCAGCACGTGCCCGGTGCCCTTCTTGGGCGGCACGAAACGCTCGACCCGGTCGGTGAAGAGGATGAGCCCGACCCGGTCGTTGTTCTTGATGGCGCAGAAGGCGAGCAGGGCCGACACCTCCGCCACCGTCTCGCACCTTCGGCCGCGCCGCCGACCCGAAGCGCTCGCTCCCGACAGGTCGACGACGAGCATGACGGTCATCTCGCGCTCCTCGGTGAAGACCTTGACGTAGCGTCCGTTCATGCGCGCGCTGACGTTCCAGTCGATGAACCGCACGTCGTCGCCGGGCTGGTACTGCCGCACCTCGCTGAAGGCCATGCCGCGGCCCTTGAAGACGGAGTGGTAGCTGCCGGCGAGCTGGTCGTTGGCCAGCCGAGCCGTGTGGATCTCGATCTTGCGCAGCTTCTTGATCAGCTCCTTCGGAATCATGGCTCACGCGTTCGTCGGACCTGTCGTTCACGCCCGGCACCGCCTCCGCGAGCGCGTCGCGGAGCGCGATGCAGCCCGGTGCCCTAGGGCACCTCGACCGCGTCGAAGATGCGGCGGACGATCTCCTCGCTCGTCATCTCCTCGGCCTCGGCCTCGTAGGTCGGATGATGCGGTGGCGCAGCACGTCCGGGCCGATCGCCTTGACGTCCTCGGGCGTGACGTAGCCGCGGTGCCGCAGGAAGGCGTGGGCGCGGGCCGCCATGTTCAGGGATCGAGGCGCGCGGGGAGGCGCCGTACGCGATCAGTCGCGCCAGGTCGCTTGAGCCCTAGGCTGCGCGGATCGCGCGTCGGCGAGGACCACGTCCACGATGTAGTCCTTGATCTTCTCGTCCACGTAGACGTGCCCGACGACCTTGCGGGCCTCGAGGATCCCGGGCTGGCCGCGTGGCTGACGGCGAGCGGATCGGGCACGTCGACGGCTGTGCGGTCGCTCCGAAGGACGAGTCGTCATGCGGTCCATGATCTTGCCGCTCCTCCTCGCGCGTCGGGTAGCCGACCCGGACATGCAGCATGAAGCGGTCGACCTGGGCCTCGGGCAGCGGATAGGTGCCCTCCTGCTCGATGGGGTTCTGGGTGGCCATGACCAGGAACGGGTCGGGCAGCTGGTAGGTGGTGTCGCCGATGGTGACCTGGCGCTCCTGCATGGCCTCGAGCAGGGCGCTCTGGACCTTGGCCGGGGCGCGGTTGATCTCGTCGGCCAGGACCAGGTTGGCGAAGACGGGCCCCTTCTTGGCCGTGAACTCGCCCGTCTGCTGGTTGTAGATCATGGTGCCGACGAGGTCGGCCGGCAGCAGGTCGGGCGTGAACTGGATGCGCTGGAAGTGGCGCCGCAGATGGTCTGGCACAGGGTCTTGACCGTCAGGGTCTTGGCCAGGCCGGGCACGCCCTCGAGCAGCACGTGGCCGTCGGTCAGCAGGCCGATCAGGATGCCGCTCGACCATCGTCTCCTGGCCGACGATGACCTTGCCGACCTCGTGGAGGATGGGGTCGACGAAGGCGCTCTCACGCTGGACGATGCTCGTTGATCGCGCGGACGTCGTTCACGAAAAGGCTCCTCGGGGTGATGGGAGGGACGGATGGGGGGGACGCGGTAGCACGCAGGCTGCCGCACGGGCAACACGAGGCGGGCACGGCGCAATACGGCCCGCCGCAGGCGCAACACGGGGCCCGCGGAGTTATTCGACGTGCGCCCGCTCCGCCCGTCCCGTCCGGTCCTCCTGCCGCCGGTGGGCGGCTGTGATGGGCTCGGGGGAGCGGCCCTCTAGGCGCCGAGAACCACGGCCCCTCGCGCCCGTGCCGCGGCGATCCGCCCCGTGACGAGGACCCACCCGGCCGGCCCTAGGACTGGGCGCCGCCCTGCTGGCCTCTGCCCATCTGGGCGCGGTTGCGAGTGGCCGCCTCGGCCGCCGCTGCGAGCTGGCCCGAGAGCACCGCGAGCTCCGCGTAGGGCGGTTGCGCACCCGAGCCGAAGCCGGGGATGTCCGACGGCGGAGCTTCGGAGAGGAGATTCGGCGAGCTGGGACCGGAGGCTGTTGTAGAGCTGGACCACTGCAGGCTCGGCGACCCGATCCGGGGTCCGTGTCGCGATGCGCGAGAGATCGTCCCAGAGGCGCAGGATGCGCAGGTGCAGGGCCTCGACGGCCGGTGGGCGCCGTGCCCCGCCCGCGTGTGCCCCGAAGAGAGACCAGGTGTCCGAGCTTCCGGCAGGACGAGCTTGTCGAGGGCGAGCTCGACCGCGGGCGTGCTGCCGGGCAGGGCGATGACCACGCCGCCGCGCGCGGTGCCCGCCACCGCCCGCGAGAGCATGGCCGCGGCGCCCACCTGCTCCCACGACAGGAACCGGAACAGCTCGCCGAACCCGTCGAGCCGCTTGTCGAGCAGGGCGGTCACCGCCTCGTAGGTCGAGTCGCGCGCCCCGATGCCGGTGCCGCCGTTGGTGATCACCACCTGGGCCCCCTGCTCGAGGAAGCCGAGCACGCGGGCCCGCACCTCGCGGGGCTCGTCGGGCACGATGGCCCGATTCGACGACCTGATGGCCCGCTGCCTCGAGGCGCTTCGCGAGGAGGGCGCCGCTCTCGTCGGTCGCCTCGGTGCGCGTGTCGCTCACCGTGAGCAAGGCGACCTTCACCGAAGCAGGGGCCTCCTTCCGGTGGGCTTCGTGGGGCTTCATGGCGTCGCGGGATCAGGCGGACGGGGCGCCGTAGGCCGGCGCGGCACCGCCGGCGTCGACGGGGGCTGCTCCGTAGGCGGGAGCGGGGCCACCGGCGTCCTGAAGACCCGCGTCGGCGGGCGCGCCGTAGGCCGGGGCGGGCCCACCGGCGTCTTGAAGACCCGCGTCGGCGGGCGCGCCGTAGGCCGGGGCGGGCCCACCGGCGTCGAAGCCGGCATCGGCGGGCGCGCCGTAAGCGGGGGCGGGGCCGCCGGCGTCGAAGCCCGCATCCACCGGGGGTGCCGCGTCGGCAGGGCCGGCGTCACCCGAGGCCGCGTCGTGTTGCCCGCCGGCGTCCGCCACCGTGCCCGAGTCGGTCGGGGTCGAATCGCCGCCGCAGCCCGTCGTCGCGATGCTCGTGGCCACCGCGGCGCCGAAGGCGAAGCGGGCGGCGCGGCCGAGGCGCGTCGGTGGCTCGCGTCGCTCCGGGGCCGAAGCGAAGGCGTCGGCGGTGGGCTCTCCGCAGAACGGGCAGAGCGCATCGGTTGAGGCCACGTGCCGGCTGCAGGCAGGGCACGGGATGAGGCGCACGGGCATGATCATCCTCCAAGAGCTACGAGTCCACGTCCCCCGGTGCGTGGGCCGCGACCGAGAATACGCGGCCCACACCCGAAGCGAAAGACCGTGCGGTGCTCAGGGCGCGGGCAGCTCCTCGAGCACGATCTCGAACCGGGCGTGATTGAAGGGCGTGTTCGGCGCCTCCTCCACGCGCACCAGCCGCTCGCGCTTGCCCTCGCGCTGCCGCTCGAGGGTGCGGTGGTGGCAGTAGGGGTTGTTGCCCGCGCGGCCGAACAGGACGTGGCTCGTCCAGGTGCACCCCGCGCGGCAGATGTCGGCGTAGTAGCAGCTGCGGCAGTACCCCCAGAGATTCGTCGACCGTGCGGTCGCGCGTGTAGCGCAGGGGCGCGGCGCGCTCCCAGATGTCGCGCAGGGACGTATCGCGCACGTTGCCCCCGGCCCAGTCCTCGGTCGAGAGCGAGGGACAGCCCTTGATGGTGCCGTCCGCCTCGATCCCGAGCGTCGAGCGTCCGGCGCCGCAGGAGTCCATGTGCCCGCGGGGCAGGCTGCCCCGGAGCACCGACTCGTAGGGTCCGAAGTAGCCGATGTTGTTCCCCGGCCACGGCCGGACCCCGGCCCCGCGCGCGCGGACCATGAGCTCGGCGAGCATCGGAAAGAGCTCGAGCAGGTCGTAGGGCTGTAGCAACACCTCCGGCTCGTCGGCGGCGCGCCCCATGGCGGCGGTGAGCTGGAACTGCCAGCTATGGGCGCCCGCGGCGATGATCGTCTCGAGCACGTCCGGCAGCTCGGGCATGCTGAGGCGGTTGATCTGTGTGTTGGCCGACACGTGGACGCCGGCGTCGCTGAGGTTCCGCATGGCGTCGAGCGCCGCCCGGAACGAGCCGGTCACGCCGCGAAGTCGATCGTGGGTCGCCTCGTTTCCGTCGATGGACACGCTGGCGCTCGCGAGCCCCGCCTCCGCCGCGGCCTGCGCGCGCGCGGCATCGATGCCGCGGCCGCCGGTCGTGAGCAGCGGGGTCATGCCGTGGGCTCGGATCGCTCGCACGATGTCCAGCCAGTCGTCGCGCAGGTAGGCCTCGCCTCCGATGAGGCTCACCTCCATCACGCCGAGCTCGGCCATCTGTCGCACCAGGTCGAGGCATGCCTCGGTGGACAGCTCGTCGGGCCGCGCATGACCTGCGCGCGAGCCGCAGTGGCGGCAGGCCAGGTCGCAGGCGAGGGTGATCTCCCACACCGCGTAGATCGGCCGCCACTTCCGGTCCACATCCCGTGCGCTCTCGGCGAGGGGCAGGTCACGGCGCGCGGGGGCCGCATGGGGTGCCACCGGCAGATGCCGCCGCGGTCGCGGTCGTTTCATGATGGCGTCTCGCTCTGCGGCGGCGAGCGGATCGGGGCGGGGGGCGGTCACGCGCGCAGGATACCCCATTGGGGGCGGCACGGGCGGGAGCGCCGGTGCGGGGCGGTTCGCCCTCGCCGGGTGGTGCTTGCGATCGCCGCTCGGGGACGCATCTCGTCAAGCGTGAGCCGCGGCTTGTCGGGCCGCTCGAGATTAGGGGGGAACCATGGCGCGCTGCGTGACGTGCGGAAACGACTACGAGGCGACCTTCGACGTGAAGATCCGGGGTGAGACCTTCGCCTTCGACTGCTTCGAGTGCGCCATCCAGCGCCTGGCGCCGACCTGCCAGGCGTGTGGTTGTCGCGTCGTCGGCCACGGCGTGCAATCCGGCACGCAGATTCTTCTGCGGCTCCCACTGCGCCCGCAGCCGCGGCGTCGAGGGGCTCTTGACCCACGTCTAGCCGACCCATTCCGAGAACCGGCTGCGACGGGAGCGACAATCATCGCGGCTCGACCGATGCGGCGTGAGCCCCTACGCTGGCGCCCGCCATGACCGATCCGATCTCCCATGCCCTCTTCGAGCGCGCCCTTCGCCTCATGCCGGGCGGCGTCAACTCGCCCGTGCGCGCCTTCCGCTCCGTCGACGGCGAGCCCATCTTCATCCGCGAGGCCCACGGCGCCATCATCGTCGGCGCCGACGGGACGGAGTACGTCGACTATGTCGGCTCCTGGGGGCCCATGATCCTCGGCCACGCCGAGCCCGACGTCGTCAGGGCCATCACGGATGCGGCCGCGCGGGGCTCGAGCTACGGCGCGCCGACCGAGGGCGAGGTCCGCCTCGCCGAGCTCATCCACGAGGCCGTGCCCTCCATCGAGATGGTGCGCCTGACTTCGAGCGGCACCGAGGCCGTCATGGGCGCTCTTCGGGTGGCCCGTGGCTTCACCGGGCGGGACCTGGTCGTGAAGTGTGATGGAGCTTACCATGGTGGCGCCGACTACCTGCTGGTCAAGGCGGGCAGTGGTGCCGCGACCCTCGGCGAGCCGGACAGCGCCGGCATCCCCGCCTCCATCGCCCGCACGACCACCGTCGTGCCCTACAACGACGCGGCCGCCCTCGGCGCCCTCTTCGAGGCACGGGGCCACGAGATCGCCGCGGTCATCGTCGAGCCCGTCGCGGGAAACATGGGTTGCGTGCCCCCGGACCCGGCGTGGCTCCGCGCCCTTCGCGAGATGACCCGCGCCGCGGGAAGCCTGCTCGTCTTCGACGAGGTCATGACGGGCTTCCGCGTCGCCTTTGGCGGCGCCCAGCAGCGCTACGGGATCACGCCGGACCTGACGACCCTCGGCAAGATCGTCGGAGGGGGCTTGCCGGTGGGCGCCTATGGCGGCCGGCGCGACATCATGGAGAAGATCGCCCCCCTCGGCCCGGTCTACCAGGCGGGTACCCTGAGCGGGAACCCCCTCGCCGTGGCCGCGGGCATCGCCACCCTCGAGAAGCTGCGGGACCCGGCCGTGTACGCGGCGCTCGAGGCGACCTCGGCCCGCCTCGAGGCCCTGCTCGCCGAGAGCGCGGCCTCGGCAGGCGTCGCCTGCACCGTCCAGCGGGTCGGCTCCATGCTCACGCCCTTCTTCACGCACGGTCCCGTGCGGGACATGGCGGGCGCCTCCGCCACCGACCGGACGCGCTTCTCCCGGTGGCATGCCGCCATGCTGGCCCACGGCGTCTACTGGCCCCCGAGCCAGTTCGAGGCGGGCTTCGTGTCGACAGCCCACGACGAGGCGGTCCTGACCCGTACCCGGGCAGCCGCCGACGCGGCCTTTGGCGCAGTCTAACCATTCGGAATCGCATCCTTTCCATGCTGCCAGGGTGGCCTCCGGTCGTGCTTGACCCCAGAAGGGGGCCGTGCTAAACGGGCGCCGCGTTTCCCCCGCGAGGCGCCTCCTCGGCTGACCCCTCGCCCCTCCTGTCCTTCGCAGAGCTCGTCCGGCCCCGAGATGAACCCCCACCTCCTGGACCGAACCGCCCTTTTCGTGGCCGCCATCGGCGCCGCCCTCACCGCGTGCACGTTCCTCCTCGGGGGCACGGCCGCCGGGATTGGCGCGGCCGTCGGTGCGGGCCTCGCCCTCCTCAACTGGATGGGGCTGCGCTGGGCGGGCGGGCGGCTCCTCAGGCCCGGCGCCGCGGGGCCGAGGGGACGGCTTTCGGCAAGCCTCCTCCTCGGGGCGAAGACGGCCCTGCTCATGGTGGTCATCTGGGCGCTCGTCGTGCGCGCCCACGTCCACGCCGTGGGCCTGTTGGTCGGGCTGAGCGCCCTGATGCTGGGGGTCCTGCTCGCTGCCTCTCGCGCCGGTATCGCCCCCACGACCGGGGCGAGTGAGGACGGATGATGGAACAGACGTGGCTCAGCCTTCTCCTGGGGCCCGTGTACCAGCGGCTCGATCACTGGGTGCAGTACCTCGGCTGGCCCGTGACGAAGCCCCACGTGATGGGTGGGGAGGTCGTCGGCCAGACCTGGCTCTCCCACGGGCCGATCGGAGCGCAGCACGTGCTCGGTGCCCTGATCGTCCTGATCCTGCTGACCCTCTGCGGCTTCGTCGCCTGGCGCGCCGTGCGCGACGTGCGCGCGGCACTGGTGCCCGACGGCAAGCTGAGCATCCGGACGATCCTCGAGATCCTCGTGGGGACGACCTACCGGATGATGACCGACATGATGGGCGAGGCCGAGGCCAAACACTTCCTGCCGCTCATCGGGACCCTCGCCCTGTTCATCCTCTTCAGCAACCTGATGGGGATCATCCCGGGGCTCGCGCCACCGACGGACACGCTCGACACCACGCTCGCCTGCTCGGTGATCGTCTTCTTCGCCACGCAGATCTACGGCGTGAAGACCCACGGTGTCTTCGGGTGGATCAAGCACATGTTCGGCCCCATCCGTTCCTGGGTGGCCGCCCCCATCATGATCATGATGTTCGGGATCGAGTCCTTCTCGCACCTCGCGGTGCGGCCAGGCTCGCTGGCCATTCGTCTCATGGCCAACATGACCGCCGACCACATGGCGCTGCACACGTTCCACTCGCTCGCTCCGTGGTTCGTGCCGGTGCCGATCTACATGCTCGGTTTGCTCGTGATCGTGGTTCAGACGCTGATCTTCTGCCTGCTCTCGACCGCCTACATCGCGATGGCCATCACTCACGAGGAGGAGCATTGAGGCGCGCGCTCATGTGAGGTGATACCCCGACCCCGGCCGCTTGCTGCGCTCTCGGCCGGCTCGCTTCCGGATTTGCCCGGGCCTCGTGCTCGGATTGGTTCTGTTCCCCCACCCTGTCGCTTCGAGGTTTGCGACGGAGGTCCCCCGGACACCCTGACCCTTCACGACTCAAGGAGGCTCTCGCCATGAAGAAGACGCTACTTGGTTTGGTAGCTTTCGCCGGGCCGCTGCTCGTTTCGGCCACCGCATTCGCCCAGTCTGTTGCCGGCGCCGGCGGCTCCAACGCCAACGACGTGAAGATGTGGGCCTACCTGGCCGCCGGGTTGGGCCTCGGCCTCGCTGCGGCGGGTGGCTCGGTCGGTCAGGGGCGTGCGGCCGCTGCCGCCCTCGAGGGCATCGCTCGCAACCCGAACGCGTCGGGCAAGATCTTCGCGCCCATGCTGATCGCGCTCGCGTTCATCGAGTCCCTCGTCATCTACATGCTCGTCGTCGCCCTGATCCTGCAGAGCAAGTAGAGCGGCACGGCTCGGACGGCGCCAAAGCTCCCGGCGGGCCCCGTGCCCGCTGCGGGGCTGCGCTGACGTGATTCGGGGGAAACGCCTGCCCGCGCGGGGCCGAATTCGGCCTGCGTGGGCGGTCGTGCTATCGTGGACGAACGGGGGGGGCAGCTCTCGGTTGGAGCCGATGTCAGAAGCGTCCAGGCGAGACCACCGGCGTCATACGCGCGTTCCGGTCCGCCAGAAGATCTGGTGCGAGGCGGACGACGTCACGATCTACGTGCAGGCGCTCAACGTGAGCGAGGGCGGCCTGTTCGTCCGCACCCCGAGCCCGCCGGGGGTGGGTCATCACTTCCGCGTCTCGCTCACCGATCCCGAGCTCGGCGATATCGTGGCGCGCGTCGAGGTCGTCTGGACACGGCCCGGCAGGTCGGGCGAGCAGGCCGGCATGGGGCTCCGCATCGTCGATTTCGAGCAGGGGCAGGACAGCTTTCGCCGTTTCGTCAGGCGCCAGCGGGAGCGGGCCGATGCCTCGCCCCTCGCGGCGCCGGTCGACGGTGACGAGGGCGACGGCGCCCGCCTCCCGGACTGAGCAGGGGGTGGCCAACCGACCCGGTTGTGCGCATACTAGTGAGTCATGGCGGATCCCTCGCCGAGCCAAGGCCAAGAGCCCACGTCGACCCAGCGGCCCATCCCCGGATGGGCGAAGATCAGCGGGGTCTTCCTGCTGCTCGCCGGCGGCGTCGTCTTCCTCTTGACGGGTACCGGCGCCTCCGATGCGCTCGCCTACTCGAAGCTGGTGCCGGACGTGGTCGACCACCCGGGCGAATTCGCGGGGCGCGTGCTGCGGGTCGAAGGCCAGCTCAAGGACGGCTCGGTCAAGTTTCGCCAGGACCCCTGCGAGTGGCGCTTCGTGCTGACCAAGAACGGTCGCGAAATGCCCGTCCGCTTCTCCAAGTGCGTCGTGCCGGACACCTTCCGTGATGGGCTCAACCTGACGGTGACCGTGCAGGGCAAGCTCGGGCCGCACGGCACCTTCGTGGCGTCTCAAGTCATCCCGCGCTGCCCCTCCAAGTACGAGATGCAGCGCCGTCAGAAAAACGGCGAGAAGATGCCCCATCCCGCCGCGATGCCGACGACGCCCGGGGCCTGAGCGCCCCCTTGCCCAGGTCTTCACCGGGCTGCTAGATCCCGGGCCGTGAATCCGGGACGCCGCACCGTGCTCGACGCCGAGGAGATCAGGCGCATCCTCCGCCGGATGGCCTCGTCCATCGTCGAGCAGAGCCACGGCGTCGATCGTCTCGCCCTCGTGGGCGTGCGGCGCGGCGGTGTGGGCATTGCCCGTCGCCTCGCGACCCTCGTCGCCGAGGTCGAGGCGCGCCCGGAAGCGGCGGTGGCCCTCGGCACGATCGACATCACCCTCTACCGCGACGATGCCTCCACCGCCCTGCCCGATCCCAAGATCGGGCCGAGCCAGATCCCGTTCGATCCGATGGGGCGAGACGTGGTGCTCGTCGACGACGTCCTGCAGACGGGGCGCACCGTGCGCGCGGCGATCGACTGCTTGCTCGACTACGGCAGGCCGCGCCGGGTGTGGCTCGCCGTGCTCTGCGATCGGGGAGGGCGGGAGCTGCCGGTGGCGGCGGACTTCGTCGGCCGCCGGGTCGAGGTGCCCGAGGGCGCGCGGCTCGAGGTCAGCGTCGGGGAGGACGAGCCGGACCGGGCGGAGATCGTGCTCGGAGACGGAGGTGCGTCGTGACCGGCCGCTTTCGCCATCGGAGCCTCCTCGGCATCGAGGGGCTCACGCGTGACGACGTGCTCACCGTGCTCGACTCGGCCGAGGTCTTCTTCGAGGTGTCGCGGCGTCCCATCCGCAAGGTGCCCACGCTTCGAGGCAAGACGGTGATCAACCTCTTCTACGAGGCCTCGACCCGTACGCGCACGAGCTTCGAGCTGGCGGGCAAGCGCCTGTCGGCCGACGTGGTGAACATCAGCGCCGCCGCCTCGAGCGTGAAGAAGGGCGAGTCCCTCTACGACACGTGCAAGACCCTCGAGGCAATGCAGCCCGACGTCCTTGTGATGCGTCACTCCGCGTCCGGCGCGCCCCACTACGTCGCGTCGCGCGTCGGCTGCTCGGTGGTCAACGCGGGCGACGGTATGCACGAGCACCCGAGCCAGGCCCTGCTCGACGCCTTCACGATCCGGCGGGCGCGCGGGACGCTCGAGGGACTGACCGTGACGATCTGCGGTGACATCGCCCACTCGCGTGTGGCGCGCTCGAACGCGCTCCTGATGCGCCTCTTCGGCTCGACCGTGCGCGTCGTAGGGCCGCGCACCCTGATGCCGCCCGACCTCGAGGCGCTCGGCGTCGAAGGGCACGACCGGCTCGAGAGCGCGCTCGCGGGGGCCGACGTGGTGATGGTGTTGCGCATCCAGCGCGAGCGTCTCGAGGGCGCCCTGCTCCCGAGCCTGCGGGAGTACAGCCGCACCTTCGGCATCGGCCCCGCCCAGCTCGCCCTGGCCGCGTCCGACGCGATCGTCATGCACCCGGGACCGATGAACCGCGGCGTCGAGATCGACCCGCGCGTTGCCGACGGAGCCCAGAGCCGCGTGCTCGATCAGGTCGAAGCCGGCGTGGCGGTGCGCATGGCGCTGCTCTACCTCCTCGTGGGGGACGCGACGGAGGCAGGGGCGTGAGCCGCGTCGCCACCGGGCTCGACCGCGTGGCGGCGTCGGACGACGAGGCCCTGAGCCTGCTCCGCGGCCGCCGCGTCGGGCTCGTCGCCCACCCCGCGAGCGTCGACGGCAGGCTGCGCCACGCACGCCGCGTGCTGGCCGATGCGGGCGTCGAGGTCCGGGCGATCTTCGGGCCCGAGCACGGCTACGGCGGCGGCGCCCAGGACATGATCGGTGTGGGCGCCTCGCGCGAGCCCGAGACGGGCGTCCCGATCTATTCGCTCTATGGTGCGCGCGAGGAGGACCTGACCCCGTCGCCCGAGGCCCTCGAAGGACTCGACGCGCTGGTCGTCGACCTGCAGGACGTGGGGAGCCGCTACTACACCTACGTGTGGACCGCAGCCCTCGCATTGAAAGCCGCCGCGGCCCAGGGGATCGAGACCGTCGTGCTCGACCGGCCCAACCCGCTCGGGGGCGTGATGGTCGAGGGCGCGCCCCAGCGCACTAGCTACCAATCGTTCGTCGGCCTCTACGACGTGGCCGTGCGCCACGGCATGACCCTCGGCGAGATGTGTGGCTGGGTCCGGCGTGTCGAGGGCATCGACGAGGCAGCGCTGCATGTCGTGTCGATGCGCGGCTGGGAGCGCGTCATGGGCTTCGAGGACACGGGCCTTCCCTGGGTCTTCCCGTCGCCCAACATGCCCACGCCGGACACGGCGCGCGTCTATCCTGGCGGCTGCCTGCTCGAGGGGACGAACCTCTCCGAGGGCCGTGGCCACACCCGGCCCTTCGAGGTGTGGGGCGCACCCTTCGTCGACGGCCACGCCCTCGCGCGCGACGTCGCGATCGAGGGCGCGTTCCTCCGGCCCCTCACCTTCGAGCCTACGTTCCACAAGCACGCCCGGACCCGGTGCGGCGGCGTGCAGGTGCACGTCCTCGACGTCCATCGCTTCCGCCCCTACGAGACCTATCTCCGGCTCATCGCGGCGGTGCGGGCCCGGGCACCCGAGTCGTTCGCGTGGCGCACCGACGCCTACGAGTTCGTCCGGGACCGGGTGGCCATCGACCTGCTGACCGGCGGCCCCGAAGCGCGTGAGGCCATCGACGGGGGCGCCTCCCTCGAGCCCGTCCTCGAGGCCGAGTCGCGTGGCGCCGCGGCCTTCGCCGAGGCCCGCCGCGCCGTGCTGCTCTATGCCTGAACGAGAGCCCCAAGCCAGGGTCCGAGAAGGGGCTGGGGTGACGGAAGCGCTTGTCGGGCCTTGGAGCGCGTTGGGAATTGTGGCCCAACCCAGTTGACGTCACGCTGGGTTTCCCCGCAAATGATGGGGTGGCGCGGATAGAGCGGGGTGCAACGGCGTTGGCGGGGGAGGCGGACGGGCCCCTCCTCGCTGGGCGTTACGCATGGCGGCGGGAGCTCGGGCGGGGTGCGTCCGGGCGAGTCGTGCTCGTGGCGGACCGGGCAGCGGGAGACGCGCCCCGGGCGGTCAAGGTCGTGCCTCCCGTGGAGGCGGCACGGCTCCGGTGGGAGTTCGACACCCTGGCGCGCATCGCCCACCCGAACGTGGCCCGTGTCTACGAGCTGCTCACCGTGGCCGAGCCCGTGGGCGAGCCCGTCCGCCTCGGCCGTGGAGATGTGGCCCTCGTCGAGCAGTACGCCGAGGGCCGCTCGGCTGCCGACGCCGCCGATGCCCTCGGCACCGACCTGACCACCCGCGTGCGCTGGACCCTCCGGGTGGGCCGTGGCGTGGCGGCCGGCCTCGCAGCGATCCACGCCGCGGGCCTGATCCACGCGGACGTCAAACCCGCGAACATCGTCGTCACCGCCGACGGCACACCGGTGCTCGTCGACCTCGGCCTCGCGCGACCGCCCGGCGTCGACACGCGTGTGGCCGGTACGCCGGGTTACCTCGCGCCCGAGGCATGGACGGGCGAGCGGTCGGTCGCGACCGACCTGTGGGCGCTCGGTGCCACCCTGCGGCGGCTCGTGGCCGGTCGCGACGCCCCGAGCGAGAGCCGCTCCCGCTCGGCGGCCGAGTGGATCGGCCAGGCCCTGTCGGGTCCGCCGGGGGGCATCGCCCTGCCACCGGGCGTGCCCGCCCCCTTTTCGCGTTTGCTCGACGCCCTGGTCGACCCCGATCCCGCGCAGCGGCCGGCGTCGGCGCGCGAGGTGGGGGCGCGGCTCGCCGCGATGGAGGACGCCGGGGGTGCGTCGACGGGCGGGGGTGCGGACGACGTGCCGACGGCGGCCGAGCGGGCCATGGCCGTCCGGGCCTTGCCGCTGGTCGGGCAGGCCGATGCGCTTGTTGCGCTCACCGAGGCGCTCGCCGAAGGCGGTGTGATCGCGCTCGTCGGGCCAGCGGGATCGGGGCGCGGTCGGCTGGTCGACGAGGCGGTTCGCATGCATCAGCGGGCGTGTGCCGATCGGCTCGCGCCGGTACCGACCCATCAGAGTGTGGACGGCTCGCTCCCGAGCGAGGCCCTTCGGCACGACGCGGTCATGCATGTCACCGGCGCCGACGTCATCGACGCAGCGCAGGTGCGTGGGCTCGTCCGCGCGGCCGAGGTGGAAGGCGTCCGGCTCGCGGTCGTGCTCGAGCGCGAACGTCTCGTCGAAGGAGCGAATGGGACCGTTTCGGTCAGTCCGCTCACGGACGCGGAAATACGGACGCTGCTCGAGCGCGTGCTCGGGTCGGCACCTTCGCCTGCGGTCGTCGATGCGGCCGCGGCTGCCAGCGGCCGGCTCGCCGGCAGGCTCTGCCGTCTGCTCACCACCGCCCTGGCCGAGGGGCGCGATCCGTCGCGGGCCGGCACCTTCGCCGAGCTGGGGCGGCCCTCGGCGACAGGGCGGTGGCCTTGCCCGAGGCGGCCCGCGAGGTAGCCGAGGTGGTGGCGGTGGCGGGCGGCGAGCTCGGTGCCGACGACGTGGTCGCCGCCCTCGGTCGCTGTGAGGGCTTCGAGCGGCTGGTCGCCGAAGGGCTCGCGACCTTCAGCGACCGTGGGCGCTTGCGGCTTCGTGCCGACGTGGCGCCCTCGATCGTGGCGACCTTGCCGGAAGCGCGCCGCGCCCAGATCGCGCTCGCGCTGCGCAATCGTACGTTGCCGCTCGAGGCGCGGGCCTTCGTGCACCTCGCGGGCGGAGAGCTCGCGGCGGCGGCCCAGGCCTTCGAGGAGGCGGTGCTCGAGCGGAGGCGCGCCGGCGATCCGGAAGGCGCCGCCGAGCTGTCGGGGCGCGCGCTCGCGCTCTTGCCCGAGGCCCACGCCCCGCTGCTTCGTCTGGCGCGCGCCGATGCCCTGCGGGCCCGCGGCCGCTACGCCGACGCACGGGGGCTGCTCGCGGCAGCGTCCGACGCGACGTCCGTGGTTCACCGCGCGGAGATCGCGCGCCTCGTCGGAGACCGGGATGCCGCCGAGGCCGACGCTCGCCTCGCCCGCGAGGCGGCCGATGCCGACGACGAGGTCGAGGCCCTGTCGGGGGCGTTGCTCGCAAGGCTCGCCCTCGATGCGGGGCAGCTCGACGCGGCGGAGGCGCTCCTGGTCGAGGCGAGCGTCAAGGCGGGGGAGGGCGCCGCCGCGGCGCGTGTCGCCGAGGTCTCCGCGCTCACGGCGCTCAGCTCCGGGTTGCTCGCCGAGGGACGAGCCCGCGCCGAGCGAGCGATGCGGTTCGCGCGCGCAGCACAGGATCGGGCAGGCGAGGCGCGGGCCCTGTCGGTCATGGCTACGGCGGAGCTCGCCGCCGGGCGCGTGCACGCGGCGACCCATGCCTACGCGGGGGCCTTCGAGCTCGCGGAGTCGGCCGGAGAGCTGCACGCCGCCGCCGCGTTCCTGGTGAACGTCGGCCTGACGCGTCTGGATGCCGGTCAGCCCGGTCCGGCAATCGCTGCGTTGCGCGAGGGTGCGCGCCGGCTCGCCTGGCTCGGTCGCGATCGGGACGTGGCCCGCGCCCTGTACAACCTCGGCAATGGGGCGCTCCTCGTCGGGGACGACGACGTGGCCCGTTCCGCGGTCGAGCGCGCACGGGAGGCGGCGCTTCGCTCGGGAGACGTGACTGCCGAGGTCTTCGCGGGCGTCGTGGGGGCCGAGCTCGCCTTGCGCGCTGGTGATCTGGCCGGCGCCCGGGCATCGGTCGAGGGGGCGTGGCGTGCCTCGGCGGAGGCGGGAGCGCGCGCGCGCACGGTTGCGGCAGCCCGCGGTGCGATGGTGCTCGCGACCACCGGCGATCTGGACGCGGCGTCGGCGCGGATCACCGCGGCGCAGGAGGCGGCCGACGAGGACGGGAGCGATGCGAGCGTCGTCGAGCATCGCGTGGCCGCCGCCCGGCTGCGCCTCGCCCGAGGCGACGCCACGGGCGCCCTCGACCATGCCCAGGTCGCGCGCGTCGCGGCCGAGCGCGCTGGCACCTACGAGGCACGCCTGCGCGCGTCCCTCGCCGTCGCTGACTCGGCGGAGGCCGGCGGTGATCGCGCGCTCGCCGCCGAGGCCCTGTCCCGCGCCCGCTCCCTGCTCGACGCGGCGGCAGCGACTCTCGACGCCGCCGGACGCACGCGCCTGCGCGCGGTCGCCATCTACCAGCGCGCCCTCGCGGCGACACCCGCCGAGCGCCGCGTCGAGGCGGGGGATGGCCGGTGGCGCAGGCTCGTCGGCTATTCGCGCCGGCTGACCGCCGAGCGCCGCGTCGGTCGCCTCTACGAGGAGATCACCGACGCGGCCCTCGAGCTGAGCGGGGCCGAGCGCGCGTTCCTGGTCCTTCGCGAGAACGACGGGAGCCTGCGCGTGCGCGCCGGCAGCGGGGCCATCCCTCCCGAGCAGCGACTCGACGGCACCGGCGTCGAGCTGTCGCGCTCCATCGTCTCGCGTGCGATCGACGGGGGGCAGCCCGTCTCCACGGTCGACGCGCGCACCGATGCGCGCCTGGGATCGGCTGCGAGCGTGCACGCCCTCGCCCTGCGTTCGGTCATGGCGGTGCCCCTGCGCCGCGGCGGCGAGACCTTCGCCGCCCTCTACCTCGACGACCGATTGCGGCCGGGCGCCTTCGGCTCCGAGGACGTGGACCTGCTCGTCAATCTCGCGGACCTCGCGTCCATCGCGCTCGAGGGCGCGTCGCTCTTGCGTGCGGACCGGCGCGCCGTCCGTCGGCTCGAGGTGCTACGCCGCCGCCTCGCGCGCACGGTCGAGTCGCAGGCGGTGGAGATCGCCACGCTCCGTCGGATGACCACCGAGGGGGGCGACGAGGTAGCAGGCATCATCGCGCGAAGCGCCTCCATGCGTGAAGCGCTGGACCTGTCCTTGCGGATCGCCGCGTCGGACGTGCCGGTGCTCGTGACGGGGGAGAGCGGCACGGGCAAGGAGCTCGTCGCCCGCGCGATCCATGCGCGCAGCGCCCGCCACGGCCAGCCCTTCGTCGCCGAGAACTGTGGCGCCATCCCCGAGCCACTGCTCGAGAGCGCCCTGTTCGGGCACGTGCGGGGCGCCTTCACGGGCGCCGAGCGCGCGCGCGTGGGCCTCTTCGAGGCGGCTCACGGAGGCACGCTCTTCCTCGACGAGATCGGCGAGATGAGCCCCGCCATGCAGTCGAAGCTCCTGCGCGTGCTGCAGGAGGGGGAGGTGCGTCCGGTCGGTAGCACCGAGATGCGCAAGGTCGACGTGCGCGTCCTGAGCGCCACCCACCGGGACATCGAAGCGATGGTGCGTGAAGGCACATTTCGCCACGACCTCTTCTACCGCCTCGCCGTCGTCGTCGTGCAGTTGCCCCCGCTCCGCGAGCGCACCGATGACATCGCCCCCCTGGTCGCGCACTTCGTCGCGAAGCACGCGGGGAAGGGCAAGCCGCCGCGGCTCGACCCACGGGCGCTCGCGCGGCTCGGCGCCTTTCGCTGGCCGGGCAATGTCCGGCAGCTCGAGAACGAGGTGCAGCGGGCGCTCGCCCTCGGCGCCGACCCCATCGGTCCGGAGCACCTCTCCCACGCCCTGCGCGACGAGAAGGGTGGGGCGCCCGAGGAGCTCGACCTCAAGGGACAGGTGGACCTGCTCGAGCGGCGTCTCATCCGCGCCGCCCTCGAGCGCACCGACGGCAACCAGACGCGCGCGGCCAAGCTCCTCGGGGTGTCGCGCTACGGCCTGCAGAAGATGATCAAGCGGCTCGAGGTGGGTTGAGGGGACGTGCGCGACTCGCTGGCCATGGGGGCTCGAGCGCGCCATCCTTCGAGCCGCCATGCGGGTGGTGTACGGCTACGACAATGGGCTTCCGTCGCGCGAGACGGATACCGAGCAGCTCGTGAGCACGTCCGCGGCGCTCGCGCGCGCCGGGGTGGACGTGGAGCTGCTGGTCAGCGCGCGACCGGACGGCCATCGGACCACAGCCGACGAGGTGCGTGCCTATTACCAGGTGGACGGTTCCTTCGCCCTGTCGTGCTACCCGGCGCTCGATTCGCGCTCGCGCAACCTCCAGAAGGTCGTCTACGCCGCTCGGGCCACGAAGGCGGCGCGCGACAGACACGCCGATCTCTTCTACACGCGCAACCTCTCGATGCTCGCCGCGGCCCTGTCGCGCGGCTACCGCGTGGCCTACGAGCACTTTCGTCCCTGGGGTGACCAGTACCCTCCGCTCCAGCCCCTGCTCCGGCAGCTGCTCGGCCACCCGGGCCTGGTCGGCGCCGTGCTGCACTCGGAGCACGCGCTCGCGAGCTACGTCGCCCTCGGGATTCCGGCCGAGCGCCTGCTCGTCGCCCACAACGGCTATGACCCGGGGCGCATGGAGCCGCGCCTCGACCGCGCCGAAGCGCGCCGGCGCGTGGGCGTGCCGGTCGACGCGCGCGTGGTGACCTACGCGGGCCGCATCAACGAGCGCAAGGGGCTCGACATCGCGCTCGAGATGGCGCGGCGCTGCCCGGTGGCGACCTTCCTGCTCGTGGGCTCGGAGGGCGACGGGCCCATCGAGCAGGCGGCGCGCGCCCTTCCGAACGTGCGCGTCTATCCGTGGCAACCCTTCGATCGCACCGTGCCATATCTCTACGCCGCCGACGTG
Organism: uncultured delta proteobacterium; assembly: GCA_963830115.1. GTDB lineage: Bacteria > Myxococcota_A > Polyangia > Polyangiales > CAWHLB01 > CAWHLB01. Next base: position 489,156 of record CAWHLB010000018.1, read on the forward strand.
CTGCTCATCCCGCCGAGCCTCGCACCGCTCGAGCGCCACGGCAGCACGGTGTTGCCCATGAAGCTCTTCCTCTACCTCGCCGCGGGGCGGCCGATCCTCGCGCCGCGCGCGCCCGACACCGCCGAGCTGTTGCACGACGGCGACAACGCGGTGCTCGTCTCGCCGGGGGACGCGCAGGCGGCTGCCGCGGCGCTCGACCACCTGTTCGCTGCACCGGACGAGGCCGAGGCCCTGGGGCGCCGCGCGCGCGAGCGTTCGCGGGGGCTCACCTGGGACGCGCGCGCCACGCGCATCCGCGACTTCCTCGAAGCGCGCCGCGGGCTCGCCCCTTCGCGCGTGGCCCTCGATGCGAGCGTCGGCTGGAGCGTGGGGGGCTGGGCCGCCGCCTCGGGCCGATGGCTCGCCAGCTCGCTCCGACGCTGAGCGCGTGCCGCTATGGGCGACCGCTGAAGTGGCGGAAGCCCTGTGCGTGGACTTCGAGGGGTGTGCCGTCCGGGCCGACCACGTCGATGCGTCCCGCCGTCTCGGTGACCCGGCCGATGCGTGTCCCGAGCTCTCTCAGGTGGGCCGGCGCTGTGTACACGAGCTCGTAGTCTTCGCCGCCCGCGAGGGCGAGCTGCCACGGATCCCGGTCCGCGCTCCGGGCCACCGCGTCGAAGCCCTTGCCCAGGGGAAGGGACGGCGCGTGGATCTCGGCGCCGACGCCCGAGGCCTCGCAGATGTGGCCCAGGTCCTGGAGCACGCCGTCCGAGACGTCGATGCACGCGGTGGCATTGCCGCGCAGGCGAAGGCCCTGCACGATGGCTGCGGTCGGCCTCCGCCACCGCTCGACGAACCAGCGCGCCCGCGGGTCCGGGTCGTCGCCGCGCCCCGCGAGAAGGAGTGCGAGCCCGAGGGCCGCGCTGCCCGCGGTGCCGGTCATGTAGATGCCGTCGCCCGGGCGTGCGCCGTGCCGCGTGAGGGGCCGTCGCTCGAAGCGCGCCGATTCGTCGCCACGTTCGGCGGAACCGCTCTCGCCGCCGGGAGCGCTGTCAATCTCGCCGATGACGGTGGTCGTGATCGACAGCTCTGCGCCGCTCGAGAGGTTGCCGCCCACGACAATCGCGCCCGTCTCGTCCGCGGCCTCCCCGATCCCGTCGATCAGCGCCAGGAGATCGGCGTCGCCGAAGGCGGCCGGCAGCACCAGCGCGAGGAGCGAAGCACGCGGCCGCGCCCCCATGGCGGCGAGGTCGCTCGCCGCGGCGACGAAGGCGCGCCGACCGAGGACCGGCCAGGGAGCGAAGTCCCGCCGGAAGTGCACACCCTCGACGGCCACGTCCACCGACAGGGCCTGGGCGAAGGGGCTCGCCGCCAGGAGCGCCGCATCGTCCCCGATGCCGAGCACCACGTCTTCCCGGGTTCGCGACAGCCGCGCACGAATGGCCTCGATGCGCGTCAGCTCGTCGCTCACCCGCCGGCTCCGTCCCCCGCGGGCACCGTCACCGTGAAGGTCGTCCCCTCGCCGGTCTTGCTCTCGACCTCGATGGTGCCTCCGTGGGCTTCCACCAGCCGCTTGACGATGGACAGGCCGAGGCCCGCTCCGCCGTGCTCGCGCGTCGAGCTCCCGTCTACCTGGTAGAAGGCGTCGAAGATCCGTGGCAGCTCGGCCGTGTTCATGCCGATGCCCGTGTCGCGCACGGTGAGGGCGATGGCGCGGGTCGGCGCGGCCATCAGGGCGAGCCCGAGCCGACTCCCGCCGCCGTCGTCCCCCATCGTCGTCGCCCGAGCGCCCAGCTCCACGTGGCCGCCGCTCGGGGTGAACTTGATCGCGTTGTCGGTGAGGTTGATCAGCACCTGCCGGAGGCGGATGGGATCGGCCGAGAGGGTCGGCAGGGCGCTGTCGACGTGGACGTCGAGGGTGACCCCCTTGCGGCGTGCCGTCGGCGTGACCGTCGTGACCACCTCGTCGACGAGGGCCGCGGCGTCGACCGGTTGGCGGGCGATGCTCAGGCGGCCCCGTTCGAGCTTCGACATGTCGAGCAGGCTGGTGATCAAGGCGAGGAGCTGGTCGCCCTTCTGCCGGATCGTGGTGACGAACTCCTGCTGCTCGCTGCTGAGCGCACCTGCGAGCCCGCCCTCGAGCATCTCCGAGTAGCCGATGATCGACGTGAGGGGCGTGCGCAGCTCGTGGCTCACTGTGGCGAGGAAGTTCGACTTGAGCCGGTCGAGCTCCTTGAGCTTGTCGTAGGCCTCCTGCAGGCTCGCCGTCTTCTCCGCCAGCTCACGGTAGCTCTCGCGGACGCTCGCCACGTGCATCTCGCTCGTCAAGAAGGCGCGGTGCCCCGAGAAGAGGATGAGCCCGATGACGTTCGCGAGGTGCTCGGCGATGCGCTCGGCCGTCTCGTCGCGCACGCGGGGCATCTCGGCCAGGGCCTCACGCGCCTTGCCGCGGTCGACCCCGGGATCGATCGAGAGCAGGGTCGAGGGCACCTCCCTCGTCTCCGCCGGCAGGTAGGGCCCGAGCACGAAGCGCCCGATGACGCGGCCCTGGTAGGTGATCGGCACCATGCGGTAGACGGCGCCGGTGAAGCATGGGTGCACGAGGACGCCGTCCCGTGCGTCGAGCGACTTGACGGCGTTCACCGTGGCGGCGCAGGCGGCGCGTCCCCCTGGCAGGCCGTTGAGGTAGGCGCAGATCAGCCGCTCCTGGTGCACGTCGGCCAAAAGCCCGTCGTCCTTCGAGAAGATGCGGATCGAGATCCCGAACAGCCCGAAGAAGGAGCGGCACACCTCCGCGAGGGCCTCCCGGTCCACCACGTCTTCGAGGCGTGCGACGTCGCCGAGGGCGATGTCGACGGCGGGGGTGCTGGCGCTCACGAGGGCACCTCCGGGCGCATGGGAAGCGATACCCCGAGCCTCTGCCGGAGGTCCTCGAGCAGATGCCGCGGCTCGATGCCGAACTTGTCCTGCAGGTCGTGACTCTGCTCGAGGTGCATCCACGTGAGGTCGACCAGCCCGATGAACGTCTCCATCACGCCCGCGCCGCGCGTCGCGATGGCCTTGTAGACAGGCTCGCGCCCCCGCGTGGCCACCGCGTCAATCTCCGCGTCGGTGCGGATGTTGGGTAGGTCACGTTTGTTGAACTGGATGACGAGGGGCGTGCGTTCCGGGTCCATGCCGCAGTCGACCAGGTTCTCCTGCATGTTCAAGAAGGCCGTCTGGTTGGCCCGGGTCTCGTTCACCTGGGAGTCGCCGATGAAGGCGACGCCGTCGGCGCCCTGCAGAACGAGGCGCCGTGTCGCGTTGTGGATCACCTGGCCGGGGACCGTGAAGAGCTTGATGCGGATCTGCAGCCCGCCCGCGGCGAAGGCGAGGGGCAAGAGATCGAAGAAGAGCGTGCGGTCGTCGCGCGTCTCGAGCGTCATGAGCCGGCCGCGCGTGTCCGGCGAGGCCAGGCGGTGGATGGCCTGGAGGTTGGTGGTCTTTCCGCTGAGGGCGGGACCGTAATAGACGAGCTTGACGGTCAGCTCGTGGGCCTGGAAGTCGACCTGCACGCGGCGCTCTGCTCCGTGCCGTGCAGCTTAGTCGTCCGGCCGCGCTCACGGCAACTCCGGAGCGTTGTCGCAACCCGATCAGCGGGTCGAGAAGAAGGCCCAGAGGGCGAAGGCGATCATGGCGAGGGTGGCGCCGAGGGCGACGAAGAAGAGCTGGGGCCGTCGCGAGGGGGGAGGCGGCGTGCGGGTCGCCTGCATGGTCTGCATCGCCAGGGTCAGGATCTCGTCGATGTGGCGCACCGCTTCGTCGCGACGGTCGGGGTCGGTGTCGCGGACCTCGCGGTAGCGTCGGCCCGCCTCGGGTAGGCGCCCGAGGCTGATGCACAGGGTGAGGAAGCGCTTGTGGGTCGCCGCGTCGTCCCACCCCGATTCCACGGCTTTCCATGCCGTCTCGATGGGGTCCTCCGACGTCCCGGCCTCGGAGGGGGTGCCGCTCGGGTCCTCGGGCGCCTCCCGGGTCTCCTCCGGCTCATCCACGACGCGACTCTACCACCAGCACCCACACGCGGATGTACTGAACATGCGCACCCGGGGGCGCGGGCCCCCACCGAAAAGGCGACGAAATCCTGTGGAATCGGGTAGTTGGAGGAAGAGAAAGAAGTTGACAGCCTCACGAGGCCCGCCATAGGGTCGCCCAGCGGTGGTAAGAAGTGGCAAGAAGTGCCCGCAACGGGCGCTTCGGGGATCACCGCGGGTAGTAGGGGCCGGTGTTCCGAGGGCGATACGAGCACGCGATCGACGCAAAGGGGCGCACCTCCCTGCCTTCGCGCTTCCGGGAGGTGCTCGCCGCGAACGGCGAGGGTCGCCTCGTGGTCACGACGGGGCTCGACCCGTGCCTGGTCGCCTATCCCATGAGCGAGTGGCAGGCCTTCGAGGACCGGCTCGCCACCCTGCCCCAGTTCGATCCGAACGTGGCCATGCTGCGGCGGATCCTGGTTTCGGGCGCCATCGACTGCGACCTCGACAAGCTGGGACGGGTGCTGATCCCCCAGACCCTGCGGGCCCACGCCACGCTCGATCGGGAGATCGTCTGGGCGGGCATGGGCCGGCACGTGGAGCTGTGGGCCAAGGAGCGCTTCGACTCGATGCGCGATGCGGTGCTCGGGGACGAGGACAAGCGCCTGGCCATGGCGCGGCGTCTCGCGGAGCTGGGGTTGTGACGGGCGACTTCCATCACGTGACGGTGCTGCGCGACGAGACGGTGGGCCTCGTCGGTCCGCGCGCAGGGGGCACCTACGCCGACGCGACGGTCGGCGGGGGCGGCCACGCCGAGGCGATCCTCGAGGCGAGCGGACCGGACGGGCGGCTCATCGGGCTCGATCGGGACCCGAGCGCCCTCGAGGCCGCGCGGGAGCGGCTCGCACGCTTCGGTGCGCGGGCGACCCTGGTCCATCGCGCCTTCGGCCAGCTCCGGCGCGTGCTCGAGGAGGTCGGCGTACGGCGGGTCGACGCCGTGGTGGCGGACCTCGGGATGAGCTCGCCCCAGCTCGAGCAGGCCGAGCGCGGCTTCTCCTTCGCGCGGAACGGGCCCCTCGACATGCGCATGGACCCCACTTCGGGCGAGACGGCGAAGGAGCTGATCGCGCGGCTCGGAGAGCGGGAGCTGGCCGACCTGATCTACCGGCTGGGCGAGGAGCGGCGCTCGCGACCCATCGCCCGTTCCCTCGAGCGCGCCTCGGACGCCGGTGAGCTCGAGACCACCGAGGACCTCCGGCGCGCGGTCGTGCGTGCCGTCGGCCCACGACGCGGTAGGATCGACCCGGCGACGCGCACGTTCCAAGCGCTGCGCATCGCCGTCAACCAGGAGCTCGAGCAGTTGGAGTCCCTGCTTCAGGATCTCCCGCACGTCCTCGAGGACGGCGGCGTCGCCGCGGTCATCGCGTTCCACTCCCTCGAGGACCGGCGCGTCAAGCACGCCTTCCGCGACGATCCGCGGCTCGAGCGCATCACCAAGCGCCCGATCGTGGCGAGCGAGCAGGAGCAGCAGCAAAACCCGCGCGCGCGAAGCGCCAAGCTGCGCGCGGCCCGTCGCATACCCCGCGCCGAGGTGATGTCATGAGGGCGCGCTTCCTCCTCTTGTGGAGCGCCGCGGTCCTGGCGACCGCCGCCGCCTTCATCGTGCACCTGACCCTGCGCTTCGAGACGGTGCGGCTCGGCTACGAGGTCGGGGCCGCGCGGCACGAGCAGCGCCACCTCATCGAGCAGCGCAGGGTCCTGTCCATCGAGGCGGCGACCTTGCGGCAGGCGGCCCGCGTGGAAGCCGTCGCGCGCGGCACCCTCAGCATGGACACCCCCGACCCGAGCCGCATCGTCCCCGTGGGTCACGGGCCGCGCAGGCGTACCGCCGGAAGGGTCCGCTGATGCGCGCCAGGCGAGATGCGCGCGTGCCCGAGAAGAAGGCGGCGCGCCCCCGAGGCGCTTCGGGGCGGAGCGGGCCCGCGGTGGGCTCGGAGCGCGACGATGCGGGGATGGACGCGCGACGGCGTCGCTTCATGCGCGTGCGCATCGGGCTTCTTTCCGTGCTGCTCTTCTCGGGCGGCGCCCTGGTCCTGCGCCGCGCCTACGAGCTGCAGATCGTGCGGGGTCCGGCCCTCGGCGAGATGGCCAAGGAGCAATACCTGCGCAACGTCCGCCTGGCGCCGAAGCGCGGCACCATCTACGACCGCAACGGGGCCGAGCTCGCGGTGAGCGTCGACGTGGACAGCGTGTGGGCGAATCCGCGTGCGGTCCACGCCGCGGGCGTCGACCCGGCGCAGATGGCGCACGCCCTCGCGTCCGTGCTGCCCGTCGATGAGGAGACAATCCAGAACAGGCTCGCCTCCGACCGCTACTTCGTGTGGAATCGAGCGGCTCATCACGCCCCGCCAGGCGGCGGCCGTCCACGCCTTGCACCTCACGGGCGTCCACATGTCGAAGGAGGCGCGCCGCTACTATCCGAACCGCGAGCTCGCCGCCCACGTGCTCGGCTTCGCGAACGTCGACGGCAAGGGCATCGCCGGTCTCGAGCTCGCCTTCGAGGACAAGCTCCGCGGCTCGGTGCGTGCGGTGCCGGCCATCCGCGATCGGCGAGGCAAGGTGGTCTTCTCCCAGACGCTCCTCGACGACGGGGCGTCGTTGGGCGACGACCTCACGCTCACAATCGACAGGACAATCCAGCACGTCGCCGAGCGCGAGCTGGCCCTGGCCGTGCAGACCGCCGAGGCGCGCGCCGGCAGCGTGGTCGTCATGGACCCGCGCACCGGTGAGCTGCTCGCCATCGCCAACTACCCCACCTTCAACCCGAACGATCCGGGCCGCTCGTCCCTCACCGCGCGCCGGGACCGGGCCGTCACCGATCGTTTCGAGCCGGGCTCGACGGTCAAGCCCTTCACCATCGGTGCGGCCCTGGCCGCCGGCACCATCCGGCCCGATCAGGTCTTCGACTGCCAGGACGGCGCCATGCAGGTGGCGCAGTACACGATCCACGACTCGGAGCGCTTCCACGACCTGACGCCCGCCCAGATCCTGGCGTTCTCGAGCAACATCGGTGCGGCCAAGATCGGCGCGACCCTCGGCCGGCGCGGCCTCTTCCGCGCGTTCCGGCGCTTCGGCTTCGGCCAGGATACGGGCGTGCCCTTGCCGGGCGAGGCGAGTGGGATCCTGCGCCACTATCAGCAGTGGTACGACATGGACGCGGCGACCATCGCCTTCGGCCAGGGCCTGAGCGTCACCACGGTCCAGCTCGCCACGGCCATGAGCGCCATCGCCAACGACGGGCGGCTCATGGAGCCGATCCTCGTCAAGCGCATCACCGACGGTAGCGGCAACATGGTGGAGGAGCACTTGCCGCGCGTCCGGCGGCAGGTGATCCCGACCCGCACGGCGCGCCTGGTGGCCGACATGATGACGGGCGTCACGGGCGCGGGCGGGACGGGCACCGAGGCGGCCATCCCGGGCTACCTGGTCGCCGGCAAGACCGGCACCGCCCAGAAGGCCGACTACGTCCACGGCGGATACGCCCAGGACCGGTGGACCGCGTCGTTCGTCGGCTTCGTGCCGGCCGAGGCGCCGCGGCTGACCGTCGCCGTCGTGATCGACGAGCCGATCATCGCGCACTACGGAGGGACCGTGGCGGCGCCCGCCTTCCGGCGCATCGCCGAAGCCGCCCTGCGTCACCTCGGCGTTCCCGCCACCGATGGCGGCGAGGGGCTGGCCGATGCCGCGCGGCAGGAGCGCGAGCGGCACGAGGCCAATGCGCGTGCGAAGCACGGCGCGCCTGTCGGGACCGCGTCCGTGGCCGGCGGTCCACTGGAGGCACGGGAGGCGGCTCCGGCGATCACGCCGCGCGTCGGGCAGGGCCAGTCGGCGGTGCCGGACGTGGCGGGGCTCGGTGCGCGGGCCGCCCTCGTGCGCGTGCACGGCGCCGGGCTCGCACCCATGCTCACGGGCTCGGGCGTGGTCGTGTCCGAGATGCCTGCGGCGGGTCAGGTGGTGCCCGAGGGCACCGCCGTCCGGCTCGTGTTGGATCGCCCACGTCTGGATGCGGAGCCCTCGGGGGCACCGGCTGCCGTGGAGCAGACGACCGCATCGAGCGCGGAAGGAACGGGCGGCGGGGCGGTGGTCGCGTCGGCGGCTCCCGTCGCCGGTGCGGCGGGCGGGAGGCGGCGGTGAGCGTCACGCTCGAAACGCTGCAGCGCCGAGGTGTGGTGCAGGAGATCCGCGGCGACGCCTCCACGGCCGTCGCCGGCGTGCGTCACGACTCGCGTGAGGTCGAGGCGGGGGACCTCTTCGTGGCGGTGGCGGGCGCGAAGCAGGACGGCTCGACCTTCGTCGCCGACGCGGTGGCGCGGGGGGCCTCGGCGGTGCTGGCCGAGCAGGCCCTGTCAACGCCCGTGCCGGTGGCCATCGCGCTGGACGCGCGGCGCGCCCTGGCCGAAGCGGCGGAGCTGATCTACGGCGAGCCGACGCGCGCGCTCGAGGTAGTCGGCATCACGGGCACCAACGGCAAGACCACGACGGCCGCCTTGCTCGAGGCGGCGGTGAGCGCGGCTGGCGGTCGGCCAGCGGTGATGGGCACGGTGACCTTCCGCGGCCCCGGCATCTCCCGCGCCGCGGCCCACACGACGCCCGAGGCCGACGACATCGCGCGCTTCGCCCGTGAGGTGGTCGACGCGGGCGCGACCCATCTCGTGATGGAGGTGTCGAGCCACGGCCTCGCGCTCCACCGCGTCGACGCCGTGCGCTTCCGCGTCGCGGCCTTCACGAACCTCACCCAGGACCACCTCGACTTCCATGGCGACCTCGCGCGCTACGGCGAGGCCAAGGCGCGCCTGTTCACCGAGCTCGCCCCCGAGGCAGCGGTCGTGAACGTGGACGACGCCTTCGGCGCCTCCCTGGCGACCCGTGTGTCCGCGCCCGGTGATCCGCTGCTCGACCCACGCCGACGCGGAGGCGGAGGTGCGCGTGCTCGACGCGCGCATCGATCGCACCGGCATCCACGCACGCGTCGCGACGCCGTCGGGCGAGCTGGCGCTCGAGAGCCCCCTCCTCGGCGCTCACAACCTCGAGAACCTCCTCGTCGCCCTCGGCTGTGGCCTCGCCCTCGATCTCGACCCGGCGAGGGTGATCGAGGGGCTGCGCGGTGCCGCGGGAGCCCCGGGCCGCCTCGAGCGCGTGCCCGATCCCCGCGACGTGGCGGTGCTCGTCGACTACGCCCACACGCCCGATGCGCTCATTCACGCCCTCGGCACCCTCCGGCTCTTGACGCCGGGCCGGCTCGCCGTGGTGTTCGGCTGCGGCGGCGACCGGGATCGCGACCAAGCGCCCCCTCATGGGCGAGGCCGCGGGGCGCGGCGCCGACCTGTGCATCGTGACCAGCGACAACCCACGCACCGAGGTGCCCGGCGCGATCATCGAGGAGATCTTGCCGGGCGTGCGGGGCGTCGGACAGCCGCCCCTCGCCGTGGAGGCGCTCGGCACAGCGGAGCGCGGCTTCGTGGCCGTCGAGGATCGGCGTGCGGCGATCGGGGTCGCCATTGCCGCTGCGCGCGCGGGCGACACGGTGCTGATCGCCGGCAAGGGACACGAGGACTACCAGATCGTCGGCACCGAGACGCGGGCCTTCGACGACCGTGAGGAGGCGCGCCGCGCCATCGCAAGGTGCGCACCGGGAGGGGTGGCCTGATGGCGACGCCGATCCCGCGCAACGAGGCGAGCTTCTCGATGGACGCGCTGCTGGGCGCGACGGGGGGGCGCCTCTCTGCCGGCCGTCCGCTCCGTGCGTGGCGTCACGACCGACTCGCGGGCGGTCGCGCCGGGCTGCCTCTTCGTCGCGTTGCGCGGCGAGACGCACGATGCGCACCGCTTCGTGCCGGACGCGTTGCGGGGAGGGGCGGCGGTGGTGCTCGTCGAGCAGGGCGCGGCGCTCGGGCCGACGGGGGATGCCGCGGTGATCGAGGTCGCGGACACCCTGCGTGCCCTCGGCGATCTGGCCGCTCTGCACCGCGCCGCCTGGGACGGACGAGTCGTGTGCATCACGGGCTCGGCGGGCAAGACCTCGACCAAGGAGCTGACCGCTGGCGCGCTCTCGGCCGCCGGTCTCCGCGTGCACCGCACGGCAGGCAACCTGAACAACCTGGTCGGCCTGCCCATGGTCGTCCTCGGTCTCGGACCGATGGTGGACACGGCCGTGCTCGAGATCGGTACGAGCCGGCCCGGCGAGATCGCGCGGCTCGCCGAGATCACACGACCGGATGTGGGCGTGGTCACGATGGTCGCGGCGGCCCACACCGAGGGGCTCGGCACGGTCGAAGCGGTTGCGGACGAGAAGGCGTCGCTCTTCGCGGCGCTCGGCCCGGGCGGCACGGCCGTCCTGAACGCGGACGACGCGCGCCTCGTGGCGCGGCGCGCCATCGCGGGCGGAGGCTCGGTCCTGAGCTTCGGACGCACGTCGACGGCAGACGTGCGCGTCGAGCGTTGGGACCTCGATTCCGAGCTCCGCACGAGCGTCCTGTTCCGCATCGCTGCCGAGCGCACGATCGAGGCGCGCCTCCGGCTGGTCGGGGAAGCGGCGGCGTCGAACGGAGCGGCGGCACTCGCGGTCGCCCATGCGCTCGGCGTCGACCTGCGCGCGGCGGCCGAGGGGCTCGGCCAGGTGGAGCCGACGCCCGGACGCATGACGCCCGTGCCGGTCGCGGACCGCCAGCTCCTCCTCATCGACGACACCTACAACGCCAACCCAGCTCGACGGCCATGGCCCTCTCGACCGCGGCGCGGGTCGCAAGGCTGCGCGGCGGGCGGCTGGTGGCAGTCCTCGGCGACATGTTGGAGCTGGGCGCGGCCTCGGCCGAGGCCCACGCGGCGGTGGGCCATGGGGCGGCGGCGGCCGGCGTCGCACTGCTCGTCTGCGTCGGCGCCGAAATGGCGCGGGCGGTCGAACGGGCATCGGCCGGCGGCGTCACGACGCTCTCGGTCGAGGACGCGGGGGACGTCATCGATGCGCTCCGCTCCGGCCTCGTCGCGGGGGACGTGGTGCTGGTCAAGGGCTCGCGCTCGATGCGCATGGAGCGCGTGGTCGATGGCCTCACGGCAGCGGAGCCAGCGCCGTGATCTACTACTTCCTCTACCCGCTGCACACGATCCCGTCGCTCGGCTTCCTGAACGTCCTGCGCTACGTGCCGGTCCGCGTGCTGGCGGCGACCATGACCGCACTGCTGCTGTCGTTCGGCCTCTACCCCTGGTTCATCCGGCGCCTCCAGAGCAAGCAGATCGGTCAGGTCGTGCGCAAGGAGGGGCCCGAGACGCACCTGAGCAAGGCCGGCACGCCGACCATGGGCGGCGCCCTGATGCTGCTCGTGCTCGTGATCTCCACCGTGCTCTGGGCGGACCCGGGCAACGCCATGGTCTGGGTCGTGACGGCCGTGACCGCGAGCTACGGCGCCATCGGCTACATCGACGACGCCGCCAAGATTCGGCGCAAGTCCACGGGCGGCCTGTCGGGCCGCTACAAGCTTCTGTTCCAGTTCGCCATCGCCATCGCCGTGTGCGCGTGGCTCTTCTACGGCCGCAGCCTGCCCCACGACTGGGTCGCGATGCGCACGCGTCTGGCGCTGCCCTTCGTCGCCTTCGCCAAGCACCCCATCTCCATGCCGGCCTGGCTCTACGTGGCCTTCGGCGCCTTCGTCATCGTCGGCACCTCGAACGCCGTGAACCTCACCGACGGCCTCGACGGTCTCGCCATCGGCCCGGTCGATGATCAACGCCGGCACGTACATGGTGCTGGCCTACCTCGCCGGCACCACGATCTTCGGCTACGACGTCGCGCGCTACCTCGACATCCCGTCGATCCACAGCGCCAGCGAGCTCGCCGTCTACTGCGCGGCGGTCATCGGCGTGGGCTTCGGCTTCCTCTGGTACAACACCTACCCGGCCCAGGTCTTCATGGGCGACGTGGGCTCCCTCGCCCTCGGCGGTGGTCTCGGCGCCCTCGCCGTCGTCACGAAGAACGAGGTCCTGTCGGTGCTGCTCGGCGGCATCTTCGTCGTCGAGGCGGTCAGCGTCATCACGCAGGTCGCCTTCTTCAAGATGACCGGCCGGCGGATCTTCCTGATGGCTCCGATCCACCACCACTTCGAGAAGAAGGGGTGGGCGGAGCCGAAGGTCATCGTCCGGTTCTGGATCATCTCGGTCATGCTCGCCCTCGCGAGCCTCGCAACGCTCAAGCTCCGGTGACGCCCATGGAACTCGGCGGACAGAAGGTGCTGGTGGTGGGGCTCGGGGCGAGCGGGCTCGCGGCGGCGCGTTTGCTCGCGGCGCGCGGCGCCCACGTTATCGTCAACGACCGTCGGAGCGAGCAGGAGCTCGGCGGCCGCGTCGATGAAGCACGCGCCCTCGGCGCCGAGGTCGTGCTCGGCAGCCACGACCCGGCCCTGTTCACGTCGGTCGACCGCATCGTGCTCTCGCCGGGCGTGCCGCCCATGCCGGCCCTCGACGCGGCGGACGCGGCGGGCATCCCGGTGGCCAGCGAGATCGAGCTCGCCTCCTGGTTCGTCGACGCCACGGTCGTTGCGATCACGGGCACCAACGGCAAGAGCACCGTGACGAGCCTCATCGGCGCGATGTGCGCGCGCACCGGCAGGCCGACCTTCGTCGGCGGCAATCTCGGTACGCCGCTCGTCGAGGCGGTCGACACCGAGGCGGCGGGGGCGGGCGGCTACGTGGTCGTGGAGCTGTCGAGCTTCCAGCTCGAGCGCGTGGACCGCTTCCGGGCGCATGTCGCGGTGCTACTCAACGTCACCGACGATCACCTCGACCGCTACACGTCCTTCGCCGACTACGCGGCGGCCAAGGCGCGCATCTTCCACGGGCAGCGACGCGAGGACGCGGCGGTGGTGCCGGCGGGCGACGCCCTGTGCGCCTCCCTCGCACGTGCCGGAGCCGCAAAGGTGCATCGCTTCGCCGGCGCCGACGGCGAGGTGCGGGCGGACTGGGGGCGCATCGTCAACGGCGCCTCGGGTCTGTCGTTCCCGGTCGCGGAGATGCGGCTACGGGGCGGTCACAACGTGGACAACGCCTGCGCCGCCGCCCTCGCCGCGCGTCTCGCCGGCGTCTCGGCCGACGACGTGGCCGCCGTGCTGCGCGCAGCTCACCGGTCTGCCCCACCGCATGCAGCACGTGTGCGACCTCGCGGGCGTGGGCTACTGGGACGACTCCAAGGCGACCAACGTGGGCGCGTCCTGCGCCGCCATCGACGGGCTCGAGGGCGCGGGAAAAGTCGTCCTGATCGCCGGGGGCAAGGACAAGGGCGGGAGCTACGCGCCGTTGCGCGCGCGCATGGACGCCCGCGGACGCGCCCTCGTGCTCATCGGTGAGGCGGCACCGCTCATCGAGGGCGCCTTCGAGGGCAGCGGGCTTCCGATTGCCCACGCGGCCGACGATGGACGAGGCGGTCGACGAGGCCCGCGCCCTCGCCGAGCCGGGCGACGTCGTGCTCCTCGCACCGGCCTGCTCGAGCTTCGACATGTTCCGCTCCTACGCCGAGCGTGGAGACGTATTCCAGCGGGCGGTCCGTGCCCTCAGAGAGGAGGTGCCATGGGACTGATCCGCTCGGTGCTCGCGCGCCGCACTGCCACCGCGACGAAGCACGCCCCCACGAGCCGAAGGCGAGCCGCGGGGGAGGGAACCGGTGTGCGTTCGGCGTCCGAAGCGCGATACACGAGCAAGCCGGCCGCCCACGCCGAACGTGCCGGAGTTCTCGTCGGGGCTTCACCCCTCCCGCGATCCCGGGGAGGGAGGCGCGTGCCCCCCTCCCCGAGCGAAGCGAGGGCGATGAAGGAAGGATGGGCATCGCGCGCCCTGCGCGATGGCCATCCTGGCCCGGCCGACGCGATCCTCGCGGGCGTCGTCGTCGCCCTCGTCGCCTTCGGCGTCGTCATGGTCTACAGCGCGAGCGCGGTCTACGCGGGCCAGGAGTACCACGACGGCCAGCACTTCCTCGTACGCCAGGCCATCTACGCCGCGATGGGCCTCTTCGTCGTGGTCGCCGCCGCGCGCGTCGACTACCGCCGCTACCGCGCCCTGACCTATCCGATCTTCGCCGCCTCCGCCGGCCTGCTCCTGCTCGTGACCGTCGGCCTCGGCCACACGGCGGGCGGCGCAGCGCGCTGGATCGCCCTCGGCCCCATCCACATCCAGCCGGCCGAGATCGCCAAGCTCGCCATCATCCTGTGGCTCGCCTATTCCCTGTCGAAGAAGCGCGAGCGCATCCGCAGCTTCTCGGTGGGCTTTCTGCCGCACGTCCTCATGGCGGGCTTCCTGATGCTCCTCTGCCTCAAGCAGCCGGACTTCGGCAGCGCCTGCATGATCGGCCTCTTGACCTTCGTGCTGCTCTTCGCGGCGGGCGCGAAGACGGGCTACCTGCTCGGCGGCGGCATCCTCGCCGCGCCCATCGCCTGGGCCCTCATCGCCACGAGCCCCTACCGCATGCGGCGCATCGAGGCCTTCCTCGCGCCCTTCAAGCACCGCTACGACGTGGGCTACCAGATCGCCGAGTCCCTCATCAGCTTCGGCTCGGGCGGCATCACGGGCGTGGGCATCGGCGACAGCCGCCAGAAGCTCTTCTTCCTGCCCGAGGCCCACACCGACTTCATCAGCGCCATCGTGGGCGAGGAGCTCGGCTTCATCGGCATCTGTCTCCTCGTCTCCGCGTTCACGCTGCTCGTCGTGCGCGGTCTGCGCGCCTCGCTCCGCGCGGCGGACGACTACGGCACGTTCCTCGCGCTCGGCATCACCATGTTCATCGGCCTACAGGCCTACACCAACCTGGCGGTGGCCATGGGCATGCTGCCGACCAAGGGGCTCGCGCTGCCCTTTCTCAGCTACGGCGGATCCTCGCTGCTCGTGAACTGCGCGGCGGTCGGGATCCTGCTCAACGTGTCGCGCCCGCGCGGGGTCCCGGGCGCCGAAGGTTCGACCGGAGGGGAGGGGGCCAAGCGCTCCCATCCGTTGAAGTCCCTGCGCGGCAGGCGCGCGCAAGGGCTCGAGGGAGGTACAGCATGATCGAGCGGGTGATCGTCGCGGGTGGTGGCACGGGAGGGCACCTCTTCCCGGGCATCGCGGTCGTGGAGGAGCTCTACCGCCGCGAGCCGGACCTCGAGGTGCTCTTCGTCGGGACGGCGCGCGGCATCGAGGCGCGTGTGATCCCTGCGCGCGGCGAACGGCTCGAGCTGCTCGACGTGACGCCGCTCAAGGGGCGGCGCGCGGGCGAGCTGATGAAGAGCGTGGCGCGGCTGCCGGGCGCCGTGGCGCGGGCGGCGGGCATCGTGCGGCGCTTCCGGCCGAGTCTCGTGCTCGGCGTCGGTGGTTACGCCTCGGGCCCGGTGCTCGCGGCGGCGGCGGCCATGGGCGTGCGCACGGCCGTCCTCGAGCAGAACGCGCGGCTCGGCATGACCAACCGCGTGCTCAGCAAGGTCGTGGGCCGCGGCTACGTGACCTTCCCCGAGACGGCGGCGCCGTTCGGCTCGCGCGCGCGTGTCACGGGCAACCCGGTGCGGCGCGCCTTCGTCGATGCGGCACGGCGGGCCATGAGCGACCCGGACGGCTTCGAGGCGCGCTCGCGGCGCGTGCTCGTGATCGGGCGGCTCCCAGGGCTCCCGCGCGCTCAACGAGACCGTGCCCGAGGCCCTCGCGAAGGCCGGCCTCGCGGCCCGCGGCATCGGCGTTCTGCACCAGACGGGCGAGACCATGCGCGAGGCGGTCGCGGCGCGTTACGCGGAGCTCGGCATGGACGCGGAGGTCGTGTCCTTCATCGACGACATGGCGCGGGCCTACGCCTCGGCCACGATGGTCGTGGCGCGTGCCGGCGCGACGACCCTGGCGGAGGTGTGCGCCATCGGCCGGCCGGCGGTGCTCATCCCCTTCCCCTTCGCGGCCGACGACCACCAGGCGACGAACGCGGAGGCCCTCGAGCGCGAGGGGGCGGCCATCTGTCTGCGCGAGGACACGCTCAGCACCGACCTGCTCGCGGCCCAGGTCGCGGGCCTTCTCGCGGACCCGGATCGACGTCGCGCCATGGCCGACGCGGCCCGCCGCATGGGGCGCCCGGACGCGGCCGCCGCCATCGTCGACGACCTGTGCGCCTGGCTCGGCTGCGTGGCCGAGCGGGGACGGGCCCCCGGCGACGACCTCTCGGACGCCTCGTCGGCGGACGACGCGGACGACGAGGAGGGCGGGGCAGACCTCGGCTCACGCCATTCTCTTCGCGGAAGCCGCCCCTACGTGCCAAGGTTGGGGGCGCGTACGACGGTGCGACCCGGTGGCCGGCGACCGCTGGTGGTGGCGGCCGGGGTCGAGTGATGGGCAGGTGAGCGGCATGGACGACGGTCGGCCCGCGGAGCAAGCGGAGTAGGCGATGTTCCGGGGACGGATCCGGTCGGTGCATTTCGTCGGTGTCGGGGGCATCGGGATGAGCGGCATCGCCGAGGTGCTGCTCGATCACGGATTCGGCGTGACGGGCTCGGACCTGCGCGAGAACGAGTACACACGCCACCTCAGCGGGAAGGGTGCGCGGATCGCCTTCGGCCACCGCGCCGAGAATCTGCAAGAGGCCGACGTGGTCGTCTTCTCGTCGGCCGTGCCGCGCGACAACCCCGAGCTCGCCGCCGCCCGCGCGCGCGCCATTCCGGTCATCCCGCGCGCCGAGATGCTCGGCGAGCTGATGCGCATCAAGGACGGCATCGCCATCGCCGGCTCCCACGGTAAGACGACGACCACGTCGCTCGTCGCGACGGTGCTGCGGGAGGCGGGCCTCGACCCGACGGTCGTCATCGGCGGCAAGCTCAACGCCCTCGGATTCGGGGCGGCCCGCGGCGCGGGCGATCTCTTGGTGGCGGAGGCGGACGAGTCGGACGGCTCGTTCCTCCACCTGACGCCGACCATCGCCGTCATCACGAACATCGACGCCGAGCACCTCGACCACTACGGCACCTTCGACGAGGTCAAGGAGGCCTTCGTCGACTTCGCCAACCGCGTGCCCTTCTTCGGGCTCGTCGTCGGGTGCCTCGACCACCCCCACGTGCAGGACGTCTTGCCGCGCATCGAGAAGCGCACGGCGACCTACGGCCTCGCGGCACAGGCCGATTACCGCGCGCGCAACCCGCGCGTCGAAGGGCTGAGCGCCAAGTTCGACGTGGTGCGGCGGGGCGAGCCCCTCGGCGAGTTCGAGGTGCGCATGCCCGGCATCCACAACGTGCTCAATGCGCTCGCGACCGTCGCGGTGGCGGACGAGCTCCGGGTGCCCCACGACGAGGTGCGCCGCGCGCTCGCGACGTTCCAGGGCGTGCAGCGGCGCTTCACGATCCTCGGCGACGTGGACGGCGTCACGGTGATGGACGACTACGGCCATCACCCGGCCGAGGTCCAGGCCACCCTCGAGGCGGCCCAGCGCGCCTTCGGCCGGCGTCTCGTGGTGGCGTTCCAGCCGCACCGCTACACGCGCACCCACCACCTCTTCGACGAGCTGACGCGCGCCTTCAACCGCGCCGACGTGCTGCTCGTGACCGACGTCTACGCGGCGGGCGAGAAGCCCATCGAGGGGGCGACGAGCGAGCGGCTCGTGTCGGCGATCCGCGCCCACGGCCACCGCGATGTGTCCCACGTGGCGCGGCGAGCGGACCTGGTCGAGGCATTGCGCGCGCGTATCGAGCCGGGCGACGTGGTGATCACGCTCGGCGCGGGCGACATCACGCGCACGGGACCGGAGCTGATGGCGGCGCTCCGCGGGGAGGGGGCGAAGTGATCGGCAAGGGGCGACGCGACGGTGCGGAGGCCAAGGCGCCGCCGCGCACGGGTGGACGCCGGCCGCCTGCCGGTGCGCCAGCGGGCAGGGGAGGGCGCCGCGGCAGTCGCAGCGAAAGCGCGAACGTGCGAGGACGTCGTGGGCGGAGCGCCGGGCGCGCCGGGGAGGTGGCTTCCCGCGCGGGTGCGAACCGCCGCCGGTCCCTGCCGGAGAACCGCAAGCCCTCGCCGCCGCCGCGGCCGAAGGTGTCCCTGCGCGAACGGGTGGGGCAGCTGCGCGCGCGTTGTGCTCTGGGCTTCGCCCGTGTACGCCGCCCGCTCCTCATCACCGGGCGGCTGCTCGTCGTGCTCGCCGTGGTCGCCGGCTCCGTGGCCGTGGGGCGTCTCGTCGACAAGCACGTGCGCACCTCGCCGGCCTTCGCGACCAAGAAGATCCTCGTCGCGGGCAACGCGCGGCTGACGCGCGCCGAGGTGCTGAAGGCGGCGGGCCTCGCGATGGGCAAGAACGTCTTCGCCATGTCGCCCGAGGACGCGCGGGCGCGGCTCTCGGCTCATCCCTGGATCGCCTCGGCCCAGGTGACGCGGCGCCTGCCCGACACCTACGTGGTGCACGTGCGCGAGCGACAGGCGGCGGCCGTCCTCTCCATCGACGGCCTCTACCTCGTGTCCGACGAGGGCACCGTCTTCAAGCGCGTCGGCCCGAACGACCCGGTGGACCTCCCGGTGATCACGGGCGTGGACAGGGACCGCTTCACGAGCGATCGGGCCTGGCGCACCTCGGTGCTGCTCGAAGTCGTGGCGCTCCTGCACGACTACCGGGGCGAAGGCCTGTGGGGGCGCGAGCCCATCAGCGAAGTGCACGTCGAAGCGGACGACGGCCTGTCGCTCTACGCCGGCGCCGGCACGAGCTACGTGCGCCTCGGCCGCGGCCCCTACCGCGGAAAGCTCCGCCGCTTCCGGTCCGTCCTCGACGCGCTCGACGCGAAGAAGGCCCAGGCCGCCTACGTGTACCTCGACAACGTCCGCCGCCCCGACCGCGTCACGGTGCGCCTGCGCTGACCTCTCTCGAGGGGGGCATGGGCGCGACGCGGGTGCTCACGAGACGCGGCCAGGCGCTCCCTCATGGGATGGTCGCGAACGCGCTGGTGGGGTCCGGGCCGCTGACATCACCGCCGCGCGACGACGGGGTGTACATGCCATCGTCGCCGTAGGCGGTGACGCGGTAACCCGTCGGCGAAGGGAGCTCGGAGGCGGGGACGAACCAGGTGATCGCGTCTCCATTGACCACGGCACGGGCGCCAGACGGTATGGTGGTCGTCGCCTGGGTGGCGTCGACCTGCGTGGTGGTCACGTTGACGGTGCCGGCGCTGGAGGTGAACTCGTACCAGCGGTCGGCCCCCTGGAAGTAGTCATAGTCGTAGGGAGCCTGGGCCTGCCAGTTGTTGGTGAGGTCGCCGTCCGAGTCGAGCACGAGCGAGTAGATGTAGCGCCTGGTGGCGTCGCTGATGGGCACGGGCCCGGCGAGCTTCATGAAGAAGGTGTCGATCTGGCCGGCGGCCATCGCGGTGGAACCGTCCGAGCAGGCCACCGTGCGCGCGGCGTCGCTCTGCCCGCAGGCGTACGGGCTGTCGGCGCCGTTGAATGCGGCGTCGACCTGCGCCTGGGTATACATGGCGAACGTGAAGCCGTACGCGACGAGGTCGACCTGCGGGACGGTCAAGGCGGGCGTGTTGGTCGAGATCGAGTCGACGAAGTCACCGGTCGCGTCGGTGTGGGGCATCAGGCAGTTGGCCGTGCCCGGGTCGCCGAGCTGCACGTTCCCCCGCGGCCCATCGAGGGTGACCTCCGTCATACCCGTGCAGTCGGCCGTGGTGGTGCATGCGCCACCGCAGATCCATGCGGCCCCCGAGAAACAGCAATGACCACCGAAACTGCAGGTGAGGTCGCCCGGCTCGGGCTGGTAGACGAAATGGGCCGGCACGTTCACGCCGCCCTGGAACTGGATCCCGTAGGGGCCGGGAGCGTTGCAGGTGAAGGTGAAGTCGAAGAAGCGCGAGGGATTCGTGAGAGCGGTCAGGTCGGGCGCCGTGCCGGTCGTCGGAGTGACGTTGGGGCCGCCGAACGCTGCGTTGTGTACGCTATCCCACGTCACGCTGTTCCACGTGACGTCGTACGAAGGAGACGGGAAGGACGTCGGGAGATTGCGGTAGTGGTCCTCACCCATCAGCTGGGGGGTCAACTGGTAGCGCACGTCGATGGGCTGGCCGGAGAATGCATCTCGGGGCGGCACCACCGTTTGGATGCTGTGCACGGCGCCGTTCTCGAACACGACGGTGCTGAAGTGGGTGACGGACGTCGTCATGCGGAGGGCGACGCTCGTCCTGTCGACGACCTGGAGAGGCAAGAATCTCGTCCCCCCTCACGCTCTGGTGATGTCCGACCACTTCGCCGACGATCGCGGGGTCGAGCTCGACCTCGATGGTCGCCGCGCTCGACAGCTCGAGGCCCTCCGGCTCGAGACGATAGGCGGAGAGGAGCTCGCCGGCGCTCGCGGATTCAGCGAAGTCGGTGGCCGGAATCGGCGTCACCTTCACGGTGCCCGGGTCGGTGCCGAGAGGCAAAGCTCCGGCGGGGACCGTGAGGGTGAGCTTTCCGTCGCTGGCCATGATGGTGAGCGCGTCGTTGGGCGCGGGCGGTGTGCCGCCGCCTCCACCACCGCAGCCCGTGAGCGCTGCGACCGCCAGGCCCAGGCCGGCCGGGCCGATCCGAGTCAGACGTCGCATCGGCTCGGCTCACCGTGAGTGCGGAGACCGTCACGTCGCTCCCGCCGAGCTTGCCGCACACGGTCCGGTGGACGGTCACGATCGGGACCAGCGGATGGGATGCTCGTCCTCTTCTTCATGATGTTCTCCAGCCCTGCGGGCGCCTTGCGCTCGGGAGCGCCGTTCAAGGAAAGGCGGTGAGCGCGGCGGTGGGGTTCGCTCCGCTGACGTCGCCGCCGCGCGAAGACGGTGTGTACATGCCGTCGTCGCCGTAGGCGGTGACGCGGTAACCCGTCGGCGAAGGGAGCTCGGAGGCGGGGATGAACCAGGTGATCGCGTCGCCCTCGATCACGGCGCGGGCGCTGGACGGGACGGTGGTGGTCGCCTGAGAGGCGTCGACCTGGGTTGTGGTCACCGACCAGGTCCCGGCAGCACGGTCCGACATGGCCTGGTACCAGCGGTCGGCGCCCTGGAAGTAGTCGTAGTCGTACGGGGGCTGGGCCACCCAGTCGGTGGTGGGGTCGCCGTCCGAGTCGAGCACGACCGAGTAGATGTAGCGCTTGGCGGCGTCGCTGATGGGCACGGGTCCGGCGAGCTTCATGAAGAACGTGTCGATCTGGCCGGCGGGCATCGGGGTGGCCCCGCCGTCCGGGCAGGCCACCGTGCGCGTGGCGTCGCTGTGCCCGCAGGCGTACGGGCTGTCGGCGCCGTTGAATGCGGCGTCGACCTGCATCTGGGTGTAGGTGGCCAACGTGAAGCCGGAGGCGACGATGTCGACCTGCGCGCCGGTGAAGGCGGGCGCATTGGTCGAGATCGAGTCGATGAAGTCGCCGGTCGGGTCAGCCCTGGGCATCAGGCAGCTCGCGGAGTCCTGGCTCCCATGCTCGCCGACCGTGACCGCCAGCATCTGGGAGATCGTCGTCATGTTCATGCAGTCCGCGTCGCTGTTGCACGCACCACCGCATGGGCCGGCGCCGGGGAAACAACATGCCCCCTCATCGCAGTGGAGAATGTTCATGGGAGTGCCGTCCGGGTTGGTCTGGACGGCGTAGGTGTCCATGGCATCCACGCCCACGTTGCCTTCGAACGTCATCCCGTATGGACCGACACCGGTGCATTGGAAGACGAAATCGAAATCGCGGAAGTTGGTTGTCAAGCCCGGCATGCTGGGATCCATGGGCATGTCGGCAGCCGATTGTGACGGGGGCTCGATCGGGCTCCTCGCTACCCCCGCCAGAATGTCGACCCCCGCCGAATTGTCGACGCTGTCCCAGGTCGTGACGTTCCACGTCTCGGCCATCGCCGAAGCGCCGGGTAGGACGAGGCCGTCGCCCGGCCTGCTCTTCAGGTACTCGTTGTCCGCCATCAGCCGGGGCGTGAGGCGGTATCGCACCTCGACGAGCTGGCCTTGGAACGCGTCGCGGGGAGGCATCAGCGTCTCGATGCGCTGCACCGGGCTGTTCTCGAAGGCGACGATGCTGAAGTGCGAAATCGTGGCCGTCAGAGCCAAGGTGCTGCTCGTCCGCTCGGCGACCTCGAGGCGCAAGATTTCGTCGCCGCCGGCGCCTGCGTGATGGCCGATCAGCTCCTGCACGGCGGTGGGATCGAGCGTGACCTTCAGCGTCGCCGGGCTCGACAGGTGGAGCCCTTCCGGCTCGAGGCGGTAGGCGGACAGGAGCTGGCCGCCCGAGAGGTCATCGGCGAAGTCGGCCACCACGATCGGCGTCACCGTCACGGTGCTCGGGTCGGTCCCGGGTGGCAAGGCCCCGGCGGGGACGGTGAGGGTGAGCTTGCCGTCACTGGCCGTGATCGATCGAGCTCGTCGTTGGGCGGGGGCGGGGCGCCGCCGCCGCCGCCGCCTCCTCCGCACCCCACGAGTGCCGCGATCCCCAGCCCGAGGCCAACGGCGCCGAAGTGATTCAGGCGTCGCATCGGCTCAGAGCGCCGTGAACGCGGAGACCGTCACGTCGTTCCCGCTGAACTGGAACGTCACGGTCCGGTCGTTGGTCACGATCGTGATGGGCGCGCCCTCGGTCAGCATGATCACGCGGTCCCGTGAGTCGGGACTGCCGCTGTGCATGATGATGCTGCTCTCCGTCGTGGAGGTGAAGGTGACCGGACCGGCGGGGTTGCCGCTCGAGTCGACGTCGTCCACGGCCCAGGCGGAGTACTGCCCCGTGCCCGTATCGAGGAAGAAGCTCATGTAAGCCGGCTGACCACCGGGACAGTCGCCGCTGGGCGACTCGGCGTCGAGCTCGTACCCGATCGGGGGCCCGAAGAGGGTGAGCTGGCAGATGCTCGCGCCGATCTTCGTCGACGAGGTGCCCATCGCCATGGTCACGGTCACCGGCGTCGCCAGCGAGCCGCCCGCGCCGGCGTCGGTACCCGCGCCGCTGTCGATGCCCGTGCCGCCGTCGGTACCCGCGCCGCTGTCGATGCCCGCGCCGGCGTCGGTACCCGCGCCGCTGTCGATGCCCGCGCCGGCATCCGCGGTCGAGCTGGGGGTGTTGCTGCCGCCGCAGCCAGCCGCCGCGAGCGCCGCGGCAAGGACCATCACACTGCCCATCCTCTCCACACGCATCCTCGAGCTCCTCCCCCCGCCGCGCCGGACCGCCATCGGCGACCGCTCGCCGGCCCCCCCGGCGCGTCGAGCGCTACGAATACCAGCGCCCCGAAAGACGGTCATGGTACGAATGGGCTACGTCGGCCCGAGCCCGCTATCGATCGAGCTCGATCGGCGGCGCGAGCGTCAGGAGCAGTCGGACCAGCGCTTGCTGCGAGCTCACACCCAGCTTGTGGCGCGCGCGGGCCAAGAGGGCGCGCGCCGTGTGGCGGCTGATGTCTCGCGCCTCGGCGTAGCCGGTCAGGGTCGCCCCCCTGGCGAGGGCGACGGCGAGCTGGGCCTCGGCAGTCGTGAGGCCGTACGCGGTCCGCAGCACCCGCATGCCGAGCGCTGGCTGGCGGGACGGATCGGCCAGGTACACGATCGCTGCTGCGGGCGCTTCACCGAGCTGCGGTAGCAAAGGCGACGTGGCTGCGTCCGCGGACGGCGCCGGTACCACGGTGACCGAAATGGGCTGCGCTTGAGCGAGGCCGACGAGCCGCACGCCCCCGGTGGGAGGACGCCCGATCGCACCCGCGAGCAGCTCGCTGACCGCCTGTTGGTCGCCTGGCGCGGTGAGGGCGAGCCGCTCGCCGAGCTGAAGGACGCCGCCGCCGTCGAGGCGCTGTGCCTCCTCGTTGGCGAAGAGCACCCGAAGCGCGGCGTCGACGACCACCACCCCGACGGTCAACTCGCCCACGGCGCCCGCCAGTGCATTGCGCTCGATGCCCGACCGTTGGAGCTCGCCCTCGATGCGTCGGGCCCGAAGCAGATGGCCGAGCAGCTCCCGCGTCAGGGCGATGTCCGCTTCGTCGGCGTGGCCGCGGTCGACCAACCGGTGAACGGCCAGGATCGCCACTTCGTCGGCGTCGTTACGGATCGTACCGCCGATGAGATAGCGGAAATCGAAGGGCGCCAGGAAGTCCTCGTAGAACTCCGACTTCGACATGTCGCCCTCGGTCAGGAACATGTAGTCGTAGATGGGCGTGCCCGCCGGCACGTCCCTTCCCCACGGCAACCGGGGGCACACGGCGTGGTAGTGGGCGACGTACATGGACGCGCCCTCTTCGGGGATGCCGACCTCGGAGAAGAACACCAGCTTGCCGTCGGTGCAATCGTGCACCTCAATCGTCGCGGCCACGCCGCCGAGAAGCCGCGTCACCGCCCAAACGGCCTCGTCCCAGCGGTCGGGCGCCAGGGCAGCGGCGTAGATGGTGTGGATGACGGAGTCGCGGGTGGCCTGTGCCATGCACGCCCATCCTACCGATGGCGGAACGGAAATGGTCGCGGGGTCGACCTTTTTTTTTCGACCGCTGCAGCGGGCGGCCCATCCGCACATGTGGACGACCATCTTCACTCGGAGCTCCTCGTCACCCAGCTCCAGGTCGCCGTTGCGTAGCATGCGCGACGTCCGGGACGTCGACCCATGGACAAGGCCCAGGGCTACTCCCCTGCCGATACAGGTACAGCGCCTCGGAGGGATTCGCCTTCAGTCGCCTTACCTTGGCCCGCTCGGCGGCCTCGGCGGACTCGAAATGACCCACCAGGTACAGCTCCTCGCCAGCCGGCTCGAAATCGTCCACGCCCACCAGGTTCGCTCCCGTCTTCGGGGTCATTGTCTGCTTCGCAGCCAGTCGCTTCGTGACCGAATCCCATTCCACCTTGCCTCCATGCTTCGCCCCGCGGACAGACGACGCCCGCTGCGCCGCCGGACTGACGGCCACCGAGCCCCGCCGACCCGCGCCGTCCGGGCCCCTCGCCGCCGCGCCATACCCCTTCCCACATTCTGTGGTGTACACTGCAACTCCTCCCCACCGCCGCCCCATGCCCCCGCGCACGAACAAAGACCTCCTCGACGCCCTCCGGAACCTGCGCGTCTGGAAGCGCGGTGGAGCGCGCGCGCCGCACAAGCCGCTGCTCCTCCTTTTGGCGCGGGGGCCCGGCGAGAGCGCCGGCGTGCGGTACCAAGTGTTGTTTGGGCTCAATCGCTGCCTATGCACGGCAAACGTCACGAAGCACTTCATGCTGACGTTCCAGCCGACGCCCTACCTCTTCAGCCAGACTCTCTACGTCTTCCCCCTCGACACGTGGAGCGCCTTCGCCGTCCTCCAGTCCCGCGTGCACGAGCCCTGGCCCCGCCTCTTCTCGTCGTCCATGAAGACCGACCTGCGCTACGCCGCGAGCGACTGCTTCGAAACCTTCCCCTTCCCCGAGCCCGACCCCCGCGCCGTCATCCCGGAGCTCGAAGCCATCGGCCGCCGCCTCCACGAAGCCCGCGCCGCCTACATGCTCGAAACCCAGCAAGGCTTCACCCAAACCTACAACCACCTCAAAGACCCCGCCTGCCACGACGCGCCGATCGAAGAGCTCCGCACGCTCCACGAACAAATGGACCAAGCCGTCCTAACCGACTCCGAGACAAGTCGGACGTCGTGGCGCTGTCCAATCGAACCGCCCTGAAGGACCTTCTGGCCGCCTGACAAGCGCGTCGCGCAAGCACGTCGCACCAAGCACGTCGCACCAAGCACGTCGCACCGAGGTTGAGCCGCCGAGGGAACGAGAATCGCGGAAACGAGATCGCGGGAGGAGATCGCGGGAGGAGATCGCGGGGAGATCGCGGGACCTGGGAGATCGCGGAACGTTGCTCATCGAGTTTTCGTTTGGACCCACCGTTCCCAGAGTTGTTCGGCCATCGCCCGAGCGTCGGCGTCGGCCTCGTGCCGCCCGAGGAGATTCGATAGCCCGCCCGGAGTCACCCGGAGCTGGCGCGCGACCTCGCTGTGCGCGATGCCGAGCCGCCGAGTGGCTACCTGTGCGGGGAGCAGGCGAGCTCGCGAGCCACGACGTCGACGCGAGTCGATGGGCTGGTCAGGGGAGCTCCGCTCAGCTGACGGCCCAGCGCGATGAGCTCCTCGAGGTCGCAACGGCCATCGTCGGTCGTTGGAGTCTCGAGCTTCGCCTCGCGTTCGTCGTGCCACGGCCGTTCATCCAGGTCGACCTCCGTCACGAGCTCGTCGAAACGGCGGCGCCCTCCGCGTGTGTCGGCGAAGCCGAGCACGGCGAGGGCCACTCGACGTCGAACCACGGTGGAGCGGGCTCGAGGCGCAGGTAGATTCGGTGGCTGGTCCAGGTGGAGTCGCGTGGGCGAGTTACGACGCCCGCCTCGACCGGATTGCGATGGACGCTCAACCCAAAGCCGAGCGGATCGCTGTTGTAGTCGAGCCCGTAGGCGACGTCCCCAGCCACGCCGATGGTGAGGGCATGACGCGCGCCGCCCGGTGTGCGCGCCGACAGAAGGTTCAGGTCGACGCGAGCGGTGCCGGCGACGAACCATGATCCGAAGTCGAACGGTTCGTAGCCCCACGCGAGCGTTGGACCGACGGCGAAGGACAGCCAGTCGACGGGCGTGACACTGACGGCGACGTCGCTGCGAAAGAGGGATGAGATGATCGCGGTGGTGGTGTCGAGCTCCACTTCGATGCCGAAGAGATCGCTCGGTTGATACCCGAGGCGGCCGTACACGCCGCCACCGCCGTCGACACCGTGGCTCACGAAGATGCCGCTGACGACGCCACCCACACTCCAGCGAGCTCGCGGGACGCCCGGCCGCGACCTGGGCGCGGTCGCCCCGTAGGTGTCGGGCGCGCGGGGCGCATTGCCGGACGACGGGGCGTCCTGAGCGAACGCGACGGACGACTGCGTCAGGAGGGCCCACACGCACAGAGCCCGTACGAAGCGAGGACCAGCTTGTTTGAAGCAAATCATTGCGAGAATCCTACAGCCGAAAGCGAGTCGTCGCAGTTCGTTTCAGCGCGTCCGGCGGGCCTTTTGCTTGGGCTTCCCCTTCGGCTTGCCGCCAGGCGGCTCCGCCCCACGGGTTGCACCGTCGAGCATGCGCACGAGCTTCTTGGGCGCCTGAGCGCGATAGCTCTCGTCGATCCAGGCCTTCAACATGTCGACCGGCACGGGCTCCCCGTCGCCAATCTCGATGGAGACCCATCCCGCCTTGCCGAGGCCGTAGGCCATCGGCTTCGTTCCCTCGAGCTCCAGCGCCACGGCACATGACTGAGGAAGCTTGCAGCCGACATGCAGGGGCTCTCCCTCGAGGCTCAAGTACGCGAAGGTCTTGTCCTTGACGGCCAGGTCGCGGTGGCCCGGCCACGGGCTCTTGAGGTGCGCCCCCCGGATAGGCGAGCCCGAACGTCAAAAGCTCGCGCAGCGCGGCATCGGTCCTTTTTCGTGACGAAACCATCGCGCACCTCCCACCGAGCCTAGCGCGTTTCGGCGTGACTGACTGCGCCGGATGCCGCCGGGACGCGCCACCCTGTCGATCTTCGGCGGCGGGCATCGAGAAGCATCCGGACACCCGTGCGACACCGACGCCAACTGCGGCGGGGCGAACGACCCGTGTCTCCGCGGAGATGCGCCCGTGGCCGTGCCCGAGGACGGGCCGAGCTACATCAGCACGCCCACGATGTGGTCGTCGGTCGCGATCGGGACCAGCCCCGCGTCGCAAGAGAGCCGCCGCAGCGTCTCCGCGGGAACGCGCGTGCCGTCCTCGAGCTGGGCCCCGTGGTGCTCGCCCAAGGCGCTCTTGGCCACGTGGACGAGGATCGTCGTGCGGTCGTCGCCGGTGCGAGCAGGCTCGACGCCGTCCTCGACCGTCCCGGCGAGCACGAGCTCGGCGAGCTTCACCAGGACGTCCGCCCGAGAGGGCCGCTCAGGCCGCGCATGGGTCTCCGCGGAGACGTTCGGCGGCTCATCGGACCCCGACCGACCATACTCTCGAATCAACGCAAGAAACCGATGCGTCGCCGCGTCGAGATGCGCCGCGAGCTCGCAGATTTCCGCCTCGATCCGGCCGCCTGGACGCGCCTGCGGAACGCCCGCCCGCTCGGTTGCGGGACGCATCCGTTCAGTGTGGTGTCTGCCGCCGAAGTGGCCACTGATTAGTGGACTTCATTCGCTGGTCAATCGTTCGAAGCGGCCCGTTCCCATCGCGAAGACTGGGGACGTTCCAACTCCGCTCGGGTTCGTGGCATGATGCGCGAATGTCGGCTCATGCCCGGGTTGCTCTCTTCGTTGCCTCAATCGCCGTCAGCGCGTCGTGGCTGCTCGCCTCCTCCGCGCGGGCGCAGACGGTCGCGGACATCGCAGCGCGCGGCGCCTGCTCCACGGCCGGTGTCGAAGGCATCTCGTCGCAGCTCGCCGAGGCGCAGAGTTGCATGCATCCCGGCGCCTTCGTGCCCTTCGCGCCCTATCCCAACATCACCCTGACCTCCTCGCGTGTGTACCCCTACGTGCAGGCCACCGCGCGCGACGCGATCCAGGCCGCCGCCGACACCACGCCCCTGTCGATCACCTCGTCCTTTCGCACCGTCGCCGACCAGTACGTGCTCTACAATTCGGGAGGCTGTGGGCTCGCCGCGACACCCGGAACGAGCAACCACCAGAGCGGGCGTGCCATCGACGTCTCGAACTACACCGCCGCCAAGCCGGCCCTCGAGGCCCAGGGTTGTGCCTGGCTCGGCAGCAGTGACCCCGTGCACTTCGACTGCCCGGGCATGGACCTGCGCTCGGACGCCATCAGGGCGTTTCAACATCTGTGGAACGTGAACAACCCGGGCAATCTCATCGCCGAGGATGGAAGCTACGGGCCACAGACCGACGCCCGCCTCGCGAGCACCCCCGCCTCTGGATTCGCCGACTCGGGTTGCGGCTGCATGCCCGGATGTGACGGGGACTCGATCATCATGTCCGATTGTTCGCGCGTCGCCTGCGCCGCGGGAGACAGCTGTCGCGCGGGCGCCTGCGTGTTCGCCGGTTGCGCCAGTGGAGCCGGCAGCGTCTGTGTGGACGCCACGACCCTTGGAACCTGCGCCATGGGCGACCTCGGCATGACCGCGACCTGCACGGCCGGCTGCATCGATGACGCTACTGGCGCCCACTGCGCGGCCACACCGGGTCCGGACGCCGGCTCGCCCGGCGATGCTGGCTCGCTTTCGGATGCCGGCGCCGTTTCCGATGGTGGCGCATTGTCGGATAGCGGCTTCCGAGTCGACGCAGGTGCCTACCCGGGCCCGTACGACCGAGGCGCTATCCGTGGTGGTTGCGGCTGCCATGTGGCGCCGGGATCTGCAGGGTCGAGTGGCCGACCGTGGAGCCCGTTCGCGCTCGTCGCGCTCGTCGCGCTCGTCGCGCGGAGGAGCATGCGCCGAGCGAAGCGTTCGCGGTAGCCAACCCCCCCGGCGCAGCTCGCCTCAGCTCGGCGGCCGGATGCAGACGTGCCCGCTGCACACGAGGCCGTCGCAGCAGTCGGCGTCAGTCGAGCAGGTCTCGCCATCCGCGCGGCAGTGGTCCGGCGGCGGTGGCCCGCAGACCAGGTTCCCCATGGCGTCGGGGCCGCAGTAGCCGCCGCAGCACTCGCTGCCGACCGAGCAACTCTCGCCGTCGGGGCGGCACGGGCGCGGCGCCCAGTAGGCCGCGATGTTGCGCGACGTCGTCCGCTGGCCCGGTAGCCAGTAGGCGACCTCGCTCGGGTCGGTGCCGGGCTCGGGGGACTTGTTGATCGCCGTGACCCGAATCTGCTGCAGGTCCGAGCCCCGCGTGCCCGCGAGCGAGTTGCCGTAGTCGCGCCGCGACAGGAAGCTCAGCCAGAAGTAGCCGCCCTGGTCGAAGGGCGAGAAGCGCGGCTGGAACTCGGTCGTCGTCGTGGGGCCGCCGTTGGCCTTGTCGAGGCGCACCACGCCCGTGCCGTCGCGGTACATCATGTACAGCGCCGACGCCTGGTTCTCGCTGCGGCTGCCGCTGCCGTGGGCGAAGGCGATGCGCATGGAGTCGGGCGTCCAGGTCGGGTAGGCGTCCGCGTTGCCTGGCGGCACCGAGCTCGCCAGGTCCGAGCCGTGGTGGACGACCATCGGCGTGCCGAAGGCGTCCGGGCCCGTCACGGGCAAGAGCGCGATGTCGCCCGCCGTCATCTCGCCGCCCCACGTGTCGACGTCGGTCACGTAGGCCACGTCGCTGTTGTCGAGGGCCCAGGTCGGCTGGGTCGAGTTGGACGGGAGCGCGCCGCTCACCGCGACCGAGGTCCCCGCAATCGGATCGTAGACCGCGAGCTGGCGCGAGGCCCCCTCGTCCGTCGAGACCATGAGCCGCGTGTCGTCCGGGCTCCACGTCGAGAACCACCAGTGCAGTGAGCTCGAGGTCACCGGGTAGATGGCGGGTGCGGGGTCGGCCGTGGAATCGGTCGTCAGGTCGAAGACGGCGCCGATGTTCTCGCCGCCACCGAGCCGCCCCGCCATGTAGCGGCCGCTGTGGGAGACGGTGTGGCAGCCGACGCAACGGTTGCCGTCGACGGCGACCGGCGGGTTCGGCAGGAACTCGACGGGCGTGTTCGTCCCGTCGTCGATGCGGACGATGCGCCCGCGCTGGATGTCCCAGTAGTAGACGCTGCCGGTCAGGGCGGCGCGCGCGAAGGTCACCGACACGGGCGTCCCGGCGATCGCCTGGCTGCTCGCCGCCTCCCAGCGGTCGACCGTGATCTGGGCGGGCAGGTCCGGGTCGGTCTGGGTGACCGAGCGCCAGCTCGCCTCGTCGACGAGCCAGTCGTTCTGGAAGCCGGCGCTGGCGATCAGGTAGCCGGTCACCGAGACGTCGGTCTTCGTGAGCGTCACGCGGAAGAGATCGCCCGCCGCCGAGCTCAGCCACTGGACGTCGGCCGGGAAGACGTTCTGGGGCATGACTGCGTGGTCGAGGGGATAGACGAGGCCCGCAGCGCGCGTCGGGTCGGTCATGGGGCTGCCGAAGCGGGAGGCCGCATCGGCAGGGACGCCGTCCCCGGTGAAGGTGCGCTCGAGGCTGACATGGACCATGGCCGTCGCGGTGAGGGGACCGCTCGGTTCCGCGAGGGTGGCGGTGACCATGGCGGTTCCACCGATGACGCCGTTGGCGACAAAGTCCCCGCTGCCCGGGTCGATGTCGCCGATCGTCCGCGTGTCGAGCTGGAAGAGGGCGCTCGGCTCCGTCTGATGGGTTCCGTTCCGCAGGGTGGCGTTCACCGTGTAGGTCTGGTGGGGCATCGAGCCCTCGGTCGAGACCAGGTCGGCCGTGTGCGGCATGAGGGTGATCGGAATCACATCATGGGCGTGGGGATCGCCCGCGTCGGCGGTGCCCCCGTCCGACGCCGCCCTGCAATGACCGTCGACGCACTCCTGCCCCGCGGCGCAGTCGAGGGACCCGCTGCACGGTGTGCCGCCGGAAACGGTGCTGCTCGAGCAGGCGGCGAGGGCGAGCCCGGCCGTGGCGAGGACCCACGCGGCGCGGTGGATCGGACGACGAGGCGGAACAAGCATGGGGCTCCTCGGGCAGATGGCGGGCGGCAGGTAGAGGATAGCTCATGAGGAACACCGGGCCCAGCGAGAGCAGAAAAGTGGAGCACGAGGAGACGTCCCGCGGCCCAGGCGTGGCAAGATCGTGTGGGCGCGGCCCGGTGCCAGGGGTCGCGGCCCGTGCGACATGCGTAACTGCTCCACACCGGCGGCGGCGTTCGCCCTGTCGTGGGCCCTCCTCACAGGCTGCGGGGGCTCTTCGTCGCCCGCCGAGGACAGCGGGCTGGCGGAGGCCTCGGCCGACGCACACGGGGGCCATCCCGCCGAGGCCGGCGTCGACGGCGGCGCCCATGGGGGGCCCACCCGGCGCGACGCGGGCAGGGACGGAGGGGCCGACGCCGGCGCGTGTGAGACCGTCGCAGACACGTGCGAGTGCCAGGACCGCTGGGAAGCGCACCTGACGGACTCGGCTGCGTTCGAGGCAGCGCGTGGCTCGGTGTGGGCCACGCGCTTCGACGCGGGGCAGTGGGACGAGGTGTACGACGGGGTGGACTCGGCCGCGGACGACGTTCCGAACCCGTTCCGCTGGGACGAGCCCTTGCTCGACGACTGGAGCTACCGCTGGCAGGACGGCGCGCCCCTCTTCCACACGTCCATGATCCCCAATTACCCGAGCTGCGGCTTCCTGTTCGTCAACTCGGTGGACAACGCCATCGACGACCACGAGACCGCCTACGTCGGTGTTCGCGATCCGATCCTCGCCGACGCGAGCACGGACGGGCTCACCATCGAGGTCCGCGTGCGCCTCCTCGAGCAGACCGCCGAGGACGGCTTCGTCGTCCTGTTCTTCAACGAGCGCTCGGTCGTGCAGACCCAGGTCGCCTTCACGCCCACGTGGAACAGCCGCATGGGCCAGGTGCGCGTCGGCGTCGGCGATGCGACCGACAACGTCTTCCCGCTCGACATCTCCGCCTCGACCTTCCATACGCTCCGCGTCCTCGAGAGCCCCGCGTCCGGTGACACGATCGCCTTGCATGTCTTCGTGGACGGCGCGGAGGTCGGCTACGGCGAGGTGCATCGCCTCGGCACACCGTCGGCGGAGACCGCCGTCAAGTATTGGTATCCGTTCCTCGCCGTCGGTGACATCACCGGGACGCCCGGCCTCAACGCGGCCTTCGACCTCGACTACGTCAGGTACCGCCGCGGCGAGATCGCTCCGACGCAAGGGCTCACGCCGCTTCCGGCCCGCGCGCCGCCGCCGCTGCCGGCCGCCGCTCCGGCGACCGAGACCTTTTCGGGGTCGCTCGCGTCCCTCGCGGACTTCGACGGAGCCCACGAAGCGGGGACGACGCTCGCGGCGGGCCCGGACGGCGATGCACTCTGGAGCTCCGCGTCGGTCGACATGGTTTGCGATCCCGCCGGCACGAGCGGCACCAGCGGGGTGACGATCGAGCTGAAGACGAAGGTGCTCGCCGGCAGCGAGCCCAACGCGTGGGCGCTCGAGTACATGGATCAGTTGGGCGCGACGACCCTGAGCCTCTCACCCGACGGTGTCACCATGAGCTCGGGCTCGGTGGGTGTAGGGCTTACCACATACCGCGTGGACCTCACGGACGCCTACCATGTCATCCGGCTCGTGCGTCCCGCCTACGGCCTCTACGCGTACGTCTATCTCGACGACGATCCGATCCCCATCATCAGCGACTACCACGTCGGCGGCGACGTGACCCCCTACACCTGCAACCTCACCGGCGCGACCCTCCACAGCCGCCTGTACTTCGGCCAGCTCGCGTTCCCCCGTCCCGGCGCCGCGCCGAACGTCGAGGTCGCCTACCTCCGCTGGAACGGGTCGCCGGCCGCCCCGGCGCCTCCGTAGTCCGCTCGCAAGGCCGCTCGCATCGCGGCCCCTCGGAGCGCCCCTCGTGGCCGCCGCCGAGCGAACGCCCTCGCTCAGGCCTCGTCGCCGGCACGCACCTCGGCGCCCACATCCGGCTCCTCGGCGCCCAGGCCCGAGACGACGAGCATCAGGGGCGCGGAATCGGCGTGGAAGGCGCTGCCCCAACCCACGCTGTCGACCTGCGCCCGGGCCGGCCCCGACGGCAGCTCGACCACAATCGTGTCGCCCGGGCTCACCTCACCTTCGAAGCCGGCGTCGAGGAAGAGCACCCGCCGGTCCTTGAAGGGGCGGCTCGACTGCACCTTGGCCTTGAAGTCCCTCGACACCACTGACTCCTCTCGCGCCCCGCATTCTGCCCGGTTGCGCTCGCATGCAGGCGGGCCGCAGCGTAGCACCGAGTCGCCCGAGAAGCCGGTCCGCGCCACCCGCCACCCGCCAGGCGTCCCACTCTTGCACGAAATTTCGTCCCGTGATCCCCCGCGTGTAGGAGTGGTCTTGGGCACCGCGTCCGGGAGCGAAGAGGGTCATGACGGACAGCGCGATCATCGCAGGTTTGGACATCGGCACCACCAAGATCTGCGCCATCGTCGGCGAGCGTGACCGAGGACGGGGTCGACATCATCGGGATCGGCACCAGCCCGTCGAAGGGCCTGCGCAAGGGCGTCGTCGTCAACATCGAGAGCGACGGTCGCAGGCGATCCAGCAGGCGCGTCGAGCGAGGCCGAGACGATGGCCGGCTGCGAGATCAACACGGTCTACGCCGGCATCGCCGGCGGCCACGTCCGGGGCTCAACTCGCACGGCATCGTCGCGGTCAAGGACCGCGAGGTCCGCGAGGACGACATCGCGCGGGTGATCGACGCGGCCAAGGCGATCGCCATCCCGATGGACCGCGAGGTCCTCCACGTCCTGCCCCAGGAGTACATCGTCGACGACCAGGACGGCATCAGCGAGCCGCTCGGCATGAGCGGCGTGCGCCTCGAGGCCAAGGTCCACATCGTCACGGCGGCGGTCGCCAGCGCCCAGAACATCATCAAGTGCGCCAACCGCTGCGGCCTCGAGGTCGCCGACATCGTGCTCGAGCCGCTGGCGTCGCGCCGAGGCCGTGCTCGAGCGAGGACGAGAAGGAGCTCGGCGTCGCGCTGATCGACATCGGCGGCGGCACCACCGACCTCATCATCTACGCCGACGGCGCGATCGTGCACACCGCGGTCCTGCCGCTCGGCGGCAACCACCTCACCAACGACATCGCCACCGGGCTGCGCACGCCGATGGCCGAGGCCGAGAAGATCAAGAACAAGTACGGCTGCGCCGCCTGACCTCCATGGTCGACCCGGAGGAGACCATCGAGGTCCCCTCGGTCGGCGGCCGCGCCCGCGCGCGTCCTGCCGCGCCAGCAGCTGGCGAGATCATCGAGCCGCGGGTCGAGGAGATCTTCGAGCACGTGCCGCCAGGAGATCTCGAGGCGACCGGCTTCGACGACATGCTCGCCTCGGGCGTCGTCATCACCGGCGGCACGACGCTGCTGGACGGCATGCCCGAGATCGCCGAGCAGGTGTTCGGCCTGCCCATCCGCCGCGGGGCCCCGACGGGCGTCGGCGGCCTCATCGACGTCGTGCGCTCGCCCGTCGTACTCGACCGGCGTCGGCCTCGTGAAGTACGGCGCCGCAAGCTCAAGAGCGCGCACCTGCATCGAAGAGCCGATGGAGCGTCCCCGCCGCGAGCGGGATCGGCCAACGGCTCGGGCAGTGGTTCCGGGAAGTGTTCTAGGAGCGAGCGTTTCGGGGCCCGTCGCCGAGGGCGATCGACGGGACGGATTTCGAGGATCGAAGACTGAAACGAGTGTACCGGCCGGCGGCGGAGGGCGAACCCCGCCGGTACGGAGATGGATGAACGCGGGGAGCGAAGCTTCCCATCGGGAGGACGTGAGATGGCTATCTCGATCGAGTTTGCGGAGGACGCGGAGCTCCGGCCAAGATCAAGGTCATCGGCGTTGGCGGCGGCGGCGGCAACGCGGTCAACACCATGATCGCGGCAAGCTCGACGGCGTCGAGTTCGTCGTCGCCAACACGGACGCGCAGGCGCTCGAGAACAGCCCCGCGACCGTGAAGATCCAGCTCGGGCCCCAGCTGACCAAGGGGCTCGGCGCCGGGGCCAACCCGGAGGTCGGGCGCAAGTCGGCCCCGAGGACATGCCGCGCATCGCCGAGGTGCTGCAGGGCGCCGACATGGTCTTCGTGACCGCCGGCATGGGCGGCGGCACCGGCACCGGCGCGGCGCCGGTCATCGCGCGAGATCGCCCGGGACTGCGGCGCCCTGACCGTCGGCGTCGTGACCAAGCCGTTCGGCTTCGAGGGAAGCCGCCGGTCGCGCAAGGCCGAGAGGCATCGACGAGCTCGCCGAGTCGGTCGACACCCTCATCGTGATCCCGAACCAGACGGCTGCTCGCCCTGGTCGGCGACGACCGTCGATGCTCGAGGCGTTCCGCAGGCCGACGACGTGCTGCTCAACGCGGTGCAGGGCATCAGCGACCTGATCATCGTCGCCGGCCTGATCAACGTCGACTTCGCCGACGTGAGGACGATCATGAGCAGCATGGGACGCGCGCTGATGGGCACGGGCTCGGCAAGGGCAAGCGCCGCGCGGTCGAGGCGGCCGAGATGGCGATCAGCTCGCCGCTGCTCGAGGACGTCTCGATCGAGGGCGCGACCGGCATCCTCATCAACATCACCGGGGGCCCCGACATCACGCCTGCACGAGGTCAACGAGGCGTCGAGCCTGATCCAGCAGGCGGCCCACGAGGACGCCAACATCATCTTCGGCTCGTGATCGACCCGGACATGAGCGACATGGTCAAGGTGACGGTCATCGCCACGGGCTTCGAGCCGGTGGTGGCGGCCGAGGAGCCGGCGCGCATCGCACTCCGTCAGAGCCGTGTGACGGTGCCCATGGCCCAGGTGGCCCCCCGGACGGCCCGCACCTCGAGCCCCGGCTTCCGCCCGGAGCCGCGCGAGATGACCTCTCGGCCGAGCCGGCGCATCAGCGCGGTGCCCCAGCAGACCTTGATGCCGGAGACCCGCAGTGCCCGCGCCTTCGGTGCAGCGGCCCTCGACGACGAGGCGGTCCTCGACATCCCCGCCTACCTGCGTCGCAGCAGCGCCCAGGAGTAGCCAGGCGTAGAAAAAACGAGCCGGCGATCGGCTCGCTCGGGTCCCACACAGGGCCGGGTCGCGGCATGCGGCCCGGCCTTCGTGCATTGGGCGCGCGGACGAGACCCGCGCGGGTGTTCAGTGATGTAGGTCAAGATGGCCAATACGGATCGACTGAGCTAGCCTACCCATTCTTTGTCGGGAGAACGAAGCATGCGACGATCCTTGTTGGTGCTCCTGGCCGCCGTGGCGGCCGTGTTCGGGAGCCTTCCTTCCACCGCGTCGGCCCAGGCGACGCTGGTGGGCTCGCTCGGCGGGCCCCAGGGCTACGGCACCCAGTGCCTTTCCCCCAATGACGACGGCTCGTCGGCCGCCATCGACATCACGGCGGCGTTCCCCGGGGGCCTCGAGTTCTTCGGTCTCCGGCACTACACGACCGCCTACGTCAACACCAACGGCAACATCAGCTTCAACGGTCCCGTCCCGACGTTCACGCCGACGGCGTTCCCCGTGGCGGACCAGCCCATGATCGCGCCCTACTGGGCGGACGTGGACATCCGCGAGGTGGGCGGCGTGTGCATGGGCTCCGCCGGCACCTCGCCAGGCGACCTGGGCTGCATGAACCCCACCGACAACGGCGTCTGGTGGTACCTCGAGCCCGGCAAGATGGTGGTGACCTGGGACAAGGTCGGCTACTTCGACTGTGCCACCGACCACCGCATGAGCTTCCAGCTCATCCTCACCCAGGCGCGCTACTGCGGCTCGCCCGGCGACTTCGACGTCGAGTTCCGTTACAGCCAGTGCGACTGGGAGACGGGCGATGCGAGCGGCGGGAGCGGCGGCTTCGGCGGCACGCCGGCCCAGGTCGGCTTCGACGCGGGCAACCTGACCGACTTCGTCTCGCTCATGGGCTCGCGCATGGACGGCATCGCCATGCACGTGTGCTCGGACTCCAACGTGGGCGAGCCCGGCGTCTGGCGTTTCAACATCCGCCACGGCGTGGTCCAGTGCCCCGACGCGGGCGGGGCCTGTGATACCGGCATGCCCGGCGTGTGCGGCAAGGGCCGTACCCAGTGCTCGGGCACCTCGACGGTCTGCGATCAGGTGATCAACCCCTCGGACGAGGCCTGCGACGCCCTCGACAACGACTGCGACGGGATGGTCGACGAGGGCGACTCCCTCTGCCCGTCCGGTCAGACCTGCCACGATGGGCGCTGCATCCCTCTGTGCTTCGAGGGCGGCTGCCAGTCCGGCTACACCTGCAACGCGGACGGCATCTGCGTGGAGGACGCCTGCGACGGCGTGACCTGCGACGCGGGGCAACGTTGCGTCGGCGGCAGCTGTGTCGGCGTGTGCGATGGCGTCACCTGCCCGGCCGGTCAGAGCTGCATCGGCGGCGGCTGCGTCAATCCGTGCGCCAACATCACCTGTCCTGCCTGCCAGGTGTGTCAGGACGGGACGTGCCAGACGCGCTGCGAGCTCTCCGGCTGTCCGGACGGCCAGTCCTGCGATGAGACGGGCAAGTGCGTGCCCACCTACTGCCTCGGCGTGATCTGTGGCCCCGGGCGTGTCTGTCAGGAGAGCCCGGACAGCCCCGGGACGGGCTACTGCGCCGACGCGTGCAGTGGCGTCGCCTGCCCGAGCGGCGATGTGTGCCGCATCGGCGAGTGCGTCCCCGAGTCCTCCGTGATGCCCGACGCCGGGGTCGGTGAGGGCGGCGTGGACGACGGGGGCGTCGGCGAAGGGGGGAGCCTCGACGCGAGCCAAGACGCCGGGGCGGGCGTCGATGCCGGTGGCGGTGGTGGTGGCGGCGGCAGCGGCTGTAGCTGCCGCGTGGCGCCCGGGAGCACGCCCGGTGGCGCACACGCGGGGTGGCTCTGCCTGCTCGGCCTCGGCCTCGGGCTGATCTTCGTGCGACGCCGCCGCTTGCGGCGGGGCCGGGGCCGGCGCTGGCTCGCGGGCAGCCTCGGGCTCTTCCTGCTCGCCCTCGCGACCCTGGCCCTCGGCGCGGGCTGCAAGGGCAGCACGCCGCCCGCGAACACGTGCGGCGACGGGGTGACGGCGTTCCCCGAGCAGTGCGACGACCACAACACGATGGACGGCGACGGCTGCGCCCACGACTGCACCATCGAGCCGGGCTACACCTGCATGGGGACGCCGAGCGTCTGCCAGATGCGGGCGGCGACGTGCGGTGACATGCGCATGGATCCCGGAGAGCAGTGCGACTACGGGGGTGTGGACACCGCCATGTGCGACGCGAACTGCACGTTTCCGAAGTGCGGCGACGGCTACGTCAACATGGCGGCCGGCGAGACGTGCGACGACGGGAACACGGTGGACGGGGACGGCTGCTCGTCGCGCTGCCAGACGGAGCCCTCCACGTGCGGCGACGGGACGTGCGGCGCCGGTGAGACATGCACCAACTGCGTGACCGACTGCGCGAGCACGCACCTGTGCATCACCTGCCCCGACAACGACGGCGACGGCTACAAGGACTCGGCCTGCGGCGGCGACGACTGCAACGACAGCGACCCGAACGTCCATCCCGGCGCCACCGAGATCCCGTGCAACGAGGTCGACGAGGACTGCGATCCGTCGACCCCGGACGCGATCGACGCGGACGGCGACGGCTCCTCGTGCAACTACGACTGTGACGACCACGACCCGACGCGCTCGCCCCTCTTCTTCGAGATCTGCGGCGACGGCATCGACAACGACTGCAACCCCGCCACGCTGGACATCTTCGACCTCGACGGGGACGGCTACACCTGCGACGTGGATTGCGACGACACCGATCCGAACGTGCATCCGGGCGCCACGGAGATCTGCAACAACACCCTGGACGACGACTGCGATCCCAGCACGCCCGACCTCTTCGACCACGACGGGGACGGCTCCACCTGCGACGTGGACTGCAACGACAACGACCCGGCCGTGTATCCCGGGGCTGTCGTCGGTAGCTGCACGAACGCGTGCGCGGACGACGACGGGGACGGGGACTTCTGCGCCTACGACTGCGACGACCACGATCCGCGCCGGGCGAGCACCCACACGGAGATCTGTGGCAACGGCATCGACGACGACTGCAACTCCGCCACGCCCGATCTACAGGACGCGGACGGGGACGGCTTCACCTGCGACGTGGACTGCAACGACTCGGACCCGAGCGTCGTTCCGGACATGTACGGGCGCTGCGGGGCCATGTTCCACTACGCCCAGGACTTCGAGACCGACGACGGGATGTGGACGGCGAGCGGGGCCGCCTCGAGCTGGGCCTACGGCATGCCGAGCGGCACGACGATCAGCGCCGCCGCCTCGGGCTCGAACGCCTGGGTCACCAACCTGTCCGGCGACTACAACGCGCTCGAGACGTCCTACCTCACCTCACCTTCGTTCGACATGAGCGCCATCAGCAGCGACCCGCTGATGCAGTTCTCGCTCACCTATGATCTGGAGCACAACTACGACAAGTCGTGGCTCGAGATGTCGACCGACGGTGGGACGACCTGGAACAAGGTCGGTCACCAGGGCGATGGCAGCGGCTGGTACAACTCCTCGAACGATGTCTGGACCGGAACCTCCGGAACCACCGCCGCCACCTGGGGCACGGCCAGCATCCTCCTTCGCGGCGCCGCGGGCCACTCGGACGTGCGGGTTCGCTTCGTGATGGCGAGCGACGGGAGCACCGAGCACGAGGGCGTCGGCATCGACGACATCCTCATCGACAACCAGATCATCGACCTCGAGGTGACGACGGCAGGCGTCCCGGCCGAGACCTGCATGAACGGCGCCCACCCGGTCGGTGTCACGGTGAAGAACGTGGGGGCCGTGCCGGTCCCGAGTTACAGCCTGTCCTACACCGTGGACTCGGGCGCCGCCGTCACCGAGATGGTCACCACCGCCCTCATCCCCGACGGGACGGCCACGCACCTTTTCGCGACCTCGGCGGACCTGAGCACAGCGGGCAGCCACATGATCGTCAGCAGCGTGAGCGCGGGGATGGACAGCAACAGCGCGAACGACAGCCAGTCCGAGATGATCACCGTGGACAGCGTGCCCTTCGTGGCCCTCGGCAGCGGCTACTCGGAGGACTTCGAGTCGGGGGCGGGCAACTGGGTCGCGGGCGGGACGCGCTCGACCTGGGCGCTCGGGACGCCCGCCGGTACCTTCATCCGCTCGGCGGCCTCCGGCTCGAATGCGTGGGTGACCAACCTGAGCGGCCTCTACCACGACAACGAGATGTCCTACGTCACCTCGCCCTGCTTCGACATGTCGAGCACGGCGGCGGACCCGACCCTCTCGTTCCAGGAAATGTACAAGACCGAGAGCTACGGCGACGGCGCGTGGGTGGAGATCGAGACCTCCGAGACCGGCGGATGGGTGAAGCTCGGCAGGAATGGGACGGGGACGAACTGGTACAGCGACTCGTACTCCCAGTGGTGGTCCGGCGCCTCGGGCGCGAGCAACACCTGGAAGGGTGCCTCGCAGGTGCTCGCGGGTGCCGTGGGCCAGGGCATGGTGCGGATCCGCTTCGTCTTCTCGAGCGACTCCTCCACCTTCGGCAACTACGACGGCTTCGGCTTCGACGACGTGGGCATCACGCCCTGAGGCGGTGGCAGCGCCGTGCAGCCCGCTCGCGAGCCGTCGCGCTCGCGGGTGGGCCCGCGCTCGGTCAGAGGTCTCTGTCAGAGGCAGCGCAGGCGCACGGTGCGGACGATGGCCTTGTTGCCCTGGGGCGACGCCAGCGCCACGAGGAAGGCGTGGTCGCCGACGTGGGCCACGTCGGCTGCGTGGGTCTGGGCCGCGGTCGGCCCCCCGAGGACGACCGTGGGGGCGCCGACGGGATTGCCGGCGCCGTCACGGAGGCGGAGCACGACACCATCCGCGCTCGCGCCGATCTCCGCACGCCTGCGCTCGGCGAAGGGCGCGGGGACGGCCGCGCCCGCCATGAGCGTCTTCGGTGCGTCGACGAGCCGGCCGACGCCGTCGAGGCGGAACAGGCGCGGGCGCGACAGCTCGAAGCCCGCCACCAGCTCGAGTCCGTCGCCCTTCTGCCAGGCGAAGGACTCGATCACGACCGCGTCGTGCAGCCCGCTCACGATCCGGTCACCGCCTGGCGTGCTCAGGTACACGCGGCTCGCCGGGTCCTCGGGTGCGCCGAGCCGCCACAGCACGGCCTCGCGTGAGGCGTCGGCGGCGAGGCCGAGGATCTCGACGGGCCCCGTGTCCGGGTTCGTCGCGCCGACGAACCGGCGCGTGTCGTGGTGCACCGCTCCGACCGGTTGCCAGGTGAAGCGATTCGACGGCGGGCGCCCCGTGCTCGTGGGCGCGTGCCACCACCACCGCGTCCCCCGTAGCCACCTTGCGCACCGTGTGTAACGGACCGGCCACCTCCACGCTCGCCGTGGCCCCGTGGGCTTCTCCGGCCGCGTCCAGGTCGAGCGCGTAGAGGCATCGGCGCGCGTGATGGGCATCGGCGCACATGCCCTGGGTGATCACCACGTAGCCGTCACCGGCCGCTTCGAGCGCGAACAGCCCCGGCGCGCCCGGCATCTCGACCCGGTGGGACGGGGCTGCCGGCGCCCCGCGGCGGTCGATGGGAGCGACCTGTAGATCGCCGTCGCTGGCGGGCCACGTCACGAGCCCGCCCTTGGCACCGACCGCCACTGCGACCGCCGCGACGGCGTGGTCGAAGGTCGCGAGGCGGGTCGGCGCCTCTGTCGTGCACGCGGCGTGGCGCGGCGGGGCAGGCACCGGGGGAGGCGCGTCGTGAGTGACGCGGTGGGCCGCCGGGGAATGGTGGTGGCTCGACCCGCAGGCGGCTCCCCCAACGATCGACGCGATCACGAACAGACAGCACGCTGCGTGTCGCATGGCGCCACCCTACTGCACATCGCGCGCTGCGCCACTCGCTTCATCATCGTTCACGTGCGCTGCGCACGCACGCAGCTCGAAGGCGTGCGTCACGGCTGCGCACGGGCCGGTGCGCAGGCTATGGTGGGGACGTGGACGACCTCCCGATCGATGGACGCGTAATCCTTCCCGGCTGGGATCTCACCTGGCGGGCCGTGCGCGCCTCGGGGCCCGGCGGGCAGAACGTCAACAAGGTCGCCACGAAGGTGGAGCTACGCTTCGACCTTCCCGGCACGGCGGCTCTGAGCGGCGCGCAGAAGGCACGCCTGCGTGCCCTCGCCGGTGGACACCTCGATGCGGACGGTCGCCTGGTGATCGTCAGCCAGGCGACGCGGACCCAGGCGCGCAACCTGGAAGACGCTCGCGCGCGACTCGCCGAGCTGGTGCATCGCGCCCTGCGCCCGCCCAAGGCG
This sequence comes from uncultured delta proteobacterium, assembly GCA_963830115.1. Classification (GTDB taxonomy): domain Bacteria; phylum Myxococcota_A; class Polyangia; order Polyangiales; family CAWHLB01; genus CAWHLB01. Next base: position 532,021 of record CAWHLB010000018.1, read on the forward strand.
CGAAGGCCGACGGCGCCGTCGCGCTCCCAGAAGCGTCGTCGGCTCGATGCCAAACGGAAGCAGTCGGACAAGAAGAAGGCCCGTGGGCCCGTGCGGGGGGACGACTGAAGGGGGGCGTGGCGGGGGCGGCACACGGCCGTTGGGGGCGGAAACGGACGGGCAGGGAGGAGCCGGGGCCCTTTCTTGCGGGTAGGTCAACGACCGCCCGGGGGCCAGGGGTGTTGCGCTTCGGCGCTGCACGCTTTAGAAGTCCGCCTCGGGTGCGCCATGCATCCGACGGATGGAGGTCGTGTGGCTCGGAGGAGAAGGAAGTCCAGGGATTGGAACGAGGACGGCGACGTCCGTGAGGACCACGTCCGCCTCGAAGGCGTGGTGACGAACGTGTACGCCGGCGGCCAGTTCGACGTCCAGACGGACTCGGGCCCCGTCGTCAGGGCCCAGCTCTGCGGCCGCATGCGCAAGTTCCGTATCCGCGTGATCCTCGGCGACCGGGTGACCGTCGCCCTCTCGCCCTACGATCTCACCCACGGGATGATCGTCTACCGCTCCAAGTAGCGGTCCCCGTTTCCCGACCACGGCGCGCCCGATCCGTTGAGGACATCCTGAACGGACGCGGCGCCGCGCGGTTCACTCGCCGCTCTGCGGCTCCGCTTCCGGGACCGCCGGGCCCTGCGCGGTGCCCGCCAGGAGCGGGCCGCTCACCGCGAGGAACCCGATGGCCAGCACCAGCGTCACGGCGCTGAAGGCGTAGGGCAGCTCGGGCCGGAGCTCGTACAGGCCCGTGCCCACCACAGGCCCGAGCAGGCGGCCCAGGGCCTGGGCCGAGCCGTTGAGCCCCGCCACGGCGCCCTGCTCGTGATCGCCGACCGCCAGGGACAGGCCGCCCGTCAGCCCCGGCAAGGCGAGCCCCTGGCCGAGCCCCTGCACCGCCAGGGCGGTCGTGAGCACCCAGAAGCCGTGGGCGAAGATGAACAGGACGAAGCCGACCAGCGCGATGGGCAGGCCGACGCGTAACAACGTCGGCGCGGCGATCCTGTAGCGGCGCACCACGTAGCCCTGCACGAACACCGCGACGAGGCCGTAGACGACCAGCGCTTCGCCCACGGCCATCGCCGTGCCGTGGCCGCTGAGGCCGAGCCGGTCCTGGAAGTAGAAGGCGACCGTCTGCTCCATCGCGATCGAGGCGAGGTTCGCGGCGATGGCGACGCCGAGCAGGGGCCAGACCGTACGCGCGACCGGTCCGAGGGCCCGTGGACGCTCGACGTGCACGTGCTTGTCCGGCTCGGGCAGCCGGATGCGCACGAACAGGGCGTTGAGCAGCGCGACGCCGGCCGAGAAGTACACGGGCGTGAGCAGGCTGATCTGCCCGAGCCCCGCGCCGATGGCGGGACCGAAGATGACCCCGAGCCCGAAGGCGGCTCCCATGACGGCCATGCCCGCCGTGCGATCGCTCCTCCCGGTGATGTCGGCCACGTAGGCCTGGGCCGTGGGGATCGTCGCCGATGCGAAGATGCCGCCGATGACGCGGGTCGCGAGCAGGAGAGCGAAGATGTGCCAGCCCCGGAGCACGTGCGCGAGGCCGAGCTCGGCCACGATCGCGAAGGCGAAGAAGCTCGCCGAGAAGCCGAGGATGCCGCGGATGAGCACCGGCTTGCGCCCGATCTTCTCGCTGCGCCGGCCCCAGTAGGGGCTCATCAGAAACTGCATCAGGGCGTAGCCGGCCGAGAGCAAGCCGATTTGCAGCTCGGTCATGCCGAGCTGGCGGCCGAGGGGCGCCAGGATCGGGAAGAGGATCGACAGCCCGAGGATGCTGTTGAACAGCGCGACGAAGAGCAGCGCCATGGGGCTCATGGCGTGCCCTCCCACACGCTGACGGGGCGGTCAGGGGCGGTCATGGCCGCTACCATACCCCCCGAGGGCAGTCGGGGCTCGCGCCGATCGGCGCCGCGATCAATGCGTGGTGCCCCAATCGAAGCCCGCCTCTGCGAACACGGTGAAGTCGTGGCGCCACAGGGTGCTCGGCGTGAAGCGCGTCCAGGTCTCGTCGTTCACGAGAGCGATCATCGCGCCTGCCTTCAGTGACACGTGGTGGGCGGCGAAGAGGCGCACCGAGGGCGCGATGGACAGGCCGATGGGGCGGGTCTCGCGCGGGTCGGGAGAGATGGAGGAGCCCTCCTGGTTGTCGAGGGTCGGGGCGACCGTCGTCAGGAACTGGGTCGCCGTGAGCTCGAGGCCGCCGGCCAAGGACAGGCCCCCGTTCGGCGCCCGGTAGACCTCGTAGGCCGCGCCGAGGCCGTACTCGAGGAACGCCTCGACCCGCGGCGAGTCGTAGTAGTTCGGGAACTGGCAGCCGAGCACGAGCCCCGCGCCGAGGTCGGCGTAGAACGCGAGGCGGCCGAGCCGCTGCATGAAGCCGACGTGGGGCATGGCCTGCAGGTAGCGGATCGGCAGGAGGTTGAGCGCCGACATCTCGGGATAGTTGCTCAGGCGCCGCGCGCGGATCTCGTCGCGGCTGCCGCCCAGGCTGTCGAGCAGGTTCGTCGGGATCGTGAAGTCGGCGCCGAGCATGACCAGGGTCTGGTGATCGCCCTGGGCGTGGGCCCAGAGCACCCACGTCGGGTCCAGATCCACGTCGCCCACCAGGGCCGAGCCCGCGCTCGCCACCGGCAGCTGCAGGCGGATGCCGAAGCGCTCGTCGGTACGGGTCTCGACATAGAGCACGCCGGTGATCGTCGTCAGGGAGATCGGGCCGATCGACACACCTGAGAGGCCGAAGCCGAGGCCCACCTCCTTGCGCAGGCGGCGCAGGGGAAGGGTGACCGGGGCGAGGGTGCGTGGCGGCTGGATGCCCTCGTCCGCAGTCGGTGCCGCGGGCGCGTCGGGCGCGGGAGCCGGCGGCTCGGCGGGCGCCTGGGCCAGGGCGCCGCGCGCAACGAGGAGCGTGAGGCCAGCGGCGGCGAGCGCCACCCGGGGGGCGAGTCGGGCGAGCGTGGGACCGAATGCAAGCATGGCGCCCTCTACCACGGTGGCGCGCGAAGACGGAAGCGCTCCCCCCCACCGTCCGCCTCCACTGGAAGCCCATGCGTCCCGAGCCCGATCCTGATACATAGGGCCTCCCGCTCCGGGGGATACCGGCCCGGGACGAGGGTTGCCTGGGCTGCGCGCGAACCCATGCTGGCCAGGTGTCTTCGCGGGACTACGTGGCGAAGACTACCCGGGAGGGCAGCTACCATGTTCGAAGCCAACGTACTCGCCATCGACGCCGAAGCCGTCGCCCGATCCATCGCCGAGTCCATCCGGGCGCAGGTCCTCGGCACCCTGCGCCGGCGGGGCGCGGTCATTGGCCTGTCGGGCGGCATCGACAGCTCCGTGGTCGCCGCCCTGTGCGTCCGGGCCCTCGGGGCCGAGCGCGTGTTCGGCCTCTTCATGCCCGAGCGGGACTCCTCGGGGGACGCCCTCGTCCTCGGGCGCATGCTGGCCGAGCCCCTCGGCATCCGCACGGTCGTCGAGGACATCGCGCCCGTCCTCGAGGCGGCCGGCTGCTACGAGCGCCAGGACGAGGCGATCCGCACGGTGTTCCCCGAGTACGGCGAGGGGTGGAAGTGCAAGATCGCCCTGCCGTCGATCCTGGACGGCGACCGGCTGAACGTCTTTCAGCTGGCGGTGCAGGACGCCGACGGGCGAGCAGCGGCACGCCCGCATGCCCCTGCGCGGCGTACCTGCAGATCGTGGCGGCGACGAACTTCAAGCAGCGCATCCGCAAGATGATGGAGTACTACCACGCCGACCGCCTGAACTACGCGGTGGCCGGCACGCCCAACCGGCTCGAGTACGACCAGGGCTTCTTCGTGAAGAAGGGCGACGGCGCGGCCGACATCAAGCCCATCGCCCACCTCTACAAGACCCAGGTCTACGCCGCTGGCCGCGCACCTCGGCGTGCCCGAGGAGATCCGCAGGCGACCGCCCACGACCGACACCTACTCGATGGCCCAGACGCAGGAGGAGTTCTACTTCGCGCTGCCCTACGACCGGATGGACCTGTGCCTGTGCGGCGCACAACCACGGCGTGCCGGCCGCCGAGGTCGCGCCGGCGGTCGGGCTGACGCCCGAGCAGGTCGAGCGCGTCTTCCGCGACATCGAGTCGAAGCGTCGCAGCACGCGCTACCTGCACCTGCCGCCGCTCCTCGTGGAGTCGGTCGACGAGGTCTGAGCTGATGTGCGGCATCGCGGGCATCGTCGAGCTCCGACCGGGGGCGCCGCCTCCCGACCGCGAGGCCCTCGTCGCGCATGGCCGGCGGCGCTCCGTCACCGCGGTCCCGACGAGCACGGCGTCTACCGCGACGAGCGCGCTGGCCTCGCCCACGCGCGCCTGTCGATCATCGACCTGTCCACGGGCCAGCAGCCGCTGTCGAACGAAGACGGCACGCTGTGGATCGTCTTCAACGGCGAGATCTTCAACTACGTCGAGCTGCGCGAGGAGCTCGAGGCGGCGGGGCCATCGCTTCCGCACGCGCAGCGACACCGAGGTGATCGTCGCACGCCTGGGAGGAGTGGGGCGAGGACGCCCTGCGCGCGCTTCAACGGCCAGTGGGCGCTTCGCGCTGTGGGACGCGTCGGCGCGAGCGCCTCGTGCTGGCGCGCGACCGGGTCGGCATCCGGCCGCTGTACGTCTGCGAGCACGGAGGGCGCCTGTACTTCGCGAGCGAGGTGAAGGCCATCTTCGCCGCCGACCGCGCCATCCCGCGCGCGCTCGACCCGGCGGGGCTCGCAGCAGATCTTCACCTTCTGGAGCGTGGTGCCGCCGGCGACCGTGTTCGGCGGCGTCGAGGAGACTCCGGCCGGGCTCGTGCGCGTGGTGCGAGGCGGACGGACGTCGCGCGAGCACGCCTACTGGGAGCCGCGGTATCCGGAAGGGCACGAGGGAGACGGGGCCTTCCGCGGGAGCCTGGAGGAGGCGACGGAGGCGGTGCGCGATGCGCTGCGGAAGGCGACGGCTCTGCGCATGCTGCGCGCCGACGTGCCCGTGGGCAGCTACCTCTCGGGCGGGCTCGACAGCTCCCTGGTGGCGGCCCTCGGGCGCGAGGCCGTCGGGCGAGCGCTTCCACACCTTCTCGATCCGCTTCGAGGACGCCGAGTACGACGAGACCCGCTACCAGCAGATGATGGTCGCGCGGCTCGGCAGCGAGCACCACGAGATCGTCGTCTCGCGGCGCGACATCGCCGAGGCCTTCCCGAAGGCCGTGCTGCACGCCGAGCGGCCCGTGCTCCGCACCGCGCCCGCGCCGCTGTTCCTGCTGTCGCACCTCGTGCGCGAGACGGGCATCAAGGTGGTGCTCACCGGCGAGGGCGCCGACGAGATGTTCGCCGGCTACGACCTGTTCCGCGAGGGCGAGGTGCGCCGCTTCTGGGCGCGGCAGCCCGGATCCGTGATGCGCCCCCGTCTGCTCGAGCGGCTCTATCCCTACCTCACGCGCTCGCCCGTGGCGCAGCAAGCGATGGCGCGGCAGTTCTTCGGCCGCAACCTCGACCGCTATGGCGACGCCCGGCTTCGCGCACGACCCGCGCTGGCGCGCCGCCTCCGCGCTCGGGCGCCTGTTCTCGGCGGAGACGCGCGCCGCGCGTCGAGCGGCCGCGACGCCGGTGGCCGAGCTGCGTCGCCACGCTGCCCGAGCGCTTCGCGCGTTGGCCGTGGCTCGCCCAGCGACCAGTACCTGGAGGTGCGGACGCTGCTCCCGGGCTACCTGCTGTCGCTCGCAGGGCGACCGCATGCTGATGGCGCACTCGGTGGAGGGGCGCTTCCCCTTCCTCGACCGGGACGTGGTGGCGCTCGCCGACTCGCTGCCGCCGAGCTACAAGCTGCGCGTGCTCGACGAGAAGCACGTGCTCAAGCGCGTGGCGCGCGGCCTCGTGCCCCGAGGAGATCCTGGCGCGCAAGAAGCAGCCCTACCGCGCGCCCGACGCCCTCGCCTTCGTCGGGGCCGGCGCGCCCGAATGGGTCGCGGACCGGTTCGACACCGCCGCGGTGGCCGATGCGGGCGTCTTCGATCCGCGCGCGGTCGCCCAGCTCTGGGTCAAAGTCCGGCGCCAGGCGGACCGCGGCCAGTTCTCGAACGCCGACAACATGGCCGTCGTCGGCGTGCTGTCGACCCAGCTACTGCACGAGGCGCTCGTGCGCAACGCCCCGCCGGCCGCCGCACCGGTGACGCTGACCAAAGACGTAGACCGCCTGGCGTAAGGGAGACCACGGGAATGAAAAGCCATTCCAAGCACGACACGAGCCGAAGGCGAGCCGCGGGGGAGGGAGCCGGTGTGCGTTCGGCGTCCGAAGCGGAGCCCGGTGGCCGAAGCGGGTCTGCCGCCGAACGTGCAGCGGGAGGGGGGCGCGAGCCCCCCTCCCCGAGCGAAGCGAGGGCACAAACAGCAACAAACGGCCGCAACGCTCCAAGCGAACCTACGTCGATGCATACCGCCGTCCCCCTGCTTCACGACTACCTGGCGGCTTCGGCCGCGCGCCGACCGGACCACGTGGCGCTCGTGTGCAAGGGGCAGCGGCTGACCTACGCCGAGATCGCCGAGCGGGCCCACGCCCTCGCCTGGGCGCTCGTCGAGCGGGGTGTCGAGCGCGGCGACCGGGTGATCATCTTCGGGGACAACACCGTCGAGACCGTGGTCGCGTTCTGGGCGGTGCTCGAGGCCAACGCCGTCGTCTCCGTCGTCAATCCGCTCACCAAGAGCGACAAGCTCGCCTACATGCTCGACGACTGCCGCGCGGCGGCCCTCATCACCGACGCCCACCTGCGCCGCGTCTTCGAGGGGCCTGCCACGCACGCCGAGCACCTCCGGACCACCATCGTGTCGGGGAAGATCGGCGCCGACGTCCTCGAGCGCCTGCCCGGTGGCGTGTCCTTCGACGGGGCCCTCGAGGGCGAGCCCCGCGACCGGCCGCCGGAGCGTCGTGCCCTCGACGTCGACCTGGCGTCGATCATCTACACCTCGGGATCGACCGGCGATCCGAAGGGCGTGATGCTCACCCACCGCAACATGCTCACCGCCGCGACCTCCGTCGGCACCTACCTCGAGCACACCGAGGACGACGTCCACCTGTGCGTCCTGCCCCTGGCCTTCGACTACGGCCTCTACCAGATGATCATGACCTTCCGCTGGGGCGCGCGGCTGGTGCTCGAGCGTTCCTTCGCCTTCCCCGCGCAGGTGCTCGCGCGGATGGCCGCGGAGCACATCACCGGCTTCCCCGGCGTGCCGACCATCTTCGCCATCCTGTCGGAAGCTCAAGACGCTCGGCGACTACGACTTCTCGAGCGTGCGCTACGTGAGCAACACGGCTGCCGCCCTGCCGGTCAAGCACATCGAGATGCTGCAGCGTGGGTTCCCCAACGCGAAGATCTTCTCGATGTACGGCCTGACCGAGTGCAAGCGGTGCACCTACCTGCCGCCCGAGGACGTCGCTCGAAAGCCGACCAGTGTGGGCATCGCCATCCCGAACACCGAGCTCTGGGTCGTGGACGAGGAGGACCGGCGCGTTGGTCCGGGCGTCGTCGGCCAGCTCGTCATCCGGGGCGCCACGGTGATGCGCGGCTACTGGGAGAAGCCCGAGGAGACGGCGAAGAAGCTCCGCCCCGGACCCCTGCCCGGCGAGAACGTCCTGTACACGGGTGACCTGGTCAAGCTCGACGACGAGGGCTACCTCTACTTCGTCGGACGCATGGACGACATCATCAAGTCGCGCGGCGAGAAGGTGGCCCCCAAGGAGGTCGAGAACGCCTTGATGAACATCGACGGCGTGCGCGAGGCTGCCGTGATCGGCGTGCACGACGACATCCTCGGCCAGGCGGTCAAGGCCTTCGTCGTCCTCGAGCAGGGCGCAGCGCTCACGGAGAAGGAAATCCAGCGCGAGTGCCAGAGCCGTCTCGAGCCCTTCATGGTTCCAAAGCACATCGTCTTCGTCGCAGACTTGCCCAAGACGACCAGCGGCAAGATCAAGAAGAGGGGGTTGTCATGAGCGATCTGTTGGGTCACGTGACCAGTCGGCTCGCCGGGGCCGGCATCGAGGCAGCGGCGACGGAGGCCACGCGCATCGTGGAGGCGGCCGGAGGGGCGGCGGCGCCGGACGCTTCCGAGCGCGCCGAGTCGCTCGTCGCGCGGCGCCTGTCGGGCGTGCCGCTCGCGTACGTCATCGGCCGGGAGCCCTTCCTCGGCATCGACATCCTCACCGATCCGGGCGCGCTCGTGCCCCGTCGCGAGACCGAGTTGCTCGGCCGGACCGCCATCGAGGTGCTGCGCGAGCTCTCCGTCGGTGCGGCTCAGCGGATGATCGACATGTGCTGCGGCGCGGGCAACCTGGCCTGCGCCATCGCGACCCACGTGGACGGCGTCCATGTGTGGGCCGCGGACCTGACCGACGGCTGCGTCGCGCTCACGGCGCGAAACGTGGCCCACCACGGCCTCGGCGAGCGCGTGGAGGTGGTGCAGAGCGACCTCTTCGGCGCTCTGTCGGGGCGGGGCCTCGAGGGCTCGGTCGACTTGATCGTCTGCAACCCGCCGTACATTTCGAGCGGCAGGCTCGAGAAGGACCGCAAGACCCTGCTCGACCACGAGCCCCGCGAGGCCTTCGACGGCGGGCCCTACGGGCTCAGCATCCAGCAGCGGGTGATCAAGGAGGCGCTCGACTTCCTGCGGCCCGGCGGCGTCCTGATGTTCGAGATCGGGCACGGCCAGGAGCGTCGAGATCAGCCGCCTCTTCGAGCGCGCCCAGGCCTACGAGACGGCGCGCCTCGTCGTCGACGAAAACGGAGATGTGCGCGTGGCCGTCGGCCGGCGCCGCAAGGATTGACGCGCCCGAGGATTGACGCGCCCGCCAGCTCCGTCAGTATTTCGCAGGGCCGAGGACCTACGCCAGCCACGGGCCCAACGTGGACACGCATGCGTCTTGGAGACAGGGGACCATGGACACCAGGGATCAGGTTCGAACGTTCGTTACGAACAACTTCTACGTCGCCAATCCGGCGGCCCTCCTCGACGACGCGTCGCTCCTCGACGAGGGCATCGTCGACTCCACCGGCGTCCTCGAGGTCATCGCCTTCCTCGAGGACACCTTCGGGATCACGGTCGAGGACGCGGAGATGCTCCCCGACAACCTGGACTCGATCGAACGGATCAGCGCATTCGTCGAGCGCAAGCGATTGAGCTGAGGGCCGGGCACGGGCGGGCGCCTCGACGCCGATCTGGCGACCTCGTTCCGCTCGGCCGCCTCAGGGGCAATGCCGATTGGCTGGGCAACCATTGGCCTCAGGGATGGGCGGCGGCCCGGTCGACGAGGCCGGCGCGCCGGACGGCGCGGTCGAGGAACGGCACGAGCTTCGCCGCGGCCCGGCGCTGGCCCGCCGACGCGGGGTGGGGGTCGTAGCCGTGGCGCGTCGGGTAGTGGAGGAGGTTCGAGGCGCCGTCGCCCGTCAGCACGTCGTAGTAGTCGAAGACCACGATGTTGTGCTTCGGGTAGCCGCGGAGCCATCCGTCCGGCGCCTTCATCCAATCGGCGAGCTCGCGGGCCAGCGCGCCGCTCCGCCGGAGGGCGGCCGGCCCCTCGGGTCGCCCCAGGATCTTCTTGGCGAGCCACCTCCAGGCGGGCTGCGGCTCGATGCGCGGCGCCTGGGGCGGCGTGGTGAAGTAGACGAAGAGCACCTCGGGGTGCTTCTCGAGCTCGGCGCGCACCGCGGTCATCGTGGCCTTCGCGTTCGCGACCGTCAGGGCCGGGCCGCGTGGGTTGCCGGGCGCGCGCCCCTCCGCGACGAAGTAGCTGTTCGGGAAGCAGGACTTGAACATCACCACGTCGTTCGTTTCGCCGTTCGGCAGCGGCTTGTCCTGCATGTCGACCCGGAGCACCTCGTCCATGTGGTCGTGGAACTTGGGTAGCCAGTCGAACATGTCCGTGTCGTTGCCGACGCGGCTGTCGTAGGAGGCCTCGTGCACCTCGTAGCCCGCGGCCTCGAGCAGGTCGCGCATGCCGCCGCCGTTCGGGTGGGACTGCCAGATGTTGTGCGCGCCCCCGACCGGCGGCCCGTGCTTGGCCAGGAGATGCCCGCCGATCGAGTGATGGATGAACAGGACGCGCAGGTGGCGGCCGGGGGGCGCGTCGGAGAAGGCGGACAGGTCCATCGACGGTGCCGGCGTGTTCGGCCCTCGGGCGTGCACGAGCGTATCTCCCACGGGCAGGAGCGAAAGCGCCCCCGCTCCGATCGATGCCACGATGAGCGCGGCCACGATTCCCCTTCGGCGCATGACTTCCCCCTTACCACGACCGCCGCCGCGCACCACCCTTCGGTGGGAGCGGCGACCCGAAGCCCGTAGGTCACCGCGGCTTCGGCGCTTCGCGCTCGGTCACCTTCGCCCGGTCGCTCAGTTGGTGCCGTATCTCCTCGAGCCGCTGTCGGGCCCGGCGCCGATGCCACGCCGCTGCGCCGAAGAGGCCGGCCGCGATGAGGAGGGCGATTGGCCCCACGAGCCAGCCCATCCGCCAGTGCTCGAGCACCAGATAGACCAGAAGCGCGATGGCCGCGTACAGGAGCGTGCGTCCAGCGCGGGCGATGGTCTCGCGGCTCATGGGCTGTGACTTAAGCGCTGCCGAGGGCGTTGCAACGCGGAGGAGGTCCGGGGGTGAGCCGGGTCCGGCCGGCGGTGCTATGGTGCGCGCCGTTCACGGCTCGCGCTCGCGCCGCCACCGCCTCGGGAGGTGCGAGCACGCTCCCCGTTGGAGGAGGCACCATGCGACGACCCTCATCCGTCCTCTCTGTCACTGCGCCCCTCGTGCTCTTGCTCGTTGGCTGCCACCGGCCGCCCGAACCGAGCTTCCAGCCGGAGCCCGCGCAGTCGCCGTCTTCCCACACCGACATGGGCTCCGTCGGGACCACCGGCTCCGCCGGCGGCGACCAGGCGAGCCGGGGCGCCCAGAGCCCGGCCACGCCCGCTTCCCCACCCGCCGGCCCGGGCGCGACCGCCCCGGCCGCGATGCCTCCCGCGACGGCCGCGGCAGCCACAGGCGCGATCGATCCGCGTCTGCTCGACCCCTCCCGGGACAACGCGACCGCGCCCGCCCGCTACACGGTCGCGCTCGACACGACCAAGGGCAAGGTGCTCATCGACGTGACGCGAAGCTGGTCGCCCCACGGCGCCGACCGGTTCTACAACCTCGTCAAGATCGGCTTCTTCACCGACGTGGCCTTCTTCCGTGTCATCTCCGGCTTCATGGCGCAGGCCGGCATCAGCGGCACCCCCCAGATCGCGGCCGCGTGGGATCGAGCCAATATCCCCGACGACCCCGTCGTGAAACACAACACGCGTGGCATGGTGAGCTTCGCTACGGCGGGCCCGAACAGCCGCGCGACTCAGTTCTTCATCGACTTCGGCGACAACTCGCGCCTCGACTCCATGGGCTTCTCGCCCATAGGCAAGGTGCGCGACATGCGGCCGGTCGACGCCCTGTACTCGGGCTACGGCGAGGGCGCGCCCGGCGGGCGGGGACCTTCCCAGGGCGAGATCCAGCACGAGGGCAACGCCTATCTGCACGCGTCCTTCCCCCAGCTCGACTACATCCGGAGCGCCCGGATCGTGTCGGCCCACTAACGCGGACGCGCCCCTCGGATCCGAGTCAGGGGAGGTGGCCGAGCCGGAGCGCCGCTTCGGCCACGGTGCCGATCCCCGCCATCAAGAGCGCCGCGAGGAAGGCGGTGCCCCAGCCCTCGATGCTGAGCCGCGACGTCAAGCTGTCGGTCACCTCGAGCAGGATGGCGTCGACGACCCAGCGCGTGACGAAGGCGAACACGAACCCGAGCCCGAGGGTGCCAATCCCGATCGCCACGAAGAGCAGCCAGCCGACGAAGGTGTTGAGGAGACCGAAGATCGCGGCCACGAGCAGCACGCCGCCCGGGCCCGACACGTGCATCTTCGGCAGCAGGGCCGACGTGATCCACACGGCGACCGACAGCACCAACCACGATAGCAGGATACCCATGGTATCTTGGTAAGGCTGCGCGCCAGTCCGTGCCACGCGACCCGACCGCGTCGCCGGACCGCGCTACCGACAACACCCCGGCGATCACAGTTGCCTTCATTTGCGCACTCTGTAGGTTTCTGGACGGAAGGTGGCACATTGTCCGTTCGTACCCTTTGTATGCGAACACGCTCCTTGGATTGGTTGTCCATCGCGGCAGCCGTGGGGTTGCTCGGTTGCACGAGCGCCGTCGGGTCGGGCGGCTACCACGGTCCGAGGGACGCCGGCGGAGGGGGCGGGACGGACTCCGGTTTCCCGCCGGGAGTGGATGCCGGCACGCCCCCGCCACCCCCGACCTGCCCTGGCGGCGGCACGACCTCGCTCTCGGGTACGGTGACGTTCCCGAACGGCCGGCTGCCCGTGCCGGGCGCCAACGTGTACATCCCGATCGGCGACCCGAGCTCGGTGCCCCACGTGGGGGCCTGCGGCAGCTGTGTCGACATGAGCAGCGTCGTGGCCGCCACACAGACCGACATCGCCGGCCACTTCGTGCTGAGCGGAGTGCCGGCCGGGGACGAGAACCTCGTCGTCGAGAAGGGGCTGTTCCGACGCGTGACGAACGTCCACGTCAATTCCTGCACCGACAACACGCCGCCCCCCGACGCTACGCGCCTGCCCTCGGATGCATCCCAGGGCAACGTGCCGCGCATCGCGGTCATCACGGGTGACTACGACCACATGGAGGACGTGCTCGCCAAGCTCGGTCTCGCCCCCGACGCATTCCAGATCGTGCCCGGCACCTCGGACGCTGTGGACAGCGGCACCGAGGCGGCGAGCGCGCTGCTCGCCGATCCGGTTCGCCTGAGCAACTACGACATCATCTTCGTCGATTGCGGTGCGGCGGTCGCCGAGCCGACCTACTATCCGGCCCTCAACAATCCCGCCTACGCGAACAACCTGCGCACCTTCGTGCAGAACGGCGGTCGGCTCTACGTGACCGACGAGTCCTACGACCTCATCGAGGACACCTATCCGTCGGCCATCGACTTCCAGGCCGGGTCGAACGGTCTGTCGTCGACGCCCCAGCCCGCCGACGCAGCCGAGGTGGGCGCCGGGACGAACCCCGTCAACGCGACGGTGCAGGACGACACGCTCGCATCGTGGCTGATGCAGAACGGGACCCTCGACGGGTCGGGGCAGCTCGCCACCCAGGGCTGGCTCGACGGCTGGGCCGTCATCCGCGCCGTGGACACGAGCCACGTGAAGGTCTGGATGAGCGGCAACGTGTCGTTCTACCCCGACACGTCGGGTTACGGCTCGCCCAGCTCGGCAGAGCGGCCCCTGACCGTGACCTTCGGTGTCGGGTGCGGGCGCGTCCTGTTCAGCAGCTACCACACGGTGGAAGGCGGACCGGGCGGCGGCGGCGCGCTCACCGGGCAGGAGCAGGCCCTCGCGTACATGGTCCTCGAGATCGGCGCCTGCGTGCAGGACCCCGCGCCCCCGCTCATCTGAGCACGGGGGGCGGAACGGTGGCGTGCGCGATAGGAGCCTTGCGTGCGCCACCGGGAACGCCAGACCTGGCACGCCGGGCTCCGGCGGGTCGAGGCGCAGGGGCGAAGGACGGGCGAAGGACGGGCGTCATGGGCGTGGTTCCTCGGGGAACGGCGCCCCTTGCCTCGTTGTGCGAGAGTGGCACGGTGCCTGCTTGGTACCAGTCCATGGACATGCGTCACATGGGCCAGTTGCTGCTCGCCGCGGCTGTCGTGCTGGTCGGTTGTACGAGCGCCACACCGGGATCGGGCACGTACCGGCCGCCCCGGACGGATGCAGGAACCGGCGGCGGACCGAGCCCCGTGCCGGGCGTGGACGCCGGCCCCGGCACACCCCTTCCGCCTCCGTCGACGTGCCCCGGCGGCGGCACGACCACGATCTCGGGCACGGTCACGTTCCCGAACGGTCGGCTGCCGGTGCCGGGCGCGATGGTCTACATCCCCGTCGGCGACCCGAGCGCGGTGCCCCACGTGGGAACCTGCGGCACGTGCGTCGACATGAGCAGCGTCGTGGCCTCGACCGAGACGGACATCGGCGGTCACTTCGTGCTGAACGGAGTGCCGGCCGGCGACGAAAACCTCGTCGTCGAGAAGGGGCTGTTCCGACGCGTGACGAACGTCCACGTCAATTCCTGCACCGACAACACGCCGCCCCCCGACGCTACGCGCCTGCCCTCGGATGCATCCCAGGGCAACGTGCCGCGCATCGCGGTCATCACGGGCGACTTCGATTGCATGGAGGACGTGCTCGCCAAGCTCGGTCTCGCCCCCGACGCGTTCCAGATCGTGCCCGGCACCTCGGACGCGGCCGACAGCGGCACCGAGGCGGCGAGCGCGCTGCTCGCCGACCCGAGTCGCCTGAGCAACTACGACATCATCTTCGTCGACTGCGGCGCGGCGCTCGCCGAGCCGACCTATTACCCCGCCTTGAACAACCCCGCCTACGCGACCAACCTGCGCACCTTCGTGCAGAACGGCGGTCGGCTCTACGTGACCGACGAGTCCTACGACCTCATCGAGGACACCTGGCCGTCGGCCATCGACTTCCAGGCCGGGTCCAATGGTCTGTCGTCGACGCCCCAGCCTGCCGACGCAGCGGAAGTGGGCGCCGGGATGAACCCCGTCAACGCGACGGTGCACGATGACACGCTCGCGTCGTGGCTGATGCAGAACGGCACCGTCGACGCGTCGGGGCAGCTCGCCACCCAGGGCTGGCTCGACGGCTGGGCCGTCATCCGGCGGCGGTGGACACGAGCCACGTGAAGGTCTGGATGAGCGGCAACGTATCCTGGTACGGCGGGATGGGTGGCGGCTGCTGGCCCGCCCCCCATCGCCGGCATGGCCGACCGGCCTCTCACCATTACGTTCGGCGTCGGGTGCGGGCGCGTCCTGTTCAGCAGCTACCACACGGTGGAAGGCGGACCGGGCGGCGGCGGCGCGCTCACCGGGCAGGAGCAGGCCCTCGCGTACATGGTCCTCGAAGATCGGCGCCTGCGTGCAGGACCCCGCGCCCCCGCTCATCTGAGTGACGTGCGGCTCAGGGCGCGCTCCCGCCGTGGAGCTCGACGACGAGGGGGCAGTGGTCGCTCAGGTGCGCGAAGGCGGCGTGGGCGGCGGCGCCCTTGGGGGCTGCGCAGGCGAGGGCGCCGCAGGGGCCGTCGGTCTCGGCGTGGTGGCCGACCACGCGGGCCGCGAGTGTCTCGCTCAGGCCGAAGTGATCCGAGCCAGCCGCCCCGGCCGCGGTAGTACTCGGTACAGGGCGCGCGCGTCACGAGGTGCGTGAGGCCGGCCGCACCGAAGAGGGGGTCGAGCGCGGTGACCTCGTCGGTGGCGGCGACGGGTGGTGTGCAGCGCTCGCAGCCCATGGTGTTGAGGTCGCCCGTCACGAGCATCGCGCGCGCGTGCTCGCCCCGTCGAGGGCCGGGAGGGCTTCGCCGAGGCGCCGCAGGGTCGTGCGACGATTGCCGTAGTCGCGGGCCGTGATGCCGCTGTCGAGGTGCAGGCCGACGAGCCAGAGGTCGAGGCCTGTCTCGAAGCGCGCATGCGCCGCCACCCCGGGCCGGAGGCGATGACTGCAGGCCGAGCCCGTGGGGTTGAGGGCACCGAGGGTCTGCACGTCGTTCAAGGACACGTGGGACGTGTCCCACAGGAAGCCCACGTGCTGGCGGCCGTCGTCGGGACAGGTGTCGAAGGCGGCGCGCCAGGGGTCGCCGTATCGCGCCGCAAGCCGGCGAGGAGCGCGAGCACGGCGCGGCGTCCACCTGGCAGGTCTTGCACGACCTCCTCCACCACGAGCACGTCCACGTCGATTGACGCGATCGCCCAGGCCATCCAGGGCACATCGGTCGCCTCGTCACCGGGGCTGCCGCCCGCCCGACCGTCCGGAAACCAGTGCAGGTTCCAGGTTCCGACGCGTGACGTCGCCCGCTGCACGACGCCGGCGACCTTCGTGCGTGCGCAGGGCGAGGCCCGCTCGCAGGCGGCGGGGAGGCCCAGGGCGAGGACGACGAAAGGGCCCGAGCACGCGCTCGCGGGTGGCTCGGGGCCTCTTCCTGCGGGCCGGGCGCGGCGCCCGACGCCAGGTAGCGTTCGACGATCCAGCCATCGGTCCCGTGCGCGTCGCGGACCTCGAGCCAGTGGCCGTCGTCGGCCGTGTCGACGACGTGGACGCGGTGCTTCGTCCGGCAGCCGACCGTGTACCGCATCGCAGCGCGCGCAGGGATGCAAGGGTACGCCGAGGGGGCTTCGGGCACGGACCACGCGCAGCTCGCCGTGGGACCCACCCCCGTGCCGACCACCGCCGGGCGGGATCGGCGCGCGTGGCGAGGGTCAGGGCGACGAGGCCGCAAAAAAGAGCGAGGACGCCGAGGGTAACGGCCACGCGTCGCTTCTTCCGGGACACGGCGAGGGAGAATGGTGGAAAGCGTCGCGGGCCGCCACCTCACCGGGTGAGATAGGGACGGCCTGCCCTCGACATCGATGGTCAAGCGATCGCTTTACTGTTCTCTGAGCCCGATCGCGCGGAGCGAATGTAGCAATACGGAACGAACCAGTAACGGTACAAAAA